>NC_019903.1:1300000-2500000 GCF_000243135.2 Desulfitobacterium dichloroeliminans LMG P-21439 | reverse complement strand
GGTACGATTTCCCTGACCAATGGCAAGAGCACAAGAAATGTGATTACGGCATTGATTACAGGCAGAGTTCGGGAGGAAGTAAAATGAGGAGGGCAAGTAATGCGTTATTTAACAGCTGGGGAATCCCACGGACCTAAGCTTGTGGGCATTCTGGAAGGGGTACCGGCAGGAGCGAAGATAGATAAAGAACTAATCGACCAGGCTCTACAGGAGAGGCAAAAAGGCCCCGGTCGCGGGGGACGGATGAAAATAGAAAAGGATCAGGTCGTTATTCTTTCGGGAATTCGGGGCGGAGTAACTACAGGTGCTCCCATTGCCCTGGAAATCCTTAATCGCGATTGGACTAATTGGGAAAAAGTAATGGCTTGGGGCAGTGACGCTGACTTGGAAAGCCGTAAAGTTACCACCCCTCGGCCTGGGCATGCGGATTTAACAGGTCATCTGAAGTACCGAACAGAAGTGCGCAACGTCTTAGAGCGAGCAAGTGCCCGAGAGACTGCCATGCGAGTGGCAGTGGGTAACGTTGCTCTGCAAATCTTAACTGCCCTTGGGGTAGAGATTCGTGGGCAAGTTCTCGGGGTGGGGAAAATCCAACTACAGATGGAAGATTCACCTGAGCACTGGGAGAGGGTTGATGCTTCGGAATGGAAGGTTGGGGATGCTCAAAGTGAGGAAGCCTTATATGCCCAGCTCAAAGAAGCACAGATTAAGGGCGAATCCCTAGGGGGGATATTACAAGTTCAAGTGGACCATCTACCACCCGGACTAGGTTCATATGTGCAGTGGGACAGAAAGCTGGATGGTCGCCTAGCTCAGGCCGTGTTATCCGTGCAGGCTATGAAGGGTGTTTCTTTCGGTATGGGCTTTGCAGCGGGGGAACACTTTGGGTCAGAGGTGCATGATCCCATCGGCTATGATGACGGTCGTGGTTATTATCGTTTTAGTAATAATGCGGGAGGAATTGAGGGGGGCATGACCAATGGCGAACCCATTGTTCTTCAAGCAGTCATGAAACCCATTCCTACCCTTTACAGTCCTCTCCAAACGGTTAATATGGAGAGTAAAGAGATAATGGAAGCCAGCGTAGAGCGCAGTGATGTGTGCGCGGTTCCGGCAGCCCTGATTGTTCTCCGGCATGTGGTGGGATGGGAGATTCTTCAGGCAGTTCTAGAAAAGTTCCCTTCAGATACTTGGGAAGAGTTGCATAAGGCTTGGCGGGATTATTTTCAATATGTGAGTGAGCAATAATATGGACAATAGTATGGACAATAGTATGACAAAGGATATAAATCGTATTGGGATGGATGCTCCCAAGGATAATGTTATTCTTGTAGGCTTTATGGGAACAGGTAAAAGCACAGTCGGTAGGCGGTTAGCTAAACTTTTGGGTCGGGATTTTATTGATACAGATGTGGAAATTGAGAGGTTAACCGAAATGACTGTCTCGGAGATTTTTCGCAGGCACGGAGAAACGCGTTTTCGATCGGAAGAGCGACTTCTAGTAAAGCGTCTAGCCGACCAAAAGGGCTATGTCATTGCTACAGGCGGAGGGACAGTCTTAAACCCTGATAACTGGCAGGACTTGGCTCAGAGCGGTGTAATTATTGGTTTATATGCCCCACTTGATGAGATCTATAAGCGTATTGGCTATCGGAATGATCGTCCTCTGCTTAGGGGCGACCGGCAAGTGGTAGAGGAGTTGTGGGCAAAGAGACAACCCATCTATAATCAAGCCAATTGGACTGTTGATACAACAGATAAAGGGATTGACGAAGTTGTCCAAGAAATATTTGACCGTTGTGAAGGAGGTGCGCTGCATGCAGGGACAGAGGATTGATGTAGCATCAGAGAAACCTTATCCAGTTTTTCTGGGGGTAACACTAGAAAATCTGGGGGAATATTTAGCCACCCGCATCGGGATGGGGGAGCACCTATTAGTGGTTACTCATCCCAATATCGCTGAGCTCTATCTGGATTCGCTGAAAAAGGGACTCCCATCTTTTCGAGTGGATACCTTGATCGTACCTCAAGGTGAGGAGGAGAAATCCTTAGAACGAATTAGTGAATTAACTTCAGCGGCAATCGCTTATGGTGCTGATCGGAAAACTGTGGTCTTAGCACTGGGCGGCGGAGTAATTGGAGATTTAGCCGGTTTCTTCGCTAGCATGTTTATGCGGGGTATGCGCTATGTGCAGATTCCCACAACCCTTCTGGCCATGGTCGATAGTAGTATCGGTGGGAAGGTAGCGGTAAATCATCCGGCCGGGAAGAATCTCTTGGGTGATTTTTATCCCCCTCTAGCGGTTTGGACAGATTTTAGCACCTTAGAAACCCTCCCTTGGGAGGAAATGCTTAACGGTCTTGCTGAAACCGTGAAGCACGCAGTCATCGCTGATGAAGAGCTGCTTTCTTTTGTTGAAAGACATGCACAAGATATAAAGGCACGTAAGCCAGAATTATACAAAGAGCTCGCTTCCCGCTCCTCTGCTGTTAAAGTTAAGCTGGTTTCTGAGGACGAGACAGAGCAAGGCAAGAGGATGTTTCTTAACTTCGGACATAGTTTTGGCCACGCTCTCGAAGCTGAGATGGCCTATCAAGGGATTACCCATGGACAAGGGGTGAGTATTGGCATGGTGGCAGCTACTCATCTAGCACAAGAACGGGGATTGATGTCCAATGCTGAGGTACAACGGTTGATAAATCTTCTTAAGAGTTTCGGGTTGCCCGTAAGCATTAAAGGGAAAAATCCCCAAACCCTAATCGATCTCATGGGAGCGGATAAGAAAAACTATCAAGGACAAAAGGTCTTAGTTTTACCGAAAGGGATCGGTCAAGCAATTGTGGTTCGCGATGCTAAGGATGAAGAGATCATGCGGGCCTGGAAGAAGGTCATTAAGTAATTTTATTTTTGTTCTTACTTGGTTTATTTTTTTGGGTGGTAGATATTGTTTATATCTGTCCACCCTTTTTTTCTAGAATTGTCGTAAAATACCAAAAAAAGGATTATCTTGAAGCAAGAAGAAAACATTGCTCTAAATTAGAGAAAGAATGTCTAATGAGAATAAAGAAGAAGGATTTCTTTATGGAATTAGTAGAATAGTATTGTTTAATCGGATTAGGACTAATTTACTATATGATATAGGAGAATGGGGCTATTTTATGGAGAAGAGAAGCCAAGAAGGTTTTACTTTACTTGAAATGCTGTTAATCCTTTTTCTTATCATGGCAGTCATATCAATTGCTGCACCTCGATTCAGTTCTGCCGATGGTGTCACTCGCACACAGATCGATGCTGCGAATCGAGTACGTATTGAAGGGGCAGTCGAGCTATATAAAATGGATACGGGAGTACTGCCCCAGCGACTGGAAGATTTGTATTTATCCCCTCCTGAGGTCAAAGGCTGGCGGGGACCCTATCTCGACGAGGAATTAGTTAAGCCAACAAGGGGCGGAGAACCCTATGAGCTGGACGAAAGAGGAAAAATAACCCATGACGATTAACCGCAATCAAGGCTTCGTTTTATTGGATGTGGTCCTAGCCCTATTTCTTTTCACACTGGGCTTTGCTGCTTTATATGGCTTAAGCGAAAGTGCTATAAAAGAAGCTGAACAAGCACTCCGAATCACGGAAGCGGCCAATAAGGCCCAAAGCATTTTGGAATCCCTTGCTGGGGATTCTTGGCGGGATAACATCAATGCCGGTCGTTGTCTACCCGGAGGAGAAGTAGAAGGATGGGAGGGAATCTTCCGTTGGACGATAGATGCTGATTGGGAACTCCCGGAGGAGCTAATACGGGTGAGGGTGGAGATAGCTTGGCTAGAACAAGGAAGTGTACGGGTTTATTGCTTGGAAAATCTTTATGCTATGCAATGATGGCTTGGAGGAGGGTGACCTAGATGGATGGCCAAATCCGATATAGCGATCTAGGCTTTACCTTAGTTGAGGTTTTGTTTTCCTTACTACTTACGGGGATACTCTTGGTGGTATCCTTACAGTTATTCCTTGACCAATGGGGCACTAGCCGGGTTTGCAAAGATAAGATGGAGGCTCATTATGCCGCTGTCACTGCCGGGAGATTAGTCAGTGATGCCATCCGTGAAGCGGAGTCCGTACAGTGGGCGAACAAAAACGGAAAATGGACTTTAACGGTAAACCCTAGTAGAGAGGCTGATAGTGATCATTATTACCTGGAGGATAAAAATAATGATGGTGTTAAAGATTTCTACCGAGTCCATAAAGGAATTGATAACCCAGTAGTCAGTGGAATTGTGGATTGGAATTGCGATCAAGGAGAGTCGGGACTATGGACCATAAGCTTCCAAGGGCAAATAAGGAAACAGAATGTGTTTTGGCAAGGAAAAATCAGGGTGCGAGACACCGTGAATTAGGCTACATTACCCTGCTTATGCTTGTACTTTTAGCTACTCTTTCAGCCTATGGGTTGGAAATGTATGTTCAAGCCCATGGAGAAAACAAAATTGCTCGTAAGGAGGTCAGCTCCCGCCAAGCAGTCTATGGAGCGGAGAGTGGGATAGAGTGGGTTAAGGTAAAGCTAAGAGAGGATCCAAGCTTTAGCGAAGGAGATCTTCGTATCGGGGATGGTAATGTGCATGTTCAGGTTGTAGGCAATGAAGGGAGATATGCCCTGACTTCATCAGCACACTATGGGCAGATCAAGCGCAAAATAAAAGTGATACTTCTAAAAGTGGATGAACAATGGGAAATTGAACAGTATCAGGAGATTCATGGAGATGAATAAGATAACTCTTTGGGGCAATCGCCGCCAGAAGGCTCATTACCAAGTAAACTTAAAAGAGAAATGGAAGCACTCTACATCACTCGGGGGAGGATTTGGTCAATATCTCATGGCACAGAATAGTATTGACCCTAGTCAACTGGCCGAGGCTTTACGCGAACAAAAGGAAACAGGTGCGCGGCTTGGCGAGATTTTGACGAACAAGAAGGTGCTGACTAAGGAACAAATGCTCAATGAACTCAGCAAGTACTTAGGCGTTGCTCAAATCGATCTGAATCAAGTCACTATTGACCCGAAAGTGGCCTCCTTATTAAACGAAGAAGCAGCTATGCGTTACGGTGCTATCCCAGTAGAAATAAAAGATAGAATTATCCAGGTAGCCATGTTCGATCCAGGTAATCATCGTGCCGTGGAGAATATTCGAATATTAACAGGATTTGAAGTGGAACCCTTGCTCGTCTCTGAGGATCAGGTGGTGTCCGCCATTAAAAAGTTCCTCACCGTTGAGAAGAGTATTGCTGAACTGGCCTTGGGTCAGGAGGAATTAACGGACCGAGGGACGGAACGGATTAGAGGCTTAGATTGTGAGGAAGGGCATGACGCTCCCACCATCCAATTGGTGGACTTTCTTCTTGGGGAGGCTATCATGCTAGGGGCAAGCGATATTCATTGGGAGCCCGGAGAAGCCGCATTACGAGTGCGGTTTCGAATTGATGGTAAGCTGGAAACTAAACGTTCCTTCCCTCTGGGGGTTGCGCGGAATCTTCTTGCGCGAATAAAAATTATGTCAGGTATGGATGTGTCGGAACGCCGCCTTCCCCAAGATGGAAGAAGTACGTTTGCAGTCAATGGCAAAACGATTGATCTTCGAGTCTCCAGTCTTCCTAGTATCTATGGGGAGAAAATCGTGGTGCGTATACTCGATGTGGATACGGCAAAACGCACTTTACTGTCTCTAGGCATGAGCCTAGAGGTTGAAAGCAGGCTTCGACGTTTGATCAAGGAACCCCACGGCATTATTCTTGTGGTCGGGCCGACGGGTAGCGGGAAAACCACAACTCTCTACGCTTTGTTACAGGAGCTGGTCTCTGAAACACTCAATCTGGTGTCTATTGAAGATCCGGTAGAGTATCAGCTGCCTGGAGTTGTATCCGTACAGGTTCAGCCAAAGATTGGGTTGACTTTTGCGCAAGGACTGCGTTCGATTTTGAGGCAGGATCCCGATGTGATTATGATTGGTGAAATCCGTGATGAGGAGACTGCTCGTATTGCCATAGCTGCGGCCTTGACCGGACATCTTGTTTTATCCACTTTACATACCAATACAGCAGCTGAAGCCTTCACACGTCTTCTGGATATGGGAATCGAACCCTATCTCGTTGCTGCAGTTGTGCGGGGTGTTTTGTCCCAACGCTTAGTTCGTCGTCTTTGCAATCATTGCAAGGTGCCTTGGAATCTGGACTTTCTAGAGAGGGAGGTTATGGATCTTCCAGAGGGCATCGGGCAAGTCTATAAGGCCCAAGGATGTCCTTTCTGCCGAGAGACGGGATATTCAGGGAGAATTGGCATCCATGAACTACTTCTCTATCATCAGGACATAAAAGAATTGGTCTTAGAAGGTAAAGGTTCACATTGGATAGAAGAAAGAGCTATTGCCGGAGGGATGGTGTCCTTGCGCATAGATGGCTATAGGAAAGTTCAAGAAGGACTTACGAGCCTTGAAGAGATATGGCATTCCACCAGTCGAATACCGAGTTAGGAGAGTAAAATATTGCTAACGTTAAAGAGGGAATAGTAATGAGGAATTACAGTTTTTCCTGGAAGGCCTTGGATCAAGAAGGGAATACCTTCGAAGGAATATGGGACGTAAAGCATGATACAGAGGTTAGAAAGCGTTTATATGCCAAAGGATATTATCCCTTAGCCATTGTGCCTCGAGGGCGTAAGCTAACCCTATTGATGGGGTATCTTAATTATTTGAATGTGAAAAGTGACAAACTCAGGATCTGGGCAAGTATCACCCACCGCCTAGCTCTCCTGCTCCAAGCAGGAATTCCTTTACTTCTTGCTATTGATATCCTGGCAAAGCAGCATAAAACATCTCGAATCAACCGTTACGGATGGGATCAGGTAATAGAACAGCTGGAAGCAGGGGCAGAGTTTTCCGATGCTCTGGAGGTCATGGCTCTTCCCCCTACTCCTTATATTAAGGCGATGGTTCAAGCAGGGGAACGAGCAGGCAAGATGCCCGAGGCTCTTGGCACATTATCCGGAGAATTAATGGAGGAGCATAAGTATCGGAGCAAATTAAGGGGAATTCTAGCTTATCCTCTCTTGCTTCTAATACTGACTTTAGGAATCATCTATACATTAAGCCTCATGGTATTGCCAGTCTATGAGCGAATTTTCCTGAGCATGGGGGCTGAACTCCCAATGCTTACACAGATTATTTTTCGAGTTTCCCATAGCTTACCCGCATTGATCCTTTTGATTGGTTTGGGAGGGATTTTATCTTTTATAGTGCTACGTATCCGCAATCAGGATTACTGGCAAGAGAAATTCAGGGACAAGTTATGTTATATACCTCTTTTCGGCAAAGTGTATCAACTGAATGATCATCTGAAATTTTCTCAGGTGTTAGGGACGCTACTAGAGGCTGGAGTCCCCCTCTTGGAAGCATTAAGGTTGACTCGAGATACAGTACAGACCTTTTCAATGAAGAACCTTGTCCTCGAGCTTGAGGAGGCAGCCCGAATGGGCCGAAGATTGGCCCCCGTCCTTCTGCATACGGGTGGTTTTCCCAAGGATGCTGCGCAGATGATTGAAGTGGGAGAAGAGTCTGGGCAGCTTAGTCCCATGCTGCATCATTTGAGCAAGCTGTTCCGAATGGAGCTTGAAGACCAAATGAATAGGGTTCCAAACCTTATTGGGCCTTTGCTTGTGATGGTCTTAGCGGGAATCATAGGACTTGTAGCCGTTGGTGTACTGTTGCCTATTTTCGATCTTGGGACACATATTCAGTAAGTGCTCCCTATTTCCTAGAAGGAGTGAACGAAATATGCAGTTTGAGCAAAGGAAAGGTAAAGAAGCACAACAGGGGTTTACCTTAGTAGAAGTCTTATTAGTGGTCTTTATTCTAGCTATGCTGTCTGCTATTGTTATTCCCAGATTGAGTGCGAGCTCAGAGATAGCGCGAAGGAATGCCGATATTTCGACAGGTCACCAAGTGAAGTCTGCTTTAGACCGCTATCAAGTAGAAAATGGAATTTACCCAAAAACAATGGAAATCATCCGCGATACGAGTGGAAATATTACAGCCGCCCCACTTATTCCTAAGTATATTAGCAAACTCACCCAAGATAATACCCAACAAGACGCTGCGGCAGGTAAAAAAGGTTTTGGAGTTGCCTCATTATCAGCAGACGGATCGATACCTGATGATGCGGAGAGCAATCTTATCATGTTATATCTAACAACGGATGGTTCTGCAGCGGAAGTACGAGTCTACGACTCAGGGCTAAACAAGGTGTTGTGGAGCTCGGCAAATTAACTTAGTTTTACACATGGAAAGGACGAAGCGCGTGGGAATTGAAGCCTCTTTATTTTTTGGACTATTAGGGATTATAATCGGTAGTTTTTTGAATGTAGTTATTTACCGTCTGCCTCGAGGAGAATCTGTAGTCTTCCCTGGGTCTCACTGTACTTCCTGTGGACATCATCTCCGACCTTGGGAATTAATACCCATCCTAAGCTTTCTGTTTCTAAAAGGGCGATGTTCGCTATGCCAGACAAAGATTTCCTGGCGTTATCCTCTATTGGAGCTTCTTAACGGTGTACTGTACTTTTTCGCCACCTGGCAAGACAACACAGGATCTATACTCCAGTTAGTAATTAACTTCTATTTTCTTTCCACCCTTCTAGTCCTAGCCGCAATCGATTGGGATACTTTTCGTTTGCCGGATCTGTTCACTCTCCCGTTACTGGTAATCGGTATTGTGGTAGGTTTTGCTTCGCCTCATGGCCTTTCAGGGTGGGAAAGCCTCGGAACAGCCCTAGGCGTTGGGGGGGTATTTTGGCTGATTGCCTGGAGCTATCCCCAAGGCATGGGCTTTGGGGATGTAAAACTCATCGCTGGGCTAGGGGCCTTCTTTGGAGTGCCGGAGATATTCATTGCTATCTTCATCGCTAGTTTTGTGGGATCAATAGTTGGGCTGGCCATGATATCTTTTCAGATGCGAACCTTCCGTGATCAGATTCCCTTTGGGCCTTATCTGGTTTTAGGGGCCTGGATTGTCTTCTTTTGGGGGAAGCAAATAATAACTGTATACACCACCCTTGTTAGCTAATAGTATTCATTTCTGGAGGGTCAACTCATGATCTCACAGGTTCGGTGGAAAGTATGTGTGGAGATAACCGCGGACGAATTGCGTTGGCTTTGGTGCTCTTATAAAGGTAGAGAAGGGAACGCTATTATTGCAGTTGAAAAGTTTGAAACGGTCCCTCTTCCTCTAGGCATCATCGAGCAGGGCAAGGTTCAACAACCCGGGGAATTCCTATCGATTGTCAAGAGGTACGTAGAGGAACGAAAAGTCGAGTTTAGATTGCCTTGTCATCTAAAACTACGGATTGGTTTACCCATCCAAAACCAATTCATCCGTGAGTATTCTCTCCCTTGGGCTAGAAAAGGTGATCGCAAAGGACTCCTAAATTACTTAGCTGAAGAAGAGATACCGATTCCTAAAAAAGAATTGATGGTTGATTATTTGATTCGTGAAGAGAAAAGTTCCCCCCCTCGCTTAAACGTGATTTTAGCGGGCATAAGGAAATCAGTCCTTACTCCTCTTGTATCCAGTTTTCAAGCAGCAGATATTGAGATTGAGCGGGTGAGCTTTTCTCAATTAGTCTGGGGAAATGCTCTGAAATTTAAACCACAGGACAATACCCTTATTCTCCGTCAAGAAGCTGGTCAGATTTTAGGCATTTACTATAAGGGGAAGACTCCAGAGATGATCCGGAGCGTACCTGCAGCTGCTTATAGCTATGGGGAGAAAGAATGGGATAGAGAGATTCATCGGCTGTTGCTTCATTTTTCTTCATACAACGAGCAAGGTGACTTGCATAGGATCCTCTGGGGTCGGGGGAGTGAGACGGCTGAATTGGGCAAACGAATCGTGGAATATCTGCACCGTGTCCATGGACAAGAGTCCGTTTTACAAGAGGTGGATGAAGCGTTCTATGCTGCATTTGACAAGGAACTGCTTCAAGCCATACCTTGCCCCGAGCCGGAAAAACTTCTAACCGTATTGGGAATAGCTCTTGATCAAGAGAAAAACCCCCTTAATAATTTTTGGCGAGGGGAAATGAGAAAGAAAAAGTCCCACCGCGTGAAAACGGTAACTGCAGGATTTCTTTTGCTCATCAATTTAATTGGACTGGGTATGCTGGCATCCTCTCGATACACCTTAGATAACATGCATAATGAAGTTAACGGACTTCGTGAAATGAAGGCTAACGTAGCTTTAGCAGAAGAACAACAGAGAGAGCAAGTAGAAGCTTGGGTAATGGTTAAAAACAGTCCGACCACAGTCGGTCTAGCTATGCAAGAATTATCATCTTATAATCCAGAGAGAATTCAGCTCGAGCGGATGGAACTCAAAGGGAATAACTTACTGATGCAAGGGGTGGCCAAGGAGTCGCTGGAAGTGCAAAGTGTATTTCAAGATCTCGAAGCTGGGGGATGGGAAAATGTCGTGTTGAGCAACTATCATGTAGCAGAGAAACCCCTTGTGGAGCACATGCCTATTCAATTCACATTAAAGGCCGTGCGCCATGAATAGACCCTGGAAAATATTCATGAAACCGACTGCAAAAATACTTGAAATAGCCCTCCTAGGCTTATTTGTTGTGCTTTGCTTAGTTAGTGGGAGACTCCTGCTTAACTGGCTTGAATACCAGAGTCTTCTTGAAGAATCGGCTTTAGATGAGTCATTAGCTTCAGTTCAGAGCTCCGGCGAGAGATTAGCTGAAGATATCCCTCGTTTGGATGATTTATTGGTGACTATCGATGAATGCGTAGAGATATTCAGGACAGAGGACGTGAATGTCCGTTCCTACAATTTAGAGGATATTCTTAATGAAGGAAACAACGCCTCCCTTCTCCATTCCGCATCAATTCGCTTTAAGCTCCAAGGACCCTGGCAGGGAATAGAGAAGGGATTAATTCGGGTTGAAGGTATAGGGGACCAAGCCATTGGGGTAGAAGAGGCTGCCTTAGGTAAAGGTGGAGGAGAAGTTCTCCTGAAGATTTATTTTGTGGCACCTGACAACTTCTCTTCGCCATAAGATGGGAGAGAGGGGGTGTGCCCGTGGAAGAGTATGTGATTCAACAGGGAGATACCTTTTACCGGCTTGCACAACGGTGGGGAGGTACCTGCGCAGAATGGCAGGTAGCCAACCCGGGTTTAAATCCGGACTATCTGCAAATTGGTCAGAAGGTTTACCTGCCTAGAATGACGAATCCCAGAGGTAACGAACAATATGCCATGATTACCCCACAGCAAGGGATGGAGTATGCAGGGGATCATTTAGATGATATTGAGATGGAGATCGAAGGAGTAAAATTCAGGGTAAAACGGATTGGCGAAAGCAAAATCCCTCATGAAATACATCTCCTGGTACCGAGAACCGAAATTCGCAAGGTTCAGCCCCACGGCATAAATGGACCCTGTGAAGTTCAGATTATGCTTAGTAATGTAAATATAATTCACTCCCCACGCTTAATGAGCGACCCACCTCGGTCGATGTCCGCAAATGATGGTGGAATGAACCAAGGAAGTCAAGTGAGTAACCGACCAGGCAATGCTGCTCCTGAGCTCTCTCAAATCAGCGAACTGCGTTCTGATACTCGTCCGGACTCATCTGGCTTGTGAAGAAAGCAAGCCAAATAACCCAAGTAACCCAAATAACAGTAAATCCTCGGAAATTGAGCCTCGGGCTCTATTTTTTTAATTTTTGTTCATTCTACTAGTCGAATGAACAAAATTATGGTAAGATTTTGTGGTAAATGGCGTGATTTAAGGAAGTGAAGGTCATGGGAAAGCTTTGGGTGCTACATGGCCCCAATATGAATCTGTTAGGCAGTCGAGAACCAGAGAAGTATGGGACGCAAACTCTAGAAGACATCAATCAGGCATTAATCAAGCGGGCGGAAACGGCAGGTATTCCGATTCAAGTAGCTCAAACTAACTTTGAGGGGGAAATCATTCAATGGATCCATAGCATGGGACCTGAAGATTTCTTAATTATTAACCCTGGAGCATGGACACATTATAGCTACGCTATTCGTGATGCTATTGCCAGCGTTCAGGTGCCGACGATTGAGGTTCACTTATCTAATATTCATGCACGAGAAGAGTTTCGGAAGACCTCGGTCATCGCTCCGGTCTGCCGAGGACAGATCTCTGGCTTGGGAGGAAAAAGCTATAGTTTAGCTATGCAATATGCACTTGAGCTCTTGACACGGCAGGCATAGCTAGTTCATGATTAGAATGCTTGCTTGTATATTGGTAAAATTTTGTCTTATCGAAGTAAATTCGTTTCGAGTGGGACAAGCTAATTAATAAATATTAAATGATATTTAGGGGGATATTTTATGATTTCATCCAATGAGTTTAAGACTGGCGTGACGATTGAAGTGGATAATGATGTGTATACAATTGTTGAGTTTCAACATGTTAAGCCTGGTAAGGGTGCTGCTTTCGTAAGAACAAAGTTAAAGAATGTAAAGACCGGAGGAATTGTTGAGCGGAAGTTTAATGCGGGCGAAAAGGTGCCGAAGGCACATGTGGAGCGCCGGGAAATGCAATACTTGTATAAAGATGGCGATTTTTATGCGGTAATGGATAACGAAAGCTATGAGCAAACCTCCTTAACGGATGCTCAAATTGGTGATGGGGTAAAATATCTGAAAGAGAACATGAATTTGGGTGTGCTCTTCTTTAATGGTGCTGTCATCGGTGTCGATCTTCCTAATACGGTTGTGCTTGAAGTGGCTCATACCGAGCCTGGTGTTCGCGGTGATACCGCAACGGGCGGATCTAAGCCTGCTACCCTAGAGACAGGTGCTGTAGTTCAAGTGCCTTTCTTTGTTAACGAAGGCGAAAAGCTGATAATCGATACACGAACCGGTAACTATGTCCAAAGGGCATAAATGAAAGAACCTTTAAGTCTGCTTAATATCGAACTATGTATTTAGAATCATAACTCCTCCTTTCGGGAAACCTTTTGTTAGAAAAGGTCTACCAGAGGAGGTTTTTTGTTTTATGAAATTAAGTGTGATTCCCTTGGGCGGAACCGGAGAAATTGGCAAGAATCTATTGGTCTTTGAGTATGGTGATTCCATAATCGTCATTGATGGTGGGGTTAAGTTCCCTGATGATGAATTGTTAGGATTGATCTTGTTATACCGGACATATCCTATCTAGAGAAACGCAAAGATAAAATTCTAGGGATATTTATCACCCATGGACATGAAGATCATATTGGTGGACTGCCGTTTATCCTGCCAAAATTGCAGGTTCCTGTCTATGGCACGAAGTTGACCCTAGGATTGGTCAAAGCGAAACTAAGAGAACGGGGAGGGTATCCCGAAGATAAATTCAGAGTCATCAATCCCGGTGAACCGATTAAAGCCGGAGACTTTGAAGTTGAAGCCTTTCGAGTCACTCATAGTATACCGGATGCCGTGGGTTATGGTATATTGACTCCCATCGGCAGGGTCATTTACACGGGGGACTTTAAAGTAGACTATACCCCTATTGATGGTCAAGAAATGGATCTGGGGAAGTTAGCTGCTTGGGGCCAAGAAGGAGTGCTGGCGTTGCTCTGTGATTCAACGAATGCGGAGCGCAGTGGCTCGACCATCTCGGAGAAGGTCGTCGGAAAGACCCTAATGGACGCTTTCTCCAGAGCAGAAGGGAAAATTATCATGGCTACCTTTGCATCTAACGTTCATCGAATTCAACAAGCCATTGAAGCTGCAGCTATTCTAAAACGAAAAATATGTGTGGTTGGTCGGAGCATGGAGGCAGTGGTAGCCACGGCGCGGGATTTAGGTTATCTACACCTCCCTGATCCAGAGATATTGATTGATACCAGCGATGTAAATGAGATTGCTCCTTCCAGATTACTCATCTTAACAACCGGAAGTCAGGGCGAACCGCTAGCGGCTCTGACCCGGATGGCCACCGGAAGTCATCGTCAGGTCAATGTTTCGGCAGGAGATACTGTAGTGATTTCGGCAACTCCTGTTCCGGGAAATGAAAAACTCATTGGCAGGACCATCAATCACCTTTTCCAAATTGGTGCGGATGTGATCACGAAGGATATGGGTTTGGTTCATGTTTCAGGTCATGCCAACCAAGAAGAGATTAAATTAGTTATCCGCTTAACGCGGCCCAAATTCTTAATTCCTCATCACGGTGAAGTGCGTCATCAGGTGGCATTTAGTAAGATCGGCAAACTTATGGGCTATCATGACAAAAAGATTGCCTTGACTCAGATTGGAACTCGAGTGCTACTAGACGGACAGACGATGGAACTGGCAGAACGTGTTGAATCGGGAAGCGTTTTTGTGGATGGATTGGGCATCGGCGATGTGGGGCAGATCGTCTTGAGAGATCGACAGCAGCTCTCTCAAGATGGAGTTGTCGTCGTGGTGGCAGCACTCAGCAAAGGTTCGCCGACCACCTTGGTATCGGGGCCTGATATTATCTCCCGTGGCTTCACTTTTATGAAAGAAGCAGAAGAATTAGTGGAGGGGGCTAAGAAAGTTGTGGCAGCCAGTATTGAAACCCAGATTGGCAGAGAACGATGGGAATGGGGAGTGCTCCGAGGGGGTATCCATGAATCCCTAAGTCAATACCTCTGGGATAGAACTCGCAGAAGACCAATGATTTTGCCAGTTCTTCTTCAGTTTTAAAAATACTTGCTAAAGAGATTGGGTTGCCGGGAGAGGCAGTCCGATCTCTTTTTTGTTGTCACTATTTGGGTCGGCCAAGTTATTCGAAAAACTTGGCTGCGTATGTCTAAAAGCTTGCCTTCGGACATACCTTTTTACAAAGGGGGACAACACCGTGTCGCTGCATTATACTTTTCATCCCATCAACTCAAATCCAGAACCAAAACACCGAGGAAAAGGGACTGTGCATCAGACCCAGGATAACTTGAGTCGCTGGTTTGGTGAAAATCTGGCTAGTATTCTCTTGCAGATTCAGGGGATAGCGTTTGAGGATGTTGAAGAAATCCGATTGCGCTTGGAAAGGCCTCTTTTACTTCTTGGTAATCATAGAGAAATTTTCATCGATGGTCAAGGAAGAGCGGTTCCGCCGGAAAAGGGGTATCGAATCCAGCGGGAAGATATTTTACAGGCATTAGAGCGCATGACTCAAAGTTCTCTCTATGCTGCAGAAGAAGAGATGAAACAGGGATTTATTACTTTGCCCGGGGGTCATCGAGTCGGAATTACGGGTGAGGCTATTCTGAAGCAAGGTCAAGTCCAGACTTTAAAGCATATTTCTGCATTAAATATTCGAGTAGCTAAAGCCGTCGAAGGAAAGGCGGAACATATTCTACCCAAACTTCTCAAAAGAGATGGATCACTGTACCATACCTTAATTCTTTCACCCCCAAGGGCAGGAAAAACCACCCTTTTAAGAGATTTGATCCAAAAGATTAGCGATGGTAGTCCTACTCTCCATACTCAGGGGCAGACGGTGGGGGTAGTAGATGAGCGAAGAGAGCTTGCCGGAATGTGGCAGGGTATCCCTGCCTATAATTTAGGCTATCGCACCGATATTCTAGATGGTTGCCCCAAACGTATGGGAATCAATATGCTGATTCGCTCCATGTCTCCCCAAGTGATTGCTGTCGATGAATTAGGACATCCGGAAGATGTGGAGGCGGTGCTGGATGCTTTACGAACGGGTGTGAAAATTCTAAGTACCGCTCACGCTTTAAATCTCGAAGAGGCGTTAAGCCGCCCAACTTTAAGAGTGTTGTTTGAATCCGGAGTCTTTGAACGGGTCGTGGTCCTCAGTCGGCGTCATGGCCCCGGAACAGTGGAAGAGGTTATCGTTTTGAAGCAAGAGCTGGACTGTCATCGAGGTAAAGTAAGGGAGGGATAATTCGTGATTTGGGCTGGAGCCTTCTTATTGATTATGGGCTGCGGAAGCATAGGCCTCTATCGAGCAGCACTCATTCGCAAGCGACCGGTGGAATTAAGGGAGTGTCTAACCGCCCTGGCCCTCCTCGATACCGAGATATTTTGGGGAAGTACACCTTTGCCAGAGGCCTTTGCGATTTTAAGGGAACGAACGGATGGTATATGGTCGGATTTTTTTGCAGAACTTTCTGAGCGACTGCAAGGGGGTGAAGGGGCTAGTTCCGCGTGGAATGCCACCATTGACCATCAGATACCTCGCTTTTGCCTTAAGTCCGGAGATTGGCAGGTGATTAAAGACGTCGGTAAAGGGCTGGGACGATCGGATCGCCAAGAGCAGCATAAACACATTGAGCTCGTGAAGCAGCAGATTTCTCTAGTTAAGGAACAGGCAACCCAAAGCTCTGAGAAACAAGCCCACATGTGGTCCTATCTCGGATTCTTGGGTGGAATTGCTGGAGTTCTCTTCTTAATTTGAGCAGATGGAGTGGATGATAGTATGGATTTTTATATGGTCATGAAGATTGCGGGAATCGGTCTCCTAGTGGGAGTTCTTGTCATGGTCCTTGAGCAGGCTAATCGCAAAGACATTGCCCAACTCACAGTTTTAGCTGGCGTCGTTGTTGTCCTGTATATCGTCGTTCAGGCCGTGGCCGACCTGTTTAACCTTGTACGCAGTGTATTTCAGATCTATTAGGGAGGTCTGAATGTGGAAATATGGCAGATTGTAGGAATTGCTTTAGTAGCCGCCGTTCTTGGGGTTGTACTTAAACAGGTGCGAAGAGAAATTGCCCTCCAACTGACACTATTAACTGGAGTCATCATCTTCACCCTGATTCTAGACAAAATAAAGATTATCATCGACTTGCTACAGAATCTAGCTGATCAGGCTAATATCAGCTCCTATTATTTAATAATTGTCCTGAAGATTGTCGGGGTCGCCTACCTTGCAGAATTTGGTGCCGATATTTGCCGGGATGCGGATGAAAAAGCTCTGGCGACAAAAATCGAGATTGCCGCCAAAGTGGCGGTCTTAGTTCTGGCGATTCCTATTATCGTAGCGATACTGGAGTCTATTATGCGACTCTTGCCGTGAGGTGAAAAAATGCAGCGAATTCAGCGGGTTATATTTATTTTTCTTCTCTTTTTTTTAATGGGCAGTGGGACAACTTCTCAGAGGGTTGAGGCCGCAGGGCAAGATAGTATAGAGATTAACTCCATTCAGATTAATCCCATTGAAGTAGGGGTCGATGGGAACCGTGATCAGGAGGAGACTGGCTCTCTACCAGACCTTACTCAACAAGTGGATTTGACTGAGGTCCGAGGATTCTTGGAACAAATTGATCGAGACGTTCAACAAGCATTGCCCAACTTTTCCTTATCGCACATGTTTGATGATTTACGCCAAGGAAAGATCAGCCTTAATCCCGTGGATATAGGCAACTCTTTATTGGTCTTGTTGGGAAAGGAAATCGTGGTAAGTGCGCCGCTCATTGCGAAGCTCTTGATCTTGGCCGTATTAACGGCAGTTCTCCAACAGCTTCAATCCGCCTTCAACGGTGGAGTGGGAAAGATGGCACAAGCCCTTGCCTTTTTGATGCTCATGGGAATAGCCCTTGCCACCTTTCAAATGGCCATGGACGTGGCATACACAGCCATCCAAAATATGACGGGATTCATGCAGACCCTTCTACCGGTGATGATGACCATGTTGGCGGCAATGGGTAACTTAACCACAGCAGCCTTATTTAAACCGATAGTTTTGGGGAGCTTAGCCTTCCTGGCAACCTTAATCAAAACTGTAGCTCTGCCCCTTTTCTTTATGGCAGCAGTCCTTAAACTCTTTAATCATATCTCCAGTGAATTCAAACTCAGCAAGTTAGCAGGGTTGTTAGAATTCGCCGGCAAATTGAGCTTGGGATTGTTCTTAACAGTATTTATTGGGGTGATGACGGTTCAAGGGGTCACCGGTGGGGTTGCCGACGGAGTTGTTCTCCGTACGGCCAAGTATTCAGCAGATTTAATTCCTGTAGTCGGTAAATTCTTTAAAGATGCTGTGGAATTAGTGGTTACTTCCGGGCTCTTGCTCAAGAATGCTCTAGGAATCGTAGCGATTATCGCTCTTGCCTTGATTTGTTTGGGTCCTGTGGTTAAATTAGTGGCCATGATTCTTGTGTTCAAGATATCATCTGCATTGATTGAGCCCCTTGGACAGACGGAATTAGCGGATACCCTCCAGGAAATGTCGAAGAGCCTAATTTTTATCTTCGCATCCGTAGCTTCAGTAGCAATCATGTTCTTTATGGCCATAGTTGTAGTGGTTGGTTCAGGCAATCTAACAATCATGCTTCGCTAAGGGAGGTGAGGTTATTGGAAAGTATACAAACTGTAGTCCGCAACTTAGCGATTATCCTGCTTTTGGCTAGCTTTTTGGAGATGCTACTTCCTTCTCAATCCATGAAAGGTTTCGTCAAATTAGTGATGGGCCTCTTTGTCATCTCCGCTATCCTTACCCCGATTACTACCCTTTTGGGGATGACGATGGAAACGGGAATTCCTGCCTGGACGGAAAACGCCGCCCAAGAAATGCCGGTCCTTGCCTCAGGTGAAGAGGGTGAGGTGATTGGAATGAATGCGGTACAAGAACAATACAAAGCCATTATCATCAATCAAATTATAGCCTTAAGAGTGGGGATGGAAGAAATTAAGGACATTCAGGTCAATGTAGAATTAACGGCCGGGACAGGGGGGTTGACTGACATACCTCGAATCGGCCAGGTCTTTATTCATATATTCCATGAAGAGCGGGGGGTCCAACCCATTGAAGAGGTTGTTATAGAAACGAATGAACCAAAGAGCGACCGAGAACCAATGCTCTCTGGTGTAGCTCAGGAGTTTCGAGCTAAAGTAGCTGCTTTCATGCAGATTCCCATCGAACAAATTCATGTCACAGAAGAATAACTTTTCCTAGACCCGAGGTTAATACAAAGGAGGAATGCATTATGAATCTCTTTAAAGATATTCAACCTAAAATCCTAATACCGGCCGTAATAGTGGTGGTCGCAGTATTCATGATCTTTTACGCTAAAGGTGGCAGTGAGCCGATCCAACCCATGAATCAGGCCTTGCAGACTGCTGATACCCCAGAAGTCACACGCATCACGACTCTTGAAAAAGAAATGGAGAAGAAGTTAGTGCAAAATCTTCAGCAGATGACAGGCGTCGGGAGTGTTCAGGTTTCTGTGACCCTTGCCTCCAGTCTACGGTCAGATTATGCCACCAATGGCAGCGTGACCAAGAAGACCACTAAAGAGTCAGATAAAAATGGCGGTACCAGAGAATCCACGGAGGTCATTGAAAACAATCAACTGGTTATGCCCAATGGAGCTGCTCAACCCGTTATTGTTATGGAGGAGCGGCCAAATGTAGCAGGTGTTCTGATTATTGCTCAAGGTGCTAGCGATCCCAAAATTCGTGAAAATATCCATAACGCAGTTCGAACCTTATTGGATATTCCTTCAGACAAAATCAATGTCCAACCGATGGGAGGGGTATAAATGAGAATCGTTACGTTCAAACGATGGAGCAATTTTTCTAAAAGACAAAAGGCGGGATGGATTGGGGGAGGTCTCCTCGTGTGTCTGGTTTTGGGGATACTCTGGGGCATAGCGCGAGGTAATGAGCCTTCCAGCCTCCCTAGTCAAGAGAGTTTGCCTGTCAATGCTCAACCAGAAGCGCAATCTATTGGTTTTTCGGCAGAAATGCTCAAGGCGATGCCTCAAGGGGGAGATTATTTTGTCAATTATCGGCTGCAGCGGGAAGCCTCTCGCCAAGAAGCTAAGGATATGCTAGCCCCACTCCTCAATTCCAATGTCGAAAAGACAAAAGAAGAGGCCCAAGAAAAATGGTTACAGCTCACTCATAAAATTGAAAAGGAAGAACAGATTGAAAATCTCCTCAAAATCAGTGGAATTCAGGATGCAGTAGCCGATTTAGGGAATAATGAAGTAGCAGTCATCGTTTTTGCTTCCCAACTGAATTCTGAAGAAATCAAATTAATCCAAGATGTGGCTCTGAGGGTAACCGATATGCCAAGGGAAACCATCCGGATTTCTTATCGTTATTAAGATATCAAATTCTTCTCTACAGAATCATTCTTCGTAAACAGAACACAGGCTCCTCTCGATATTCATACATCTTCTCTTAAAAAATACTGTATACTTTTCTGTGATATTGTATACTTCACCCCGTATCGTTGAAAAAGAAGTTGCAGTTTCATATAATAAAACATAATCTGGAAGAGATAATGTATATAGAGAATAGAGAGGGGTTATGTTGGATGAAACCGGTTAGAATTACAGATACAACATTGCGCGATGCGCATCAAAGTCTTTGGGCAACCCGGATGAAAACAGAAGACCTAGTCCCTATTCTCGCTGAGTTGGATCAGGTGGGATATCATTCACTCGAGGTCTGGGGAGGGGCGACTTTTGATGTAGGCCTACGCTTTCTTGGGGAAGACCCCTGGGAGAGATTGCGTACGATTAAGAAGCATGTAAAAAATACCCCTCTGCAAATGTTGCTTAGAGGGCAATCATTAGTCGGTTATCAACATTATCCGGATGATGTGGTTCGCGAATTTGTTCAGCTCAGTGTCAAGAATGGAATCGATATCATTCGTATATTCGACGCGCTCAACGATGTGCGCAATATGATTGTCCCCATGGAAGCCGCTAAAAAAGCCGGAGCCCATGTTCAAGCTTCTGTAGTGTATACAATCAGTCCGGTGCATACCCTAGAGCATTATTTAGACACAGCCAGAGCTCTTGTGGACTTGGGAGCGGATTCTATTTGCATCAAAGATATGGCTGGACTGCTCACTCCTATACGAGCTTATAAATTGGTGAGTTTAATCAAAGAAGAGTTAGGGGTTATGGTCCAACTCCATACCCATTATATTGGCGGGATGGGAACTATTGCCTATGTTAAGGCGGCCGAAGCAGGGGTTGATGTTATTGATACAGCCAGTGTTCCCTTAGCTTTCGGTGCCAGTCAACCTCCGGTGGAGCTTGTCGTTCGAGCGTTACAGGAATTTGAATTTGCTCCACAATTGGACATTCCACAGCTGTTTAGGATTGCTAATTATTTTGAGGATTTGCGCAAGAGTCGTGGTTTTGAACGGGGGATTACACGTATCTCGGATATGCGTGTATTTGAACACCAAGTACCTGGAGGGATGATTTCTAATCTTGTCTCACAATTAGAAGAACAGAAAGCCCTTAATCGTATTAATGAAGTGCTTGACGAGATACCCCGTGTTAGGGCAGAATTGGGTTATCCACCTTTGGTAACACCAACCAGCCAAATTGTCGGGACACAGGCTGTTTTAAATGTGTTAAGCGGGACAAGATATAAATTAATACCTGCAGAAGTTAAGGCTTATGTGGGCGGGCTCTATGGAAAACCTCCCGCTCCGATTGATCCTGATATTCAAAAAAAGATTATCGGCGATGGTGAAGTTATCACCGTCCGTCCTGCAGACAAATTAGCACCTGGTCTTGAAAAAGCAGAGCAGGAAAGTAAGGATCTTGCCCGTTCTCGAGAAGATGTCCTGAGTTATGCTTTGTTTCCGCAGGTGGCAAAAAAGTTCTTTGTAGAAAGAGAGAAAGGAATAACGGTTTCTGATAAGAATCCGGTCATCCTTACTCCGAAGGAGGATTCCAAATTGGATTTAAAAGAAATAAAAGAGCTCATAAAGCTCATTGGAGACACAGATATCACTGAGCTGAACCTAGAAAGCGAAGGAGTCAAGGTTTCTATCAAAAAGGGAAGCGCTCCCGTGTCAGTAGGTGCTCTTCCGGTCATGGCTACCGTTGCGGAAGTGAGCGCTCAACCTGCGCCAGCCTTACCCGGAACCTCAACTGCGAAAGACTTTCAAGGGGCTCCAGAGATAATGGCTGCTTCGGCTAAAAATGTTCAGTATATTAAGTCCCCGATGGTCGGAACCTTCTATCGCTCACCTTCGCCTGATGCCGGATCTTTTGTCGAGTTAGGACAGACCGTTAAGGCGGAAGAGACCGTATGTATTATCGAAGCCATGAAACTGATGAATGAGATCGAGGCAGAGATCAGTGGTAAAATTGTCGAAATCCTCGTAGAGAATGGTCAACCCGTAGAATTTGGGCAACCTTTGTTTGCCGTAGAAACATGAGGAGATAGGCATGTTTAAGAAGATATTAATTGCGAATCGGGGAGAAATTGCCTTGCGGATTATTCGCGCTTGCCGTGAGATGGACATTGAAACCGTGGCAGTTTTTTCAGAAGCGGATCGTGATGCTATGCATGTCCGTGAAGCGGACCAAGCCATATGTATCGGTCCCCATCCTTCAGCTAAAAGTTATTTAAATATCCCGAATATTATCAGCGCTGCTGAACTCACCGGTGTGGATGCTATTCATCCCGGATATGGCTTTTTATCTGAGAATGCTCGTTTTGCCGAAATCTGTGAGTCCTGCGGTATAACCTTTATTGGGCCATCTCCCAAAGCCATTGAGATGATGGGGGATAAAGCTACAGCTCGCAAGACCATGATAGAGGCAGGGGTGCCTGTGGTTCCCGGCTCTAAAGAGATCATCACCGATGTGGAAGCCGCCTCCATGATCGCCAAGGAGATTGGCTATCCGGTCATGATCAAAGCCTCTGCGGGAGGCGGGGGAAAGGGTATGCGTATTGCTCAGAATTCTAAGGAGTTAGGCAAGTCCATTCAAGCTGCCCAAAATGAAGCCCATGCCGCCTTTGGTAATTCGGAAATCTATCTGGAAAAATATGTGGAGGAGCCTCGGCATATTGAATTCCAAATCCTAGCGGACAAACACGGCAATGTCATCCATCTTGGGGAAAGGGATTGTTCCTTACAAAGACGGAATCAGAAATTACTGGAAGAGGCACCCTCCAGTGCCCTGACGCCTGAGCTACGGCAAGCCATGGGGGATGCAGCAATTAAAGCTGCAAGGGCTGCTGATTATTCCAGTGCCGGAACCATCGAATTCCTTTTGGATAAGCATGGAGATTACTATTTTATTGAAATGAATACGCGAATTCAAGTAGAGCATCCTGTGACTGAACTTGTGACTGGAATCGATCTCTTGAAAGCTCAGATTCGTGTCGCTGCCGGAGAGCCCTTAGGCATTCAGCAAGAGGATGTCGAAATTCGTGGCTGGGCTATGGAATGCCGCATCAATGCGGAAAACCCGGATAAGAACTTTATGCCCTCCCCGGGAACCATTGAGTTTTATCATCCACCGGGTGGACCTGGAGTACGGGTGGACAGTGCAGTATACCAAGGATACACCATCCCTCCCTATTATGACTCCATGGTGGGAAAACTCATTGTTTGGGGAGCGGACCGTGAAGAGGCTATCCAACGAATGAAGCGGGCCTTAGAAGAGTTTTATATCGAGGGAATTCACACCACCATTCCATTTCACCTTAGAGTGCTGGATAATGCCTTCTTCCGTAGGGGAGAAGTCTATACAAACTTTATCCAGCGACGGATCATGGGAGAATAGCGAATACATTCACCTTTGCCAGTAGGGTATTCTTTTGTTATACTATTAAATAGTATAATGACCTTGCATACTTTCCTCCTGCACAAGTGCAACCAACGGCCTCGTAATTTGGAATATGACTTAGAGGCCTAATGAAGCCGGGTTTTCTATTTTAATGGCAAAAGATACATATGGATTTAATATGTGGATATGAGGTGAAACTATGGAAAAGTCAGATATAGAAAATACACTGGGTACGATTAAGATTGCAGATGAAGTCGTGGAAATTATCGCTGGCTTAGCTGCTTCTCAAGTGGAGGGTGTAGCTGGCATGAGCGGTGGCTTAGTCGGAGATATCGCTCAGATGCTCGTTCGCGGCAAAAACCTCTCGAAGGGGGTTAAGGTTGAAGTCGGTGAGCAAGAAGCGGCAGTGAATCTCTACCTCGTTGTGGAATATGGTGTATCAATACCTGAGGTGTCTTCGAAGGTTCAAGAAGCTGTAAAAGAGGCTATTGAAAGCATGACGGGACTTCAAGTAATTGAAACTAATGTTCATATTCAAGGAGTTAACTTTCGTCCGGCTCCTGAGATTAAAGATGAAGAACTTCCGCGTTTAAAATAAGCTTTTTGTTACCCCCCCTGGACGACTAGGGGGGGTAAATAAATGTAAGGAGGTGGACAGGTTGTTAGGGTATAGTGTTGGCGCTCTTTTGATGGTCATCGGCGTCTATATTCTTGCTCTTAGTACTGGGTGGGGTCTTCCTTATGAGATTTTTATGGATGGAATGGAATGGTTGAGATCTAATACTTGGGAAGGTTTAATCATTGCTATCTTCATTATTATTTTGGGAATATTACCTTTCCTAAAGCCGCGGAGGAAGATGCCGGATCATACCTTCCGGACCGTATCACAACTGGGTGAAGTCCGTATAACAGTGGATGCGCTCGGAGATATTATTGTGCGCAGCGCCCAAAGCAAGAATGGGGTCCGTCTCGTCAAACCTTTAATCAAGCAGAGAGAAGACGGCTTGGAAGTTTTCTTGGATTGTCAGTTTAATCCTGAGGCAGCCATTCCAGAAGTTTCTGAACAATTACAAGCCCAAGTGAAAGAAGATATTGAGCGCTATACAGGGATCAAAGTTGCCGAGGTGAAAGTGCTGGTGCGTCGCATGGATTCTGATCCATCCAATCGCCTAGCACGAGTCCGATGAAGATTTTCTGGACGGAGTTGGTGAATAAGATATCACGTTTTTTTCTTTGGGCTCTAGAAGAGCATCCTGGGAAACTTTCGGGAATCCTTGCCGGCTTCGGGATAGGACTGCTAGTCGTTGTTTTGGGTTTTTGGAAAGCACTGGTATTGGCGTTATTTGTTCTGGTTGGCCTTATCTTAGGGAAACGACATGATGATCATAAAGATCTCTTTGGCTGGCTGGACCGTTTTTTTCATTAAATGAGTGATCGGGTGCTAAAGGATGAATAAATTGGCTTAAGTATGGATTAGAAAGCAGCTAGGAGGAACCTATGAGCCGTAGATTAGCACGGGAAACCGCGCTGCAAGTCTTGTTTCAGCTGGATATGACAAAAGAAATCTTGGAGCTGAAACCTGTGATTTGCAAATGGGCAGAAGAATTTGCAGTTCCGGAAGGAAGTATTCCATTTGCTCAAGAGCTGGTGGAAGGAACATTAACCCACCAAGAAGCTATAGACGAATTACTGGAGAAATATTCTGAAGGTTGGCCCGTATCTCGGATGGCCAATGTGGATCGCAACCTTTTGCGTCTTGCTTGCTATGAAATTCTCCATCGGGAGGATATTCCCGGACGGGTGACCCTGAATGAAGCGATTGAAATTGCCAAACGCTATGGCAGTGATGAATCGGGGAAATTTATCAATGGCATTTTGGACAAGGTTGTAGAAAGCGTCAATAAAAGGGATGAAAAAGAGAATGGCACTCTACCTGGGAATTGACACAAGTGCTTATACCACTTCCTTAGCGATAGTGGATGATCAGGCTGTACTGGTCTATGAGAATAGAAAAGTCTTAGATGTACCGCAAGGTGAAAGAGGGCTCGCTCAGTCAGTAGCCCTTTTTCAGCATGTCCAGAACTTACCTCAACTGGTGGCTGCTGTACCTCAAGAGTATTGGGGGGAGATTGCCGCAATCGGGGTAAGTACCGCACCGCGCCCTCTCAAAGAATCCTATATGCCGGTCTTTACTCCAGGGTTTGGAGTAGCCACGGCCATGGCCGCAGCTCGCTGTATTCCTCTGGTTCTGACGAGTCATCAGGAGGGACATTTGGCAGCCGGTCTCATTTCTAGCGAGTTGAGCGGCACCCGCTTTCTAGCGGTTCATATATCCGGAGGAACCACAGAACTATTAGAGGTCCAACGCCAGCTGCCGGGCCAAATGGATATCCGAATTTTAGGAGGAACAACGGACTTGCATGCCGGCCAATTCATAGATCGAGTGGGAGTGCGCTTAGGATTGCCTTTTCCTGCGGGTAAAAGCCTAGAAGCGCTGGCTCGGCAAGCTAATCCTGAAGCAGCAACTTGGCTTCCTTCAGCTGTCAAAGAATTTGAAGTTAGCTTCTCAGGGGTAGAGTCAGCGGCCCAACGTTTAATTGATCAGGGAAAGGAACCGGCAGACGTAGCTCGAGCGGTCGAAGGGTGTATTGTCAGAACCTTGACCAAATTGTTAAAGGCGGGAACGGAAGAAACCAGCATAAAGGAAATTCTTATTGTCGGTGGTGTCGCTTCCAACCAGTATATCCGTCAGGAATTAGAAAGAAGACTCGCAAATGTCGGTCACTTTCACTGGGCTTTACCGAATTGGAGTCGTGATAACGCCATCGGGGTCGCTGTACTCACTTTAGAAAAAATTAAAGGAAATTTCCTGAAGGCAGGAAATATTCCTAATCATATCGAATAATTAGAAAGTTATGTTCTTTTTTATTTTAAAAGAAATTAATGGGCAAGATTTAGGAGGTATGCACGTGTATCGGGTAGTGAAAAAGAAGCAGCTTGTTTCGGCACCCTGCATCGTCTTGTTGGAGGTCGAAGCTCCTGCAGTCGCTGCAAAAGTCGAACCAGGTCAATTTGTTATGGTGCGAATGGACGAACAATCCGAACGCATTCCGCTTACGGTAGCGGACTTTGATCGCGAAAAAGGTACGATTACTATTGTGATTCAAGATGTTGGTTATTCTTCAGCAATGATCAATTCCATGGAAGAAGGAAGCTTTTTCCTTGATTTTGTTGGTCCATTAGGAGTTCCTACGGAGATTGAGAATTATGGAACCGTAGTGTGTATCGGTGGAGGACTGGGTGTTGCCCCAGTTTATCCTATCGCGCGCGCCTTAAAAGAAGCTGGGAATAGACTGATTTCGGTCATAGGCGCAAGAAGTGAAGATATTCTTATCCTTGAGGATGAGATGAGAGCTATTAGTGACGAACTGGTGATAGCAACGGATGATGGCACCAAAGGAGTCAAAGGTTTTGTAACCAACGGCTTGGAGCAAATTCTTGCTCAAGGAACAAAAATTGACGCAATCTGGGCGGTTGGACCGGTCGTTATGATGCGCTCTGTAGCGAACTTTACTCGTCCTTTGGGTATCAAAACCATCGTCAGCATGAACCCGATTATGGTCGATGGCACAGGAATGTGCGGAGCATGCCGTTTAAGTGTAGGCAATGAGACTAAGTTTGCTTGTGTGGATGGTCCTGAGTTTGATGGTCATTTAGTGGATTTTGATTTGGCCATGAAACGTCTGAGTTTTTATAAAGATGAAGAAGAGCGTGCTAAAGTTTCCAAAGACTGTGATTGCGGAAAGGGGGGGCAACACTAATGGCTTTAAAAGTACCCCGCCATGAAATGCCTTGTCAAGATCCACAAGAGCGTGCGCATAATTTCAATGAAGTTGCTTTAGGATATGCCTCGGAAACTGCAATTGAAGAGGCTCAACGTTGTTTACAATGTAAAAACCCCAAGTGTGTACAGGGTTGCCCTGTTAATATTTCCATACCTGAGTTCATCCAAAAAATCACCGAAGAAGACTACATGGCAGCTGCTGAAATCATTAAGAAGAGTAGCAGTTTACCCGCAGTATGTGGCCGGGTCTGCCCCCAAGAATCCCAATGTGAAGCCAAATGTATCTTAGGAATCAAAGGTGAACCAGTAGCCATCGGCCGTTTAGAGCGTTTCGTCGCTGACTATGAAATCAGCCAAGGCTGTAAGGTTCCTGAGATTCCGGCTCCTACGGGTAAGAAAGTTGCCGTGATCGGTGCTGGTCCTGCCGGACTGGCTTGTGCGGGAGATTTAGCGAAGGCTGGCCATAAAGTAACCGTCTTTGAGGCGCTTCATGTTGCCGGTGGGGTTCTTATGTACGGTATTCCTGAATTCCGTCTTCCTAAAGATGTTGTTCAGATGGAGATCTGTAATTTAGAACCTTTGGGTGTTGAGATTCTTGTGAACCAAGTCGTTGGCAAAGTGACCTCTGTTCATGAGCTTCTGAGTCAAGGTTATGATGCAGTATTCATTGGTACAGGTGCAGGGCTTCCTAACTTTTTAGGTATCCCCGGCGAGAACTTAAACGGTGTTTACTCGGCCAATGAATTCTTGACGCGAACCAATCTTATGAAGGGCTATCGTTTCCCCGAATATAAGACCCCGGTTAAGATTGGTAAGAAAGTCGCTGTATTTGGCGCCGGTAACGTAGCCATGGATGCTGCTCGTACTGCCCTTCGCTTAGGGGCAGAGGAAGTCAGCATCGTCTATCGTCGTTCACGGGCGGAAATGCCTGCTCGACATGAAGAACTGGAGCATGCCGAAGAAGAAGGTGTCAAGTTCCAACTTTTGACTAACCCCGTATCGATCCAAGGAGATGAACGTGGTGCTGTCAAATCCCTTACTTGTCTCCGATATGAGCTGGGAGAACCGGATGCATCCGGTCGTCGTTCTCCGGTTGCTATTCCTGGTTCTGAATTCGAAATCCCTGTGGATACCGTTGTTGTAGCGATTGGTCAGGGACCGAATCCTTTAGTAACAAAATCCACTGAAGGGTTAAACCTCAATAAGTGGGGCAATATAGTGGTTAATGAAGAGACCTTAGAGACTTCTATCCCAGGGGTATTCGCCGGCGGAGATATTGTCACCGGTGCTGCTACTGTTATCCTGGCGATGGGAGCCGGTAAGAAAGCAGCTGCTGGAATCAACGAGTACCTTAAAAATAAGAATTAAATCCTAGGATTTCCTTTGTGTTTCAGCAAGCCTTGTGAGTCAACACTCCTTGGCTTGCTTTTCTTATAATGTTAGACTTCTATGTAGTTTAATCTGCACCATTATTTCCAGGAGGAAAAATTGCTCCCAAAGAAAGGGAATTACAGTCTCTATGGAGAACTATATAGGACAAACTAAGCCATCTTCGGAAGTTTCAGAAGTGTGAATGAGAGGAGTGTGTTTTCTTGGCTCAATTATTAGACGGAAAAGAGATTTCCAAAGTCTTAAAAGAAGAGATCAGGGAAGAAGTAAAAGGGTGGAAGGAACAAGGGATCCATCCCAAGCTGGCGGTGGTGCTTGTAGGGGATGACCCTGCATCAGTTGTGTATGCTAAGTCTAAACAGAAAGTAAGCGAAGGCTTAGGTATCGATTTTGAACTCTTCGTTCTGCCTGCTGACAGTGTTGAGGAAGATATTTTGAACCTAATCGATTCCCTCAATATCAATCCCGCAGTACATGGCATTATGATCGAGCTGCCTTTACCAAAACACATCTCAAAAGAGCGTGTTATGGCAGCAGTGCGTCCCGATAAAGATGTGGACGGAGTCCATCCCATCAATCGGGGCTATATACTCAGTGGTGAAGAGGGCCTCTTCCCCGCAACGCCCCAAAGCTGCATTGAAATTATGCTTCGTTCTGGAGTCGAAATTGCCGGTAAGCATGTGGTTATCCTCGGTCGAGGTGAAACGGTTGGCAAGCCTTTAGTTTTTCTCATTCTTAAGCATAACGCCACAGTTACAATCTGCCACTCGAAAACGCCGGACTTGGGGGCGTTTACCCGCCAGGCGGATATCATTATTGCTGCTGTAGGTAAAGCGAAGCTCCTGAAAAAAGATATGGTAAAAGCGGGTGCTGTGGTTGTTGACGCCGGAATCAATGAGATTCCCGGTGGAATCTGCGGTGATGTGGATTTTGAAGAGGTTAAGGAGGTCGCTTCTCTGATATCACCGGTTCCGGGAGGAGTTGGATCCTTAACTACTGCTTTAGTTATGAGAAATGTTTTGAAGGGAATCGCTCTCCAACATAAGGAGGTAAAATGATGGCTGACAACACTGTATGGCAGTGGACCACTGCGGAATTTTTGGCCCAATCCGCCAGCGCTGCTCCAACCCCTGGGGGAGGAAGCGTATCTGCATATGTAGGAGCGTTAGCTGCGTCTATGGTATGTATGGTCGCAAATTTGACGATTGGTAAAGAAAAATATAAGGATGTTGAGCCACAAGCTCAAGCAATTTTGGATAAAGGCCAAAAGGCGTTGGCTGACTTGAAAACCGGCTTAACCCAAGATATTGAGGAATTCTCAAATTTCATGGCAGTATTAAAGTTTCCCAAAGATACAGGAGAGCAAAAACTAGTCCGTTCGACTAAAATGCAAGAAGTATTGGTCTCAGCGACGGATACTCCATTAGGAATTGCCCAAAACTGTTATGCTGTCCTTGAATTAGCTCAAGAGCTTGCCCCCATCGGCAATAAAGGGGCGATTAGTGATGTGGGTGTAGCTGCTTATTTAGCCGAAAGTGCCCTTAAAGCTGCTATGTTTAGTGTGGATATCAATTTGCCTCAGGTTAAAGATAATAACTACCAAGACAAAGTTAAAGCTGAGCGTGAACGTCTCTTCGCTCAAGCAGAACAGCTCAAAAATGATATAGTGGCAGTCGTACAGAGCAGATTATAAGATTTATTCAGGATAATAACGATATACCGTAAAAATCCGCATCGCTTGGCTGAGTGCGGGTTTTTTGTTGACAACTGATTTTTCGTTTCGCGTAGTTTAACAAGGATGAATTTCAACTTTTCTTAGGTAGTAGAATTGACACCTCTGAACTGAAGGAGTATAGTTCTTATGTAATCACTTAAAAAATGACGGGATGGTGAGTAAACTGGACGCAGGAGGGCCTAGTCGACCGAAATTGAATATTTTATTCGAAAATAGGGGTGTGTCCGGTTTTGAAGGAGGATTATTGATTCAGCCGGCCACCTAAAGGGGGGAACCGGATGCTCAAAATTTGTAAAAATGATGCTGGTAATTATCAAGAGCTTACTTTAGATGCTTTGGTTAAAGGATCCTGGATTCAGATGGTGAATCCAACCCCAGGGGAACTTAATGCGGTGGCAGAGGCCACTGAAGTGCCACTGGATTTTCTCAAAGCGGCACTGGACGAAGAAGAGCGTTCACGGATAGAGTTGGAAGACCATTGTATCTTGATTATTACAAACATACCCTTGATGATCAATGAAACGAACTACGATACATTGCCACTGGGTATGATTATTACTGAAGATCACATTATTACGGTATCCTTAGAGGATAATCCGGTGTTTAATGAGTTTAATGCTGATAGCTACCGAAGCTTTAACACAGGGAAGCGAACACGTTTTTTATTTCAGATTCTCTATAAATCTGCTTCATATTACCTCAAGTACTTGCGTCAAATTAATAAGCGCACCGATCAAATTGAGCTTGACCTGCGCACATCCATGAAGAACCAAGAGATTTTTCAATTGATGGACTTGCAAAAAGGCTTGACCTTCTTTACGGTCTCACTTCGTTCTAACGGGGTGGTCATGGATCGCTTATTGCGGTTACGTTCCAATAGTCAATGCCAACATTTGATCAAAATGTATGAAGAAGATGAAGATTTGTTAGAAGATGTTATCATCGAGAATAATCAGGCCATCCAAATGGTTGAGATGTACACCAATATTTTGGGAAGCTTGACCGATGCCTTTGCTTCGATTATCTCCAACAATTTGAATATGGTGATGAAGTTTTTAGCTTCGATGACCATTATTTTGGCTGTACCGACGATGTTAGCCAGCTTTTGGGGAATGAATGTTGTGGTGCCTTTCCGCGATAATCCTTTTGGATTTAGCTTCGTACTCGGTATAGCATTTGCTATTGCTGGTGTTAGTGCCTTTATCTTGTGGAAAAAGAAAATGTTCTAGTAGGGAGGGAAACCTCCCTTTTTTAAATTTAAGCACAATGCATAAGTATTGGGGGATGCCCCTTGCTATCGACATGTGTAAGCGGTAGAAGTGAGAATTAAAGCCTGTCCGAGAATGGACAACGTTGTCCATTCTCGGACAGGCCTTTTGTTGTAGAGTAGACTTGGATAACTTTAAACAAGTTTAACTTGGTATAGATTCTCGAAGCTTCACTACGAAAAAGGTAAAAACCGGGTGTTTGTTATGTTATCATAGAAAAATATACAAAATTCTTGAAAATACTTAAGCTACTTTGTATTATGGGTAAGAGGTGAATAATGTGCCGAAGATCTGGACGGTTGCTGAATTAACTCGAGAAATAGGTCAGACCCTCACTGAAAACCCGGATTTTGTGAACTGTTGGGTCAGTGGGGAGATTTCTAATTATAAAAACCATCGTCCCTCGGGACATTGGTACTTTACCGTAAAGGATGAATACTCCAGTATTAAAGGAGTTATGTTTCGTAGTCGCGCTGAAAGAGTACGCTTTGTCCCACAAGATGGGATGAAGGTACTTGTGCGGGGTAGCATTCGTATCTATGAGCGAGATGGCAACATTCAACTTTATGCCGATGAGATGCAGCCCAGCGGTGTGGGCGCACTTTATTTGGCTTTTGAGCAGCTTAAGGAACGTTTAGCCCAAGAAGGGCTTTTTGACACAGAGCGCAAAAAGCCCATTCCTAGATTTCCCCGCCGCATTGGAATTGTCACAAGCCCGACAGGGGCTGCTCTTAAAGATATTCTTAAGGTTATGGAACGACGTAACCCGCAAATCTCTTGGATCCTTGCCCCTGCCGCGGTTCAGGGAGAACTCGCCCCTCGAGAAGTGGCTCAAGCTATTGCCCGGCTCAATCGTCAGGCTCAAGTGGATGTGATTATCGTGGGCCGTGGAGGTGGTTCGCTGGAAGAGCTTTGGGCTTTCAATACGGTCGAAGTTGCTCGAGCTATTGCTGCTTCAGGTATTCCGGTAATCTCGGCTGTAGGACACGAGACGGATGTCACCATTGCGGATATGGTTGCCGATCTGCGTGCGCCGACCCCTTCTGCTGCTGCGGAATTGGCTGTTCCGCTGTGGATGGAATTGAAAGCCAATTTAGCGCAAATGGAATCCCGGTTGCGTAGTAGTATGGCCTTGCAAATCCATCAAAAGAGGCAAAGAGTGGACAGTTTAAAAAGTATTGGACCACTTTCTAACCCTTTCTGGAGAGTGGATCAAAACCGTCAACGCCTCGATGCTCTAAGCGAGCGCCTAGAACAGGGGATGACTAGATTTGTTTCTGACAAAAATGGTATACTAAGACTATTGGCTGCAAAGCTTGATTTATTGAGTCCATTAGCCATTCTCGGGAGAGGCTACTCCCTAACCTATGGCCCTAAAGGAAACGTTCTTCGCCATTCTGATGAAATCAATGTGGGGCAGCAGGTTCAAGTACGGCTTCAACAAGGTGCTTTAACATGCGCTGTACTGTCGAAGAGCTCTGATCCCAAATAAGTATAGAAATTTAAAGGGGAATATAACATGGAAGTTGAGAGTAAGGAGTTAACTTTTGAAGAGGGAATCGAACACCTAGAGCGTATAGTTCGAGAACTAGAACAAAAAGAAGTCCCTTTGGAACAGGCTTTAAATCTCTTTAAACAGGGAATTGAACTTGTGCAAAATTCCAATAACCTGCTTGATCACGCAGAAAAACAAATGCAGATTCTCTTAGAGGATCCCAACGGTGAGTTGGAGATTCGACCAGCAGATTTTCCTGTGGAAGGATGATTCGTCGATGTTTCAAAAGGATTTAGAGGCACATGTCCGACAAGTCGATTCATATTTAGCACAACTCTTTAGTGGAAATGGGATTCTTATCGAAAGCATGAATTATTCTCTTGCTGCAGGAGGCAAACGGATCCGACCGGTTTTAGCTCTAGCCGCTGCCAAAGCAGTGGGGGGAGACGAGGAATCCATTCTTCCTGCGGCCTGCGCACTGGAATTGATACATACCTATTCTTTAATCCATGATGATCTTCCGGCCATGGATAATGATGATTATCGCCGTGGTCGCTTGTCTAACCATAAAGCTTTTGGGGTCGGGCAAGCCATTCTTGCCGGGGATGCTCTTTTGACCTATGCCTTCGAGCTTCTTGCTCAATCCATTACCGGGGTGACGCCGGAACGCCAGCTTCGGGTCATCAGGGAGGTCGCTCAGGCCGCGGGACCGGAAGGTATGGTGGGTGGACAGGTGTTGGATTTGGCGGCTGAAGAGAAAGATTTAGCGTTGGCTGAGCTTGAACGGGTACATCGCTTAAAGACGGGAGCCATGCTCGTGGTTTCTGCTCGCTTAGGAGCAATCCTTGCCGGGGGAACTGAAGAGAAAATTGAGGCATTAACTAATTATGCACAAGCTATCGGCCTTGCCTTCCAGATTAGAGACGATATCCTAGACTTAGAAGGTGATAGTAAAAGTCTTGGGAAACCGGCACAAAGCGATATTCGCCAACATAAAGCTACCTATCCATCGCTAATGGGCATAGAGGGTGCAAAAGCCGAGTTTATGAACAAGACAGATGAAGCTCATGCTGCGTTAGAAACCTTAGGGGAACGATCGGGCTTCTTGCATGATTTAGCAGATTATATTGCTCAACGGAAGTATTGAGGTGAAGCATGAGCATTATTTCCGGAATTCTTGATAACGCTATACTACTATCGGCAATGATGGCTTGGCTTATTGCCCAAGTTTTAAAAGTTATCATTAACTTTTCTATTCATAGAACCTTTGATGTGGGTTTTTTATTCAGCTCGGGTGGATTCCCTAGTTCACACTCGGCCACTGTCAGTGCTTTGTCGATTGGAGTGGGAAAATACTATGGATGGAACTCTCCAATTTTTGCTGTTGCAGTGATTTTTGGTATGATTGTCATGTATGATGCTGCTGGGGTACGGCGAGCTGCGGGTAAGCAAGCTGAAGTGATTAATCAGTTAGTTCAAGAACTCTATCAACAGATGTCCCACCTATCTCAAGAACGCCTGAAGGAACTGATTGGGCATACCCCCTTTGAAGTGTTTGCCGGGGCAATTGTTGGCATCATTGTGGGTATCTTGATGTAATAGAATGATTTGGAGGGTAACTGTTGGGATATAAGCGCAAAAGTTGGAAGCATATCCTATTTGTCTTCCTTCTGAGTTTTACATTAGCGGTCGTTGCTGGCTTAGGAACCGAAATATTAATGAGGAAGACCAATATATTTATCGCTCTCATTCTTTTATTGGTTATCATTATTATCAATATTGGGTTTGATGTGATTGGGATTGCTGCCACCGCAGCTACCGAGAAGCCGCATCATGCTAAAGCAGCTAACCGGGTTCCAGGCGCTCGGCAGACGGTCTTTTTAGTTCGCCACGCGGATACAGTAGCGAATTTTGCTAATGATATTGTTGGCGATGTTACAGGTGCATTGAGTGGAGGCATGTCAGCCTCCATCGTCTTAGAAATGTTGCAAACATACCCTGGATTAGGATCTCATGAGATTTGGATTGATACCTTAATGATTGCCTTGGTGGCTTCGGTCACAGTAACCGGAAAGGCCGTAGGCAAAACTTTTGCTATCCAAAAAGCCGATGAAATCATGGGACGAGTAGGATTTGTCATAGCACGTTTAGAAGAGCTGACGGGTTGGACGTTTACAGATAAACGACGGAAGGGGGGGAAGCAAAGTGGGGATCCTCGAAAAGATTGATCAGCCCAAGGATTTAAAAGGGTTGACGTATCCCGAACTTAAACAGCTTGCCCAAGAGATTCGAGAGGAAATGATTGATGTGGTCTCCACCAATGGAGGTCATTTGGCTCCAAATTTAGGGGTTGTCGAGCTTAGCCTTGCTTTGCATAGGGTCTTTGATAGTCCAAAAGATAAGATTATCTGGGATGTGGGGCATCAAAGTTATATCCATAAATTAGTCACAGGGAGACAGAAGGAATTTAAGAGTCTTAGACTTTATCATGGTTTATCAGGTTTTCCCAAACGCTCTGAAAGCCCACATGATTGTTTTGAGACCGGTCACTCTAGTACCTCGATTTCGGCGGCAGTAGGTTTCGCTAAGGCAAGAGATCTACGCCAAGAAAAGCATCAGGTCATCGCCGTGATTGGGGATGGGGCTATGACCGGCGGTATGGCTTTTGAGGCTCTAAACCATGTCGGACAAACGAAGACTAAGATGATTGTGCTCCTTAATGATAATGAGATGGCGATTGCTCAGAATGTGGGGGCCATGTCCTCTTATCTAAATCGCCTGCGTACCGATCCTCGCTATGATAGGAGCAAAGAAGAAATAGAAAATCTGCTCAAACGTATTCCAGGGATCGGTTCAAAGATGGCCAAAGCAGCTGAAAAGGCCAAGGATAGTTTGAAATATCTTTTGGTACCGGGATTATTATTTGAAGAACTAGGTTTTACCTATCTCGGCCCCATCAACGGTCATGACCAAATAGCGTTGGAACAGGTTTTTGAGCAAGCAAAACACGTGAAGGAACCTGTACTTATTCATGTTTTGACCCAAAAAGGGAAAGGCTATGAACCCGCCGAGAGAAACCCTTCTCTTTTTCATGGGGTAGGGCCTTTTAATAAATTAACGGGTGAAATCCCTAAAAAACCTGCTCCTCCGACCTATACCCAGATTTTTGGCCAGACCCTCTGCGATATTGCGGAAAAAGATCCACGGGTCGTGGCCATCACGGCGGCTATGCCAAGCGGCACAGGACTCAATCTTTTTGCCCAGAAGTTTCCGGAACGGTTCTTTGATGTCGGAATCGCCGAGCAGCATGCGGTGACCTTTTCTTCCGCTTTGGCTTTTGGTGGCATGAAACCAGTGATTTCTATCTATTCTACTTTTTATCAGCGGGCCTATGACCAAGTTCTTCATGATGTTTGTTTACCTAATTCCAACGTGGTGATGGCTATTGACCGAGCAGGATTGGTCGGTGATGATGGACCAACCCATCACGGTGTCTTTGATATTTCATTTCTGCGAGTGATACCGAACTTAATTTTTATGGCGCCGAAGGATGAAAATGAACTACGCCATATGCTTTACACTGCACTTAAATATGAGGGACCGGTGGCTCTGCGCTATCCACGTTCTGTGGGTCAAGGGGTAGATTTATCCGAGGAACTCAAGGAACTTCCTCTAGGGAAGGCCGAGGTTCTTCACGAAGGTAAAGATATTACCTTGATTGGTATTGGCCCCATGGTCAATACTTGCATGGCTGCTGCCGCGGAGCTGCATCATCGCGGGGTGGAAGCCACAGTCATTAATTTGCGCTTTTTGAATCCTTTAGATAAAGAGACCATCCTCCGCTATGCTCGCCTGACCAAACGTATCATAACCATAGAGGACCATATGCTTGCCGGCGGGATGGGAAGTGCCGTTATTGAGGTGTTAGCTGATGAAGGTTTAGCAGATGTGGTCGTCGAGCGCTTAGGTTATGATGAATTTGTGGATCAGGGAGCTATCTCTTTGCTTCATCAAGGATACGGGTTGTCTGTTGCTGGCATACTAAAAGCTGCTGAGCGTTTAAAGGTTTTGCAAAGGATTGAGGGAAGAAGCAGTGTCTAAAGGAAAAGAACGACTGGATGTGTTGTTGGTTAAGCAGGGTTTATCCTCCAGCAGGGAGAAGGCCAAAGCCATCATCATGGCCGGGTTGGTCTTCAGCCAAGGACAGCGGTTGGATAAGCCTGGTATGGAATTACCGGAAGCTACTGTTTTAGAAATCAAAGGAGATCCTTTACCCTATGTTTCCCGGGGAGGATTAAAGTTGGAAAAGGCCCTTAAAACCTTTCCCGTTTCCCTAGAGGGGGCCATTGTTGCCGACATTGGTGCCTCGACAGGGGGATTTACGGATTGTGCTTTACAAAATGGAGCAGCACGCGTCTATTCTATCGATGTGGGTTATGGACAACTGGACTGGAAACTGCGCACAGACCCACGAGTTGTCTCCATGGAAAGAGTCAATGCCCGGTATCTCGATGGAGAATCCTTGCCTGAATCGGTAGATTATGTTGTCTCTGACGTTGCCTTCATCTCTGTCACAAAGATCTTTCCGGCTATGCTGGAGATCCTCAAGGAGGAGGGACAGGTCATCACATTAATAAAACCACAATTTGAGGCGGGTCGGGAACACATCGGTAAAAAGGGGGTTGTCAAAGATCCCCAGATTCACCAGTGGGTTATTAACCATGTCCTCGAAGAGTCGGAAAAATGTGGTTTTGTGGTCAAAGGCTTGGACTTCTCGCCCATCCGTGGTCCAGAAGGTAATATTGAATATTTAGCCTGGCTTCAGCGTAAACAGGATAACGGCATACCTTGGCGTGAACTCGTTCCCGAGATTGTTGAACATGCTCAAAAAAGATCGGAGTGAATTGCATGGATCGAGTCGGCTTGTGGATTAACCGTAGTAAACCCGAAGCTATAACCTTAGCCGAACATCTTACCCCTTGGTTTCAAGAGCGCGGCTGGGAAGTCTATACCGATTGGGAAGAAATTATCGCTCAAAAGGTCAACTTTCTCATCTCCTTAGGAGGCGATGGGACCTTACTGGAAGCCTCCCGTGAGGCCGCACGTCATGCTCTGCCGGTTCTAGGAGTGAATCTAGGTCGCCTTGGCTTCTTATGTGAAATCGAGCGTAACGAGCTTTTTGATGCTCTAATCAAGATTATTGATCATGATTATACGATTCAGGAGCGCCTTATGCTTAACGTAACCGTAACGGGCCCGGATCAGAGTAGGGATACCTTCTATGTGTTGAATGATGTGGTGTTTCTCAGAGAGCCTTCAGGTGCTATGATAACTCTACAAGCTAATCTGTCAGGAGAACCCTCCGTACGATATCCGGCGGATGGTTTAATTGTATCCACACCCACCGGCTCCACGGCCTATGCTTTATCGGCAGGAGGACCGATCTTGAGTCCCAATGTTGAGGCGATTTTAATAACCCCTTTGGCGGCCCATTCTCTATCGGCACGTCCAATGGTCCTTTCTGCAGAAGAGAAGATCGATATTTTTTTGGCTCGCGGGGAAGGGTGTATCGTGAATTTTGATGGCTATCATCGTATGCTGATGAAGCAGGGCCAAATGTTTCATATAGAGAGGGCTCCAATTGCCGCCCTTTTGATTCGTTTAGGAAAAAGAAGTTTTTACCATGTGGTGCGGGAGAAATTAAAGGATCGTTGGCATGAGTAACCGAATTCAAGATATTCAAGGATTTCTTAGAAATATTCTTATGACAATGATTCAAGCTGGTGATGTAGTTCTAGATCTTACGGCTGGGCGGGGGAGAGATACCCTGTTTCTTGCTGAGCTGGTCGGGGAGAAGGGGTTTGTTCATGCTTTTGACATTCAAGAGATAGCCCTTCAAGAGACGCAAAGGTTACTAAGTGAATATCAACTGGAAGATCGTGTTCGCTTGCATCATTGCGATCACAGTCGATTATTAGAAAAGGTTCAAGAACCTGTTCAAGCGGCCATGTTTAATCTCGGATATCTACCGGGACATAATCAAGATGTCACCACGCATGCTACCTCGACAATTTCGGCTTTGACGGCCGTCTTTCAATTGCTCCGTAAAGACGGTGTGATCGCACTTACTTTGTATCGCGGTCATCCAGGTGGCTTAGCAGAGGCTGTTGCAGTGGAAGATTTTTTAAGCGATTTACCACGGCGTCAATACAGTGTCTTGCGCGGAGAGTACACGAATCAAATCCCAAACGCACCTTACTGGATTTTGGTTCAGAAGAATAAGGGGGATAACGAATGAAGACCCGTCGGCAGATGAAAATCCAAGAGATTATTAATAACCACCCTATACATACCCAAGAAGAACTTGCTGAGCGATTAAGAAAAGAAGGCTTTGATGTGACACAAGCCACGGTGTCACGAGATATCAAAGAGATGGGTCTAATCAAGGTTCCTACTTCGGATGACGATTATCGCTATGCGGTTCCCGGTTCAGCTCAACCACTCAGTACTCCCGACCGACTCAAACGCCGGATGAGAGAGACCGTAGTTACCATAAATGATAGCGAAAATCTGATTGTTTTGCGGACGATTCCTGGAAATGCTCAGGCGCTTGCCAGTTTGATTGATCACAGTAATTGGGAGGAAGTGATTGGTACGGTAGCTGGTGACGATACCATACTCTTGGTTGTCAAGCCAATCAGCGCTGTACCTCAAGTCCGAGGACGAATCGCTCAATTCATGGAATAGGGTTATTGGTCAAAGAGGAGATGGATTGCGATGTTAACAGAAATCCATGTAGAGAATTTCGCTTTAATGGAAGAGATAGAATTATCTTTTTCACGAGGTTTAACTATTTTTACCGGAGAAACAGGTACGGGGAAATCCATGCTCATCGATGCTCTTGGCGTATTGTTGGGAGGAAGGGCAAGTGCGGATTTTATTCGCCATGGTCTGGATAAGGCCTGGGTGGAAGGTATTTTTGAAGAGTGCCCTCCTGAAGTTCTCGAAGGTATAGAGGATGCCGGTTATCCTCTCGAAGAGGGGCAGCTAATTCTTTCTCGAGAGATCAATCGCAATGGTAAGAACATCTGCCGTGTTCAAGGAAGAACGGTTCCCTTAACACTCTATCGAAATTTGGTCCAAGGTTTAGTGGATATTCACGGACAGATGGAGCATCAATCGCTTTTTAATCCTGATAGTCATCGCGGTTTGCTGGATGCTTTTGGAGGAGAAAAACAGCTGGAGCTCCTAAGCCAGGTTAATAAGCTTGCCCGAGCTTATCGAAGTCTTATGCAAAAAGAACAGCAGCTTTTGCGTAGTGAAGCTGATCGAGAACGACGTGAGGATATCTTACGCTTTCAAATTGATGAGATTACTGCCATTGATCCTCAACCCAATGAAGAAGAAACATTAGTACAGGAAAAGAAGCGTTTGGCAAATTCGGAAAAGATCATGGGCAACATTGGGGAAATGTATGCTTTATTATATGAGGGTGGACAGCAGTCCTCCGCCTTAGATCAAATAGGTCGCTGCCGGAAAGCATTACAGGATCTTGTTCGCTATGATGAGAACTGTAACCATATGCTTGAACCTATGGACTCCATCTATTACACAATCGAAGATTTAGCCTCCCAAGTGAGTTCGTACCGAGATGGATTTGATTTTAATCCAGGACGTTTAGATGAAATCGAAGAGCGCTTAATTCAATTGCAACGTTTGCGAAAATATGGTCATACGGTCCAGGAAGTTCTCCACACGAAAGATGAAATGATGCAAGAGCTTCATACCATCACGAATCTACAAGAAGAGCTGGGGGCGTTACGTCGTGACCGAGAAAATATTCTAAGAGACTATGAGCAGAAAGCTAAGGAGTTAACGCAGGCACGGTTGCTGGTTGCGAAACATCTTGCTGAAGGTCTTAAAGGGGAATTGGCCGACTTAGGTTTGGAGAAAAGCAGTTTTGAAGTGAAGCTTACCTCTCTCCATGAACCTCAAATAGGTGGAGCAGAGGAAGCAGAGTTCTATTTTTCAGCAAACCTTGGGGAACCCCCAAAGCCACTAGCAAAAGTAGCCTCCGGCGGAGAAATGTCACGTCTCATGTTAGCTTTAAAAAGTCTTTTATCCAAAATCGAAAGCGTTAGCACCTTTGTTTTTGATGAAGTGGACAGCGGTGTGGGCGGCCGCACCATTCAAAAGGTTGGCGATAAATTAGCAAAAATTGCTGAAAACAAACAAGTGTTTTGTATAACCCATGCTGCGCTAGTGGCTGCCTTTGGTGAACATCATTTTGGTATCCAAAAAGAAATTAGCAATGGAAGAACAAGAACCCGCATCCAACTGCTTTCTGAGGAAGAGCGTATCCATGAATTAGCCCGCATGTTGGGCGGGGAGGAAGAAGCCATCGCCCTCGAACATGCGCGAAAACTTATGAAAAATATTTATTAATCTATTATAGAAATGAATTATTATGGGGATTTTATAGATAGAAGGTGAATTTGGCCTTCTATTTTTTTATTTGGAAATACAGAACGGAATTGTCAGGATGAAATGAATTCATGATGGTTAATTTACTATTAGGTTCTGAAAAAAAATAAGAATATCGAGAGAAAGGAAGAACATGGGGAGACAAAAAGACGGAGGGTGATAAGAGAGTGAAAACGAAGAGAGCCATGGTCTTCGCCAGTGTTCTTCTCTGTACCTTTCTCAGTCTTAATCCAACGCTTCATCAAATGGCACAACTGCCTGAACTCTATGAATCCAGCAGTCATCGTCTTCCACAACTCACAGGTCTGCTAGCTAATCTTATTGTCGCTGAAGAAGTTAAAGCAGCTGAGGCGGATGTAAATGCGGTTATGGCTGCTCACCCGGAAAAGCCTGAGGTTATTCAAGTGACCTACAAGCTTTTCGGACTGATACCGCTGAAGTCTAGTGCCGTCGAAGTGATGCCCAATCTCAAACTTTTACCTGGCGGACAATCGATTGGGGTAAGCTTGCAGGCAAAAGGAGTTATGGTAGTTGGGCAGGCTGCTGTGCAGAATCAGGAGGGTAGACTGGTTTGCCCAGCCAAAGATGTAGGAATCGAAGTAGGAGATGTCATCTTAAAAATCGATGGTCAAGAAATGTCGAGTGATCAAGACGTAGCCAATGCGATTCATCGGGCCGGTAAAAAGCAAGGCTTTTCGGAGATCCTTATCAGTCACAATGGTCAACAAACTCAAAAAAAGGTGACAACAGTTCTCTGTCCCGAAACCGATCGTTATCGAGTCGGTCTTTATGTACGGAATGAAGCTGCAGGAGTAGGAACACTTACCTTTTATGAGCCAAAGACTAGTCAATACGGTGCATTGGGTCATGTTATCAACGATGTAGATACGAATCAAAAGATTGAAATTGTTAATGGAAATGTGGTTGCCTCGACTATATATGCTATTGAGAAAGGAAAACGAGGACATCCAGGAGAAAAGATCGGCTCATTCGTCAATCAATCGAGATTTTCAGGCAATATCAAGAAAAATACCGTGTCAGGGATTTTTGGTTCCTTAGAAGGGGAAATTAGCAATCCTTACTTTAATGAACCCATTGCCGTGGGCTGGGAATCGGAAATTAAGGAAGGTCCGGCGAAAATTTATACAGTCTTAGAAGGAGAACGCATTGAAGAATACGATGTGCAGATTGAGCGCATCATGCGGAATCGTACGGATAGCAAAAATATGGTCATCAAGGTTTCTGATCCTGAGCTTATTGAAAAGACAGGAGGAATCATTCAAGGCATGTCGGGGAGTCCGATTGTCCAAAATGAGAAAATCATCGGCGCAGTAACTCATGTTTTTGTCAATGATGCTTCGCGAGGGTATGGCGTGTTTATCCAAAATATGCTAAAAGATGCTGATATTATTGACAAAAAGGAAGCTGCTTAGCGTTGAACAGTAGATCTTTATTGCCATTGAGTATAGACTCAATGGCTTTTTTATTAATTAAGTGGAATAAATACTAATGATTTGTCGAATATTATTCCTTTTATGAAGATATTGGAATAATAAAGCAACTCCATTGAATTGTTAAATTGTGATGGTATACTGATATAAGATACTTAATAAGTTCACAAATTGTAGAGAAAAATCTAAGAGTTCGAGGTAGTTGTTATTTTTTCATAGTATAGCAGGAAGAATTTATACATTTGTCGAAACTATAAGCACTTCGGATCGAGCAAGGGGGAGCAGTCTTAATGCAAAAGCCCATCAGAGTATTGTTAGCTGATGATAATCGCGAGTTTGTCGAGGTCCTAAAAGAATATATCTTACGCCAGACAGATATGCAGCTCGTTGGAATTGCTTATCATGGCAATGAAGCCTTGGACATAATTTACAGGGAACAACCCGACTTGGTGGTCTTAGACATAATCATGCCTCATTTGGATGGCTTAGGGGTGTTAGAAAAGCTACAAGGCGATATTAAGAAGCCTCATGTGATTATTTTAACAGCCTTTGGTCAAGAAAGTATGACCCAACGGGCAGTGCAGCTAGGTGCTGATTATTTCATTTTGAAACCCTTTGACTTAGAAACCCTCGGCAAGCGGATTCGTCAGTTACAAGGGGTCATCCCCTTAGCGCAATATAGCAATAAAGAGGGGACTTCAGGTGCTGGATCTTCCATTACTCCTACCCTATCCTCGACGCAAACTGCAGTTGCCAATGCTCGTAACCTTGAGGTTGAAGTGACGCGAATGATTCATCAGATGGGTGTTCCGGCTCATGTCAAGGGTTATCAATATCTAAGAGATTCTATTGTTTGCGTAGTTCAGGATGTGTCGCTCCTGGGAGCTGTGACAAAGGAGCTTTATCCGATGATTGCAAATAAATATAATACCACTCCTAGCCGAGTGGAACGTGCAATTCGCCATGCCATCGAGTTGGCTTGGGATCGGGGGAATATAGAGTTTATGAATCGGTTCTTTGGTTACACAATCAATGTGGATCGGGGCAAACCCACAAATTCAGAATTCATTGCCATGGTGGCTGATAAATTGAGAATGGCAAAAATGCTCTAAGCTATCAAAAAATGCTTGGGCAATAAAGAGAGCTGATTACCTTCTATCAAGGCAAATCAGCTCTCTTCGCATTCCGGTATATTGATCAACAGGTGTTCGCTTATTATGGTGTATCGCTATACATATTTTCCAGAAGCGCTCGAACATGTTCGTTTTCAAGATATTCATCATATTCCATCTTACGATCAATGATTCCCTTGGGAGTTATTTCAATGATGCGGTTGGCAATGGTCTGAACAAACTGATGGTCTTGTGAGACAAAAAGGATGGTTCCATCAAACTGTGTGAGCCCATTGTTTAAAGCTGTGATGGATTCAAGGTCTAAGTGGTTGGTGGGTTCATCCAGCAATAATACATTTGCGCCGCTCAGCATCATGCGGGAGAGCATACAGCGGACTTTTTCCCCTCCCGAGAGGACATTAGCTGATTTTAGAGATTCTTCCCCTGAAAAAAGCATTCTACCGAGGAAGCCACGAACAAAAGATTCATCTGGATCTTTAGAGAATTGTCTTAACCAGTCTACAAGGGATAGATTCGTATCGAAATAGGCGGAATTATCCTTAGGTAGATAGGTTTGGGAAGTAGTCACGCCCCAACTGAATTCTCCACTATCGGCTTCCATCTCGCCCATGAGGATTTTTAATAACGTCGTTTTGGCCAGACCGTTGGGTCCCACAAAGGCAACCTTGTCCCCGCGGTCCACAATAAATGAGACATTGTCGAGGACTTTTTCCCCATCAATAGTTTTCGTAAGACCTTCAACTGTAAGTAAGTTGTTGCCTGCCTCACGGTCAGGAGTAAAAGCGATATAAGGATATTTGCGGGAAGAGGGCCGAATATCGTCTAAGGTCAATTTATCAAGCTGTTTTTTGCGGGAAGTAGCTTGCTTTGCCTTGGAAGCATTAGAGCTAAAGCGTTGAATAAAGCTTTGGAGCTCGGCAATTTTATCTTCTTTTTTCTTATTGGCATCCCGCATCAATTTTAGAGCAAGTTGGCTAGACTCATACCAGAAGTCGTAGTTCCCCACAAAAAGCTGGACTTTGCCAAAGTCAATATCCACTATATGGGTACAGACTTTATTCAAGAAGTGGCGGTCATGGGAGACGACCAACACGGTACTCTCGAAATTATAGAGGAAATTCTCCAACCAGTTAATGGACTGAAGATCCAAGTGATTGGTTGGCTCGTCCAAAAGAAGAATATGTGGATGACCGAAAAGAGCTTGAGCTAGTAGTATGCGTACCTTCTCACTACCCTCAAGTTCTTTCATTTTCCTATCGTGATATTCCTTGGGGATACCCAGTCCCATGAGGAGTTCAGCGGCTTCAGCTTCAGCTTGCCAACCATTCATTTCAGCAAATTCCGCTTCTAAATCAGCGGCTTTCATCCCATCCTCTTCGTTAAAATCAGGCTTGGCATAAAGCGCATCCTTTTCAACCATAATTTCATAGAGTCGAGAATGGCCCATGATGACAGTTTTTAAAACGTCAAACTCTTCAAATTCAAAATGATCTTGCTTTAAGACGGCGATCCGTTCCCCGGTTGAAACGACAACCTCTCCTTTAGAAGGATCGATTTCTCCTGAGAGTATTTTGAGGAAGGTGGATTTGCCAGCCCCGTTAGCCCCAATGATACCATAGCAGTTTCCTGGGGTGAACTTGACATTGACATCTTCGAATAAAGCGCGTTTACCAAAGCGCAGTGTAATTCCGTTTGTACTTATCATGTCTTATGATCGTTCCTTTATATATATTTTTATCATGATTCACGAATTCTCATTATACCATATTTTCCGCGAGATTACTTATATTGTGTACTTATACTGGAAGAAAGGGAGCATCGCCGACTACTTTAGCAAGTAGTTCTACGACACTCCCTCAAATATTCTAGAATATTACCCCTAAGGCAATAAGAATCAAGACAGCAATCACTATAATACCTACACCAACGCCTGCGCCGATTCCAGCAACCGGAGCGACTGGCCGAGGGCAACATGCCCCGCCCATTCCGCCATAACCCATACCGAACATAGATTTACCTCCTTCACTTTTAGATGGTATTTAGAATACGATTCCTAAGGCAATTAACAAGAGGATGATGACGACAACGATTGCAATACCTGAACCAAAATTGAAACCACCCTCTAGACCAGCACCTAATGCCATTTGAGTTCCTCCTTTGATACGAAGATACTATAGATTATGAATTCCTATCCGCATTGCCACAATATGGAAAAATAAATTTCCGTGCTAAGGATAAACACTGAGTAAACAAATAACAACTATTTCAGATTGGTTGAGCCTTAACGTAGAAGAATATCTGCTCTGTTAGCGTCTATATCATTAGATGGAGATGAATGTTATGATATTGAGAAAAGGAGGGAGAAGATTATGGTGGGTTCTTCGTTACTACTACTTTTGGGTTTTGCCATGGTCGCCGTAGTTTTAATTATTGGAGCAATTGCGTTTTCTCTTCGTTCACATAATCGGAGTGACAATCCAAGCGAACAGAAAGATGGAGGAAATGCTATGATTAAAACTGTGTATACGTATTTGATTCTATTTGCGACCTTGATGATGACTATTGGTGGAAGTGTAGCGGCTTTTATGGCTGCGGCAGATTTAGTTGCACCCCAAAGCTACTATGTGTCCTTTGAGGATTATAAACAGGGGAAAATTTATGAAAAAGGGGAAACAGAGCCTTCCCTACCGGCCATTGAGAAAAGCGATGAAGAATTAAAGGCTGATTATCAAAGGCAGGTTGATGAGGAAAAAGCCCGCTCCCGAGAGAGAGCTCTAAACAGCTTAATCAAGAGCTTTGGCTGGATTGTAATTCCGTTACCTGTATTTCTGTATTATCAACGGCGTTTAAGGGCGGAATGACGTATAGATCATTGGTTATGGTCAGGGTAAAAAGCAACCTAGGGGTATTGATAGGAACCCTGGGTTGCTTTATATTTTTTCTTAGTCAGGATATGATAAAGGAAGCTAAGGATCTTTGTTGGGGGATGAAGTGTACTATGAGTGATAAGAGTATCCAGCAAAAGACAGGTCGAATCGAGGATGCTTCGCTAGAGGAGCAGTGCATAGAAAAGGAAATAGTCTTTTCCGGGCGCATGCTGAGAATGGACCGGGATAGAATTCGTTTGCCCAATGGGGTGGAAACTACCCGGGAGGTAGTTAGACATCCGGGTGCTGTGGGTATCTTGCCTTTTAAGGGAGAAGAACTAATCTTAGTCCGCCAGTATCGCTATCCGATTGAAGAGATTACTTTGGAGATTCCAGCGGGAAAGTTGGATCCGGGGGAAGAGCCACTGACCTGCGCAGTGCGCGAACTGAGGGAAGAAACGGGCTATCGTGGCACCTTGGAGCATTTGGTGAGTATCTATACCACTCCAGGTTTTACTGATGAAATCATCCATCTCTATAAGGCAACAGATTTGGTCTGGGATCCTCTGCAAACCGACGAGGATGAATTTTTAAATGTTGAAAGTGTACCTTGGGCTATGGCCAAGGAAATGGCTCTGGCCGGTGAATACAAAGATGCCAAGACAATTCTGGGAATCTTGATGCTAGCAGGTAAAGAAAAATGATAAATCTTTATGCAGATCTTCATATTCATATCGGTGAAAGCTTAGATGGAAAAGCAGTTAAGATTACCGCAGCCAAGAGTCTAAATTTACCGAACGTTCTTGAAGTCTCTCGTCATATCAAAGGGCTGGCGATGATTGGCGTTATCGATGCCCAATCCCCAGGTGTACGCAATGATTTCCGGCAAATGATTATGGCAGGGAAACTGCGCCCCCTGCCAGGAGGAGGATATGGGGCAGAGGGGTTGACGGTTATTCTGGGCACGGAAATCGAACTGTCTGTGGGTACGGGGAATGCCCACTTTCTCGCTTATTTTCCCACCATAGAGCATATTGAGGGTTATGTGAAGAAAATACACCCCTTTTTAAAGAACTGGCAACTCAGTTCCCAAAAGGGACACTTAGGTGTTAAGCAATGGCTGGAAGCTGTGGCGGAGAATGAAGGGATATGGCTACCTGCGCATGCCTTTACCCCCCATAAAGGAATTTATGGAAACTGCTGTAAGAGTTTACTGGATATTCTGCCTGGACTGCCCCAGGCTTTAGAAATTGGCTTAAGTGCTGATCGACAGATGGCGAAATCCATCTCAGAACTTGACGAGGTCGTGCTCTTTAGTAATTCAGATGCCCATTCCCTACCTAAGATTGGACGTGAATACAACCTGCTGAAGCTCTCAGAAGCATCTTTTCAGGGACTGAAGGAACTAGTCTACCGCACTAATGGCGAGGTTTTGGTGAATTATGGACTGCCACCGAAGTATGGCAAGTATCATCGCACTTATTGCTTGGTCTGTGAACAGGTCGCTGATGGGGAGCCGCCGCTTCTGAGTTGCCCGACCTGTGGAAGTACCCAGGTGGTATCCGGTGTGCTCGATCGCTTGGTGAGTATTGCTGATGCTGAAATGCTGAGTATTACGGATCCTCGTTATATTTATCAAATCCCCTTAAGAGAACTGCCGGGAATCGGGCCGAAAATGTATGGGCGTTTATTGGAGCATTTTGGCACAGAAATGAATGTTCTCCACCAAGTCCCTGAGAAAGATTTGGTCCAGGTGGCTGGGGAGAAAATTGCCCAGTTGATACTGCTTTCTCGCCAAGGTAAATTGGAATTTCAAGCTGGAGGCGGTGGAGTATTTGGTAAGGTAGTGGACATACTTTCTTAAACTCCTGAATAGGATGTCTATAGAGGATGCTGACATGCTTATGCAGTGTTAGTGTCCATTTTGGGGCTATAGACAGGGAGGCTGAAGGTATGCGGAAACTAAGCGAGCATATCCGACAATATTGGGTTATTTATCTTGCCCTAGCCAGTGTATATCTGGCAGGAATAATCTTCGGGTCAATGGGAGTTGGCGCCCTAAATGGTGGTGAGACTGAAGAACTCACCAGCTTTTTGGACAAGCTGCTCGCTAGTCAGCCCACCACTCTAGATTCTAGTTTTCTGATGCAATTAGCCAGAGAGCAATTTATTATTATGGCGGGAATATGGCTTCTGGGGTTGACGGTGATTGGAACGCCGTTGATTTTTCTGATTGTATTTACACGCGGATTTGTATTCGGATTCACCCTGAGCTTTATCATAGGGATAAAAGGACTCTGGGGGTTAGGGCTAGTCTTCATATCGATTTTAATACCAGCCTTGGCCGGGATTCCTTTTCTTCTCTTAGGAGCGGGCCTAGCAACCATTTTTTCAATGCTGCTACTTAAAGGGAAGCAGGTTGGGGAATCTTTACGGCGGGAATTTTTCTATTATTCCTTTGCCACGATTCTTGTTTCCCTTGGTGCAGTTTTGATGGGAGTTTCCCAAGGCTATTTTTCAATCTTGGGTGTCAACTTTTTTAATCTCTAGAGTTTTGTGCCGATTTCATGCTTTATATAATCCTGTTATTTAAATGGAATTAAATCAAATTTCGCATATTATGATTTCTGTTTAATTTTTTATTGAATAATATATTGCATTATTGAGTTAGCGGTGGTAAACTAACTTTAGAAGTTAGCGGTGCCTTACTAGTTTTTTGAGGATCGAAGGAGTGAAAGAAGTGGCAATGCAAAGTATAGCTAATCTCCAAGTTGTAAATAGAAATACAGTTTCTCTGACACCAGTAACAGTAGGTGCGATGCCTTTAGCAATGGTGGCACCTGGCGAGGAAGTCAAAGTCGTTTCCATTAAAGGCAGAGATAATACAAGACGCTTTCTGGAGAATCTGGGTTTTGTTGAGGGTGCTGTAGTTTCGATCGTCACTGAGTTGGCTGGAAATGTGATTGTTTCCATTAAAGAATCTCGGATTGCGGTAAACAAAGGGATGGCAATCAGGATTCTTACTGTCAAAGCATAAGGCACGACATGAAGGGGGAAGAATGATGATAAACCTTAGGGACGTGAAGGTCGGTCAGTCAGTAACTGTGGTCAAGTTGCATGGCCAGGGGCCGATTAAGCGTCGGATTATGGACATGGGTATTACCAAAGGCACGGAGATTCTTGTGCGTAAGGTGGCTCCCTTAGGTGATCCTATCGAAGTGAATGTGCGTGGCTATGAACTTTCATTACGGAAAGATGATGCTGCAAATATCGAAGTTAGATAGCATAAGAGATTATTTTTTTTAGCCCATAGTTAGCCTTGGCTAACCAAAAAGAAGAAGGGGAGGATAGATTTATGTCATTGAAAATCGCTTTAGCAGGGAATCCAAATAGCGGAAAAACGACCTTGTTCAATGCTTTGACGGGTTCTAATCAAACAGTGGGGAACTGGCCGGGTGTTACAGTCGAGAAGAAAGAGGGCAAGCTCAAGACTCATAAGGATGTGACGATTGTTGACTTGCCGGGAATTTACTCACTCTCTCCCTATACCCTAGAAGAAGTGGTATCGCGAAATTATCTGATCGGGGAGAAACCCGACGCTATTATTAATATTATTGATGGTTCTAACCTGGAACGGAATTTGTACTTAACGACTCAATTGATAGATCTAGGCATCCCGGTGGTGATCGCCATCAATATGATGGATGTAGTCAAGAAGTGCGGAGACGAGATCAATACTGCAAAGCTTTCCCAAGCGTTAGGATGCGAGATATTTGAGATCTCAGCAATCAAAAAGATGGGAATCACCGAGCTTGCTGACGAGGCTGTCAGAATTTCCCGAAGCGCAGAGAGCACAGCTACTAAGCTTGTTTTTGATTCTAAGGTTGAAGAAGCCCTTGAAACTATAGGGGGTAAGCTACCAGCAGAAATTCCGGTAGCACAAAAGCGCTGGTATGCAATTAAAATGTTTGAACGTGATGTAAAGGTTCTCGAGCAGATTAGCGGAGTGGATGTCGAAGAGATTACTCTAAGGGTTGAAGATGCTCATGACGATGATAGTGAATCTATTATCACCAGTCAACGCTATGATTTTATTACTTCACTGCTTAAAGGGAGTTACACCAAAAAAAGCACCTCTAGATTGACCACTTCGGATAAGATTGATAGGGTGATAACCAATCGCTGGCTCGCCCTGCCGGTTTTTGCTGCCATAATGACGTTTGTTTATTATATTTCGATTACGACTGTGGGCGATATAGTTACCACGTTCACCAATGATACACTCTTCGGGGCTTGGATCAGCGAACCTTTAGCCGCCTGGATGGAGAGGGTCGGCACAGCTGGGTGGCTAACCGGACTTGTTGTGGATGGCATCGTTGGTGGGGTAGGTGCGGTTCTCGGTTTTGTTCCCCAGATGTTAGTCTTATTCTTCTTGTTAGCAATTCTTGAGGAATGCGGATATATGGCACGGATTGCATTCATCATGGATCGAGTGTTCCGTCGTTTCGGACTGTCCGGTAAATCCTTTATTCCTATGTTGATTGGTACAGGATGTGGTGTACCTGGCGTTATGGCAACGCGAACCATTGAAAATGACCGTGACCGCCGGATGACTATTATGACCACCACCTTTATGCCTTGTGGAGCGAAGATGCCTATTGTGGCGTTAATTGCCGGTGCAGTTTTTGGTGGAGTATGGTGGGTAGCCCCTAGTGCATACTTTATTGGGGTGGCGGCGATTGTTTTGTCCGGCATCATTCTCAAGAAAACCAGTCGTTTTGCCGGAGATCCAGCCCCCTTTGTTATGGAACTTCCGTCGTATCATTTACCCACTGGGGAAAGTGTACTTCGTAGCACTTGGGAACGGGGCTATTCCTTTATTAAGAAAGCAGGAACAATCATCTTATTGGCTAGTATCTTTGTTTGGTTCTTATCTTCCTTCGGTTTTGTTGAAGGGTCCTTCCAAAGGGTCGAAGATATGGATGCAAGTGTCCTGGCAGTGATTGGTGGGATGTTGGCGCCTCTCTTTGCACCCCTTGGGTTTGGTAGTTGGCAAAGTACTGTGGCAACTTTGATGGGCCTAATCGCCAAAGAAGAAGTTGTTGGAGTGTTTGGGGTGCTTTATGGGGTGTCTGGAGATGCACTGGGTCTAGTTGAAGAAGGAGCCTTTGGCAGCTTAGGCGCTATCGGTTCTCACTTTACACCTTTAACCGCTTATTCATTCTTAGTGTTTAATCTCCTTTGTGCTCCCTGCTTTGCCGCCATCGGGGCTATCAAAGGGGAAATGAACGATCAAAAATGGACCTGGTTTGCCATAGGTTACCAATGCCTATTGGCATACGCAATGGCCTTGCTTGTTTTCCAATTCGGTTCCTTCTTTACGGGTGGCGGATTTACAGGTGGAACAGTAGCGGCGATACTCGTATTGGCAGTTCTTCTCTACATGGTGTTTAGACCAAGCAAACCAAGTCTTAAAGTTCAAGGTATCTTAGTCAAGGATTGATCACTTGGGTGAGAAGGAGGAGATGATAGTATGGATTGGCTAATCGCTAATGGTGCAACAATTATTATTGGTGTATTGGTACTGATAGTCATTGCTTTCGCCGGTCGCAATGTATATGAAACGAGGAAAAGTGGCGGGTGTTCTGGCTGTGCCAGCCGTGCCGGTTGCCCAAGTGCAGCCGGGCGTGCTAATAGGAATGGGTGTGATAGTGCCCCAAAGCCATAATGGATTTCTGAAAAGAGAGTCTTCCCAAGAGAAAGCCGCTCCTGTTTAACAGTGAGCGGCTTTTGTATTCCCTGACTTCCCTTCGTGGTGGTTGATTTTTCGCCCTGATTATACTATGCTTTGGATAAGATTTTTTTTAATTCGGGAGAAGGAGCTATTGCCATGAGTATTCATGAATCCGGCGAGATGTATCTCGAGACCATTTATGTGCTGAAAAATAAAAAGAGCGATGTTCGCTCCATCGATATTGCCAACGAGCTGGGTTATACTAAGCCAAGTATTAGTCGGGCGGTAGGTATTCTCAAGAAGAAAAAATATATTGAGGTGGACACTTCGGGAGTCATTACCTTGACCCAAGAAGGTGTGGACATTGCGTCAAATATCTATGAACGGCATAAAGTAATTACTGAATATTTGATTGGCTTGGGTGTTGACGAAGCCACTGCTTCCCAGGATGCCTGCCGTGTAGAGCATGTGATTAGCCAAGAGACCTTTGATAAGATTAAGGAAGAGTATCATAAGCGGTGCCAATCGTAATATTCTATTATGTAAAGATGTATCGTCTAGTAAAACCACTTATTGCTAAGGATAAGTGGTTTTACTATGTCATCAAGACAATCCTCTACCGCATAAGTTTTAGAGATTGGGGGGGCAAAGTTATGCAGAGAGGTAAGAGTTGGCCGGAATTTTTTTTCTATCTCGCACGTGTCATGGTTTTACTTGTTTTACTTGCTGTGCTGTTGCCGAAGCTTGTCACAGTATGTAGCTTATTGATTACTTCTCATGGGGATCGAGATGGAAGACCTAGTGGTAACCCCATGCGGGTAGAAGAAGAGGGCAGCAATTGGAGTGAGTTTGTTATACAGCTTTTCCCTGATATTAAAAGATAGATTTTTCTAACCCACTAATCCGCAGGAAAACCCTCCCTTCTGTAGAATTTTATTCTGGGAGGGATTTCTTGTGGAGACTCAGACGGAAATATGGATAAAAAAGTATTTGACTTACCTTAATGTAGAGAGAGGACTTTCCCAAAATACTCGAATCAGCTACGACCGCGATCTTAAAAAGATCACAGTCTTTCTTCAGCAACGGGAAAAAACTTTGCTAAACTGTGATGGCAATGATCTTTTTCTTTTTCTTCTGCACGAAAAGGATCTGGGAAGGTCTTCACGCACATTAGCGCGGCACCTCGCAACCCTGCGAGGGATCTTTTCCTTTCTCTTAGGGGAGGAAATGCGGGAGGACGACCCTACCGAATATCTATCATCTCCTAAGCTTGGGCAACATTTGCCTCATGTGTTGTCTGAAGGGACCATCGAAAGGCTCTTCAAGGAAGAAGATATCGGAACTGCATCATCAGAAGCCGCTCAAAGCAAAAATAATAACAAAAAGAAAAGGGCAGTAACGGACGCCCAAGAGAAGGATAATGCTTTGTTGATGCGTAATCTTGCCATGATTGAGGTACTCTATGGTTGTGGGTTGCGGGTTTCCGAATTAGTAGGCCTTCGAGTTAAAGATATTATCTTTGAGACGAAGACACTGCGCTGTCGGGGTAAAGGAAATAAAGAAAGGATTGTACCCATCGGGGAGTATGCCCTCAAAGTGGTACAGGATTATTTGGACCAGGGACGAGAGCTACTAAGAGCTAAGAATAAAAGCGAGATGCTTTTTCTTAATTCTCAAGGCAAGGCGCTAACCCGACAAGGGGTGTGGAATATCCTCAAGAAATGGGCCCAAGCCCATGGCGTCACCGAGAATATCTATCCGCATAAATTTAGGCATAGCTTTGCCACTCATCTTTTAGATCATGGGGCTGATCTGAGATCAGTGCAAGAGATGTTGGGGCATGCTGATATTTCAACTACCCAAATTTATACTCATCTTTCTCGGCAAAGGTTGATAGAGGTTTTTCGTAAAGCTCATCCTCGAGCAGATTAATGTAATGAAGCTATAAGGGGGAATTAATTTTTGAAAAGAGTCATCTTAATTGTTTTAGATAGTGTAGGAATTGGTGAAATGCCGGATGCTCATGTGTATGGAGATGTGGGAAGCAATACCTTAGGGAACATTGCTAAGGTTCGTGGTGGGCTACATTTGCCTCATCTACAAAAATTAGGTTTAGGGAATATTGAACTTATTCAAGGGGTCGCTCCGCTGGCCTGTCCTGACGGAAGCTATGGAAAAATGGCAGAAAGATCTCCCGGAAAGGACACAACCACAGGACATTGGGAGATGGCTGGGGTGATCTTGGCAAAGGCCTTCCCTACCTTTCCCCAGGGTTTTCCAGATGAGTTTGTTCAAGCCTTCGCCAAGCGTATCGGCCGTGAAGTTATCGGTAATGAAGTAGCTTCAGGCACGGAAATCATTCAACGTTTAGGTCAGGAGCATGTTACGACCGGAAAACCCATCGTTTATACTTCTGCAGATTCCGTTTTCCAGATTGCGGCACATGAAGAGATTATTTCCCTCGATGAACTGTATAGAATTTGTGAGATAGCCAGAGAAATGTTGGACGGAGATTTAAGAGTTGGCCGAGTGATTGCCCGACCCTTTTTGGGCACGGCAGGAAGCTTTTATCGGACAACCCATCGTCATGATTATGCCATTGAACCACCCCATACGATGCTCTTGGATGGAATTAAAGAAAAGGGTCTTCAGGTCATGGCTGTGGGGAAGATTAAGGATATCTATGCCGGACGTGGGGTAACCCTACACGTTCCGAGCATAAGCAATAAGGATGGAGTGGATAAGACCCTAGACTTCATGGGTGAGGGGAAACCCGGTTTAATCATGACGAATTTAGTCGATTTTGATATGCTATATGGCCATCGTAATGATGTAGAGAAGTATGCTCTGGCTATCGAGGAATTTGATGCCAGATTACCGGAGATCCTTGCTGGCCTAGGTGAGAAAGATATCTTAATGATCACGGCAGACCATGGTTGTGATCCGACCACTGCAAGCACAGATCATTCCAGAGAATACGTCCCTTTGCTAGTGTATGGGAAGCAAGTTAATCCAGGTGTGAATCTGGGTGTCCGATCTTCCTTTGCAGACTTGGGAGCAACTATCGCGGAATATTTGGGCACCGATCAATTACGCAATGGCCAGAGCTTTTTGGATGATCTGTTTCAAGTATAATGTAGTTGGGTTAAGAAAGATGATTGTATAGATGTGGAAATAAAGGAGCGATATTGATGATTAGCGAGCAAGAATTCATGGAGAAATTGAGTGAAACCCGACGAAGTATTGTGGAGAGGGTAAATATCGAACCCCAAATAGGAATTATTCTTGGCTCAGGTTTGGGTGGTTTTGTGGATTTAATAGAAAATCCTGTAGCTATTCCATATCATGAGATTCCCCATTTTCCAGTATCGACGGTAGAGGGGCATAAAGGACAACTAGTATTCGGAAAAGTTTTAGGTAAACCTGTCGTGGCTATGCAAGGACGCTTCCACTTTTATGAAGGGTATTCCATGCAGGAGGTAACTTTTCCCGTCCGAGTCATGCAGGCATTAGGAGTCGCAGGCTTAATTGTGACGAATGCTGCTGGTGGTATCAACCCCGCCTATCGGCCCGGGGATCTCATCTTAATTAAGGATCACATTAATATGATGGGAGACAATCCCTTGCGCGGAACAAATCTCAGTAATCTTGGTCCTCGTTTCCCGGACTTAAGCGAGGGCTATGATCTGGATTGGCGACAAAGAGCTTTAACAGTAGCTCGAGAAGTTGGCATTTCTCCCCAAGAGGGAGTTTATGCTGCTATGAGCGGTCCAAGCTATGAAAGTCCGGCCGAAATTTGCTTCCTTCGCACCGTTGGTGCTGATCTCGTCGGTATGAGTACCGTCCCTGAAGTCATCGTAGCTAACCATGGGGGGATGAGGGTCTTAGGAATCTCCTGTGTCACCAATATGGCTGCCGGAATCCTTGCACAGCGTCTCAGCCATGCCGAGGTTATGGAGACTGCTCAGCGCATTGAGAAGCAGTTTGTGCGATTCGTTCAGGCTTTGGTAAAAGCCCTCGCCTAAGAATATAAGGGGGTAAGTACAATGCGGGTAGTTGATGTAATCAACAAAAAGAAAGTGGGCAAAGCCTTGACCCAAGAAGAAATAGAGTTTTTCGTGCAAGGTTATGTCAAAGGTGAAATTCCGGATTATCAGATAGCTGCTCTTTATATGTCAATCTACTTCCAAGGTATGAATGATGAGGAAATAGCCAACTTAACGATGGCTTATGTAAACTCAGGAGAGACAATAGATTTATCGGGCATAGAAGGGGTGAAAGTAGATAAGCATTCTACGGGAGGAGTGGGGGATAAGATAAGCCTTATAGTCATCCCCTTGGTTGCCTCCTTAGGAATTCCCGTGGCCAAAATGAGTGGAAGAGGGTTGGGACATACCGGTGGTACGATCGACAAATTAGAAGCTATCCCAGGATTTAAGACCACTCTAAGTACAGAGCAATTTATCGCCAATGTGAACAAACATGGGATGGCAGTTGTAGGCCAAACTGCGAACTTAACTCCTGCTGACAAACTCACTTACGCCCTAAGAGACGTTACAGGAACAGTGGACAGTATCCCTCTCATAGCAAGCTCAATCATGAGTAAGAAGATTGCTTCCGGCGCAGATGCCATAGTGCTAGATGTGAAGGTTGGTTCAGGAGCCTTCATGAAATCCTTGGAGGAAGCCAAAAGGCTGGCTAAGTGCATGGTGCAAATCGGTAAAGCCTTAAACAGAAGGACAATCGCCATCATTACCGATATGAATCAACCCCTTGGACATGAAGTTGGCAATGCCAATGAGATAAGAGAGGTCATCGATGTTTTAAGTGGAAAGGGTGCAGAGGATGAAACCACAGTTGCCTTGACCATTGCCACGTATATGGCCATTGCTAGTGGAAAATATCATGATTTCCAGTCTACTCATGCAGAACTTCTGCAAGTTATTGAATCGGGGAGGGCCCTTGAAAAATTAAAAGATTTTATCTCCATTCAAGGGGGGAATCCCCAAATCATAGATGAACCGTCGAAACTACCTCAAGCTAAGAATCATATCGAAATTCGCTCCAACCAATCAGGGTATATAAGTCGTATTGACGCTGAGCACATTGGACTTGTAGCTATGCTGTTGGGTGCAGGACGGAAAAAGAAAGAAGACTCCATTGATTATGCAGCAGGGGTAACTCTATTGAAGAAGGTTGGGGATTATATTCACATCAATGAACCACTTTGTATTCTTCACACTAACCTTGATACTATCGAAACGAAGGTTTTAGAGGCATATGTATTTCAAGATAGCAAGCCTGATCCAATAGAATACATCCATGAAGTTGTAAAGTAATCCTTGCATGAATTATGAAGAGAACCCTGGTCATATGGCCTGGGTTCTCTCTGTTTTCATTATGGCATACCCAACCCTCCACGGCGTAGGGCTCCTCCTATAGTCATTTAGAGGTGCCGTTAGGAAATAGGCAAACTTTTATGCATTGATTTTTATCCAATAGTCATAGGATGAGCTAATTTCACGTAATCTTTTAATACCCGAGGGTTAGGAGTGACGACAAAGATGCGTGAAAGGAAAGTCCATAATTTAGCAGGAGATACGACAACAGCTCACCGCTATGCAGTTGTGGGGAATGCGGATCGCTTTCTAAAACATAAACATGCCTATAAAGCTTGGCAGCTTTTAAAGCAATTCGGCTGCGTAGTACATCCTGTAGCTCAGGATCTTCAGCGATTGGAAGGCTTTAAAGTCTACTCTCATTTAACGGCTTTACAGGATAAGGTGGATGTGGTAGTTCCCTGTTTGAAAGCAGAATGGATTCCAGATATTATCAGTCAGGCTCAAGAGTGTGGGGCCGAATTCGTATGGTTTCAAGAGCGCAACTGGACTAAGGAATTCCAGGAACAGGCTGATGAAGCAGGGCTTCAGGTGATACGAGGATGTATCTTAAAACATAAAATTTACCCCAAGCCCTTTGGGTATCTTCGCCCCTGCTATTGGCATGGACTCCATTCCCCTAAGGCCCCAAAACGTCGTTAGCAAGGGTTTGTTGAGCCCTTTTTTACTGACCCCAAAGCATTATAATCACAACTGTTTTACAAATAGAGAACGTTTCCTGTCGTATTGGGAGACGTTCTCTATTCGTTTTAGTAAGTATAAGGAGATTTGTCCTTGGCAAACAGAAATTCAATATTATTTGTTTTTCTGGGGATAATATAACAAACATGTTTTGAAGGGGGTCAAAAGAATGCGCAAAGCATTGATCTGGATTTTTGTATGCGGTCTTTTTCTAGGAAACGTAGTTGTTCCCAACCAGGCCTATGGTGCAGTGCTAGAAACAGACGCCGCTAGCGCCATTCTCATGGATGCTAAGTCCGGCCAGATTCTATTTGAAAAAGAAATCCATAAAGAGCTGCCTCCAGCCAGTGTAACGAAATTGATGACACTACTCGTAGCTGCTGATGCTATCGAGTCAGGTCGAGTGAGCCTTACGGATAAGGTCACGGCCAGCGAGGGTGCCAGTAAATTAGGGGGATCCCAAATTTACCTTGAGCCGGGAGAAACCTTCACTCTGGAAGAGATGATGATTGCCATAGCTGTCGGATCAGCCAATGATGCCTGTTATGCAGTAGCGGAACATATTAATGGTACGCATGAAGCCTTTGTCGAAGTAATGAATAAGAAAGCTAAAGAATTAGGAGCAAATCATACTAACTTTGTGAATGCCTATGGTCTACCTGCCGAAGGCCATTACACCAGCGCCTATGACCTAGCAGTCATGGGACGTGAAGCATTAAAGTATCCTTTGGTGCGTAAGCTGACCGGCATGAAGGAATATGATTTACGGGACGGCAAGTTCAAGCTTTGGAATACTAATAAATTACTGTGGTGGTACGAAGGAGCAGATGGTTTTAAAACTGGTTGGACCAATGAAGCCAAATATTGTCTGGCCTCTACTGTCGAACGGGATGGACTACGTCTTATTGCTGTAGTCATGGGCGTTCCTCCGGTACGGGGACATTTTACTGAATCAATGAAACTCTATAATTATGGATTTGCTAATTTTACGTATAAAGAATATGCCCCGATAGGCCAAAAGCAAGGGGTTGTTATGGTTCGCAAGGGAGTAGAGCAAGAAGTTGTGGCAGTGACTGAGAATGCCTTAGGTATTACGGTTCAAAAAGGTAATGACAAAAACATCTGGGCCGAGACGAAACTCAACCCAGATGTGGAAGCACCTATCAAAGCTGGCCAAAAAGTGGGAGAAATATTGCTATACCGAGATCAAGAACTGTTGACATCAGTGAACCTAGTAGCGGAAAAAGAAATTGCCAAAGCAGGTATTGGACAACAAATAATGCGAACTCTGCAAGGTGTATTTGGCTTCTAAAACTTTAGGTATCCGCCGAACCATCTGGTTCATGGAGAAATTGGCGGATATGATGCAGTGCTGCCCGCTCAATTCGTGAGATTTGTACTTGAGATAAGTTAAGGAGAGCTGCAATCTCGCTTTGTGTTTTATCTTCGTAGAAGCGCATCATGAGAACACGTTGTTCTCGTTCAGGAAGTTTATCCAGTACTTCTTTGAGGGCAATCTTTTCAAACCAACTGGGCTCAAAATCTTTTTCTATGGTAAGTTGGTCCAGAATATAAATCGGATCGGAGTCGTCTTGATAGAGGGTGTCATATATGGAAGTAGGGCTTTGCACAGCTTCCAATGCAGATACTATATCTTCACGTTCGACTCCGATATTTTCCGAGATTTCGCCGATGGTGGGTTCTCGACCTAGGCTAGCAGACAAGAACTCCCGTGACTTATTGACCTTATAAACCAGCTCCTTATAAGAGCGAGGGACCTTTACTGGATGGTCATCCCTTAAGAAACGACGTATCTCACCGATAATCATGGGCACAGCATAGGTCGAAAATTTCACGCCGTAGGTAAAGTCAAATTTGTCAATCGCCTTTATTAAACCAATGGTACCGATTTGAAAGAGGTCTTCCAGCTCGTAACCCCGATGAGAGAAGCGCTGTACAAGGTTGAAGATCAGCTTAAGATTGCAATTAATTAGTCGCTCTCTGGCGTCAACATCGCCTTCTTGAGCACGATGGAGTAGATTCATCATCTCTTCATCTGATAGGAGTGGGAAACGGGGAAGATTCATTTCCGTTAGTCTTTGAATCATTTTTCATCCCCCCCTAATGCGTGGAGGGCTGGATTTTATCAAGTCGTTTAATCATTGTGACGGTAGTACCTTGATTGACGACAGATTCCACTTGAAGATCATCCATAAAGGACTGCATGAAGACAAATCCTAAGCCCATACGTTCTGGATCAGTACTAAAGGCTGGTTGCATAGCCTGTACCACATCAGCAATGCCGCAACCTTCGTCTCTAACAATTATCTTTAAGGTCTCAGAATTTTGTTCAATGGTCAAGTAGACCAGCTTGTCCGAATTATTGCCATAGCCATGGATGATTGCATTAGAAACCGCTTCGCTTACGGCGACCTTAAGTTCCTCGATATCATTTAGCGAAAGATCCAGTTGAGCGCCGACGGAAGCAATTAACATCCGAGCAATTCCCACATTTTCGGCAAGACTTGAGAGCGAAAGTTTTAAAAGATTATTTTTCATACTGTTTTTCCCTTCCTTCCATCTTCCTGGCCCAGCATCTCTTCAAACTGAATAATACGTGGGAGCCCAGATAATTCCATGATCTTGTAGATATGAGGCGGCACTCGGGTAATGATGATCTTCCCCCCCATGGGCAGAAGTTTCTTATAGCGACCGAGAATGACACCAAGACCGGAACTGTCGATAAAGCTGATTTCTTCTAGATTGAGGATTACTGTTCGGACTCCTCGACGTTCAATCTCGCTATCTATGGCTTGACGTAGACTTTCAGAGGTATTCATGTCGAGTTCACCCCTTAAATGCAAGAGCAAGGTCTGGCGCTCAATCTTCTTATCAATAAGCAATTGTATTCCCCCCCAAAACGTCTTCTCAGAATCAATTCGACGGTATCCATAATTTTCCTTCTGATCTGTGTGGAAAATATTAATTTCGTAATTATGGGAAGGTGAATCAGGTAAATCGCATAAAATTGTTTTTTGGGATTCATACTAAGTGCTAGCAAAGTTGACGGATATTTACTCATGCGTCAAGTCTAGAGGAGTGATTGAATTGCCTAAGCAAAATTTAAGACCCCCAAATCTAAAAGTAACTCCCCAAGAATACGAACAATTGTCTAAATCTATGACTCCCAAGCCTACGATCGGTAAGAATATTATTCGCGCTTTTATCGTGGGTGGGCTTATCTGCGTTTTTGGCCAGATTATCATTAATTCTCTCGTTCAAATGGGATTGCCAAAGGAACAAGCTTCAACAGCAACCACAGCCTTGCTCATCTTTCTGGGCGCACTATTGACTGGATTGGGTGTATACGACGTAATCGGCAAGTTCGCAGGGGCAGGCTCCATCGTTCCGGTCACTGGATTTGCTAACTCTATAGTTTCATCTGCCTTGGAGTATAAACGCGAAGGATATGTCATGGGCGTTGGTGCCAAACTATTTACGGTAGCTGGGCCGGTATTAGTCTACGGAATTGCGACCTCTATAGCAATCGGTATAATTGTCTATTTCCTACGTTAAATCGAAACTATCCGTTGGTATTAGGTTCATGCTTTTGATGATACATAAAAGAGGCCGAAGGGGATGAAAAATAATGAAGCTTAAACGTATGGGGAATCAAACGGTGGTTTTTTCCAATCCGTCGGTGATTCTCTCATCATACTCTGTTGTGGGTCCCATGGAAGGTCAAGGACCGCTGAGTAAAACTTTCAACGCCGTCTGGAAGGATACTATCAATGGGAACTCATCCTGGGAAGTGGCCGAAAGCAAAATGCTTGAGGAAGCGATGGAGGGTGCGATAAACCAAGCGAGGATTGCCAAGGATGAAATTGATTACCTTTTAGCCGGTGACTTATTGAATCAGATTATCTCAGCTAATTACGCAGCACGAACGATGGGTCTACCCTTTATCGGACTTTATGGAGCCTGTTCAACTATGGCACTAAGTATGTCTGTCGGTACCATGTTAATCGATGGTGGATTTGCTCGACAAGTCCTAGTAGGTGTATCTAGCCATCACGATACAGCTGAGCGACAATATCGAATGCCTACTGAACAAGGAGGTCAAAGAGCTATGAGCGCTCAGTGGACCGTGACAGGGGCAGGTAGCTTAGTCTTGGGAGAGAGTGGTGAGGGACCCAGGATTACGGCTGCGACGATTGGGAGAATTGTAGACTTTGGGGAAAAGGATGCCAATAACATGGGAGCAGCCATGGCTCCAGCTGTTGCGGACACCATACTCAACCATTTGCATGATATGAACCGCACCCCGGATGACTATGATTTGATTATCTCTGGGGACTTGGGGAGTGTAGGACTCAGTCTTTCTCAAGAGGTGCTGAAAAAGAATGGCTTAACGTTCAATAACTTCTCTGATTGTGGAGTGTTAATCTATGACAAAAAGCAGGATGTTCATGCCGGCGCCAGTGGATGTGGATGCTCAGCTGTGGTTTTCGCAGGGCATATCCTGGATAAAATAAAATCCGGAGAATATAAACGGGTACTTCTCGTGGGAAGCGGTGCTTTGCATAGTCCGACATCGTCCTTGCAAGGTGAATCCATCCCCGGCATCGGTCATGCTGTGGTCATTGAAGGATAAAGGGGGGAAAGTGATGTTTGAACAGATCATACCAGCATTTATTGTCGGCGGTTTGATTTGCGTTGTCGGTCAACTGCTCATGGATTTAACAAAACCATCGTTTACACCTGCTCATGTCCTAGTCGCCTTTGTCACGGGGGGAGCGATCTTGGGAGGGCTAGGTCTCTATGAACCCTTAATGAAATTTGCAGGTGCAGGAGCGTCTGTCCCCTTATCAGGCTTTGGTTACACTTTAGCGAAGGGTGCTATGGAAGCAGTAGGAGAGAAAGGTTTTATCGGAGCCTTTTCAGGAGGAGTAGAGGCCGCAGCCGTGGGAATCGCGGCAGCAGTATTCTTTGGCTATTTGGTTTCCATAACCTTCAATCCTAAAGGATAGAGGAACAACAATGAGTTGGAACTAGAGAAAAGTAAAGAACTAAACAGGGACTAACTGGATTCGGGGGTGATAGTTTGGACAACTCAAGTGAACGTGATGTTAAGGTCAGTAAGAATTATCAAAAGAACATCGACTATCTTAATCGGGAACTAGGGGTTCCCGATAATTTTGATATTGTCCTTAGAGAAATGTCCATAGCCGGCAAGAAAGTAGCGATCTACTCTGTCAATGGCATGGTCAATACGGAAGTTGTCAGTATCATTCTTGATGCACTCATTGATTTAGAGCGGCCAGACTTAGTCGTGAATGCGCTACAAACCCTTGTAAAAGGTCGCATCGTCGGCCTCCAAGTATCTGAAGTAGACACAATGGATAAGATTCTCTACTTTATTTTATCCGGACCCATGGCTTTTTTTGTGGAGGGCCAGGAAAAGGCTATCATTGTGGATGCTCGCAGCTTTCCCTCGCGATCACCCGATGAGCCGGATATTGAACGGGTTACCCGAGGGGCGAGAGATGGTTTTACCGAAACTTTAATTTTTAATACAGCACTGATTCGTCGGCGACTCAGAGACCCTAAGTTAAGAATGAAGCTAATGCAGGTCGGCGGACGCTCAAAAACTGACGTCTGTGTTGCTTATATTGAAGATATCACTAATGAACAATTGGTTAATGAGATTACGGAAGAAATTCAAAAAATAAAGATAGATGGAATTCCCATGGCTGAAAAAAGCGTTGAGGAATTTATCTTGGGAAGTAAGATTTGGAATCCTTACCCGCGAGTAAGGTATACGGAAAGACCGGATGTTGCAGCTGTCCATCTCCTAGAAGGACATGTGGTAGTTTTGGTAGATACTTCACCTTCCGTCATGATTGCTCCAGCCACTTTTTGGTCCCATACTCAGCATGCTGAGGAGTACCGTCAGGAGCCTATCGTGGGAGCTTATATGCGTTGGGTCCGTTTTATGGGCATCTTTGCCGCTCTTTTTCTTCTCCCCCTGTGGTTGGCCTGTGCCTTGAATCCCCATATCCTACCGGAATGGATCCGGTTCGTCGGTGTCGAGAAAATCGGTAAAATTGGCCTTGTTCCTCAGGTCTTTTTAGCGGAGTTTGGGGTGGACTTAGTGCGCATGGCAGCCATCCATACCCCGGGTCCCTTAACAGTTGCCTTAGGTTTGATTGCGACCTTCATGATTGGGGATGTGGCGATCAAAGTCGGGTTATTCTCGCAAGAAATTATCGTTTATATCGCTGTGGTTACCGTAGGTACTTTTGCAACCCCAAGCTATGAGCTTGCTCAGGCCAACCGCTTAGCCCGTCTCTTTCTCATAGCAATGGTTGCCTTAAATAACTTTATTGGCTTTGTTATAGGTGCTCTGGTGTTGTTTTTTCTACTGTGGAGAACCAAATCCTTTGGTGTACCGTACCTTTGGCCACTGCTACCTTTAGACCTTAAGGCCTTAGGCACAGTCTTAGTGCGATCTCCCCTACCAATCAAGAATAAGCGCCCCAGTATTCTGAAGCCGAAGGACGCTATTCGGCAACCGGAAGGTCATGATGAATAAGGAGGATTCAGATCAGTGAGATTAGGGTTTCCACGGGCGTTGATGTATTACGAGTATTATCCCTTTTGGGCAGGATTTTTTTATAAATTAGGTATTGAATTGGTCACATCCCCGGCAACTAATCGGGAAATCATGGAGATGGGCCTTAAAAAGGCTACGGATGAAACGTGCCTGCCGGTTAAAATACTGGTTGGACATCTTATGGCTTTGCGTGATGTGGATGGGATTTTCCTGCCTCGCTTGGTAAGTATGGAAGAGAATACGTACCTTTGTCCAAAGGTTTTAGGGCTTCCAGAGAGTGTGCTCTATGCTATTCCTGAGTCGGAAGTTTATACCGTGGATATTAATTGGCGAGAAGGGAAGAGAAAGGTCTTGCATAGTCTCTTGGCTTTCGGATCAAGAATTGGACGTACAAAAAGCCAGATAAGAGAGGGGTTTGCGGAAGCTCAGCGTTGGCAGAAAGCCTACCAAAGAATGCGCAATGCAGGTTGGTCCTTTGAGGAAAGCATGGTGTGCTTCGAGACCTTGGCGGAGCCTATAAAACTCAAAGATTTGGGATTTAGTAGAGCAAGTAGTGAGTGTCGAAAGCCTCAAAAAATAGAAGATGGGTGGCTACTGGATGAGGGAATTCATAACGATAGTGGTAAGGTGCCCAGAATTGCTATAGTGGGACACAGTTATCTAACTTATGAATCCTACGCCAATATGAACTTGTTGGAGCGGCTTCGCGAAAAGGCACAAGTCATGGTGGTGGAGAATGTGGATGCTAACCCTATCGAGGAGCAACAAGGTCACTTGCACAAGAAGATTTTTTGGAGTCATGCCAAGAAAATATATGGTGCGGGGTCCTTCTACGTGGAGGATCCGGAAATTGATGGGTTGATTTACCTATCTTGTTTCGGATGCGGGACCGATTCTATGACCAATGATTTACTTGCACGTAAAGCTCGACAGAATCAAAAGCCCTATTTAGTTCTTACATTAGACGAACACACTGGAGAAGCAGGCTTGGTTACTCGGATCGAAGCCTTTCTCGATATGCTTGAAAGGTGGGGGGATTATGAAGGTAACCTTTCCTCATATGGGGAACGCTTGGATTATCATTCAAGCCTTACTTGAAAATTTAAACGTGGACTATATAGTTCCACCGTTGAATAGCAAAGAGACATTAACTATAGGGACCCAGCTTTCACCCGAATCCTTTTGTCTTCCTCTTAAGTTGAATCTGGGGAACTTTGTGCAAGCTGCAGCCCAGGGAGCAGACACTGCCCTCATCACCGGAGGAGTTGGACCCTGTCGCTTTGGCTATTATGGAGAGATGGAACGGCAGATTCTTCAAGAAGCGGGGTACCCTTTTGATGTTATCACCTTAGAACCTCCTGATGGTAGTTTAATTGGCCTTGCTGAGCGTATTCGTAAGCTTGCCGGAGAAAAGAATACCTGGAACCGAATCGTCAAAGCGATGCTTTTTGCCTACCGCAAAAGTCTTGTTTTGGATCAAATCGAGGATATGTTCCATGGGTTTCGTCCACGTATTCAGTCTCCGCACTATGTGGACCAGCTTTATGAAGAGGCGAAACGTCGTTTAGTTCAGGCTATGTCTGATCAAGGGTTGAAGGATGTTTTGAATTGGCTTAAGGATGAAATGATGCAAAGAATAGCCGACCACGAAGGCTACAGGGATGAAAATCCCCTAAAGATTGCCGTGGTAGGAGAAATCTATACCCTATTAGAGCCATTCATATCCATGGATGTAGAAAAAGAGCTGGGCAATCTAGGAGTGGTAGTCGATCGATCCATTTATTTGTCGGGATGGGTGGGAGAGCATGTGTTCCTTGGCTTAGCCCAAGGGTATCGCCCTTTAAAACCATACTACACCTTAGCAAAGCCTTATTTAAATCATTTCGTGGGAGGACATGCTCGAGAAACCATAGGAGCAACGGTGAAATATGCCCAAGAGGGTTATGAGGGCATCGTTCAACTCTTACCGCTTGGCTGTATGCCGGAAATTGTCGCTTCGACAATCTTACCGAAGGTCCAAGAAGATTATGGAATACCGATTATGACCTTAACTGTGGATGAACATACAGGAAGAGCGGGGATTCAAACTCGGCTGGAAGCCTTTGTGGATTTATTAGAAAGATCTCGCCATAATATATCAGCGATCAATGAGGGAGTGTTGGAACTTGCCGGTAGATAAGTATTTTCTTGGTGTCGATGTTGGTTCGGTAAGTACGAATATTGTACTTCTTAATCCGGATGGAACGATAGCCGAGTCTATGTATTTGCGAACTCAAGGAAGGCCCATGCAGACCATCCAAGAGGGGATGAAAGATCTGCGAGCACATATTGGCTCTACTGCCGAGATCATAGGGGTAGGAACCACGGGGAGTGCTCGTCAATTGGCTGCCACCCTGCTGGGAGCCGATGTAGTGAAAAACGAGATTACAGCCCATGCGGTAGCCGCATCGCGAATCCAGCCCAAGGTCCAAACGATCCTAGAAATCGGGGGGCAAGATTCCAAGATTATTCTCCTGCGCAACGGTGTCGTCGTAGATTTTGCCATGAATACTGTTTGTGCGGCGGGGACGGGGTCGTTTTTAGATCAACAAGCCTCCCGTCTCGGCATCCCTATCCAGGAATTCGGACCCTTAGCTTTGCAGGCCCAACATCCAGTACGAATTGCCGGGCGTTGCTCTGTTTTTGCTGAGTCCGATATGATTCATAAACAGCAATTAGGCCACCCACTTCCCGATATCTTAGCTGGACTATGTCAGGCCATGATACGCAATTATCTTAATAATGTGGGTAAAAATAAGGAAATCCTTGGCCCCATCTTCTTTCAAGGCGGAGTAGCGGCGAATCCAGGAATTCGCAAAGCCTTTGAAGAGGAATTAGGGCAAGAGGTAACTGTGCCGGAGCACTTTTCAGTGATGGGAGCACTAGGAGCCGCCTATCTTGCTCAGGAGCGCTTTCTAGCCAAAAAGGGTCTTACCACCAATTTCCGTGGTCTAAAAATGGCAGAAAGCAACTTCAAGGCTCGTAGTTTTGATTGCAAAGGTTGCAGTAATCATTGTGAAGTGGTGGAGATTAGGCAAGAGGATAAAATACTAACCCGTTGGGGCGACCGCTGCGGCAAGTGGTCCTGTGGAGATTGGTCATCACAGGTCGAGAGTATGCCTATGAATCCACTAGCGACGGGGTCGCACAAATAACATATCAAGTGCGGTAAGAACTAAAATAGCAATCAGAAGAGTTTCCAGTCCCTGAGAAGGAATCATAGGTTCGGGTTCCCGCCAGAGATAGGTTAGGTTTTGGGGGGAATTATATTTTTCATAAGAGTATGGGTAGGGGTCATGAGGTTGAGAGGGAACAAGAAACTGAGAATTTGTGCTAGGTGTAGTCATCTGCTGAGGGTAGGAATAGGAGAGTTGGGGTCTTGTCGGATAGTCGGAATTTCTATAAGGATAGCTGGGATAGCTTATCTGAGTTTGTGAAGGAAGATAGGTATACCCTGTATAGCCATAGTTTTGGTGAGAATAATATGGATAAGGCTCATAAGAATTTCGATAATTGAATAGACAAGAATTCATAGCTACCTCCTTAGTTCACACTATAAATGAACATAATTTAGTCTGACGAGATTAAGCCAGGAGAGTAGAGATAAGGCTCTGTATATAGGGTATTATATTCGATTTGGTAAAATATGCCACAGCAAAGACGAGACTCGCTGATTAAGGTTATTGAATAGCGAAAGGGCTTCCCTATTTTAGTTAAGAAGATTTTATAATTGGTGAATAATGACCAAGAATTTGTTTGATGCTAGGGGAGGATATTTATACGGAGATGGAGTGAGCAAAGTTGAGCGAAAATAAAAAATGGAATCGGATAATTCACTCCTTTCAGGTTTATGGGTTCAATGCCATCATTGGCTTTGGCCTAGGAATGGTTATTGTTTTTGCTATCCTTGCTTTTTCAGGTAACCAGTTCGATGTTAGACAGGAAGCTCAGGGTAGCAACGCTCTAACCTTATCGTCCCAAGAGGGGAGTTCAAGTCAGCAGTCAGAGCAAATCCACCGTAGTGAGGACACAGAGCCTCTGTTTGCAGGCGAACAAATACTCCCCCAGAGCAGCTTGCCGATTGATACTTCGAGTAATATTGAACTAAAGGATCGCTTTACCGTATTATTGGTCGGTATGGATAATCGTCCTGGTGAGATTATCAGTAACACGGATACACTAATTGTGGCAAGTTTAGATCAAAAGGCTAAAAAGATGGTTTTGCTTTCAATCCCCCGCGACACACAGGTGATGTTGAATAAGAAAAAGGAAAAAATCAATGCTCTTGCTCGTTTGGGGAAAGGCCCTATCTCGACTCAACAGTATATACAAGAGCTAATCGGAACCCCTATCGATGGCTATGTTCTCACAAACTTTCAGGGATTTAAAAACATCGTAGATAGCATGGGTGGTATTACGATAAATGTAGAAAAAGATATGTACTATGACACGGGAGATGAAAAGGATCGTTATATTAATTTGAAAAAGGGTAGCCAACGTCTCAATGGGACCCAGGCTTTACAATATGCTCGGTTCCGCAATGATGAACTTGCTGATATTTCTCGAGCCTCTCGTCAGCAAGAAGTAATCAAAGCTATAGTGGCAGAAGCCACCACCCCACGCAATTTGCCGAAACTGCCAATTATTATACCTAAAGTCTATCAAGCTATTGAGACGAATCTGAATCTTGGGCAGGTCTGGTCTTTGGCCGTAGCTTTTAAAAATAAAGATACCTATGCAGTAATCAACCAAACCCTTCCTGGTCAATTCTCAGACGAAGAAGGGATAAGCTATTGGAGAATTGATCCGAAGGAATCTATGGGTATCTTGAATGATCTTTTTCAAGGGCGCACCACTCCCATATTTGATAACATCCGCAAAGTTCAATCTCCCGCGCAAAAGCAGGCCGTGGATATGAAGAAAACCGATTCACAAGAGGTGCCTATCCTTGTCGAAGTGGTGAAGTCTGCAGAAGATTCTCCTAATGCCGATGGCAACGCTACAAATGAGTCCGAAATAACCTTCGAAGTCTTGGAATAGGAATATGTATCTTGTCATTTCTTGTAAACAAAGGTATAATATTTGAGGCAATCCTAGATATATATGGGATACAAAGATGGAGGTTATTTAATGGATAAGTTGTTCGAGGTGTTAAAAGGGTATTTACATATGGAAACGGAAATTCCATTTGATGAATTTTCCCAATACTATAAGGACTTAATTGGGTTTTTGAATACCACTTTTGAGGAAATGGATCAAGATGCCCGTCTTAAGGCTCGCTATGCCTGCTCTATCGTCCAAGCTAACGCTGAGTCTAGGGAAAATCGAGAAAAGAAGAATAGTAAAGCTTATAAGAAAATCAGTGCCAAAACAGCATTTTGGATGAATGCCATCAATTATCGACTCATTAAAGAAGGTATGACCCAAGCCGAGATTGACGAAGCTGTTGAAGCCATAAATGATAGTATTTAGTAACTATAGTGATTAGCCAAGCACTTCGCTCGCGGGGTGCTTTTCCTATTCGCATCTGTTGTTCCTTGCTGGAGCTACTATATAAATGATATAATTATGTCTAATATTTATATTTAGAATGAAATATAAGGAAGTACATAATGAAAGTGATTCTTAGCCATCGCCAGATGGATTTTGATGCCTTGGCTTCCATGGTGGCCGCGCAAAAGATTTTTCCGGACAGTGTCATGGTTGTGGACGGAAAATCCAATCCTTATGTTCAAGACTTTGTTGCTTTAGCTAAAGACAGTCTGCTATTTTGGCGTGCCAAAGATGTGGACTGGAGTAAGGTGCAACAGATTGTGCTTGTGGATACTCATGATCTGCAACGAGTTGCGGGGCTAAAGGGAGAGGGGACGCTGGATAATATCCCCTTAATAATCTATGATCACCATCCCTACCAAGGGCACCTAGCAGAAGGAATGCACATCGAAAGCATTGGCGCCTGTACAACCTTGATTGTTGAAGAGATTAAGAAGCTAAATCTCCGACTTAGCTCTTTTGAAGCGACACTTTTTGCTTTAGGAATCTATGAGGACACGGGAAGTTTGCTTTTTGAGAGCACGACTGTGCGTGATATCAAGGCGGTTGCCTATCTCCTCGAACAAGGTGCAAATTTGGGAGTTGTAGCAGAATATCTTCGCAAGCCTTTAATTGAAGAGCAAAAAGAACTCCTGCATCAATTGTTGGACCATGGAGAAACCATAGATTTCCATGGTCAGCCCGCTTATATTTCTTGGGCTGAAAGTGAGGAATATGTGGGAGGACTCGCCATTCTAGCTCATCGTGTTGGGGAAATGGAAGGGGCGGAAACCTTATTTTTAGTGGTCCACATGGAAAACCGGGTCTATCTGGTAGGACGTTCCCGTGGCCGAGGTATAGAGGTCAACCGCATCACCCAAGCCTTTGGTGGAGCGGGACACCCACGCGCAGCTTCGGCAACTATAAAAAATGTCTCTGTGGCAGAGATCCTAGAGCAACTTAAGCATGAACTGGAACATCTAGCCCCTCGAATTGATCGGGTGAAGGATATTATGAGCTATCCGGTTAAAACAGTTTCCCCTGAGATGAGGCTCAGCGAAGTGGAGCAGATTCTCCTCAGATATGGGCATACGGGAGTGCCTGTAGCTCAAGATGATAAGCTAGTCGGGATTATTTCTCGTCGTGATGTGGATAAAGCTCTTAAACATGGTCTGGAACATGCACCAGTCAAAGGTTTTATGACAAAAGAAGTCATCGTGGTGGATGCCAACGACAGTTGGGAAGATGTACAAAAGACCATGGTTCTGCATGATATCGGAAGAGTGCCGGTTCTGGAAGACGGAAAACTTGCAGGAATCGTTTCGCGCTCGGACATTCTGCGTATCATTCATGGGTGTGCGGTACCTACAGAAATGTCATTGACTCGGAATCGTAGCTTAGCCATGACAGAAGATATTTTGCAATTATTCTCGGAGTTGCCGGAACGAATACGCAAGCTCTTGCGGGCAGCCCAACAGGCTGGCGATGAGTTAGGTTATTCGGTATTCGTTGTAGGAGGCTTTGTTCGGGATCTGCTTCTCAAGGTACCAACCCAAGACCTTGATTTAGTTATTGAAGGGGATGGACATGCCTTCGCCCGAGTTCTTGCCCAGCGGTTTCCAGAGGGTCAATTGATTCTTCATGAACAATTTGGAACAGCACGGTTGGAATTTCCGGATGGATCTCACCTAGATGTGGCTCGTTCACGCCGTGAGGATTATGCTTCCCCAGGTGCACTACCGCAAGTTGAAGAATCTCGCTTGAGAGATGATATGTTTCGTCGGGACTTTACAATCAACGCCATGGCTATTGCCATTAATTCTACCCGCTCTGGGGAATTGGTAGATTATTATGGAGGACTAAGAGATCTCAAACAAGGTGAGATTCGTTTTCTACATAACCTCAGCTTTATTGAGGATCCCACCCGTATCCTGCGCGCCATTCGTTTTGCCGGACGTTATGGCTTTCGACTTGCTAAAGAAACCCGGGATGGGGTAGATACAGCTTTGAGTACGGGGGTTCTGAGAAAATTAAGTAACGAACGGTTTACGGAAGAATTGATGCATATGCTCAGGGAATTGAGATTTGGGGTGATGGGGGAGTCCCTGCTTCAGATGGGAGTACTTAAGGAGTGGTTTGAGTCTGAGCTCGCCTGGGATTTTACCCATCCTGTGCTAAATAAAGAAGTTCCCCCGAAAAGAAAATGGTTGATCTGCCTACGCAAGATGGACCTATCCCAGTTCGAGAGGGTGCAGGAAAAGCTTCGTTTGTCTAAGGAGCTTAGAGGGCTTACGCAAAAGTTTTTTGAGGTCATGACAGGACTTTCAGTCTTAAGAAGTTCAGATAAGATATCTTTGGAAGATTTGGATCATTATCTCGAAGGTTTACCGAAGGTCATTTTAGAAGTCCTGATGCTGGATGAACGGTTTCACGATTCTCTAAAAAGATACCACGAGGCAACTGAAGGAATAAAACAGAAGGTGGATGGAATGACGTTACTACAGTGGGGTATTAAAGAAGGTCCCGAGATAGGACGCATCCTTAAAAGCATCCGCTCTGCTTGGTTAGAGGGCGAAATTCACAGTGAGGAAGATGAACAAAAGTTTGTCGCTGAGATTCTTAAGAATAACCCTACCAAATCGACCTAAGGGGGAACATCATTGTTCAATTTTACGACGATTATTGCCAACATACCGGCTTTGCTTATTGGATTTGCTTTTCATGAATACGCCCATGCCTGGGTTGCTGATCGCTTAGGGGATCCGACTCCCAGGAGTCAAGGTCGACTAACCATGAACCCTTTTGTTCATCTGGATATATTCGGAACCCTTATGGCGGTGCTTTATTCTTTTGGTTGGGCAAAACCGGTACAGACACAGCCTCATTATTTCAAAGGGAATAAAGAACGTGGGAGAATCTTGGTATCCATTGCTGGCCCCTTGTCTAACCTTGTGGTTGCTTTTTTGGCCATGTTCCTTTGGATTATTACCTTGGCATTCCTTGGAGATTCATCATGGTCGAACACAATCTCACAACTATTCAGGGCCGTAGTTGTGCTGAATTTAGGTCTAGGCGTGTTTAATATGCTTCCCATCCCACCATTAGATGGGTTTTCGATCTTAAGAGGGGTTGTACCACGGAAGTATAGTAATGTACTCAACACCTTGGAGACTTATGGTATGTTTATTTTGGTTATAATACTCTTTACTAACTTCTTAGGGGCGTTCCTTCGTCCTGTTGTATCAGGGCTCTATGCTTTCTATCGTGATACCGCTATATTTTTGCTCTCGCCTTTTATTGGGTAAACGGTGTTCTACTGGGCAGGGTGAGTATTTTGGCCTATAATACAATTGACTTATTAATATAATAGCTATCCTTGAAAGGGGTCTTATAAGTGAAGGGAAGAATTTTTAGTGGCATGCGACCTACCGGGAGCTTGCATATTGGCCATCTTAGCGTGATTCAGAATTGGGTCAAGCTACAAACCGAATATGAGAGTTATTTCGGTATTGTGGATCAACATGCGTTGACCACAGGATATGAGGATCATTTGGATTTTAAATCATTAAATCGAGAAATAGCTTTGGATTGGCTTAGCGTGGGAATCGATCCGGATAAGGCGGCTGTATTCATTCAATCGCACGTCCAGGAACATGCGGAGCTTCATCTTCTTTTATCTATGATAACCCCTCTTTCTTGGTTAGAGCGGGTGCCAACCTATAAAGATCAAATGCAACAGCTAGGGAAAGATGGGGGAAAGGATCTGTCCACTTATGGATTTTTGGGGTATCCTCTTTTGATGGCAGCGGATATCTTGGTTTATAAAGCGGACACTGTACCGGTTGGGGAAGATCAGATTCCCCATGTTGAACTCTGCCGCGAAATCGCGCGGCGGTTTAATCATATCTATGGCACTGTATTTCCGGAGCCCAAGGCGCTCATCGGTAAAGTTGCTCTTTTACCCGGGGTTGATGGTCGTAAAATGAGTAAGAGCTATAATAATACTATTTCCTTAACCGCTTCTACAGACGAAATAAAAAGTAAAGTTCAACAGATGGTGACCGATCCGGCCCGTTTGCGTAAGGATGACCCGGGGCACCCTGAAGTCTGTGTGGTCTATAAATTTCATCAGATCTATACACCTGAAGTAGCACAAGTAGAAGATAGCTGTCGAGGCGGAAAAATCGGTTGCGTGGCCTGTAAACGTCATTTGGCCGAAAACCTTGACAAGCTGTTGAACCCATTCCGTGAACGACGCGCTGTCTGGGAAGAGCCCGGTAAGGTTGAAAAAGTCTTAGAACAGGGAGCTGAACAAGCTCGTCGCAAAACCCAAGAAACCATGAAAGAAGTTCGTCAAATGATGGGGCTAAGATGAGCGGAGGAGCGTCCCTAAACCACAGCACAATCTCCGTTCCTTATGTGGAGCTACCGGCCTTTCAAGGTCCAATGGATCTATTGCTCCACCTAATTCAACAAGAAAAAGTAGACATCTATGATATTCCTATTGCCAAAATCACCGATCAATTCATTCAAGTAGTGCGTCAAATGGAAAATCTCGATATGGAAGTGACCAGTGAGTTTTTAGTCTTAGTTGCCCAGCTTCTGCAAATTAAGTCTCGATATCTACTGCCTAAGCCAGTGAAGGATATTCCTGAAGAGGAAGAAGTGGACCCCAGACAAGAGTTAGTGGAACGGCTCTTAGCTTACCGGGCTTTTAAGCAGGCTGCTGAAACCTTGGGAGATATCCAGATTTCTTCAGGTCTCAGGTACTTTCGCGAAGTCGATGTCGAAGAGATCCGCAGCCAATTCCCTGTGGTTGACCCCCAAGATGGGGTGCAATTTGACGCTTTGTGGCAGGCCTTTCAGCGAATCATTGAACGAGCGGAGCAAGGTGAAGAGATTAGGACCGTTGAACCGGACGAGATTCCAATTGAGATGATGGTCGATGATGTACTGCGCCGAGTCATTCTACAGCCGCGAGGTATTCGTTTTAGCCAATTGATTCGTGGCACAAAGCGTATGGAGATTATTGTCTCCTTCTTGGCCTTGCTCGAGCTATTAAAATCCGGAAAAATTCATTGTGAACAAAGCTCGCAGAATGAGGAGATCTTTTTATTCCCAACCGAAAAGGCTTGGGAGTTTACTGAAGGGGAGTAGGATGATGTTGTTTCGAGAAAGAGAAATTGCGGGGGTCGAAGCGCTATTATTTGTTGCCGATCATCCCTTGACTAAGGAGCGTTTAGCGGAAATCCTTCAGTTAAGTATCAAAGAAATAGCAGAAATACTCTATGAGCTTAAGCAACGCTATGCATCACCCTCAAACGGAGTTAATCTTGTTGAGGTGAACGGGGGGTATAAGCTTGGGACCAAACCAGAGATGTCAGCTTTTATCGAGAGCTTATATCTTCAGCCCGCCCAAGGATTGTCGGGTGCTGCGTTAGAGGTGTTAGCCATAATCGCCTATAAACAACCGGTCACCAAAGGTGAAGTGGACTTTATTCGGGGAGTGCAATCTGATCGAGCCTTGGCAACTTTAGTAGAAAAGGGCTTAGTGAAAGAGGTGGGCCGTAAAGAAGGTCCGGGACGTCCCATTCTTTATGGAACCACGGAACAATTTCTGATTCACTTTGGTCTTAAATCGATTGAGGAATTGCCGCAATTGAATTTTGAGAGTATGAGGGAAGTTGCTCTGGCTGAAGGATTAGCAGATGAGTACATAGAGGATTCTATTGAGGATTCTATAGAGGAGCCAGCAGAGGGGCTCGGCGAAGAGAAGACTTTCGAACCATTAGAGGATTGATTTTGCGATAGATATATAGATTTGAGAGGCCGTCACTTATGAACTATTCTGTTGTGATAGCCTCTTTTTTGCGTGTCCGCAAATCGCTACGCGCGTACCGATTTGAGATGCTCCCCTTATAGTGAACGGCACCCCCTAGATGACGTATAAATATACCTTTTCGGGGCATCCTAAGTTTTTAGGAAAATTCTCGGAGGGATTAGCGTGCAGATTTTAGCACTCTTGGTCGCGGCCTTACTCTGGTTAGGTGTAATCCTATGGATACATGCAAAGTTAGACTTTCGATATCGCCGCTACGAAGAAAATGACGATATTGAAGTTGAACTTTCCGCTTGTAGAGGTTTGTGGAAATTCAACATGAGTATCCCAACAGTCCAATTAGCATGGGAAGATGGGCCAATCATTGAAACTACACAGGAAACAGAAGCTCCAACAGGGGAGAAAAGAGTGGGCTTTCAAGCCCTGAAAGTTCGGTATCTGCGGATAGGATTTCTCTACGAACTTTTTCCCGATATCCCCTCTTTAATCATCGAGTTTAAGCGGGTGAAGAAGAAGTTTTATCGTGGTATTCATTGTACCTCTTTTGATTGGGAGATAGAGTATGGTCATGAAAACCCTGCGACAACAGCCATAGTAGCGGGTAGCTTCTGGGGGATGATAGGATATTCTTTGTCTAGGATGTACAACCAAATTACTATGGATACTCAAGAACCTCGAATCATGGTGACGCCTCAATTTAAAAAACCAGGCTTCAGCTGTGATATCCAATGCAGCTTTCATCTGCGCATCGCCCATATTATGCTGGCAGGCTGGGACTTGTCGCGTATTTTCCTTAGAAGAATTTTAAGGTGAATATATGCATATTAATGCCTCAAAATGTCCATATTGTAAATATAAATGAAATGATAAAGGGGTGGATGAATATGGGAAATCATCCCATTGAGGTATTGATGAAGAGTGCTATGGAAAGCATTCAAGCCATGGTAGATGTCAATACGATTATAGGGGATCCTGTTGAATCTCCGGATGGTTCGGTGATTATTCCGGTATCCAGAGTGTGTTGTGGATTTGCGGCAGGAGGTAGCGAATTTGCTCCTCCAGAAGGGGATAGAGATGAGGGGGATAAGAAAGAAAAACCGACAGCATTCCCCTTTGGCGGAGGTAGCGGCGCCGGGGTATCGGTTCAACCGGTTGGCTTCTTGGTTGTGGGACATGGACAAATACGTCTACTGCCTATCGATCACAATGTGGTTATAGACCGCTTGTTCGATGAGATTCCGAATTTGATGGATAAACTATCGGGCATGATAAGGAAAGAGAAGCCAAAAGATCATCTGGACAAGGAAGATATCATCATTCTTGATCATTGAGACAAGCTTCCAAGACGAGTTGGGCATGTCAAATTTCGCACCAGTGCGAAATTTGACATTTCTGCGTAAAAACGCAGTGTCCAAGAAAACGCCTGAAATTTAAATATTTCAGGCGTTTTTTATCAATTATAGAGATAAATGTGTTGAGGTCTAAACCCCCATCTTCTGTCATAAATATTTGACAAGGAGGGGAGGACATGGTTAATGCCATCTGGTTGTTCATGCTTGTTACAGGCATAATCGTGGCCGCCCTTAATGGAAGAATCGAAGTCGTTACGGAGTCGGCCATGGCAGCTGCAGAATTGGGTGTCGAGACGGCTTTCGGACTCATAGGTGTTATGAGTTTATGGCTGGGACTTATGAAGCTAGCCGAAGATGCGGGCTTCATAAAAGCCCTAGCTCGCTTTTTTGGGCCGGCGATTCGTAGGTTATTCCCGACACTTCGCGAGGACAGTCCGGCACTTGGCGCTATTATCATGAATTTAAGTGCTAATGTCTTGGGATTGGGGAATGCGGCAACGCCGTTTGGCCTTAAGGCCATGCAAGAGTTGCAGAAAGAAAACCCCCATCCGGATACAGCCAGCCCAGCCATGATAACATTCCTTGCCTTGAACACCTCTTGTATCACGTTGATTCCGGCGACAATCATAGCAATACGCATGAAAGCCCAGTCCGTTAATCCCACAGAGATTATCGGCCCTACTATTATTGCGACAGGCTGTGCCATGACTCTGGCAATCACAGCCGATTATCTAATACGGCGGAGGTCGAAATCATGAGTTTCATTGCCGAGATCTCCCGTTGGGCAATTCCATGCTTATTGCTGATCATTCCTATAATTGCTTATCTGCGCAAGGTCCCGGTTTATGAATCCTTTGTCACAGGGGCAGAAGAAGGCTTTAGAACGGCAATTCGCATTCTGCCCTTTCTCGTGGGCATGCTTGTGTCCATCCGTATTTTTGTCGATTCTGGAGCACTAGAGATCCTAGCCCAACTGCTGGAACCCGTCTTAATAGTTTTGGGCTTGGATCCAGAGCTGACTGCAATTATCCCCTTGGCAGTAATGCGACCTCTGAGCGGCTCGGGAGCCTTAGGAGTAGCGACCCAATTGATCAATCAATATGGTCCGGACTCCTTCATTGGCCGACTAGCTTCGACACTTCAAGGCAGCACGGATACTACTTTTTTTGTTCTAACTGTATATTTTGGCTCGGTGGGTATTAAGAAATACCGCTATGCCCTTAAGTTGGGCCTCCTAGCTGACTTGACTGGGCTGATTGCTTCCCTTTGGATTGTTCATAAAATGTTTTATTAAGTAATTCCTTGAGCATACTAAGGAGGATAAGGAGGGCCTTGGTATGCTTTTTGTCGTCTTACCCGCTTACAATGAAGAAGCAGCACTTAGAATATTGCTTGATGATATACGTGAGGCTTGTCGGAACATTCCCACCCAGATTATTGTGGTCAATGATGCCAGCACCGACCAAACGCTGCAAATTGCTCAAGCTTACGCTCGCAACTACCCTCAAGTCCGTGTTGTATCCCATCCGGAAAACAAAGGATTGGGTGGTAGCTTAATGACAGGATTTAAGCAGGCCTTCCATTTGCGGAGAAATCTGCCTAAGGAAGGCCTGGTGTGGGAAAAAGACTACTACCACGATATCATCCTTACAATGGATGCCGATAATACTCATCCTGCGGACCGCATCCCCCTCATGGTGGAACAGATTAACCTCGGAGCTGATTTAGTGGTAGCCTCTCGTTATGCGCTCGGTGGCAATCAATATGGTCTTCATCCACTGCGAAAGCTACTCTCTTGGGGTGCAGGACAAGTGATGGGGCGCTTTTTCCCTGTTGAGGGACTTAAGGATTATTCCTGTGGTTACCGAGCTTATCGGGCCTCTATCTTAGAAAATACCTATCTTATTTATGATGAGGAACTGATTGAGAGTCGTAGCTTTGCCGGCATGGTGGAGCTCTTAGTAAAAGTTGTGAACTATTGTCATGATATCAGGGAGATTCCTTTTGATTTGCATTATGAGAAGAAACAAGGCAAGAGCAAAATGAAAGTCTTAGCAACGATTGGGGGATATTTCTCTTTAATCATCCGTCTGAAAAAGGAAACATGGGGTTGGGTGGAATGGGTCAGAGAGTAAAGGGTATTTTGGTTTTCATCCTAGTGGTGGGGGTCATATTGCGTCTCCAGGGAGTAGAGAATCCCTACTTGGACGATCAGGGTTGGCGCCAGGCCGACACTGCGAGTATGGCTTTAAATATGCTGGGACATCTGGGAGATTTTCCTGATGTCCTTTTTCCTACTCTGAATTATGATGGGAGCGGCCCGCAGCCTGTGGAGTTAGAATTTCCTTTTTTGCCCTATCTTCTGGCTTGGACCTGGACAATCTTTGGTTGGTATGATCTCTGGGGGAGACTGTGGGCTATCTCCTTTTCTGTACTTACCATGATTGGAGTCTACCAATTTGGCAAGTTGACCTTCTCCATACGAGCAGGTTTATGGGCAGTTGCCTTTTATGCAGTTATCCCTTTGACGACCTATTATGGAAGGACGGTCATGCCGGAACCTGTGGCTCAGGCTTTCAGTATCTGGGCTTTAATCGCAGTAATCCACTGGCGGAAGGAACCTTCCTTTATTCGTTTGCTGGGGGCTTCATTACTAATGTCCGGGGCTATTTTGGCCAAGCTTCCTCAACTGATGATTTTTCCCGTAGCTTTGTTGCTCGGTTTTTACCCTTTGCAGGGCAGGATAGGAAAAATGTTGACCTATAGTGTCTTATCTTTATTTCTGCCTATGATATACTATAGTTGGGTTCATATGGGGGCGGCGGGGAGCAGTCAATTTGTATCGGGGATTTTCTCCTACCAGATAATGGGTGATCAAAATAATTATGTCCAAGATTTGTTGATGAATCTGAAGAGGGGATTAGGTTTTCCGACTCTTTTGGCCCTGATGGGGATGATCATCATGATTCGTGAGGAAAGCCTAAAGAATGAAGTACATCTTGCCATGATTTTATGGGCAGTGGTTTGCTGTTTTTATCTGGGAGTGATTTGCCTAAAGATTCCCTTGGATTATTATCTTGTTCCGATAGCCTTGCCGATCGCGCTGCTGGCTGGGTTTGCCCTTGATAAAGGAGAGCAAACTCCAACCATTGGGGTTGGAGTGCTAATCCTCAGTCTGCTTTTGACCAGCCAATATACTAATGACAGGCCGAAATATTTGTGGGATGAACAAGTTCTCACTCAAGCGAAATGGATTCGCGAATATACCCAAAAGGAAAGTGTTTTGATTTTAAGCGGATCTCCGCCCATGACCCTTTATTATGCTCAACGTTATGGTTATCGTTTGATCAGTTCTGATGATGTGCAGGCCTGGTTGGATTTACATACTCTGTCTGGGGATTACCTTGTCGTCCTCCCTCATTCTAGGGGGGAGGAGTTCCGGAAGCGGATCGAAGCAAGCTTTCCACAGGTCGGTCCCGGGGTATATAAAATACAAGATAAGATATGAGATTTATTACTGAACTAAGCTGCCTTAAACTCTATCCTATAGGGTTTGGGTGCTTAATTGTTGGGGTAAAGTGCAGTATGGACTCGACTAACTATCTGTGGGCCTCGAATGCCCGCTAAAGGAGGTCTCGTTCGAAGGAGCGGTTGGATTGAAAGATAATCAGAATGAATCAGGTGAACGGTTGCAAAAGGTTTTAGCACAGGCGGGGCTTGCTTCTCGACGGCATGCTGAAGAGATAATCGAGCAGGGAAGGGTTCAAGTGAATGGTGAGGTCATACGGACCTTGGGAACCAAGGTAAGACCGGGTGATCAGATTATAGTGGATGGTAGCCTTCTGAAAATGCCCGAAAAGAAATATGACTATTATCTATTGCACAAACCTACCGGCTATATCACCAGCGTCACAGACCCTCAAGGGAGAAAGACGGTCATGGACCTGATGAAAGGAGTTCCCCAGCGGGTATATCCTGTGGGGCGCCTGGATTACGATACGTCGGGGCTACTTGTCTTAACCAATGATGGGGAACTGGCTCACCGCTTAATGCACCCTTCCTATGGGGTGGAGAAAACCTATCGAGTTGAGGTACATGAGTGGATTCCTACGCAGGTAAGACAACGATTAGAAAAAGGAGTGGAATTGGAAGACGGAAAAACAGCCCCGGCCAAGGTGCAAGAGGTTATTCAAAAGAGCCAAGGCTCTCGGCCTTGCTATGAGATTACCATTCATGAAGGCCGGAATCGTCAAGTTAGACGGATGTTCAAGGCAATCGGTTATCCCTTGACTTCTCTAAAGCGGATTCGCTTTGGTTCTCTTCGACTCGAGGAGAAGATGGCACCGGGAAAATTTCGGCCCTTAACAACTCTAGAAGTCCAGAAGTTACGTCAAGAGGTAGAACTAAAATAGGACCCCGCTAGGGGTCCATTGTGCTTGTGCTAAATATGCTAATAGTGGAATGTTAATGAGGCATATGTAAGGGGTGATCCAGCTCCTTATTCCATTTTTCAATATCTCGCCCGCCAAAGTTCTGGAGGGCGTTGGCTACGGAATTGACTTTTTCTTGATCAGTCGTGATCAGGACCAGAAAATGGCCGGTTCTGACTTCATGCTCGTAATGACGTGCCCGTTCTGAATTTAATCCGTAGCTTAACAAAGCTTCCACTAGGCCTTGCCCATGGGGGCGATGTAGAAGGTCGTTGGCCAAGGGGCCCGCAACCACACATTCCCCAAGGTTTGGGATATCCATGGGAGGAGCTTGAACCAGCCAAGCGTTAAAACGGTCGAAGTTAATCTCTGTGGGGACGAAGGCCAGCTCATTAGCAATCTCTTCGTGAAAATCTCCTTGGTGGAGATAGTTAGCTCGGACAATTACAGAAATATAGCTATTGGCTAAAGACTCGCCTTGGATTTCTTCTATAGCTTCTTTGGTTTGTTGAGGACCTTTAAATATTGCAAGAATCGTTCTAGACATCTTCATCCCCCTTTATGTTTTTGTTAGTATATCCATTACACGAGACTTCATTCAGTGAAAAAGTACACTTTACACCAAGGAGAGAAGGAGAATCTGAAAACATTGCCGAATAAAGAAGCGAGAACTGAACGAGGAGATGGAAAATGAAGATTCGTATTGGGAATGAGGAACTCACCGAACATATTCGTGTTAGAATCCGCTTGGATTTTCGAGGAGAAGGGAAAAGCGGTCGTTTTATATTTGGGGGAAAGAGCAGAGAGGAGATTGCCGAACAGGTTCGCGAGCAAGAAGTAGCCTTATTAAGGAATGTACCTTTGCAGGGAATATTTCTTGAGGATATTGATTTAAGTCTTGATCTATACATTGTCAACGAAACAGATGGACGACGTAAACGCGAGGTTGCTTATGCACCTATCATCTTGACTTTAAGAATAGAGAATCTAGATGATCTGCTACCGCTTGTAGTTAAGCAAGAATTTCGCAAGATTGAGTTTTTAAGTCCAGAGAACTTGCAAATTCACCGGCTCGATGTAGAGCGACTATTCTTTCGAGTGGGTCAGCAGATTCAAGAGGAAATTAAAAAAGCAGAGTTGCGTTTTCAATGATATCAACCCAGCCCAAAGTGCTGGGTTGTATTTTTTGACTTTCATATTCGACATGGTAAGTAATTTTTTCTAAATTTCAATTTTCTATTGCAAATGATGTAAATTTGACTTAAAATTAACTCTGGTTGTGATCATTGTAAAATTTGATCTGACCATTTCTTTGGCCATTTTTGGCCTGACCATACTACCTAGATTCTACGTCAGTACTTCAAAAAGCATAATCAAAGCCTTGATAAATATGCGTTCCTTCGAAATTCAGCTTTCACCCATTGGGTGAAAGAAAAGTGCTCAAAAATATGTTAAATTATCAGCTTTTATGACTCGATATATGGTAAAATAATAGTAAGAAAAGTAGTAAAAAGGGGTTCTAATTATGATTAATAAAATTGATTTCAAAGCTAAGAATCTAACATCAAATGCAGGTCTTTTTCTGCTCCTTGAGAATGCAAAAAGCAATGGGATTTTTGATTTTATTGAAAATGACCTCGTATTTGATAATGACTCAACAAATAAAATCAAGATGAATCATATAAAGACCATGCTCTGCGGTCACTTCATTGGCATTGATAAGTTAGAACGTCTAAAGCTACTTCAAAATGATCCCCTCGTCAACGAGTTTGATATTTCCGTAAAAGAACCTGAAACAGTGTCACGGTTTCTAGGAAACTTCAACTTCAAGACAACCCAAATGTTTAGAGACATTAATTTTAAAGTCTTTAAAAAACTGCTCACTAAAAGTAAATTGACATCCATTACGATTGATATTGATAGTAGTGTAATTAACGTAGAAGGTCATCAAGAAGGTGCGTCAAAAGGATATAATCCTAAGAAACTGGGAAACCGATGCTACAATATCCAATTTGCATTTTGCGACGAATTAAAAGCATATGTTACCGGATTTGTAAGAAGTGGCAATACTTACACTGCAAACGGTGCTGCGGAAATGATCAAAGAAATTGTTGCTAACATCAAATCAGACGATTTAGAAATTTTATTTCGAATGGATAGTGGCTACTTTGATGAAAAAATTATCGAAACGATAGAATCTCTTGGATGCAAATATTTAATTAAAGCCAAAAGTTATTCTACACTCACCTCACAAGCAACGAATTCATCAATTGTATTCGTTAAAGGAGAAGAAGGTAGAGAAACTACAGAACTGTATACAAAATTAGTTAAATGGGAAAAAGACAGAAGATTTGTCGTATCTCGCGTACTGAAACCAGAAAAGAAAGAGCACAATTATCACTTTTAGAAGGTTCCGAATACGACTACTTTTTCTTTGTAACAAATACTACCTTGCTTTCTGAAAAAGTAGTTATATACTATGAAAAGCGTGGTAATGCTGAAAACTATATCAAAGAAGCCAAATACGACATGGCGGTGGGTCATCTCTTGCTAAAGTCATTTTGGGCGAATGAAGCCGTGTTTCAAATGATGATGCTTTCATATAACCTATTTTTGTTGTTCAAGTTTGATTCCTTGGACTCTTCAGAATACAGACAGCAAATAAAGACCTTTCGTTTGAAGTATGTATTTCTTGCAGCAAAAATAATCAAAACCGCAAGATATGTAATCATGAAGTTGTCGGAAAACTATCCGTACAAGGGAGTGTATGAAAAATGTCTGGTATAATAAGAATATCATCAATAAAATTGAGTGTTGCTCTGTGGATAACTTGCAGAGTTTATTAAGTATCATTGCAGCAAAGATGAAATCAATGATTTATCAAAAATGATTGAAAGGTGGTTGTAAATAATGTTACAATGTGTGAGAAGCAGTCTAAATTCTTCGTGAAATAGTGATTTTTGAAGCTAATAAAAAACACACGTGGAATTTAGGTACTACTATAAGGGGGCCGGGACAGAAAATTTAATAAATTTAGAAATTTAAATCAAATTAAAAACGCATTTTTCTGAAAGGTGGAAACACTCATGCCATGGACACAGGATTACGCAGCACTTGGTGGCAGTCTTGGACTGACTGCACTCGCTGTTTCTATTCCGATTGTTTTTTTATTTTGGGCCTTAGCTGTTAAAGGAATGAAAGGGTATCTTGCAGGATTGCTTGCCCTTGCCATAACCATTGTGGATGTTATTATAGTTTATAAAATGCCAGTGACCCTCGCTCTTTCTGCTACAGCATATGGTATGCTCTATGGGCTTTGGCCGATTGCCTGGATCGTTATTACCGCTGTGTACTTATACAATTTAACTGTAGAATCCGGACAATTCGAAGTCATTAAAAGTTCTATCGCTTCCATTTCTAATGACCGTCGTCTTCAAGCTCTGATTGTTGCTTTCTGCTTTGGAGCATTCCTAGAAGGTGCAGCTGGTTTCGGTGCTCCCGTTGCTATCACCGGTGCTCTTCTTATCGGCCTTGGCTTCGATCCCATTAAAGCAGCCGGACTTTGCTTGATTGCTAATACTGCTCCAGTTGCCTTTGGTGCTATCGGAGCTCCGATCATTGCGGCAGGTGCTGTTACCGGCATGGGTGACTTTGTAATTTCCCAAGCCGTTGGCCGTCAACTTCCTTTCATTTCTGTTATTATCCCTCTTTATCTTGTTATTCTAATGGCTGGTTGGAAATCTGCTAAAGAAGTTATGCCTGCCATTCTCGTTACCGGGATATCCTTCGCAGTTGCTCAATGGTGGTCATCTAACACCCTTGGTGCCTATCTACCAGACATCATCTCTTCTTTGTTCTCGCTCGTATGTACTACTGTATTCTTAAGATTCTGGAAACCTAAAAAGGTATGGCGTTTCCCTCATGAGAGAGATAAAGAAGAGCCTGTCGCCAACAAATATACCGGTGGACAAATTGCTAAGGCCTGGTCACCCTTCGTCATTCTTACTGCAATGGTTACTATTTGGGGACTTCCTGGCTTCAAGAGCTTAATTCTTGATCAACTCCATCTAGTGCTTAAGTTCAGCTGGCCTGGCCTCGATGGCATGATTTACAAAGCAGCTCCTATCGTTGCTAAACCTACAGTCTATGACGCCATCTTCAAATGGGACTTCTTATCTGCTGGCGGTACTGCAATTTTGATCGCTGCAATCATCAGTTGTTTCGTTCTAGGAATCAAACCTGGAAAGGCTGTTAAAGTATTCAAAGATACCCTGAAACAGTTGATTTATCCAGTCATCAATATCGCTGCAGTTCTTGGTTTTGCTTATCTAGCTAACTACTCCGGTCTTTCTTATACTTTGGGACTCTTCTTTGCTTCTACCGGAGCAATGTTCCCTGTCCTTTCCCCGGTGTTAGGGTGGTTGGGTGTATTCCTCACTGGTTCTGATACTTCCGCCAATGCCCTGTTTGGTAAGCTGCAACAAGTTACTGCAGAGCAAATTGGAATCAATCCAGTTCTCACTGTTGCGGCTAACAGTTCCGGTGGTGTTGTCGGTAAAATGATCTCTCCACAATCCATCGCCGTGGCTGCTGCTGCTACCGGTTTGGTTGGACGTGAGTCCGAGCTCTTTAAGTTTACGGTTAAGCACTCTTTGGCAATGCTCGTTGCAGTAATTGTGATTATCTGTCTTCAAGCATACGTGGTTCCCGGTATGGTTCCAACCATCGCTGAAGCAGCAGCATTTCTACAATAATTGAATTGTGCATATATAGTGGACAATTTTAATCAAATAGGATATATTTAAATTCAATAGTCTTCGTAAGTAATGGGAAGTAGGTATCTGCTTCCCATCTCTTTCTATGCAATAGAAAGGAGCCTAGCATGAATTTAAAGCCAATAAAAACTAAGAAAATATATGAGGAAATCATTGAGCAGATCCGAGTGCTCGTGATTAAGGGAGAGCTGAAACCCGGAGATCGTTTACCTTCCGAACGGGATTTAGCGGTTCGCTTCAATGTGAGTCGCGCTTCTGTACGAGAAGCACTCAGTGCTCTTGAAATGATGGGACTAGTGGAAATTCGCAGTGGTGAAGGGACGTTTATAAAAGAGGTTAATCTGGACTCGGTCGTAACTCCGTTAGCATGGATTTTGAGTATGGAGAAAGATACATTAATAGAATTGCTCGAAGTGCGGAAAATGCTGGAAGGACAAACTGTAGCCTTAGCTGCGAAGAGGGCAGGATCCCAAGATTTACGTGAGCTTGAAGATGCACTCCAGGCAATGTTGGAAGATATGCAAACGGGCAAGGTGGGTGAAGAAGCGGATATGCGTTTTCACTACGCTATTGCTGGTGCCAGTAAGAACAAAATTCTACTCCGTCTTATGAATGCTATTTCAGACACCATGCACCAATCCTTGAAAGCCAGTAGGGTACGCCTTTATGAAGGAAATGTTTCACCTGAAAGACTATATAAAGAACATGTATTTATTTTAGAGGCTGTTACCAGGCAAAATGAGGAAGATGCCCGTCGCTATATGCTCGAACACTTAGCCGGAGTTGAAGAGCGTTTGTTAAGATATTACTCTAGTAATGATGTATAGATGTCATGGGAACTTCTTAGCTGATCCCTTTGATTAGGCGGTCAGTTTTTATCATTTTATTGTCCAAAATTGAGGGATTTATTTCAACTAACAGAAATATTTCTGTTCAATAGGGAGTTATTCGTGATAAACTGATTAAGAGATGGAGTAGTGTTAGGAGAGTTAAAATTGGACCTTAAACCAATCAAGACGCGCAAGATATACGAAGAAATAGTCGAACAGATTAGAGACTTGGTCTCTCGGGGAGATCTCAAACCGGGTGATCGATTGCCCTCGGAACGAGATTTAGTTGAGCGTTTACAAGTCAGCCGTGCTTCCATCCGTGAGGCGCTTAGTGCTTTAGAGCTAATGGGGTTGCTCGAGGTACGTAGCGGTGAAGGGACGTTCGTTCGTAAGCTACGCTCTGAATCGGTAGTTGCACCCTTGGCTTGGATGCTTACAATGGAAAAGGTGACAGTCATAGAATTATTGGAGATTCGCAAGATTCTCGAGGTTCAAGCGGTGGGGATTGCCGCCGAGCGTGCGGAAGAAAAAGATATCAATGACCTATCGGCTGCATTAGATGATTTGCGTGCAGATTTGAGTTCGCCGACTTCAGATGGTTCAGCAGATCATCGCTTTCATTATGCGATTACACGAGCAACGAAGAATAATATCATGATTCGACTAATGGATACAATCTCCGATCTTATGAAGTATGTGCTCAAGACAAGTCGCTCCAAGTTATATGAAGGAAAGTATACACCTGCACTGCTTTTTCAAGAACACAAGAAAATCTATGATGCCATTGTGGATAAGGATGCCCAAGGAGCAAAGGACTTAATGCTTGCTCATCTCAGTGGCGTCGAGCAAGAAATTTTAAAAGGATTCGATGAACACAATAATCCAATCATTGAGTAACACCATGGCCAATCTGCTGGAGAATTCCAGTTATCGGCAAGTCAAAAAAGGAAGGACAGGGCATCGATGCTCTGTCCTTCCTTTTTTTCATGAAAAAGTTTATACTAAATAATAAAGCTTATAATTATTGATCGAACTAAGGTTTAGCGCTATCTATGATTAGTGTCATATTGAATATTATGCAACTCAAAGAGGTGTAAGCTATGTTAAACACATGTCAAATGGTGTATCACCATAAAAACTGCTTAAATACAAAAAGACCCTATGCAAAGCCTTGCCGCTTGTGTATTGATGCCTGCCCTCATCAAGCCATATCCGAGTATCGGGAAATCGATAGCAAAAGATGTACTGAATGTGGAGCCTGTATGGCTGTCTGTCCCAGTGATGGCATTGTGGATCGATATACTGACCTTTTCCATCAATACATCGAAGGAACCCAGGGAGATATTATTTTAAATTGTCCGCAAGCTGCGTCCTTAGGGTTTGAGATATCTTGTTTAGGGGCTATTGATCATGATTTGTGGCTAACCTTATTGCATCTTGCGAAAGAAAGAAAGATTACAATTCATACGGGTAAATGTGTCGAATGTCCGGATAAGAAGGCCTGTGCCTTAAGTGTTAAAATATTTAAAGAGATTCACGAAGATTGGCCAGATCACCCACAGGTAATGATCAAAGTCAGCCATGACCAGCCGGTTGAAGACGCAACTGCATCGGGGAAGGTAAGTCAAGCATCCCTTCCTAAAACACAATCGGTAGAGAAAAAAGGCTGGAGAGAAAAAGGCTGGGAGAAGCTTGAAGATATTTTACCCGGTTTAACAGCCGATGAAGCATACCTCATCCCCAGAACTCGTGAATTGTTGGTTAGGCAGATGGCAGCCTGTTCACAGGACAAGATTCCTCTGCCGGCTTTACAAGTGAGGGACGGTTGTACGAGCTGTGGAGTCTGTGTAGCTATCTGCCCTCAAGCTGCCCTAACGAAAAAAGAAGATGGGGATGAGCTTTCTCTAATCTACGAGCCATATAAATGTGTGCGCTGTCAACGCTGCGTCAACATTTGTAACCCTAAGGCTTTGGGTTTTGCTAAAAAGCAATTATCTCATCGTCACTTCACGGGGAAAATACTTCTCCATAAAGGTAGCCCTAAACATTGTGTTCGTTGTGGGAAGCAGGTGTTTGATAACGCTGAACCGCCCTTGTGCATTGCTTGTGCTTCCTCTAAAAGTGATAGTATTTTTTCTACTTGAAATGGGGTAGGTGGAGATTACATGACATAATGATATAAGAGCTTTCCATGATTAATGCCAATCAAAAGTATTTTAGCTAGTAAAAAATCAGCGGCTATTCCTGCTGCGATTCCAGTAAATAATCTACGGCGATTAGTGCTTTTCCAAAAACCCAAGTATTGAGCGCCTCCATCAATTCCTAATGGAGCAAGCAAGAGGATTAAAACTACAAATGGAATATGATGATATTTTAAAGCAATTAATCCCCCGATTATATATCCAAATAATATTCCGGTACATCTTGCACAGATGGGAAATTGATGGCCTCTAAAAAAGAAAGACCTTTCTGGTAACTGGTGACATAGAAATAAATAATTTAGTGCTTTTCCAACTCTCATAATAATCACCTAAATACTACTCTTAAACGAATTTTTCTAGTGTCAAAAACCAAATAGCGAACCAAATACTCCCGATGCTAAGCCAATAGCATAAAGAATCATTCCGCCTATAAGCCCGAGTATCGACCAATTGCAAACTGAATCAGCCAATTGAGGCTTCTTTTTATGCCAAACAAAAAAGAGTACGAGACCAACAACAGGCATAAAAAGTGAAGCTAATTTGGCTGCTTTTGGTGCATCCTCCTTCGAGACAGCCTCTTTCTTAATAAGCTGAGCACCGCATTTCTTGCAAAGATTTTGTTTTGATTTAGTAGTTGCACCACAGGCTTGACAATGCTTGGTTCCACTGAGTGGTGTGACTTCGCATTTTGGACAGAACTTAACATTTTTTCTGATTTCTGAACCACATTCGCGACAGAACATTTCTGCTATCTCCTTCCGTTACTAGGAATTATCGCAAGATTATTAATTTTACTGATAATATCTTTTAGATTATACGAGAATTTAGAGCGGTTGTCATCACTCGCTATCATTAACTCAACAAATTCGTTGAAAGATTTCAACTAACTAAACAGAAAAGCACGGTTGACGGCCGTGTTTTTCTTGAGTTTTTCTACAAACTGGACTAATTGTTATGGTGATGGTGACCGCACCCACAGCTCGGTCCATTAACGTGTAAGGAAGGTGTGGCTCCGTCTTCTCTTGCGGTTTTTTTCTTAACGGGTTCTCTCAGAAGTTGATCTGTTAAATGCTGAGTATGAGAATAAGGTTGTTGTTGAATTTCTAAGGCTAGCTCAACGGTTTGGCGCAGTATCTCATGGGGTACCCCTAAGGCTTTAGCGTCTGTCATAGAAGATCGCAGGCTAGCAAGAGCATTTGTTGCAGCTGCGGCAGAAATCTTTACCAACAATGTCGTTTTTTCATCTAATTCCATGGTGTTTCCTCCTAAAGCTTAAACTAAGTCAAATATAGCATAAGATGATGATAATCACAAAAGGTTTGACAAGGAACATTTACAAGCCGAGATGTTCTAGTTGGATTTATAATCTAGGAAAAGTTATGTTAGAATAAGGTCATTGCGATTCGAGAAAGGATGTAGTATGAAAAAAGAACGGGTTATTGTGATTGGTGCTGGGGCTGCAGGCCTCATGGCTGCTGGACAAGCAGCATTGGCTGGGGCCGAGGTTATAGTGCTGGAAAAGAAGGGCCGTCCCGGAAGAAAAATTGCTATTTCTGGGAAGGGCCGTTGTAATCTAACCAATGCAGAGAATATGGGAAATGTTATTGAAAATTATCCTGGTAATGGTCGTTTTCTGCATGGGATTTTACGAGAATTTGATAACGTTAGACTCCGCGAATTTTTTGCGTATTATGGTGTTGAGACCAAGGTAGAGCGGGGAGGGCGGGTTTTTCCTCTTTCCGATGATGCGGAGCAAATTGTCGAAGCCCTACTTAAATACATCATGGACGCTGGAGTGGAACTGGCAACTGAACAGACGGTAGAGGAGGTTCTCCTTCAAGAAGGCGAAGTCCGCGGGGTTCGTTTAAGCAATGGAAAGATTATTGAAGGAAAGTCCGTAATCATCTGCACTGGGGGAGGATCCTATCCGGCGACTGGCTCCAATGGAGACGGGTATCGAATGGCTCGAAAACTAGGACACAAGGTTATCACACCAAGACCATCGCTTGTTCCGATGAGGACTTATGAAGACTGGGTGACGCAAGTTCAAGGACTTGCCCTAAGGAATGTGGAAGCATCCTTATGGTATGGAGAGAAAAAGCAAAAGACAGAATTTGGCGAAATGCTCTTTACTCATTTTGGGGTGTCCGGTCCTATCATTCTTACTCTAAGCCGTTGGGCGGGGGAGGCCTTAGCCAAAGGAAATAAAGTTCAATTAACAATTAACCTCAAACCGGCACTGACTTCGGAGCAGCTGGATCAGAGGGTCCAACGAGATTTCAAAAAGTTTTTAAATAAGCAGTTCAAGAATTCCTTAGATGAAATGCTCCCCAAGAGTTTGATTCCTGTGATCATTCAGTTGTCTGAAATTCCTCCCGAACGAGCGGTTAATAGTATTAGTCGTGAGGAAAGAAAGCGCCTGGTGCAGTTATTGCAAGTACTCCCTTTAACTATTACGGAAACTTTGCCCTTAGCCGCAGCAATCGTAACAGCTGGGGGAGTGGATGTTAAGGAGATCGACCCAAAAACAATGGCTTCAAAGAAAGTTCAGGGAATTTTTTGGGCTGGAGAAGTGGTGGATGTGGATGGAGTGACTGGAGGATACAACCTGCAAGCTGCTTTTGCCATGGGCTATCGAGCCGGGCGAGCAGCGGGTGAATATGTTTTGACCTATCAGAATGCATAACATTCACAGTGCGCAACATTCACGGTGAATAACGGCGAACAGCGAATTCGTATTCAGGGATGAGTGAAATCTAAAGGAAACAGTGTCTCCACGCTATTTTTATAGAATAAACGAGTTGTTATATCATGTCTTAGTTCAATGTTCGACGCATACACTAGTGAAGAGGTGAAGTTATGCGTCGTTTGAGTTTTTTTAGCAGGAATAAGAAACGTGGAAGAATCAATACCCGCTCTTGGGGGAGAGTGTCGAGTAACATAGGCTCTAGAAAAAGTTCTTCCTTTGGTTTTCAGAAGTTAGAACAGGTTATTGTTCGTGCAGTGGTGCTCTTGACGGTGCTCTTGGTTGTGGTTCAGATGGGACTAGGGTTGGCAAAGGATCCCGTTGATTATTACATTTCAATAGCTCAAGATGTAGAGGCACCCTCCATAAGCAGTACCCCGGTATCAAGTACGATAACACCGGACTTGATACTGGAAACAGTTCCTCACACATCGCAAATAACTCTCAAAGCCGTTCCAGCGGCACCGGTTCGTGTGATTCAAAATGGAAAAGTACTAGGAACATTAGCACGGGGAGAATTGGCGATCTCTGCTCAAACAGGAACACTACAATTAGATGGAACCAATGTGTCAGCCATTGTTCGGGTGCAGGTCATACAGAAAGCTCCAGAGTTTGTTGATCCACGATTGAATCAGGTCGTTATCGTAGAAAGGAATATCCAAACTTTAAGAGTTGGGCGCTAAAGTATGAGTAGGTTAATGTGCATAGCTGTGGGTTGAAAATTTAATGATAAAATATGTTGAATTTTGTTGCCTACAGTAGTTTCTTTGTGCTATACTCGGGTAAATTACGATAATTAAACATCTTATAATGGTTGGGGCAAACTTTGCGAAAGCACAGGACGCTAAAGCTATGGATCTAAGGTCGACAGACTAGGATCGCCAGGCTACAAGTGTTTAAGAACTTCTTAGGGGAGAGTGGTTCCTTTTTGGACTACTCTTTTTTTGTGTCTTTTTTGAAGGGAGGCTGTAGAAAAACGACTGTATGAGTCCGTGGATTATTTTCCATACTATTAACATTTGAGGGGGAGATTTGATGAGTACGCAGAAAAAGACCATTAATTTCTTGCAAGAGTTTTCAATACCATTAATTCTAGGTGTTTTTATCGCACTTGTCTGGGCTAATTTGGCCCCGGAGAATTACCACCATTTTGTGCACAATGAAATTATCGGGAAAATATCCCTTCATTTCTTTGTTAATGATATCTTTATGGTGTTCTTTTTTGCTATGGCTGCGATTGAGATTACCCAGAGCCTGCTGCCTGGAGGTAGTCTAAATCCAATTAAAAGAGCTATTAACCCATTAATGGCTACTGTAGGTGGAGTATTAGGCCCGGCGCTGGTATTTATTGGCCTAAATGCACTTATAGGTAGCCCTGAATTTGCTAAAGGATGGGGTATACCTACAGCCACCGATATAGCCTTAGCATGGCTGGTGGCAAGGATTGTGTTTGGGTCTCATCACGCTGCAGTATCCTTCTTGCTACTCTTAGCTATTGTTGATGATGGAATCGGCCTTATGATTATTGCCTTCTTTTACCCCGATCCAGCCAATCCTGTAGCCCCAATTTGGTTATTGCTTACGTTAGCGGGAATGCTTGTCGCTTATGGACTTAAACGCAAAAACGTCCAGAGCTACTGGCCCTATATCATCTTTGGGGGAGCGTTGAGCTGGACCGGGCTTTATCTAGCTCATGTCCATCCAGCACTTGCGCTGGTATTCATCGTTCCCTTCTTGCCTCACGCTCCTAGAGAGGAGTTTGGCTTATTTGAGGATGACCCCAAGGATCATTCTACTCTGAAGACATTCGAGCATGAGTGGAAGATTTTCGTAGACTTCGGTCTTCTGCTATTCGGATTAACCAATGCAGGGGTAGAGTTCTCAGGAATCAGTACCCTCACATGGCTCGTTTTCATCGCTCTCATAGGAGGTAAAACTATCGGGATATTCCTAATGGGAGCTTTGGCTACAGCTATCGGCTTTCCATTTCCTAAAGGCATGGGGTATAAAGAGCTCTTTGTGGCAGGGGTAATAGCGGCTATGGGACTTACTGTTGCGTTATTTGTCTCAGGTGTGGCCTTTGTCGATCCGGGTCTGCAGGGTGCAGCGAAGATGGGAGCTCTTTTCAGTGCAATTGCGGCAGTTATTGCTATTATTGCAGGTAAGATGCTAAGAATTAAGAAAGTAAAAGACACTCAGAGTTAATGATGTCACCACCCAGTGGTTTGAAGCAGGTCGTCTGGAAAGATTGGACCTGCTTTTTCTTTTGCATCTTTAAGTAGCAGGTCCGGATTATTCGATTGAGTTAATGATTAGGGATTGAAAATTGATCTGATACATCATATAATATAATTTAATATCTTGATAGATATTCTATGTAGAGCATACATAGTGTAGGACGGTTGGGCACTTCGATGTTTTTGTCCCTTAATTTCATAGAGGAAGGATGGTAGGACGGTGAATTAGAGATTAGACACCGTAGGTGTCTTTTTTATTATCTTTTTTAGAGAATGTACTATGTCTGAAATCACTTAGTGTAGTACTATTAAGGTTGGGTTAAGATAATCAAGGGGACCCCTTTGTGAAAGGAATGAATAGAGTGGTAGCTGAGAGTAAGAAAATTGCTATGGCGGCTTTGCGCATGGCCATGACAGAAAGCCGGGAAGAAGAAGCTCACTTAAAGGAAGGATTCGGCCGGCATGGAATCCATACAGTAGCAGTGGATTATGGTGGCGAATATCTTACCGCTATTAAGAAAATCGTAGAAAGAGCCATTGTCTCTGCAAAAAGAGAAGGAGTCATTAAAGAAACTCATGGGGACGAAGGGGCTGTAGCCGGCGCAACTCGGGAAGCACTAAGTCAGATTATGCCGAAAGCCATGGGTCTCAATATCGGCGGAAAAATTGGAATTGCTCGAAGAGACGAACACCTATCGGTAGCAGTCTTCTTTGGAGTAGGACTATTGCATCTCGATGAGGTAGCAGTGGGACTTGGGCACAGAGCTGTCCCCGGAGAAACCAATGCTTAAAGGAGAATGATTAATATGGCCGGTATGCGTGGTATACGTGGCGCAATAACGATACAAGAAAATGATGCAGAACAAATACGTCAAGCAACTCATGAGCTCCTAGAGGAAATAGTAAGGCGGAATTCATTAGCCCCAGCGGATATTGTTAGTGCGATTTTCACATTAACAAAGGATTTAGATGCTGCATTTCCTGCAGCTTTCGCTCGTCAGCTGGGCTGGGATCGCGTCCCGATGCTTTGCCTCAATGAAATCCCTGTTCCAGGGTCTCTACCCCGATGTATCCGCGTTTTGCTTCATGTAGAAAGCCCTTTGTCACAGGAGGAAATCCAACCTGTTTATCTAAGGGATGCAGTAAATCTGCGTAGAGATCTGATGGAGAATGCAGATGTGGATTAAAGATAAGTATGTTAGACAAATTGCGGTGTAGTATGGTAGAACTGCTCGTTTTCTGGATGAATGATACGAAAAAGAATGTAGGATGGTAGAGGGAGTGGAATTGATGATTATTGTCTTAAAACGCGGAACGAGTGAAGCACAAGTTCAGAAAATTAATGAACGTTTAAATGAAGAGGGGTTTAAGGTCCATCTTTCACAAGGAGTAGAGAAGATTATCGTTGGTGCTATTGGTGATCGTTCACGATTAGAAGCTCTGGATCTAGAAGCTATACCTTGGGTAGAGAAAGTAGTTCCAATCCTTGCGCCTTATAAGCTAGTCAGCCGTGAATTTCAAAGTGAAAACACCATTATCAAAATTGGAGAGCATGAAATTGGCGGAGAAGAGATCCATGTTATGGCGGGGCCTTGCAGTGTAGAAAGCCGATCCCAAATTCTTGAGACTGCCCATGCTGTGAAAGAAGCTGGGGCAACCTTCCTAAGAGGAGGAGCTTTCAAACCCCGCACTTCACCCTATGCTTTTCAGGGATTAGAGGAAGAAGGGTTAAAGCTTCTGGCGGAGGCAAGGGAAGAAACGGGACTTCTAGTTGTAACGGAAGTGGTGGACGTGCGCGATGTTGAACTCGTTGCCCACTATACGGATATCCTCCAAATCGGGGCCCGTAATATGCAGAATTTTATCCTGCTCAAGGAAGTAGCTAAAACCAATAGGCCTGTACTCTTAAAACGAGGACCCTCAGCGACTCTAGAAGAATGGATGATGGCTGCAGAATACATCATGGATGGCGGCAACTACCAAGTCATGTTCTGTGAACGAGGGATTCGCACCTTTGAGAACTATACGAGGAATACATTGGATTTAAGTATGGTTCCCGCTCTTCATTCATTATCACACCTTCCGGTCATCGTTGATCCTAGTCATGGGACCGGCCGCTGGAATTTGGTTCCTTCTATGGCGAAAGCAGCGGTCGCAGCCGGAGCTGACGGAATCATTGTTGAGGTACATCCTAACCCGGAAAAAGCTGTATCAGATGGCAAGCAATCCTTAACCGTCCCCAATTTTACCACGATGATGGACGAATTGAAGAAATTAGCTGATGCACTGGGAAGACCGGTAAAGGGAGCTCGATAGTCATGGAGAAGATGCAAAAACCTGTTCTGTCCAAAGGATGGACAGGAGAAAGAAAGCCGCGGGCTTGTATCATCGGCCTTGGATTGATCGGAGGATCGTGGGCTGGAGCCTTGACAGGAAAAGGATGGTCTGTTAGCGCTGTCGAATGTGACGGAGAAAGTTTGGAGGCGGCAAAATCTCGAGAGTGGATCCTTGAGGGATGGCCATCACTGCCAGAAAACTTGGATGTGGATTTAATCATACTAGCTACCCCCATCACCCTTTTAGCAGGTACGGTTACAGAGATTAGGGGACGAATCCCTGCAGGTTCACTCATAACGGATGTAGGAAGCATAAAAAGAGAAATCTGTCAGGCAACAGAGAACCTAGAGTCAGTTTACTTTATTGGTGGACATCCTATGGCAGGATCGGAACAGCGCGGATTTAGATATTCTAGTCCGGACCTATTCAATGGTTATCCTTATGTGCTTACTCCTCACCAGGACTGTCCGCAAGAATTAGTTAATCAATTTTCAAGCTTAGTTCAGAGCCTTGGGGCAAGGGTTATTTTTCGCGAGTATGAAGAACACGACCACGAAGTTGCACTCGTCAGTCATGTGCCCCATTTGTTGTCCCTTGCTTTGGCCTTAGCTGCTTCTGAAGGTTTTCCTGAAGGAAAACCTCTCGAACTAGCAGGTCGTAGCTTTAGAGAAATCACTCGCCTTGTGGATAGTTCTCCTGAGATGTGGAGAGAAATCCTCCTCCGCAATGCTTCTGCCATCCTTTACTCTTTAGATATCTGGGAGGAAAAACTTAAGGAAATCCGAGGCGTTATAGAACATTCTAATGGTGAGGAGATCATCCGCGTATTTGAGAGAGCTCAAGGGGCCCGAGGTCGAGTGTTAAACCGGAGGTAAGAACACGATGCATAACAACAGGGTAAAAGGAATTCGCATTCATCCAATCAAGAAAGTACAGGGCGAAATTCAAGTTCCGGGGGATAAGTCCATATCCCATAGGGCGGCTTTGTTTGGGGGTATGGCCCAAGGTGAAACCCACCTTACAAATTTCTTGCCTGGACAAGATTGTTTAAGTACACTTGAGTGTTTGAGAAAGCTAGGGGTAGAATGGGAACGAAAGGATACCGAGGTCTGGATCAACGGGCAGGGGTTTGAGCATTGGCGTGAACCCCAAGATGTTTTAGACGTGGGAAACTCCGGAACTACAATGCGCCTCATTTTAGGTGTTTTATCAGGTTGTCCCTTCAGTGTGACGTTAACTGGAGATTCCTCCATACGGTCAAGACCTATGGGACGGGTCACCATGCCTTTACAAGAGATGGGTGCTCGGATTTTGGGCCGCCAAGATGGGAAATATGCTCCCTTAACGATTCAAGGTGGCTCTTTGCTGGGAATTCAATTTCATTCCCCTGTGGCTTCAGCTCAAGTGAAATCCGCCATTCTTCTGGCGGGGCTTAATGCTCAAGGGGAAACTACAGTTACGGAGCCATTCCTTTCCCGGGATCATACGGAACGGATGCTCAGGGGATTTGGAGTTCCTGTGATTAGTGAGGGGAATACGGCCAAGATAAAGGGTGGGGCTAAACTATTAGGACAAGAAGTTTCTATACCTGGAGATATTTCTTCGGCTGCCTTTTTTCTAGTTTTAGGAAGCCTAGTCTCTCAGGGAGAGCTCCTAATCCAAAATGTAGGAATGAATAAAACGCGCACCGGTATTCTCGATGCCCTTTGGCAGATGGGTGCTGATATTCAAGTGGAAGATGAAAGGGAAGAGTGTGGTGAACCCCGTGCCAATCTGCGGGTCCGACCAGCCCAGCTTCATGGGATTGAAATCCAGGGCGCGATGATACCCCGCCTTATTGACGAGATTCCCATCCTCGCTGTTGCGGCTAGCTTGGCTAAAGGGGTGACCATGATTCGCGATGCGGCTGAGCTTCGAGTAAAAGAGACCGATCGAATCGCAATGGTGGCTCAAGGAATGGAGGCTCTAGGGGCAGATATCCAGGAGCTTCACGATGGGTTGCAGATTAAAGGTATTTCCCAACTAAAAGGCGGGCGAGCTTCCAGTTATGGGGATCACCGCTTAGCTATGGCCTGGGTAGTAGCGGGGCTGTTATCTAAAGAAGGGTTGAGTTTAGAAGGCATGGAAGCTGCATCCGTTTCTTTCCCTAATTTCCTAGACCTTATCGAAAGAATATCTAACTAACTAAAGAAGTGTGAGCATTAAATAATACTGCAACTATGAGAACTACTTAAGTCTATATAAGTGGTTCTCCTTTTTATTGTCATTGTTCTCACAATCACAATATTTAGATAATACAAAAAATAATAGATTATTTTAAAAAGACGAATTAGTGAGAAGGATTTGACAATAATCCGTCGAATTATAACCGGCAGTGTCTTAATTTTTTTTTGTCTTCGTGTCTGGTCTGACAATCCTATGTAGGTCAATTAACATGAATAAGCTTAATTGAAAAAATAATTAAAATTTTTAGAAATAATTTATTTCACGAAGAAGGAATATGACATAAACTCATCGAATTAAAAGTAACTATAAACATAAGATTCAGATTATTATAAGTAGTCTAATACTTCGGGAACTTAAGTGATGAAGTATTGCCACTCTAATCAAGGAAGCTATGCTTGAAATATAGCGGAGATCGAGAGGATTATAATTATTAAAAATGGCAAATAATAAAAGTAAACATCAGATTATACAATGAATATCCTCATCTGATTTCATATTGAAGGGGGTGATGCTTTAAAGAAAAGATTTTATAGTGACTGGATAAAACTGAATATTGAATGTATTTATCTAAGAGGAAGGGGAGACAATAGTTATCATTCAGATTTTACTTGGAAATATTACTATGCCCAAGATTAACTTGAATTTTTAATTACTTTTTAAATGGTTAGTAGTATTCAAAGTAAATCGTATCAACTATTAAAAAAATTATCTTTGGGGAGGTACATTAATGAGTATTCTAATGCAAGGATTTTTGGCCTTATTGCCAATCATAGTTGTGGCAATTTTCCTTGTTGGCTTAAGATGGCCAGCAAGTAAAGCGATGCCTCTTTCGTATATTACAGTTGTACTTGTTGCATTATTTGCATGGAAATTACCTGGCATGCAGATCCTTGGTGGATCAATCAAAGGTCTCGGGGTATCGATTACCCTCCTTTATATCATCTTCGGATCTGTTCTTGTTCTTTATACTCTGATGGAGTCGGGTGGATTGGCACAGATTCGCCAAAGTCTTATCGGAGTTTCTGCAGACAGACGCGTACAGGTAATCATCGTGGCTTGGTTATTTGGTTCTTTCATTGAAGGTGCTTCCGGCTTCGGTACTCCTGCAGCTGTAGCAGTTCCTTTGATGTTAGGTCTTGGCTTCCCGGCCTTTGCAGCGGTTATCGCTGGTATGATGATTCAGAGTACCCCTGTTTCCTTCGGAGCAATCGGTACCCCCATTCGTGTAGGAGTTGGTACCGGACTAGGAACTGGATCTGACGCTGGGGTTAATGAATTTGCAGCTCAGATCGGCATTCCCATTGTCGATGCGGCTGGCAAACTAGATACCATTGCTTATTATGATCAATTCATCGCCTTGTTTGCTCATAATGTAGCGCTTTTGCACTTTGTCGGTGGTTTCTTAACACCTCTTTTCGTTGTCGCTTTCATGACCAGATACTTTGGCAAGAACAAGTCTTGGTCTGAGGGTATAGCAATTTGGCCTTTCGCTTTGTTTAGTGCCCTTGCTTTTACAATTCCTTATGTTCTGATCAATCGCTTCGTAAACTACGAGTTAACCTCCATGCTTGGAGGTCTCATCGGACTCGCTATCGTTATCTTTGCTGCTAAGAGAAAGTTCCTCACTCCTAAAGAAGAGGATACATGGGATTTCATCGACAAAAAAGAATGGGATCCATCTTGGTCAGGTAGTGTTGAAGTTCATTATGTGGAAAAGCCCGGTGGCATGTCCACATTTATGGCATGGAGTCCTTACGTTTTTGTAGCTGCCCTGATCCTTATAACGCGTCTTATTCTGCCGCTTAAAGCTTGGCTGAACTCTGTAATTATCACCTATCCTCCCATTGGCGGATTAGCAGAGAAATGGGCAATCCTTTATTCCCCAGGTACCATCTTTATCATTGTTTCCTTCTTGACCTTCTTGGTTCATGGTATGAAGATGGATGCTTACAAAAAAGCTTGGGCACAAGCCGTTAAAGTTACTGCAGGTGCCAGTGTAGCCTTGATTTTTACCGTTCCCATGGTTCAAGTATTCATCAACTCCGGTGGTGGAGCTGCCGGATTCCTCAGTATGCCATATGCACTGGCTGAAGCTACTTATTCATTAGCCGGTGGAATGTGGCCGATGTTTGCCCCGATTATCGGTGGCTTAGGTGCTTTCGTTGCCGGTTCCAATACCGTCAGCAATATGACCTTCTCGTTGTTCCAGTTCCAGACTGCTCAACTGATTGTGGAAGGTAATTCTGCTCTTGCTCCGATGGCAAACACTTGGCCGATTTGGGTTGTGGCTCTCCAAGCAATTGGCGGTGCAGCAGGTAATGTTATCTGTATTCACAACGTTGTCGCTGCTTCGGCGGTGGTTGGTTTCTTAGGACGTGAAGGGGATGTCATCAGAAAGACCTTCATATTCTTCCTCTACTATGCCCTAATTCCTGGTTCAGTTGGTTATTCACTTCTGTACTGGAGTTCAAAGGGACCGTTCAACCTAGGTTCGATTATTCTTGTTGTATTCTACGCAGCAGTAATCTATGTTGTGGCTACTAACAAGAGTAGACTTGATAAGCTAAACGGTGTAATAAAATAGTATCACCATTAGATTCCTTTAATTAAACCTAAAAGAGGACGTAGCGAATTAGTTTCGCTACGTCCTCTTTCACGTGAAGAAGTTGTTTGTCAGTCAGCAGTCATTTTAATGTTTGATTTTCGAGGGGATAACGAATAGCGGCATCAAGGTAAACATATTCATGATCTCGATGCTCACGAACCATGCCGACGATACCTTCGTCGAGTGTTTCATATAGGTGGTGTTGAATAAAAGACTGGTATGCTCTTTCGTCCCAAGGATTGGTGAAATCGGCAACCTGTTCAAGGTAATCTGAGATAGGAATACATAAATGATGATGCTTAACTATAATACTCATTTTGACCTCCCGAGTGCTTTGGTTTACAATGAAAAGAGGATTGAATAGAGTTAGTATTTACATTATCATCGGAAATAAGCTACAATTCCTAATATTAATTGCGAGGAATTATTCTATGGCATTTGGTGAGGGTCATTTGAAGTAGAAGGGGAGGTGAGCCTGATCGATCCGACTCAGGAGTTCAATAGTGTTCCATCCGAAAAGGATGAGGTCGTGACAGGGCCAAGGAAGTTAACTTGGGTTGAATTGCTCTATGCTCTTTTAGGGATTGCCTTTCTTTACCTAGTGCTTGGTTTTATTATGGCTTGGGTAGCTAGTTGGTGGGAGTATGAGCGCGTCCTCCTTTATATAAATGGTTTTATGACGCAAGGGATGTTCTTGATGATCATTTTGTTTATCATGCGCACGCGTAAGTGGAGCTGGAGTGATTTTGGATGGCAGAATGTACAAAAAAGATACTTAGGAAGTGTCCTTGTCCTTTATATCCTCACTTGGGTTGTGAATATTCTTTATGCAACTTACCTATTGGAAAGAGGGTTTACCCCGCCCGATACGGATGTCTATATCAAATTATTAAGTAATGTTAATCTAGTGACCTTCTGCTTAAATCTTATCTTAGCTGGAATCCTAGCCCCCATCATTGAAGAAACGCTGTTCCGGGGCATTATCTATAGAAGCCTGAATACCTATATGGGCAAGTGGACAGCTGCCGCGATAAGTGCAGCCATTTTTTCTGGATTGCATCTTCAGTCTTATGGATTTATTCCTCGTTTTATCTTAGGGATGGTTTTGGCTTTTCTGGTCATGAAGTATAACTCGATTAAACCTTCCGTGGCCCTTCATGCCCTAAACAATAGTGTTGCCTTACTTCTCGCCGCTTTAGCGGGAGGTTTTTAGAAGTATCTAGATACTGTAAATCCCGCAATGGATTGTGAGGGTTTAAGACCTTGTGCTATAATAAAATGTCGTTCTTAATAGATTGAAAATCGAGGGTGTGAATAGTGAAAGATAATCTTCAGGTTGCTATCGATGGTCCGGCAGGTGCGGGTAAAAGCACGATTGCTAAGGGGATTGCTAAACGGTTAGGACTTTTTTATGTAGATACTGGAGCAATGTATAGGGCTATTACTCATAAAGCTTTGAGTTTAAATATCCCCTTAGATCAAGAAAGCGCAATTGTAGATATGGCCTGGCAAAGCGATATCACACTTGATCATACGGAAGCTAGAAGAGTGTATTGCGATGGACAAGATATAACGGAAGCTCTCCGGACCCCTGAGGTTTCTCGCAATGTATCGGTCATTGCCGCCTATGCCGGTGTCAGAGAAAGATTAGTGGACTTACAACGACGGGAAGCTCTCCGGGGAGCTGTCGTGATGGATGGGAGAGATATAGGAACCTATGTCTTACCGGAAGCGAATCTTAAAATCTTCTTAACGGCTACCTCAGAAGAAAGAGCAAAACGCCGTTGGCTTGAACTGCAGAAAGCAGGGAAAATGGTTTCCTTTGAAGAAGTCCATCAGGATATGCAGATCCGTGACCAAACTGATCAACAGCGAGAAGTCTCACCCTTGGTTCCGGCCGCCGATGCCATTATGCTCGACACGACGGGCTTGGGTGTGGAGGAGATTATCGAACGTATTATCAGCTTAATAAACAATTGAGGCTGTCAAAGCGCAATGAAGTGAGGCGATAGGACAATGAGCCTATATAGTTTTTTAAAAAAAGTGTTTCGTTTGCAGTTTCGAGTCATGGGTTGGAAAGTCCACGGGGTAGAAAACTTTCCGAAGAACGGGCCTGCGATCTTGGTAAGCAATCATGTCAGTGTATGGGATCCGGTTGTGGCTGCCTGTAGCGTACCGCTGGAGGTTTCTTTTATGGCTAAGGAAGAATTGTTTTCGAACGTGCTTTTAGGAAGAATCTTTCAAAGCCTTGGCGCTTTTCCCGTGAAGAGAGGCCAAGGTGATACAAGTGCCATCCGGAATTCGTTGAAGGTTCTTAAGGAAGGGAAAGTCTTGGGTCTGTTTCCTGAAGGTACACGCTCGAAGTCCGGTGAATTGCAAAAAGGATTTTCAGGTATGGTTTTATTGATGGAAAAAAGTCAGGCACCCATTGTACCTATGCGTGTGAATGGCACGCAAAACCTCTTAACCCGGGGATGGGGTCAGATTGAAGTTATCGTCGGGACTCCTATCAGTCCTGAACAACTTAAAGCCCCTGAAGGGGTAGAAAACCGCCGAGAATGGGCGGCGGACCAAATTATGAAAGCGATTGATCATTTGACAGTGTAAATTATTTGCTCTTAATCGAACAATGCATTATTTTTCTAAGAGAGGGCAATTTAATTCTGATGAAGGAATTTCGGAAATTATAGCGAATTTTAAGCGTAATGCAAGTTAAGGAGGGGCAAACTTGAAAATTATCCGGGCAGAAAAAGCCGGATTTTGCTTTGGTGTTAAACGAGCTTTAGATATGGCAGAAAGAACTGTTCTTTCTTCGAGCACCGCTTCCTTAGGACCATTGATACACAATAAACAAGTAGTGGAGAAGATGGAAAAGCAAGGAGTGCGGGTTGTCGGGGAAGTGAAGGAAACCGAAGCCGGTGATACTTTAATTATCCGTTCCCATGGAGTTCCACCAGATATTTATCAGGAAGCCCAGCGCTTACAAGTCGAAGTAGTGGACGCCACGTGTCCATTTGTCCAAAAGGCGCAACGACTGGCTGCCGAAGCATCGAAGACGAGTCAAGTTATTGTGGTTGGGGATAGGCAACACCCTGAGGTGCAAGGAATCTTGGGATGGGCCGGGGTACATTCGATAGCTATTGAGAAGCTTGAAGAAGCAAGCGAACTTCCCTTTTATGAAAAGCTATCGGTACTGGCGCAGACGACACAACCCGCTGCGAATTTCCACAGTATTGTGGACGAATTAAGAAAACATACCAAGGAGCTCAAGGTACATAATACCATTTGCAATGCTACTGAGGAGCGGCAAACCGTTGCCCGAGAATTAGCTGGTAAGGTTGATGTGATGATTGTAGTCGGTGGCAAAAACAGTGCCAATACCAGAAAGTTGGCCGGGATTTGCTCTGAACATACTCAAACCTATCTTATTGAGACGGCTGATGAATTAGAAAATAACTGGTTTAAAGGGGTAGAAACCGTAGGACTAACGGCTGGAGCCTCAACACCAGATTGGATTATTGAGGAGGTTAATAAAAAGATGTCAAACATGGAAAACAACGAAATGAATGAAATAATGAATATGGAGGACTGGGCTGCCGGGATGCAAAGTTTGCATCGAGGAGCTTTAGTCAAAGGAACAGTTGTAAAAGTGACTCACGACGAAGTGTTTGTGGATTTGGGTTGGAAATCTGAAGGGATTATCCCCCTGAAAGAACTCACTGTAAGTTCTAATGTTCAGCCCAGTGATATTGTTGCAGTTGGAGATGAAATCCAAGCTGTTGTTCTTCGTGTCGAGAATGAAGAGGGTAATCCATTGCTTTCGAAGCGCAGAGCTGACGAATTTGCTGCCGCTGATCGTCTAAAAGAATATGCAGAGACTAAACAAGAGATTCAGGGAAAGGTCGCTGAGGTGGTTAAAGGCGGATTGATTGTTGATGTGGGTATGCGAGGGTTTGTCCCAGCTTCGCAAATACAACCCGGCTATGTGGAAGATCTAAATCAGTTTAAAGGGCAAACTTTACGCCTACGAGTTATTGAATTTGATCCTTCAAAACGGCGCGTTGTGCTTTCTCAAAAGGAAATCTTACAAGAGGAGCTGGCAGTTAAGAAGGAACAGCTGCTCGGAACCCTCCAAGAAGGGGACGTTATCAGCGGTACAGTGAAGCGACTGGCTCAATTCGGAGCATTTATCGATCTCGGTGGGGTGGATGGGCTGCTTCATGTGTCTGACATTGCCTATACTCGGATAAAGCATCCTTCTGAATATGTCAATGTCGGGGATGAAGTGGAAGTTCAAGTGCTTAAAGTGGACAAGGAGCAGGGCAAGATTTCCTTGGGTCTTAAGCAATTGAAACCGAGCCCTTGGGAAAACGCCCTTGAAAAGTATCCAGTTGGAGCGTTAGTGACTGGAAAAGTAGTTCGTCTAGCCCCCTTCGGAGCTTTTGTTCAGTTGGAGGATGGGGTCGATGCTTTAGTTCATATCTCTCAGCTTTCTGAAAAACGAGTTAACAAGGTCGAAGATATCGTGACGGTAGGAGATATGGTTCAAGCGAAGATCATCGAATGCAAGCCCGAGGAAAAACGCATTAGCTTAAGTATTCGTGAAGCTGCGGAAGAAGCTCAAGCTACTGAAGATGCACAACTTCTGGCAGACCAACCTGAAGCCCCTCAAGTCACCATTGGTGATGTTATTCAACCTGATTCTGAAAGCTAAAGGACACTTGCTTTCAGGAGGAGTTTCAACCAAAAATACTTTTTAGCACCTATGACTTCTTGCAGGCCTGCAGGAAGTCATTTGCTGTCCATAGAATATTACTCTGATGGAAGTTAAAGCGAGGGATGTGCCGTGCCGAAAAAACGAAAACGCTCCTTACTCGGAAAATTACCCAAACCGCTCCACGAGGTGGACTTTTATTTACTGATCTCGGTATTAGCAGTTCTCGCTTTTGGGTTAGTGATGGTTCTTACTGCAGGCTCTGTCAGAGGATATAATGAGACGGAAAACACATTTTTCTACGTGCTGAGGCAGGGAAAATGGGCACTGCTCGGAAGCTTTTTTGCATTGATTATAACGAGAATTCCTTATCCGTTTCTCAAAAAGTTTGCTGGCATAGGAATTGGAGTTACCCTGCTTCTTCTGGTCTTGGTTCTGAATTCCGATAGTGCTGTTGAAGCTAACGGTGCTTCCCGGTGGCTAAAAATTGGGCCGGTCAATGTTCAACCCTCGGAAATTGCCAAAATAGCTCTGATTCTTTTTTTAGCAAACTATCTTGACCGTTATCCTGTAAAGAAATTAAAAGATCTCGCTTGGCCAGCCCTCATTCTTATTCCGCTATTAGCTTTGGTCTACAAGCAACCTGACTTAGGAACGACACTAGTGCTAGTGTTTACGGCTGCTGCCCTGCTTTGGCTGACGGAGCTTCCTACTGCGTGGTTTTTATTGGCGGTTCCTTGTCTTGGTGCACCTCTTTTTTATCTCATCTACAATACCCCTTACCAATGGAACCGGATTCTTGTTTGGTTAGATCCCTGGCAATATGCTTCTGGAATGGGATATCAAATAACCAACGCTGAGATTGCCTTTGGCTCTGGAGGAATCTTTGGGGTGGGATTAGGTAGAAGTATGCAAAAGTTCGGTTATTTACCCGAAACCTACACAGATATGATCTTTGCCTTAATTGGTGAGGAACTGGGTTTAATGGGCACCTTTTTATTGATTGGGTTGTTTATATTCTGCTTTGGGAGGGCTTTCTATATATCGAGAAAATGCCCTGATCGCTTTGGACGATTATTGTCCTTTGGCATCGCCTTCTCTTTAGCCATTCAATCTGGCATCAATCTTTGTGTAGTTACGGGAGTATTGCCTGTGACAGGAATCACTCTGCCCTTGGTATCCTATGGGGGTAGTTCCTTAGTCATTACTTTAGTTGAGATTGGAATATTACTGAATATTTCTCGCTATAGTCAAATTAATGTTCCTCATTTAGGCTCCTTCTCGATGCCTCCGATTGAAGGACAAACTTTAAGGGAATAATAGGGAGAGTCAAGCTAGAGGAGGCGATGAGACTTGATTTTCCCGATTGGCGAGTGGTTGGTCTTGAGTATTGGATTGCTAGCATGGGCTGAATGGCCGGTTTTCCATATTCATAAAAGTTTGAGAGTTCTTCCTCTGGCCTGGATTTTCGGATGGATTATTGAACATAGCTTTACTTTTTCCCATATCTGGGATTGGGATTTCCCGCGAATAGTTGTTTTGCTTGCTGTAACCTGGATTGCTTGGAAGCGAGCTAAGGGACGTAGATTCCCGGGGATACTCATGACGGGAATATGTTTGCTGGCTCAAGATCTGTTTGTCCTAAATGAACCAGGTATTTTCTCCTATGATCGGTGGTTGTTTGCTGTAGTTTTTCTTGCAGTTGCTCTCTTCAGCACTCATGACCTTTGGAGTATGACCTTAGCTCTTTCTGGTGGAATACTCGTCAATTTAGGCTTAACAATATTTTTATTTGATGGAGTTGTCAGATACTACAGCCTTCCGAATTCCTTTCTCTGGCATTTCAGTGGGGTGGGATGTATCATGATTGCCGCCTTTAGGCAGATTCGTGAGTATTACCAGACCAAGAAAAGCCTAAGCGCTGGTATGATAGCGGTGCAGGACTCGATGGCTGATGATGGAGGGATATATAGAAAGGATGACTAACTTGAAAGATGGTTTAGTCGTGGCAGCTGTCCATGAAGGCAGCATCGCTGAAGAGATGGAGATTGAATGTGGAGATCGAATCCTTGCCATTGATGAACAGAAGATTGACGATGTTATTGATTTTCAGTACTTAACTGCTGAGGATGAATTTACTATGCTCATAGAGAAGGTTAATGGGGAACTCTGGGAGATAGAAATTGAAAGGTCATACGGAGAGGTACTAGGCCTTGAGGTTCAGGCTATTAGCACTCAGGGCTTAAAGCTATGTAAAAACAATTGTGTCTTTTGTTTTGTAGCTCAAATGCCGAAGGGGATGCGCCAAAGCCTTTATGATAAAGATGATGATTATCGTCTTTCTTTAACTCAAGGGAGCTTCATTACTCTCTCAAACTTAGATGAGGATGAGTTTGAGCGGATTCTTAAGTTTCACCTTAGCCCCTTATATATCTCGGTTCATGCCTGGGATTCGGAAGCTCGGGTTCGCCTAATGAAGAATCCAAAGGCAGGAGATTTGTCTACACAGCTTAGAAAGCTGGCGGATGCGGGGATCCAAATTCATTCGCAAATTGTTTTGGTACCAGGTTATAATGATGGTGAAGTTCTTGAACAGACCGTTCGGGAGTTGGGCAAGCTACATCCGACGGTTCAATCGATTGCAGTAGTTCCGGTAGGACTGACGAAGTATCGAGAGAATCTGACTAATCTACGTTCGTTTACTCTCCAAGAGGCCCAAGGTATTTTAACGAAGGGTGAGGCTTGGCAAAAAGAATACCGTCAAGCAACGGATTGTAGTCTGGTGTATTTCTCCGATGAGTTTTACGCTTTAGCGGGTTGGGATTTTCCTTCTGTCGATATATATGATGATTTTTCCCAGTTAGAAAATGGGGTGGGAATGGCCAGCAAATTCCGCCATGAATTTGATCAGTCCCTTCAGCGCCTTCCTCATAGTATCCCTGAGCGAAAAGTCCACCTCATCACCGGAGTTTCCGCTGCAACATTTTTCGCGCAATTGATCAAGCGGTTAGACACTATTCAAGGTTTGTCTATCGAACTCCATGTGATTACGAATGAGTTTTTTGGACCGACCGTGACCGTGGCAGGTTTGTTGACAGCGCAGGATATTGCAAAGCAGATCGGTGATATCAAAGGAGATGTTTTTTTAATCCCACGGGTTATGCTCAAAGCTGATGAGGATATTTTCCTCGATGACCGTAGTGTGGAATGGTTAAGTCAGGTGCTGCAAGGAACGCCCTTGGTGGTTGAAAACCACGGGAGGGCTTTTCTGGAAGCAGTGAGTGGATTGAATTTGGAGGTTGAAGAAATTGAGTAAACCAGTAGTAGCCATCGTGGGACGTCCCAATGTGGGAAAGTCCACCTTGTTTAACCGTTTGGCAGGCGGACTTGTTGCGATTGTTGAGAACCGCCCTGGAGTAACACGGGATCGTTTATACCGAGATGCAGAGTGGTTGGGACGTAAATTTACCATTATCGATACGGGGGGGATTGAATTTGTCAATGAGAACACCCCTATATCCTCACAAATGCGTCGCCAGGCAGAGATTGCCATAGAGGAAGCCGATGTCATTGTTTTTGTAATTGATGCTCAAGTTTCTCCGACACCGGATGATGATATGATTGCCAATACTTTAAGGCGTTCGGGTAAACCGGTCATACTGGCCGCTAATAAAGTCGAACATTTTGAAAAAGCTGAGCTCTATGAGTTTTATAGATTAGGCCTAGGTGAACCGATTCCTATCTCAGCCGTACATGGGATGAATATCGGCGACTTGCTGGATGAAGTTATTTCTCATTTTCCTGATGAGTTGGAAGAAGAGATAGATCCCGATACCATCCGTATCGCTGTTGTCGGTCGCCCTAATGTGGGAAAGTCTTCCTTGGTGAATACTCTACTAGGTGAAGAAAGAGTGATCGTCAGTAATATTCCTGGCACCACGAGGGATGCTATCGATTCGGCTTTTAAGCATGACGGCAAGAGTTATGTGATTATCGACACCGCAGGGATGAGAAGAAAAGGCCGTATTGAAGAGTTGACTGAGCAATACAGTGTAGCTCGCTCCTTACGTGCCGTGGATCGCTCTGATGTTATTCTTATGCTTATCGAAGCCGTAGAAGGTGTCACGGAGCAGGATAAGAAGATCGCCGGTTATGCGCATGAAGCTGGCAAAGGAATCGTGCTGGTGGTCAATAAATGGGACCTGGTGGAAAAGGATGATAAGACCATGAATCGCTTTGAGAAGACGATTCGGGAGGAACTAGGCTTTATGCAGTATGCTCCCACTCTCTTTATCTCAGCGAAGACCGGGCAACGGGTTACTAAATTACTGGATTTGGTCGATTTTGTAGCGGAGCAGAACTCCACCCGGGTGGCTACCGCGACATTGAATACCTTAGTCAGAGAATGGACTCACCTCAATCCGCCTCCCTCGGATAAGGGGAGACGTCTCAAGATTCTTTATGCAACGCAGGTCGGAGTGAAACCACCAACCTTTGTCTTTTTTGTTAATGATCATGAGCTGATGCACTTTTCCTATCGCCGCTATTTAGAAAACCAAGTACGGGCAAACTTTGGGTTTGAAGGTTCACCCATCCGGATGATTGTGCGCCAAAAAGACGAAGAGAGGGACTAATCATGGGGGAGTATGCGATATTCGTTATCGCTTATCTACTAGGAGCCATTCCATTTGCCTATTTTGCAGGTCGCTTCAAGGGGGTTGATGTTCGCAAACACGGTAGCGGAAATATGGGCACCACCAATGCCTTCCGCTTGTTGGGTGCTAAAATCGGTGCTCTTGTGCTCTTAGGAGATGCCTTGAAGGGTGCCATGGCGGCCTATTTAGGGTATCATTTTTTCGGGCCTTGGGGAGGAATCGTGGCGGGTCTATTGGCCATGGCTGGACACAGTTGGAATCCTTTCTTTGGCTTCAAACCTAGCGGTAAGGGAGTGGCTTCCGGCTTTGGTATTATCTTAGTATTAATGCCGGAGATCACCGGTATAGCGATTGCCTTGTTTGTCCTAGTTGTATTTATCACTCGTTACGTTTCAATGGGCTCGGTATTAGGAGCTTTAACTGTTGGTGTTTTAGTTTTTATCTTGAACGAGCCCCTGGCGTATAAGGTTTTTGCAGTCATTGCTGTGAGTGGTGTGATTATTCGTCACCGCACGAATCTACAAAGAGTTCTCAAGGGAACGGAGAATCGTATTAATTTTAAAAAATAGGCAATAGTACTTTAATATATTTTGCTATATTCTTCGATATTTTGCTGGGGAGGGGGCATTATTTTGACTAAAATAACCGTATATGGAGCAGGGAGTTGGGGAACTGCCTTAGCTGTCGCTATGGGTAAAGCTGGTCATGAGGTCGTATTACTTGGTCGCAACCCCCAAGAGATGAGTCTCATGGATGAGCGACGCGAGAATCTTCATTACTTACCGGGAGTGACGTTGCCTGAGACCGTGCAACCATCTGTGGATATCACTGAACTTGAGGATACGGATATGCTCATCCTCAGTGTCCCCTCCCATAGTGTACGGGAGACTGCTCAAAGGATAAGATCCTTTCTTAAGAAGGAAACCATCGTTGTCAATACGGCAAAGGGATTAGAAGAGAGAAGCCATAAGCGCCTTTCCGAGGTACTCACGGAAGAGCTTCCAAACAACTCAATCGTGGTTTTGTCGGGGCCTAGTCATGCCGAAGAGGTGGGTAAGGATATGCCTACTACTGTCGTCGTGGCTTCCCACGATACGAAAGCTGCAGAAGCGGTCCAGGATGTCATGATGACTCCTAACTTCCGCGTCTATACCAACCCAGATACAATCGGTGTGGAACTCGGAGGAGCCTTCAAGAATATTATTGCTCTGTGCGCCGGTTTCGCTGAAGGACTTGGTTTTGGCGATAATACAAAGGCTGCGCTTATGACACGAGGAATTGCTGAAATAACCCGATTGGGTGTTGCTATGGGAGGGAATCCCTTGACCTTCGCGGGTTTATCTGGAGTCGGGGACCTTATCGTGACTTGCACCAGTCAACATAGTCGCAATCGTCGCGCTGGAGTCGCCTTAGGGCAAGGAAAACCTTTAGATCAGGTTTTACAAGAGGTAGGGATGGTAGTAGAAGGTATCCGCACTACAAAGGTAGCCTTTGAATTGAGCCGTCAATATGGGATATCTATGCCTATTGTGGAACAAGCCTATCAAGTTATCTTTGAGGGAACTGACCCCAAGGTAGCAGTATCAGCCCTCATGATGCGAGGAAAAAAACATGAGATTGAGGAAGTAGCCCAAATTGCTATGGAAAATAGTGCCTACAACACGAGGCTGCAGCGAAATGACTAGGTCAACCCAATAGGTCAACCATGCATCTCGGTATGAAGCCTGGTTTGCAAGCAAAAAAGACGTAAGGAAAAATTCCTTACGTCTTTTTTGCTTAATGGAATATATTGCTTGAACCTTACATAGCAATGATAAAGGATTGGGTAGTGGCTACGTAGGAGTTCTACAATGCAGAAAATTCTCGTGGCAAAAGAAATTTTGACATAAATGCCCAAGCCAATCAATATACTTATACTGCGTAACGTGCTAGTCCAGTTATCCGGTATCCATCATCTTGTGATAGGGAGGTGGGGGATAAGGTGGGGGCCCTTCCCCGGTTTTGGGACAGCACTCAAAAGGGAGGGAATTTTTGTGGAAAAAGTGGACATTTTTAAAGATATCGCCGAGCGCACAGGGGGCGATATCTACCTGGGAATCGTTGGACCAGTCCGCACTGGGAAGTCCACCTTTATCAAACGCTTCATGGACCTCCTGGTCCTGCCCAATATCACGGATGTTTTTGAGCGGGAGCGGGCGAACGATGAACTTCCTCAAAGTGGCTCGGGAAGACAAATTACTACGACAGAGCCCAAGTTTATTCCAGCGGATGCAGTGGAAATCTTAGTCAAAGACAGTATTCAAATGAAAGTTCGTCTCGTGGATTGTGTAGGCTATGCTGTGGAGGGAGCCATTGGCTATGAGGCTGAAGACGGGGAGGAGCCTAGGCTGGTTCGAACCTCTTGGAGCGATGAGCCCATCCCGTTCCAAGAAGCAGCTGAGATTGGCACGCGCAAGGTCATAACAGATCACTCTACCATCGGTATCGTGATCACCACAGATGGTTCAATCACAGACATTCCCAGAGAGGCCTATGTAGATGCTGAAGAACGCGTGATTGATGAATTAAAGCATCTAGGGAAACCCTATGTAATCGTCATGAACACAACTCGACCTTATTCGGAAATGTCCATGGAGCTAGCCAGCTCTCTTGAGGAAAAGTACGGTGTACCCGTGATTCCAGTCAACTGCCTGGAAATGACCCCCGAAGATATTACCCAAATTCTCGAAGAAGTACTCTATGAATTTCCCGTCGCTGAAGTCAATATTGAGATTCCTAAGTGGGTTGAAGAGCTTGAATCCAGTCACCCCGTCAGGACTAGCTTTGAAGAGGCAGTACGCCAATCCATCGAAGGAATTCGTCGCATACGGGATATTGACATGGCACTGGATAAACTTGGCGAATGCCCTAATGCACAAGATGTTCTGCTCAAACAGATGAATTTGGGAACAGGAACTGCTGACATAGAGATGACAGCCATCGATGGACTCTTTAAGACCGTTCTCGAAGAAATGACCGGCGTCGATGTAGAAGGGGAACATACACTCATGAGATTGGTCCTCGACTATAGCAAAGCGAAGAAGGAATGGGATAAAATTGCACCAGCTATTGATGAAGTCCGCGCCCATGGCTACGGTGTAGTAACACCTCATCTCGATGAAATGTTCCTAGAAGAGCCCGAACTAGTGAAATCCGGCGGGCATTATGGGATCAAGTTAAAGGCTAGTGCCCCATCTTTACATATCCTGCGTGCAGATGTCACCACGGAAATCACCCCTCTGATTGGAACGGAGAAGCAGGCGGAGGATCTCGTTCGTTACATCCTCGATGAATTCGAATCCGATCCCAAGAAGGTGTGGGAATCCAATATCTTTGGCAAATCACTTCATGACCTAGTTCGTGAAGGGGTTCAAACTAAGCTCTATCGGATGCCGGAAAATGCGCAACACAAGCTCCAAGATACATTGCAACGAATTGTTAATGACGGTAATGGTGGTCTAATCTGCATCATCATTTAGACCCTTAAGAGTGGGTTCCTGCGGGAGCCCTCTTTTTTTGTGCGTATCTTGTAGAAAAACAAATGTTGCCTTAGAGTGGACATTTGCTTATAATATCCTTACAGAAGCAATGAGGTTGCCCTAAGTTGAGGTTGTCTGAAGTTGATTTAGGTACTAGGAGCGAAGAAAGATGGCTAGTCAGAATCGTAATAAGGATTTCTTAATCATCAGTAAGAATATACTGCCGGAGGCAATTCTCAAAACAGCTCAGGCGAAGGAGCTTTTGGTAAAAGGCGATGCCCAAACCATTAATGAGGCTGTGGATCGAGTCCAGCTTAGCCGAAGTGCCTTTTATAAGTACAAGGATGGTGTGTTTCCCTTTTACGAAGCGAGTAAAGAGAAAATCATCACCTTATCTTTGACCTTAGAGAATACTGCGGGAGTTTTATCGAATGTCTTAAATACCATAGCTTGCTTCCGCGCAAATATCTTGACGATTAACCAGGGAATACCTCTACAAGGAATTGCTAACGTGACAATCTCTATTGAAAATACTGGGATGGTGGACACCCCGGAAAACCTGCTCGCTGGTCTAGGTGAGATTCAAGGGGTCCGTAAAATTGAAGTTATCGGGCAGAATTGAAGATAGCTAGAAAAGATACTTAGAAAGAAAACAAAACTAGAAAAAGACAAAAACCTACAAGTCTTGACAAGCAAGTTTGTAGGTTCATATTTTAAAATATGGTCGGAGCGACATGATTTGAACATGCGACCTCTACCACCCCAAGGTAGCGCTCTACCAAGCTGAGCCACGCCCCGATTAGATCCCCGTATTTGAGGGACTTATATAAAATAACATATGTCAACTTAAAATGCAAGACTATAATTTGCCACAATTTATGCCCATGGCGCTATCCTTGGACGTAGAATAGAAAAATTCATGTTAGAATAGTTTGTAGGTATGCACCGCTTTTGATAATATTAAACTGAGCGTGGCCAAGAGTAGGGAAGGGCGGGTATTAGCATTGAAACGACTTGAGTTTAACCGTTTTGTAGAATCAGATTTTGTCTGTTTGCGTTTGCTTCATGTTGCCAAGCAAGAAGATCATCTAGGAAAGAGGGAACGGATTGAAAAAGAATTTGCTGTCATGATCGACGATTTAATGTCCATACATTTAGACTATAATAACATCGGAAAACAAGTCGTTGCGATTTGGCAAGGGTATTGGATGGCACTCTCCACCTTAGATATAGCTGAGTAGAACAACAAGAGCTGGTTTACTTTTTTATTGACATGCACCATCATTGTGCTACAATTGTTTCGATAGAATTCCTTCTATTTTGCAATTGAAAAGGGGGCAACGATGACAAGATGAACAATTCTCTGGGACGTCATGTGTTGGCTGAAATCTATGGTTGCAACTTCGACATTCTTAATAACCGCGAAGAAGTCGAATCAATCATGGTCAACGCAGCCCTGGAAGCAGGCGCAGAAGTGCGCGAGGTGGTATTTCATAAGTTTAGTCCTCAAGGTGTGAGTGGTGTGGTCGTAATTTCAGAATCTCATTTAGCCATTCATACATGGCCAGAACTTGGTTATGCAGCCGTCGACGTCTTCACTTGTGGGGATCGGGTCAATCCCTGGGATGCCTGTAATTATTTGACCGAGCAGTTTATGGCAGGTCATATGACAGCTACAGAAATGAAGCGTGGGATCGTTGAAGATTCAAAGGAAGCGGTAAATCTTTAGGAGGGATATTTATTTTATTCCAGACTAGGATAAGACTAGCAAGGTAGGCCTTGTGACGGAGAGTTGCAAGGTCTATTGTTTTGAATTTCGTTAATGTAAATATTTGCTAATACATTATAGGATGATTTGTCTAAACCGGTAAAAAATAAGATAGTGAAGTGCGAAATAAAAGATAGGGGCAGGATTTTCGTAAAAAGCCTCGAATACTTCCTAGATTAGCCTCAAATATTAAGGAGAGATTGCCTTGTCGCTATTGACAGAACACTTCAAGGAGGAACTTGAAGAAATAAGAAAAACACTCAGACGTGAAATCAAGCTCAAGGCTGCGGAATTTGACGACCTTGTAGAATTGGATTTTGACGAACTGGATAATAACGCCTGCTCTCTCATTGTCCTTTCTATAAGTCAAGCCTTCGGAGGGGTTAACCGTTCAGCGATTCGCTTAGCAATAATTCTTCAATACATATTTATGGCCGACCAAGTTCATCGTTTGATGACTGATGATCCTGATTTAGAAGAGAGTAAACGGCAATTTCCGGTTCTTGTCGGAGATTTTCTCTATGGAAAGTTCTTTCTGAGTTTATGTAAAGAAAATATGCTACATTTCTTGGCTCCCTTGGCAAAAGTTATAGAGAGTATGAATCAAGGGGCTATTACCCGTTGGTTAGCTAAAGATAGAACAGTGGATCAAGCTGAATTTTTGAAGATTTTCGAGATGGAAAGAGCAACCTTGACAGGTCTTGCCGCACGTCTAGGAGCAGAGTTGTCAGGTTGCCCGGTAAAAGTGCAAAACCAATGTGAAGTTTTAGGATGGAACCTAGGGCTTGCCTGGGCTGCCTCACAGGATCAAGTTGAGGATAATGTAATTAATGATGCTTTGCATGAAGCTCGTAACGTCCTGCTAGAACTACCTAATCCCAAAGGTCACTCTTTAGGGGAACTCATCAATTATATCGAAAGTCATTTGAAAATAGAAACTCTGAAGATTAATTATGAATAGGTTTGTTTTGTAACTACAGTTATTCCATGTTAAAATTACATGCGAACGATTTGCTGCTTTAAGCTTAAAAATATACTTAATTAGTGCTAGAAGAAGTAGGGAAGGATGTGTGGGAATGCGTAGGCGGAAACGTTTGGACGAGAATATGCCACTCATGGAGCATATTAGCGCATTACGCAAAGTTTTATTATTTGCAGCCTACGGAATCGTATTAGGTACGGTAGTGGGATGGATTTATAGCGATCCTGTCTATCGGTTTCTCGCTAATCCGGTTCTTCAGATTGGAACAGTAGATTTTATTACCACAACTCCAATGGAACCTATTATGGTTAAATTGAAAGTTTCATTAGTTGTCGGAGTCGTTCTCGCCTTGCCGATTATTTTCTGGCAAATCTGGAGTTTTGTTCTCCCGGCTTTAAAGCAGAACGAAAAGAAATATCTGTATATGATTGTGCCCAGTTCCCTGATTCTCTTTGTCGCCGGTTTGGCCTTTGCTTTTTTCTTTGTTATTCCCATCGGCCTAAAATTTCTCCTTTTCGCAGGTGGAGCGGCGGTAGATTCAACACCTTTATTAACTAAGTCGTCCTATTTGACGTTTATCATTCGGTTTATCCTAACCTTTGGCTTGGTGTTCCAACTACCGGTTGTATTACTACTCTTGATTCGCATCGGGGTAATTACTCCAGCTAGTTTGGCAAAAAAGCGGAAGTATGCTTTTTTTGGCATCGTTGTCGTAACCATGCTCATTTCACCAACTCCGGATATCATGACACAGAGTCTTATGGTTTTACCTACCTATTTACTGTATGAGGTTAGTATCTGGCTCGGGTATATTGTGGTGCGAAATCGAGAAAAGACACTGCAAGGATAGGGGGGGTAAGAAATGAGTTTCAATGAAATTATTGTATTACTGGTTATCGCCTTAGTATTGTTCGGACCGGAAGATCTCCCGGACGTGGCTCGCGCCATCGGCAAAGTGGTGTTTGAGATAAAGAAGATTGCTGGAGATATGACGAAGGAATTTCAGGATGTCGTCGATACTCCAAGTAATGTACTTAAGAAGACACTGGATGAGACTTTAAAGACACCAACAACCACCCCAAAGAAATCCAGCCAGGCAGATACGCAGGGAACAGCAGACGCAGCTAAGACCGAAGCAACTGATGATTCTGAAACCACAAATCCCACACCTGGTGAGAACGATACGTCTGAGGAAGAACTATTAACTTATGATGAGGATCCCCTTGCGGAACTTCCACAAGATATGGTTTCCCACGAAAAATAGGGTACAAGCAGGTGAACCAATATTGAAACAACTTTGGCTTTTTAATCAGATCAACTCCGATTTACAGAGAGTTGAAAAAGAACTTCATGCCTATATTGAAACAGATTTCCCCGTGTTGGATCAATCTGCTGTTCAATTACTAGACGCTGGTGGGAAACGATTACGTCCAGCTTTTACTCTTTTAGCGGGTAAATTTTATGGTTATCCTATTGATAAGCTTCTTCCAGTGGCCATGGCTTTAGAGCTGATTCATATGGCTACACTTGTCCATGATGATGTAGTCGATGCTTCAACCACCCGACGAGGTCGTCCTACAGTTAAAGCAAAGTGGGGAAACATAGTATCCATAGCAACAGGGGATTATCTATTAGCCAAAGCTCTAGAGTTGCTGGCCCAGATTAATCACCCCGATGTATCGCGGATTCTCGCTGAAGTGAGTGTTGAAATGAGTCAGGGAGAAATTCAACAGATAAAAGCATCCAATGATGTAAACCAAAATCTAAAACAATATTACTATCGTATAAAGCGCAAAACAGCCATGCTTATCTCAGCCAGTTGCAAACTGGGTGCTATAGTCTCCTCTGCACCGCGCCGTGAAGTGTGGGCCTTGGGAGCATATGGTCATGACTTGGGAATGGCTTTTCAAGTCGTGGATGATGTACTGGATGTAACTTCTGAAGCATCTGAGCTGGGTAAACCCGTGGGGGGAGATATTCGTCAAGGAATCATGACTTTGCCTCTGATTCTCGCTTTAGATCGATCTAAGGATAAAGACCAATTGCGCAAAATCCTTGGGAAGACTGAAAAGACCGAAGGAGAAATCACCGAATCAATTCGCATGATTAAAGAATCAGGAGCCATTGAAGCCTCAATGCATTATGTTGATTTATACATAAACAAAGCTAATACTCACTTGCAAGAGCTTCCTAATGTACCCACCCGTAAAGCGTTAGTGGAGCTGGCTTGCTTTATCAAAGCTCGAAAGTTTTAAAATAAGGAAAAGACTATTCAGATCGAAGGGATTGATGGTAAGGCAATTCTTTCGATCTGTTTCTTTAACGCGATGGTGCTCTAACCATTAATCATAAGAATGAATATGCAGGGCGAAAATCGATTAACGACAGATAACGGATGATAATTGTGAAATCTTTATGAAATGATTTAGAGATGTAAAAATTACCGAAAAGTTGTACTTTGCAATAAATAATTTCTATGGTATTCTTTTTACAGGACAAAGAGCAAAGTGTGACGACCATAATTAATACAATCATTTATTTTGTTTTATAAACGTGGTCATAAGCTTTTTGTGGTGAAAAAATGGGTAAGTACAAGAGAGGGATTTAGAGAAAGGGGTTGTTCCATTTGTCAAAGCTCGATGTAAAATTAACACGTCGTACTGCTTTAAAGGTTGGGGCGTTAACTGCTGCCGCTGTGGCCGTAGGCATCCCAATGGGAAGCTTAAAAGAAACGAGTGTTAAGGCAGCGGGAACGGAGTCGGGTGAATCGAAGCAATTAGGTTTCTCGTATGACCAAAACAAATGTATAAACTGTAAGTTGTGTGCCAAGGCTTGTAAACAAACGAACAATTGGGAGCCGGGAGCAGAATGGCGTAAAGTGCATTCAGCCAAGACTGAAAAGGGATCAGTGTTCTTGTCCATGAGCTGCAATCACTGTGAAGAGCCGGCATGTATGACTGTATGCCCAGTAAAAGCTTATACAAAACGCGAAAAAGATGGCATCGTAGTACACGATACCAAAAAATGCGTTGGCTGCGCCTATTGCGTCTATGCCTGCCCATATCATGCGCCTCAATTTATTAAGTCCGGTACAGGAGCTGTTACAAAATGTAGCTTCTGCGTCGAGATTCAAGACGCTGGCGGTCAACCTGCTTGTGTAACTGCCTGTCCTGTTGATGCACTTAACTATGGCGATATGACTGAACTTCGCAAGATACCGGGTGCTGTTGCTCCGGAAGTCAATGGTCTTCCGCCAGTCAGCATTACCAACCCTTCATTTGTCATTATTCCGAAAGCTTAAAGAAGTAAGGAGGAAAAAGAAACATGCATCTTCATTGGGGATGGTTAATCGTCATATATCTCTTTTTAGGTGGTTTAGGTGCTGGAGCATACCTAACTTCATATGCTGCCGGAAAAGGGTGGTTAGGAAATTCACCCGCCTTAAAGCGTGCAGGATATTTTATGGCTGCACCTATCGTAGCCTTTGGTACAGCGCTCTTAGTATTTGACTTAGGTCAAGGGTTGAAGAAACCTTGGCTTTTAATTGGACTTTTAAGAAACATCACCTCTTCAGTTATGACTTGGGGTGTGTATATTCTGGCCTTATTCATCTGCGTAGGACTAGTTGTTGCCTTCTTTACCTTAAAGAAAAAGGCAATTCCCAAGGGTCTCGAAGGCTTGGGTGCGATTTTGGCCTTAGCTACGTGTGCTTACACTGGTCTTCTTGTTGCTGTTGTTGAAGCAATTCCCTTCTGGAATAGCTTTGCTATGCCAATATTATTTGTTATCTCAGCTATTTCTACAGGTCTCTCCATCACGATTTTAGTGGCTAATATTATTGATAGAGGTCTGGCAACAGATGAATATAAGACGACAAAGCTTCACTTTTATCTTGTGAGCTTGGAGATTGTTCTTGTGGCCTTTATCTTCAGCTTGGCTAACGCGGGAAACAAAGGTGCCGTTGCGGCTGAATCAGCCGGTAAAGCAATTTCCGGTGATCTCGCTCTTTGGTTCTGGGTCTTCTTAGTCGGACTAGGACTCGTGATTCCGCTTCTCATCTCAGCCTATGGAATTAGAAAGCTTGGCAGTTCTGCCCATAGCGGTCATGTACAGGCTGCAGCCGGAAGTAGCAGCTCAGTTGCTGTACATGAAGAACATGGATTTGCGAAGGTTCTCCTTCTTAGCGATGCTTTCGTGGTTTTGGGTGGCTTTGTGTTGCGTTATGTGGTTATTTTTGCAGCTCTACCCATTTGGAACGGAACCTTAAGCTAAGTTAGGATTAGATAATCTCATAGATAAATCATGCAGGCAAAGCTTCACTCCGTAACAGACATAATATGAGGAGCTTTGCCTTTTCTTTTTATCACTAAACCAATCCACCCATTGACTCCCTCCCTTATCCACTTAAACTATTGCTTAACTCAAGACAAGTGAGAAGACAGGGTCTACGGGTTTTTATGTAAGAAAGTGCATAAATTCACTATTTATCTTACTGATTTCTTAATAATATCTTACTTAAATCTCAAAGAACTATGATTTTTCTGTGAAACAATCCTCCCATCTAGGATTAGTAGGGTATATAGTGTAAAATAATACATAAAATAAGCCTTTGGTGAATCTAAGATTATCCAAAATTGTTACTGGAGGGTATCATGAGTAATAAGTCAGAAGGATTTGTGGAGAAGATTTGGGACATTTTTAGTTCTATGAAAACGGGGCTGTTTCTGCTCGGTGTTGTTGCCTTGGTCTCGGGAATAGGAACCTTGGTACCTCAAGTTTCCCTTGATCCGGAGGGGGCTGACGCAGTTGCAGATATCTGGAAAACATTAGGATTTACCAATATCTATGCATCCCCCTGGTTTCAGTTCTTATTAGGGTTACTCTGTATCAATCTTATTGTGTGTAGCGTACAACGTTTCGGGGGAGTCTATAAGCTGAGCTTTCAACCTGAACCCCCTCATGAGCATTCCGCACTTCCGCAAAAGATTTTTAGTCAAGTAAACAGTAAGGATAGTGAGGCACTCAGGCAAAGAACTCAGGAAGTCCTTAAGAAAAAGGGCTACCATGTGAGCCAGCTGGAAAAAGAGGGAGAATGGAACTTTACCGCCCAGAAGCATCGTCTCGGCAATTGGGGATCATTTATAACGCATATCTCCTTTGTTATCTTAGTTATTGGAGCATTGATCGGATCCCTTGGCGGCTTTAAAGGTTATATTATGGCTGGGGAGGGAAGTGTCATCCCCATTCAGGAGATTGAAATCTATAAAGGCCAAGTGAAAGATGATTTTATGGTTAAGATTAATTCCGCGGAAGACCGGATATTACCCAACGGTGAGCGGGATAATTGGTATACGGATTTAAGTATTATTGAATCGGGAGAGGAAGTTGCACGCAAATCTATATCAGTCAATCATCCCCTCACCTACAAGGGAGTAACGTTCTATCAATCCAGTTATGCACCCGGTGGGTTATTTACCGTGAAGGTGAACGGGGAAGAATACCCGGTAGTTCTTCAGAATGGCGGAGGTAACTACTTTAACGCACCTGGAACGAATCTTTTTCTAGTTATGTCGGCCATGAAAACTGATCCCCAAGAACCAGTCATTCTTTATCAAGTTTTTAATGAGACCAGTCAAGTTGAGATGGGACAACTTACCCTAGGACAAACAGAGACTATTCAAGAAGATTACAGCATAACCTTTGAGAAGGCTGCCGGATTCACTGGCTTACAAGTCAAGGAAGATCCTGGGGTATGGATGGTTTGGCTTGGCAGTGGGCTATTAATGTTGGGCTTGCTGTTGTCATTCTATTGGCGACCCGTTCGCATTTCTGGTATTCTGAAGTTAGAAAAAGATCATGAAGAAGAATTTGAACTGGCCATAGGAGCATACTGCGGAAAGTTTAACATGGGGATTAAAGAAGAATTTGACAGTATTGTGGAAGAACTAGAGAGCGGAAATCAAGTTACAAAATAAGGGGTGAATTGCATTGGGTGGATCCTTGGAGAATCTAGAAATTATTATGTTTTACATTATGGTAGCAGCTTTTGTGATAAGCACTGTCCTATATTGGTTAGGAATGGCTATGAAAAAGGACCTCATTAACCACTTGGCTACTTTTGCAGCCATTATCGGACTTGTTGCCAATACCGCCGCTATTGTCCTGCGTTGGGTTGTTACCCAAAGACCACCATTGACCAATGGCTACGAATTTATTTTGACCTTCTGTTGGGGAATAGTCATGATCTACTTGTTCGTAGAGTTTCGCTATAAATTCAAAGCCTTGGGCAGTTTTGTGATGCCGGTACCCTTTCTATTGCTAATGTTTATCATCATGAAGATGGGCCCCACCGAAAGAGTGTCGGGAGCTATCCCTCCGGCCTTGAAAAGTCAATGGTTGACCTTCCATGTGTTCACAGCAATGCTGGCCTATGGAGCCTTTGCGATCTCCTTTGGTTTGGGGATTATGTATTTAATCAAAACCAGCGCCAATACCAACGAGAAGAATACTAAGGAGACCTGGTCAAGTCATTTTCCTCACGAAAACGTTCTAGATGAGTTAGCCTACAAAATGATCGGCTTTGCTTTCCCCATGCTGACACTCTGTATTGTGACGGGTGCTATTTGGGCTAACTATGCTTGGGGGACGTACTGGTCGTGGGATCCCAAAGAAACATGGTCATTGATTACCTGGATTATTTATGCTGCATACCTTCATGCACGGCTGATGTATGGATGGAAGGGGAAGAGAGCTGCTTGGATGGCGATTATAGGATTTGCAGCGGTGCTGTTCACCTTCTTTGGGGTGAACTACTTACTGCCAGGGCTTCATTCTTACGCTTAATCAAGACTTTGTTCATAATAACACTTAATGGCCCCATAAAAAAAAGTTTGTTTTTAAGTTGGGAGTTTCGTTGTAAGATTAGATTAGAATATTTATTAACTCAATCTTGACTGAATAAGATGAAGCGGGGGGCTGTAAGTGTCACATTATTACCCCATCTATGTAGATTTGCAAAACAAACCAGTTCTTGTCGTGGGCGGCGGGACAGTAGCATATCGAAAAGTAAAGACCCTCTTGGAGCATGGGGCCATCGTGCGCATTGTCTCACCAAAGCTCAATCCGGATCTCAAAAGACTGGTGGATAGTGTTCGATGTATCTGGGAAGAAAAAGAGTATGCTGCCGATGACCTACAAGATGCACTACTGGTATTTTCCTGTACAGAAATCGAGGCGGTTAACGGGGCTGTTGCCGGGAATGCTAAAGATGCCTTCCGCCTGATTAATGTGGTGGATGATCCGGAGAAGTGTACCTTTATTGTGCCCTCCATACTCGAGCAAGGGGATTTGAGCATTGCTGTCTCCACGGGCGGTAGCAGCCCTATCGTGGCTCGTCAGATTCGAGCTGAACTGGAAAAGTGTTATGGAGAGGCCTATAAAGATTATTTGGTATTGCTGAGAAGCTGGCGAAAAGATGTTAAAAACCAGCTGACAGCCGAACAAAAAGAAAAATTCTGGGACCAGGTTACCGATGGAGGGGTACTTCAGCTCATAAAAAACGGTCAGCTAGATGACGCGAAGGGAGTAGTGGAAAAGTGTTTCCGATCACTGTTGGATTGAACCACAGAACGGCTCCAGTAGAGATTCGTGAGAAGGTTAGCTTTCATCCTTCGCAGGTTAACAAAGCCTTAGCTGAATTGAATACCCTCTCTGCTTTAAATGGAGTGGTTCTCTTGAATACCTGTAACCGCTTGGAGATTTATGCTGCTACTCCTGAAGTTGAGTCAGGAGTTAGCGCCATTAGGAGTTTTCTTGCCCGACACGGGAATCTTCAAGAAGAAGACCTTAGCCAATACCTTTATGTTCATGGTCTTTATGAATCAGTACGTCATTTGTTTCGAGTGGTTGCGGGCCTGGATTCCATGGTTATGGGAGAAACGCAAATTTTGGGTCAAGTGGCAGAAGCCTACGATAGGTCATCACAGATGAATGCATCCAATAAGGTGATTCATACTATTTTTCAGAATGCTTTAGCCATTGGTAAAAGGGTACGTGCTGAGACACAAATTGACCAACATCCCACCTCAGTTTCTTATACTGCGGTTGAACTCGCTAAGCAAACCTTTGGGGATGTGAAGGATAAAAGCATTTTGATCATGGGAGCCGGCGAAATGAGTGCCCTGACAGCAAAGCATCTTGTAGCTAACGGGGCGTCTACTGTAATGGTCTCTAACCGTTCCTTCCAGCGGGCCCAAACCCTTGCGCAAGAGTTTTCCGGAAAGGCCATCCCTTTTGAAGATATTGACACAGCATTAGTCGAAACGGACATTGTCATTTCCGCAACTGCTGCTAACCACTTTGTTATTTTACCGGAACGCATGCAGCGGGTTATGAAGTTGCGTGAATATAGATCCTTATTAATGATTGATATAGCCGTTCCCAGAGATATTCATCCCGGCGTCAATGAATGTGAAGGGGTTACTCTGTTTGATATTGATGATCTGCGTGGAGTGGTAGATGCCCATCAAAAAGCTAGGGAAGATGCGGCGATTCAGGCAGAAAAGATTCTCGAAGAAGAAATGGGTCGCTTCATGAAATGGCACAATTCTTTATTTGCCGTTCCCACGATTATTGCTTTACAGCGTCGAGGCGAGCAGGTTCGCGATGTAATGGTGAAAAATGCCCTTAATAAACTGGGACCCATCGATGCGAAGCAAGAGAAGGTGATTCGCTCCATGGCTAACTCCATTGTTACTCATCTCCTACACCCACCGATAGCAAACTTGAAAGAAGTGGCCCATACCAGTCAAGGGCATCTTTATACGGAAATACTACAAAATTTATTTGATTTAGACGTGGATCAAGAATCACCTCATGCAGGACGGAGTGTTCATCACGCAGTGGGTCATCATTCCAACCAAGGTTAAGAGGGGGAGCATATGCAGAAATTTAAGATTGGTACTCGAGATAGTCAACTTGCTCTTTGGCAAGCAAAATGGGTTAAAGATAAGCTACAAGAGCTTTACCCGGAAGTGGATTTTATACTTATACCTATGAAAACTAAAGGAGACAAGATACTTGATGTTCCTCTTGCGAAAATTGGGGATAAAGGTCTTTTCACCAAAGAATTAGAGGTCGGCTTACTTAGCGGCGAGATTGACTGTGCAGTGCATAGTTTAAAAGATCTACCGACGATTTTACCAGCCGGCTTAGATATTGCTGTTTTTTGTGAGCGAGAAGAGCCAAGGGATGTCTTCCTAAGTAGAGAGGGAATCCAGCTAGCCGACTTGCCTGCTGGCTCGATCATTGGTACCAGTAGCTTAAGACGCAAAGCCCAGTTACAGAACTATCGAAGCGATTTGGGTTTTGCTGATTTGAGAGGGAATCTGCAAACCCGTTGGCGCAAACTTCAGGAATCGACCATGGCCGGTATTGTTCTGGCTGCTGCCGGAGTTAAACGATTGGGCTGGGAAGAGCGCATCACGGAATATATACCTCAAGAGATTATGCTTTCGGCCGTAGGGCAAGGGGCGATTGCCGTAGAAGTTGTCTCTGATCGTGAGGATGTACGTGAGTTACTCTCGGCACTGAATCATCGGGAAACCGAACGAGCAGTCAGAGCAGAGCGGGCCCTCCTTCTTCGTTTGGAGGGAGGCTGTCAAATTCCGATCGGGGCTTTGGCCGTGACAGATGCTCAACAGATAAATCTCAGGGGAATGGTTGCCTCATTAGATGGCCAACGAGTTTTGAAGGTTTCTCTAACGGGAGATGATCCTGAGAAATTAGGAAAAGAAGCCGCTGAAGCACTGATTGCTCAGGGGGCTCTGGATATACTTAGCGAGATTCGAACTAACTTAGAATCGTAATATTTTATCATAATAATTGGATTGGAGTGTTCTAATTTGGACAAGGGATATGTCTATTTAGTCGGTGCCGGGCCGGGAGATCCGAAGTTGATTACAGTCAAGGGTTCAGAGTGCATCGCGAAAGCTGATGTGCTTATTTATGATCGATTAGCCTCTCGCCGCCTTTTAACTTTAGCTCGTCCCGATTGTGAGCTTATCTATGTTGGTAAATCCCCTGATCGTCATACCCTGCGTCAGGAAGAAATCAACGCTCTCTTAGTGCAGAAGGGATTAGAAGGAAAAATTGTTACACGTTTGAAGGGTGGAGACCCTTTTGTTTTTGGCCGGGGGGGAGAAGAGGCCGAGGATCTTCTGAAAGCGGGTATCTCTTTTGAAGTTGTCCCAGGTGTTACTTCGGCGATTTCAGTACCTGCTTATGCCGGTATTCCCGTAACTCATCGGGATTTAACCTCTTCCTTCGCAGTAATTACCGGACACGAAGATCCGACCAAAAACAGCTCAGCTTTGGCTTGGGAGCATTTGGCGACAGCGCATGGAACCTTGATTTTTTTGATGGGCATGGAAAACTTATCTTTGATTGCTTCTAAACTTATCGAAAATGGCCGTTCAGCCTCTACCCCGGTAGGAATCATTCAATGGGGCACTCGACCTGAACAAAAGGTCCTTGTGGGTGAACTGCATAATATTGCTCAACTAGTAAAGACTGAAGGGTTTACGAATCCTTCTATTATTATTGTTGGTGAGGTTGTTCAGCTAAGGGAAAAACTACAGTGGTTTGAAAAAAAACCTCTTTTTGGGCAACGGGTTATTGTGACTCGAGCTAGACACCAAGCGAGCGCCCTTTCTCAAGGTATTGAGGATCTTGGCGGGGAACCTTGGGAATTTCCAGCGATTGAAATCGCTCCGCCAACAGACCCCAATCAGATGATTAATGCGATTAAAAATCTGAAGCGTTTTGAATGGGTAATCTTTACCAGTGTTAACGGGGTGGAAGAGTTTTTTAAAACTTTAATAGAGCAAGGAAAAGACGTTCGAGATTTATTTGGCATGGATATTGTGGCGATTGGTCCGGCGACCAGAGATGCCCTTGAGAAACGCTGCTTGAAGGTCTCATTTGTGCCTGAAGAATACCGAGCAGAAAAGATAATTGAAGGATTAGCCAGTCGAGTTTTACCCGGTCAAAGTGTCTTATTAGCACGAGCTGAGGAAGCCCGGGATATACTTCCCGAGTCTTTGAAGGCACTTGGGGCTGATGTCTGGGACGTACCTGCCTATCGAACGGTGCTTGGCAATGCGAATAAGGAGGAGCTACAAAACCTCTTGAAGGAAAAGGCAGTATCAGCAGTTACCTTTACAAGTTCCTCAACAGTTCGCAATTTTATGCAGTTGATTGATGGCGAAAAAAGCCTTTTAGATGGGGTGAAGCTTTTCTCTATCGGCCCGATTACCAGTAAGACTGCGACGGAATGTGGCTTGACTATTGATGCTGAAGCAAAGCAATACACAATTAAAGGGCTTCTTGAGGCCCTAGCCGGGGGGGGAAAAGAATGATCAGTGTAACCAAATTGCTTTTTAATACAGAATACTTCGGAGACTCGCTGCGTTACACCAAAAGCTCCAAGGGTTCTCTGCATGGCACCACGGCTGGCTCCGGTCCGGTAGTTGTCTGGAATTCTACACGTACCTGTAACCTGAAGTGCGTCCATTGTTATATGGAATCCGATGCCCAGAAATACCAAGGTGAATTAACGACGGAAGAAGCCAAACGTTTTATTGATGATTTAGCTGACTTTAGAGTTCCTGTACTCCTTTTCTCGGGAGGGGAGCCTTTAATTCGTCCTGACTTTTTTGAATTGGCGGAATATGCAGCCGCCAAAGGAATCCGGCCGACCCTTTCGACCAATGGGACCCTGATTACACGGGAAGTGGCACAACGGATAAAGAATATTGGGGTTGGTTATGTAGGGATCTCTCTGGATGGGTTGCGGGAGGTAAATGATCGATTCCGTGGCAAAGCAGGGGCGTTCCAAGCTGCTATGGAGGGTATCCAGAATTGTGTTGCCGTGGGACAACGGGTAGGTCTTCGTTTTACTATTAACAGCCATAACCTTAATGAGTTAGATAGGATTTTCGATTTCATTGAAGAAGAAAACATCAATCGGGTCTGTTTTTATCACCTGGTCTACTCCGGCCGAGGCAATCAGATGATCAAAGAAGACGTCTCGCCTGAGCAGTCTAGACAAGCTATGGAGACAATTATTCGTCGTACCATCGACTTTGAAGAGCGGGGCCTAAAGAAAGAGATATTAACCGTGGATAACCATTGTGATGGAGTCTACCTCTATCTGCGAACTTTGCAGGAAGACCCAGTAAAGGCACAGGAGGTCAAAGAATTAATCAGCATGAATGGCGGAAATCGTTCGGGGATTGCCTTTGCCGAAGTAGATCCTCTTGGCTACGTCCATCCGGACCAATTTACCCAACATATTACCTTCGGCAATGTCCGTGAACGAAAATTCGGAGATATCTGGACTGATGTTTCTCATCCTATTTTGGCGGGCCTAAAGGATCGTAAACCCCTTCTCAAAGGTCGTTGCTCAAAATGTCAATATCTTGATAACTGTAATGGTAATTTCCGTACTCGCGCTGAAGCAGTGACCGGAGACTTTTGGGAATCCGATCCAGCCTGCTACTTGACCGATGAGGAGATCGGGATTAGATAATAGGGATGGAGGGATAAAATGCAACTGATCAATCGACCACGTAGACTAAGAAGCAGTGAAGCTATACGCAGGATGGTTCGGGAACATCATGTTCGCATTGAGGACTTGATTTACCCGATGTTTGTCATGTTCGGAGAACAGAAGAAGCTACCCATCTCCTCGATGCCCGGAGTTCATAACTATTCTTTAGATGAGTATCTTTTGGCTCTTAAAGAGGTAGTTGCGGCAGGGATACCGGCAGTTCTACTCTTTGGTATTCCGGAGGAAAAGGACGAGGTGGGGACAGGCGCTTACGACCACCATGGGATAATTCAGGAAGCCGTTCGTCTTACAAAGCTTCATTATCCCAATCTTTATGTCATTACGGATGTTTGTCTTTGCGAATATACCGATCATGGACATTGTGGAGTGATTCAAGAGGGGAGGGTTCTCAATGATCCTACCCTAAAATTGCTCGCGCAGACGGCAGTTTCCCATGCTGAGGCTGGAGCAGATATGGTGGCTCCTTCCGATATGATGGATGGTCGAGTAGCGGCCATTCGTGAGGCGTTAGACGATGCCGGATACAGTCACATTCCGATTATGTCTTACTCGGCAAAATTTGCCTCAGCTTTTTATGGGCCTTTTCGTGAAGCAGCCGGTTCCACCCCGCAATTTGGTGATCGTCGTACTTATCAGATGGATCCTCCTAATGGTAATGAAGCGATGCTGGAGACGGCTTTGGATATCGAAGAGGGAGCGGATATTATCATCGTCAAACCTGCCCTTGCATACGGAGATATTACTTATCGGACGAAGGAGCAGTTCGGGCTACCTATTGCTGCGTATAATGTCAGCGGGGAGTATGCCATGGTCAAAGCCGCCGCTGAAAAGGGTTGGATTGACGAAAAGCGTGTCGTCATGGAAAGCCTGGTCAGCATGAAACGAGCTGGGGCTGATCTCATCATTACCTACCATGCGCTTGATGCAGCCCGCTGGATAAAGGAGGATGAATCATGATTGTTTCATGGAATACGACGAATGCCTGCAATATGTATTGCGATCATTGTTATCGAGATGCCGGTTGCCAAGCGGAAGAGGAACTGAATACCAGTGAGGCAAAAACACTTCTTGAACAGATTGCCAAAGCAGGCTTTAAAATAATGATTTTTAGCGGCGGAGAACCTCTACTTCGTCCAGATATAGTGGAATTAGTAGCTCATGCCACATCCCTGGGCTTACGTCCGGTCTTTGGCACCAATGGGACATTAATCACTGTCGACATGGCTCGCCGTCTGAAAGAGGCAGGAGCTATGGGTATGGGAATTTCCTTGGATTCCTTATCCATAGAAAAGCACAACCAATTCCGCAAGTACCCGCGCGCTTGGGAAGAGGCAGTCCAAGGGATGCGTAACTGTCGTGAAGTGGGACTTCCTTTCCAAATCCATACAACAGTGATGGATTGGAATCGCCATGAATTGGAAGCTATTACGGATTTTGCAGTGGCTGAAGGGGCAGTTGCTCATCATTTCTTTTTCCTCGTGCCTACGGGACGAGCAGTATCGATCGAAGAGGAATCTCTGCGGGCTGAAGAATATGAAGATGCTTTAACTCGCATTATGAAAAAACAGCAAGAGGTCAATATTGAACTTAAGCCTACCTGTGCTCCCCAGTTTATGCGGATTGCCAAGCAAATGGGAATGAATACCCGATTCGGCCGAGGTTGCTTAGCCGGTACTTCCTATTGCATTATCAACCCTAAGGGTCAAGTGCAGCCCTGTGCTTACCTCAATATCCCTCTTGGGGATGTGCGGGAGACCCCCTTTGATGAGATTTGGAAAAATAATCAAGTGCTTAACGAACTGCGCACTATGGATTATAAAGGCGGCTGCGGGGTATGTGAATATAAAAAAGTATGCGGAGGCTGCCGAGCTCGGGCTGCTTATTATGAACAAGGGGATTATATGGCAGAAGAACCCTGGTGCCTATATCATGGGCGTAAGGGGGTAAAATAATGGAGGCTCTCGATCGAGCTTTGCTGAATATCGTGCAAACGGATTTCCCTGTTGCAGCCCGTCCCTACGAGACTTTAGCCAGTCTTACCGGGAGCACAGAGCAAGAAGCGTGGCAACGAATTCAATTCCTCCGTCGGGAGGGGATTATCCGCCGTTTGGGTGGGGTGTTTGACTCCCATCGCTTGGGATACAAAAGCACCTTGTGTGCCGCTAAGGTGCAGGAGGATAAAATTCAGATTCTTACAGATTTACTTATGGGAATGCCCGGGGTGACACATAATTACTTACGTAACCATGTTTATAATATTTGGTTTACCCTAATTGCACCTACCCAAAGAGAAGTTGAGAAGACCCTTACGACCATCAAAGGGATTATTGGCACGGAAGAAGTATATTCTCTACCTGCTCTTCGTTTATTTAAGATTAGTGTAGATTTTGATTTTAATTCCGGAGATACTACTGAGGATAATGGGGACATGGAAGGCAGAGGAGAGGTAGCTAATCTTCAGAGAGATTCGGGAGCGGAGTCAATGGAGGATTCTTCCGCGAGTAGTCTTCGTGGTTCAGAAATACTTGAACCTTATCCGGTAGATGAAGCCGACAAATCGTTAATTCGCGAACTGCAGGGTAATATCCCGCAATCCTTGATACCTTTCGCTGAAATAGCCGAAAGCTTAGCTTGGCCAGAAGAAAAGGTGCTCGCGCGGATTCAGAGTTTGCAAAGACATAAGGTATTGCGCCGTTTTGGGGCTGTTCTACGCCACCAAAAGGCTGGATTTACAGCCAACGCCATGGGAGTATGGCAGGTCCCTGAGGAAAAAGCCGAGGAGATTGGGAAGATCATGGCCGCCTTTCGCGAAGTAAGCCATTGTTATCAAAGGCCAACCCTTACAGATTGGCCTTATAACTTGTTCACCATGATTCATGCTCGTTCGGAAGAGGAGTGTGGCGAAGTAATGGTAAAGATCTCCCGAGCAACGGGAATCAAAGATTATTCGATGCTTTTTAGTATCAAAGAGTTAAAAAAGAGTAGCATGCAATACTATAGAGAAGAAGACGATTAGGAGGGTTTTTCTTGAGTTTCCAAGACAAACGCAGCAAAGAAGCTTTTGCTCGGGCTAATCTTGTCCTGCCGGGTGGGGTTAATTCTCCAGTCCGGGCTTATAAATCCGTGGGACGGGAGCCTGTGTTTATCGAACGTGGGCAGGGTGCACGATTATGGGATATTGACGGCAACTCCTATTTGGACTATGTTCTGTCTTGGGGCCCGTTGATTCTTGGTCATGCCCATCCGGTCGTCGTTGAAGCGATTAAAAAGGCTGCTGAGGGTGGGACCAGCTATGGTGCTCCTACAGAAATCGAAACAGATCTTGCCGAAGAAGTAATCAAAGCGTTCCCTTCCATGGAAATGGTGCGGATGGTGAACTCTGGGACAGAGGCCACCATGAGTGCCTTGCGTTTAGCACGCGGTGTAACGGGACGCAATAAGATTGTGAAATTTGAAGGGTGCTATCATGGACACGGGGATTCCTTGCTGATTAAAGCGGGTAGTGGCGCTTTAACCTTTGGGGTGCCTACTTCTCCAGGTGTACCGGCCTCTATTGCCACAGAGACTCTTGCTGCTCAATATAATGATTTAGAGGGATTAGCAGAGATCTTTAAACTCTATGGGGACGATATTGCAGCGGTAATTGTGGAGCCCGTCGCCGGCAATATGGGAGTTGTTTTACCACAACCCGGCTTTTTAGAGGGTTTACGTCAACTGACTCAAGAATATGGCAGCTTGCTTATCCTTGATGAAGTTATGACAGGCTTTAGAGTGAGTTATGGGGGAGCACAAGGACGATTCAATATCGATCCTGATATAACTTGTTTAGGCAAAATTATCGGCGGGGGCTTACCGGTGGCAGCCTATGGAGGAAAAAGAAAATTCATGGAGCAGGTAGCACCTAGTGGCCCTATTTATCAAGCCGGAACCTTATCCGGCAATCCTTTAGCTATGGCAGCCGGCCTTGCTACTTTGCGGCTATTGCAAGAGGATGGCGTCTATGAGGAACTGGAGCGCAAAACTACCCGTTTGGCTGAGGGCTTGAAGGCTATTGCTCAAGAATTGCAGCTCCCGATATGGGTGAATTCCGTCGGAGCCATGTTCTCTGCTTTCTTTACTAATCAGCCGGTCATCGACTTTAAGAGCGCTTGTACTTCTGATAGTCAACGCTTTGCAGCATTCTTTCGCGGAATGCTAGAAAAAGGAGTCTATTTAGCGCCAAGTCAATATGAGGCAGTATTCCTTTCTACTGCTCACAATGATGCTGATCTAGATTATACTCTAGAACAGGCCAGGGAAGTTCTAAAGTCCTTGCGTTAGACTCGCTTAAAGGAGAGGGATTGAATGGAAGGAAAGAAAGTACTACGAGCGTTGATTTCTGTAGGTCTTTTAGTTGCTTTAATTACAGTCATTTTTGTCTCCCAAGGCCATGACCCGAATAATCCTCATGCTGCTATTCCGAAGGAAGAGTGGCTTAGCGGGGAAAAAGGTCATGGATTTGCGGTATTAAACAATCAAAATCCCCAAGAACAGTGTTATGAATGCCATATAAAGCAAGACTTAGGCGGGAAGGCTTATTGCCAATCTTGCCACGACCAATCCAGTGTGAACTATAATTTACCGGATTAAGTATCTGGCGTCTAGAAATATTAATTCTACTTAATAAAGGCATTGGGATGTAAAATCCTAATGCCTTTATTTTATTAATAAGAAATAACCATTCAATAGATGGAATTAGAGTAAAGTCCTTTCGCCGTAATATTAAACGGAAGAGTCACAGGGATCGGAGTGATGGAATAATATGGAATATAATTTTGGCCATGGGGGGATCTTATGGATACGAATGAGAGAATTCATTATCTAGAACAGCTCGAACAAATTAGAGGTTCAAAGGTGCTAGTCTATTTTGCTTATACACCTCTGGACGATAGTATTCTGGTGCCCCTCTACGAGCAACTCAAAGTTATCGGCCATACAGAGAAAATTGATTTGCTTTTGCACAGTTATGGGGGAGCAGTGGACACTCCGTATAAGGTTGTTATGCTGGTCCGTGAGTTTTGCAATGAATTTGGAGTGATTGTTCCTTTTGTGGCCAAATCTGCGGCCTCGATGCTAGTTCTTGGCGCCGATGAGGTCGTGATGGGGCCTTTCTCTGAGCTCGGACCAATAGATCCGCTCATCAAGCATCCCATATATAAGGATCTTTGGGTGCCGGTTCAAGCCATACGGTATTGTATTGATTATTTGCAACGATCTATTGAAAATAATCCTAATCCTGAGCTGGTTACCGGAATTATTACTCCGATGTTAAACAAACTTGACCCTTGGTTAATTGGCGATTATGAGAAAGCTCTCAAGGCCTCTCATCAATACGCCGAAGCTCTTTTATCGCGGTATATGTTAAAGGAGACCCCCGAACTCGTCCCGATCGTCACCCAAGCTTTAACAGAAGGCTATTTCTCGCATGGTTACCCAATCGGACGTCAAGAGGCGAAAGAACTAGGTCTAAGGGTGACAGAAGCAGAGGGAGAGCTTTGGGATGTCATTTGGAGTTTGTATCTAGGCTATGAAGAGCTTTTTAGCAATCTCAATGATGAGTGAGTCTTCCAGTGAAGAGTGAGCCTGTAAGAGGCTCATTTTTGCGATATCAATTAAATCATATTGAAATAATAGACATAATCATGTACGATAATAAGTAAGAAATAATGGAATACCATTTGCGTTCTCAGATTTTGTTCAAGTTGTTAGTTATGGTATATTGGGCTTATGGGATATGTGATTTTGGAGGTGTCGAGATGCTTGTGACTTTTGGTGTAATAACCCCGACGGTGATGATTATTGTTTTAGTTATTGCATTAGTTATTTTTGGGCCTGGAAAGCTCCCTGAATTAGGTAAAGCCTTAGGGAGAGGAATTTCTGAGTTTAAATCAGCAACCAATGGCGAAGAAGAAGAAAAGAAAGATCGCGTTGAAAGTAAAGAAGTTTAAGATAGGTTTTAGGTGTCCAAGGAATTGGGGAGGGCAGACAGCAGATGTGCTGTCTGCCTTTGTCATTTAGCCATTTTCCCGATAGAAGGACCCTTAGTGATTAGGGGCCGCGGTACTGGTTAAACTATGGGAAAAAGGATTCGATGATAAGTACTCAACTCAATAAACGGGAGCGAAATCGAATTCGTTGAGGAAGTGTATTCGTGGAGATCGCTAAGCAAGTTTCTAATCCCCGGTTGATTTATTCTTTTATCAGAACTGTGTTTCCTGAGGTGAAGTCGCAACTGCAAGATTGGGAACACAGAGCAAGCCACTGCCCAGATCAAGTACTGGCGGATCAAGCAATCGCTAGTATTAGGCATAAAGAATTCCACTGTCTAGGCGGAAGTATTTATGCCTTGTATCCCGGGGTAAGAACAAAAGAGGTCATTGAGTTTGTAGTTGCCTACCAAACCATCAGTGACTATCTAGATAATCTGGTCGATGCGTTAGAGATACATGATGAATTAGCTTATGGACAATTACATTTAGCCATGACAGAAGCATTAGATGCTAACGCGAAGTGCTCTGATTATTATGCCTATTATCCATATCATGAGGATGGGGGGTATCTAAAGGCACTTGTTCAGACCTGTCAGAGGAGGGTGCAGGATTTGCCTTCCTATCCCACAATTAAGGGATCTATGCTTGAGTTGGCAGAGCTTTATGCTATGCTTCAAACGACCAAGCACCTTCAGCCATCTGTACGTGAAGAGAAGATGTTAAGGTGGTTGAATCAGCTTTTGAGCAATTATCCCGGGCTGTCGCCTTGGGAGCTGGCGGCAGCTACGGGATCAACCCTAGGGATTTTTTATCTCTTTGCCCTTGCCTACAGTCCGGATTTGACAGAGAGCGATGTGAAGCAGGCTAAGAATGCGTACTTCCCCTGGATTGCCGGATTACATATACTCTTAGATTATTTTATCGACCTCGAAGAAGATAGAGAAACCTCTCAATTAAACTTTGTGGAGTATTACCCCTCGCCAAGAGAACGAGAAGAACGGCTAAAGCATTTTGTAGAAGTTTCCTACCTGCAAATAAGGGGGCTGAACTATCCCAAATTTCATGAAGCAATAGTTCAGGGATTAATGGCGATGTACCTATCTGACCCTAAAGGAAGTTCTCAAGAATGTACCCAAGTGACCCAAAGGCTGATACGGGCGGGGGGGATAAAGGTTAAAATTCTCTATTCGATATGTAAGAGATTGCGTGGTAAGGGGATGCTGTGAACTAAGCCTTGCGATAAAGGATAGTATGAGCGAGCTTGATGAGGAAGGTTTTGGCTGGTGACGAGGGAAGAAAGTTTAAGGATGCAACTGCAGTCTGAGCACAATACAAGGCTGTGGTAAAGGCTTCATCCAGAGCTTCAGAAGAGATTAAAGCCTGAAGTATTTTCTGGCTATCCCGAGGAGATCGTTCCTTTTTCTGAAGGATTTCGGCCGCCCAAGGACCGTAGAGAGGCTTTTCTAGAAGATAGATCACGGGCAAGGTGATATTGCCGTTGCTAAGATCAGCGGCTACGGGCTTCCCCGTAGTAAGGGGATTACCTGTGAAATCCAGAATGTCGTCAATGATTTGATAGGCATATCCGAGGTTCATGCCATAAAGCCCCAGGCATTCGACTTCCGCTTGGCTGGCACCGGCACTGGCAGCACCAGAGGCACAACAGCTTGACAAAAGAATTCCGGTTTTTTGCGCGATTCGGGTAAAGTATTGACTAGGGTCAATTGTCAAATTATAGTGTTCGGAGGCTTGTTGAACCTCTCCGTGGCACATGGCTTGAATAGCCTCCACAAGATAGGACATACACGTGAGCAGATGATTACTCGCTAAGATACGAAAGGCTTCGGCAAATACATAATCACCCGCCAAAACAGCAACTTGGTTTCCTTGCTGGGAATTGATTGTCCGGACCCCTCGCCTTAGATCTGAGTGGTCAATGACATCATCATGAATCAGGGAGGCCATATGAATCAATTCAGCGGCGACCGCAGCATCAATAGTGGCTATATTGAGAGTGCCAAAGCACTGAGCACTCTGTAGAGTTAAGAGAGGTCTCAACCGCTTGCCTCCTGAGGAGAGCAGCTGCAGACAGGAGTCCTTGATCGTGCCACCTGCTCGCTGAAAGGATTCCCGTAGCTTTTCTTCGACGATGAGTAATTCAGGAAAAGAAATAACGGGGTTAGAAGCTGGAGCTTCTACTCCCGTTAGCAGCGGAGGTAAATCTGTGGAGGTTAAGGGGGTAACATCAATAGAAGCCATGAAATCAGTCCTTTGCGTATTCTTATAATTAGTATTCCATGGCTGAGGAAAAGGATACGTAAAAGGCAATTCAGGCTTAGAATACCCTTGAATGGCTACTCTTTCTAGGCTATACTGGAAAAACAAGCTCTTGATAGCTAACTAAGGAGGTACAGATGATGTTACAAGATAAAACAGCCCTAATCACCGGCGGTGCCACAGGAATTGGTCGAGCAATCGCCTTAAAACTTGCCCAAGCAGGAGTTCGCATTGCGATTAATTATTCGCGGTCTTTGGAAGATGCCGAAAAAACTCGCGATGAGATTAAAGAGCTTAATGTATCCTGTCGGATCTATCGAGCCAATATAGCCAAGGATCAGGAAGTCAGAGAGATGGTCAAGCAAGTAGTTGAGGATTTTGGGCAACTCGATATCCTTGTGAATAGTGCCGGGATGACATATTTTGTGCAGCACGCTGATTTAGAAGGTATGAAGGATGAATATTGGGACGACATTTTCAATGTAAATGTCAAAGGGGTATTTAATGTCTGCCGTGCAGCGGCGGAAGCCTTAAAAATGCAAAAAGGCTGTATTGTGAACATAACCTCCATTGCCGGGCTGACAGGATTGGGTAGTTCCATCGCTTATTGTGCTTCCAAAGCAGCGGAAATCAGTGTCACAAAATCCTTAGCCAGAGTTCTTGCTCCCGAAGTTCGCGTTAATTCTGTTGCTCCCGGAGTCGTTTTGACCCGTTGGATAAAAGGGAATGAAGATCATATCACAAGAATGGCTGAAGGAACACCTTTACAAAGAGTGTGCACCCCAGAAGATGTCGCAGAGGTTGCCTATTCTCTGGTCGCACAGGCAGGATTTGTCACTGGACAAACTTGGGTGGTCGACGGAGGTAACTTCATCTGATCGCCCGTATTCTCTTTCCTTTGATTTAAAAAAGGCATCCTTATTGTTCTTAACAATGAGTGATGCCTTTTTCTATAAAACTATTCAACTAGTGCTACATATCATTTGGTTCGTATGATTCCAGCTTACCCAAGGCTTTAGAGCAGAATTCGAGAATTTCCCGGCGGCGCACGAGGCCAATGAAGATCTGCTGATCATCGACGACAGGAATAAAGTTTTGCTCCACAGCCCGCGAGATAAGGTCTTCCATTCGGGCGTTGATCGACACCGGATGGTTTTGAATATGCTGTTCGACTTCGGTGAGTCGTATAGTGTGGGTGTTATGAAATTCAAGACCTGGAGTGTTTTTGAGCTTCCATAAAAGATCGCCTTCAGTAATCGTTCCCTGATAACACCCCTGCTCATCGATAAGAGGAATTGCTGAATAACGGTGGAATTCCATCTTCTCAATAGCTTGGCGCATGGTAGAATTGATTTTGAGGTAAATCACATCTTGTTTTGGTATTAAGAAAAACGCGACATTCATTGACGAGACCACTCCTCTTTTGTAAAAAAGAAAGAAAAATGGGAGGATTCGACCTTGAGAGGGCAGAATATTATCAGCCTGACCTAGTATAAAGTAGCAAAATACAAATTGCAAGAAAATTACTAAGGAGATTTGAAATGAAAGTAGCTTATTTAGATTGTTTCTCGGGAATCAGCGGCGACATGCTCTTAGGGGCCTTGGTAGATGCAGGATTAGATTTTAAGCTTCTACAAAGGGATTTAGCAGGTTTGGGCTTGGACGAATATGAGATCTATGAGCAAAAAGTGATTAAACAGGGAATCAGTGGTACCAAGGTGCAGGTTCTATCCTTGGAGGGACATGTCCATCGGCATTTAAGAGATATCCAAGACATTATCGAACGAAGCTCCTTGCCAAATCCCGTCAAAGATAAAAGTTTGACTATCTTCACACGCTTAGGCGAAGCAGAAGCAAAGATCCACGGAACCACCATCGATCAGATTCACTTTCATGAAGTTGGAGCAGTGGATGCTATAGTGGATATCGTCGGAGCAGTTATTGGCTTCTGGCGTTTAGGAATTGAAAAGGTCTTTTCTTCCTCTGTTCATGTTGGGAAAGGCTTTGTTAAAGCTGCCCATGGACTTTTGCCTGTACCGGCTCCCGCAACTCTGGAATTATTGCGGGGAGTGCCGATTTATTCTCGTGATATTGAAGGAGAACTTGTTACTCCCACTGGAGCTGCCTTGTTGACAGCATATTGTCAAGACTTTGGGTCAATTCCCTTAGTCAAAGTAGATCGAATAGGCTATGGTGCGGGAGAAAAAGATTTGACCATTCCCAACCTTTTGCGGTTGACCATCGGCGAGCTCGAGGTGAGCGAAAGTGAGGGATACCACGGGGTTAAAGAGGGGAAGGCCATGACCGTCGAGGCCAATATTGATGACATGAACCCCGAATTTTATGATTATCTTTACGAGAAACTCTTTGCAGCGGGCGCCATGGATGTTTATATGCAAACGCTCCAGATGAAAAAGAATCGCCCTGCGGTGATGTTGACGGTACAAATTCCACCATATAAACTAACCGCGATTCGTCAGATTCTCTTTACAGAAACTACCACCCTTGGTCTACGGGTCTATCCGATTAAGAAATATATGCTTCCTTATGAGTTTATCACATTAGAAACAAAATATGGTTCAGCTAAAGCAAAAATTGCTACTTTTGAAGAGAAAATTTGCACAGTAAGCCCGGAATATGAGGATTGTCGCAAACTTGCCCAGAGTTCAGGTGAGCCCCTTAAGCATGTTTATGATGAGGTCAAAGAACGGGCAAAGCAGAAGATAAATGAAGTTCCCTGACGTGTCAAACAAAAAGCAAATCCATACAGTGAAGCTTGGCCCCTTCACCGAGGGATAACGAAAAACTCCTTGAATATTCAAGGAGTTAAATTCTAATATGGTGCGGTCGAGAGGACTTGAACCTCCATGCCCTTGCGAGCACTAGGACCTGAACCTAGCGCGTCTGCCAGTTCCGCCACGACCGCGTAACGTAATTATTATATGCAAACCAAGAGAAATTGTCAATAAAATATTTGGATCAGGGTCATAGGACTAAAGGGAAAATATTTTCTGCGGTGAAAACTGAAGAGGATATGGGGGGATTTAGTCGAAAAAGTATATAGTTTTCTAGATTGTTTTACGATACTAGGAAATTTGTCATAAATAAGTAGGAGTTGGAGTATGCGTTTAGTCAATATTGCTTATGTGGATGATGGAGATGTGCTTGCTAGACCGCTAGTTAGTCCTAACGGTAGAGTTTTATTGCAGGCGGGTGTGAAACTCACTCGTAACTATATAGATAAACTATCTAGCTTAGGCTTTGATACTATGTTTATCATAGATGATGACTTTCAAGATGTGGAGATTTATTCGGCAGTATCGGCGAGAACTCGGGAGACTGCTTATGACTCGATTAAAAACCTCAGCAGAAGCATCAATGAGTCCCAACCTCGTGCCCTTAACCTTGATGAGATTCAAAATGCCGTTCAAGATATTATCAGTGATCTTCTCTATAGCAAGGATATGTTGGGAAATGTGATAGATATTCAAGGTTATGATGATTATACTTTTCATCATTCTTTGAATACCACAATTATTGCTTTAATCATGGCTATTTCTATGGGCTGGTCCAACACTAAACTGCTGGAATTGGGTATGGGTGTTCTCATGCATGACGTGGGAAAGATTAAGGTTCCGCCTGAAATTCTCAACAAAAGGGGACCTCTTACTCCCGAAGAGTTCGAGGAAATTAAGAAACACGCCGAATATGGATTCGAAATTCTTAGAAAAAATAAAGACATCAGTTTATTGTCTGCCCATGTTGCCCTCCAACACCAAGAACGCTGGGATGGCAGTGGTTATCCGCGAGGGCTGAAAGGGATGCAAATTCATGAATACGGACGACTGGCAGCCGTAGCAGATGTTTATGAAGCTTTAACCAGTAAAAGGGTCTATCGGGATGCTCTTCAGCCTTATGAAGCTTATGAATACGTTTTGGCAAATGCGAACAAACTCTTCGAACCCAAAGTTGTAAAGAATACTTTTTCCAAGTGCATTGCACCGTATCCCACGGGTTCCGGTGTTCAACTTAGTAACGGATTTCGCGGTAATGTAGTTAAGCAAAATCCTTACCTTCCTACTCGCCCCTCTGTGCGCATGACCCATGAAGCAGATATTCGGCTAATAGCTCCTATCGATTATGACTTAGCAGAACATCCATCCTTGATTATTGTCAGCGTTGAGAATAAGTAAAGAATAATGAAAAGCAAAGCCAAGTTAGCTTTGCTTTTTTATTTGAGAATTATATGTGGAGATGTATTCTTCGTTGCTTTCGAAGCTATACGCTCATAAAAGAAGTGAGGGTAGTTCAGCTGCTGTGTGCACCGGTCTGAGACAGGAATAGTTTTGACAGATATAAGCGGTTGATTGTTTGGAATCCTCAGGGTAATCCTTGAGCCAAGGAATGAGTTCGCTGAGGGTTCCCTCTTGATAAAGAAGGGTGGTATAGGGTCGGTATTCTGTGAAGATTAGTTCCTTCATTTTAGATAGTTCGGCATGCTGGATTGGGCCGGCGAGGACAATTTCCCGACTTTGGGCGAGGGCGTATTGAAGGGCTTGTAAAAACATAGTATAGCCTGCAGAGTGGGTAGAAAGCGAGGATTTGAAGGCCATGAGTTGCTCGTTTGCCCTTTTCTCCCAATGAATATCACCGGTCAAACGTGCCAGACGAATTAAATTACATGCGGATACTGAGTTGCCGGAGGGAGTTGCCCCATCATAAATTTCTTTAGGGCGAATCAGCAACTCCTCTGCGTCATGGCCGGTTAAGAAGTAACCGAGCTGCTCTGTATCTAAGAAAAGCTCATCCTGCGCCTTTTGCAGGCTTAGAGCAAGTCCTAGGTGGTCCTTTTTGCCTGTAGCGGAATAGAGCTCAATCAATCCCCAGATAAGAAAGGCATAATCATCGAGGTAGCCTAAGTGAGCGGAGTCTCTATCACGGTACCGAGCCAATAGGCGTTGCTTAGGATATAAATAATTTATAATAAAACTAACCGCTTTTTCCGCGGCATCAGTGTAGGTGGTATCGTCGAGGATTTGAGCTCCCTTAGCCAGAGCGGCAATCATCAAGCCATTCCAAGAAGTGAGGATTTTATCATCCTTATGGGGATGAATCCTTTTCTCTCGTGCTTGGAAAAGAACCTTGCGAGCTTCCTCAAGCTGAAGTGAGAGTTCTTCGCGGGATAGATTGAATTCCTCGGCTAAAGCCGTCCATTCCGTATGAAGAAGGTTAGGAATGTTTTTGCCTTCGAAGTTACCATCCCGGGTGATGTCGTAGGCTCGACAATAAAGCTGACCGGCTTCGGATCCTAGAAGCTCGTGGATTTCTTGAGGAGTCCAGACATAGAATTTCCCTTCCACCCCTTCGGAATCAGCATCCTCTGCAGAATAAAAGCCTCCTTCCGGACTTACCATATCCCGAAGGACATAAGCGAAAATCTCACGGACCTTTTGCTCATCTCGAGGGAGGTGCTGGACTTGGTAGCTTTCCAGATAGGCGATGGCTAGTAGGGCATTGTCATAGAGCATTTTTTCAAAGTGGGGAACCAGCCAATGTTGATCTGTGCTGTAGCGAGCGAAGCCAAAACCGATATGATCATAGATCCCTCCTTGACCCATAGCATCTAGGGTAGTGCGTACCATGTGTGTGGCTTGCTGGGCCTTTGGTGCTTGACCATGATCATAGGCATAGCGAAGAAGAAAGGTAAGATTGTGGGGAGTAGGGAATTTGGGCGCCTGCCTAAAGCCTCCATATTGAGAATCAAAGGATTCTTGGAAGGTTTGGAAAGCTGCTTCTAAGATGACTTTAGCCCAGGGTCTAAAGTCATCTTCTTGTGAAGAAACCACCGAGGCGTTAGGAAGTTCTTTATGGGTTGTGACAGCCGTATAAATCGATTCTGCTGAGCTGAGGACCTTTTTTTCATCGACTCTCCACAGTTCCCCGAGTTGATGCAAAACATCGATAATCCCGGGTCGGCCGTAACGGCTTTCCTTAGGAAAATAGGTACCCGCATAGAAGGGTTTTTGGTCAGGTGTCATGAGAATAGTTAAAGGCCATCCCCCGGAACCGATAAGAGCTTGGCAGAATTCCATATAGATATGATCGACATCGGGGCGCTCCTCTCGATCCACTTTAATGGCAATAAAATAACGGTTAAGGAGATCGGCCACCTCATGATCCTCGAAGGACTCGCGTTCCATTACATGGCACCAATGGCAGGTGGAATAGCCAATCGATAAAAATATCGGTCTGTTTTGTGTTTTTGCTTTGGCAAAGGCTTCTTGCCCCCACGGATACCAATCGACCGGATTATAGGCGTGTTGCAGAAGATAAGGAGATTTCTCGTTGATTAATCTATTGGGTGCACCATTTTTACTATTCATGGCATCACATCCTTTCTTCATAGCTTGACTTATTATATCCTAAAGATAATAAAGATAATAAAGAGGATAGCACCTCAGCAAATATAGGCTCAGCAAATATAAATAAAAGAAGGATGATGTTTTAGTTGACTTTCATTTGAATCACTGTTATGATAAACGAGTCCGTTCGATAAATATTGGATTTGGTAAAAACCTTCTTCTGTTGCCTAAAGCACTGGGAAGCAATGAAAATTCCTTTTGAGTGGCGGGTAATTTAAAATTATGGAGGTTTTTTTATTATGTACGAAGAAAAAGTTATTACCTCCTAGATTCTACGTCAGTACTTCAAAAAGCATAATCAAAGCCTTGATAAATATGCGTTCCTTCGAAATTCAGCTTTCACCCATTGGGTGAAAGAAAAGTGCTCAAAAATATGTTAAATTATCAGCTTTTATGACTCGATATATGGTAAAATAATAGTAAGAAAAGTAGTAAAAAGGGGTTCTAATTATGATTAATAAAATTGATTTCAAAGCTAAGAATCTAACATCAAATGCAGGTCTTTTTCTGCTCCTTGAGAATGCAAAAAGCAATGGGATTTTTGATTTTATTGAAAATGACCTCGTATTTGATAATGACTCAACAAATAAAATCAAGATGAATCATATAAAGACCATGCTCTGCGGTCACTTCATTGGCATTGATAAGTTAGAACGTCTAAAGCTACTTCAAAATGATCCCCTCGTCAACGAGTTTGATATTTCCGTAAAAGAACCTGAAACAGTGTCACGGTTTCTAGGAAACTTCAACTTCAAGACAACCCAAATGTTTAGAGACATTAATTTTAAAGTCTTTAAAAAACTGCTCACTAAAAGTAAATTGACATCCATTACGATTGATATTGATAGTAGTGTAATTAACGTAGAAGGTCATCAAGAAGGTGCGTCAAAAGGATATAATCCTAAGAAACTGGGAAACCGATGCTACAATATCCAATTTGCATTTTGCGACGAATTAAAAGCATATGTTACCGGATTTGTAAGAAGTGGCAATACTTACACTGCAAACGGTGCTGCGGAAATGATCAAAGAAATTGTTGCTAACATCAAATCAGACGATTTAGAAATTTTATTTCGAATGGATAGTGGCTACTTTGATGAAAAAATTATCGAAACGATAGAATCTCTTGGATGCAAATATTTAATTAAAGCCAAAAGTTATTCTACACTCACCTCACAAGCAACGAATTCATCAATTGTATTCGTTAAAGGAGAAGAAGGTAGAGAAACTACAGAACTGTATACAAAATTAGTTAAATGGGAAAAAGACAGAAGATTTGTCGTATCTCGCGTACTGAAACCAGAAAAAGAAAGAGCACAATTATCACTTTTAGAAGGTTCCGAATACGACTACTTTTTCTTTGTAACAAATACTACCTTGCTTTCTGAAAAAGTAGTTATATACTATGAAAAGCGTGGTAATGCTGAAAACTATATCAAAGAAGCCAAATACGACATGGCGGTGGGTCATCTCTTGCTAAAGTCATTTTGGGCGAATGAAGCCGTGTTTCAAATGATGATGCTTTCATATAACCTATTTTTGTTGTTCAAGTTTGATTCCTTGGACTCTTCAGAATACAGACAGCAAATAAAGACCTTTCGTTTGAAGTATGTATTTCTTGCAGCAAAAATAATCAAAACCGCAAGATATGTAATCATGAAGTTGTCGGAAAACTATCCGTACAAGGGAGTGTATGAAAAATGTCTGGTATAATAAGAATATCATCAATAAAATTGAGTGTTGCTCTGTGGATAACTTGCAGAGTTTATTAAGTATCATTGCAGCAAAGATGAAATCAATGATTTATCAAAAATGATTGAAAGGTGGTTGTAAATAATGTTACAATGTGTGAGAAGCAGTCTAAATTCTTCGTGAAATAGTGATTTTTGAAGCTAATAAAAAACACACGTGGAATTTAGGTTTTCTTTATAAACATAGGGGGAATTGCATGAAACGTTGCCTCATCTGCCTAGAAGAATTGGATCTGTTTCGGGGTCTGGAAAAAGAACAGATTACAAACTTGTGTCAATGTACAAATAAAAAACGGCTGTCCAAAGGACACTATCTTTTTTATCAAGGGGATATTACAAGTACTATATTTCTTGTGAAATCAGGAAAACTTAAACTTGTGCAAAGTGCTGAAGATGGACATGAAACAATTCTGGATATCTGTGGTCCCGGTGAGGTACTAGGTGAGTTGTCGCTATATCAAGAACAAAAGGAATGTTCTAGCGCGTTAGCCATGGAAGAGGCTTGCATCTGTTGCTTTAGTAAAATGCAATTTGAAATGTTAATTAAGAAAGATCCTTCTTTTGCCTTAAGGATAATTGATTACCTTGGGCAAAAGCGTTATGCCAATATGAATTCAGATAAGGAAACTAGACGAACTGTAAAAGAAAGATTATTAGGTCTATTTTATAACCTTGCCAACCAATATGGGAAAAAGCTGCCAAACGCGACAATGATCGATTTAATAATTACGCAGCAGGAATTAGCTGATATGATTGGTTCTTCACGGGTAATGGTCATTCAGGCCCTTAATGAGTTAAAAGAAGCCAAAATAGTCGACCGCACTAACAGATATTACATATTAAAAGATGACCCTTGTCTTAGTACGCACATATTTAAATAATAGGGTCAAGCAGCTACTTCTCTGATTTTTAGGTATGGAAATTCAACTTTTCAAATTTTTTTATTAATTGTTAAATACTTAACAGTATTAGAAACATAAATCACCTTATAATAAATCATAATTATATTCTAGGAGGGATTTTCTTTGATAGCTTTAGGTCCTATAGAAATAATGAATCATACTCCCTGGCATTTTCTGGCTGCATGTGTGCTCCTGGTCTTATTTTTTATCGCTACTTTTAGTGATGACCAAAACCTAAAAACAAAACTCCGTAAAATCATGTATGTTGTCTTTGGCTTCGCAGTATTAACAGGATGCTATGTTTGGACACTTGTTGATTTTAGCCTTCCATTGTTAATCAAGAGCATTGGAGGTTTCGCACTCTTTTGGGTGATGATCCAACTCACAAAGAACCGATTCAATAAACTTTATTGGGGGTTATTTATTTTAATTGCCGCTGTAGGTTTGACATTGGCTTTCGTCTACATTTAATTGAATTAATTAACCTGTTATAAGACTAATTATCCGAAACAATATCAGGCCGCTTCTAACGGAGTAAAGGGTTGAACAAAGGGAAATACAAACGCTGTCAAGTAGTAAAATATACTATAGAAATTGATTAAAATGGGGGGCTGTAACGAAACTTAGCCCCAAGCGAAAGACGTCAATTATGGCGTCTATTCTTTTTGGGGTGTTGCAGGGTTGCATAGATTTTCCGTACCTGTAAAGACTGTGGAGCAGAATTCGTATTCTCAGTTTCTGAGCAAGAATTCTACGCTGAAAAAGGGTTCACCAATGAGCCTGGCCGTTGCCCTTCTTGCCGTGCAGCAAGAAAGCAACAAACTCGTGGTAATGGTGGCTATCAACGTCAAGAACGCCAAATGTACCCTGCAGTTTGCGCTTCCTGTGGCGTAGATACCATGGTTCCTTTCCAACCTAGTGGCGACAAGCCAGTATACTGCCGCGATTGCTTCACCCCACGCAGCCGTTACTAAGATTTAAAGCAAGACCTTCTCAGAGAAATCTGAGAAGGTCTTTTTTATTGTGCGCCCGGCATGGGCGCAGTCTAACGGGTGTAAGTCCCGAGTGCAGGTTGATAGTGCCAAGCACATAGCCAAGGGTAAGGGTGTCCATCGCGAGGTGGAATCTGAAGGAAACCGGAGGCGAACTTCCGGTCTGACGAACAGAAATCACATAAGGCATACGTAGGCTGGGTAAGGTTGCAATACAAACCAAAGCCCTAAACTATCCGGAAGCCTACGGTGTAGATGTGGCAGATAGATGGAAGGAAAGACTGCGTTCTTACCCGGGGAGGTCTCATGGACGTACGGAAACACAGCGTATGAAGTACGGTTGAAACAAGATTTATCATGAGAAGTCAGCAGAGACCATAGTACCCGAAGAAGATGACTTCAACGGGGAAGGGTTGAACCTTAGGAGGTGAAAGTTAATGAATGTTACCAAAACAGAAGCGAAGTGTAGCCAACTTCCAAGAGACGAAAGTCAAAAGGAAGGCTCACCACAAAAGAATAGTGCAGAACACGAAGGATATGGGGGAGTGCACAGTTCTGTGAGGATCACTGAAAACAACATCACCGACGCAGACCAGTCGAAGGAGAGATTGCTTGAAGGAGTCGTAGACAGAGACAACATGAACCACGCGTTCAAAAGGGTCAAGTCGAACAAAGGAGCTCACGGAATCGATGGGATGGGTGTGGATGAACTTCTACAATATCTCAAAGAAAACGGAAGCCAACTCAGACAGTCAATCTTGGACGGAAAATACCGTCCTAATCCCGTCAGAAGGGTAGAAATACCCAAGGAGGACGGAAAGAAGAGAATGCTAGGGATACCAACGGTAGTAGATCGAGTAGTACAGCAAGCGATAGCCCAACAGTTCACACCGATCTTCGAGGAGCAGTTTTCCGACAACAGCTATGGGTTTAGACCCGGACGAAGCGCTCATGATGCCATCAAAAAGTGTCAGACTAACATAGACGAGGGATACAAATATGTGGTCGACATGGATTTAGAGAAATACTTCGATACCGTAAATCAAAGCAAACTGGTAGAAGTACTATCCAGAACCATCAAAGATGGTCGAGTTATATCGCTGGTCCACAAATATCTAAGAGCAGGAGTCGTCGTCAGAAAACGCTTCGAAGAAACAGAAGTCGGCGTACCTCAGGGAGGTCCTTTGAGCCCCCTTCTTAGCAACATTATGCTAAATGAATTGGACAAGGAACTGGAGAGAAGGGGCCACAGATTCGTCCGCTATGCAGACGATATGATGATCTTCTGCAAAAGCAGAAGAAGCGCTGAGCGTGTACTAAACAACATCATCCCCTTCATCGAAGAGAAACTATTTCTTAAAGTGAACAGGGAGAAAACAGTGGTTGACTACGTAGGAAAGGTGAAATTTCTTGGATTCTCGTTCTACCAAATGAAAGGTAAAACGAGAATCAGAATACACCCGAGATCGGTGGCAAAGATGCGTGGCAAAGTGAAAGAACTTACTTCCAGAAGCAACGGAATGGGAAATGAGCTCAGAGCAACAAAGCTTAGACGCTATATTATGGGATGGATAAACTATTTTAAATTAGCGGATATGAAGTCATTGCTATTGCAAACCGATGAATGGATGAGAAGGCGCATTCGCATGATTTACTGGAAACAGTGGAAACGAGTGAGGACAAAGCTGAAAATGCTTAAATCATTAGGAATCCGCGAGCAGAAAGCATGGGAGTACGCAAACACAAGAAAGAGCTACTGGAAAACGTCCAATAGCCCTATCCTATCCAAATCCCTAACTAACAATGTCATTAAAGGGTTTGGGTTCCTATTCTTTTCAGAGTATTATCGACAAGTCACAGCGTGAACTAAGGAACCGCCGTGTACCGAACGGTACGCACGGTGGTGTGGGAGGTCGGCCACTCAAATAATGGGTGGCCTCCTACCCGATTGGTGTGGTGCACGAACTTGTGCTAAGAAGATTTTGTCTTTATTTTGAGAATAGTTTAAAATATAGCTATTAAGAGTTTTGCGATTGAGTTTTGTTATTTCGATAAGGGAAATGGAAAAAAAGCTTGAAGGAGGAGAGGGATATGGTGCAAGTAACTTTTTTGCCAGGTCATACGAAAGTAGAGGTGTCCAAGGGGAGTACCATTATGCAAGCAGCTATCGCGGCCGGGGTACCATTGGAAAGTGCCTGTGGTGGGAGAGGGACCTGTGGAAAATGTAAGGTACAAATCGACCCTGAAAAAGTTGATCCGACCCAAGATGTGGGGAAAAAGTTTTTAAGTGACGCTGAAAGGGAAGTCGGTTGGGTTCTAGCTTGCCGGGTCGCAGTAGATAAAGATTTAACCGTGAAGCTTAGTGAATATAAAGATGCTCATCAAAGGAAGACTCAGCTCAATCAATTGACGGATGTTGAACTTGCTCCAGGAATTCAAAAGCATTTTCTCCAATTAACAAGGCCTACGGTTGAAGATCAGACACCTGATTGGGATCGTCTAGTGGCCGCGTTACCTTCACAAAAGATTTCTTTTAACCGCAGTATTGCCGCTCAACTTCCGCAGGTACTTCACCAAGCGAACTTTCAGGTGACAGCTGTTCTGGACGGAGATAAAATATTATCCGTGGAGCCGGGGGACACTACCCTGCGAAATTATGGTTTAGCCATCGATATTGGCACAACTACTACGGTAGTCTATTTAATGGATTTGCTCCAGGGGAAAGTCCTCGCTAGTGGCGCGGTGACCAATCCACAACGAGCCTATGGAGCAGATGTTATCTCGAGGATTACCCATGCTGCTCAGGGACCGGAGCAACTGCAGGAGCTCCAGGAGTTGGTCATCGGCGGTTTGAATGAAATTATTGTCGAATTGTGTGCAAAAAGTGATGTAAGCAAAGAGGAGATATATCAGGCTGTGGTCGTGGGAAACACCACCATGAGTCATTTGTTCTTAGGGATCGACCCAACCTATTTAGCACCGGCACCCTTTATTCCAGTTTTCCGGCAAGAGATTGAGGTTGAAGCAAGGGAATTGGGGTTGGGCATTCTAAGAACAGGGCATGTCGTTCTTTTGCCGAATGTTGCCGGGTATGTGGGAGCCGATACTGTCGGGGTGATGGTCGCCGTGAAGGTAGATCAATTACCGGGATATACCCTAGCCATCGATATAGGCACTAACGGAGAGATCATACTTGCCGGTGAGAAGAGAATTTTGACTTGTTCAACTGCTGCCGGTCCGGCCTTTGAGGGTGCGGAGATTAAATATGGGATGAGAGCTGCGGATGGTGCTATTGAAAGGGTAACGATTCAGGATGATGTGGAATGTGTGGCCATCGGTGGGACTAAGCCTATTGGCATATGTGGCTCGGGCTTGATTGATGCTATTGCCCAGATGGCTGAATCGGGAGTCATCTATGCCAGTGGTCGAATCGTCAATAGCCAAGTGGATCTCGATAAACTTCCCCCATCACTCCAACAGCGTATACGGAGAACGACAGAAGGAAGCGAATTTGTGCTTGTCTGGGCTAAGGAGACGGAAATAGGTGAAGATATCGTTCTAACTCAAAAAGATATACGCGAAATGCAGCTTGCGAAAGGTGCAATCCGAGCCGGGGTAAGTATTCTCATGAAAGAGATGGGGATCGGTCTGGAACAGCTGGATCGGGTGCTTTTGGCAGGAGCCTTCGGTAACTACATTAGTAAAGACAGTGCTTTAGGCATTGGCTTGCTTCCCGATCTGCCGCTTGAAAAAATTACGGCTATCGGCAATGCAGCAGGGGATGGAGCTAAAATGGTTTTACTATCCCAGGTTGAACGAATAAAAGCCACCGAATTTGCTAATCTTGCTGAGCATCTGGAATTGTCCACACGCATGGATTTTCAGGAAGAATTTATCGACGCTCTTTCTTTTGAGCACCAGTAGAGTGACCCATGAACTACTCGACCCAGACAGGATTTTATCCCTCTATGGTGCAACGAAAGCTACTGAGAAGTCTGTCATGTACAAGAAAAGGCAACCTGACGGTTGCCTTTTTCGCATTTCATGAAGGGGATATTATGTTTTAAGCAGCATCTTCCGTCGACTCCATGGTTTTTTTCTTGGTTTTGTTATGCCCAAGGTACAAAACTAGAGTGATAAGGATGGCGCTAAGACCCCATTCTATCAGGGCGCTCTCCCCAATAAGATCGACGACAAACTTTTCACCGGTCAGCATGGTGACGGCGGTGTGAGTAATGACTGCAGCTCCAATGGGGATGATGACTGGGAAGCGGTTAATCGCCTTAATAACTAAGGTGCTTCCCCAGACTACGATCGGAATGCTCACTAGTAAACCAAAGATGACCAGAATGGGGTGACCATGAGCAGCCCCTGCAACCGCTAGGACATTATCCAGACCCATTACTGCATCGGCGATAATAATGGTACGAACGGCTCCCCAAAAACTCGAAGCGCTTTCTACCTGCTCATCGTGGCTTTCATCGGTGAGGAGCTTATAAGCCATCCACACCAGGAGCAGCCCCCCGGCAAACATCAGACCAGGAATTTTTAACAGATAAACGGCGACTAAAGTAGCTAGGGTACGAATTAAGATAGCTCCCCCGGTGCCAATAAATATAACTTTCTTTTGCTTATCTTTTGGTAGATTACGGGCAGCCATACCGATGACGATGGCATTATCCCCGCCTAAAACGAGGTCCATGAGGATGATGGCTAATAATGCTTGAAAAAACTCGGGACTGAAAAGTTCCATCTTTTTTCTTCCTTTCGCACTCAATTTCTCTAGCATTTCTTAAAGATTGGGGTAATATTGCATAAAAAAAGACCTTCTACCCTCCTTTGGGCAAAGGTCTTGCTTACAACAATGTTGTCAACAAAGCCGGGATTTTCATCCGTAATGACGACTTTGCTGTCCAGCTACTCCCCTTTGAACAATTACGGCTTAAGTATATCGTATAGGAGGGTTTTACGTCAACGAAAAAATGCTCAACAGATCAAAAAAATATAAATTATTTATTTCTTTTAATCTCTGAAATTTAGTATTGGATTTATTGTGTTTATTCTCAATTTAGTTTAAAATTCGAATAAACACGAGATGATGAGTTGGAAGTTATAAGTTTAGTGTTTTTATAAATTGTTAAGTTATAGGAGAAAAATATCATGCATGTACTTATTGCAGTAGATTCTTTTAAAGGCAGTCTAAGCAGCCAAAAGGCCGGGGAAGCAATGACCCTGGGTATTCAACGGGTCTTTCCTAAGGCCAGCACGGAGATCATCTCCATGGCTGATGGAGGAGAAGGAACTGTTGAGGCCATTGTTAGCGCTAGTAAGGGAGAGATAGTAAAAGCCGTAGTCACTTCACCCTTGGGCGATCCTGTTGAAGGAATTTTTGGGAAGCTGCCCGATGATACCGTTGTCCTAGAAATGGCTTCGGCTTCAGGATTGCCCTTGGTTTCACCGGAAAAAAGAAATCCCTTATTAACGTCTACTCAGGGGACCGGAGAACTTATCCGAGCCGCCTTAGACTTGAATCCCAAAGAGATATTAATTGGCATTGGCGGAAGTGCCACTAATGACGGCGGAGCAGGTATGGCCCAGGCCTTAGGTGCGAGATTGCTTGATCGAGAAGGTCGAGAACTGAAGCCGGGCGGCGGAGCTCTTGAGCATTTAGAGAAGATTGATATAACTGGTCTTGATTCACGTTTGCAGACGACTAAGATTACTGTGATGTGCGATGTAGATAATCCCTTATGTGGACCAAGAGGTGCTTCTGTCGTCTACGGTCCGCAAAAAGGGGCAGATCTGGGAATGGTTCAACAGCTTGATCAGAATCTTGCTCGTTTTTCCCAAATAATCCTGAGGGATCTGGGCATGGATTTTAAGGATGTTCCCGGTGCAGGTGCCGCTGGGGGTCTTGGCATGGGTCTTCTCGCATTTGCAGGTGCGAAGCTAAAGACCGGTATCGAAGCTGTTCTCGATACAGTGGACTTCGACAGTAAGCTTCAGGCCGCTGATATAGTCCTCACAGGGGAAGGGCGTATCGATGGACAGTCTATTTATGGCAAGGTACCCATGGGGGTGGCCAAAAGAGCGCACAGATATGGTAAACCCACCTTGGCAATCGTAGGCTCAATCGGGGCAGGATCGGAAGCACTTTATGAACATGGGCTGAGTTCGATTATTACTATTGTCAATGGTCCTATGTCCCTTGAAGAGTCTATGGAAAATGCTTTTGCTTTAACAGCGGATGCCACAGAACGAGGGTTTCGTATTTTACAAATTCCACTGCGTTTTACTTAACACCGACCTTGTTTGTCCTCAGCCTCTAGAGGAGTAGGGAATCCAAGGGCGGTTAAGTTGAGTATGGACATGACTAACGTTCAGAGGGGGTTGAATCTTCCCTCTGAGCGAAGTCTGGTTCAATCACTAGGAGGGGTGCTGCTAACTACATGTAAAAAGTAGTTGTACGACGCCCCTCTTCTTACATGAAAATGCAGAGAAATAATTATTCGTTTTTATCTTTCTATTTTAAAGCTAAGGGAATAGGACATTCAGATAGGAAAGAATGTAGAATAGAAGGAGAATAGTGCAAGGTTCGTAAAATTTGAGAAAAGAATTTGGAAAATTAGTTCTGAGAGATTAGATGTGGTAAAATATCAAATGTACATAGTTTATTTCAGAAGCAAAATCTATTAATTTTTAGCTTATCGAAAATTTAAAACTCATAGAAAATCTAAAACTCATAGAAAATCTAAAGCTCATAGAAATTAAAGCTCATAGATGAAGGGTGAGGAGTCTGTGCTAGTAGAGAAAAATATCACAAGCGAATCTCTGTTAATTGGATGTTTTTATGCAGAATCCTTCTTGACAACCATTCAAGAGATGAACCGTGAGGAGAACCTCTTGAGAGCTTTGAATCTCTTTACTCAGAGAAGTCTTGAGCTTTTTAAATGTAATATTGCCGCCATTTATTTGCTTAATCAAGGACGTTATCAATCTTTTTCGGTTGCATATCGTGAGGATAAGCATCTCGACTCTTTGGAGTCGCGGAGGTTTCCACAGGATTTTCCTAAAATATCCTCTCAAGTCAATTATTTGGATGATGAATGGGTTTTGCCGCTTGCTCATTTTGATAAAAGCTTAGGTGCTTTGGTCCTCGGTGGCAACTATGCTCAGCCTTCTGACCAGCGACTTGCTCTCTTTGTCGAAAAAGCGATCTCGATGATTTCTTCCTTCATTTTTGAAAGAAAGCTAAGAAGCGATTCCTTAGATCGGGAACAAGCTTTGACTCTGCTCTTACAAGGAACTGAAATTCTTGTTCGAACGGATTCAGAGGAGCAGCTTTTGTCTGAAGCAGGAGAAATGGCTATGGAAATCCTGTTTCTGCCCGGGGGCTTTTTCTTATTGGAGAGTAGCGAGGGGAGTTGGGAGATTCGCTCACCTTTTGGGCGTCTCAAGCAAGCCATGGACTGGGATTGGCTGACATGGGTTAGGCAGTATATTTCCAAGGAAGAGTGCTACCTTAGAAATGCCACAGTACATTGTCTGGAAATCGAGGATAACCCATTTAGGTGGGAAAAAGTTTGGATCTATCCACTACAGACCCATAGCGGAGTCGTTGGTGAACTTTGGCTTATGAATACCGATGAGGATCTCACCGACCAAAAGCAGGAAATCCTGGCGGCCTTTATTCGTGTGATAGGTGTTGCTCTTGAGACAATTCGTCAGCGGGATGAGCTTGCTCGTCTGGCTAATACGGATCGTTTGACAGGAATACTAAATCGGCAAGGATTTGAGCAGCGTTTTCGTGAAGAAATGGCGAGCTCTCTGAGGAGGAATTCTAAATTCCTCTTGCTACTTCTTGATCTCGATCTTTTTAAGGAGCTCAACGATAGTCTAGGTCATCCGGTGGGAGACATAGCTCTGAAAGAAATCGCTCAGAACTTACGTGCGGCAGTTCGTGAACAGGATATCGTCGCGCGAACCGGTGGCGATGAATTTACACTGGTTCTAACCGAATTAGAGATGAATGAAGAAGCCTTGCACGTCATTGAGCGGATGAGGAAGAGCATGCATTTGGAAGCATATGATCTAGGAGTGAGTATTGGCGTTGCTGAGTTTCCCGCGGAAGGACATACCTTTGATGAATTATACCGTCTAGCGGATCAGAGGCTTTACCGAGGTAAGAACTTGGGCAAAGGGAATATCATAGCGGACTGACCCTCCAAACGGGGGGTCTTTTATTTGGGATGGCTTTCGTGTTATCCTATAATAGTATGGATTTTGGGATGGAATTAGATGATTACGTTAAGGTCAAGTGATTCTGTCAGCTAAACGAGCAGGGGTGTGACTAAAATGAAAAAATACGTACGCACGATCTTCGAGTGGGGGATTTTGATTGTCATCGCTTGGGTGCTATCCTTTGGGATCAGAACGTATATCCTTGACACGAGAATTGTCCCTACCGGTTCGATGCTTCCGACCATTCAACTTCAAGATCGCTTAATTTTTGATAAGCTATTTTTCCGCTATGATACCCTGGAACGAGGGAATATCATCATGTTTACTGCTTCTGAAGGCTCCGGTGAGCACGATGACTTGGTAAAACGCATTATTGGTATGCCGGGGGAGACTTTAGAAGTCCGCGAGAGTAAAGTGTGGATAGATGGTCAAGCTTTGGCAGAGCCTTATCTTAAGGATGCTCCTGACTACGAGTATGGACCCATCGAAATCCCTGAAGATTCCTATTTGGTTTTTGGTGACAATCGCAATAACAGCAAGGACAGCCATGTCTGGGGTTTTGTTCCTAAAGAGAATGTCGAAGGACGAGTCTTGCTGCGTTATTGGCCTCTGGAGCAGTGGGGTTCCCTAGATTAGGGAAGTAATCCTAAGCATTGCTCCGGATCGCCGGATTTTTAATGAAATGATTTTAATGACATAATGGAAAGAATGAAAGGTGAAAAATATGAAGTACGCCAACTGGATGAAAAATGTAGGGGAAGGATTTATCGGGGAAATGCTTAGGGCAGCTCAAAATCCTGAGATGATTTCCTTTGCCGGAGGCTTGCCGGCCCTCGAACTTTTTCCGACCCATGAACTTCAAGATGCATTTCAGAAGGTTTTTGAGGAGCAGGGCAGTTCCGCTTTGCAATACTCTCAGACTGCAGGATATCCTAAGCTAAGGGAATGGCTCGCTAGCCAACACCAAAGGAACGAAAGACTAGCTCGTATCCAGGAAGTGATTATCACAACAGGTAGTCAGCAAGGATTGAGTCTCTTAGCCCAGACTTTTTTAGATCCGGGAGATACAGTATTCGTGGAAACCCCTACCTATTTAGGGGCTATTCAAGCTTTTGAAGGCTTTCGCGCAAACTTCCAGATGATCCCCTGTGATGTGGAAGGTATTATTCCCAGTGAATTGGAGCGGGCACTTCAGCATACCACTCCGAAGTTTCTTTATCTCATACCGAATTATCAAAATCCTACCGGAAAAGTTATGGGATTAGAACGGAGAAAAGAGCTTCTCAAGGTGGCTCAAAAGTATGATTTGCTGCTTGTTGAAGATAATCCTTATGGTGAATTGCGTTATGAGGGAGAATCGATTCCCCATCTAGTAGAACTAGGTGAACATGTTGTCTACCTGGGAACCTTCTCCAAGGTTTTAGCACCGGGACTGCGTGTCGGCTACGTACTTGCTGATGAAGATATTATCATGCATCTGGAGCAAACCAAAGAGGGTGTAGACCTCCATAGTAACAATTTGACGCAAAGAGCAGTTTATCAATATTTAAAGCAAGATCTATTGCCGGATCATATTCAAAAGCTACGCCAAGTATATGATGTCCGCCGTAAGGCTATGGTAGAAGCAATCCATACCTATCTAGGAGAACAAATCGAGATGGTGGTTCCCTCAGGAGGACTCTTCCTTTGGGGGAAACTCAGCGGAGTTCAGGATAGCTTTGATTATGTAGAAGACATGATCAAACAAAATGTCCTCTACGTGCCGGGGGCTTTGTTTTATGCCGATGGCCGGGTATCCAATGAGATGCGCCTCAACTATTCCTGCTCAACTCCCGAAGTGATTGAAGAAGGAATTAAGCGTCTTGCCAAAGGGCTGAGAAAATAGTAATAGTAATAGTAAATAGTAAATAGTAAATAGTAAATAGTAAATAGTAAATAGTAAATAGTAATAGTAAATAGGCAAGAAGGCTCGGGTCCTGGTTTGCATATAGACAAATAACAATAAGCATAAATAAATAAACAAATGAACAAATGAAGATGCCCTCCTGTGTTCGCCTCATCGGCTCGGGAGGGCATCTTTGTATACTATCATTTCATGTAAGCTAAGCATTTCTTTAGAAGATAAAAGGAAAGGCTCCCAGCAAAAAGAAGAGCTCAGCCAGCTCAATGCTGGCTCCGTAAAGGTCACCGGTCAGCCCGCCGAGCAGGCGAGCAACCTTTCTGGTGAAGAAAAAGATACCTAGAGTGGCTAAGCTAAAACCGACAAGGCCTGACCAGTTTAGAATAGTGTAGGTTAGCAGGAGGAGCAAGAGACCCTGAGAGATGAAGATCCACTTGGTATTTTGGGAGGCTTCATGAAAGCCTTTGCCCAGACCTTTTTCCCGGGCATAGGGGAAGTAATATACCCCGATGAGGAAAATCCAGCGGGCAATGATGGGCATGAAGAGGACAAGATAAAGGGCAGCAAGGGAACCGAGGGAAAATAGTTCAGCCAGTAAAGTGAATTTGAGTAGCAAAAAGACCATCGTACTAACGGCCCCGAAGGCTCCCACGTGACTGTCCTTCATAATCTCTAGCATGCGATCCGGAGTACGAGCTGAAAGCAGACCATCCATACTATCCATGAAGCCATCCAGATGGATTCCCCCGGTTAATATGAGCTCGAGGATGAGAACTAAGGCGGCGGTAATCAGAGGTGGGTAGATGGGGAGAAGAAGAGCTAGGGAAGCCCAAAGCACTCCCCCCAGAATTAAGCCCACCAGAGGATAGTAATGTTGGCTCAGAGTGAATTCTTCGGAGGTCACATTCGCCGGCTGGGGAAGAGGGATGCGCGTTAAAAAGGTCAAGGCAATCCATAATTTGCGCATGGCTTATTTCTCATCTCCCTGCAAGGAATCCAGCAGGGCCTGACCAGCGGCTTTGATTTCCACGGGATACCCGGCAACGACAGAATAAACCTTGGATGCACTCCGACCTAAAATTTGATTAGCTCGACCGGCGAGATCTCGATACACTCGAGATAAGGGATTATCGGGAACGATACCATTGCCTACCTCATTGGTTACCATAATGACCTGTGGTGTAATCTGCTGTGCTAAGCCGGAGACGGTTCTCACTTGCTCTAGTATCCATTGCTCTAATTCATTTAGGGCTTCGCTATATTCTCGCCCTTGGAGGGCCTTTTCCTCAGGGTAGCGCGAGAGAAGGAGATTCGACAACCATAGGGTGATGCAGTCCACCAAAATAACGCCTTTTTCTTGACGGTAGCGTTCCAAGACTTCAGCAAGAGCCAGAGGCTCTTCGACCAAGGCCCAGTGGGAAGGCCGTTGATTCTGGTGTTTCTTGACACGCAGAGCCATTTCTTCATCGTAGACTTGGGCGGTGGCAACATAGATAACAGGCTGACGGGGATGGGCAGCGAGAAGTTCAGCAAAGCTACTTTTCCCGCTGCGGGCGCCACCGGTAATAAGGACAAGATTAGACATAAGTTACCTCCGAATACTGGTTAGTTTTACTTATTGCTTACTCCTGCGGATTCAAAGGTGGCCATCTCTTTAAGAATATGGATCGAAGCATCTAGGAGATGGAAAGCGATCGCCGCTCCTGTTCCTTCGCCCAGTCTGAAGTCCAGGTGCATAATCGGTTTAAGCTCTAGTTGCTTTAGGGCAGCTACATGACCAATCTCCACAGAAGAATGAGAGGGAATCAGGTAGAAACGAGCTGCGGGACAAATTGACGTGGCAATGAGGGCGGCTGCTGTAGAGATGACGCCATCCAAAACGATGGGTACCTGGGAATGCGCTGCTTCAAGGATGGCTCCGGCCAGGGCGCCAATTTCCAGGCCACCAATCTTGCTGAGAACGTCTACCCCGTCCTGAGGATTCGGTTGATTGACTTGGATGGAACGGGTGATGACTTCTTGCTTATGGATTAAGGCGGCATCATCAAGACCGGTTCCGCGTCCGGTAACATCTTGGGCCGGCAAACCGGTGTAGAAGGAGATAATCGCGGCACTGGGAGTAGTATTCCCGATTCCTACTTCGCCGGTGGCTAAAACCCGGAAACCGGAATCAATGGCTTGTCGAGCGATTTTGGCACCTGTCAGCAAGGATTGCAGTGCCTCTTGACGACTCATTGCCGGCCCTTGAGCCATGTTATGGGTTCCATTCATCACCCGATGACGCATAAGCTCCGGAGGGTCTAAGGGGAAAGCCATTCCCACATCGGTGCAGATGACTTCCGCTTTAGCATGGCGAGAAAGCACATTGATCCCGGCACCGCCGTTTAAGAAATTATAAAACATCTGGGGGGTGACTTCTTGAGGAAAGGCACTGACCCCTTCTGCGACAACTCCGTGATCCCCGGCCATGACGAGAACCGCTTTCTTTTCAATCTCAGGCCATGGATTTCTTTGGATGCCACCTAAACGCTTGGCGATCTCCTCCAAGACTCCTAAGCTACCGAGAGGCTTGGTTAAGGAATCCAGACGTGTCTGCACAGCCTCCATAGCCTTTTTATCCAGGTCTTTAACACCTTGGACCAGTAGCTTTAAGGCTGCCTGACATTCTTCAAGGGAAGTCTCAGTCAAATTTTCACGAACATAAAATTTTTCCAGGAATAGTTTGTCTTGATTTAATTCTGTTTTACTCATCTTTAATCCTCTCCTTTTTAAATAAAAAAAATAAAGCCCCGCCACATATAAAGTGGTCGGGACTTTGCCTTCGTCGCCGCTGCTTTCCAAATACCCCCGGAAAGGCTTTCTTCATTCTTGGCAGGTCTCCTGGCTTCGACTCAAGCGCCTTAGACCTCCTTCCCAGCAAGCGCCAGTGGATCTAGTCAAGGCTCATCGTTCACAGTGATGGGTGCGCACCGGAATTACACCGGTTTCCCTATTCTCCCCAGTATGGGGCACCAAAGAATGGATTCATATTCTCTTAGTAATAGATTACCAAAAGCAAAGTTTTTGTCAAGAGAATAATTTGCTCTTTACTTCATGATTTTCAAGACTTATGATAATTTGCAAAGAGATAATAAGGATGTGCATCAAGATGAACATAACAAAGCTTACCCGTGTAGCCCTACTTATAGATGGCATGGTTGTTTTTCACGGTCTAAAAGAAGATCCTGTGATTGCTTCGTTTAAAAACCTCCTGCAAAAGACGGGCTCTATAGAGTGTGATCACACGGAAGTCTATCGAGAGTACCATCATTTCTGCTCCTTAGCGACCCAGGTCCATTGGCCGGAATATCTTTGGGACCGTATTATCCGGGATGAAAATGAACTCACCCGACAGGTGACACAGTATAGAGGGGGGCATGTACCTGAGCTTCGTAAGCTAGTCGGGCGTGATCTGCTCTGCTGGCGTGAGATTGCCCAGCTTACTGCTTCTGATATCAAGGACGTGATCCTTGCTCAAATGGAAAACCATGAGGTGGATCACCCCGGGCTTTGGCAAGAGGCACCTTTGGCTCCGCAGAGCTGGCCGACTTGGCCGGATTTTGCGGATAGGAGGACAAAGGTTCAGGGGCGTTCCAAGGTAACTTCTAGTAAGGAAGAGAATTATGCGGAGAATTATCTGCAAACTGCCCAGAGAACGCTTAAAGAGAGTCTTCGCGGCGGGAGTGCAGATGAGATGGTTGATGCTCTACTTGCTTATTATCAAGACATGGGTACAGGTTTATTTAATCAAAGCATGGCCATCAAATGGGGTGGCGACACTGGAAGGCTTGAGGGGGTAAAATCTGATCCCATGCGCAAGGGTCAGCTTATCAATCAAGAGCGTGAACAAGGGATTGTCTTAGAAAACACGGAATTTTTCTTAAATGGTTATCCCGCCAATAACATCATTCTCTATGGCAATCGAGGAACGGGAAAATCCTCCTTGGTCAAGGCCCTTCTTCAAGAATACTGTGAGCGTGGGCTGCGTTTAGTCGAATTATCCAAAACAGATTTGCAGGATTATCCCAAGATTATTCGCCTTCTTGGGAAGCAACCCCTCAGATTCATCATCTTCATCGATGATCTTTCCTTCGAAGATACCGAGTCGGATTATAAGAACTTGAAGACCCTGCTGGAAGGGGGCTTAGAAGGAAAACCTGAAAATGTGCTCATCTATGCCACCTCGAACCGCCGCCATTTAGTGCGGGAAACCTTCGGAGAGCGACAAGGGGATGAGGTTCATCGCCAGGATAATATGGAGGAAAAATTGTCCCTTTCCGATCGTTTTGGGATTACGGTAACCTTCCCGACCCCGGACCAAGCCGGCTATCTCAAGATCGTGGCAGAGTTAGCAGCACAGGAGGGGCTTCAGATTCCTCAAGAAGATTTGCGGCAGCAGGCTTTGCGTTGGGTCATGAATCATAATGCCCGCTCCGGGCGAACGGCCCGTCAGTTTGTGGATTTTCTAAGGGCAAAACAAAAGGCCATCTTGGAAAATTGAAGCTGGCTAAACTGGATTTTTTATAAAATTCACTTATAAAAAGGTGCTAAAAAAGATGATCCCTGTATTGGATAGGGATCATCTTTTTATATCCAAAAGGTTTCTATAGTGATTGTAGGACGTCATGTTTTGATTTGACTCCAACTACCTCATAATGGTGAGATTACCAAAAAGATGTATAAGATTGAGCAAGGTGCTTAAGCTAATACTAGAAAATAGGATGATGAGAGTGAGAAATGATGAAATATCGGGTGTCCAATCGACAGGTGTATTCAACCTTTGCCCTTACTATAGCACTATCCTTTGGTATTCCTAATCTTATCTTGCGAGAATTACACCAAGATTTCTGGCAACCCTTGTTAATCGCTTTAGCTATTGAGGTGTGCAGCGGCTGGTTGCTCTATAAAATGGGACTTAAATACCCAGGGTTAACAATGTTCGAATACAGTGAGAAAATCCTCGGAAAGTACTTAGGGAAGGTATGCACTTTTGTAATTAGCGCTTTTTTTATTGTGGTCACCATGCAGCTCGTTCAGTCGACGGTTGAGTTTTATATTTCAATAATTATGCCGGATACTCCCAGCTATGTTTTTCTGTTTTTTATACTCTTGGTTAGTACTTATGCAGTTTGCTCAGGAATTGAAATTATCATGAGTATGTCGGAAATCATCTGTTTAGTCGTAATCGCCTCATTTCTGTTTATCATTGTCTTCAATGTTAAGATGTTTAACATTGATAATATCGAGCCGATGTTCCAGCATAGCCTCTTGGAAATAGCTAAAGGGGTCATTCTACCGGCCTCATGGCTCGGGGTCTGTATCGTGATGGGAGTTCTCATGGCTTATCATAATAAACCCAAGGATATGTTTAAGATGAAGATCGGTGGAGTCCTAACCGGGTCATCAGTGCTGATAGCTCTCATCTTTGCGATTATTGCGGTACTGGGGGTAGAGGTAGGCTCCAGACAAGTCTACTCCATTTTGATTCTTGCCCAGATGGTCTCCGTGGGTGATTTCATTGAGAGAATGGAGGCTTTTCAAGTCGTCTCCTGGATGGCTGGGTCTTTTTTCAGCATCTCCTTATTTCATTATGCGAGCTCAGAGGGATTGAGACAGCTTCTTTCGAGAAAATCACGAAATGGATTAAGTTTTGTAGTGGCAATCTTTATTTTTTTAGTTTTTATATTTTTCTTGCCGACCATTCAAAACAAGACTTACTTTGTTTCTCATTTATTCTTGAAGTTTGCTTTGTGGATTGAATTAGGGGTGGTTGTAGGTCTTTTCGGAGTGTTTATTGTAAAAGAGAGAGTTAAGAAAGCGCTGAAGAAGAGGAATTAGCTATGAGCAATAACAAGCCGGTGCAGATTTCGGAGAGTCTCGAGAAAATTGAAAATCAGATACGCAGTATTTTTGGGAATAGTGCCGATCTTTCTATGCGTGAGTTTGGCCTGGGTTCTATGAATCAAGGCTTGCTGGTCTTTATCGAAGGGCTTGTGGAACAAGAATATATTAGCACCTCGATACTTAAGCCCCTTATGGATTTTTCACCACTTCGGGTAGGTGATATTCCTCCTCAACCGCTCGTGGATGTGCTCCGCAGGCAAGTCTTGATCAATAGCAAAATCGAAAAGGTAAATACCTATGAAGAGGTAACTAAAGGGTTGTTAGTAGGGAAAACGGCCCTTTTCCTCGAGCAGGCTGAGTCTGCTTTGCTGCTGAATACTTTTGGTGGTAAGACGCGCAGTGTTGATAAACCGGAAACAGAGGTTACCGTACGTGGGCCTCGGGAAGGATTTATCGAGAACCTTAGTACAAACACTTCACTACTGCGCAGAAAAATAAGTGATGAGAATTTACGTATCGAATCCATGGTTTTAGGCCAACGAACAAAAACCCAAATCAATATTGCTTACATCGAGGGTTTGGCCAATCCTAAGCTTGTTGTGGAATTAAAAAGTCGGCTCAAGTCCATTGATATTGATGCAATTTTGGAAAGCGGCTATATCGAGCAATTAATCGAGGATACTCCCCAATCCATCTTCCCGACTGTGGGCAATACCGAGAAACCGGATAAGTTGGCGGCCAAACTTTTAGAAGGGCGAGTAGGGGTATTAGTGGATGGGACACCCTTTGCCTTAACTGTGCCCTATCTTTTTGTCGAGGCCTTCCAGAACCCTGAGGATTATTATTCCCGTCCCTACTACACATCGATTATTCGTTTGATTCGCTATCTGTGCTTCTACTTCTCTACCATGCTTCCAGCCTTCTATGTAGCGATCCAATCCTTTCATCAAGAGATGCTACCCACCAGCTTATTGATTAACATGAGCGCCGGGCGTGAGGGAATACCCTTTCCGGTCATTATCGAAGCTTTAATGATGGGGCTTATGTATGAGATTCTCAGGGAGGCCGGGGTGAGGATGCCGCGCAATGTGGGGCAGGCTGTCAGTATTGTGGGGGCCTTGGTTCTAGGTGAGGCAGCGGTTCAGGCCGGCATTGTCAGCCAGGCCATGGTCATCGTGGTGTCCCTGACAGCCATTTCCGGTTTTCTGATTCCGCCACTCACAAGTTCAATGTCACTTTTGCGTTTATATTTTCTAATCGCCACCGGGTTTTTAGGCATGTTTGGTTGGTTGATTTCCTTATTAGCGCTCTCTATACATATGGGAAATATTCGTTCCTTTGGTATTATATACCTCTCCCCCCTTATTCCTTCCAATCTCGGTGATTTAAAGGACGGTATGGTGCGATTTCCACTCTGGGCCATGATCTCACGTCCATCATTATTGGGGGGCACTGGGCGCCAGAGTAAAAAGGGTATGCTGCAAAAATTGGCAAGGTTAAGAGGAAATAAAAATTAGAAGGCTTTAAGGAGTTAAGAAAATGGATTTTCCAAGCTATAAAAGATGGTTAAGCTTGATTCCCTGTGTGCTTTCTTTACTTCTTCTCTCAGGATGCTGGAGTCACCGGGAGCTCAATGCAATTGGGATCGTCAGTGGGGTAGGGGTGGATCTGACCGAGAGTGGTAAGATACAGCTGACGGCTCAAGTCATCACTCCTGCAGGTTCCAAAGCCAAGGGTCAAGAGGGAGGTAAGGAATCGGTGCGCGTGCTGACCAGCGAAGGGGATACCTATTTTGATGCTCTTCGCGGTTTTATGAATAAATCGGGGGATAGGCTTTTTTATCCCCATACTCAGGTCATCGTCTTTGGTGAAGATTTAGCCAGAGCAGGGTTAAGCCCGGTATTAGACTTTATGCAACGGGATCCGGAAATTCGCATGTTGACCTGGCTTTTAGTGACAGAAGGAAAGGCCGAGGATGTCATGCGGGGGAAATCAAGGGAGGATAGTATTCCAGCCATGCATATTAGTCGATTAATAGATGATTATAAATCGGCTTCCCAGAGCATTCCTGTAAATCTCTTGGATTTTACGAATATGATCTATGTGGATGGTTATGAGCCCACCCTAGGTAAAATCATATTCTCTGAGGAAAAGGGAGAACCGATTTATAATGCGGAAGGGGGAGCTGTCTTCAAAGGAGATAGGCTTATCGGTTGGTTGGATGGGGAGGAGGCGCGCAGTTATCTTTGGGTTATGGATAATATCAAAGGGGGCATTATCGCTTATGTCCCAGATGAAAATAGTCTAGAGGGTAGGATAGCTTTTGAGATCATCCGTGCCAAGAGTAAATTGAAACCAATTTTGGAGGAAGACGGAACATTGCGCATGGTGGTGGAAGTAGAGGCGCAATGCAACATTGGGGAGCTCATGAATCATAAAGAAATAACTCGTCTGGAAGAATTCCAGGAATTGAAGCGCATTTTAACCCAATGTGTAATTGATGAAACCCAAGTCATTGTGGACAAAGCCCAAAAAGAGCTAGAATCAGATATTCTAGCCTTTGGACTTGCGGTCAAACGACGTTATCCACAGTATTGGAACGAGCATCAGACGGAATGGGAGACTATCTTTCCTGAGCTCGATGTGGAAATTCTCGTTCATGCTCAAATCAACACCCGTGGTTCTATTCGCTAAAGTCTAAAGTGTTCGGGAAAAGAACAGAAAAACAGGGGATAGACTCCAAGTAAATTGTGGTATACAATTGGAAATAGTAGAAATATAAAGAAAAACTAAGAATTTGCAAGGAGGAACACCTGTGTTTGAAAATGATATTCTTGTAGCCGGGGGAGATCCTGGATTTGGTGCCATTAAGTTGGACGCAGGGGACACCAAAGTATTATTTCCTGCGGTCATCTGCAAGGGCAACGAAAGAATCTTTTCGACTTTAGGCAATATGAATGTGGGAAGAGGATCCGATGAAGAATTGCAGATTGCCTCCTTGGATGTCATAGTCACCAATCATTCCACAGGAGTATCCCGCCATTATTTCATGGGGAGTTTGGCCGAAAGCCTCAATCCCAATGAAGCGCATTATTGTTGGGATGAAGATAAATCCACGGATGAAGAAGCTACGGCTTTGTTGGTGGTAGCTTTAGCCATAGCTCAGAAAGAACCCAAGGCCAATATTTATTTAGGGACAGGGGTTCCGGTGAAGTACTACGCTGCCTTGAGGGATAAATATGAGGCAGAGCTTAAAGGTTCTTGGTCGGTTACTTTCCGTTCCGGTCCTTTTAAAGGCCAGACTCGCCAGTTGACCATTATTCGCTCTCGTGTGCTGCCCCAAAGTTACGGCGTTTTCATCAAAGAAACCCTCAATGAATATGGAATTCCCATTAGTCCCAAACTGTTCAATGGTTATGTCGTCGTGATTGATCCTGGCTTTAGGACTACGGACGTAGCTACCTTTTATGATGGTGTCATGCTTGACCCGCCGAATTCTTTTAGTATTGAAAAGGGCTTAAAATGGGCTTATACAGGGGTTGCTGAGAAATTAAAGGAAATGACCGCAAATCATGCGAATCCCATCGAAACCGATGATAAAGAACTGGACAAGATTTTTCGGGTTAATGGAGGGGTGTATCCTTGGAACACAGGTTCCATTAATCTTAATCCAATCATGGAAGACATGCTAGAGCAGTTGGGGACGGATATCTCCCGTGAGGTCAAAAAGTCATTGAAACCAATGATGGGCAAGATCCATACCGTCTTGGTCGCCGGCAAGGTAGGGGAGATGATTTTTAATCATTTGCAATTTGAGAATAAAGTGCTGATTGATAATCCTCAGTTTGGCAATGCCACGGGCTTTAGAATTATGGCAGCCAATCTGGTCAATAACTTAACGAAAAAGGTCAACGAGAATCCATGAGCAAGACCATCTCCTTGACCCTTAATTTGGGGAGAGAGGAAAAAGACCAAGACTTGTGGGAGCTTCTTAGGGGACTTTCTGAAGAACAAAGGGAAGATGCTGTTAAAGCGGCGTTACATATGTACATGACGACAACTTCTCCAGTGAGCAAAACTACAAGCAGTTGGTCTTTGGAGGATTTATTGGTGTCTACCACTTCAGGAGCATCAGCATCTACCGAAGCCTCTCCCGAAGAATCTGCGGAAGAGTCTCTAAAAAGCAATGCAGTAACTAGCGGAAACCCAGTAACGAGTCAAGCTAGTGAGACCGCAGAAGTTGTAAATCATCCCCTGAATCACCTCTTTGCACTTATTGGGGAGGAAGATGATCAGGACGTGTTTGAATTCTTTCGCCCGTCGTCTGGAGCCACTTCTGTTTATGTGACGACTGGAGATCCTTATAGTGCTGATAAGGTGGAAGACTCAAGTGTTACGTTGGCTACCCCTAAGCCTGTTCAAGGGAATGGCTTTATGGGATTGGATTATATCCTCGACCAAGTAATTGGCAGAGAAGAAGATCCGGAGGTTCTCAGTTTTTTTAGAAGTCAAGAGCGTTCAGAACTTGATGAATCGTAGATGGGTGGGCATTAAGTTATTAGTGAAAAGTTGTCTCTTGACGATAGGGATATCTATACTCTATAGTATATATTAAGAAGAAAATTTAAGAGAGTAGATATTGAGGAGAGACCATAGTGGAAGACGACCCATTACCTGCGCCTATTAATTATTATGTTTTTATAGAGAGAATGGAACAACGTAAACTGAAGCAGTGCGTTGCCATTGTTGTTTGCTTATTTATAGGCTTGGCCTTGTTGCTGTGCCCTTACGTTGTTTTTGAAGATTCACAATCTGGACACGCGATTTTAAAATTAAATTCTAGTATTAATCAGGCGCCAAGAGCTTTTTTCTTCGGCGCCTTAGCTGTTTTGCCCCAAAAGGCCACTTTGGATAGTGCACCCTTATCGCTTGTGAGTCAGATTGATCGCGGAACCATAGATGGGCTTGCCCAAAATCTGAAATACTGGCTGGTCATGGTTTGGTTTGGGTCTACTTATGTCTAAGAGATTAGAGAAATGTATAGAATAAAAGGAGGAGTATCCGATCGATAGTATATTATGGAGCATAGCGAAAGTGGTTGCAGCTTTGTTCCTTGTCGCTTTAAATGCATTCTTTGTGGCAGCTGAATTTTCTTTGGTCAAAGTAAGGAAAACTCGACTTGCCGAGCTCTCCGAAACAGGGTCGAAGAAAGCTACGGTTGCTCTGGAAGTAACTTCTCAGCTAGATGCCTATCTTTCGGCAAGCCAACTAGGTATAACGTTGGCCTCCCTAGGACTGGGCTGGCTGGGCGAACCGGCCATTGCGACCTTGTTGGCGCCGCTTTTTGCGAACCTCGTGGAGTGGGATGGAGTTTTAACTCACACTGTATCGGTGGTTATTGCTTTTCTTTTGATAACGTTCTTGCATATTGTTTTAGGCGAGTTAGTTCCTAAATCGATAGCCATTCAAAGCGCTGAGAAAACAGCCTTATGGACGGCAGGTCCTTTAAAGACCTTCTACAAGTTCTTTTATCCAATCATTCGCTCCTTAAATGGGCTTGCGAACCTGATTTTAAAGCGTTGGGGTGTTTCCCCAGCTAATGAATCGGACCTTGCCCACACGGAAGAAGAATTGCGGATGCTTGTCGATGCCAGCCAACGCCATGGGGTATTGGATAAGCTGGAAGGAAAACTCTTAGATAATGTCTTTGAATTTTCGGATCGAGTGGTTAGTGAGGTTATGGTTCCCCGACAAGATATGGTGTGTCTTTATATTCAGGATTCCATGGAAGAGGTTCTCCATGTCGTGAAAACAACGGGGCACACACGCTATCCCTTATGTGATGATGATAAAGATAATGTCATCGGCCTAGTTCATATGCTGGATTTGCTTTGTCTCCCTGAAGAACGGGCAACAAAGAGTATTGCTGACTTGAAGCGAGATATACTCATCGTACCGGAAGGCATGCCCATCTCGCATTTAGTCCAGAAAATGCGCGCCCAAAGAACCCATCTTGCGGTAGTAGTCGATGAGTTTGGGGGTACTGCCGGAATGGTGACCATCGAAGATCTTATCGAGGAATTAGTTGGTGAAATCTATGATGAATTTGAGAGTAAAGAACAAGCGGAAATCATCAAAGGCGCGGAAGGTGAATACCTAATTAACGGGCGGGTCTTGCTCGATGACTTAGTTGATTTACTAGAAATTGACTTTGAAGAGGAGACCGTTTCCACTTTGGGTGGTTTTGTCTTCAATCGCTTAGGTCGTAAACCGGCCAAAGGTGATACAATTGATTTTCAGAACTATATCTTTTCCGTAATAGAAGTCGTTGGCTTTAGAATCACCCTGGTGAAAGTGAGTAACAAGCCTGCTGTGAGTTCTTTGCCTTCACTGGTAGAAGCTCAAGAAGATATTGCAAAATAAGCGGTAATTTAGACTGTATTACTGACATAATTGAAAGGGGATGTTGTCGATGAGTGGAATCGGAAACCAGCTGAAAACTGTTCTTCTGATGAGTTTATTAACTGTACTTGTGATTTTAGCCGGAGGGGCACTAGGTGGCCGAGGCGGTATGCAAATGGCCTTCTTGTTTGCTATGGTTATGAATTTTGGTAGCTATTGGTTTAGTGACAAGATGGCTCTAGCTATGACTAAAGCTGTTCCGCTTAGCCGCGAACAAAGCCCAGAACTCTACGAGACGGTGGAAAATCTTGCTGATAATGCCGGTCTGCCCATGCCAAGGCTCTATATGACTCCTTCGCCTCAGCCCAATGCTTTTGCTACGGGAAGGAATCCTAATCACGCGGCCATTGCCGTGACCCAGGGCCTGATGCAGATCCTTAACCGCGAAGAGCTGGAAGGGGTATTAGCCCATGAAATGGCACATATCAAGAATCGGGATATCCTCATCAGCACCCTTGCGGCAGTCATGGCCGGGGTCTTAACCATGCTTGCCAATTGGGCACAGTGGGCATTGATGTTTGGGGGATTAGGTGGGGATGATGACGAGGGTGGTTCTGGTCTAGCGATGCTTCCGATGATTATTCTGGGACCACTGGCTGCCATGCTGGTACAAATGGGGATTTCACGTTCGCGCGAGTATCTTGCTGATTCTACCGGTTCGGAGATTGCAGGTAACTCGTATGGCTTAGCCAATGCTTTACAAAAACTAGAACGTAGCTCACAAGTTATTCCGATGAATGTTAACCCTTCAGCAAGTCACATGTTCATTGTCAATCCTTTGAAGGCCAAGAGAGTGGCCAATTTATTTAGTACGCACCCTCCCATAGAGGAGAGGGTAAAGCGTCTCTATGATATGGAACGTCGGTAATAGTAATGAGAGAAGGGCCGAGGCTGTTTAATGCAGCCTCGGCCCTTTTGATTATACGTATCAGACATACTGAACGCATTAGGATATTTCATGGCACTAGCGAAGTCCGAGCGCACCGCGGGTCTAAAAAGTAGAGCCGATGCGGAAAATGCCGAATTCGCGATGCCCGAGACTTTCGGACTTAGTGAATTTACCGTTTGCGACCTCAACCATCTCTGCGAAGATTCGTCGACCAGCCTGCTCGATGGTTTCCTCACCGGAAATGATGGAGGAAAGGTCAAGATCGATGTTGTCTTCCATGTTTTGATAGGTATCGCTATTGGCGGTGACTTTGATGACAGGAGCAATAGGTGAACCGGTCGGAGTACCACGTCCGGTAGTAAATACAACAACCTGAACACCACCAGCAAGCATTCCGGAAATAGATTCCACATCTTGACCGGGGGTATCCATAACATAAAGGCCTTTTCCGCAAGGAGGTTGACCATAGGGGAGGATATCCTGAATTGGTGAGTGTCCGGCCTTGTAGATACAGCCCAAAGATTTTTCCTCGATGGAACTGATCCCCCCTGTTATGTTTCCTGGGGTAGGTTGACCTTGTCGCAGATCCACATGCAACTGTTTAGCACGAAGCTCTGTTTGTTGGACAATCTCCATTAATTTTTGAGCTACTTCGGGTGATATTGCTCGTTTGGCCAGTACATGCTCAGCGCCGATAAACTCGGTAGTTTCGGAGAGCATGGCAGTACCACCGGCCTTAACCAGAAGATCTGAGGCGGTGCCCACAGCAGGATTGGAGGCTAAACCTGAAGTAAAATCAGATCCTCCGCATTCAATCCCCAGGGAAAGCTCGCTAAGCGGAGCCTCTACCGGCTTGAGAAGTGTGATGCTGCGAGCCATTTGACTGGCGATCTGAACACCTAGAGCGGTGGTTTTCAGGGTGCCACCGTGTTCTTGAATAATGATCACTTGCACGGGTTTACCTGATTTGGCGATCTCAGCAGCGGTTTCTTGGATGGGTATCCCTTCACAGCCTAAGCCCACCACAAGCACTGCCCCGACATTAGGGTTTTTGCCTAAACCGATGAGTGTCCGCAGGGTCTGTGTATAATCCGCACCTACTTGACAGCAGCCATGTTGATTGGGGATGGCTACAGCCCCGGGAACTTGGGCGGCAATATTGAAAGCAACAGTAGTTGAACAGACTGAAGTAGGAAGGATAAGAAGATGGTTGCGGATGCCAAACTGACCATCGGAGCGTCGATAACCGAAGATATTCATATCAATAATCCCCCTTACACTGCTCCAAATCGCCCCTACCGCGTTTGGATTCCAGGTTATGCACATGAACGTGCTGGCCGGGTTGAATATCTATCGTAGCAACACCGATGCTCTCAGCGTATTTCCGGACATCTTCATTTTTAGCAATGGTACGAATAGCAAATTTATGTCCTAAAGGAATATCTTGACAGAGTAAAACTTGCTCTTCTCTATCCCCACGAAAGTAGGAAATGGCTGTTCCGGCGGTAAAATGATCGACACAGGTAGCCACATTATCAAGTTCATGAATGACAACGGCTTGTTTTTTCATAGTTTATCCTCCAATAAAAGCAATTATCTATAGTATAACACTGTTTATTATAGCATAAGATTTGCGTTGTTGTGTTAATACAGTTCAAGAAAGTCGAGTGTAACTTAGGGTCGTTATTACATCAAATTTAGGGTCGTTATCCCCATCAAGCTTAGCGGACGAATAATTGCGAATAAACTGCGGCGATTTAAGGAATAATAAAAGGCATTCCAGTCTTAATGCCCTCAGGCATAATAAATATGAGGGGCTGATTAGTGCAAATAAAGCACCTGAAAGGAGTTGCCACATGAAGCGATGATGATAATTGCCATAAGAACATTTATTCTCTATATGATTGTCATTATGGCCTTGCGCCTCATGGGAAAACGCGAAATTGGTCAACTGCAACCTTTTGAGTTAGTCGTTATTCTTATGATATCGGATATGGCGGCCATCCCCAGTGAAGATATTGGGATTCCTCTTATTTCGGGGATTATTCCCATTATGATCTTGGTGTTGATGAGTGTTGCCTTGTCTTATCTGGAGTTAAAGAGTGAGCGCGCTCGGGATATCTTGAATGGGACTCCCTCGATATTAATTGAACGAGGTAAAATAGTCGAGCATGAATTGGTGCGCAATCGTCTGCCCCTAACAGATTTGATTGAAGAGCTTAGAATGCGGAGTATACCCAATATTGCCGATGTAGAATTTGCGATTCTGGAGACGAATGGTCAAATTAGTGTCCTGCCCAAAGCAACCAAACGCCCCGTGACCCCAGGGGACTTGAAACTCCAGCCTGAATATGAGGGATTGCCGGTGGTATTTATTATGGATGGCCTCTTGAATAAAAGAGCTTTTGCCTTATCCGGCAAAGATCAGACCTGGCTGGACCGGGAACTCCAAAAGCATCAATTGAAGGGAATAGAAGAGGTTCTGTTTGCCAGCCTTGATTCTTCGGGGCAATTATATCTTCAAGAAAAGAAGCGCACGCATAGAAAAAACAACGGTAAGTAAGTTTCCATATGAAAGTTTGAAGCATCGAGAGGAGAGATAGATATGCTGAGAACCTATCTTACAGTTGGTATAATTATCTTGGTGCTTGTCTTGGGAAGCTATTGGCACAACCAATATATTAATTCCTCCGCATCCTCTTTAGAAGGAATGCTCATCGCGGTGGAAGACATCATTCAAAATAGACATTGGGGAAATGCTAATCAGCAGATGGATCAGCTGAAAAAAGAGTGGGATGAAACAAAAAAACTATGGAGTATTTTACTCGATCACCAAGAAATTGATACTATAGACCTTAGTTTAAAGCGTGCCGAAAAATACATCCTAGAACAGGAGGCTGCTCTAAGCTTGGGGGAGGTTGCAGCCTTACGTCTATTGTTCCATCATATTGCGGATACCGAGACAATTACCCTACAGAATATCCTTTAACTCACTATAAACGAGAATCTCCTTAGTCAAGACATAGAGGAGGTTCTCGTTTTTTGCGTAATTTATCCCCTTTGATTGAGATGAATAATTAGGAGATGTGCCATATGGAAATTTAATAGCTATAATTAAAAATAATTATTGAGATTCACTATAAAAATACCTAGAAGTGGAAGGGAAATGGGTGTATGATTAAGAAAACACATTGATAAAATATTCACATTTTTGTATTTAGTCTTTATTTTTACTTATTTGATTAAAGTTATTTAATAAACATGTGTTTTTAGTGTTATATTTCACATTTTAATATCTCATCGGACTTAATTTTACTTCTTAGAAAAAATAATTTAACGAGGTGAGGATTGTGAAACGAGAGGGTAACCCATCTGAAAGTGGATATCAGCTTCTCGAAAGAAAAGGGATATCCAGAAGAGACTTTCTGAAAATGTGCACAATCACATGCACGGCACTTGGACTTGATTTGTGTTTGGCTCCCCAAATTGCGGAGGCAGCAGCAGCAAACTTGTCAAAGAAACCATTGATTTGGATGCAAGGACAGGGGTGTACTGGATGTAGTGAATCATTATTAGCTTCCCTTGATCCGAGTCCGGACCAAATTATCCTTGATGTCCTTTCCGTACGCTACCATCCCACATTAATGGCAGCCGCTGGAGAGCAAGCAGTTCAAAGTATGGAGGAATGTATAGCCAAAGGAAATTACATACTGGTTCTTGAGGGATCGATTCCAACGGCCGATCCTCGTTATTGCATGGTGGAAGGTAAATCTTTTATTGACCAATTTAAGAAGGCTGCTGCTAACGCTGAAGTTGTAATTGCTGTGGGTTCCTGTGCTTGCTATGGCGGCATTCCACGGGCAGGCTTCACGGGAGCAGTGGGGGCGCAAGATGTGCTTAGTGGGGCTAAGATTGTAAATCTACCGAGTTGCCCGGTTAAGCCGGATCGTTTAGTCAGCGTAATTCTATATTATTTGAGCGAAAACGCTTTGCCTTTACTGGACGAACTTAAGCGGCCAGTAGCCTATTATCGCTATACCTTACATGATAGTTGTGATCGCCGGTTGCACTTTGAAAAGGATGAATTCCTAGAGGATTGGAATGACGCCGAAACAACAGACTATTGCCTCTACCATAAGGGGTGTAAAGGACAAGATACTTACACCACTTGCGCCGCTTCATGGTGGAATGATGGAGTGAGCTATTGTGGTCATGCAGGGTCACCATGTGCCGGTTGTAGTGAGCCTGAGTACTATGATGGATTTGCGCCCCTATTTGTGAATCCTAAGGAGGAGAAGTAGATGGCTAAGAGAATCGTTGTAGATCCTGTAACAAGAATCGAGGGCCACTTAAGGATTGAGGTGGAAATCGATAGGGGTGTCGTTACGAATGCCTGGGCTCAAGGGACAATGTACCGAGGTATTGAAGATATTCTCCGTGGGAGAGATCCCCGTGATGCAGTATACATCACGGAACGAGTCTGCGGGGTATGTGTGGCATCCCATGGTTGGACATCGGCAATGGCGGTTGAAGATGCACATGGAGCTCATGTTCCTCGAGCAGCGCAGCTCATACGCAACTTGCTGACAGGGGCTTTATGGTTGCATGATCACCCCTTACATTTCTACCATCTCTCCGCTTTAGATTATCTCGATGTCATGGCGATTGATCACTACAAAGGAAAAGATCAAGAGCTATTGGCTGTTAAGAATAAAATTATGTCCTTAGTAAAAGCTGGAGATACCGCTCCTCTGACTCCTAGGTATCAACCCGATCGTTTTTCCATAGGCGATCCGGAAATCGTCATTACCGCTCTTGCTCATTACCTTGAAGCACTAAAGGTACAGGCTAAAGCAAAGAAAATGTCGGCCATTCTGGGAGGGAAGCAACCCCACCAATCCAGTATTGTTGTAGGCGGGGTGACAATCTACCCCCAAAAAGAGCAACTCGATAATTTTAAAGAGATATTAAACGAAGTTGTAGCTTTTATTGAGACTAAATATGTTCCTGATGTGGTTAATATTTGTACAGGTCCACTGGGTCAGCTAGGAAGGGCCGGAGTCGGTGCCGGGTCCGGTAGTTACTTAGCTTATGGTGGCTTCCCAATGGATGATCTTGGTAATGATAAGTTATTTAAAGGCGGCTTTATCAGTAGCACGTCTCCGGGTGTTGTTCAAGAGCTAGATATTAGCAAGATTACTGAAGCGGTAGCGAGTTCCTGGTACCGCGATGCAGAACCTGCTAATCCTTGGCAAGAAAGTTCGGAGATCGATCTTGATAAAAAAGGCGCATATACCTTTGTTAAATCTCCCCGCTATAACGGTGAAGTGACTGAAGTAGGACCGCTGGCCCGCATGATGGTAATGCAACATCAGCCCTTACTCAACTTAATGGGTAAGTACGGAATTAAGCCTGGGTCGGTGGCTCGTCATCTCGCACGGGCACAGGAAACATTGCTGATGACTGAGGCCATGTATCGTTGGCTTGATGAATTAGAGCAGTTGCAAAGCAGCAAGGCTAGCCGTCCTGCCATTCATGACCAGGAGCACTGGGATCCGCCGAAGCAGGGGCAAGGGGTGGGGCTTAATGAAGCTCCGCGGGGTGCCTTAGGACATTGGATTAACATCGATAACCATGTTATCAGCAATTATCAACTCGTTGTTCCCACAACATGGAATGTTTCCCCGCGTGATGATCATGGGTTAGCTGGCCCCATTGAACGGGCTCTAATCGGAGTTGCGGCGGACCCGGATAATCCGGTGAACGTTGTTCGCGTGATTCGTTCCTTTGATCCCTGTATGGCCTGTGCGGTACACCTTATTGACGCCGATGGGGTGAGAATGTTCAGGATTTAAGGAAGTTAAGCTCAATACATTAATTTGATATAAGAAAAGAAGTTGAATAGGTGAGGTGATAAAAGAAGTTATAGCATTTTTAAAATGTGGGATGCCGAGGTCAAAAGGAATTGTATTCGAGAAAGGGAGGGCTTTTTGATGTATGAAGAAAAAGACTTATCAAGGAGAAAATTTCTCAAATCGGGAATCCTGGCTGCGGGAGCGCTAGCCGTTGGTTCAAGTATCTTCAATACCACGAAGGTTGTAGAGGCAGTTGAAACAACACCAACACCAGCCCCATGTGATAGTAATTGTGAAATTCCGAGTTTTCCATATCCATATGCACATCTCGACGCGGAAAAGGCGAAGCTAGACGGTTATGCAGGGTATGGCAAATCGAAATGCTCCTATGGTGCTTTTGAAGCCATTATTGGACAGCTCGGAGATAAGGTAGGATATCCATACACTATGGTTCCAACCCAAGTTTTGGGTTGGGGTGGAACCGGCGGTGGCGGTTGGGCGACACTGTGTGGAGCGCTTATCGGTGCGGCCACGGCCATCAACTATACCATGGAAAAGAAGGATGCTGATAAAGTCGTAAGCGAACTATTTGGTTGGTATTGTGATCATTCATTCCCCGAATTCGCACCGGCCGCAGGTAAAGCGCTGGAATATGATGGGGTTATGGAGAAAAGCGTTGCCGGGTCTCCTCTCTGCCATGTATCCGTAAGTAATTGGTGTGATGCCAGTGGTCTCAAAGCTGAAAGTAAGGCCCGTAGTGAACGTTGCGCTCGTGTAACAGCCGATGTGGCAGCTAAGACGGTAGAGCTATTAAATCAATTCCACAGCAAAACCTTTAAGGCAGTTTACAAAAATGAATCGGTCGAGGACTGCATGATGTGTCATGGTAAAGGTCATTCTTTAGAAAATACCCGCGGATTAATGGATTGTGATCAATGTCATACCAATGTTGAGCCCGATAACCTCGTTGAGCATATTAAGAGAAGTTGGGATATTAAAGACTAAGCAAGTTGCGGCAAAGTTAAGGTATTCAAACTAAGCGAAGATTATATCGATACTCAAGAGAGACAGTGCCCTGTAGGTGCTGTCTCTCTTGTATGTATCAGCAGGCCTCCCAAAGCTTTTTCAAACTTTAGATAATCCAACTCTTCTCCTGTAGCATGTATATAAAACAAAAAATGTAGAACACTAAAGGGTGTTGGCTAAGGAGGTGGTATAGCAAGGAATGGGTTATTATGGAGAGAAATTTGCGAAGTGGAGCAGCATTATTGCCACCATCGGCACATCAATCTTGGCAATTACGGCTACGATTACGGTTACGGTCACCTTGAATGCCTGGAAAATTGATAGGGAATCCTCCCGACCCTACTTATCTCTTCAGGACTCGCCTAAGATTGAAGCAAAGTCAGGGTTAAGCTTGGAGTTCAAGTTTAATAATGTGGGTACTCACCCCGTTGTAAATCTGGCCAGTCGAACCCTTGTTATTGAACAAGAGCTTGAAAATAAACCCCTTCAAAATGATACGTATTATTTAGCTAATGAAATACCGCAGAATATGGCATCAAGCTTACTTATTAAGTTTAAATCTTATGAAGTCGATAATAGTGAGCCCGACGTAAGCCCCTATTATATAGTGCTTCACCTAGAATATACTGATCCCTTTATTAACCAAAAGTATCAACAAACCTTGTACTACCGCTGGGATGGCATTGCCGGAAACGAAGTTCAACCTATAGTGCATGTGGAAGTCCGGGAAAAAGAGAGCATCCTTAATTACCTTAAAAAACAAAAAATTAAAATCCAAACGTGACCTCCGTTAAAGAAAACCCGGCTTCGCCAAGCCTTTAAGGCCCACATCCGAAAAAAGCGAAGCCGCTCGTTGCCTTATGCAGAAGGATAGTAGGTAATGAAGTTACACTTTCTGACAGTGGAGATTAATCATAGAAAGCGAGAACTCAAAAATAAACTTGAGTTCTCGCTTTTAATTCGTTTAATCCTATTAAGTAAAGCTATTAGGTAGATGCTTTTAGGAAAATGAATTGACGCTTGAAAGAGAGGAGGTTATTGATTGTCCATAACAATACAATAGAGTTCCACCGGTCCATGGACACCAATCGATAAATCCATCTCGATATCCGAAGTACGACTAGGTCCAGAGATGATTTCGATGGCAGCAGGAATAGGTGACTGCTTAAGTTCAGCAAGCACTTGATCCAGACGATCTCGAATCACCGAGGCTGGGATAAAGGCGAGATGACGGATGGGAATTAAGCTCACGGCTCTTCCCCGTTGGGTGTTGCTCTTTAAGACGAGGGAACCGGATTGGACGATACCGTAATCGACACCAGTAATACCAAGTTCGGCTTTATCCATAATGGCATAGCGTTCCTCGCGATTGGCAGGAAGGTCGGCGTAGACTCGCGCAGACCATCCTAACCCCTCGAGACAGGCTCGAGCCATGGTGGGGAGTTCATTCCAGGTGATCACTTTATTGGAGCCTAACCATTCGGGCTTTTCGCCAAACCATGCCTTTAGGGCCTCGGTAGCTTCTGCAGAGGTAGCAGCTTTAGCCACTTTGCCGCCCATAGTTTCAAACATCTTGAGAAAATGTTCCAACCGTTCCTCTGGGGAGTTCGTCTGAAATAGTGGATAGGTTACTTCCACGGGGGTCACAGAGCTTGGGGTAGGGCGACCAAGTTTTTTAGCGATATTTGCGATAAATTCTTGACGATTGCTCATTATTTATCACCTCGCTTCATATTCTCCAGACTCTTCTTAAGCTCGGGCCACTGATCCCGGAAAGTCTGTTTAGCTACAGGAGGTAAGGTCTTGCTGTTTGTCCAATTGGAGAGCGGGGGCGGTCCTCCGTTAATTCTACCGTTGCGCATTAAGATAAATTGGAATTTTGAACCTAAGCGGATAAATTTGTTAAGGGTTTTTGGATGGGAGAAGTAGTAGCCATAGTATTTGAATATCTTCTTCTCCAGGCCGGGAGTATGACCCTTGAGGACCTTACGGTCGCGGTGCTTGACGATTAAATCATGGAGTGGAATGCGTACAGGGCAGGCTTCGGCGCAGGCCGCACAAAGGGAGGAGAAGTAGGGAAGATGTCCCCATTTCTCATAATCTTGTTCTAATAAAGGTGTAATTACCACCCCAATCGGCCCGGAATAGACGGAACCATAGGCATGACCGCCGACTTGGCGATAGACGGGACAGACATTAAAGCAAGCACCGCAGCGGATACAACGGAGTGAGGAACGGAATTCCTCGTCACCGAGAATCTCTGAACGGTTGTGATCAAGAATAACCAAATGCCATTCTTTAGGTCCATCTAATTCCTCTTCGCGTCTAGGCGGGGTTGTCATTGTTGTATATACGGAGAGACGTTGTCCAGTTGCACTGCGAGCTAGAAGATTAAGGAGCACACTAAGCTCTTTGAAGGATGGGACAATCCGCTCCATGCCCATCATCGTGATTTGCACTTCAGGTATGGTGCTGGTCATCCGCCCATTGCCTTCGTTAGTTACCATGGTAATGGTCCCGGTGTCGGCTACCGCAAAGTTGCAACCGGTGATGCCGATTTTACTGGCAAGGAATTTTTGGCGCAATTGCTCACGAGCAAATTTGGTCAGGGTAGGGGTATCAGATTCTAGGGGATGCCCGGCAATGGGTTCAAAGAGCTTAGCAATCTGATCCCGGTTTTTATGCATAGCGGGAACAATAATATGTGAGGGTGGTTCATCCGCAATCTGGATAATGTACTCGGCTAAGTCTGTCTCCACAACCTCGATGCCGTCTTTTTCTAAGGCGGGGTTAAGGTGGATTTCTTCCGTAATCATGGACTTGGATTTAATGACCGATTTAAAACCATGCTTTTCGAAAATATCCTTTGTAATTTTTACGGCTTCTTCAGGAGTTTTAGCTAAATGGACAATGCCACCATTTTTCTCAACATTGTCGATGAGCATATTGAGGTAATAGTCTAAGTTGAGAACCACATGATTGCGGATCTTCTCGCCGGCTTGACGCCATTCTTCCCAATTGCCTAGTTCATCAGTGATCGCTTTTTTATTATTTCTTAGCCGATCAGTTGCCCGGCGGGTGGCCTTCCGTAAAAAATCGTCGCTTAAGGCTTTATCAAGAGCTGCATTTACATCATAGTGATTATCCAGTGACATTCTTACATCCCCTTCCCGAGCAATTGTATGAGATGCATGGCTGGTATGGAACGGCCATGTTTCTCCATATATCCGGAGATATTCATAAGACAGCCCATGTCAAGTCCTGTCAGGATATCGGCCCCGGATTCCAAGACGTGCTGGGCCTTTTCGGCCACCATGGCTTCCGAGATGCGTGGCATTTTAATCGAAAAGGTACCGCCGAACCCGCAACAGAGATGAGCTTCCGGGAGAGGAACTATTTCGAGATCTTGGATATGTTGCAATAGGGTCAAGGGTTCCTCCTTCAATCCTAATAAACGAGTAGCATGACAGGAGGGATGGTAAGTAACTTTAGCTTTATAGCGAGCACCAAGGTCAGGTGTCTTAAGGACATTAACGATAAACTGGGAAAATTCATAGCTCTTATCGATGAGCTCTTTAGCTTTTTTCGAATAAACCGGATCGTCCTTAAATAAGTCTGGATAATTATGATGGATCATACCGATGCAAGAGCCGCTGGGGCCAACTACTACTTCGCTGTCTTCGAAAGCGTCAATAAGGGCACGGGCTACTGTGCGGGTATCATCCATATAACCAGAATTAAAGGAAATCTGTCCGCAACAGAATTGTCCTTCAGGAAAATCAACTGTATGCCCTAAACGGGTAAAAATCTTGGACATAGTTACACCAATATCAGGAAACATGGTGTCTCCCAGACAAGTGATAAAGAGCGAGATTTTCATGAAGCTACAGTCCCTTCCGTTTTGAAACTTAATTTTTCTTATTATTATGGCATAGACTATTCGGCTTTATCCGAGGAAAGGCACATTTGGTTCTTCATACCAAATGCTGACCAAATGGGTTTGAGCAGAGCTTTGAGTTATATTTACGATTTTGATCCAACTGGTGTCTTCAAGCCATTGATTGACCTCTTTCTCGAGAAGACGGGGGTCAGGTGAGCTAAAAGTTTTGACTCGCAAATTTAACCTCCTTACTTTGCTAAAATTCCTCTTTGTTTTATATTATACCAAAGTGGCATAAATTACTAAAGTCCTTTCCGAAAAAACTGTCTTTTCGGAGTATCTTGATCATCGAAGAGGGAAAAATAATGGAGAGGTGATGATGATGCCAAGAAATGACGGAAATAAAAAGCAAAACGAAGATTTGAAAAAGATTGAGTTGACCTTAAACAACATTCAAAAAAATGAGCAATTTCTAGCTGAAAATGCCGAAGAGCTTACCCCCCACCAACTTAAGGATGTGAGAAAACACTTAGATTCAAAAAAGAAGTTTCTCGCGGAAACAGATGGGACAATCAAATATTAAGAAAAAAGGCGGGTACCCCCCGCTTTTTCTTAATATTTAAATTTAAGAGAGGTATCCGCAAGGATACCTCTCTTAAGGAATGTATGGTTAGATGCGGGTACCTCTTTTGAGGTTTTCTTCAGCAAATTGAATCATGCGTTTGGTCATTTGGCCGCCAACAGAACCGTTTTCACGGCTGGTGCGATCGCCGCCCAATTGAACACCTAATTCATTAGCAATCTCATACTTGAATTGATCAAGTGATTGTGCAGCACCAGGGGCTGCTGGTTGGTTAGTACTTCTTTCTCCTGCCATGTAGGGTCCCTCCTTAAATGTATTAAAATATAGGTTAGTGAGACAATCTTATTATCTGAAGCCGTAACATAAAATAAACAGGTAATTGCTGGCGGTAATTAGGCAATATGCTAATGTTACTAATAAAAGGAAAAAAACCTGCTTTCATTCCTCGCTAGCAAGGAAAAGCAGGCTATCTAATGCTATCAAATACGATTATTTTTCATCTTGAGAGCAAGCGCTCACAGCTTCTTCGGCTAAATAATCTTCAGAAATGATTTTAATAAATCCTGGGTAATAGATATCAAAGGTTTGGGCGCCGTTCCATAAGAGATTGAGCAACTGTTCTCGTGATGGTTCAGAATTGGCGGAATCTAGGTAAGTGCGAAAGCGAATTTCTCCATCATCCATATCCAATTCGAAATTTCCAATCGCCAGTTCATAATTCACTCGATTTATAAAGTTGCAAACCTCTAAGCGCTTCGCAAAGGGAATTTTCTGCTTGATGTGAGTATTACAGAGTAGAGATTCTTGTTCCTCATCCACAATAATAAACGAGACAAATTCAGAATTAATTCCCCTGATTTCAATACGAAATAATTCATTTTTTTCATCATATTCAAAATTCCAGCCGTCTTGTTTTAGTGCACGATATAGAATTTCAAATAGTGTCATAGCAGGTCCCCTCCTTTACATCATAAATATTTCCACATCTTTTGGGCGATTCCTGCTAATGCCAAAAGATAATAAGCTGGAATCTTGTCCTTCTATGTCAAAAGGATTGCTTTTTTCGTAGAATTTATTGTGCTATAATAATAAGCTGGATGTTTATAGTCATCGAGACCATTGTTTTTTAGGCAAATGATAAATAAGAGATCCAAAGATCTTAATCTATACAGTAAGGAGTTAATTCTGTGAGCTTATCTCTTCAAGAACAAATCTGTTCTCGAAAAACCTTCGCTATCATCTCTCACCCTGATGCGGGGAAGACAACCTTGACTGAAAAGCTACTGTTATTTGGGGGAGCCATTCACTTAGCAGGGAATGTTAAAGCGAGGAAAACTCAACGCTATGCTACCTCCGATTGGATGGAGCTTGAGCGGCAAAGGGGTATTTCTATTACCTCGAGTGCAATGCAATTTAATTACAAGGGATATGTCATAAATATATTGGATACCCCCGGGCACCAAGATTTTAGTGAAGATACCTATCGCACCTTGACAGCTGCAGATAGCGCAGTCATGCTTATCGATTCAGCGAAGGGTGTGGAGATGCAGACGATTAAGCTTTTTGAAGTCTGTAAAAAACGCGGGATTCCCATTTTTACTTTCATTAATAAAATGGACAGAGAGGGTAAATCTCCTATCGACCTCATGGATGAGGTGGAGAAGGTCCTGGGTATCGAGTCTTATGCCATGAATTGGCCAATCGGCGGAGGAGCAGACTTCAAAGGAATCTATGACCGTCAAACAGGCAATGTCGAACGTTTTTCTGCTGAGCTACGCAAAGGGAATGATGATGTTCGCCAATCCGGCCATATCGACGAGACTGAGACGCAAGAATGGATCGGGGATGAACTATTAAATCGCCTTAACGATGAGATTGAACTTTTAGATATGGCAGGGAACACCTTCGATAAAGCGCGAATCGACAAAGGTGAAGTTACCCCCGTGTTTTTTGGAAGTGCCCTCAACAATTTTGGTGTTCCTAACTTTTTAGATAGTTTCTTGACGCTGGCCCCGCCTCCGGCTCCTCGGTTATCCAATCAAGGGGTATTAGAACCAACCCATCCGGAATTTGTCGGCTTCGTTTTTAAGATACAGGCCAATATGAATGCCATGCATCGGGATAGGATTGCTTTCATTCGTGTGTGCTCGGGTAAATATGAACGGGGTATGAACGTTATTCATAACCGAACGCATCGTAAAATGAGATTGGCACAACCTCAGCAACTTTTTGCCCAAGAGAGAACGATCCTCGATGAGGCCTTTGCCGGAGATATTATCGGTGTTCATGATAGTGGGATCCTCCGGATTGGCGATGTTTTAGCAGAAAAAGATGGCATTGAATTTGAAGCCATGCCTTTTTTCAGTCCGGAGAATTTTGCGCGAATTAGCATTGCGAATGCTCTAAAACGAAAGCAATTTATCAAGGGTATTCAAGAACTCCAAGAAGAAGGGGCTATTCATGTTTATCGAGATTTGAACATCGGGGTGGAAGCACCCATAGTTGGAGTCGTCGGGCAACTTCAGTTTGAAGTCCTGGAGTATCGTTTGCGAGATGAATATGGGGTGGAAGTTCAGATTAACAGTTTGCCCTATGAAATCGTGCAATGGATACCCAAAGATGAAGAGAAGATCCGTATTCTAAGAGATTCCAGCCTGAGTATGGTCGTGTTGGATCAAGATGAGAACTATGCTGTGCTCTTGTTAGATAAGTGGAAAGCCAATTGGTTAAGTGAGCGATATGATATCGTCTTCCATCCTCAACCTCTAAAAGATGAACTACAATAAAGCTCAATAGCCCAAGACAAAAAACACCGAATGATTTCCTAAAATCATTCGGTGTTTTTTAAATCTAGAGGACGCGCTTGGCTCCTATGAAATGGGATTGCCAATAGGAACCTAGGTTATAAATGGTGACCCCTTTTGAGCTGGAAGCATTGATGAACTGTCCATTGCCAATAAAAATCCCCACATGGTCGATGACTTTATCACCATCAAGGGAGAAGAAGACTAAGTCTCCAGCTTTAAGGTTACTAAAAGAAACTGCGGTCCCTACATTATACTGGTCACGAGACACTCGAGGTAAAGTAATACCGTGCTGAGCGAAGACATATTTAGTATATCCGGAACAGTCAAAACCACTGGTCGTAGTACCACCCCAGACATAGGGGACCCCTATATATTTTTTGGCCGTATTAATAACTGCGGTTGCTTTCGAAGTGCTGCTGGGGGTGGTGCTTGCTTTAGCTGGAGCCTTAGCTGGAGCGGGAGCTTTTGCTTTAGCGGGTGCCGTTGGCTTACTGGCCGTAGAGCTTTTAGGTTTTACAGGGGGCGCGGTCGGCTTGCTTGGAGCAGAACCACGGGATATCTCGCCGGTCTGGGTACTCGGACTAAGAGCGATGGTTGTTCTCGCAGCTTCTCTGGTCTTGGCGATAATACCTGCTGTCGATTCCGAAGTGGCAATTTTTTCAGCAACGAGAGGCTGAGAAATGGTTTGAGGGTATGCAAAAAGGGTAGTGGTGAATAGTCCGATAGATACTATTGAGATAATTCCTATTTCGATAATTTTTTTATTGTTATTTCGGTTAAATATCTTTTTCATAAATGCTCCTTTCAATTTCCACGAGAAAACAGAAGACAACCTATCAATCGTTGACGGGTTGTCTTTAGTATAAATTATATAATTCACATTTTCCTTAGTGAAAGCTTGGTTGTTTTTCTAAGTATTGTAAGGTCGAGGATTTATTTACCACTTAATAAAAACTGTGGCACACCTAATTTCGGATGGTGCACTTGGACCAAATCCGCTTTGTACACTTGGGTTAAAACTTCTGCCGACATGACTTCATCTTTTTTACCCCATGTGACGATTTTTCCCTGATCAAGGAGAAGGACATAATCACAATACTGTCCGGTGATATTGAGATCATGTAAGACCATGATGATTGTAATCCCCAGCTCGACATGCCATTGTCGTACATGATCCATGACCAAGAGCTGGTGTCCTATATCAAGATAAGTGGTCGGTTCGTCTAAGATAAGAACTTGAGGCTCTTGTGCCATGGCTCTGGCTAAAGAAACGAGCTGGCGTTGTCCGCCGCTTAAGGTACTTATCTTCTGCGAACGCTTAGTCCAGAGGTTCAGTTTTCTCAAGATGTTTTCAACGACAGCTTTATCCTGAGGACCCAAGTCGGAAAAAGGCTTTAACCAAGGAAAACGTCCCATGGAAACGACTTGCTCGACGGTAAAGGGCAGGGCAGGGGTGCCGTCTTGCTCTAAGACAGCAATTTGAAGGGCCAACTCCTTTGCTGAGTAGGAGGAAAGGGGGCGCCCGTTGAGAAGGATACTTCCAGAGGTTGGAGGAAGAATACCGCTAATGGTGCTGATTAAGGTTGATTTACCACTGCCATTAGGGCCGATAATACCGAACATATCCCCCTGTCCGATAGTGAATGAGAGGTCTTGCAAGACAGCAAGCTCCCCATAATGCTGATTAAGGTCTTGAATCTTATATAAGTTCATCTTAACCCCTCCTTAAACCGCTTTTTAATAAGTAGGCGAAAAAGGGAGCACCAACAAAGGCGGTAATCACGCCAATAGGAATCTCTTGAGATTGCAGAAGGGTACGGGCAATCGTATCAGACCATAAGAGAAAAGTTGCCCCAGCTAGGGTGGACACGGGCAAGAGAATTCGGTGGTCCGGTCCCACAAGTAGACGCATGAGATGAGGGATGATTAGTCCTACGAAGCCGATAATTCCGACGATTGATACAGCCGCTGTGGCTAACAAAGACCCTACCACAAGTATAGCTAGTTTTTTTCGCTCGACATTAATCCCCAGATGGGTAGCCGCCCGTTCACCTAAAGCGATGACGTTGAACTCTCTTTTCTGAAAGTGAAGATAGGTCAGTCCAAAAAGAAGATAGGGGAGAAGGATGAGGACATCCTGCCAAGTGCTGCTGGCCAAGCTTCCCATCATCCAGAAAATGATTTCCTGCATCTGCTGACCGGAAACTGCGATTAAGAAGGAAAGAAATGCTCCTAGTAGAGCCTGCACCACTACCCCGGCCAGAATTAAGGTTTCGCGTTCGAATTGCCCATTTTGCCTGGACAAGGAAAAGACAAAGGTCAAGGAAATCAGACCACCGGCAAAAGCGAAGAGAGGTAAGACCGATTGACCCAAGAAAGAGGAGGTCCGAAAAAAAAGAATAGCCGAGGCAGCGCCAAGGGCTGCTCCAGAGGATACGCCGAGGATATAAGGATCAGCCAAGGGATTTCTCAAAATCCCTTGGAAAGCAACTCCTGAGGTTGCTAACATGGCCCCAACGATTAAGGCTAAAAAAACCCGGGGGAGGCGTAAATTCCAAACAATAGATTCTTGAGCTACAGACCAGCTAGGATCAAGATTAATCAAGGGTAGCTGGTTCGCAATTATTTTCAAGGTCACACCCAGAGGAAGAGAAACCGAACCCATCATGACACAAAAAACAATGGAAAGTAAAAGGAGTAATGCTAAGCCCAAGGTCCAAGTCAGAGCCTTGGGGGACTTGTTTTTTAAGTTCAAGCCTTGTCATCCTCCTTTTACATAGTAACGCTCATTCTGGGAGCACATAGGGTATTTAAGGGCTTTGGTAATATTGAAAGTATTTAAAAGGGTTCACATATTTAGAAAAGTTCGGGATAAAGGGTTTGGGCGATGCTGGCCAAGCCATCAATGATTCTCGGTCCAGGTCGAGTGACCATATCACTATCCAGCGTATATACCCTAGCGTTTTTTATTGCGTCGAGGGATTGCCAGGCCGGACGTGCTAAGATGGTATCTTTCACATTCTCCATATAGTAAGAATAGGTTTCGAGAATGACTTGAGGATTTTTCGCGATGATTTGCTCCTCGCTATATTGTGCCCAATCCTTCACATCATGGGCAATGTTGATACCACCAGCTTTAACAATTAATTCATTGAGGAAGGTCCCTTCACCCGCTGTAAACAGCCCGGGGTCAACCTCGATCCAAACGTTAACTCGTTCGGAATCCTTGAGGGAGCTGATTTTATCAGCAATGGTCAGTTCCTTTTCTTTCATTACCTGAACTAATTCTTGAGCTTGTTCTTGAGTGTTTGTCAAATAACCCAGCTTTTCAATGGCTTGGTAAGTTACTGCGATGCTTTGGGGGTTGAGCTGAACCACAGGAAGCTTCAAACTGCGAATGGCGGATACGAGTTTTTCATCATGCATTCCCATAACCACTAAATCAGGGTTGAGCTGTAGGATTTGTTCCATGTTAGGGTTTAAACTATCTTCAAAAACAAACTCGACTTTATCTTGGATTCCTACGGGATAATTGTCATAGATGGTGACAGCTACGAGTTTGCTTTCAAGACCCAGAGCATATAGGATTTCCGTTGATGCAGGAGCTAAACAGACAATGCGCTGGGGCTCTGTGGTAAGTGTTGATTCTACCCTGGAATCGTCAGTATATGTCAGGGGATAGCTTGTTTGCTGAGCGGTCTCTTGCTCTGCAGTAGATTTCGGGGGCTGCGAGGTGTTAGAGATGCTCTGACAGCCGCTGATCAAAAGGAACGAAATAGAGAGGGCAATTAGTGTGAATAGAGACAGGGCTTTTTTATGCATAGATTATTTCTCCTTTGTACCGTCGATAAATACGTAAAATAAAAACCTTCTATCACGAGGATAAAAGGTTTTGCTGCACTATAGATTATTTTCGCAGCGCCTATTCCCTATCCTCGAGGATGGTCGCTCATGATTAGGCAGGTTCCTGACTTTAGAATGATGAATCATTCTATTTACAGTGGCGGGACCGTGCCGGAATTGAACCAGCTTCCCTTTTAACTCTTCCCGTAAGGGATAGAGAACCTAATCGCTAGAATATGTAGTTAAGGCAATTATAAAGCATTCAGCAATCAAAACCAAGAGAATTTTAGTAAAGAATAGGATAAGTGAAGAATAACTTTACATGAGTATCTATATTAGCAATTCTTAGAATCTTTTCCAATCAACGTGCTAATACTAAACTATAGTTTCACTCGGTACCGTCAGGAGGTAGTAAAAGATGAAAGATTTATTGAAGAAAGGTCTAGCTTTAGGTTTAGGATTTGCTATCGTAAGCAAAGAACAAATCGAAAAGACGATGGATGAGTTGGTTAAGAAAGGTGAACTATCGGCCAATGAATCCAAGGACTTGGTAGACGAGCTGATAAAAAAGGGTGAAGAACAGCAAAGTGAAATTAATACGAAGCTCAAAGAACAGGTTCAGCAAATTTTGAACGAGCTTAATCTTCCAAATAAAGCGGATATCGAAAGGCTGGAAAATCGCATCGCCCAGTTAGAAAAGGAACCATCTCAGGAGTAAATTATTAATATATTCCGGATGACTAGGGGAATCGGGATGATTAGTAGAAGAATACGTCATGCTCATCGTTATCGTGAAGTCGCAACAATCCTTGCTCGCAATGGTTTTGGCCTCATCCTTGAAGAGATGGGGCTTATTAATTTAATCTCATTTTCCAGGAGAATTTTGCGTAAGGAAGAAGAAGTGGATACCAAAACTCTTGGTGAGCGTTTGCGCAACGCTCTCGAGGAGTTGGGTCCTACCTATGTTAAAATCGGTCAAATTGCCAGCACAAGGCCAGATCTGATTCCTGATTATCTCATCAGGGAACTGGAAAAACTGCAAGACCAGGTTCCACCCTTTTCTTTTGCAGAAGTAACGCAAATTATTCGTGAGGAATTGGGAGCTGCTCCTCAGGAGGTTTTTCAGCATTTCGAGGAGAGACCACTGGCAGCGGCCTCCATCGGACAGGTTCACTATGCTGTACTTAAAACGGGGGAGAAGGTCGCTGTGAAAGTCCAACGCCCCCTGATCAGCGATACCATCGAGACTGATCTGGAGATTCTCTCAGATTTAGCGGCATTAGCAGAAAGACGAATGGACTGGGCAGCATTCTACCATGTACGCGACATGGTAGAAGAGTTTGCCACCTCTTTGCGCAATGAATTAGATTATGAGATTGAAGGTAGTAACGCAGAACGAGTCGGCAGACAATTTGTAGAGGATTCGTCCATTTACATCCCTAGAGTCTATAAAGAATACTCAAAAAAGAGAGTTTTAACCCTTGAATATATTCAAGGAGTAAAGCTCAGTCAATTTCAAGACCTAGCTGAGCTTGGTTATAATCGTAAGGTTCTCGCCGAGAATCTTATTAAAGCTATGTTTAAGCAAATTCTTATTGAAGGTTTTTTTCACGGAGATCCTCATCCAGGAAATATCTTCGTTCTGCCTGGACAAGTGATTGCATTAATCGACTTCGGTATGATTGGCAGGCTTTCACCCGATATGAAGGATCATTTTGCGTCTCTTGTCATCGGTATGATGCGACGCAAGACAGAGGACATGATCGAGGCTGTGTTTGCTATGGGGATTGTGCCAGAAGATATCGATCGTAAAATTCTGTTTCGGGACGTGGATCTCTTACGGGAAAAATATTTGGATGTGCCCTTAAGCGAGGTGCATCTCGGCAATGCCGTCAATGATCTATTTAAAGTGACCTTCAAACATCGGATTATTATCCCCACTGATCTGGTGTTACTGGGTAAATCCCTGCTGAGCCTAGAAGGGCTGGTCGAGCAACTGGATCCTGAAATCAGCATTATCGATATTGCTGAGCCTTTCGGAGAACAGCTGTTCCTCGAACGTTTAAATCCCGGCTTTATTGCCGAAAAGACCTATAGGCATGTCAAAGAGTACTTAGAATTGATGTTGGAACTTCCTAAACAAGCCAGAGGAATCTTCAATAGTATTCAACGGGGGAAGATCCGGGTGGAGATTTATCTACCTGAGTTAGCCACTTTCATACGCAAGCTGGATCGCATAAGCAATCAGCTTTCTTTCAGCATACTGTTATTATCCTTCAGCATTATGATGACCGGATTGATTATCGCCTCGGCACTGGGTAATGAGCCCTTGGTCTTCTGGAGGATTTCGGCCATCGAGGCTGGCTTTATTGTCACAGGGTTGATGTTCCTTCTGCTCCTCGTGTCGATTTTACGTTCAGGGAGATTTTGAACACACAGAAGTGACAAAAAAGATTAGGCAAGTTACAATTGAAGCAAAACCCATGAGACTAAGATAACTTAAAGGAGCATGCTAATGATTAATGGGATAATCTTCGATTTAGATGGAACTCTTGTCGATTCACTGGTGGATCTTGCTGATTCGATGAATAAAGTTCTCGCGAATAAGAGCTACCCTACCCATACCTTGGCAGAATATCAATATTTCATCGGCAATGGAATTCGCAATCTGGTTCGCAAGGCTTTGCCAGATACTGTGCAAAATGAGGTAGAGATTACTCAGTGTTTTGATGCCATGATGGAGGATTATGCCCAGCACTGTTTGGACAAAACCAAGCCTTATCCGGGAATAATTGAGCTTTTGGAGCAAATCAATCAAAGAGAAATTAAATGCGCGGTCCTCTCTAATAAAGTAGATGATTTAACGAAAAAGATTGTCCGTGAACTCTTTCCGAAGCAAAGGTTCGAGGAGGTCCTCGGGTCGAGATTTGACATACCAAGAAAGCCTAATCCGGAGGGGGCCCTCTTTATCAGTGATAGCTTGCAAATCCCGACTTCAGAGCTTATATTCGTTGGGGATACTGGGGTGGACATGGAAGTTGCTCAGAATGCTCAGATTCGCTCTGTCGGTGTAACCTGGGGTTATCGAACCAGAGAAGAATTGGTGGACCATGGTGCTCAGCACCTTATCGATGACCCTCTGGAGCTACTGCAGTTATTAGGCTAAGTAAGCTAGAGCACGGATGTCCACAAACAGGGTACATATAGGTAAATAGGATATTTATAGTAGTATTAGTTGTGCTACTAGTTGGGCTACTAGTTGGGCTACTAGTTGGGTTAATAGTTAGTTTACGGAGTGGGGAATAGCAGATGAGAGTTGTTGAAATAAAAGATAATGAGTTAGAGGATGCCTTTCAAATTCGCAGAGAAGTCTTTGTTGAAGAACAGAGAGTACCTTTGCAGGATGAGTTCGATGAGCAGGGAGCACCTGCCCGTCACATTCTTGTAGAATATGAAAATAAAGCAGCGGCCACAGGTAGGGTGCGCTGGGTAGGAGATACAGCCAAGCTGGAGCGGATTTGTGTCCGTGCCTCCATGCGAAAATTTGGCTTAGGTAGTATTGTCGTGCAAGCCCTTGAGAAAATAGCTCAAGAGAAGGGTTTCCAAAAAGCTAAGATACATGCCCAAACCCAAGCTCAAAGCTTCTATAAAAAACTAGGCTATGCCCAAGTTTCTGAGGAATTCATGGAAGATGGGATTCCTCACATTGTGATGGAGAGGAAATTGTAAAATGATTTTCCCATACGGATTAAAAGAAATTGAACACTTAAAAGCTCAGGATCCGGTTCTGGGGCAAGCTATTGACCAGATCGGCATGATTGAACGGGAGGTTACCCCACAGCTCTTTGAAGCCTTGATCTCCAGCGTAGTCAGTCAACAGATTTCTAAGAAAGCCGCTGAAACCGTTTGGAACCGACTGCAGACCCTCTTAGGAGAAGTCAATGCGGAACAGATCGACCAAACTGAGCTGGAGGCTATTCAAGGTTGTGGTATGTCCATGCGCAAGGCAGGATATATCAAAGGAATCGCTGAGGCCGCCCAGAGGGGTGAGGTGGATTTCGAAAAGCTTCCTACCCTGAGTGATGATGAAATTATTAAATTATTACCTGCCTTACCCGGTGTGGGAGTATGGACTGCAGAAATGCTGCTCATCTTCTCCCTTTGTCGCCCTGATGTGGTAAGTTTTAAAGATTTAGCCATTCGGCGGGGAATGATGAATTGTTATGGACTCAATGAGTTGACTAAGGAAACCTTTGACCATTACCGTCAGAAATACTCACCTTATGGCTCAGTGGCTTCGCTCTACTTATGGGCTTTATCGTAAAGGAAGGAAGTTCGATTCGATTGTGTGAATTATGTTTGCAACATGGGGAAGGGAAAAAGTGGTATGAGGTCATGAGGAACTACTCTCAAGAGCTTTATTCCCAGAATAACCGGGAGAAGTATGCTCAGGAGTTTATCGCCAACAGTCAGACATCAATGCTGCCTATGATTGAGAAAATGGCGGAAATGAAGAAGCATAAGCCCGCACTCTATCGGCCCTATCGGAGTATTGGAACCCGGTATATGAAGCGAAATCATATTGGCCAGGTTGTTCCCCTTGAGGATGCCCTTCAAGTCCTAGAAAGAGCCCAATCCATTACCAGGATTCCTTGCGTCTGTCGAAGTGCCATTAAGGGAGTCAAGAATGCTCGTTACTGCTTCGCCCTAGGTATGGATCCCTTTAAGGTATTTGGCGGTTTCCCGGAATTAAAAGGAAGCCTTGAAGTGCTGACGTTGGAGCAGGCTAAAGCCTTAGTTGCACAGTTTGATCAAGAAGGCTTGGTTCACTCTATCTGGACCTTTAAAACCCCCTTTATCGGCGCCCTCTGTAATTGTGATCAAGACTGCATGGCCTATAAGTCCACCGTTTCCTTAGAGGTTATGGAAGTTATGTATAAAGCAGAATATCTAGCTCACATCGATCCCGCTGAATGTGTAGGCTGCCGCAATTGTATGAAGTATTGTCAATTCGGAGCCATTGAATATTCATCCCTTGATCAAAAATGCTGTGTGAATCTAGAGAAATGCTATGGCTGCGGCCTCTGTCGTAGTGGATGTAAGAAGGATGCCGTGAGTATAGAGGCGAAAGCGCTCTTCTAGAATGATTGGGGTCATAAGTCTATGAAAGTAAGTAGTGAGTCACAGTCATATCTGCTCAAATTCCCAAGCGCTTGGGAATTTGAGCTATACACAGACAGTATGGTTCACGCTACTTGAACTAATTCTAACGGGAGTCCATGAGATATCCCTTTTCAGCGTTGTATTCCTTGAGGCCGCGGTAATAAAACAACTCTGTTATCATCTTTTTTGTTTGCAAAGAGGTGGCTCCCATAAGTGGAGCCACCTCGTACTATTTATCCTTTGGAACGGCGAGTAGGGAGATTCTCGAAGAGGGTTTGCTGTTGAACGGGTGCTTGTTGAACGTTTGCGAATTGAGCACTCTGTTGAACGGGATAAGGGGGGCGGGCAAAACCCTGAGTTTGTTGAACGTTGAAGTGTTGAGCGTGATGGCCATGATGGCCATGATGGCAGGGATGAGGAACGCAGCATTTGTTAAAAAGATGCATTATGATTCACTCCTTTATTTATAATAAGAGGAACTTTTAAAACTAGGTCCTTCTAGTGGCAATATATGGAATATTATCCAGTTGGAAAGTTGACCAACGTGATTAATTTGGATAGGATAATAGAAACCCTATTAAGACTAATCTTGACCAAGATACTATCCTTTGAAAACTCAAACCTAAGGAGTGAGCTTATGAAAAAAATATTATGGTATCTGATTGCTTTTTTACTGGGAATACTGCCAGGATTCTTTATTGTTTTTAACTCAGTCTTCTCCGACCCCAGCGGTAACTTCTTCGAGCGACTCGTTACCTATCTGTTGGTGATTGTGTCCTTTGGAGTTCTAGGCTTCTTGTTGGGGCGTACTCGGGAAAACCCATTGATGATGGGGACGATGCTCAGTTTGTTTTCGATTATTCTTCTCGTTTTATATCTTTTCAAAGAGCCGGGTTCACTGCTGTTGATTCTTAGTTATTTAGTGCTCACCTTGGGAGCATCCTATTTGGGTGCCAAATGGGGGGCTCCGAAAACAAAAGATTGAAATTGCATCTTGTTGGTGGGTAGTGACTGTATTATAATAATGGATATTGTTATTTAACAGTGATCTTAATCTGATGAGGTGTTTTATGTTAACGGTAGAAAAAATCGGGGGCACTTCGATGTCCCAATTTGAAGATGTCTTAAAAAATATTATTGGGGAACCGGATTCTCAGCGTTTTAGCTTTGGCAGAGTTTTTGTTGTCTCTGCCTATTCCGGTGTGACCAACAAGCTTTTAGAAGATAAAAAGACCAAAGCCCCGGGGATCTATCGTCATTTTATCAACGGAGAAGATTGTGAAGAAGCCTTGAATGTCTTATTACGGGATCTGCTTAAGGTTAATGAGGGATTCATAAACATTGGTTTAGATTATGAAGTCGCTATGGAGTTTCTAACCGAACGAATCAATCAGACAAAATCCTATTTGCATAGTATGCATGAGATTATTTCCTCAGGTTATGTAGATCGGGAAAATATTTTCTCGGCAGCTCGGGAGCTTTTGGCTTCACTAGGAGAGGCTCATTCGGCATTTAACTCCGTCAATATCCTCCAAAATCGCGGGATACCCGCTCGACTTGTGGACTTAACGGGTTTTCGTGATTCCCGCCAACTGACCATTGAGGAGCGGATTACGAAAGCCTTTAGAGATGTGGATCCCTTCAAGGAGATCGTCCTTGTTACCGGATATACCAAGGGCAAAGAAGGCATTATGCGTCAATTCGAGAGGGGTTATTCGGAGATCACTTTCTCACGGATCGCAACCCTTCTCCAAGCCGATGAAGCCATTATTCATAAGGAGTTCCACTTATCATCTGCTGACCCGAAGATTGTGGGAGTGGGAAAAGCTATTCCTGTAGGTCGTACCAACTATGATGTAGCTGACCAGCTAGCAGATATCGGTATGGAAGCCATTCATCCCAATGCATCGAAACCTTTAGAAATGGCCGGAATCAATTTACGTCTGAAGAACACCTTTGAGCCAGACCATCCGGGGACATTAATATCCAAGGATTATATTGGCCCCGAAGCGAAGATCGAGATTGTTGCCGGATCGGACAAGGTCGTAGTGGTGGAAATTCATGATTCCTTGATGGTCGGGGAAGCCGGTTATGATAAGCGGATCATGGAGATGTTCATGGAGCATTCCATAAGCTATATCATGAAAGCTACCAACGCCAATAGTATCTCCTTAGTGATCTGGGAACACGACTTGGCTGAGGATTTGGTTTCCGAGTTGAAGGGAGCATACCAAACGGTCACCATTCTACCCGCAGCTATCGTTTGTGTGATCGGTTCCAATATTGCTGTTCCTAATATTTTGGCTCGTGCCACCGGTTCTTTAGCTAGGAATCATATCAATGTGAACTGCGTGTCTCAATCTCTCCGTCAGGTCAATATGCAATTTGTCATTGACCGGGATAAGTATACCAACGCAATTTACCATCTGAATGAAGATTTGTGCGTAGGTTAATACGAAGAGTAAAACAAAAAAGATAGGGCGCCTTTATTCGGTGCCCTATCTTTTTTAATATATCGGGACGTTCTTGTTGTATGAACAATATCACCGAAGATATGAACACAAGCCAAGCTTCCTTTAATATACATCCGCGACCTTCGGGCGTGATCTCCTGAAACCATTCACCGGATGGTTTCTTTATCGGAGAATCAGGTGTTCAGGCGCTCCAAGGCTAGCAGTAGGGGAGTATAGACTTACCCCTTGTCACTCGTGTCACCCGCTTCTTCATTTTCGCGTGGGCGTCTGGGGGGCTTGGGTCCGAAGAACTGATAATAATGGCACTCCAAGCGGCCATTGTAGAGTTTTCTGCTTTTATCCCAACGACGGCCAATTAGAAGTTCTGGATGCTTGTCCGTAGTAATCATATGCAAGGACCAAGTTTCCATTTGTTTGAACATCTCTCCGAGGTCTCGATAGAGTTGTTTAACCTCTTCTTCTTCACCCAAGCGTTCCCCATATGGGGGGTTCGTGATGATATGACCATATTGAAAGCGAGAGCGGACTTCAGAGGCGGGTAGGCGTTGAAAGAAGATTTTATCCGTAAGTCCGGCATCTTCGCAATGGGCCCGGGCTAGCTGTAAGGCCTTGGGATCGATATCCGAACCATAAATGTGGAGTTCCTCATCCCGCTTATAAAGGTCCTCGGCTTCTTCACGAGCTTCTTGCCAAAACTTCTCTTTAATGGTGGGCCAAGTCTCGGCGACGAATTCACGTTTGAGGCCGGGTGCACGATTAAGGGCGATCATAGCAGCCTCGATAGGAATCGTGCCTGTGCCGCAGCAAGGATCAATTAAAGCGCGGTCGGCCTTCCAGTAGCTAAGGTTAATCATAGCTGAGGCTAAGGTTTCCTTCAAAGGGGCTTGACCTGCCAGCTTACGATAGCCGCGTTTATGTAGCCCAGCACCGGAAGTGTCGATGGTCAGGGTGGCAATGTCCTTTAACAAGGCAACCTCAATCTTGTACTTGGGACCGGTTTCCTTAAACCAACTGATGCCGTAAACCTCTTTAAGTCGTTCCACGATTGCCTTTTTGACAATGGCTTGACAATCGGAAATACTAAAAAGCTTCGATTTGATTGATTTCCCCTCTACGGGAAATTCAGCATCGATGGGCAGCCATTGCTCCCAGGGCAGGGCTTTCGTTTGTTGGAATAGCTCTTCAAAGGTCAGTGCCTTAAATTCGCCCATTTTCAAGAGTACTCGTTCTGCTGAACGCAACCAAAGATTAGTTCGACAAACTCCTAGTTCATTAGCCATAAAGGTAATTTTGCCATTTTCAACTTTCGTTTCTGTATAGCCAAGATTATGGAGCTCTCGATTCACTATAGCTTCAATGCCAAAGGCGCTTGTGGCAATTAATTCGATTTTAGCCAATCTGGTATCACCCTTCATTTTATAAATTCTTCTTCTATCATAATGACTGAAATGCAGAAAGGCAAGTCAAGCTCACTTGTTGGGTGAATTATAAAGGTAGGAATTTACTTGTCAACCTGCGCAAATCCCGATAGGATAAGCATAGAGTATTGCGTGTGAAAAGGAGGAAAAACACAGTGTCGAATAGGGAGGACGATCATAATCAGCTTCAGCAGGGGACCCAGCTTCGAGCGGCACTACTTCCTTCGTTTTGGCTTACTCAGCTTCTGCTCTTGATTCCCGGGGGTGGGCTCTTATGGCTATTCTATCTCCGAACAGGCTACTCTTTACAGGGGTTTTTCTCTTGGGATAATGCTGGGGGCATTTGGATTATTGGAACAGTAGTAGCAATTCTAGGAATGGTTATTCAACTCGTAGCTTGGCGAGTTTTTCCGGTGGATGCTTTCGATGATGGGGGAGTGAATCAACTCTTATTGGAGCTGCCATCCCCAACTCTCGGTCCCATGTTTTTGGTTGGCGCATTCTCCGAGGAACTTCTGGTCCGTGGAGTGCTCCAAACAGGGCTTAGTGCGGCATTTGGTCCCATCCAGGGAATCTTCTTCACCAGCATCTTGTTTACAGCGATGCACATACGTTACCTGAAAAAGCCGGTTCTCATGAGTGGGGTATTTCTCATCAGCTTAATTCTCTGTACGCTCTACGGATTCACTGGCACTCTTTGGGCCACCGTATGGGCTCATTTTCTCTACAATTTGGGAGCCTCCATCTTAGCCAAAAAGTACTATCTGCCCTATCTACAAACTAGCCAAACGCCTAAGAAGTAGAGTAGATTGACAAACATTCCCTCTATAAGTCCTTGCCTTGCCTAAGGTATAATAAAGAAAAGAGGTACAAGATGAGGGGGATTTAATGTTTAGTCAAATGATGCTTCCCGGACTATTGTTAGCGATCGGCTTTGCCGGATTAATATGGTGGATTTTAGAGCACTTCACCTCATTAAACCCCTCGAAAATAGATGGAATGGCAGTTGTCGGTGGATTGGCCGTGTCCTTTATTATTTCATTAAGCATGCGAGGTCTCTTGGGTCAGCCAATCCAGGTCTTTTCGGCAATTTTTATCCTTGCCTTTAGTTATCTATTTGTTCAATGGCAACAAAAGCGGAAAATTCCCCGTGATCAGCCGTGATTCGCCAGAGGATGGACTGTATGATGACAAGATGATTTGCATAAGAGGTATCCAGACATATGAAAGAAAAGAGCAAGGCAAGCCTTGCTCTTTTCAGTTTTAAAAGGGTTTTGGCAATTCAGGATGGAATAATCATTTATAGTTCGAATGATTACTTCAAGGTCCCATTTGGAACGAAGGTTGCGCAGTCAGTCATTTCAGAGGTTTTCGCATTGGGAGCTTGAACTTCGATTTCTTGGGCAAAACAGTGGTCGTTTCCCCAATAATGGCAGCTGTTAACTACACATTTGACTCCTTGAAGGTGGGAATTTATTTTGTCTACACGTCCAGGCATTAGCATATCCTCCTTTTTTTCTCAGGCATTAATTTACGCCTGAATCCACTACTTAATCTCCCACAAAGTACATTTTTTATCCGATGAAATATTTTGATTTTGATATTGAGGTGGAAGAATTTTGAGCAAGACATTACTCGTTGCCGAGAAACCCTCCCAAGCCAGAGAATATGCCAAAACCCTTGGTGTAAAGGGCAAAGGAGAAGGATATTTTGCCAATGAAGAGTACATCATTTCCTGGTGCATTGGTCATCTCTTTGAGCTGAAGTCTCCCGAGAACTATATGGATCTCAACAAGGTAGGTAAGCGTTGGGGTATCCACCGTCTACCGGTACTTCCGCAAGTGGGGGAATTTAAACACGGTTTAAAGCTCAGCACCCAAAAACAATTTAAGGTATTGGAACGTCTCCTTAAATCGAAGGAGATTGAACAGGTTATCTGTGGAACAGACGCTGATCGCGAGGGACAGCTACTTTTTCAAGAGGTTTGGGATGCGGTAGGCTGCCAGAAGCCGCTTTTCCGGCTCTGGATTTCATCCTTGACCCAGGAGGCAATCCGCGAAGGAATGGCGAAATTACGCCCCTTTCACGAAGTAGAAGGTTTAGCACAGGCAGGCTATGGACGGTCCTATGGCGATTGGGATTTCGGGATGAATTTGACGGAAGGGTTTAGCGCTCTTTTTGGTAGCTTTGATCCGGTCAGGAAGAAACCCAATGTCATCTCCATGGGTCGAGTTCAGACTCCGACTTTAGCCCTTGTGGTAGAACGAGAGTGGTCTATTCTAAACTTTGTACCTGTTTCCTATGTGGAGGTTGAAGCGGAGTTTGAAAGTATGAAGGGACTATACAAAGGAAAGTGGTTTGATCCGGCTGCGAAAAAGTCCCGCGCAAGCAAAGGCCAAGCTAAGAAGCTTGAACAAAACCAGGAGCAAGAAAAATCCTCGTTAGACTTAGCGCGAGGGAATGAGATCATCGCCATGGTTCAAGGGAAAGCAGGAAGGGTTCATTCGGTAAAAGAGAAGGAGAGCATGGAGCATCATCCTTTGCTTTTTGATCTCACCTCCTTAACAGTTGCAGCATCCAAACGCTATGGCTTTGGAGCGGAGAAGGTGCTAAAGATTGCTCAATCCCTCTATGAGAAGAAGGCGATTACTTATCCCAGAACCGATTGTAATTTCTTGCCCCCCGATCTCCTCCCTAAGCTTAAAGCTCACCTGCAAGCATTAGAGAACGGACCCTATGGACAGTGGGCCAAGAAAGCTTTAGACCTTCCTCTTCCCAAAGGAAAACGGGTCATCAATGAGATTACAGCTCACCATGCGATTATTCCTACCACGGAAAAGGTTGCCTCGAACTTAAGCCCGGATGAAGTGAAGGTTTGGGAAATGATTGTTCTGCGTTTTCTAACCATCTGGTTTCCGGCGGCCCGCTATGCAGAAAAAGAGATCATCACGATGGTGGATGATGAGTCGTTTATGACGAAAGGAAGAGTTTTACTGGAGCCAGGCTGGAAAGAGGTTGAAAGCTCAGCAAAGCATCATGCTTCATCAGGGAAGAGCAAGGACGAAAAAGAAAATGACGATCAACCGGCCGGGTTGCTCCCTAATATGCTTAAGGACGAAGAGGTTGAAACTAAAAATTGTCAGGCACTTCAGAAGGAAACCAAACCGCCGAAACGCTATACCCAAGGGGATTTGATCAAAGCCATGGAAGGAGCCGGCAAGGAGATTGAAGACGAGATGCTGCGTCAGCAACTAAAGGGTAAAGGCTTAGGAACTGTGGCCACTCGGGCAGCGATTATTGAAAATCTTTTGGATCGGGGGTATCTGATTCAGCTGCAGAAAGTCCTCGCTCCGACAGAAAAGGGTGTCGAGCTTATCGGTTTGATCAAGGAACGTTTGCCACAAGCACAATTGCTGATTAGTGCAGAAATGACCGGACAGATGGAATATGAATTGGCGCAGGTGGAACGAGGAGAAATTCCTTTAAGTCACTATATGTCAAGGGTGGAGCAGGCTATACGCAATATTATTGAAGAATTGCGTCACTTTGAATCCACCTATGGGAAAAAGCCCATTGCTTTTGGAGGAGATACAAAAAAAGGAATGCATAGTGAGACGGTAACGAACATAAAGAGTACTCAACCGGAGAATGAGCGATTAAAGGGACAGGCGGTCGAGGTTCTGGGGATTTGTCCAAGCTGCGGCGGCGGAATCGTCGAGAGGGAAAAGGGCTATGGCTGTCAGAACTGGCAAACGGGATGTCCGTTCATTGTATGGAAAAACTCTATCTGCGGAAAAGTATTGACCCCTACTCAAGTAAAGAGTCTCTTAGAAAAGGGAAAGACTCCCTTGATTAAAGGATTTCGCTCCAAGACCGGAAAAAGCTTTGCGGCCTATTTAGTTTGGGAAAACCCTTCGACTGGAAAGCTGCGCTTCGAATTTGAGAAGAAAGACGGAAGATGACAACTGTCTTGAATTTTGCTAAGATAAATTAAGATGGGAACTTGCTTTTTTCCTGAGAAGTGGAAAAAAAGCGCACCCTTCCGAATAAAATGAAGCAGGCTACCTTAGATATAGAAATGATAGGGGGAGAGAATATGGGAAGTAGCTGGGAAAGTCTCGCCGTTGCTATCGTTATCATCCTCTTATTTTATTTTGGGAAGCGTTTTGCCCCTCAATTGAAAGAAACCCAAAAAAGAATTAAAGTAAAACAGCCCAAAGATGAAAGCAAAGCCATGGCAATAATCCTATCGAAAAAGGAAAATAAAGCTAAGGCTACCCAGCCACGTCCTTCTCATTCGTCAAGCACAGTGGCCAGCCTTGTTCTGCACCCCCACACCTTTGAGCGGGCCAAAAGAGAGTATATACAATATGCGCAACGCTTTTTGGGTGCTTACGAGCTGCTCTATTTATCCTGTTATGGAAATATTGGCGGAGAAAGAAAGGTGCAGCTAATAAATAATTGGGAGGAAGGAATCCTCAGCACAGATGCTCCCAATTTTATTTTGGCGTGGAATACATGCGTTCAAAAACATTGTGGTAGGAATTTTTACGGCAGAGGGAATTCAAAAGGAAATTCTAAGGAAAAAATTGATTATGAAATGGTGGATTTGATTCTCCAAGATTGGCTTAAGCTTTTGCTCAGATGGGGACTTCATCGGGAACCCAGAGGGTATATCCAGTCTGAGTTGCAGGGAGGAGAGCCCATAGGAACTACAGAACTAAATTATTACTGGCTACTTAATGGCGAAGTTCTCGAAGAAGGGCAATTAAAGGCACAATCTTTGGGACAGTAAGCTCCGGGGTGGTAAATCAAAAGAGATGCAGTTTTTGCATCTCTTTTGATTTTTCTTGACAGGTGAGGGATCTCATAGGAAACTATAGATACTGACATAGTTTCCTATGAGGGGAGGAAGCAGATTTTGCACGATCGCATTTTAGGGAAAGCTTATGAGTTGATTCAGCGCTATGGTTTGCGCGGATTGACTATGGATGATGTGGCCAGTGAGCTAGGGATCAGTAAAAAGACGATCTATAAAATCTTTGAGTCCAAAAATCAACTGATCAGCGAACTGGTGGATACTATTGTTGAGATGGAAAAACAGACCTTTTGTGACGCAATCGCTGAGCACGTTACTTGGCTAGAGAAGTTTGAGGCAATGCTTACTATGTATACCCCGGAGGATATACCGTTTCGACTAGTGGATGAGCTTTACCGTTTCTATCCCCAAGAAAAAGACAAAATTGAAAAATTGGCGGAGTTTCGGCAAGCCATACTTTATCCACTCATTGAAGAGGGTCAGAAGGAGGGGAAGATTCGAGCGGACCTCAATCCGGTGATTATCGTAGCCATGATCCATAATCTATTTATGACTCCGGCTGATTCGAAAATGTTGGAGTCCGAAGATATTACAATTAAACAGCTTCTTGAGCAGATGAGGAAGCTCTTTTTTTATGGGATACTCAAGAATGGGGAGGACAACTAAATGTTTAGGACAAAAAGGTGGACCTTAACTTCATTTTTTCTTATTTTCATTTTTATGCTCAGCGGATGCACAAAGCAAGCCGCGGTAATCACTCCTGAAAAAGAAAAACTGATCCAAGTGCAAGAAGCAATAGAAGAAATATATCCTGTTGAATTACGCTATACAGGTCTGACATCTTCTGGGGAGGTATCGAAGTACAGCTTTAAGATTCCAGGAAAATTAAGTGAGATTGCTGTAGAAAAAGGTAGTGCTGTAAAGGCCGGACAAAGACTTGCTTCCTTGGATACCCAGGAGTATAATTTGGCACTTCAAGCCGCACAACTGGATGTCACCAAGTCAGAGAAGGCTTATCAGGAAGCTCAGGACAATTATGGGAAAATGGAACAGCTCTTTCAGGCAGGCGCCTTGCCGGAAGCTGATCTACTTAAGCTTAAGCTAGATCTTGATGTGAAAGAAGCAACCTATCAGCAAGCCAAGCTAGGCCTTCAAGCCAAACAAATACAGCTAAACGACGCTCAGCTCTATACCAATAGGGAAGGCTATGTAGTGGATATTCTCTTCCAAGAAGGTGAGATCATCGCTGCGGGCTATCCCGTGGTGGTCATTCGGTCCCCTGAACAAAAGGTTACAGTAGGTCTGTCCCAAAATGATATCCAGAAGGTTAAAGTGGGAGATGCCGTTGAAGTCACATTAGAAGGGAAAGCAGTCAAAGGAAAGGTTGAACGACTTGATGCCGTCCCTGATAATCAGACCCGCACTTATAATGCAGAGATCCTAATCACTGAGCCCTATCCCGCCGATGCTTTTTATCTAGGGGCCACCGCTGAAGTAAACTTTGCACAGGGTGAGTCTGGCGGCATCTGGGTCCCTTTGGCCTGTGTTCTTAACGATGGGGAAGATTATATCTTCGTCGTGGAAGACGAACGGGCTATCAAGAGAAATATTAAGCTCATAGATGTCCAAGGATTCAATGTACGGATAGAAGGACTAAGGAGCGGAGAGCAATATATAACCAGCGGGATGAAAACCTTAAAGGAAGGCAATAAGGTGAAGATTCAGAGTGAGGTTAGCCCCAATCTGCAAAGTGAGGTTAACTCCAATGAGCAATAAGAAGGGAATCATTTACCATATTATTAAGAATTGGCGTTTTACGATTTTCTTTACGATTATAGCTATTGCTTTGGGCTTTTACAGCTATTATTTAGTCCCCAAACAGGAGAGTCCGGATGTATCGTCTCCCTATGCAGTCATCACCACCATCTATCCCGGGGCTTCTCCTGAGGATGTGGAAAAATTAGTAACCCGGGTTATTGAAGAAGGAATCAGGGAAGTACCAGGCTACAAAACTTCTCAATCCATAACGAAAAACAGTTTGTCTGTTGTGGTGTTGGAGCTAGAGTATGATGTGGATGTGAAGGAAGCTTGGAATGAGCTAGGGCAGATTGTTGATGATGTCCAAGGGGATATTCCTGCGGAATGCTTGGACATAGAAGTGGATACTGACCTCGTGGAAACAGCAGGAATGATTATCAGCCTTTCCGGAGAAGGGTATTCCTATGAGCAATTGGCTGACTATGCTGACCAATTCAAAAGCAGGCTCGCCAAAATTGACGGGATTTCGCGTTTTACCGTGGCCGGTGTTCAAAATAAAGTGGCCAAGGTAGAAGTAATGACCAGCGAGTTAAATAAATACACTATCTCTCTTAACGAACTTGTTAGTCTAATCCAAGCCCAAAACCTGCAAATTCCCGCGGGCTCCTTAAGCGATAATAAGGTAAAGGTTAATGTCACCTCCCCGGGTCTCTTCACTTCACTGGCAGAGATAGAAAACCTGATTGTGGATATTTCCAGAGAGACAGGGGCCCCTATTCGCTTGAAGGATGTGGCAAAAGTTGCTTGGGATATTGAAGACTCCAGTTATCAGCTCCATCACAACGGGCAAAATGCGATCATGCTCAGCGGCTTCTTTGTGGAAAATCGCAATATTCTTCTCACAGGGGAAGAAATTCGGGCAGAGCTAGATCTGCTTAAAGCCGAAATGCCGGCTGGATTAGTCATTGACGAGATCGTTTACCAGCCTACGGATGTCGAGATAAGTGTAGCCAAGTTTTTTCGGAATCTCTTAGAGGGGATGGCCTTGGTTCTCATCGTCGTCTTTCTGGGAATGGGTTTTAGGAATGCTTTGGTGGCTTCCACGGCGGTTCCTCTCTCCATAATTCTTACCTTCATTGCCATGTATCTTTTGGGAATACAGCTTCATGAAATCTCCATTACCGCTTTGATTCTGGCCTTGGGAATTCTCGTGGATGATGCCATCGTGATTATCGATGCTATCCAAGTTCACATTGACCAAGGGTTAGAAAAAATGGAGGCCTGTATCAAGGGTATGAAACAGGCCGTGATTCCGGTTTTTTCTGCCACCTTAACTATTGTGGCAGCTTTTTCGCCGATGCTTTTTGTCCCCGGTCCGGCAGGGGAATTCCTAAGGTCCTTACCCCAAACTGTTATTATTTCCGTAGTAGCCTCCTTTCTGGTAGCTATTACGGTTACCCCGGTCCTAGCCTATTTGTTTTTCAATAAGCTAAAAGAAGAACGTGGTAAAAAAGCTATCCTACGCCGTTTTTATGAGTACTTCCTGAAAATTGGCATGACATATAAGAAGACTACAGTTCTTACCTCCATACTCCTCATTGCCTTAGCAGGCTATAGTGCCTTACAGCTTCATATTGAATTCTTTCCTAAGGCCGATAAAAATGTGTTTTATATTAATCTGCATTCGGAAAGTGCCTCAGATATTGGGGCTACGGCAAATCTTGCTAAGCAGGTGGAAAAAGTTCTGCAAAGCAATGAGGAAGTCATCAGCTATTCTACGGCGGTAGGGGAGGGCTTGCCTAAGTTCTATATTACTTTGCCCAAAGCTACACCCTCCAAGGACTTTGGCCAGATTATGCTGAAAGTGAATCTGGAAAGCAGTGAATTTGCTAATAATGAAGAGTTAGCTCTCCATATCCAAGAGCAGTTAGATCGGCAATTAATCGGTGGAACTGCAGATGTGTTGCTCTTGGAGAAGGCCTTTCCGGGAGCACCCTTAGAAATCAGAGTCAGTGGCGAGGATCCTTTGCAAGTTAGGGATGCCGTGGCATTAATTCGCCATGAGCTGGAGGGTATTGCCGGGTCCATGAATGTTGAGGAGGATTATGTCGCTAATGAGTATGAATTTGTGGTGGATGTAGACACAGAGCGGGCCATTTCCATGGGAATGACCAATTATGATATTCAACGGCAGATCAATATTGCCTTAAGTGGCGCGGAAGCTTCCGTATTCCGCCTTGCTGGTAATGAGTACTCGATTATTGTCAAAGGGGATATTAAGACCAAAGAAGACTTAGAGAACCTAGCCATCAAATCTTCCCTAACCGGCAATAAGGTGCTCCTGAAGCAGTTAGGGGAAATCCATCTTCAATCCACTGTGCCTACGATTAACAAGTATGATGGAGTTCGTGCTGTCACGATTTCCGGTAAAGTTCAACCGGGCTACAGTGCCGTGACCATCGAGAACACTCTAAAGCAACGGTTGGGGTCATCAGGCTTTGACTTTTCAGGGATGACTCTGAGCTATGAAGGAGAAGCCAAGGATATCAAAGATAATTTTGGTAATCTGGGGATCACAGCGATTTTTGCTCTCCTCCTGATCTACACCATCCTGATGCTTCAGTTCCGCTCCTTTTTGCAGCCGGCGATCATTTTTATTACCATTCCGTTATCCATCATCGGGGTAGCTGCGGGGTTGATTTTATTCGCCCAGCCCTTATCCTTCACCGCTTTGGTAGGGGTGGTCAGCCTCATGGGGCTAGTCATTCGGAATGCCATCTTGCTTATTGAGTTTATCAAGTTAGCTCGAGAAGAAGGAATGTCCATCGACGAGGCCTGCACCTTTGCTGTCAATCGCCGTTATCGTCCCATCATTCTAGCTGCGGTGACCACTGTTATCGGTCTTGTGCCCTTGGCCCTTTCGGGAAGTGATTTATTCACCCCCATGTCCGTGGCCTTGATGAGTGGACTCTTAGTCTCTACTCTCTTTACTTTAGTGGTGGTTCCGGTATTGTATAGTCTCCTGGTTCGGGAAGATAAAGGAGAGTTAACATCTCCCTTGGGGAGTAAAGACTTGGGGCAATCTTTATACCTAGATTCTACGTCAGTACTTCAAAAAGCATAATCAAAGCCTTGATAAATATGCGTTCCTTCGAAATTCAGCTTTCACCCATTGGGTGAAAGAAAAGTGCTCAAAAATATGTTAAATTATCAGCTTTTATGACTCGATATATGGTAAAATAATAGTAAGAAAAGTAGTAAAAAGGGGTTCTAATTATGATTAATAAAATTGATTTCAAAGCTAAGAATCTAACATCAAATGCAGGTCTTTTTCTGCTCCTTGAGAATGCAAAAAGCAATGGGATTTTTGATTTTATTGAAAATGACCTCGTATTTGATAATGACTCAACAAATAAAATCAAGATGAATCATATAAAGACCATGCTCTGCGGTCACTTCATTGGCATTGATAAGTTAGAACGTCTAAAGCTACTTCAAAATGATCCCCTCGTCAACGAGTTTGATATTTCCGTAAAAGAACCTGAAACAGTGTCACGGTTTCTAGGAAACTTCAACTTCAAGACAACCCAAATGTTTAGAGACATTAATTTTAAAGTCTTTAAAAACTGCTCACTAAAAGTAAATTGACATCCATTACGATTGATATTGATAGTAGTGTAATTAACGTAGAAGGTCATCAAGAAGGTGCGTCAAAAGGATATAATCCTAAGAAACTGGGAAACCGATGCTACAATATCCAATTTGCATTTTGCGACGAATTAAAAGCATATGTTACCGGATTTGTAAGAAGTGGCAATACTTACACTGCAAACGGTGCTGCGGAAATGATCAAAGAAATTGTTGCTAACATCAAATCAGACGATTTAGAAATTTTATTTCGAATGGATAGTGGCTACTTTGATGAAAAAATTATCGAAACGATAGAATCTCTTGGATGCAAATATTTAATTAAAGCCAAAAGTTATTCTACACTCACCTCACAAGCAACGAATTCATCAATTGTATTCGTTAAAGGAGAAGAAGGTAGAGAAACTACAGAACTGTATACAAAATTAGTTAAATGGGAAAAAGACAGAAGATTTGTCGTATCTCGCGTACTGAAACCAGAAAAAGAAAGAGCACAATTATCACTTTTAGAAGGTTCCGAATACGACTACTTTTTCTTTGTAACAAATACTACCTTGCTTTCTGAAAAAGTAGTTATATACTATGAAAAGCGTGGTAATGCTGAAAACTATATCAAAGAAGCCAAATACGACATGGCGGTGGGTCATCTCTTGCTAAAGTCATTTTGGGCGAATGAAGCCGTGTTTCAAATGATGATGCTTTCATATAACCTATTTTTGTTGTTCAAGTTTGATTCCTTGGACTCTTCAGAATACAGACAGCAAATAAAGACCTTTCGTTTGAAGTATGTATTTCTTGCAGCAAAAATAATCAAAACCGCAAGATATGTAATCATGAAGTTGTCGGAAAACTATCCGTACAAGGGAGTGTATGAAAAATGTCTGGTATAATAAGAATATCATCAATAAAATTGAGTGTTGCTCTGTGGATAACTTGCAGAGTTTATTAAGTATCATTGCAGCAAAGATGAAATCAATGATTTATCAAAAATGATTGAAAGGTGGTTGTAAATAATGTTACAATGTGTGAGAAGCAGTCTAAATTCTTCGTGAAATAGTGATTTTTGAAGCTAATAAAAAACACACGTGGAATTTAGGTTTTCTTTATAAACATAGGGGGAATTGCATGAAACGTTGCCTCATCTGCCTAGAAGAATTGGATCTGTTTCGGGGTCTGGAAAAAGAACAGATTACAAACTTGTGTCAATGTACAAATAAAAAACGGCTGTCCAAAGGACACTATCTTTTTTATCAAGGGGATATTACAAGTACTATATTTCTTGTGAAATCAGGAAAACTTAAACTTGTGCAAAGTGCTGAAGATGGACATGAAACAATTCTGGATATCTGTGGTCCCGGTGAGGTACTAGGTGAGTTGTCGCTATATCAAGAACAAAAGGAATGTTCTAGCGCGTTAGCCATGGAAGAGGCTTGCATCTGTTGCTTTAGTAAAATGCAATTTGAAATGTTAATTAAGAAAGATCCTTCTTTTGCCTTAAGGATAATTGATTACCTTGGGCAAAAGCGTTATGCCAATATGAATTCAGATAAGGAAACTAGACGAACTGTAAAAGAAAGATTATTAGGTCTATTTTATAACCTTGCCAACCAATATGGGAAAAAGCTGCCAAACGCGACAATGATCGATTTAATAATTACGCAGCAGGAATTAGCTGATATGATTGGTTCTTCACGGGTAATGGTCATTCAGGCCCTTAATGAGTTAAAAGAAGCCAAAATAGTCGACCGCACTAACAGATATTACATATTAAAAGATGACCCTTGTCTTAGTACGCACATATTTAAATAATAGGGTCAAGCAGCTACTTCTCTGATTTTTAGGTATGGAAATTCAACTTTTCAAATTTTTTTATTAATTGTTAAATACTTAACAGTATTAGAAACATAAATCACCTTATAATAAATCATAATTATATTCTAGGAGGGATTTTCTTTGATAGCTTTAGGTCCTATAGAAATAATGAATCATACTCCCTGGCATTTTCTGGCTGCATGTGTGCTCCTGGTCTTATTTTTTATCGCTACTTTTAGTGATGACCAAAACCTAAAAACAAAACTCCGTAAAATCATGTATGTTGTCTTTGGCTTCGCAGTATTAACAGGATGCTATGTTTGGACACTTGTTGATTTTAGCCTTCCATTGTTAATCAAGAGCATTGGAGGTTTCGCACTCTTTTGGGTGATGATCCAACTCACAAAGAACCGATTCAATAAACTTTATTGGGGGTTATTTATTTTAATTGCCGCTGTAGGTTTGACATTGGCTTTCGTCTACATTTAATTGAATTAATTAACCTGTTATAAGACTAATTATCCGAAACAATATCAGGCCGCTTCTAACGGAGTAAAGGGTTGAACAAAGGGAAATACAAACGCTGTCAAGTAGTAAAATATACTATAGAAATTGATTAAAATGGGGGGCTGTAACGAAACTTAGCCCCAAGCGAAAGACGTCAATTATGGCGTCTATTCTTTTTGGGGTGTTGCAGGGTTGCATAGATTTTCCGTTATAGGAAAATTCGGAGGAAGTTTTGATTCATCTTACGGTTCTATTCTTCTTCCCCTGCTGCTAGCAAAGCAGCGCTTTCTTCAATAGGCAGGGTTTGGACATCCTTTAGCTTGCGACCGATGGACCGCGACTTACGAGTCGCGGTTTCTATTGTATTGCTGGCTTCTTGGAGTTTTTTCTGAGTTTTTTCAAGGATCTCGGTAAACTTACCGAACTCAGTTTTTACGGCACTGAGGAGGTTCCAGACTTCGCTGGAGCGTTTTTCGATGGCCAGAGTTCTAAAGCCCATTTGGAGACTGTTGAGTAGGGCGGCTAAAGTCGTCGGACCGGCAATCACGACTTTATAGTCTCTCTGCAGCATTTCACAGAGGCCGGGACGACGAAGAACTTCTGCATAGAGCCCCTCAATGGGGAGGAAGAGAATACCGAAATCCGTGGTGTTCGGCGGGTCGATATATTTCTCGTGTATGGATTTGGCTTCGGTTTTAATACGGTATTCTAAGGCCTTTTCAGCTTCGGCAATACGAGGAAGATCACATTGCTCTTGGGCATCAAGTAAACGGTCATAGTCTTCGATAGGGAATTTCGCATCGATAGGAAGATAGATAAGACGATTCTCACCATCCTTAGCCGGGATATTGATGGCAAACTCTACACGATCCTTGCTCCCGACCTTGGTAGCCACATTTGTGGAATATTGGTCGGCGGTGAGGATTTGTTCGAGTAATGTACCTAATTGAACTTCACCCCAGGTTCCCCGAGTTTTCACATTGGTTAAGACCTTTTTTAAATCCCCGACACCTGAAGCCAGTGTTTGCATTTCGCCGAGCCCTCTATGAACTTGTTCCAGACGATCGCTTACCATCTTAAAGGATTCGCCAAGCCGTTGTTCCAGAGTAGAGGTAAGCTTTTCGTCGACGGTGATCCGCATGAGCTCAAGCTTCTGGGCATTATCTTGCTGAATAAGGAGGAGTCGTTCTTCAAGGGTTTTACGCATCAGCTCAAGCTTCTGCTCAGTGGTCTGGGAGAGGGTATTCATTTGTTTGGCGAAGATATCCAGTTGGCTACGTTGAAGGGTAGCAATCTCTGACATCTGAGTCAACTGGGAGTCGTTGAAGCGTTTCAAGGATTGGCTCATTTCCTCTCTGCCTTGTCGGGAGAGGGAGCGGCTTTCCTCCCGGTTCCGCGCTAATTCTTCTTGGGAGAGACGCTCCTGACGTTCCAGGCCTTTTTCCAAGTGAGTCATTTGATTTTCTAAGTGCGTCAGCTTTGCTTCAATGCTTTGCGAAAACTGCTGAAAATTATTTTTTTGCAGTTTTGCTGTCTGAATTAAGAGTAGGATAAGTAAAAGGATGGCAAGTGCGGACAGAGCGCCATTCACGATAGGCAAAAAATCCATTGACTGATTCCCTCCAGATAATTAGGCCAGTAGGCCCTTCTTCGCTAAGACTATTTAATTTTACCATAATTAGCTGACGTTTTTATGAACGGCTTGCACCTCTGACCAAATTTGATTAAAATAGAGGTTGAATACTATTTAATTACGTGTTTTGGAGGGTTTGTGAGCAATGAGTCAGATTGAAACAAAAGAATTTCAAACAGAAATTAGGCAGCTACTTGATATTGTAATTAACTCCCTTTATACAGATCGTGAGATATTTCTGCGCGAGTTAGTATCCAATGCTGCCGATGCTTCCGAAAAGCTGAGGTATATTCAACTTACTGGGCAGGAGATTCAGGACAAGGATCTACCTTTGGAAATTCGGATTACTCCCGATGAGAATGCCTTTACCCTAACCATTGCTGATTCCGGCATGGGTATGACGAAAGACGATTTAATCGAAAACTTAGGGACGATTGCCCATTCGGGATCGAAAGCCTTCGTGCAGCGTTTAGCTGAAGCGGGGGATAACAAGGATGTAAACTTAATTGGTCAGTTCGGGGTCGGCTTTTATTCGGCCTTTATGGTTGCGGATAAAGTAGCTTTGACGACTCGATCCTATCAACCGGAGGCTCTGGGTTACCGCTGGGAATCGGATGGAAGAGGGGATTACAGCATTTCTGAGGAAGAGGACCTCCCTCGGGGAACTCATATTACCCTTTATCTCAAGGAAGATGCCCATGATTTTGCTAAGGCTGACACAGTGAAGCGCATCATTAAGCAGTATTCTAGCTTTGTGCCCTATCCCGTCTTTGTGAACGATGAAAAGATTAATACGGTCCAAGCTTTGTGGACCAAGAATAAAAATGAAGTCTCCGAAGAGGAGTATACGGAATTCTATAAATACGTTGCTAACGCCTTTGATGAGCCTTTGCTGAAAATGCATTTTTCCTCAGATGCTCCCATTAATATCAATACCTTGCTTTTCGTGCCCAGTTCAAATATGGAGAAATTCGGCTTTGGACGGATGGATACTGGTATTAATTTGTATTGCAAGAAGGTTCTCATTCAAGAAAAGGCTAAAGATATTCTCCCGGAATGGTTGCGTTTTGTGCGTGGGGTCATTGATAGCGAGGAGCTTCCCTTGAACATCTCCCGCGAAACGATGCAAGACAGCGCTTTAGTAGCCAAGCTAAATAAAGTAGTGACCAGCCGTTTTCTGAAATTCTTAGATGAACAGGCTAAGAACGAACCGGAGAAATTCAAGACATTCTGGAGTGAGTTCAGCATTTTCCTTAAGGAGGGTGCTGCCAATGATTTCACCCATCGCCAAGAGATTATGAAGCTCCTGCGTTATGAATCCTCAAAGACGGGGGAAGGCGAATTGATTTCTTTAGGGGATTACGTGAGTCGGATGAAGGAAGGTCAAGAGTTGATCTACTTTATCAATGGACCAACGCGCGAGATTATTGAGAAGGGTCCCTATTTGGAAGTATTTAAAGACAAGGATTATGAAGTCATTTATACCTATGAAGGCATTGATGACTATGTCTTTGATATGATTCGTGAATATGAAGGGAAACGCTTAATTTCTGCAGACCAAGAGGATTTGAAGCTGGTAGATACGGACAACGCGGAGGGAGATAAACTCATATCCGAAGAGGAACTGAACGAATTCAGTGTCTGGCTTAAAGAAGTACTCGGGGCCAAGGTCACAGAAGTTCGTGAGTCCAAACGGTTGGTGGATAGTCCGGCGATTATCCTCAGTCATTATGGAACCCATAGCATGCAGCGGATGATGCAGATGATGAATCGCGATCTTCACGACGTACCGGCTGGAATATTGGAGATTAACCCTAAACATGGCTTGATTCAACGTTTGAACGAATTGAGAAAGCAGGAAGATTCTTTTGCTCCACTAGCCGCGGAACAGCTTTTTGCTAATGCTCAGATTGCAGCGGGAATCATTGTCGATCCTAGGAGTATGGTTAATCGGCTGAATGAAATTTTGGAGAAAGCTTTGAATTAAGAGTAGTAAAGTACCATGGAAACCCTATACAGTACCATATAAACGAAAAATAGCCAGGGGGCAGATACTGAACTGCACCCTGGCTATTGTTATAGAATTTTATCTTCCTAAATCAATGATATTCTGAATCAAGCCCTTACACTTGCCACATTCCTCACCAGTGACCTCGTCTACTCCTGTACCCGCTCCAGTAACCTCGCTAACTTTTTCCACAGTATCGGCACCTGCTTTAACTGCCTCAATTACAGTTGCCAAGGAAACTTTTTTACATCCGCAAACAGAGCTAAGTATAGTTTCTAATTCGGATTGACAGCCCTCACATTCAGTACAAACACCTGCACTGGCCGCGATTTCTTCTTTTGTTCTTGCACCTGCCGTCATTGCCTTTCTGATTGACACGTAGTCCACATTATTCTTAGTGCAAATTATTCTATTAGCTGCCATTTTAATGTCCCCTTTTTGATTATTTCTGTTTTTTTTAATCATAGCATATCATGTTTTTATCAGCTTTAAAAGTTAGCCAACATCTATCCTTTTTAGATTATACTATTTAGATTATACATCTGCGAAAAATGGATTTTTTAAAGGATATTAAGGATAAAAAATAGAATGAGGTATGAAGCTAATACTTAAAAGGAATCTTCGCTCGAAAATTGGCTAAAACTAACCTATCAGATAAAGGAAGGACGTGAAGTAATGACTCATTGGAAAAGCGGGACCCAGCCTATAAATTACGATTTGAACCCCAACGACCCCCGTAACCTAAAGCAGAAAGAAGAAGATCTGAAAGGGCTTCCTCAAGAATACCAGAATTTTTATCGTGAGGTTTCCCAATTCATACCCTATCAACGGATTTTTATTGATCCCTTTTATACCTTGGGTTATGGTATTGATGCCAGCTTTTACCGACTCATCCCGAAAATCGTCATTCGTGTGCAGAATGATGCCGAGATGGGAGAAATCCTTCGTCTTTCCCAGAGAACAAAGATTCCCGTGACTTTTCGTACGGCTGGAACTAGTCTATCCGGTCAGGCTTTGACAGATTCTGTTCTCCTGGTGCTCCAAGGCTCTTGGCGGCATTATCAAGTCCACGAGGGAGGGAAGAAGATTAGCTTAGAGCCGGGTATACTTGGGGTAGAAGCAAATCGTTATCTTCGCTCCTTTAAACGTAAAATTGGCCCCGACCCCGCTTCCATCGATCACTGTATGATTGGGGGGATTGCGGCCAATAATGCCAGCGGTATGTGCTGTGGAACTGCAGATAACAGCTATAAGACTGTGGACGAAATGCGGATTATTTTTGATGATGGAACGATTTTGGATACTGCGGACAATGCTTCACGTCAACATTTCATGGAGCGTAAAGCTGATCTCATCCGCCAGATCGAAGGAATACGCGATGAGATTAATGCTGACCCAGACCTCGTAGCTATGATTCAGAAAAAATATAAAATCAAAAATACAACAGGATATAGCATCAATGCTTTCGTTGATTTCCATGATCCGATTGAGATTATTAAGCATATCATTATCGGCTCAGAGGGGACCTTAGGCTTTATATCCCAAATTACATATAAAACAGTCATTGACTTTGACCATAAAGCCTCTGCCTTAATCATATACCCTGATATGGACCATGCTTGTCATGCAGTGATGAGACTCACTCGAGATTTAGTAGCAGCTGCGGAAATGATGGACCGTGCTTCCTTGAGGTCTGTTGAAGATGCACCGGGAATGCCTGATTATTTAAAGACCCTTTCCGATACTGCAACCGCCCTCTTAGTTGAAGTGCGTTCAGCGAACCCGGAGGAGCTCAATCAATACATAGCAAAGGCGACCTCTGTCTTAGAAGATATACCCACGGTATTCCCCATTCAATTTACTGCAGTCAAATCAGAATATGAAACATTCTGGAAAATACGTAAGGATATTTTTCCTGCAGTCGGTGGTGTTCGTCCTCAAGGGACAGCAGTGCTGATCGAAGATGTGGCTTTTCCTTTGGATCGTTTAGCCGAGGCCACAGCGGACCTGCGCAATAGTCTTAACAAATTTGGCTACACCGATGCCATTATTTACGGACATGCCTTAGATGGCAATTGGCACTTTATCTTTACCCCAAAGTTTGATACAGATGAAGAAATTGCTCGTTATGAGGGCTTGATGAACGAAGTCAATGAGTTCGTGGTCAAGAAATATAATGGTTCTCTGAAGGCAGAGCATGGGACAGGCCGGAATATGGCGCCCTTCGTAGAATTAGAGTGGGGAAGCAAAGCTTATCAGCTTATGCAGAAGCTTAAAGCTGCTTTTGATCCTTACAATCTTTTGAACCCCGGGGTCATCATCAATGATAATAAAAACGTTCATCTTGAGAATTTAAAAGTCATGCCACAGTCTCATGAAACCATTGATAGCTGTACTAACTGTGGTTTCTGCCAGGATATATGCCCATCCAAGCACTTAACAACCACACCGCGGATGCGAATTATTCTCCAACGAGAGATTTCTCACCTGAAACGAACAGGAAAAGACCCTGAGCGGTTGATGCGTTTGCTTATGGATTATGACTATGCGGGTAATGCTACCTGCGCTACCGATGGCCTTTGTGCCACCTCCTGTCCTCTCAACATCAATACCGGGGACAACTCTAAATATCTACGGTCACGGGCCATAACACCGGCCACACGCAAGATTGCTACAGCTCTAGCGAAGAATATGAATGGTGTCACAGGTGTCATGCGTGTCGGACTAGGTGTTGTTGATGGGACCCACTCCTTGCTAGGAAGTCGCGTTATGGGTACTTTAGCTAAGACCGCCCGTGGGGTCTCTCAAAGCAAGATACCTTTGTGGAATGCTTGGATGCCTAGCAAAGGCAAGGGCAAAGTGAAGCCTCTGCAACCAATTTACACTGCCAAGAATGGGGAAGTGTTAAAGGTCGTGTATTTCCCGAGCTGTATCAGTCGTTCCATGGGTCCAGCTCGTAAAGATAAGGATCAAAGGCCTTTGAACGAAGTGATGTGTTCCATCCTGGCCAAGGCGGGCTATGAAGTTATAATTCCGGCGGGTCTGGATAAACTCTGCTGTGGGATGCCTTGGGAGAGCAAGGGTTTCTTTGATATTGCCGATGAGAAAAGTGCAGAATTAGAAAAAGTTCTGCTTAAAGCCAGTGAAAATGGCAAATATCCAATTGTATGCGATACCAGCCCTTGCCTGTATCGGATGAAGCGAGCTTTCAAATCGGGTATTGAGCTCCATGAGTCCGTAGAATTTACCCATGATTTTTTGCTGCACCGCTTGAAATTCAAACCGGTTTCGGAGACTATCGCTATCCATGTCACCTGTAGCTCCATCAAAATGCGCTTAAGTGAAAAATTCAAGGCAGTCGCCGAGAAGTGTGCCGAAAAGGTAATTATTCCGGATGATGTGCATTGTTGCGGCTTTGCCGGTGATAAGGGCTTCACTTATCCTGAATTAAATCAAGCAGCTTTAGCTGGGTTGAGTCAAGCCATTACCGATGATTGTACCGGTGGATACTCCAACAGCCGGACCTGTGAAATTGGTCTTTCTGCTCACAGTGGCATAAGCTATCAATCCTTGATCTACCTAGTGGATCGGTGCTCGAGTCCGCTACGCTAAAATGACGGGAGTGTATCATGAAAAAAGAGTTCATTCGTCCCATGATCATCTTGATTCTCGTCCAGTTTTTAGTGATGGTGGGATTCGGGATTGTCATACCTATTCTTCCCTTTTTGATTGAAGAGCTGGGAGGAGGAGCATTCTCTCTAGGGTTATTCATGTCCGCGTATTCCATCATGCAGTTTTTCTTTGCTCCTTTCTGGGGACGTTTATCGGATCGAATCGGCAGACGACCCGTCCTCCTCATTGGTCTCAGTGGCTATGGAATAACGTTCTTTCTATTCGGTCTCGCCGGGAATCTTCCGCTTCTCATCGCCTTTCGAGCTCTATCCGGGATGGTCTCCTCGGCAACGCTGCCTACAGCGATGGCCTATATGGCCGATATAACTGAGGGAGCTGATCGGTCAAAGAGCATGGGAATGCTCGGTGCAGCGATGGGATTAGGAATGGTCTTTGGCCCTGCCCTGGGTGGATGGCTAGGAGATTATAGCTTCACCTTGCCCTTCTATTTTGCGGGAACCTTAGCGCTCCTTGTTCTGCCCTTTGCCTGGAAGTTCCTCCCTGAGACCCTGAAAGAACCCAATAAAGAGCCTAAGAAAAAGGTGCGGTTAAATTTCAGTGTGATTCGCGATCCGTTATTCCCATTATTTGTCTTTAGCTTCGTGCTCAGTTTTACCATGGCCATGTTTGAAACCACCTTTACCTTGTTTGCTGCCGAGCGGGTGGGCTTCGGCCCCAAAGAAATGGGTATGGTATTCATGATTATCGGAATTGTTGGCGTGATTGTTCAGGGAATGCTGATCGGGAAGGTGGTCAAGCGGTTTGGTGATGCCAAACCCGCCAAGTTCGGAGCACTTCTCTGTGCCTTCGCTTTTCTTTGGATGCTCTGGGCTCCCAATGCAGTGCTTCTGGTTTTAGGAACGATGGTGTTCATGACAGGCAATTCTTTAATGACACCAACCAGTTCCAGCTTAGTAACAAAGAATAACCATAATCACCAGGGTGCATCACTGGGAGTTTTTCAATCCTTCGGCAGCTTAGGACGAATCATTGGTCCACTGATCGGAGGGGGTATCTATGAATTATCCATGAATACACCTTATATTATTGGTATAGTAACCTTGGTCCTGTGTGTAATCATCTTTGGCGCAAGAATTCAAGATAAAAAAGCAGAGGAGTCAGGTTTTTCAGTATAAAAATTGCATCAGATATACATAGTAAAAGCACCCTCAGGGGTGCTTTTACTATATCAAAAAGGAGGTGATGCCATGGTAACGGTCTGCTCAGGTATTAATACTAATTCTAATCAGTTTCAATAGGTATACTTTGAGGTGCTCTGGATAGCAAAAGACAAACCGCTAAATCCGCCGTTTCCAAGCTCAGGTGCTAAAAAAGGATAACAAGTCATATGAATTTATGGAGACAAGCTTGTTTTCTTAACCTGTTGGGAATGAGGTGGAGCAGTGGGGGAGCATATCAGTGAAGAAGTGTATCCAATCATGCAGGGTCAGGATTTATATCTGGTGAAGGGCAAAGCAATTTCCTATAATTCAAAAGCCTTTAATAGACTGAAATTAGATTTGAGAGAGTATGAGCGCCATTTTAACGAAAAACGCTGTGAAAATTTAGATATAGTGGGGACCTATCGACCTTGTCATTATAATAGAGACAATTTTGGTTTATATATTTATGCCGAGATGTTCGGAATGTATCTCTTCAGTATCCTCAGGCAGACCCAGATGACATTGCGGGAGGCTCATACCCTGGCGCTGGATTCACTCTTGACCCATGGATCCTTTCATTATCTCGTGGAACGTTACTGCATATTAATCGATGATGTGGGAAATGAAAACAATGGTCTCTACCCAACCTATAAAAAGAAGGTGTATAGTCAAACCTGGGGGACCCAGGATTGTCTTGAAGAAACACTGGCCAATGCTTTTGTTTTTAAGGCTTATCCACAGTGGGACGAGGCCAAGAAGAATTATATTCAATCACTGTATGCACGGCAAAGGGATGGGTATTGTCAAGCTCACGACTTGAAATCAGAGCATTATCAAGAACTCTTTGAGACCTTAGAGGGACAGATCAAAGCACAAGGGAAGGGGAGGGGCTACGATACTGAGGGTAACCTAAAAGTGAGTGATAAACCAACTCTCTACGATTTTGTCCATAGAAATAGGCCTTTTCGCTTTATCGGGCTGCCGGTGTATTTGGTCAATGATTGCTGCAATCTTGAAGATTTCATCCATATTGTTGAACTTTTATTTCCTCAGATATGAGTTTCTAACATGCTAAACCAACCAACTAAAGATGGTTCCCTAGTTTTCAACAAATCAATGAAACTATCTTCAATTTTTAGCCATGGAATTTGTTCAGACTTAGACGAAAAAACAGATACTCTCCATGTGATATAAAGGCCTGTCCCAAATACGAATGCGCAGTCGTATTTGGGACAGGCCTACTTTGGCAGGACATTTCACACGGTTTTACTATCTTAGTGGAGATCCTCTTTAGCATACAGCTCAATAATCTTCAGGATGACCTCAACAGACTTTTCCATGGCGAAGGTGGGGATGAATTCATAGCGACCATGATAATTATGACCACCGGTGAAGAGATTGGGGGTGGGAAGCCCCATAAACGATAGACGCGCTCCGTCTGTTCCTCCACGTATAGGCTGGATTAGGGGTTTGACGCCTACGGCCTCCATGGCAGCTTGGGCTTTTTCCACGATATGCATGAAGGGGATGATTTTTTCCTTCATATTTTGGTATTGATCTGTGATCTCAAGGGAGAAAGCATCAGATCCATAGATTTGGTTCAACTCTTCTGCTAAGTTCAACATCGTCGCTTTGCGCTTGGTGAAAGAATCTTGATCAAAATCCCGGATAATATAGTAAAGGGTAGTTTCTTCCACATCCCCCTTGATATCATTGATATGATAAAAACCTTCATAGCCTTCCGTAGTTGCCGGTGTTTCTTGAGCAGGAAGCTTGGCGATGTACTCATTGGCTAAGAGGATCGAATTAATCATTTTGTTCTTGGCACTACCGGGATGAACATTTCTCCCTTTGATCTTCACAATCGCCTTGGCCGCGTTAAAATTCTCATACTCTAATTCGCCGAGGGGGCCGCCATCCAAAGTGTAGGCGAAATCTGCACCAAAGCCTGCCACATCAAAATGATCGGCTCCACGACCTATTTCTTCATCAGGGGTGAAGGCGACACAGATTTTCCCATGCTCCACTTCGGGGTGTGTTGCTAGGTAGTCCAGTGCAGTCATAATCTCGGCAATACCTGCTTTATCATCTGCCCCTAAAAGAGTTGTTCCATCGGTCGTGATGAGTGATTTGCCTATGTAATCCAGCAATTCCGGAAAATCTCGAGGAGAAAGAATAAGATTGTGCTCCGAATTTAAGACGATCTCCTGACCATCATAGCTCTCAATGACTTTGGGCTTGACATTTTCGCCGGAAAAGTCAGGGCTAGTATCCATATGGGCGATTAAACCTAGGGCTGGGATAGCCTTTGCCGAATTAGCTGGCAAGGTTCCATAAACATAGCCTTCTTTTATTCTAGCATCCGACAATCCAAGATCCGTTAATTCTTTTTGCAGAAGCTGTGCTAAGTCGAGCTGCTTGCCCGTGCTGGGTGTGTTTTGAGAGTCTTCGCTGGATTGGGTATCCATTTGAACATACTTTAGGAAACGGTTGATAACTTGTGACATGGTCAACCTCCTTATTCTGCTTAGAATTTGATACTAACACTATAAGCTATTTTTAATCTTCATTCAAATGGAGTAAGAAGCGCATAAGACCATGAACATCATGAAGCCCAATGAACAACAAAAACCTTATGAATTTGCGGTTCACGAAATCTCTCAGAAGTGATATACTCAAGAGATGACGCATTCAAGTTCGGATAGTTAAGGGGAATCGAAATGAATCTGTTAACAGCTGAATCGCTTACTAAAAGCTATGGTATAAAGTTTTTATTTAGAGATATTTCACTAGGGGTAGAAGAAGGCCAAAAAATCGGTATTATCGGGGTGAATGGAACAGGGAAGTCTACCTTGCTGAGGATACTTGCGGGTATGGAGCAACCGGATCAAGGGCGGATTGTCACCAACAATGCCCTGCAGTTAGAATATCTTCCCCAAGAGCCGGATTTTGATGACGAGGCTACCGTATTGCAACAGGTTTTTAAAGGGAATTCCCCACTGATGCAGCTACTTAGGGACTATGAAACCGCGTTAGAACGAATGAATCAAGATTCTAGTAAGGTTGATTATCAAAATACCCTCCTCCAACTGGGGCAGAAGATGGACAGCCTTAACGGGTGGCAAATCGAAAGCGAAGCAAAAGCTATTCTGACCAAGTTAGGGATAACTCAATTTGATATTGCCGTGGGGACCTTGTCCGGTGGGCAGCGGAAGCGAGTAGCACTGGCGAGTGCCCTGATTCAGCCTTCGAATCTCTTGATTCTTGATGAACCAACCAACCATATCGATAATGAAATGGTGGATTGGCTTGAACATTATTTAAATAAACGCAAAGGTGCCCTTTTAATGGTGACTCATGATCGTTATTTTCTTGACCGAGTAGTGAATCGAATGTTTGAACTAGATCGGGGAAAACTCTATTCATACCCTGGAAATTATAGTCGCTACCTAGAATTAAAAGCGGAACGGGATGAGCAAGAAGAAGCTTCCGAAAGAAAACGTCAAAATACCTTGCGCAATGAGCTAGCCTGGATTCGTCGGGGAGCTAAAGCTCGCACCACGAAGCAAAAAGCGAGAATTGATCGTTTCGATCAGCTTCAAGGGGATAAGCCAGAGGAAAAGACAGGGAAGGTAGACATCTCAGCAGGAGCAGCTCGCTTAGGAAAGAAAGTCATCGAATGTTCCCATCTTCATAAGACCTACCCTAATCGGGGGACGGTTATTGATGATTTTAGCATTATTCTTTCTAAATTTGATCGGATTGGGATTATTGGTCCCAACGGTAGCGGTAAGTCCACGTTGTTAAATATTTTAGCCGGACGGATTCAAGCTGATCAAGGGAAAATTGAGTGGGGATCCACAGTTAAGATAGGGTACTTCGCTCAAGAATGCCGAGAGTTTGAGCCGCAGATCAAGGTAATCGATGTGATTAAGCAGGTGGCGGAAGTGATTACCACTGCAGATGGTGGGGTAATAACAGCCTCGCAAATGCTGGAGAGGTTTCTTTTTAGCCCAGCTCAACAGTGGACTCCGGTAGAAAAGCTTTCTGGAGGCGAAAAACGGAGGCTTTACCTCTTACAGATCTTGATGGATTCACCCAATGTATTGCTTTTGGACGAACCAACCAATGATTTGGATATTCAAACACTTGGTATTCTTGAAGAGTATCTTGAGGATTTTCCGGGGGTTGTCATTACAGTATCCCATGATCGCTTTTTTTTGGATCGCGTCGTCGAGCAGATTCTGGCTTTCGAAGGACAGGGAAGAATTCGTTCGGCCATCGGCAATTACACAGAGTATCGGGAGCAGATGGAAACGCGAGCGCAGGAGGAACTGTCATTAGAAGAAAGCCTGATTCAAGGCCGAAAAAACTCTGGTCAAGTCTCTAATCAGGAGGGGGCAGCGGATACGGCTCAATTGAGTAAGCCTAAAGAACGCCCTTTAAAAATGAGTTACAAAGAGCAACGGGAATATGAACAGATAGAAGATGTCATTGCAGAAATCGAGAGTCAATTGGAGCGAGTGGAGCAAGACATGATGGAAGCTGGGGACAATTACGGCAAACTTAACGACCTCGTGAAGGTCAAGGACGAATCGGAGAAAAAGCTGGAAGAAGCGATGGAGCGATGGACCTATCTAAGTGAGCTGGCTGAAGAGATTGCACGGAACAAGACATAAATGTGTCTGTGATTTTCAATAGTCCAAGCTTGAGATGTTATGTGTATTAAAAAATGGAGGTAATTATGGATAAGAATATTGAATTAATGAAAAAGCTCATCGAGGAAAAAAAGAAGAAAAGTGCCCAACAAGGTGGGCCCAATAAAGCAACTGCAAAAATTGGGCAAGCTCGCAGTGGGATAAAGAGTTATAAAAAAGGCGGATTATTTGATAAGTAGATCTATCCTGCCATAGAAATGGAGGAGTATTCATGTGGATTGTTTTGGCCTATTTAGCTGCCAATGTGGCGGCCAATTTATCGGTCGCGCATTTCGGCCCGATTTCAACGCCGATTAATGCATTTTTGCTTATTGCCTTTGACTTAGTTGCCCGGGATAAACTTCATGAGCAATGGAGTCGCAAGCATCTCTGGCCGAAGATGTTAATGTTAGTTGGGGCAGGGGCCTTATTGTCATGGTTTATTAACCGCAATGCAGGGTCCATCGCTACGGCTTCCTTTATCGCCTTCTTGCTGACGGGAATAACGGATACTGCGGTCTATCAAGGGTTGAAAAAACACCCGCGCTTTGTGAAAATTAACAGCTCCAACATTGTATCGGCAGCTGTGGATTCAATCGCTTTTCCTACTTTAGCCTTTGGCGCCTTTATACCCTACGCTGTATTTGGTCAATTCTTTGCTAAAGTCTTCGGCGGTTATATTTGGTCCCTGATCCTTTTCAGGAAGGATCGATCGAAATTCCATGATGGCTTAAAGACTACCTAGTTAAGGAGCTTGTTATGAAGAAATCTGTTGTTTTACTCTCTGGCGGCTTGGACAGTACTACGTGCATGAGTGTTGCTGCCAAGGCGGGCTACGAAATATACCCGCTATCCTTTGATTATGGTCAGAGGCATCAGCGGGAATTAGAGGCGGCTAAAGCGGTTGCCCAATTCTATCAGGTCAAGGAACATCGAATCATCACACTTGATAATGTGGGGGGAAGTGCCTTAACGGATCCCTCAATCCAAGTTCCGGATTATGCAGAGGATGATCAGATACCCGTGACTTATGTTCCGGCACGCAATCTTCTCTTCCTGAGCTATGCTTTGGGTTATGGTGAGGTCATCGGTGCAGAGGCGATCTTTATCGGGATTAGCTCTGTGGATTACAGCGGCTATCCGGATTGCCGACCTGAGTTTTTGGAGGCTTTTCAAAAGGTTGCTGAAGTGGGTACTAAGGCAGGTGCGAATGGTCAAAGGATAGAGATTAAAGCGCCGTTACTTCACCTTTCCAAAGCGGATACGATCCGCCTGGCAGGGTCGAACGGGGCCCCTTTGCATTTAACCACGAGCTGTTACCGTGGTGGGGAAAGGGCCTGTGGAACTTGCGATAGTTGCATTCTGCGTCTGAAAGGATTTGCCGAAGCTGGGGTAGCTGACCCTGTACCCTATATTGAAAACTAACCTCTGTAAGGAGGTTTTTTCATATAATTTCTTCTGGTAGAGTACCTAAGGTCAATATTTCGGTACATATTATGGGAAAGATTTCAACTAGTTTCAGAAGGAGATGGAGTCAAAATGATTAGCGAAAGAATGGAAAAACAAATCCAATTTATTGTGACGATTGATGAACTCAAGAATATTACCCGCCAAAGTGTAACTATTAGAGATAGACGCCATGAAAATGATGCCGAGCACTCTTGGCATTTAGCTATGATGGCGATGATTCTCTCGGAATATGCTGAGGATAAGAATGTTGATATATTTAGAGTAATCAAAATGGTGCTGATTCACGACTTAGTGGAGATCTATGCTGGGGATACCTACTGCTATGATGAAAAAGGCTATGAAGATAAAGATGAGAGAGAACAAGAAGCAGCGAATCGTTTATTCAATATGCTCCCAGAGGATCAAGCACAAAAGATGATGGCCCTTTGGCGTGAATTCGAAGAGATGGAAACCGAGGAAGCGGCCTATGCTGCAACACTGGATCGTTTTCAGCCTCTTCTATTGAATTACAATACGGATGGACACACCTGGCAAAGACCTGGAATCACCAGTGCCAAGGTCTTGAAGCGCACTGCTGTGGCGAAGGCAAGAGTTCCCCAACTCTATGAGTATATCGAAAGATTAATCCAAAGTTCGATTGAGAGAGGGTTTCTTAAACCATGAAGATTCTCATCGATGCGGATGCCTGCCCCAAAGTCGTTCTCCAAATCTGCTTGAACACGGGTCGTCAAAAGGATATACCTGTCTGGACGGTAGCTAGCTTTAATCACGAGATTAACTCGGACCACCACATCATTGTGGGAAATTCCTCTCAAGAGACCGATTTAAAAGTGATGAATCTTTGCGAAGCAGGAGATATTATTGTGACGCAGGATATTGGCTTAGCCGCCATGGTCGTTGGCAAGGGAGCGAAAGCTCTAGGTCCTTCTGGAAAAGAATACCGTCCCGAGACCATGAGTATCATGCTTGAGGAAAGAGAACTCAAGGCCAAATACCGCAGAGCAGGGGGAAGAACAAAGGGCCCTAGTAAACGCACCCCAATGGAAGATCGACTCTTTGAGCAGACCTTGATGAGCTTGTTGAGTGAAGGGTAGGGCTGGCAGTCGGATAATCAGGTAGTAGCAGCATTTATATTTTTAAGAATACTTGTCTTTATCCGGGTGATAATGATAAGATTAAAGATAAAAGTTTTAGAAAGTAGGAGTGATTGAAATGGCCTTTTATTTTGACGAACCTTCACGGACTTTTGGGGAATACCTTCTGGTCCCGGGATATTCTTCTACAGAATGTATGTCGGCTAATGTGAGTTTAAGAACACCGGTAGTGAAGTTTAAAAAAGGGGAACAATCCTCCTTGACCATGAATATACCCTTGGTGTCAGCCATCATGCAATCCGTTTCGGATGACCGCATGGGTATCGCCTTAGCGAAAGAGGGGGGTATTGCTTTTATCTATGGCTCCCAGACCATAGAAAATCAGGCTCAAATGGTATCCCGAGTGAAGAATCACAAGGCAGGCTTTGTCGTCAGTGATTCAAACATTAAGCCTGAAGATACCTTAGCCGATATTTTAGCTTTGAAAGAAATTACCGGGCACTCGACCATGGCTGTCACCGAGGATGGCACAGCTAACGGGAAATTGTTGGGGATTGTTACGAGCCGGGATTATCGTGTCAGCCGTATGTCAACCGATACTAAAGTGACGGAGTTTATGACGAAATTCCAAGACCTTATCTGTGCGGATGATAAAACAACCCTCAAGGAAGCCAATGATATTATTTGGGAGCATAAGCTCAATGCCTTGCCCTTAATTGATAAAGACCAACGCTTAAAAGCGATGGTTTTCCGCAAGGATTATGATTCGAATAAGGAAAATGAAAATGAGCTTTTAGATAACTCAAAGCGTTACGTTGTAGGAGCCGGAATCAATACCCGAGATTATGCGAAACGAATTCCTGCTTTAGTCAATGCCGAGGCGGATGTCCTATGCATTGATTCGTCAGAAGGCTTCACCGAATGGCAGAAAATAACGATCGACTGGGTTCGGGAACATTACGGCGATGATGTCAAGGTGGGTGCTGGTAATGTGGTCGATCGCGAGGGCTTCTTATACCTAGCTAAAGCCGGAGCTGACTTTGTTAAAGTAGGAATTGGCGGAGGCTCCATCTGTATTACCCGGGAACAAAAGGGTATTGGGCGCGGGCAAGCTACGGCTGTCGCTGAAGTAGCCAAGGCACGCGATGAATATTTTGAAGAAACGGGAGTCTATGTGCCAATCTGTTCTGATGGTGGAATCGTCTATGACTATCATATGACCTTGGCTCTCGCTATGGGTGCAGACTTTATCATGTTAGGGCGGTATTTTGCACGCTTTGATGAAAGCCCTACCAATAAAGTCAATATCAACGGTAGCTATATGAAAGAGTACTGGGGTGAAGGCTCCAACCGAGCAAGGAACTGGGAGCGCTATGACATGGGCGGAGATAAGAAGCTTTCCTTTGAGGAGGGTGTGGATTCTTATGTTCCCTATGCTGGTAGCTTAAAGGATAACGTAACCCTTTCCTTAAACAAGGTCCGCTCAACTATGTGCAACTGTGGTGTCTTAACCATCCCTGACTTGCAGGATAATGCAAGGATTACCCTGGTTTCGGCAACGAGCATTGTTGAGGGCGGTTCCCATGATGTGGTTCTCAAAGATAGTAATATGGTGGAATTTATGAAATAAAGATGGTATAATTAATGATATATAAGGTGTAATAATTTTTAACAATCCATGCACTAGATTTAGGAAATAGGGTAGGTAGCATAAAGTCCTACGAGTACCTAGATTAAAAGAAGGAGATGTGAAGTATGATTAATATATCAGAACTCGCGGCAGAGAAAATCAAGGAAGTTCAAAAGTCCCAAAATAAAGAAGGGTCATATCTTCGCCTCTATCTGGCTGGATTTGGTTGCGGTGGTCCAAGCTTTGGGATGACTTTAGAGGACGCTAAAACCGATGTCGATGTTCTGGATGAAGAATTCGGTGTGTCCGTCATTACCGCCAGCACCCTCTCTGAGTATTTAGAAGGCGCCTTTATCGACTTCTTGGAAAATGAAGAAGCTAGTGGCTTTGAAATACGCTTGGCTAAAGATTTTGGCGGTGAAGGTTGCGGTAGCAGCTGTGGGAGCTGTGGTGGAAGTTGTTAATTAGTTCTTAAATTGCCTAAGAAGAGAGCTCATATGAGCTCTCTTTTGTATTATGGAGGAAAAGTAAGCATGAGTTGTTCTATAGGCAAGAGGGAAGGATACAGTCAGCATTTTATCTTATAGTGAGATATAAAGGGTTGCGTTAATATGTTATAATAGTAGCTGCTCAAGGAGCAAGTAATCAACAGTTAAGGTGATTGAATGTCTGTCCTTCAATATCAAACGATAAAAAGAAATCTACGTTTCATTGGTGAAATCTTACCTGATCCTTATTGGCTGGGATCTTTTCTCTTGGGCTATATCAAAGTTAAAGTCTTCATGGGATTAACGACTTCCTGGAATAGCGCTTGGGATTTTTATTTCGAGCACGACTATGAATTGTCTAGCAGTATAGCCTTTTGCTTTACCCTGCTATTTTTCTCGGTGGCACTCTTATTTAAAGGGCGAAGACGTCTATGGGCAACTTGGCTGCTTGGTGCAGCGCTTTCCTTCATATTGATTGCTGATCTGGTGTACTTTCGTGGCTTCGGTGACTACATTAATTTGTATCTTGTTAAACAAGTAGGGAATTTAGAGGACCTAGGGAGTACAATTTTTTCTTTGTTTTTCATCCAAGATATCTTTTTTGTTCTCGATTGCGTCTTAGGCCTGTTCTTGCTGCTTATGAAGAAGGGGATGGGGAAAGGAATTTCTCGCCAGATCCCTTGGTTTATGATGTTTTGTGCCCTAGCTGTAGGATTTATTTATTCTGCTCATTATCGTTATGATCTTACCGAAAATGGGGAGAATCAGATGGTTTTCCGAATCTGTTGGGCTCCTACGGATACCATGAGAAATTTATCTCCTCTAGGCTACCATTTTTATGATAATTATGTCTATTTCAAAGAAAATCAGACCATAGAATTAACCCTAGAGCAAAAGGAGGACATTCAAACATGGTTTGCGCAAAACCACGAGGATGCGCCTTCTAATGAGTTGAAGGGAATCTTTGCAGGGCAAAATCTAATACTTCTCCAGGTTGAATCTCTGGAGAACTTCGTCGTACAGCAAAGCCTTGAGAACCAAGAAATAACCCCTACCCTAAATAGGTTATTGAAGAACAGCATCTACTTCCCCAATTTTTATGAACAGGTGTGGAATGGTACCACATCTGATGCTGAGCTTTTGGCTAACGCTTCGGTATACCCCGTGCGCAGAGGGAGTACCTTCTTCCGCTATCCTCTTAATGAGTATTATTCCTTACCCGTTCTTCTTACTGAAGAAGGGTATACAACTCGGGCCAGCCACCCAGATAATGCGGGTTATTGGAATTGGGTTGAAGCTTTGACTGGTATGGGCTTTGCCAACACCTTGGATATAACGGATTTCGTTATGGATGAGAAAATTGGTTTGGGTTTAAGTGATGGGAGTTTTCTACGCCAAATGCAACCTATGGTTGGAGGGGAACAACAGCCATTTTATGATTTTATCATTACGATGTCCAGCCACGGTCCCTTTGATCTTCCCACGCAGTACCGAGAGCTGGATATGAATCCGCAGATCGACCAGACAAAGCTGGGTGGATATTTCCAAAGTATCCATTACACAGATCAGCAAATTGGAGCATTTCTCGACAACTTAGATCAACAGGGAGTATTAGATAACACAGTAGTCGTTATTTACGGAGATCATGGCGGAATTCATAAATATTATAATAGCGAACTAGCTGACATCCAACCGCAAGAAGAGTGGTGGAGTATTGATGATCATAAAGTGCCCTTTATTATTTATAAAAAAGGAATGGAGGCACAGGTCATTGATACTACCGGGGGACAAATTGATATTCTGCCGACAGTTGCCTATCTGATGGGAATTGATGAAAAAGCCTATGCTGATAAGGTCCAAGGCCGAAATTTGCTTACTACTGAAAGGGATTATGTGGTTTTGGCGGATGGAACATTTGTTGGAGAAAGCGAAGGATATAAGGACCATGCCCTTCAGGGCTTAACTATTGCTGATTTGCTCATCCAAAGCAATTATTATGCGCAAGGCCCTCATCAGAAATAAGGAACTATGGATTAAAGATTTATATAAACAAGAAGAAACCAGCGCCTCAATGGTGCTGGTTTCTTCTTGTCTATAGCTTTGACGGGCTATCCTAATAATTCTTGCTTTTCATTTTCTTCTTTAGCGCGACTGATAACTTCCTGAAGCATCTCGACAGCTTCTTCCATCTCAATACCTTTGGCTTGAACAATCTCGCTGGTAATAATCTGGCAGGCACTATTCAGCATATTGTTATCTTCCATGCCGAGCTTGTGGAGCTTACTTTTTCGCGTTAAATCTCGAATAATCTCACACTCTTGAAAGATATCCCCGCTTTTCATTTTCTTTTTATTGATATCTCGGTAGAAGCGGTTGTTGCTTTCGAAAATTACAGGGTCAGTATCTCCTTGAAATAAAAAACTCAACACTTGATCAATGATTTCGCAGTTGACCACTTGCCGAATGCCTAAATCCTCAGCTTTTCCGACAGGAATCATAATTTCCATATGGACATGAGGAATGTTCAAGAGGTAATACTGTCCTTTAACACCTAAGACCTCTTTTTCTTCGATGGAATCGATAATTCCCGCCCCATACATGGGATAGAGAACCTTATCACCCACTTGAAACATCGAGTCACCCCCCAAATGATTTGCTCTAACTAGTATAGCATAAAAATGATGGATTGTAAAATTCTATATAATATCATAGGTGCTATAGCTGTGTCAACACATTTTAACACCGGGATAACACGTGTCTGTTCCCGATTCAATAAGGGTTTGGTGGTGCCGGATGGTTTAGTCCAATATGGACTGGACTAACGTTTAGAGGGAATTGACCCACAACTCAATTGCTCGTTCTAAAGTAGAGCGGAGAGTCATAGAATCTAGTAATTACAGACAAGCATTATATTATCCGAGTCGCAAAAGCAAAAGAAGAAAAGAGTATCTTATCAATTCCATACGGCGGATTGGAAATCTAGTATCGGAAGGGGGCAGTGACTATAGAACTTCATAAGAAAGATCCCCTACTCACCTCAAAAGAGATGTATCTTTTTAATCGCGGTGAGTTTTATCATAGCTTCCTTAAATTTGGAGCACATCGTATAAAAAATCAGGAGCGATGGGGCACATTCTTCGCCTTATGGGCTCCCTATGCAACTAAAGTCTCAGTCGTAGGGGATTTTAATGGTTGGTGCGGAGTAAGTCATCCTATGGAAAAATGTGGGGTCCATGGCATATGGACTTTATTTATCCCGGGCTTAGAAGAAGGAGAGATTTACAAATATGAGATTTTGACTGACGCTGAAGAAAGAGTGCTGAAAGCGGATCCGTTTGCCTTCTTCTCCGAAGTGAGGCCCGATACAGCTTCAGTTGTATATTCCCTAGAGGGTTATCCTTGGCACGACCAGACTTGGCTTAACAAACGCAAAACTATTGACTATAAAATCATGCCCTTAGCCATTTATGAAATACACCTAGGCTCCTGGAAAAGTAAGGAGGGAGGTGGATTTTATAGTTACCGGGAAATTGCGCCTGAGCTCATCAGTTACTTAAAAAAAATGGGCTATACCCATGTGGAAATTTTGCCCTTGCAGGAGCATCCCTATGACGGGTCATGGGGTTACCAGGGAACAGGATACTATTCCAGTACCAGCCGTTATGGTACTCCCCATGATCTGATGGCGTTGATTGACCAATGTCATCAAGCGGATATCGGGGTGATTATGGATTGGGTTCCGGGGCATTTTTGCAAGGATGCCCATGGCTTGGGGAACTTTGATGGAAGTGCTCTCTTTGAGAAAGAAGTCCATGAGCATTGGGGTACCTATAAATTTGATTATACCCGGTCGGAAATATGGAGCTTCTTAATTTCTAATGCAATCTTCTGGCTGGAGATTTATCATGTGGATGGCCTACGAGTGGATGGGGTAAGTAGTATGCTCTACTTGGATTATGGCAAAGAGGATAAAACCTGGGAGCCTAACATTTTGGGGGGGAGAGAAGATTTGGCGGCCGTCCAATTTATACAGCGGCTTAACCAAGCGGTTGATGCTCTTTTTCCTGATGTTCTGATGATTGCCGAAGAGGCAACGGATTGGCAGGGGGTAACTAGGCCACTGGCAAACCAAGGGTTAGGATTCTCATTTAAATGGAATATGGGCTGGATGAATGATACTCTGCGCTACATTGTCTTGGATTTTGAGCAGAGAAAAAAGTATCATCAGCTCTTAACCTTTCCCATGATGTACGCCTATTCTGAAAGTTATATTCTACCCTTATCCCATGATGAGGTAGTCCATGGCAAAAAGTCCTTATTAAATAAGATGCCTGGCAATTACGAGCAAAAGTTTGCAGGATTAAGATCCTTAATGATCTATTGGATCTGTTACCCCGGGAAGAAGCTGCTCTTTATGGGGGGTGAGCTTGCGCAGTTTATCGAGTGGCGTGAGGATCGGGAGCTGGATTGGTTTCTCCTTAAATTTGATATTCATCGGCAGTATCACCTATTTGTTCAACAGCTTAATGCTATCTATCGGGAAGAAAGGGCTTTATGGGAAAACGACCTGAACTGGTCAGGATTTGAGTGGATCGATGTCCATAACCATGAGCAAGGAATCCTTGTGTTTTGTCGTAAAGGTGAAGAACATCAGGATCGTTTAGTGGTGATTATCAACTTCCAGCCCCATAGTTACTCTGGATTTCGGATCGGAGTGGAGGACGCCAAAGGGTATAGGGAAATCATTAGTACGGATACAGCAGACTACGGTGGTGCGGGTGTAAATAATTCAGGACTCATCATGGTGGAAAGCATTCCCTGGCATGGACGAGAGTATTCATTGGAACTTCAGATTCCTTCGCTGGGAGCAATCCTCTTAAAACCGGTACTTGCATAAATAGTTGGGCAAGGAATAGACATTGTAATACGTCGGTTTTAGAAGGAGAGAAGAATAAAGATGTTTTCAGACAAAAATAGCTTTAAGGATGCTTATCTAGAGAAATATGCCGAGATTAAGGGGAAGTCCATTGAAGAAGGGACCCTATGGGATAAATATCACACCTTGGTGGTACTTCTCAAGGAAGAGATAAGCCTCTGCCGAGCCTTTACTAACTATACAGCAGATCAAAAACAACCTGCCAAGCAGGTCTACTATTTTTCCATGGAGTTTCTAATTGGTAAGCTGCTGAATAATTATCTGATTAACATCGGGATACAAACCATTGTGCACGAGGGCTTAGCAGAGCTCAATATTGATTTGCAAGAGCTGATAGCTCAAGAAAGCGATGCCGGCTTAGGTAATGGAGGCCTGGGCCGCTTAGCAGCCTGTTTCTTAGATTCAATGGCCTTTTTAGGGGTCGTTGGACATGGTAATGGCATTCGTTATAAGTACGGTCTGTTTGAACAGAAAATTGTTAACGGTCATCAAACGGAAATTGCCGATCATTGGCTGAAGAACGGTTATCCTTGGGAAACAAGAAAACCGGATAAGGCTATCGTGGTGAAGTTCAAGGGCAACATTAGGGTTGAAAGAGTGCAGGGAAGACTGATTTTCCATCATGAAAACTATGAACCGGTATTAGCAGTGCCATATGATATCCCAATCTTCAGTTACGAAAATCCCTTTCTCATCAATAATTTAAGGCTGTGGAGTGCAGAGCCTTTGTCATCAGAATTGGATTTAGCTTTATTTAACCAGGGAAATTTTACTCAAGCATTAAGCTATAAGTCAGAAGTAGAAGCTATTTCTTATATCCTTTATCCGGAAGATAGTAACCATGCCGGAAGAGAGCTGCGACTCAAGCAAGAATACTTTTTCGTGGCAGCGGGACTAGGAGCTATTGTGCGTAGCTATAAAAAACGCAATGGGACCTTGAAGGATTTTTCTCAGGGGGTAGCTATTCATATTAACGATACCCATCCTGCTCTCTGTATCCCTGAACTAATGAGAATTTTCATTGATGAAGAGGGAATGGATTGGGAGGAGAGTTGGAATATCACTGTGGATGCTATTTCCTATACGAACCATACGATTATGCCGGAGGCTCTAGAAAAATGGCCGGTGAGCCTACTTAAGAATCTCCTGCCCAGAATTTATATGATTATTGAAGAGATCGATCGGCGGTTCAAGGAGAAGCTTCTCAGGCGGTTCTTCAATTGTGAGGAATTGTTAAGAAGTACCCCCGTCATGAGAGAGGGTCAGATTTGCATGGCAAATCTGGCTATTATCGGCAGTCATTCTATCAATGGCGTCGCTAGACTGCACACGGAGATTTTAAAGCAGCATGTTTTTAAGGATTTTCACCGCATTTTCGGTTACAAATTCACCAACTTAACCAATGGCGTTAATCATCGGCGCTTCCTCTTAACGGCTAATCCTGCTCTCTCTGAGCTCGTCACTGAAGCTATTGGTCCGGGGTGGAAGACCAATGCGAATGAGCTAAAAAAGCTTCACAACTATCAAGAGGATGCTAGTTTTTTAGAGCAATTAGGCAAAGTGAAATACCAAAACAAACAAAGATTAGCGTTAATGATTCAAGAAAAGCAGGGAATATACCTAGATCCCCATTCTCTTTATGATGTTCATGTCAAGCGGATTCATGCCTACAAGCGACAGCTTCTCAATGTCTTTAAGGTCATGGACCTCTATAATCGTCTGCAAAGGGACCCCGAGGCCGTTCAAGGCTCGTATTCCTTTATTTTCGGTGGAAAGGCTGCGCCTGGTTATCACTATGCTAAAAGCATAATAAAGCTGATCCATGACCTTGCTCAAAAAATTAACAAGGACCAACGTATGAAGGAAAAATTAAGAGTTGTTTTTCTGGAAAATTTCAATGTCTCGCTAGCAGAGAGAATCTACCCGGCGGCGGATCTCAGTGAGCAGATCTCTACTGCCAGCAAAGAAGCATCTGGCACGGGGAATATGAAGTTCATGATGAACGGGGCTCTTACCTTGGGAACCCTAGATGGGGCTAATGTCGAGATTAAAGAAGCCGTAGGAGATGAGCACATCTTCATCTTTGGCCTTACGGCAGGTGAAGTGATAGAGTACAACAGAAACCGCAGCTATAAGTCTTGGGATGAGTACCATACTAACCCGCGTCTAAAGAAGATCCTTGAGCAATTGAATTCAAACTACTTATTAGAAAATGCACAAGAATTTCGAGCGATCTATGATAGCTTGCTCCTCTATAATGATGAATTCTACGTTCTCAAGGATTTTGAATCCTACATGAGGACCTTCGAGGAAGCGTCAAAAATTTATCTTAATCAAGATATGTGGCTTAAATCCTCTCTACACAATATTGCGGAGTCGGGAGTATTCTCCAGTGATCGAACCATACGGGAATATGCCCATCAGGTTTGGCGAGCGCGTTGTCGGAGAATTGAGGAGAAAGAGGAGTAGCTATGCGAAAAAAAGAGTGTATAGCCATGTTATTGGCGGGGGGACAAGGAAGCAGGTTAGGCTGTTTAACCCGTAATATTGCCAAGCCTGCTGTATCCTTTGCGGGTAAATATCGAATTATCGATTTCAGTCTTAGTAATTGTACACACTCAAATATTGATACGGTGGGTGTCTTGACCCAGTATAAGCCCTTTGTGCTTAATTCCTATATCGGAATGGGCTCAGCTTGGGACTTGAATTGCTTGAATGGTGGGGTTCATATCTTACCGCCATTTTTGGGCGAGGATCAAGGGAGCTGGTATAAAGGGACAGCTAATGCTATATATCAAAATATGGACTTCATCAATTTCTATAATCCGGAGTACATCTTGATTCTCTCCGGAGACCATATTTATCAGATGAATTATTACGATATGTTAAGCTTCCATAAACAGGCTAAAGCTGAAGTCACCTTATCGACCATTGCAGTTCCCTGGGAAGAAGCCTCCCGTTTCGGGGTCATGACTGCGGATGAGAGTGGGAGAATCAGCGAATTTGCCGAGAAACCAGTTCATCCTCAGAGCAACCTAGCTTCGATGGGCGTATATATCTTTAATTGGGAGGTCCTTAAAGAAGCTCTCTGGGAGGATGAAGCCGATGAAGAGTCTGTAAAGGATTTTGGCAAGAATGTAATTCCTCGTCTTTTGCGACAAGGAAAAAGAATCTATTCCTATTTATTTCATGGCTATTGGCGTGATGTGGGCACCATCGAGAGCTATTATAATGCCAATATGGAGGTTTTGCGCGAAGAAAAGATTGATAAATTCTTTGAACTCAAGAAGAGGATATTTTCCAATGAGGAAATTCTGGCCCCTCATTATATTGGCGCTGAGGCAAAGATCCACGACAGTCTGATTGGTAATGGCTGTACCATCCTTGGGGATGTTCATCATTCCATTATCTCTGCAGGAGTTTATGTGGGAAAAGGGAGCCTTATTGAGGATTCTATAGTGCTACCCAATGCTGAAGTGCGTGAGAATGTTAGGCTGTGGAAAACCATCCTGGGGGAGAATGCTGTCGTACAGGATGATTGCTACATTGGAGCAAAGAGTGAAGATACGCCCGCTCAGGAAGGAATTACGGTGATCGGGGACCATCTAAAAATACCGAGGGGGTCGGTCATCGGTGAAGGAAAGAATGTCACTAAGGATGATGTATAGAGGGGAGTGGGCACTGTGAGTAGTGCTATCGGTATTATATCGGCAAATATGAACTCAAGTGTCTTACAGGGTTTGGCGCAAGAACGTCCTATTGCAGCTGTTCCCTTTGGCGGACGCTATCGTCTTCTGGATTTTGCCCTTTCCAGTATGGTGAACTCGGGAATCCGCACAGTCGGATTAGTCACTCCTCAGCAATATCGTCCCATGTTAGACCATTTAGGCGCCGGAAAGGATTGGTCCTTAGACCGCAAATCGGGAGGACTTTTTATTCTGCCCGGTGCTATCCATAGCTTGGGGCAATATGACATTCGGTTTAGCTTGAAAGATATCGCCTTAAACATTGAGTTTCTGGAAAAGGATTGTGCCAGAAATGTTATTATCAGTAGTTCGGATCAGGTTTTCAATATGGATTTTCGTCCGATCATCGATCATCATGATCAGGTAGAGGCTGATGTTACCTTAGTCTATAATCAATCCAATCGTCCTGTAAAAGGGCAGGATATTATCTATATTAGGGAAAACGAGAAGGGGAGGATAAACGGACTAAGTAAAAATAACGAAATGTCCGGACTAGATACTCCTCGGAAGTATTTTATTGATCTCTTCATTATTCGCCGTGAACTTCTGCTGAAGATGATTGAAGGTTATCGTAGCGTCGAAAATATTGAGTTGATTGAAGTCATTGCCCAACATCTTGGCGAGCTTAAGATTCAGGGGCATTACTTTGGTGGATATGTGGGTCGAATCCATTCCGTTGGTGATTATTTTCAAAGCAATCTTGCTTTGTTGAGGGAAGAAATTCGTAAGGATCTTTTTATCAGCACCCAACCCATCCGCACAAAGATAAGAGACAATCCCCCCGCGAAATTTGGGAAGAAGGCACAAGTGAAGAATTCCTTAATATCTAGTGGCTGCACCATAGAGGGTGCGGTAGAAAATACCATCCTCTCCCGAGGGGTAGTGATTGAAGAAGGGTGCGAGATTCAAAATTGCATTATCATGTCCAAATGCGTGATCGGTAAAGGTTCGAAATTACAAAATGTTATTCTCGATAAATTCGTGGCAGTGAATGAAGGCAATGTCCTGCAAGGAAAGGAAGATCAGCCTTTGGTGATCTCCAAGAAAGCAATTGTCTAAGGAGGTGTGCCAATGAAAGTGCTTTTTGCCTTAACCGAAGCGGATCCCTTTATCAAGACGGGCGGTCTCGGCGAAGTAGGTGGTTCTCTTCCACTAGCGCTGCGAGAGCAGGGGGTTGAGATTCGGGTTATTCTTCCCAAATACAGCAGCATAGCCAGTAGCTATCGCCAAGCTATGAACCCCCTTGGTAGTTTTACAGTGCCCTTGGCCTGGAGAAACCAGTATTGCGGCTTAGAGGAGTTAGAGTACCAAGGCATTCATTATTACTTTTTAGATAACGAATACTATTTTCGGCGTTCAAAATGCTATGGCGATGAAGATGAAGGTGAGCAATATGCCTTCTTCAGCCGAGCTGTTTTAGAAAGCATTCGTTATCTTTCGGGATTCAAACCGGATATCATTCATTGTCATGATTGGCATACGGCATTGATTCCCCTCTTCCTCAAGGTCTTTTATGCCCAAGATACCCTTTATTATAAAATAAGAACCCTATTCACTATTCATAATCTAAAGTATCAAGGAAGCTTCTCCAAAGAGACATTGGCCGATGTGCTTGGATTGAGTTGGGACTATTTCACCCCGGATGGACTTGAATTTAACGGGGGTATCAACTTTATGAAGGCTGGCATTCGGTATAGTGATCGTGTGACGACTGTGAGTCCAACCTATGCTGAGGAAATCCAGCATCCTCACTGGGGTGAAGGGCTCCATGAGGTGATCCGTACGCGCCAGGATTCCCTTAAGGGCATTCTTAATGGTGTTCCGGAGGCGAAGGGTGCGCAGGATCTGGCTGCAAAAAGAGCAAATAGAAAGAAGTTGCAGACTCAACTGGGTTTGTTGGAATCGGAAGATATGCCGATTCTTTGTATGGTCTCACGGCTAGTTGAACAGAAGGGGGTGGACTTGCTTCTTCATGTCATGGAGGAGATTCTTGCCTTAGATATCCAATTCATCATTCTAGGCAGTGGCGACCCACACTATGAAGAGAGAATAAAAGAATTTGGGCATCGTTTCCCGGATAAATTCAGGCCTTTGCTTTGCTATCAAGACGATCTTGCCCAGTGCATCTATGCTGGGGCGGATATTTTCCTCATGCCTTCGCGTTATGAACCTTGCGGTATTGCCCAGATGATTGCCATGAGCTATGGGAATATCCCTGTAGTTAGAGAGACAGGAGGTTTAAAGGATACGGTCATACCCTATTCTATTACTACAGGAGAAGGGAATGGTTTTACTTTCACCCACTACAACGCCCATGAGTTTCTCTACGCTATTCAAGGAGCGGTAAAGATGTTTCGAGAGAATAAGGAGGCTTGGCTGAGGCTATGGGAAAACGCTCTGAACTCAGAATTTAGCTGGAGCCGATCGGCGGCAAAATATTATGAAGTCTATGAAGACCTGTATTATTTAAAATAACAACGGGAGAGATGCCTGTGGAAGTTCAAGCTTACCATCATTCGCACTCTGAATTTTTTCGCAACCCCTTTGGGGCCGCTCCACGTGGAAGCAGAATTCAGCTGAGAATTCATCTTAAGGGGACAGAGTGGATTGAAGAATGCCTTTTGCGCCTTTGGGAGGGAGGCAAGGAGGTTTTGCTTCCTATGGTCCCTTCTGTGGAAACCCCAAGCAGTTTCCCAGAGGAAGGAGTAACTTTCCAAGTTGATTATCGGGTACCGGATGAACCTGGGCTTGTCTGGTACTTTTTTATGTTTAAGGTAAGAGAAGAAGTCTATTACTACGGGAACAACGAGAACCAACTGGGTGGTGAGGGTCAAATCTATGATCAAGAGCCCCCAGGATATCAAATTACCGTCTATAACCCTATGTGCATGCCCGACTGGTATACCCGTGGCATCATGTATCAGATTTATGTGGATCGCTTTTTCGATGGAATCGAAGGTGGCAAACTTAATAATCTTCCCCCGAAGGCTCTGTTGCATGGGGACTGGCACGATACCCCTTTCTATATCAAAAATGAAAAGGGTGAGGTTCTGCGCTGGGATTTCTTTGGTGGAAACTTGCTAGGAGTCCTAAAAAGACTTCCCTACCTTAAGGAACTGGGGATAAGCATCATCTACCTGAATCCGATTTTCGCTGCCTCAAGCAATCATAAGTATGATACCGGGGATTATCTCACCATCGATCCCATGTATGGGGATATATCCATCTTTGACTCATTGGTGAAAGAGGCTCGTCGTTTAGGAATTTCAATTCTTCTTGATGGAGTCTTTAGCCATACCGGAGATGATAGCATTTATTTTAATCGTTATGGAAATTATCCCAGCTTGGGAGCCTATCAATCCCCTGATTCACCCTATTACTCTTGGTATAAGTGGCAAGAAGAGGGGGTATATTCCTGTTGGTGGGGAGTTAAAACCCTACCGGAAGTGAATGAACTAGACGCTTCTTACCGAAATTATATTATCCATTCCCCACAAGGAGTATTGCAAACGTGGATGAACCGTGGAATTAAGGGCTGGCGCTTGGATGTGGCCGATGAGCTTCCAGATGAATTTATCAAGGAATTCCGTCAGGTGATGAAAGCTTTAGACCCCGAGGCGGTTCTGATTGGTGAGGTCTGGGAGGACCCCACCAATAAATCCAGCTACGGAAAATTACGCCAATACTTTTGGGGCTCAGAATTAGATGGCACCATGAATTATCCGTTTCGGGAGATTTTTCTGCAGTTTTTGCTAGGAGATCAGAATGCCTACCAGCTTCACCAGCGAATCATGAATTTGTATGAGAACTACCCCCGGGAGAATTTCTTCGGACAAATGAATTTAATCGGTAGCCATGACCGTGCTCGCATTTTAACCTTGCTGGGAGAAGCGCCGGCGCCGGAAGATCTTACAGTGTATGAACAGGAAGACTATCGCTTACCCCCTCACCACCGTTGGTTGGCCACTCAACGTTTAAAACTCTTTACCTTGATTCAAATGAGCTTTCCTGGTGTGCCTTGTGTGTATTACGGGGACGAAGCAGGATTGGAGGGTTATCCTGATCCCTATAACCGAGGGACCTACCCTTGGGGGAGAGAAGATCAGGAAATTCTGCACTGGGTTAAACGAGTTCTACGTTATCGGCAAGAGTATGATGTGCTACAACAGGGTGATTTTGTATCGTGGCCCTTAGAGGGGGATGTTTATTCCTTCAAACGGAGGGGAGAGAAGGAAGAAATTATTACATTGGTTAACCGTAGTTCACAGTGGCCAAGAGTAATAAAGATTGAGCTGGAGAAGGATATACAACAGGTTATTGATTTGTTCGAGGGAGTAGTTATCTATGCAAAGGCTGATCTTGATATACAAACCGAGGAAAGAATCGAAATTGAAATTACCCTGCCTCCCTTGACGGGCAAGTCTCTATACTGTCAGAAGAATTTTAGAGACCCGTTTTTCAAGAAGGAGATAATGACTCGTTCTTGCGGGGTTCTTCTGTCCATTTCCTCCCTTCCGTCAGCTTGGGGAATTGGCGATTTTGGGAATGAGGCCTATGATTTTGTTAATTTCTTGGCTGAAGGCGGACAAAGAATATGGCAGGTCCTTCCCTTAAACCCTCTGGATCAGGGAGACTCGCCCTATCAGAGTGAATCGGCTTTTGCCGGTAATCCACTTTATATAAGTATTGATTCACTGATTCAATCAGAGTTGCTGAAGGAGGAAGAAGCGCGAAGAGAATATGAAGACTCTGTTGAACAGTATCTTGAAGCTGACGAGGGGGACGGCTTTACTCGGGTTAAGGCTTATAAAGATAACCTATTAAGGTTAGCTTACCGGCGCTTTAAGCATGTGATGTCTCAAGGGGAGTCTGATGATAAGGAATACCTTAATCCTAGTAACTTTGAAGCGTTTATCCAAACGAACCAGGTCTGGCTTCAAGATTATGCCTACTTTAAATGTTTAAAGCTAAAACATCAGGGTTTAGCCTGGAATAAGTGGGAAGAAAAGTTTTGTTTAAGAGATTCAGAGGCTATTGAAGTCTTAACCAAAGAAATGGCTGAGGAAATAAACGTCACTTATTTCATTCAATACACCTTTGCTTATCAATGGGAAAAGTTAAAGCGCTATGCCAACACTAAAGGGCTCACAATTATGGGGGATATGCCGATCTTTGTAGGGTATGACAGTAGCGATGTTTGGGCGAATCAGGAGTTCTTTAATCTTGATGAAGAAAACATCCCTAGAGGAACGGCTGGAGTTCCTCCGGATTATTTTAGTCCTACGGGGCAAAATTGGGGTAATCCCTTGTATGATTGGGATACTTTGGCTAAGATGGATTATGTATGGTGGAAGGAACGTCTTAGGCAAGGGTTGCAGCGCTTTGATGTATTGCGCTTGGATCATTTCCGTGGATTTGAAGCTTACTGGGAAATCCCAAGGGGAGCAAACTCTGCGGAACAAGGTCGTTGGCTGAAAGGACCGGGGAAACGGTTTTTTGAATGCCTGAGTCGAGAATTTGGCTCCTTGCCACTGATAGCCGAAGATTTGGGGACGATCACATCGGAAGTGAAGGTGCTCAAAGGCATTTTCGGTTTTCCGGGGATGAAGGTCATGCAGTTTTCGCCGATGGGGGAAGAAGTTACAGTACAAAAGTGTTCGCAAGGCCATAATGATCATAAATGTATCTATTATTCCGGAACCCATGATAATGACACCCTTTTAGGCTGGTTTCTATCCCAAGGGTATAATACGGCACAGGCTCTCAAGAGTGTCGAGGTGAGTATTGAAGAGCTGTATAAAAGCCAGGGAACTTGGGTTATTCTTCCTCTGCAAGATATTCTAAAATTGGATTCTCGCGCCAGAATGAATAAACCGGGTACAATTGCAGGGAATTGGAACTGGCGTGTGGAAAAAATGTCTTTAACCCAAGATGTCAGTGCGAAGTTAAGGAGCTTAGCTATAAGATATAACCGTTTGGCCGGAGAACCAATAACAGAGACAGGAGTTGGTAGTTATTAAATCGTGGGAACGCTATAAACACCATTTATATAATGATGACGAACTGGGATTGCTTTTGGATATTAGTCGGATGAATTTTTCTGATCAATTTTTCAGCGAGATGACGAAGGATATGGAAAAAGTATATGGTGAGATGGAACTTCTGGAGAAAGGTGGATTAGCCAATCCTGATGAAGGGCGGATGGTGGGACATTATTGGTTGCGCTATCCAGATCTTGCCCCCTCAGTGGAGATTTCTAAAGGAATCCAAGATAACATTGCTGATATCCTTCGCTTTGCGGAGCAAATACATAAGGGAGAGATTACCGGGGAAAAGAAGCAAGCTTTTCGCAATATCCTCATCATCGGAATAGGTGGTTCAAGCTTGGGTCCCCGCTTTGTGAGGTCAGCCTTAGCTTCTCCTCGGGATAAAATGAAATCCTTTTTTATCGATAATACCGATCCCGATGGGATTGATTATGTGTTAGGTGAGATTGGGGCTACACTGGATTCCACCCTCTGTATTGTCATTTCTAAGAGTGGTGGTACGATTGAACCGCGTAATGGGATGCTGGAAGTTAAAGCTTGTTATCAGGAGTTAGGGCTATCCTTTGCTAAGCATGCCGTTGCGGTTACCCAAGTCGGTAGTCGATTGGCTGAGACCTCTCACAACGAGAATTGGCTCAAAGCGTTCCCTATGTGGGATTGGGTGGGTGGAAGGACTTCGGTTCTGAGCTCTGTAGGATTACTGCCCCTTGCTTTGCAAGGGATGGATATCATCAATCTGTTACAGGGTGCCAAGGATTGTGATGAACGAACTCGAGGTACGGACACTCCGCGTAATCCGGGAGCCCTTCTGGCTTTAATGTGGTATTATGCCACCCAAGATCAGAGAGGCAAACAAATGGTTGTTCTTCCCTACAAAGATCGTCTTGAGTTATTCGCTAAATACCTTCAACAATTAATCATGGAATCGCTCGGGAAAGAAAAGAACCTGAAAGGCGAAACGGTCCACCAAGGTATTGCGGTATATGGCAATAAAGGATCTACAGATCAGCATTCCTACTTACAGCAGCTTCTTGAAGGTCCTGATAATTTCTTTGTAACCTTCATAGAGGTCTTGAAGGATCGTGAAGGGACCTCACCCATCATGGCGGAAAATAGCACCAGTGGGGAGTATTTGCAGGCCTTTCTTTTAGGAACTCGAGAAGCACTGACAGAAAAAAGGCGCGAATCCATTACCATTACAGTAAAGGAAATCAACGCCTACACGATCGGAGTATTGATTGCCCTGTTTGAGCGGGCTGTAAGTATTTATGCCCTTTTGGTGGGGATTAACGCCTATCACCAACCGGCAGTAGAAATGGGCAAAAAAGTTGCGGGTGACGCAATCAATCTGAAGAATAAGATCCTGGATTTTCTAAAAGTCCATCCGGGTAAGACATTTTCTATCCCTGAAATCGCTCAGGCTATTCAGGAAGAGGAACACCAGGAGATGGTGTTTAAGATTTTGCTGCACTTGACGATTAATCCCGAACATGGGGTGAACCTGGAACAGGGGCATCCTTTACCGGAGACTAGGTTTTTTGTTGACGGTTAAGCTATAGGATATTCGGCTGCTGCCGCCAGGCGGGCTGCTCCCAGCAAAGGCGTCTTTTCATTAAGAATCACATAAATGGGAATGGAGGAAAGAAGATCCCTAAAACGCCCTTTGGCGAGAAAGGCCTCCATGAAGTCATCCTCTTGTAGCTTGGGAAGAATTTTGGGGGGGATGCCCCCGCCCAGATATATTCCCCCATAGGCCAGGGTCATTAAAGCGAGATTGCCTGCTTCTGCACCCAGGATTTTAACAAAGAGTTCTAGTGTTTCTGTACAGAGTGGACAGATTCCGGCTAGGGCTCTTTTTGTAATCTGTTCAGAAGCAGGGACGGGGTCATGGAGAGAATGGGGATGGGCTTCCCAGCGTAGAAAATGATAGATGGTTGCCAGTCCGGGACCGGATAGAATTCTTTCGTAGCTGACATGATCATATTTTTGCGCTAAAAAACGCCACAACCGTATTTCCTGTTCTGTGCGGGGAGCATAATCTCTATGCGCCCCTTCTGTGGCATAGATCTGGTGATTGCCTAGGATCATGGCCTGACCCAGGCCGGTGCCAGGGGCAAGCAGTGCCCGATTTGGAGAAGGTATAGCGGGGGCGGAGATGGAGTTTTGTGCCCTAGAGTTAAGACATAACAAATCCTCTTTTTGTGAAACTAATAGGCCCTGTCCCATAGCCTCAAGGTCGTTGACAAAAAGCAGTGGCCTTTGAAAATGAAGAGTGGAATGCAAGGATTGGAAATGAATAACCTTGTTCAAATTGGTGAGCAGACACCTTTCCTGAGTAAGGGGTCCGGCGAGACTGAGGCAGGCCCCGGTTATGTCTTCGGGTGTGAGTGCCATCTCTTCTAAAAATCCTTGAATGAATGGTGTTAACCTTTGCCAGTCCCTGCTGGAGGATTTTCTTTCTCTAACTAAGGTGAGCTCGGTGCCCTTGAGGGAATAAAGCCCTAAGAGAGTTTTTGTTCCGCCAATGTCGCCGGCCAGATATAAGGGATTACCTTTATCTGTTTTATCATAAGGCATAGAAATGCACCTCCCATGTATCATGTATTCTTATTTCTTGTGAATTTTAAATCGTTGGCAGAGGTATTTCTTATAGAGTATAGTAGATTTAAATTAAGCGCATTGGTTTAGGGGAGGTGAGCCCATGAATGAAAAACTTATGCTTCTCTCTGAAGTACCATTTCTAACAGATTTATCACAATGGGATCGGATGGAGTGTGCCAATGAGTTTCACTGGGAGACTTACCCAGAAGGCTCACTGCTTATTGAGGAAGGCAAGAAACCCACTTCTGTGTATATTTTGCATGAGGGGGCACTGGATGCTGAGGGTAAGGTTTTTGGGGTAGTTTCCTTAGTTACAGGAAAACCTTCAGCTGTAACCGTCCGCAGTCTGGAGCAGGTTCGCCTATTGACTATAAGCGCCGAAGACTTTGCCCGTATTCTTCTCCGTTGGCCACAAATCTATGGCACAATCATCGGACAATTAAATGACACGCTTGTTGAAGCGAATCAGGTGCTTTCCATCAGCCGATATAAGGAAGTGCTTCGTTCAGCTATCCAGCTTACCCAATATAAAGATAAATTTTATGGAATATGGGGAAGTGTGAAAACGACCCACGAGGTAGAACGTTTATTTGAAATGATTGAAGAACAAGAGGGACATCTGTTAATTCGAGGTGAAAGAGGAACGGGGAGACAGATGGTTGCTTGGTATGCTCACCAAAGACTTTTTGGAGAGAAGGCTCCCTTTGTGGTCCTTGATGGTCAGCGTTTTGAGTAGCAATGGGGATATTTATTAAACGATGAACAGCATGAAGAAGGTGGATCCTATCCGACCTACAGTCTGATGGATATTGCAGCCGGGGGAACCCTCTTTATCCAGGAAATAGAGCGAATTACCCCGCAACAACAGGTAAGGCTTGCGGAGGTATTTGCTAAGTCTCAAACTAAATGTTTAATCATTGGCAGCATACAAGAGGATGCGAATCACGCGGGATTCCAGCTTATGCCGGAATTAGCCGCTTGCTTCGCGCATAGCTATTTCATATCACCTATACGCGACCGTAAAAGAGATATTCCGATTATTGCCCAAGGAATTGTTGAGAGTCTGGCTCAGAAAAATGGTCGCAAGGTACCGGTTTTGACACCTGAGGCAACTCAACTTTTGTTATCTCATAATTATCGCCAAGGGAATGTAACTGAACTTATTCAGGTCATGGAGCGAGCCTTTTTTCTCGCTGATCAGAACATTATTGGGTTGGAACAAATCTTTTTTGGACCTACAGCTAAAAAACTGGGGAGCAAAATCAATCTCTTACAGTGGGGCGCTTTTAAGAGTTTATTCAAGAAGAGGAAGTTTCTCAACGTTCTGCAATGGATTTCGGCAGGGTCATTGCTCTTGCTGATTGTCGGTCTGCTTTTTCTCCCTCAACTACCGATTACAATGAAAGCCTTCATCCTTGTCTGGGGTTTTTGGTGGCCAGCGCTGGCCATTTTATCACCTTTTTTAGGCAGGCTCTGGTGCACGTTTTGCCCCTTTTCTAAGATTATGGAATTTATTCAGGACCGCTACCACCCGAAAAGACCCTTGCCGGCCCTATTTGTTAAATATGATTATTTCATTGTGAGTGCCTTGTTTGCCTTGATTTTCTGGGCAGAAGTCTTTTCTGACATGCGCTCCCATATGCTGTATACGGCTTTGCTCCTTATCGTCATTCAAGGATTGGCCATCGTTGTGAGTGTGCTCTATCCCCGCCATGCCTGGTGTCGACACTTTTGTCCATTGGGAGGATTTATTGGTACAGCCTCGATTGGCTCAATTTTGGAAGTACGAGCGGATGCTGCAGTCTGTCTCAACAAATGCACAACCTTTGAGTGTTATGTGGGGAGGGATGGGGTCAAAGGCTGCCCGATGAGTCAGCATCTTCCTTACCTGGACAATAATTTAGATTGTAAGCTGTGTTTTAACTGCGTTCGCAACTGCCCGCATGAGAATGTTCAAGTCAATCTCCGAGTACCCTCACGGGAAGTTTGGCATTTAACCCGTGTTAACCAGGGTTATGCCGTCTTTATCGGCGTTATTGTTGCTATTATTTTCCCGATCATATACTTTGAGCCTCTTCATGATGTTTTGCCAAGGAATCAATGGAATCTTTGGTTTACCTTGATATACTTTTCGGCAGCGATCTGCGGAGGATTGGCTGGTTGGTGGCTGGGCAGACCTTTTAAGACTAAAGCAGCCTCGCAACGGATTAAACTGGTCTTTGCCTTTATTCCTTTAATTATTGCAGGGCATATTATTTACCAGATTGATTTTATTCCAGGACTTAAAACTTTATCCCTTGGGCTTGCCTATAAGGGCGAGAGTGGGTTAAATACAGTGTTTATCCCCGCAGATATTGTAGCCTATGGACTGGCAGCGATAACGGGATTGGTGTTAACAACTATTACGGTTGGAGTCATTCTCTTTCAAAGAAGATCAACTAAAAACACGACCAAATAACCCTAAAGCCTATGGAATTAGGAATTTGGGGTATCCATATCAACCTTTTTGCCTCGTGCTAAGGAGGCAAAAACTCCGAAGATACACAGTGCAGCAAATACTGTAAACGAGACCTTAAAGCTCGTCATGAAAACTTGAGGATATTCACTGGAATTTAAACTAATATTTCCAATAAAGGCTGAGGTAATGAGTGATACAGTAGCCATACTTAAGGTCTGGCCTAATAACCTCATGGTTCCCAGCGTAGAAGAAGCAATAGAATAGTAACGTTTATCCACTGAACTCATGATCGCATTGGTATTAGGTGAAGAGAAGATACCAAAGCCAATACCGATGAAAATCAAGTTTACTATAAGAATTGCAATTGGAGTTGTTGGTTTAAGAAAGATGATAAAAAAGAGTCCTACAGTAGTGATAGCCATGCCAAGGGAGGATAAGATGCGTGGTTCCATTTTATCTGACAGTCGTCCGGCAAAAGGAGAAATGAAGGCCATCAGGACGGGTTGAGAGAGCAGAATCAATCCCGAGAAAGAACTGTCCAAGCCTAATACGAGCTGTAGATAGAGAGATAAGAGGTAGCTTAAGGCGAACGTAGCACTGTAATTGATGACGGTAGCTAAGTTTGAAAAGATAAAGGGAGTATTTTTGGCGAAGACCCGGATGGCAAAGATCGGGGAGTTTGATTTGAGTTCAAAGCGAACAAAGAAAACTAAAAGACTGATACCGATGATTAGGATAATAATATAGAGGGGATCTAAGCTTAGATTCGACAAGGCCAATAATACAAGAGCTAAACCCGATGCCCAAAGAATACTTCCGGTATAATCAAAAGCCTCACCGTCAGCAACCTTCCATTCGCCATTGAGTTTGGTGAAGATGAGAATCAGAATGATCATATCCACAATAAAGCCAAAAACGAATATCCCTCTCCAGTTAATCACTTGAATAATCAACCCTCCCAGGACCGGACCGAGAGAAAGACCAATATACACAGCAGCCGAAGTAATCCCTAAAGCTTTGCCACGCTCTTGGGGAGGTACTACAGAGGTTAGAATCGCCATGGAAGTACCTGTGACCATGGCGTTGGCAATTCCTTGAAGAAATCGGAAGAAAATCAAAGAATTTAAAGAGAAGGCCAAGCTGCAGCCTAGAGAGCTAAGACCAAATAAACCGATGCCCAAAAGAAAGAGTTTTCTGCGGCCAAGAATATCGGCTAGTCGACCAAAAGGTAAAGATAAAGCAGCGCTGGTTAAAAGATAAATGGTCACTACCCAGTTCAAGTGAAGTTGGGTTCCAGCATAATCAAGAGATATTGCGGGAATGGCAATGTTTACGGAATTAACCATGAATGGCGCGATAAAGGATGTCATGAGACAAATAATCATGGTATTGCGGATGAAATCTTTACTGTAGCTCATAAATATGCTCCTTTTATTCAATTAACACCCAGACAATTAATACTCGGATTGACTAATATTAGACGGTTCGCTGAAATGTATGTATCTATTGAATTAGCGGCACTCTTTTTGTATACTTCAGTAATGTTATGTATGTTATTTAGATTATCCTATTGCGTTTGCTATGTATAGTATTTCCGCGGCTATATAAGGAGAAATTAAATGAGACTTAGACGAAAAGCTTGGGCAAGGCCCGAATTGGAAAACGATGATTTGGTTATTATCAACCCATCTGATTATAAAGGTAAGTGGCAGGAAATATTCAAGAATGATCAGCCAATCTATCTGGAATTAGGATGTGGTCGAGGACAATTTATTAGTCAATGTGCAGAACTTAACAGCCAATTCAATTATATAGCTATAGATCTCTATGATGAAGTATTAGTTAAAGCCTTAAGAAAGATCAATGAAAAGAAATTAATTAATGTTCGGATCATTCCCATGAACATTGCCAAGCTGGAGGAAATATTTAGTGCGGAGGAAATAGATAAGATCTATATCAATTTCTGTAATCCCTGGCCTAGCCGAAGACATCACCACAAACGACTAACTTATCCTAACTTCCTAAGAGTCTATAAAAAGATCTTGAAAAAGCGATCTGAAATTTGGTTTAAGACAGATGATGATGATCTGTTTAAGGACAGCTTAAGATATTTTGGAAGTGTGGGTTTTCAAGAAAAGCTAGTCCACTTTGATTTGCACCAAAGCGATTTTCAGGAAAATGTCATGACCGAATACGAAGAAAAGTTCAGCGGGCAAGGAATAAAAATCAAGTTCGGTATATTTGAGGTTGATAAATAGCCTCTATTCATAATGAAATATGAGTGCGAAATTGTGTTTGACTTTGAGCGTATTTATCGGTTATAATAAGTAACTGTTGACGCAGTAATACTGCGGATGATTTGCGCTCGTAGCTCAGCTGGATAGAGCGTCTGACTACGAATCAGAAGGCCAGGGGTTCGAATCCCTTCGAGCGCACCATACCTTCTGCGGGTGTAGCTCAATGGTAGAGCGCTAGCCTTCCAAGCTAGTTACGTGAGTTCGATTCTCATCACCCGCTCCAGTAAATTGCACAACAGAAAATTAGCGGTTGACGAAATTCGTCAAAAGTGCTAAGATAAATCTCGCCGCTGAAAAGCGGTACAGAATCAAAATGGTCTTTGAAAACTAAACAACAAGGAACAGCCAATGACTCGTCAATGAGTAAAGACAATTTGAGCAATCAAATTTTCTTCATAAATTTTATGGAGAGTTTGATCCTGGCTCAGGACGAACGCTGGCGGCGTGCCTAACACATGCAAGTCGAACGGACTAGCGTTTAGCACTGAGTGTTCAGTGATGTTGGATAAAGCGAGAGCTCTAAACAAAACTCTGATTGTGCAAAGCAGAATCAGTAGTTGCGTTATCCCTGGCAAGGGGGAACGTAGCGAAGCGAAGAGAGAGCTCCACGCAATATAGAGTACCAACACAGTGGATTAGAAAAGAACACTGAGTGCTAGACGTTAGTTAGTGGCGGACGGGTGAGTAACGCGTGGATAACCTACCCATTAGACCGGGACAACCCTTGGAAACGAGGGCTAATACCGGATAAGAATATTTCGCGGCATCGCGAGATAAGGAAAGATGGCCTCTGAGTATGCTATCGTTAATGGATGGATCCGCGTCTGATTAGCTAGTTGGTGGGGTAAAGGCCTACCAAGGCGACGATCAGTAGCCGGCCTGAGAGGGTGAACGGCCACACTGGGACTGAGACACGGCCCAGACTCCTACGGGAGGCAGCAGTGGGGAATCTTCCGCAATGGACGAAAGTCTGACGGAGCAACGCCGCGTGTACGACGAAGGCCTTCGGGTTGTAAAGTACTGTCTTCAGGGACGAACGGTATTTATGTAAATAATGTAGATACATGACGGTACCTGAGGAGGAAGCCCCGGCTAACTACGTGCCAGCAGCCGCGGTAATACGTAGGGGGCAAGCGTTGTCCGGAATCATTGGGCGTAAAGGGCGCGTAGGCGGATAATTAAGTCTGGTGTGAAAACCTAGGGCTCAACCCTGGGACTGCATCGGAAACTGGTTATCTTGAGGACAGGAGAGGAAAGTGGAATTCCACGTGTAGCGGTGAAATGCGTAGATATGTGGAGGAACACCAGTGGCGAAGGCGACTTTCTGGACTGTAACTGACGCTGAGGCGCGAAAGCGTGGGGAGCAAACAGGATTAGATACCCTGGTAGTCCACGCCGTAAACGATGAGTGCTAGGTGTAGAGGGTATCGACCCCTTCTGTGCCGCAGTTAACACAATAAGCACTCCGCCTGGGGAGTACGGCCGCAAGGTTGAAACTCAAAGGAATTGACGGGGGCCCGCACAAGCGGTGGATTATGTGGTTTAATTCGACGCAACGCGAAGAACCTTACCAAGGCTTGACATCCTACGAATCCTGAGGAAACTTAGGAGTGCCCTTCGGGGAGCGTAGAGACAGGTGGTGCATGGTTGTCGTCAGCTCGTGTCGTGAGATGTTGGGTTAAGTCCCGCAACGAGCGCAACCCCTATGTTTAGTTGCTAACGAGTAAGGTCGAGCACTCTAGACAGACTGCCGGTGACAAACCGGAGGAAGGTGGGGATGACGTCAAATCATCATGCCCCTTATGTCTTGGGCTACACACGTAATACAATGGCCGGTACAGACGGAAGCGAAGCCGTGAGGTGAAGCGAATCCGAGAAAGCCGGTCTCAGTTCGGATTGTTCTCTGCAACTCGAGAACATGAAGTCGGAATCGCTAGTAATCGCAGGTCAGCATACTGCGGTGAATACGTTCCCGGGCCTTGTACACACCGCCCGTCACACCACGAAAGTCTGCAACACCCGAAGCCGGTGAGGTAACCCGAAAGGGAGCTAGCCGTCGAAGGTGGGGCCGATGATTGGGGTGAAGTCGTAACAAGGTAGCCGTATCGGAAGGTGCGGCTGGATCACCTCCTTTCTAAGGAAACTTGTTCACTCTAGGGTGAGCATATCCTAAGGTCGAGCTCTGGACGACGTCACGCAAGTGAAACGAGATCAGAGTGGTGGAAGTCCTAGAGACTTTCAAAAATGCCGAAGAGGCGAAAAGCAGGGCAACCTGCAAAACGAGAAATGAAACTGTTTTAAGCGAAAGCTACTTGTTGTTTAGTTTTGAGAGACCATATAGTTTTATATGGGGGTATAGCTCAGCTGGGAGAGCACCTGCCTTGCAAGCAGGGGGTCAGCGGTTCGATCCCGCTTACCTCCACCATTAACTCAAGTTAAAAATTTGGGTTAATAATAGTCTCTCAATAGTAAAAATTGCAGATTGAAAGTGAAGCTGTAAGATGCTAAACTAACAATCCGGCCGATGAGAAGAGATTTTCTGAGGCACATGTTCTTTGAAAACTGCACAGAGAAGAAATAACTGTAAATTAGGATAACATCTAAAAACCTAGAAGTGGCGGCGCAAAAATGTTTGGTCAAGCTACTAAGGGCGTACGGTGGATGCCTAGGCGCTAAGAGTCGAAGAAGGACGCGGCGAGCGGCGAAACGCCACGGGGAGCAGTAAGCATGCATTGATCCGTGGATATCCGAATGGGGCAACCCATCCAGAGTCATATCTGGATATCTTAAGCTGAATACATAGGTTTAAGAAGACAACCCGGGGAACTGAAACATCTAAGTACCCGGAGGAAGAGAAAGAATAATCGATTCCCTGAGTAGCGGCGAGCGAAACGGGAAGAGCCCAAACCGAACCCTTCGGGGATCGGGGTTGTAGGACCCTCTTTTAGGGATGAATTTCTAGCTGAAGTGATCTGGAAAGGTCGAGCAAAGAAGGTAACACTCCTGTAAGCGAAAGAAAGACATTCTGTGAGGGTATCCTGAGTACCGCGGGACACGTGAAACCCCGTGGGAAACTGGGAGGACCACCTCCCAAGGCTAAATACTCCTTAGCGACCGATAGCGAACCAGTACCGTGAGGGAAAGGTGAAAAGCACCCCGGGAGGGGAGTGAAAGAGAACCTGAAACCGTACGCTTACAAGCAGTCAAAGCACCCTTGAGGTGTGATGGCGTGCCTTTTGTAGAATGAACCGGCGAGTTACGGTATGTAGCGAGGTTAAGACGAGAAGTCGGAGCCGGAGCGAAAGCGAGTCTGAATAGGGCGATTAGTTACATGCTGTAGACCCGAAACCGTGTGATCTACCCATGGACAGGGTGAAGGTGAGGTAAAACTCACTGGAGGCCCGAACTCACTGTCGTTGAAAAGGCAGGGGATGAGCTGTGGGTAGCGGAGAAATTCCAATCGAACACGGAGATAGCTGGTTCTCCCCGAAATAGCTTTAGGGCTAGCCTCAATTGATGATTCTTGGCGGTAAAGCACTGAATAGGCTAGGGGCCTTACCGGGTTACCGAACCTTATCAAACTCAGAATGCCAAGAATTTAGATTGGGAGTCAGACTGTGGGGGATAAGCTTCATAGTCAAAAGGGAAACAGCCCAGACCATCAGCTAAGGTCCCAAAGTATACGCTAAGTGGAAAAGGATGTGGAATTGCATAGACAACCAGGATGTTGGCTCAGAAGCAGCCACCATTTAAAGAGTGCGTAATAGCTCACTGGTCGAGTGGTTCTGCGCCGAAAATGTAACGGGGCTCAAGCGTATCACCGAAGCTATGGCTTGGAACGGAATTATTAAGTCTTTAGATTAAAGCACAAGAAGAGAGTAGCATCAGGAATTTTGCTTCCGAAGAGGAAGACAAAAGCTTAAATAAGAGCAAAATTCCCAAATGTCCTCGGGGGCTCAAGGAGAGTAAACACTCCAAAGAAGGCTAAGGGTTTAATAATTCCGTTCCAGGGGTAGGGGAGCGTTCCATCAGCAGAGAAGCTCAACTGTAAGGTTGTGTGGAGTGGATGGAAGTGAGAATGCCGGTATGAGTATGCGAAAAGGTGAGTGAGAATCTCACCCGCCGAAAACCTAAGGATTCCTGGGGAAGGCTCGTCCGCCCAGGGTAAGTCGGGACCTAAGCTGAGGCCGAAAGGCGTAGGCGATGGACAACTGGTTGAGATTCCAGTACCACTCTTAAGCGTTTGAGCAATGGGGTGACACAGAAGGATAGGTTAAGCGTGCCGTTGGTTGAGCACGCCCAAGCCCGTAGGGTGTGAGGCAGGAAAATCCGCCTCGCGAGAAGCCTAAAAGGTGATGGGGAGCGAAAACAAGTAGCGAAGTAACCGACTCCAAGCTGTCAAGAAAAGCCTCTAGTGAGCAAGAGAGTGCCCGTACCGTAAACCGACACAGGTAGGTAAGGAGAGAATCCTAAGGCGCGCGAGAAAACCCTCGTTAAGGAACTCGGCAAAATGACCCCGTAACTTCGGGAGAAGGGGTGCTCTAGCAATAGAGCCGCAGAGAAGAGGTCCAGGCGACTGTTTATCAAAAACACAGGTTCCTGCCAATCTGAAAAGAGAAGTATAGGAGCTGACGCCTGCCCGGTGCTGGAAGGTTAAGAGGAGAGGTTAGCCGTAAGGCGAAGCTTTGAATTGAAGCCCCAGTAAACGGCGGCCGTAACTATAACGGTCCTAAGGTAGCGAAATTCCTTGTCAGGTAAGTTCTGACCCGCACGAAAGGCGTAACGATCTGGACACTGTCTCAACGAGGGACTCGGCGAAATTGTAATACCCGTGAAGATGCGGGTTACCTGCGACAGGACAGAAAGACCCCATGGAGCTTTACTGTAGCTTGACATTGGACTTTGGTATGAAATGTACAGGATAGGTGGGAGACAGAGAAGCTAGGGCGCCAGCCTTGGTGGAGTCAATGGTGGGATACCACTCTTTTTGTACTGAAGTTCTAACTTAGACCCCTGAATCGGGGTTGAGGACCGTGTCAGGTGGGCAGTTTGACTGGGGCGGTCGCCTCCTAAAGAGTAACGGAGGCGCCCAAAGGTTCCCTCAGCGCGGATGGAAATCGCGCGAAGAGTGTAAAGGCAGAAGGGAGCTTGACTGCGAGACCAACAAGTCGAGCAGGGACGAAAGTCGGGCTTAGTGATCCGGTGGTACCGAGTGGAAGGGCCATCGCTCAACGGATAAAAGCTACCCTGGGGATAACAGGCTTATCTCCCCCAAGAGTCCATATCGACGGGGAGGTTTGGCACCTCGATGTCGGCTCATCGCATCCTGGGGCTGTAGTAGGTCCCAAGGGTTGGGCTGTTCGCCCATTAAAGCGGTACGTGAGCTGGGTTCAGAACGTCGTGAGACAGTTCGGTCCCTATCCGTCGCAGGCGCAGGAAATTTGAGAGGAACTGACCCTAGTACGAGAGGACCGGGTTGGACGGATCACTGGTGTACCAGTTGTCTCGCCAGAGGCACAGCTGGGTAGCTATATCCGGATCGGATAAGCGCTGAAAGCATCTAAGCGCGAAACCGGCCTCAAGATGAGATTTCCCACAGCATAAGCTGGTAAGACCCCTGAAAGATGATCAGGTAGATAGGCCCGAAGTGGAAGTGCCGCGAGGTATGGAGCTGACGGGTACTAATAGGTCGAGGGCTTGACCTAACAAGACGCCATGGAAGGTGACTCACTGAAGGGCTCAATATCTGCAGTGAGGAAGATGGAATCTAAAGTTTACAGTTATATAAGATCTGTGTAGTTTTGAGGGAACAGGGTCCCGAGAGGGACGCTATAACTTCAACGATCTGGTGATTATTCCGGAGGGGTTCCACCCGTTCCCATCTCGAACACGGAAGTTAAGACCTCCAGGGCTGATGATACTTGGACCGCAGACGTAACAGTCCGGTGGACTGTTACGCGGCGTGCGGGCTGTGGGAAAATGATACTGAACCCGCCGCCTACCTGGGAAAGTAATATCCACACTGCAGGAGTATGCGTATTGGGACGCAGTGTGGCGAAATGCTCGCCCGCATTTCGTGTTGCCAGGTAAGTAGTAAAGAGACCATCGTTTAGATGGTCTCTTTACTTTTCACTAAAGTGAAAACGAAGATGACGAAGTGCATGATGCTCTGGGGTACCTGGGAAAGTAATATCCACACTGCAGGAGTATGCGTCAGGGGACGCAGTGTGGCGAAATGCTCACCCGCATTTCGTGTTGCCAGGTAATGCAGGAGGCCATCGTTTAGATGGTCTCTTTGCTCTTTAGTCCAAATGTAATTTTATCAGTCAAATTGGTGATTTTTCTGTCAAATTGAAGGATTATCTGTCTAATTTAGAGATATTGTAGAAAATTTAGGGAAAAAATAGATTTATTTGAATGGAGTTTAATAGAGGGTTATAGTATACTATAAGTGAAAGTGACCATAATCACAAGGACAACTTCAGCAGAAAGCCTCAACAATTGAAGACAAAGAGAGGAGGATTATTTATGAGTGAGAATCCGAGTTTATCCCCCAAATCGATTGCCTTCCTAGTTGGACTTTGCGCAATTTCGGTGGCTGTTAGCCTAGGTTGTGTCCTTTTCTTGTAACCAGACCACTCAATTCCTAGCGTAAGTATTCATTAGGCTACTTCTTTTAGGATTGAGGTGTTTTGGGTAATCTTTCGTCATCCGCTTTTCGTGTTGCCAGGTAAGGCAAGCGAAAGAGACCATCTATGATAGATGGTCTCTTTCGCTTTTTTACTGCGCAAAATCCTGTTTGTGCATGATGCTCTGGGGCCGGTTCTACACGTAGGCTTCATATATTCAATGATCCCATTATATAAGCTAGCCGTTTATGGAACATAATAGTATGAAAGACAAAACCTTGCTTAAATTGTTAGAGGAGTTGATATACATCATGACATTCGAAGTAACGCGAGAGGATGTGTCGAAAGAACAATCCACCCTCAAGGATCGTAAAAAGATTAAAGAAGAGGTAAATCGTCGTTTAGTCCATGGGATTAAGGAAGAAAATTTAGAATATGATTCGCTTTATAGTATTGAAAAATCAAGTATAAACAGGGATTCAGAGATTTTGAGCTTGCTTTTTCATCGCATGTTCTTCTACCGATTAAATGAAAAACTATCGGCTTTACACTGTGACCACACCTACCGCTTTAGCCGCCAGATTCTAACGCAGATGCAATTCAATCGGGGTAAAATCAATGATATTCTTGAAATCTTCAAAAAGAATGGCGGGAAGTGTGACTGTGGGGTCCTTTATAACGTGGAGAGTCTCTTAATCGGAAAAGATAATAGTCATATTGACTAATTAATTACACTACAATTATTTCTCTAAAATGAGTAATGAAGTAACTAAGATTAACTGTAATTTTGTGCAAATGAAAGGGCTAGGAGCCAAAACGAATTTCCGAGTTCGCTTGGCCCTAGCCCTTTATTAACTAGTCCGTTTTCAAGGAGTATAAGGTAAATAAGGCTTAAGACTACATAAAGGCATGGCATAAGCCAGTTTAAGCATTTTTTAAAACTTCAAGGAGCTATTGGTATCATAGCGGTTGTTATCGATATTGAGATAGATGTCGAAATTGCCGGAAAGACCTTCATTGCTTAGATAGAATTGGAACTGGTTTTCTTGCTCTGCTTCAATAGAGATGCAGGCTGCATTGACATCATGGACGTTCGTTGGTATGGAGTAGAACTTAGATTTGTCTTGGCCTTTGAGCTCAAGAAAGACTTCAGAGCCTTCGATAAAGGTACCCCGGAGAGCCAAGCGGTCCTCTTCAAGTACTAAAGAGAGGTTGTGTTTTTCAGGGATGGTTCCTGCATCCTTAAATTTGGGTTTAAGGGGCGCCACGGGAGTGATACCGAACTCACCAAGCAATTTTCCTTTGCCTAACGCAAAGTTAGTCTTTTCATCGTAGAGTGCAACTCTTCTCGCCCTATAGTAGTTACCGCCCTGAACTTTTAACTCATATTTGACTTCATCATGAAGAACTTCAACGGTGATGGATTCAAGATTCAAATGAATATGCTCATCTTTATATTTGTTTAAGAGCATAGCACCCAGTCCGTCGGTATGTTGTCCTCGATAGCTTGCAATACCGCCGGAGTGAATCATATAATGTCCATCAGCATAGTAGTCGGTATTACAGATATAAGGGGAATAGAACTCGCATCCTCTTTCTTTACCATACTGCCAAACTTGCTCGATTTCCATCTTCTCTGTGTCGATTTTGTATATAACCCCTCTGGAGAAGTTTTTTGCGGGAGGAACGCGATTTTCCACTGTTTTAGAGCGCCAGGTGCCATTGTCAAATACGAAGACATCCCCATTAGGTAGAATGCTTGCCGCATGCTGCTCGTATTGCCAATCAAAGTCACCTTTAGTAATATTCTTGAAGAAATACTTTTGCATTTCTTTGCCCCAGCCTTCTGGATCACCGATAATCCAGTTTAACTCCCCAGTTTCATAATCGTAGTTAATGACAGCATCTTGATGTCTTCCAGACAGAGTAATGGAATTTGTTTTTTTGTCATACCAAACCGAGTTATTATGGAACCAATCGTGATGATCCCAGTCTCCTGCTTTTCCTTCCTCTCTAGGCAACATTTTCTGGACATCCCATGATTTTACGACTTTACCGGTTTCTCTATCAATTTCAACTATAAAGTCTTCGGCAGAGTCATTAAAGTCATTATCCGAGCAGGCTAAAATGTTTCCGTTTTCTAGTTCCACATTATCATGGTGATGACCACCGGGTAATCTAAATTCTGTATAGATTTTTCCACTAAAATCGATTTCGATCAGGCCAATGGTATAGTAGGGCTTTTGAAGGGCACGGGGAGAAGAAAGGATAAGGCGACCATTGGCTAATTTCTTAATATCCCAGCTTGCTTTAGTGGTAAGTACCCATCTTAAATCACCGGCATAATCAAATCCGGAAGTTTTTACAGACTCGATCGGATACGTCGCCCCGGAAATAATCATAAGGTCTTTGCCGAAATATTCCGGAGTGGTCTTGCAATATTGAGCTTTGTTTACATTCACTTCGGCAACTTTAATTTTAACTTCTGAGGTTCTGCCATTTCCAAGAGTAATGACAACGGTGTTTTCAAAGTCGTCATACAAACCGTAAATCGGTAACACATGCTCGGTAGCAGCGGCAAAGGTATGGCTAATATCCGCTTCAACGGCTTTGCCTTTAACTGTAATTTGAGCTGTTGTTGCTTCCTTAGTATTAAAACCAATTAATGCAGCCAGGGGATTGATTAAATAAGGGTTCTCTAGAACGAACGGATTTTCTATAGTGTAGTTTCCAGACCGGAGTTCAGCTAAGAAATTTTCTTCGGATTCTGCTTGAGAGGTAATTAGATGTTTTTCCGTTTCTAAATAGTTTCTCAAAACCTGTCACTCCTCACATAAAAATTTTGGAACTCTGGATAAAGCAATAGCTTGCACTTATCCGTTTAATCACATAATATCATCTACTAAATCTTTTCAAAAACAATAATTTGATGGGATGAACTACAACAAATTGTTTTAATAACTTTAACTTTAGATCAATCGCAAGGGCCGTGGAGACGTTTGGGTTGTCTTACTACTGCCTGCTATTCAAGAATACGATAGTTGCTGGTATTGTAAATCAAAATATACTGTTGGAGTGTACTGAATACGCCTTAAGAAATACTAAAGGCCAGCGTATGCTGGCCTTTGTTGGCAATTATTTATCTTTTACCGAAGCTCTCAAATGTACGACCAACCATTTCGCCACCAACGGAACCATTTTGACGGGAAGTTGCATCCGGGCCCAGAGTAACATTGAATAATTTCTGGGCTGTGAAAAGGAATGAAATGAGATAGAGGGGTAGGTCCTTATACGATTTTTGTTGTCCATTGTTCTAAATTCCAAATATCTGAGACCCAATTCTCGTAGAAATCTGGATCGTGGGATACTAGTAGGACGGTGCCTTTAAAGTCTTGAATGGCTTTTTTCAATTCTTCCTTGGCATCCACATCGAGATGGTTAGTGGGCTCATCCAAAACAAGGAAATTGATTTCTCTCAGCATGAGCTTGCAGAGCCTTACTTTGGCACTTTCACCGCCGCTTAAGACCATCATCTTGTTAGAAATATGCTCGTTGGTAAGACCACATTTAGCGAGAGCCTGGCGTGCTTCATAGTTAGTAAGACCAGGAAATTCCTGCCATATTTCTTCAAGGGGCGTGTTGTTATTGCCACGGTTGGATTCTTGTTCAAAATATCCGGGGACAAGATAATCTCCGAGAATACTCTCTCCACTGATACAAGGAATAATGCCCAGTAAAGTTTTGAGCAGGGTAGTTTTACCTAAGCCATTTACCCCGCGGATGGCCACCTTTTGACCTCGTTCCAACTTTAGATTAACAGGGCGGGTTAAGGGCTCATCATAGCCGAGCACTAAATCCTTGGTCTCAAAAATTATTCTACCAGGTGTTCGAGCCTCTTTGAAGCGGAATTGGGGTCTGATTTTCTCCTTGGGTTTCTCCAGAATATCCATCTTCTCAAGCTGTTTTTGGCGACTCTTTGCTCGTCCGGTGGTCGAGATGCGTGCTTTATTGCGAGCTATAAAGTCTTCGAGGCGATCTACTTCTTTCTGCTGTTTCTCATAGGCCTTTAACTCTTGTTCTTTCTTGATGGAATGGAGCTGCATAAATTGTTCGTAGTTGCCGGTGTAGCGGGTTAATTCTGCATTTTCCACATGGTAAATTACATTAACCACATCATTTAAGAAGGGGGAGTCATGGGAAACAAGAATAAAGGCGTTTTCGTAGTTCTTAAGATAATTACTAAGCCAGACGATATGGTCGGCATCTAAGTAGTTGGTGGGCTCATCTAGTATTAATATGGTAGGCTTTTGTAGTAATAGCTTGGTTAGCAGTACCTTCGTCCGCTGGCCACCACTTAAATCCGCAACATCTCGATCTAAACCAATTTCTCCTAAACCTAGGCCGTTGGCCACTTCTTCGATTTTAGCATCAATTATATAGAAGCCGTTATGCTCTAGGATCGTTTGGATTTCTCCGACATCTTCCATCATTTTGACCATTTGCTCTTCTGTAGCTTCAGCCATGAGATTGTAGAGTTCCAGCATTTCATTTTCGAGCTCGAACATCTTTTGAAAAGCTTCTTTGAGAACATCACGAATCGTTTTTCCTTTGGTTAATACACTGTGCTGATCTAAGTACCCTACAGTGACTCGATTAGACCATTCAACTTTACCCTCATCAGGAATTAGTTTGCCTGTAATGATATCCAAGAAAGTAGATTTGCCTTCACCATTGGCTCCTACTAAGCCAACATGCTCTCCTTTAAGGAGGCGGAAGGTTGTATTTTCAAGAATCTGACGTCCCCCGAAGCCATGATTCACATTCTCAACATTTAATATACTCATGCTAAACTCCTATGCTATCCACCTTATTCACACAGTGGATTGATTTTATACTCTGCTAGTATAAAAAAAGTATGGGAAGAAGTCAAAGGAATATTTCTATTGTGTTCTGTTGGATAATCGATGTTATAGTTCCTAAAGTATTAACATATGGATAGATGGGGAGGTGCTTAGATGTTCATCTTCATTTTCTTCTTGATGGTCATTGTCTTATTCAATGTTCCATTTGGTTATTGGCGGGCTAATGTAAGAAAACTCTCAGTGCAGTGGTTTTTGGCGATTCACCTCCCAGTGCCTTTTGTAGCCTATCTGCGTCAACATATCGAATTACCTTGGATGGGCTTGGTTATAACCTCTTTTTTGGCGGCCTATTTTGCAGGGCAATATCTTGGGAGTGGACTATATAAGAGATTAAGGGATAATGGGCCTGTGAGTTCGTCAATATTTCGCGATGTAGTGTGTCGCTCCTGGATCATAATAATAGGTAGGTAAAAAATGCAGGCATTATGAGCCTGCATTTTTTAATAAGAAAACCTCCATAATAAGATAGAGCTATATTTGTGCGAGTGCCAAAGTGAGGCTAAGTTCAATGGACTCGTTAACGGATAAATGAACATGATCTTGGAAGGAGAGTGCTTTGTGAGTCAAACCAATGAAAATGAGAAACCATTAAAGCCTGAAGTTGAGAACTTAAAAGAATTAGGACAAATCCGTATACCGGAGCCAGCCGAGAATATTTATTGTCTGACTGTGGTTGGGCAGATTGAAGGCCATCAAGTCCTTCCCGCCCAGTCAAAAGCCACGAAGTATGAGCATGTCATTCCTCAATTAGTCGCAGTAGAACAGAATCCTATGATCGAAGGGATATTACTTATTCTTAATACTGCCGGAGGGGATGTAGAGGCGGGTCTGGCTATCTCCGAGCTGGTTAGTAGTTTAAGTAAACCAAGCGTTTCGATCGTCCTTGGAGGGGGACACAGTATTGGAATTCCAATTGCCGTGAGCTGTAATCGAAGCTTCATCGCTCCTACGGGAACGATGACGTTACATCCTATCCGTTATACAGGGTTAGTTATTAATGGTCATCAGCAATTTGAATACTTGCAGAAGATGCAGGAGCGCATTAATCGTTTTATTCTTCAGCACTCCGGAATTACCGAAGAACAGCTTAAGCAGCTCATGTTTGCAACCGGTGAGCTTGCGCAAGATATCGGTACGATTTTAATTGGTCAAGATGCGGTAGATATTGGATTGATTGACGCTGTTGGAGGGTTAAAGGAAGCGCATCGAGAGCTGAAGAGGCTGATCTCGGAAAAACGCGAAAGTTTAAATTAAGAATAAATCGGCTTTAGGGCCGATTTTTTGTTATAATTTAATGATGACAAGCTATGACGCGATTGAAGAAGGAAGTATAACACCTGTGAAGGAAATATATCCTGTTTGTAGAAATAACGAGATAGGTTCATCACCGATGTTGGTATTCTTTGATCATACAATTCTAGAGTGAAGCTTCTCAAGTATAACAATTGATTTGAGGGATGTTTTTTGGCAAAGAGAAAAACTCGTACAGTAAAGAAGAAGGGCTTTCTTAAAGATAGTGTTCGACATGAAGTCATAGGGATCGCCGCACTTGGCTTGGCCGTATTAGGCATAGTCACTATTTATTCCGGGAGTAATGGCCTGATCGGGGGAAAGATAGAAGAAGGCTTAACCATTCTGGCAGGAAGCGGCCGTGTTTGGCTAATGCTTATGCTAGGGGCGTGGGGAATCGCCTATATGAACCGTAAACATATCGATAATCAATGGAGGACTTTAGGAGTTGTCCTCTTATGGTTAACCCTTGAGGGAATATTGCATTTTCAATTGCCTGGAGTTGAAGCCTATAAGAAAGAACATTTCATTGCTGAAGGAATGATGGGACACGGTGGTGGCTTAATCGGTGCTGGGATTGCCATCGTTCTGAAGGCATCAGTAGGAATTTCCGGTGGATACGTGGTGCTTATAGTGACAGCACTGATAGGGGCGCTACTGATAACGAATCGCTCTTTAATCCACGGACTCCAACTGGTCCAAAAGGCAAGCAAGGATTCTGGGCATTGGGTTAAAGGACATGTTGAAGATTTCATCTATGTGATGCAGGATACAGAAGAGTCTCCTGTCGATGCTACATATGAAGAGCCAGAAAAAAAGGAACTTCGTAAGAATCTCAAAAAGAAAGAAACCAAGACCTCTGTAAATCACCTGAAGGTATTAGAGCCTGAATTAGTCGAACGGCCGGTGATTATCAGAACCCTTCAAGACTTAACAGATCACGGTGCGGAAGGCGAAAAATCTCTGTCTGATCGTCCAGTGACGCAAATGACTTCACCCTTGGAAGGGAAGAAATTGTCACAAGCGCGGGAGGGCGAGGGAGGAACGGGGATTATTCCGCCGGGCAAGGTTACAGGTACTCCTGTCTCAAGAATGGCGCAAAGAGAGGGCAGTGATTTTCAACTGCCTAATCTTACTCTGCTGAATAAAAGCATGAAGGTAAAGAACCCTCGAATTAATAAGGATTTAGCTGATAATGTAAAGATTCTCGAGGATACCTTGGAGAGCTTTGGGGTAAAGATTAAGGTAACTCATGTTACGCAAGGCCCAGCCATTACCCGCTATGAAGCACAACCTGCTCCTGGTGTCAAAGTGAGTAAGATTACTAATCTGTCCGATGATATTGCTCTGAGCTTAGCGGCTACTGACGTACGGATCGAGGCTCCGGTACCTGGAAAATCTGTGGTGGGAATTGAGGTTCCCAATAAAGAAATTGCGACTGTACATTTCCGAGAAGTGCTGGAAACCCCAGAATTTCAGAATGCCCCAAGCAAGCTTACCGTGGTTCTGGGCAAAGATATTACAGGTAGTCCCATTGTAGCTGATTTGACGAAAATGCCCCATTTGCTGATTGCGGGTGCTACGGGATCTGGAAAATCTGTCTGTGTGAATACCTTGATCAATAGTATCTTATATAAAGCTCGGCCGGATGAAGTAAAATTCCTACTGGTGGATCCTAAGATGGTAGAGTTAACTAACTATAATGGAATTCCCCATCTCATTGCACCGGTAGTTACCGATCCTAAGAAGGCTGCAGGGGCTTTGAAATGGATTGTCACGGAAATGGAGACCCGTTATGAGCTTTTTGCTGCAGCTGGGGTAAGAGATATCGTTCGATATAATTTTTTGCGAACTCAAGAAAAGAAAGAGGATGCACTTCCTCTTCCTTATGTTGTTGTCATTATTGACGAGTTAGCTGATTTAATGATGGTTGCCCCCGGTGATGTAGAAGATTCCATCTGCCGGTTAGCTCAGATGGCACGGGCGGCGGGAATCCATCTCTTGATTGCTACTCAGCGACCATCGGTGGATGTTATTACAGGCTTAATTAAAGCCAATATCCCTTCGCGGATTGCCTTCGCCGTTTCCTCTCAGATCGATTCTCGAACTATTCTCGATATGAATGGAGCTGAAAAGCTTTTAGGTCGCGGAGATATGCTGTACTATCCTATGGGAGCGAGCAAGCCAGTGAGGGTCCAAGGGTGCTACTTAGCCGATAAGGAAGTGGAAAACGTTGTCCGCTTTCTCCAAAATCAGGCTAAACCAGAGTATCAAGAGATACCCCATATGGAACTAGGAACCAGTAAACCCGCTGAAGAGGCGGGTGATGAGTTGTTCCGCCAAGCAGCCATTCTTTTCATTGAAGCTGGGAACGCTTCTGTTTCTTTATTGCAACGAAGACTACGTATTGGCTATACTCGAGCAGCTCGGCTGATGGATTTACTGGAAGAGAAGGGTGTCGTCGGTGGCTACGAAGGGTCTAAACCTCGTGAGGTTTTGTTGACTAAGGGACAATTTGAGCAGAAGTTTGGTTTGGAAGAAGAAGAAATTGGATAAAAGTTGCACATTTAGTAGAGAGGATTTATTATATTAAAGGAGAATAGTATAAATAAAGGAAATTGACGATGATTCATGAAATAACAGTTGAAGAGTTAAGTGAAGTCAAGAATTTGCTACTAGTTGATGTGCGCTCTGAAGGTGAGTATCAAGAGGCAACTATTCCTGGGGCTTTGAATTTGCCTTTGTTTAATAATGAAGAAAGAGCAAGGATCGGCACGACATATGTGCAGATTTCGCCTGCTTTGGCGAAGGAGCAGGGCTTGGAGATTGTAGGCCCGAAGTTGAAGGGGCTCTATGAGCAAGCCTCGCAGTGGGCGAAAGGACATTCTCTAGTCCTATTTTGTTGGCGTGGAGGTATGAGAAGCAAATCCCTAGCTAATGTTTTTGACTTGATGGGCTTGTCTGTTTACCGATTGCACGGGGGATATAAGGCCTATCGTCATTGGATTACTGAATACTTTAGGGGTGAGTTTCCTCTTAAAGTAGTTGTATTACGAGGCAATACCGGTGTTGGTAAAACCGAGATTTTAGCTAGACTAAAACAGGATGGCTATCCAGCCGTCGACCTGGAAGCCTTAGCCAATAATAGGGGTTCTGTATTTGGTTCTGTGGGTTTGGGTTCTGCTCCCTCTCAGAAGGACTTTGAAGCCGCATTATATGTACGACTTAGCGAAGTGAGCCATTTTCCATATATTATTGTGGAATGTGAAAGCAAGAGAATTGGTAGAATTAACTTGCCACCTTCCTTTTTTGATGCGATGAAGATCGGACCCCAAATCTTGCTCTATGACTCCATCCCGAATCGCGTCGACCGCTTAGTGAAGGAATACGCTCAATTCCCTAACGCCATACCTGAGATTAAGTCTGCCTTAGGCCGACTTACTAAAATACTCGGACATAAGAAGATTACATTATATAATACCTTATTAGATCAAGGAAATCTGGAAGAATTCACTGAAGAGATGCTTAAATATTACGATGCTATTTATGCCTATCCTAATGGCCCGCAAGGGGATTACGATTATGCCATAAGCCATCTTGATCCTGAAATGGGATTAAGAGAATTGGAGGAATACCTTGATCAGTGGTCGGGCATACCCAGAACAGCAACTCTATCTGGAATACGTGATACAGCAAAATAAACCGGGTTTATTGGGTGCCGTCACGACCTTGATGGGGATGTTAGAAATCAATATTTTAACGGTCAATGGCATTGGTGATCGTCATCGGGGCTTTCTGTTAGAGTTCCCATGCGCAGACAAGGTTCAAGCGCTGAAAGGAGCTTTAGATAGTGTAGCTACTATTCGAGTCACGGCCTTTCGGGAACCGACCCTTTTTGATCGACTAGCTTTACGTCATGGTCAACGTCTAGACATGATAGCTAGTAACCCCCCGACATATCGTTTTATACGTGAAGAATTAGGAGTGCTCGTCGACTTTTTAGGGGATACTTTAATGGGAGGCGGCCATCGTTTAATCGGGATACGAGGCGCACCCCGAGTAGGTAAGACGGAAGCGGCTATAAGCGCGTGCGTTTATGCTAACAAAAAGTGGATACTATTATCATCCACAATCATACGCCAAACTCTTCGCACTACGCTGATGCTGGATGAGGCGGAGGATTCCATCTTTTTGATCGATGGAATTACGAGTACCTCCCGAGGGGATGATGTCCACTGGGAATTACTCAAACGTGTGATGGAAATGCCTACCCCCAAAATCATTGAACACCCGGAGGTTTTTCTCCGCGATGGTCGAATTGATCTTGACTTTGATTTTATTATTGAGATTCGTAATCAACCAGAAGATGAGATTCGAACAGAAGATGTAGCGATTAGTTTTTCTTCTTTTGATATAAGTTAAAGAATCTGATGAGGGAGGGGTTATCATGGCAGGAGAGGGACAAATCCTTCGTAACGCCCGTGTAGATAAAGGATGGAGTTTAACCCAAGCAGAAGAAGTGACAAAAATCAGAATCCGCTATTTGGAGGCCCTGGAAGAAGAAGAGTATCGTATTTTACCGGGTTCTACCTATACTAAAGGATTCATAAGAACCTATGCCAAGCATCTCGGATTAAACTCGGATGAGGTACTAGCTCTTTACAAAGCATCAGAACAGCCCATTGAAGAGCCTATAGCTATCGAGAAAACGCTTAGCGGGCCTAAGAAAATGCCCCCATGGGTAAAACCTGCTCTTGTGGCTTTAACCGGGGTTGTGGCTTTATGTGTGGTAATCGTGATTGCGAACCTGAGTAATCAGCAAGGTGCCAATGTCACACCCCAAGACATAACTACCCCATTACCTACTATTCCTCAGGAAGAAATTGTTCAACAGCAACAAACTCCCCCTTCCACACAAACTCCTCCTAACACACCTGACCCAATAGAGACCCCTACCCAAGACCCCCAAAATGTGATTGCTCAGGAGACAGAAGGTTTGGTTGTTCAGCTCATATTTAGTCAGCCTTGTTGGATTCGAGTTAATGTGGATGGTCAGCTTGCTTTGGAGGGAACCTTTACTAAAGGGGTGACTAAGGAGTTAAAAGCTAAGGAGCAAATTGAATTGGTCTCCGTAGGGAATGCAGGAGGACTTTCCGTCATCCTCAATGGTCAGACTTGGCCAAGCTTAGGCGCTGAGGGACAGGTCGTTAATAATATCATTCTCAAAAAATGACTGTGAGAATTAGGAAAAGGGGAGAGATTCGTGGCGAAGGATTCATCATTTGATATTGTTTCGAAAGTAGAGTTGCAGGAAGTAACCAATGCGGTTCATCAAGCGCAAAAGGAAATTGAGCAGCGCTTTGACTTTAAAAACAGTAAATCTTCTATTGAACTCCAAGAGGACAAAATCACATTAATTTCCGATGATGATTTTAAGTTACGCAATGTCATCGACATTCTGGAGGGGAAATTAGTGAAACGGCAGATTTCCCTTAGAGCCTTAGAGTATGGAAAAATCCAAGCGGCAGCGGGAGATACAGTTCGTCAGGAAGTCAAGCTGATCCAAGGAATCTCTCAGGAAAAAGCCAAAGAAATCAATAAGCTAATTAAGGATAGTAAAATAAAAGTGACCAGCTCTATCCAAGGTGATCAGGTTCGTGTGACAGGTAAGGATAAGGATGATTTGCAGGCCGTTATTAGTTTACTGCGAAAGCAGGATCTAGGCGTCGATCTTCAGTTCATTAATTATCGTTGAGAAAGATCTCCCACCTTCGTGGGAGTTTTTTCACACTTTAACTACTTTTACGAATAAGCTATCTCGAATTTTTTCAATAGAGTTAGGAGTGAGTTCAATTAAAATCCCCCAATTTTTACCGATCAGTAGGGAGGATATGAAAAAGCGCGGCTGGGCAGAACTAGATTTTTTGCTCATTACAGGTGATGCCTATGTTGATCATCCTAGCTTTGGAATTGCCATTATTTCCCGAATCCTTGAGAAGCAAGGATATAAAGTAGGCATTATAGCTCAGCCCGACTGGCGAGAAGTGGATGCTTTTCAAGTGTTAGGCCGACCTCGGTTGGCTTGCCTTTTAACTGGTGGAAATCTCGATTCCATGGTGGACCATTATACAGCTGCTAAGAAACGGCGTCATCGGGATGTCTATTCGCCGGGTGGAAAAGCGGGGTTACGCCCGGATCATGCCACGATTGTCTATGCTAATAAGGTTCGTGAGGCATTTCCTGGTTTGCCAGTGATCATAGGTGGTATCGAAGCTTCATTGAGGCGTTTTGCCCATTATGATTTCTGGAGTAATAAGGTAAGACGATCCATCCTTCTCGACAGTCAAGCAGATTTACTGGTATTTGGCATGGGAGAGAAGGCCATTGTCCAGGTAGCAAATGCTTTAGAAGAAGGGACTCCCATACATGAAATTCATGGCATACGTGGAACTGTGGTTCCTTGGAAGCAGGATGTTCAGGAAGATACTTTAGACCTTCCCTCCTATACGGATGTGCTTAAAGATAAGCGAAAATACGCAGAAGGCTTTTGGGTACAGTACAATCAACAGGATCCTTATTACGGTAAGGCGATGTTCCAAGACCACGGGCGAGGAGGGGTGTTGCAGTATCCTCCCAATTTCCCCTTAACCCAATCCGAGATGGATGCGGTCTACGCCCTTCCTTATGTGGGAACCTATCACCCTATTTATGAGAAAGAGGGTGGGGTGCCCGCCATCGAAGAAGTAGAGTTCAGCTTAGTCAGCTCCAGGGGATGCTACGGGGCCTGTTCCTTCTGTGCTCTGACCTTTCATCAGGGACGAATTATTCAAGGGAGAAGTGCAGAATCCATCGTTCGTGAAGCAGAGCAATTGACCTGGAACCCCCGCTTTAAAGGGTATATTCATGATGTAGGGGGACCTACGGCTAATTTTCGCCGCCCAGCCTGCAAGGCCCAGCTCAAGCGTGGTGCCTGCCCTAATAAACAATGCCTTTTTCCATCTCCCTGCGTTAAGGCGGATGTAGATCATACGGAGTATATTGAACTTCTGCGGCGGTTACGCAGTATTCCTAAGATTAAGAAGGTTTTTGTCCGTTCGGGAATTCGCTACGATGTGGTCCTAGCCGATAAAAACACCTCCTTTTTAAGGGAGTTGTGCGAACACCATGTGAGCGGACAATTGAAAGTAGCTCCCGAACATGTGAGTGATAAGGTATTAAAGCGCATGGGGAAACCCGGGAAAAAGGTCTTTGAGCGTTTCGCAGAAGATTTCAAGGCGATGAACGAGGAAGTAGGGAAAAAACAGTATTTGGTTCCCTATCTAATGTCCTCTCATCCCGGTAGCGGGCTGACAGAGGCCATTGAACTGGCGGAGTATGTCCGGGATATGGGTGTGAACCCAGAGCAGGTTCAGGACTTCATTCCTACCCCAGGGACCCTCTCGACTTGTATGTATTACACGGGCTTGGATCCGCGTACCATGGAAAAAATCTATGTTCCACGGACCATGGAAGAAAAAGCCATGCAAAGGGCTCTGATCCAGTACCGGAATCCTAAAAATCATGACCTAGTGGAAAAGGCACTGAAGCTAGCCCGCCGGGAGGACCTGATTGGGTTTGGCCCGAAATGTCTGATTCGTCCGCGTTCACTATATAAGAAACGGGACGAGAAGGAAAGGGGTATCCAGATAACTAAGCCTGTAAGAAATAAGAAAGTGGAGCAAGGCACACCCACAAGGGCTAAAAAAGGTCATAAGTCCAAAAGAACATAGGAAACTTGTTTGCCTGGATTCTAATAGTGCTACAACCCTAATAGAAAATCTAAGGCCAGTCCCAGATTGGACAACGTTGTCTAATCTGGGACTGGCCTTAGTAATTAGATTTGAGATTTGATAAGTGGGTGCTAATCAATGGTCTCCCCGAACTCCTCGAGCAGCATATCCTCGAGCTCTTCCATCTTTATGGTCCCTATTTCCTTCTGAAACGAGGGTTCTAGCTCAATAAACTTTTCATAGGTTAAGTCTTGGTCCTCTTCGAAGAATTTGGAGAAGGAAAACTGGATCCCTTCCTTGCTGTCTTCAAGGCGTTTGAGGGTATAGTACTCCGTAGGATCAATTTTGCTTTGGAGGAGGATGGTGTCCCCGTTGATAACTAACAAAACTTGGGCATCTTCATAAGAGCGGCGGTGGAATCTCCATATAAATCCTTGGGCAAGAGAATCCTGGTAATCGGATGCCTCATCTTCTAAGGTAGGCTTCCAAGAAAATTGTATGGAAAGCAGTTCTTTAGCCTCCATCTCTTCGGCTATCTCATCAAGGCGTGGGGCGACAGCTGAAGGGATAGTATATTCGTCACACATCGAGCTAGAGCAGGTGTATACGGGAACATTGATGACTTTACCGGCACCAAGGTTGAGGGCGATAGGTAGAGTACGGGAAGTAAGATATCCGGTATCACCACACCCGCATTGATCAACTGGAGAAAGAGCTTCGCTTAACAATACTAGCACCTCGCCATTAATTATTCTCGATAAGACCATAGGTCGTACTCTCATTATTTTACTCGAATCTCCTGGAAAGCGAAAGGAAGTATTAGCCAATCGCCTTAAAACTAGTCTTGCCAAATAATTCATCTCAAGTCATGGGCAAGCAGTTTACCCCTGATACTTAGAGTAAAATTATCGTAGGCAAAAGAGCAAAAAAATAGGGGAAGAGCTAAAAAAACTCTTCCCAAAATCACGAACTTCTTGTAGTTTGTAGTTACCACACAAACAAAATACAGGGGTGCGTGACATGAATAGTTTAACCAAAGAAAAGATAACATTCAAGGATATTGAGAAAGATTTTTATAAAATAGGTTGTGAGGTTGCCAAACTGCTCCTCCAAAATTTTCTGGAAGAAATGGATGCCGAGCTTGCAGAGAGCAGGGATAAAGCAGTTCTAAGGCATAGAGGTAAAAAGTCAACCTCAATAAAGACCCTGATGGGAGAAGTGCCAGTCGATCGAGCAATATATAGGAAAGCCAAAGACGATGGCAGTCAGGAGTATGTTTATCTTTTGGATGAAGCTTTGGGAATGGAAACAATAGGATTTATGTCTCCCAATCTCGTAGAGAAAATCCTGGAATACAGTTGTGAAATGTCCTACCGAGAGGTAGCACAAGCAGTTTCAACCTTAACGAATCAAACCATAAGTCACCAGGGAGTTTGGAACATCGTTCAAGCCGTGGGAGAAAAACAAATTGAAGCAGAAAAGGTACGGGTGGACTCCTTTAAGAAAAACGAATTAAGCGGGAGCAAAGAAGTTCCCATTCTCTTTGAGGAAGCAGATGGCTTGTGGTTATCCATGCAAGGAAAGAGCAGAGAAAAGGGAAGTTCCAGAGGGAGAAAAGAGCTTAAGATCAGCGTCACATATGAAGGCTGGAAGCCAAGATATCCATCATCCAAAGAGTATGAAACCGTGGGTAAAATGGCTTTTGCAGGTTACATGAAAGCTGAAGAGATGAAAGAACTAAGAGATGCGACACTATCTCAGAATTACAATGTCGATGAAATTGTTTATCGGGTCCTAAATGGAGATGGAGCATCTTGGATAAGACGAGATCATGACCAAGAAACGGATAAATTTCAACTCGACCCCTTTCATCTTGCCCAAGCAGTCACCCGAAATGTATCGGACAAAAAGGCCAGAAGAACCCTCCTTAAATGGCTTAAGAAAGGAGAATTTGAAAAGGTATTCGAGAAGCTTGAAGAGCTCAAATATGAAAGCGGCGGAGTAGCTAAAGAGGTAGAAAAACTGAGTAGACTAGAAAGCTACATAAGAAATAATATTGACGGGATAGTACCCTATAAGGACAGAGAAGATATTACGTTACCCAAAGCCCCTGAGGGCTTAGAATACAGGAATTTAGGCACGATGGAAAGGCAAGTGAGGGTCTTCGCTTCCCGCATGAAAGGAGCAAAAAGCTGGAGCGAACAAGGAGCAACCCATCTCTCCAAAATAATCGCTTTAAAAATGGGAGAAGGCTTCAAGGAAAAGATAGCAGCCCTAGTGTCAGGAAAGCTCCCGGACCGGTTCGCTGAGCGCTTTGTAGAAACAATAACGAATAGCAAAAGCGGACTGAAGAAGGCTGTTAAGAAGTCAATATACACGCTACATAGAGGAGAACTGCCCTACACAAACTGTTCAGTAACAAACGGAAGAAAAGTCATTCGCAATATGTTCAATCTCAAAACATTTAGCGAGATGATCTACCGGTAAGGTTTAACCAAAAGACCCCAGATCAAGACTTGACATGGGGGCGGTTGATGCTACCCTAAATCAGGGGGATGGGGCCTACCCCAAAGGAATACATCTTGTGAGCCCCATGCCTTGACCCATGGAAGCATCCGCCGTGGGGTCCCATGTCAAGTCTACCCCAGAGTTGGACTGCATTCTGAAAATAAAGGGATTTTATTACGTATCTACACAACTACGAGGAATAGAATTTTTGCCCACGTCTACTTGACACCAACCCCCTGATAATTAGTTTTGACACTTAGGGAAATAGTAGTTTATACTAGATGAGTAATTAGATACAATATACGAGATTGTTTTGGTGATTTTGAATCTCGCAGAAATAATCTTAATTCAGAGGTGCAAAATTTGAATAAGAAAGTTGCTATCGTGACTTTAGGATGTCCCAAGAATCAAGTGGATAGTGAGATTATGACCGGACATATCGGCGAAAAATATCAAGTTGTCGGCGAGCCGGAGCAAGCCGACATCATCATAATTAATACCTGTACATTTATTGAGAGTGCTAAGGCTGAATCCATTGATACCATTTTAGAGATGGCTCAGTATAAGGAGCAAGGTCAATGCAAGACTCTTATGGCTACGGGGTGCTTAGCTCAACGCTATGGGGATGAGTTGCTTGCAGAGATACCTGAACTTGATGGTGTGATGGGGACAGGAAATATTTCGGAAATTCTCGAAACCATCGAGGAAGCGGAAAAGACCAAAGTACGGAAAATCAGTGCCGACGCGCCGGCATTTATTTATGATGAAGCTATGCCCAGAGTTCGTTTATCCCCCAAACAATATGCCTATGTTAAGGTAGCTGAAGGGTGTGATAACTTCTGTACTTATTGCATCATTCCTCAGGTTCGTGGGCATTTTCGCAGTCGGAAGCAAGAATCCATCATCAATGAAGTGAAGGCAATGGCTCAAGAAGGGGTCAAGGAAGTCTTACTCATTGCTCAAGATACTACTCGCTATGGGAAGGATATCTACGGTGAGTATCGACTGCCTTCCTTAATTAAAGAGATTGCCAAGATTGAGGGTATTGAATGGATACGCTTAATGTACTGTTATCCGGAGCTATTTACGGATGATTTAATTGAAGTTATGAAAGAAACTCCGAAGGTCTGCCGGTACCTCGATCTTCCTCTTCAACATGCCCACAATAAAGTCTTGCATGAAATGAATCGGAGGGGTACGGTAGAAGAAGCTGAGGAGTTGATTCTTAAATTGCGGCGAGAGTTGCCTGATATTCGGCTGCGGACAACCATGATAACGGGTTTTCCCGGAGAAACGGATGAAGAATTTAAGGCAGTCTTGGATTTTGCCCAAAGAATACGGTTTGATCGCTTAGGAGCCTTTGCGTACTCTCAAGAAGAATCCACACCGGCGGCCAAGCGGGAAGACCAAATTCCTGAGGATATTCGGGCACAACGACGTGATGAGCTTATGAAACTACAGCTTGACATTGCCTACCAACAGCAACAGCGTTGGGTTGGCCAAACTTTGAAAGTTTTAATTGAAGAAGAACTCTCCGATGGGCGCTGGGCTGGCCGTAGTGAAGGCGATGCACCGGAAATCGATGGATTAGTTTATATTCACTCCCCAATACCCCTCGAGATTGGCGTGTTTGTTCAGGTGAAAGTAACGGAAGCGGATAGCTACGATTTAATGGGAGAGGTTGTTCAGTGAATTTACCGAATCAACTCACATTAGCACGGATTATTTTAATACCGATTTTTATGGCTTTTTTGCTCTTGCAATTTCCTAAAGGCCAACCAATTTTTCCCTATCAGGATTTAGTCGCTGCTGTAATATTCATTTTGGCGGCAACTACGGATGGCTTAGATGGGTATATTGCACGTAAAAGAGGGCAGGTCACGGTGCTCGGTAAATTCTTAGACCCCTTAGCTGATAAGCTTCTGGTTTCCGCGGCATTAATTGCCTTGGTGGAATTAGGAGATGTACCGGCGTGGGTTTGCTGGATTATCCTCGCACGTGAGTTTGCAGTCACTGGGTTAAGAGCAATCGCTTCTGCCGATGGAACTGTGATCGCTGCCAGCAAGCTTGGTAAGATTAAAACTGTTTCTCAGGTTCTGGCTATTTCCTTGCTTCTCCTCCATGATTGGCCCTTATCCCTCTTAAATATTTATCTGGGACAACCCCTACTCTATCTCGCCCTTTTCTTTACGATTATTTCTGGTGTTGATTATTTGGTAAAATCCAAAAAGTTTTTAAAGAAATAGATGGTGGTATAAACAAGCATGCATAGTAAATAGGTAAACAGAGTAATTATTTTGACCAACAGAGGATTCCGCAAAATGGATAAACCTGTTGGTTTTTGCATTAATGGTGTGATTTGTCAAGAAGAATCGTATATAGCTCATGATATAATATACAAGTAAATTCATCTATACTCCTGAATATACTGAAGGGTACAAACTATAGAGTGATTATTTACTTTTTAGGCTTTTGTAAAACTGTATCGAATAGTTATACCATTATTTAAAGAAGTTGATTGGAGGAGCGTTATGACTAGACAACGGATTACTGTGATCAGCTTAGTGAGTCTGCTTATTTTTGGACTATTGCTCGGCGGTAAGCTTGTATATGAGAATAAATGGCTCTATGGTTCGTTAATTCAGAAGAGCCAGCAGATTCCTGGTGTGCTCTCAGCCGAGGTCGTAGAGCAGCAAGGATTACCGGAAATGATGATCAATACAGATCAGATTACGAATTTACAAAGCAGTTCTCAACAGTTACGCAACATCTCAGGGAAGCATCCGATTCGCTTAGTTGATCATCGCACCCCTGAGCTGGAAAGGATATTCCAAGAGATGCAGTTTGCCATTCAAGAAGGGATGGTTATGGGGAACTTCACACAGATGAAGGAAACACTATCGTCTCAAGCGGATCAGGCGGGGGTCGTCTTGGATCTTACGATGGATAATGAAGCTATCTATTTGACGTTGAATAAAGGGGAAGACCAACTCCTTTCGATTATCGAGCGTCATGGGCAAGGAGTATTTCTTCCAAGTATAGGAAGTTCTTCGTTGAATAGCTATCAGTAATTTGGGGAGGAGGAGTAGTTTATGGGCTTAGCAAAAGATGCTCTTATCGGTGTTGGAATCGGTTTATTAGTTTATCTTTGGGTTGCTGGATATAATGTACTTCCCGTCGGGCTTTTAATTTTATTGGGAGTTCTATTCTGGAAGTTTGTGCCTCGCCCGATGATGGGAGGTTCAGATAAAGGCATCCAAATCTCCGGTAGTTCCATTGATTTCAATGACATCGGGGGGCAGAATACGGCAAAAAAGGAGCTTAAGGAAGCTCTGGATTTCTTACTCTATAGTAAGCGCATGAAAGAATTAGGAATTAGGCCGCTCAAAGGCGTTCTTTTATCCGGTCCACCTGGAACCGGAAAAACTTTATTAGCTAAAGCAGCTGCGCGGTATACAGATTCAATTTTTTTAGCCATATCCGGTAGTGAGTTTGTCGAGATGTATGCGGGAGTGGGGGCGGAGCGGGTAAGACGTCTGTTTCGAAAAGCTAGGGATTTAGCAAAAAAAGAGAAGAAGGATCGAGCCATCATCTTCATCGATGAGATGGACATCCTCGGGGCGAAGCGGGGGAGCAATGTCTCCCATCATGAATATGATCAAACCCTTAATCAACTTCTAGTCGAAATGGACGGATTGGGTAGTGAAGAACAAGGTCCACAAATCCTCATTGTCGCAGCTACTAATCGAGCAGAGGCTTTGGATCCGGCCCTTTTGCGTCCGGGTCGTTTCGACAGGCAAGTCAAAGTGGATTTGCCGGATAGAGAAGGCCGCCTAGCAATTCTCAAGATTCATGCGAAGAATAAGCCTTTAGCGACGGATGTGGATCTGGAGCAAATCGCTCAAGAGACCTATAACTTTTCTGGAGCTCATCTAGAAAGCGTAACGAATGAAGCGGCAGTTTTTGCTTTAAGGGATGATGTTCTGGAAATTAACATGACTCATTTCCAAGAAGCAGTAGAAAAGGTTCTCTTAGGGGAGAAGCTGGATAGAAAACCTACGGACGAAGAATTGCAGCGTGTGGCGGTTCACGAAGGCGGGCATGCTTTATTAGCCGAATATGTGCGACCTCATTCGGTAGCTCAGATTTCTATTCGATCCCGGGGTAATGCTTTAGGGTATGTTCGTCATTATCCCAAAGATGATCTCTATCTTTACACGCAAGTCATGATTGAAGAACAAATTATGGTTGCCTTAGCAGGTGCAATAGCTGAGGAAACGGTTCTCGGTGCACGGAGTACCGGAGCCGCAGGCGATTATCAACAAGCTTTGCAGATGGTAGGAAAAATGATGGCATCGGGGATGTCCTCCCTAGGTGTAGTTGATGTAGAGAAATTAGGTGCAGATCAGCGCCAAAAAGTAACCTGTGAGATTCTAAGCCAATTGGAAAATCGAACTCGCGAGATTATTCTCGGTAGCAGGGAAACGTTGGAGAGATTAGTTGCTGTATTAAAAAGGGACGAAGTACTCGATGGTGAAAAACTTCGCGTACTTATTGAGGAAGAAGCTGCCTAATGAAGTGAGAAAACGCATATTTACTTGGATTTGAATTTTTAGGAGGAGCTCTCGATTGTAAGGGCTTCTTTTTCTTGTTGGCGATTAATGATTGACAGGAATAAAGAGGATAAGTTCAGAAAAGAAGAGAAATAATTTAGAAAGAGTTGCTTATAACTAAAACTAAGCATTATCGTTTGCGTTTAAAGGAGGAGAGTGATAAAATATCATGAAAGCTGAAATTGTCGCAACAGGAACGGAAATACTATTAGGACAGACCTTAAATACGAGTGCACACTATCTAACAGGAAAGTTATCTGAATTAGGAATTGAAGTAGATTATCATACCACCGTAGGAGATAATAAGGAACGGTTGGGGAAGGTAATCATACAAGGTATAGAAAGATCGGATCTGCTTCTTATTACCGGGGGGACGGGACCAACGGAGGATGACCTCTCTAAGGAGCTCATTGCTCAAGTATTTAGCTTAAAAATGTTACTTGACCCGACCAGCCTAGAAAGGATTCAGGAATTTTTCGTCCTAAGGGGCACAGAAATGCCTGAGACGGAAAGGAAGCAAGCATACTTTCCTGAAGGATCCCAAGTTCTTCCCAATCACCAGGGAACAGCGCCGGGGGTTATTCTTCAAAAAAGCAATAAAACTGTCATACTTTTACCGGGCCCACCGACAGAGATGGAGCCTATGTTTAAGGAATATGTGTGGCCTTTTTTGGAGCAAAAAGCTCAAGGAGATATGGCGAGAATGTATGTTCGAACAATCAAGGTTGTAGGCTTAGGGGAGTCTGATTTAGAGGAAAGTCTTCAAGATTTTGTTGGTAGAAAAAACCCCAGTATAACCTTGTTATGTAAACCTACGGAGATGCATATCCGCATTGTGGTGAGAGGAAATGCTACCGAGTCCTTGGAAGTTCTCGATCAAGCTGAGTTTGCTATTCGTGAACGACTTGGGGGCCGGGTGTTTGGGACGGATGAGGATACGATGCTGAGGCTCGTGAGTGAGAGCTTAAAGAAAAAGCAATTAACGCTTTCCACAGCCGAATCCTGCACGGGTGGAACGCTGGGAGCGTTGCTTACAGAGCAACCGGGTAGCTCGGACTTTTATTTAGGTGGGGTCATAAGCTATTCCAATGCTATGAAAGAGAATTTTTTAGGAGTAAGCGCCCAGACCTTAGCTCAATTTGGGGCTGTCAGTGCTGAGACAGCACGAGAGATGGCCGCAGGCGTCCGCGAGCGTACCAAAACAGATCTAGGTATTAGTATTACGGGAATTGCCGGACCCGGAGGAGGTAGCCAGGAAAAGCCTGTTGGCTTAGTGTATATTGGCTTAGCTACCTCGGAAGGGATTAAAGCGAATAAGTTTCAGTTTCATGGAGGAAGAAATTCAATTCGTCAGCTCTCTGTTCAAGCTGCCTTGGATTGGATTCGCTGTTATTTGTTGAAAAGTGAAAGGGGTTAATATTCGATTGAGTGCAGAACGTTTACAAGCCTTTGGTGAAATTAATTTAAGCAAACAAGTTTTACAGGCATTATCAGAAATGGGGTTCGAGGAACCCTCGCCAATTCAGAAGGAAGCTATTCCTGTAGCTATGGATGGGGTGGATTTGATTGGGCAGGCGCAAACCGGCACAGGAAAAACCGCAGCCTTTGGCATTCCCATTTGTGAAAAGGTCAATCCAAAGTTTCAGGCAGTCCAAGCCCTGATTTTGACCCCAACCCGCGAACTTGCGGTTCAGGTATCAGAGGAAATCAGTAAGATTGGTAAATACCGCCATATCAAACCACTACCGATTTATGGAGGTCAGTCCATCGACCGACAAATTCGGGCCCTTCGCTTTGGCAGTCAAGTCGTGGTCGGAACACCAGGTCGGGTGCTTGATCACCTTAATCGAGGAACTTTAAAACTTCAATATGTCAAGATGGTCGTCTTGGATGAAGCTGATGAAATGTTGGATATGGGCTTTGTGGAAGATATCGAAACCATCCTTAGGCAAGTCCCTCCCGAAGAACGTCAAATGATGCTGTTTTCAGCAACCATGCCGATAGAAATCAAGAAGCTGGCTCAAAACTATATGCATCAGCCTAAGTCGGTTGCGGTAAGTCGTGATGAGCTTACAGTGCCTTTGATTGAACAGGTGTTTTATGAAACTAGAGAAAAAATCAAGGTTGATGCTCTTTGTCGGATTATCGATATGGAAGATATCGGTCAAGCCATCATTTTTTGCCGAACCAAGCGCGGTGTCGATGAGCTTGTAGCTGCCTTAGAGGCCAGAGGGTATTTTGCGGATGCTTTACATGGAGATTTAAGCCAACAACAAAGAGATCGCGTGATGAAAAAATTCCGTGATGGAAAAGTGGAACTCCTTGTAGCTACTGACGTAGCAGCCAGAGGACTCGACATCGATAATGTGACCCATGTCATTAACTTCGATATCCCTCAAGATCCGGAATCTTATGTGCATCGTATCGGCCGTACAGGAAGAGCAGGGAGAAAGGGTCAGGCGATTACGCTGGTTTCCTCAAGGGAATATCGACAACTCCGCTTGATTGAACGTTTAATCAAGACGCGGATTGTGCGTAAAGAATTACCGACCTTAGCCGATGTCAGTGAACGACAAGCAGAAAACCTCAAGAATCAATTGGTTAAGATTATACAACGGAGCCATCTCGGAACCTATCGATCTATTGTGGGTTCCTTGCTGGAAGAATATGATTCTGTAGATGTGGCTGCTGCAGCCTTGAAATATGCTGTAGAAGGTGCTAATGAACGAAGCGAAGAGGAAGAAGCGGATATTGCATTTGGCAATACGGGAGCAGCTCCTGGCATGGTTCGCCTCTTTATGAACATCGGCCGCCTCCAACAAGTTCGCCCTCAGGACATTGTGCGCTGGATAGCCGATGAAAGCGGAATTCCCGGCAATATTATCGGGATGATCAACATCTATGATAAATTTACTTTTGTGGAAGTACCGGAACAGCATGCCAGCCGCGTCCTTAGTTGCATGCATCAAAACATGATCAAAGGCCGTAAGGTAAACGTCGAGCCAGCAAAAGCCAGATAAGGAAATAAGAAGCCGCTGTCAAACGGACTGTAAAGTTTGTTGAACAGCGGCCTTTTTGCATGCTTGCCGGGGCACTTAGTGTAAAGACAGAGAATATGCAATGACTCGAAAGTGACGAAACTTATGCTGAATTACACAAATACATTGACAAAGAGTCTGCATGAATGCAAAATTATACTAAATGAGTTAAAGTATGGGATTATGTTGCATTCATACTGACTGCGTTCTGGTATCCAGCTTAAAGGATAAAGGTTGCAATTGAGCTTGTACAAGGAGACGATAACTGGAAGGCCGATGTCGTCACACTCGGCTAAAAAGGATTGACAGGTTTAGCGCACAAAAGTATAATTGAATCGAACAAGTGTTTGTTTTCGTGCTAAAAATTATGGTGATATTCGAATAGGAGGAAAAAAGATGGCCGCAACCGACAATAAGTTAAAAGCCTTAGATATGGCGTTAAGTCAAATCGAAAAGCAATTTGGTAAGGGTTCGATCATGAGATTGGGGGAGGCTTCTGCTAAAATGGCGGTAGAGGTCATTCCAACAGGTTGCTTGGCTATCGATATAGCCCTTGGAGTCGGTGGAGTACCACGGGGACGCGTTATTGAAATTTATGGACCTGAGTCTTCAGGGAAGACCACCGTTGCTTTACATATTGCTGCCGAAGCTCAGAAACTTGGCGGTGTGGCTGCTTTTATCGATGCAGAGCACGCTCTTGACCCTGTTTATGCAAAGGCTTTAGGGGTCAATATTGACAATCTGCTAATATCTCAGCCTGATACAGGAGAACAAGCCTTAGAGATTTGTGAGGCTTTGGTGCGCAGTGGGGCCATCGATGTGATTATTATTGACTCAGTGGCAGCTTTGGTACCCCGAGCAGAAATTGAAGGAGAAATGGGAGATTCCCATGTGGGCTTACATGCTCGCTTGATGTCTCAAGCTCTGCGGAAATTGACTGGGGCAATCAGCAAGAGTAATACCTGCGTGATTTTCATCAATCAGATTCGTGAAAAAGTGGGGATCATGTTTGGCAATCCGGAAACCACAACAGGTGGTCGAGCCTTAAAATTCTATTCATCGGTGCGCATGGAGGTGCGTCGTCAGGACACCCTAAAGCAAGGCCAAGAGATGATTGGTAACCGTACCAAAGTCAAAGTCGTTAAAAATAAGGTGGCACCTCCCTTTAAACAAGCTGAATTTGATATTATGTATGGACTCGGGATTTCTCGAGAAGGTAGCATTGTCGATGTAGGAGCAGAACTCGATATTGTTGATAAGTCCGGAGCTTGGTATGCTTATAAGGGTGAGCGTTTGGGCCAAGGTAGAGAGAATGCCAAGGAATTCCTCAAACAGCACCCTGAGATATCCGCCGAAATAGAGCAACAAATCCGTGCTAGCTTTAGTTCGGTGAGTGTCCCAGATTCAGAGGATATTGATGGGGATCCGGAAGAGTTTTAAGATGAAAGGGGCACTGGATACTGCTTTAACCTACTTGTCCCGGCGAATCCTGTCCCGCTATGAATTAGTTCAACGGCTTACGAAGAAAGGATTCTCTGAACAGGAGATTAACTCTGCTTTGGAGCGTCTCCTCGAGTGGGGATATATCAATGACCAGGAATATGCTCGAGCCTATTGCCTAAGCAAGCAAGCCAATCATTCTAAGAAAAGAATAAGTTATGACCTTAAAGGTCGAGGAATCCAAGAGCATATTGTTGAACATGTCTTTGAAGAGAATTATCAGCCTGAGCAGGAAATAGAGCTATGCTTCAAACATGCTCAGAAAATTTGGACAGAAGAATCGCGACGCTGGGAAAGCTCCTATCAACATAAGAAAAGTTACGAGAAAATACCTCGAGAGGTTTTCTTAAAATTGAAGGTGGGCCAAAAGCTCATGCAAAAGGGATATCCCCAAGACATGGTTCAACTGATCATCGAAAGAGTTTTAAAAATGTAGCAGGAAGGAGAGAAATTCCTTCCTGCTTTTGATTTGCTTACCGGCTCGCTTAGGGCCGCGAAGACGGAGAACTCAACAGTCTTGACAAATTTTTCAAAAGATATTACACTACTAAAAGTAGCCTGTTTCTTTAAATGAGACCTTTAAGGTTTTCTTATAGATTGCAACGTAGTTAGTAAATTATATGGAGGCATCGAGCTAGCGCGTGTGTTTGTAGGAATGAAGACAAATTTCTTTTGTCTACAATTGAAGGTTTTAATTTTGAGAACTGGCATGACCCCAGTTTTTTTGTTTTATATGGAGAACTAGGTGAATGATATCTAATATGTGTAGTACTAAGGAGGTGAATATTACTTGGAATTGTCCGGATTGATTTTTGGAATTATAGCCGCGACCGTAGCACTTGCTATAGGTACCTTTTTGGGAGGGGTTATTCGAAAGAATACCGCCGAGAAGCTTATTGGATCAGCTGAAGAAGAGGCTAAACGTGTCATTGAAAGTGCACATAGTACTTCAGAGGCAAAGCGTCGTGAGGAAGTCATCGCTGCCAAAGAAGAAGTTATGCATATTCGTAACGAAGTGGAAAAAGAAACCCGGGAACGCCGCAACGAGATACAGCGAATGGAAAGACGGGTTATTCAAAAAGAAGAGTCTTTGGATCGAAAAATGGAGTCTTTGGAGCGTAAGGAAGAAAATCTTCATCGTAAAGACGAAGAGGTCGATCAGCTCAAAGACGTCTTAAACCAAACGGTAGCCAAGGAAAAACAAGAATTGGAGCGTGTCTCCGGTTTATCCACTGAAGAAGCTAAGCAAATTCTTCTGCATAGCGTAGAAGAAGAGGTTCGCTATGAATCCGCTATTATGATTAAAGATATCGAAAGCAAAGCCAAGGAAGAAGCTGAGAAACGTGCGAAAAACATCATTTCTTTAGCTATTCAACGTTGTGCTGCGGATCATGTTGCTGAAACCACTGTGTCTGTAGTCGCTTTGCCCAGTGATGAAATGAAGGGACGGATTATCGGACGTGAAGGACGAAATATCCGTACGCTGGAGACTTTGACCGGAATCGATTTAATTATCGATGATACCCCGGAAGCAGTCATTCTATCCGGTTTTGACCCGATTCGTAGAGAAGTTGCTCGGGTTGCATTGGAAAAACTTATTGCTGATGGACGGATTCATCCGGCTCGGATCGAAGAGATGGTCGAAAAATCTCAAAAAGAGGTGGACCAACGGATTCGTGAAGAGGGAGAGCAAGCAACCTTCGAAACCGGAGTTCATGGCTTGCATCCTGAAATCGTTCGTCTCTTAGGGCGATTGAAATTCAGAACTAGTTATGGACAAAATGTGCTTAAGCATTCTATAGAAGTATCCCATTTGGCAGGGCTTATGGCTGCTGAACTGGGGGTTGATGTTCAGCTGGCTAAGCGAGCCGGTTTACTTCATGACTTAGGAAAAGCTGTCGATCACGATACGGAAGGTACTCATGTTGAGATCGGTGTTGATCTAGCCAAGAAGTATAAGGAATCGTGGGAAGTCATTCATGCAATTGAAGCCCATCATGGAGATACTGAGGCAAAAACTATCGAAGCCGTTTTGGTGGCTGCTGCTGATGCTGTTTCAGCCGCTCGCCCAGGTGCTCGTCGTGAGACACTTGAATCTTATATTAAACGCTTGCAAAAGCTTGAAGAGATTGCTGATACTTATGAAGGTGTTGAGAAATCTTATGCAATTCAAGCGGGCCGTGAGATTCGCATCATTGTGAAACCAGAAAAGATTGATGACATCTTGGCTCCTAAAGTGGCTCGCGAAATCAGTAAGCGCATTGAAGATGAATTAGAATATCCAGGTCAAATCAAAGTTGTTGTTATTCGCGAAACTCGCGCAGTGGACTTTGCAAAATAGCCACTGAATTTAATAATGAACTTTCGGACAGGTGAGATAATCGCCTGTCCTTTATTATAATATTAAAGGAAATATTTGAGCGCATTCTCTGGGCAGGACTTTATCTGATGTTGACGAACTATAAAGAAGTGGTAATTAAGGAGTAGTAATTGAGTCAATATCTGCGCAGTAATTGAGAAAGAGGATGACACTATGGGAAGGTTAAACCTTCATTATAAAGATGGGGGAAGTGTGCCCGATGGAGTTGGATTATTAATATCAATTCTAGTTCGCTACCCTGAGGTATGTTCAGTACGCTACCTACAAACGGAGCATGGGCTAACTTTTCGCTTCATGATATATGGAACCGATCAAGGTGAGAAATTTGTACATAGCCTTCGCGAGGCTTTAGTTGTATATCACGGACTCGAGGGCAAAGAGATGAGTATTTGCGAAATTCAATTGAAACAAGAAGAAGCTTTGGCTCTGATTACGGTGACTCGCGATGTAGAGAGTATGGACCAAAGAGAAGTCGGACTCATTGTCGATCTGGTTAAAGATTTAAGCCAAAAACTTATCTATGATGATACAGAAATTCCTGAGGAGGAACAGATATTTCAGGAAGAGGTAATCGGTCAAACTCTCCAGGCCTTTCGCGATCGCCGATTAGATAAAGGCTTCATCGCCATTCGCGAGGAAGGTCGGGTTTTGGTCTATAATAGTTAGACATGAGGTTAGTCGGATAAAAAAGCCTAGGTTTTAAGGTAGGGCTTTTTGGGCATATCTGTAGTAATGAATAGACCCTCTACCACTGTGGTATAATTTCAACAAATTGTGGTCTGTCGGTGTATGATTTTAGAGAATTAGCCTCAGGTTTAGTCTCAAATAAAGGAGATCGTTGCGTGAACATATTATTTATTGGTGACATCGTAGGAAATCCTGGGCGGGAAGCAGTCAAAGTTTTTCTTAAGCCTCTTATACAAGAATATGGAATTGACTGTGCCCTAGCCAATGGGGAAAATGCAGCAGGTGGTAAGGGCATAACTAAGGAAATAGCTGAGGAGCTATATGATTATGGCATTCAGTTTATAACTATGGGGAATCATGTCTGGGATCAACGCAGCATCATGAAGTTTATTGATCAGGAAGCGCGTTTGGTAAGACCGGCCAACTACCCAATCGGTGCACCGGGAAGGGGGTACGGCTACGTTCGTATTAAAGGTAAGAAAGTCGGAGTGCTCAATCTTTCGGGACGAGTTTACCTCAATGATTTAGAGGACCCCTTCAGTGGGGCCGCTCGTTGGGTTAATGAAATGCGCCAAGAGACTCCTTTGATTATTGTGGATTTTCATGCGGAGGCCACTTCGGAAAAAGTAGCATTAGGTTGGTTTCTTGACGGTAAGGTGTCAGCTGTCTTAGGTACACATACGCACATTCAAACGGCTGATGCTCGTCTGTTGCACCAAGGAACGGCTTATATAACTGATGTGGGAATGACTGGGCCGAGGGATTCTGTTTTAGGAGTGAAAAAGGAGACCATTATCAATCGCTTCCTAACCCAATTACCGGCGAAGTTTGAATTGGCCTCAGGTCCAATACAACTCAATGGTGTAGTTATAGATGTTGACGAGAATACCGGTGAAGCCCGGTCGATTACAGCTATTCAACGGGTTAAGGAGTAAGATGAAAATTAGGGGTTCTAGCTTCGTGAAAATATTTAAAAAAATCTGAATCATTAAAGAAAAAAAGAGGATTATTTCCACCTTCTGGAGAATTAAACTAACGTATTAGGAATATATGTAAGTGAATCGAACAGGAGGTTGTCGTTCATGGATGTGTTAAAAGTCTCAGCAAAATCAAGTCCAAATTCCGTTGCAGGTGCTTTAGCTGGTGTACTCCGTGAGAGGGGAGGTGCGGAGTTACAAGCCATTGGCGCGGGTGCTCTTAATCAAGCAGTAAAAGCAGTAGCTATTGCTAGAGGGTTTGTTGCCCCGAGCGGAGTAGATCTTATATGTATTCCAGCTTTCACCGACATACAAATTGACGGAGAAGAGCGAACGGCAATAAAGCTTATCGTAGAACCTCGGTAAGCAAGGTTAAGTTAACTCTTACACTTAAGTGTTTAATGTTCTAGACAGGACACCTGTTTGCTTAGGCGACAGGTGTTTCTGATTTTATAGGAGGGGTATGAGTTGGATAACTACTGGGTAATAGATGGCCATTGTGATAGTATTCTTGACTACCTAGATGGTAAGCGGAGCTTAACTTCACCTCAAGAGGGAGGACATTGGGATCTACAAAGAGCAAAAGAAGGAAAAGTCATTCTACAGTTTCTAGCAGCATACATTGAGAGCCAATATAAGCCCGAACGAGGGACGTTGAGAGGCTTAGAGCTCATCCATGCGGCACATAGGTTTATTCAAACCAACTCGGAAAGCGTATTCTTAATCAGGCAAAGAGAAGATTTGGATCGACTTCCCTCAAGCTCAAAGATGGGTTGCTTATTGAGCGTAGAGGGTGGGGAAGTCATCGGGAGTAGCTTGTTTCTCCTTGATATAATTTATGAATTAGGAGTGCGCGCACTTGGCCTTACTTGGAATCAGAGAAATGCTATCGCCGATGGAGCAGGGGAAAAAACCAATAGCTCCTTGACCAAATTTGGAGAAGATGTTATCTTGCGAATGAATGAATTAGGGATGATTATCGATGTTTCCCATATTAATGAGGCAGGATTTTGGCATGTACTTGAGCTCAGCTCCCAGCCTATTCTAGCCTCTCATTCCTGTGCGTATGCCCTATGCCCTCATCCGCGGAATTTAACCGATGAACAGCTCAGGGCTTTGTCTCGTAAGGGTGGGATTGTCGGAGTGAATTTCTATCCAGAATTCTTAACTAAAGAAGCAGAAGCCAACCTTCTAGATGTTGTCTGCCATATCCGACATATTGCAGAAGTGGCAGGAGTGGATGCGGTTGGACTTGGTTCGGATTTTGATGGTATGGATAGCACACCCAAGGGACTTGAAGGGGCTAATAATTACGAGGCCTTAGTGCAGGCCTTGTCTCACGCAGGATTCTCCAAGGCTGAAATTGAGAAAATAACCTATAAAAATTTTATGCGATTTCTGGCAACCGTGTTAAAATGATGTGGTGAGGTTTTTGGAAAGAGGTAAAGGTCATGCTCGAAGTAAAACTTAGATATCCAGAAGCGGATTTGCATTGCCACACTACTGCATCAGATGGTTTATTAACCCCATGGGATTTGGTTAAAAGTGCTGCGGAAAAAGGGGTAAAAGCATTAGGAATAACAGATCATGACACCTTAAGCGGTTGGGAAGAAGCGATTAAGGCTGGTCTGTTATTCGATGTGGATATTGTTAAAGGGGTTGAGCTCAACACGGATTGGAATGGGGTTGAAGTTCATATCCTAGGGTACGAGATGAACCCTAATTCAACTATTCTACAGGATAAACTTTCTGAATTACGGGAGGCTCGTTCTAAACGTGTAACTACTATCATAGGGAAATTGCGTGAGTTGGGACTCCCTATTCAAAAAAGCGAAGTTGAAAAAGTATCCAGAGGTGAATCCATCGGGAGACCCCATATTGCTCAAGTTCTTGTCAGCAAAGGGGTGGTCGGAAGCGTTAAGGAGGCCTTTGAACTTTATATTGGGGCTGGAGCTCCGGCTTATGTCCCTCGTTATAAAATTACCCCCGAAGAAGGAATCGCCTTAGTGCGCCAAGCCGGAGGGGCTTCCGTGTTAGCTCATCCGGGTATATTTGGCTTGGAGCGAGGGGTTGCGGATTGGGTTGAGGCAGGCTTGCAAGGAATAGAGGTATGTCATTCTGAGCACACCCGTGAGGATGAAAAAAAATATCGAGAGTTAGCAAAGAACTATGGATTGCTTATGACGGGCGGTTCAGATTTTCACGGTGAAGAGCGCAAGCCGGGTATTCAGATAGGTGACTGGGGAACCTGTTTAGGGGTAGTTGAGGATTTGCGTAGAATTGCTTATTCTCATCATCACTAATGCGAACAAGAGCCATTTTGCAGCTACTTTCATTCTTTATATAATGAGGAGGTTGGGTTTTGAAAGCGCGCCGTTTAAGCAGTTTAGGAGCTTCGGTTTTTTCGGAGTTAGATGATTTGAAAAAAGAATTAGAGAAAGACGGAAAACAACTGATCAATCTCAGCATCGGCAGCCCTGACCGGGCACCTTCACAAGATATTCAGAAGGTCTTAGCAGAAGGGGTATTGGATGGCAGTAACTATGGCTATACCCTTACTCGAGGGACGGCAAGTTTCCGAGCAGAGTGTGCTCATTGGTATAAAAAGCGCTTTGACGTGGATTTAGATCCGCAGAAAGAAGTGCTTCCTCTGATGGGTTCGCAAGATGGGCTGGCCCATATCTTTTTAGCATTGTGTGACCCTGGCGATGTAGCATTGATTCCCGATCCCGGATATCCTATCTACACAGCAGGTTGTATTTTGGCGGGAGGAGAAAAGGTTGCTCTGCCCCTCCGGGAGGAAAATGGTTTTTTACCGGATCTTTCGGCTATTGCGCCTGAAATGGCTCGTAAAGCTAAAATAATGTTTCTCAATTATCCAAATAACCCCACTGCTGCCGTAGCGCCTTTGTCGTTCTTTGAGGAAGTCGTACACTTTGCGAAGAAGAATGAGATTGTCGTTTGCCATGATGCGGCATACTCTGAGCTGGCTTTTGACGGTTATCGTCCAGCCAGCTTTCTTCAGGTGCCGGGTGCTAAAGAGGTCGGGATTGAATTTCATTCTGTTTCGAAGACCTATAATTTAGCGGGAGTGAGGCTGGGATTTGTGGTGGGGAATACCCAGGTCGTTGATGCCTTGGCCGAATTAAAATCCAATATTGATTATGGGGTATTTGAACCTATTTTGCAGGCGGGAGCATATGCCCTCAGCGCCTCACAGGACAATGTTATCAGCAACCGTCAAGCCTATCAGGAACGAAGAGATATTTGGGTCGAAGGGTGTGTGCAAGCTGGGTGGTCCATGCCTTCTCCTCAAGGTTCGATGTTTATCTGGGCTCCCGTACCTACAAACCAGGACTCCCGAACTTTTGCCTTCGATTTAGCAAGAAAAGCAGGAGTTATTGTGGTACCGGGAGTTGCCTTTGGGGAATATGGTGAAGGATATGTTCGTATTGGCTTGGTTCAGGAGCCAGTAGTATTAGTGGAAGCGGTTCGACGGGTTCAAGAATTTTTGGCTCACCCTTAGAAAGAATGAGCTTCCTTTACTTGCAAAGGGTTAAAAAGTCCGACCTCGGCATAGAATACATATGTAGACTATGGCTAGGGGGGTCAGAGGCTTGGAGATTCATGAAGAGACGACAAATCTTCGCGAAGAGCTCAAGGCAGTCAAGGGAAGAATAGGTGAATTGGAACAGCGTGTAGAGCATTTGAGAGTCAGCCGCAGAGTTCTTATGAATCTATTGGAAAAGGTAGAGCGAGAAAAAGTGGCTCTTATTCATAGCTTGGAAAAGGAAAACGTTCGTTTGCAAAGGGATAATACACGCTTTGCAAAATGGATTTTTTCTAAAAATCGGGAGATTGTCAAGCTTCAAGAAAAAATTGATGAATATAAAGAGAAGGCTTAACCGCGAGGTAGCCTTCTCTTTTCTTATGCCTATTTATTTAGTTCAATGGCGATTATCGGCTTCGTAGAGTAAGCGCCCTTCTTTGCTCCGAGGATCATGATGCTCGCGAATGAGTTCTATGATGTGAAGGTCTAAACCGAATTCTTGGGCCATCTCTGCTCCCCAAGAGGGATGCTCCTGAGCTGTGCGCAGGGAGAGAGAAAGAGGAGAATGGCAAGACAATAAGTGATCCCAAATCTGGCGCGGTAATTTTTGCAGGAGGACGATGGCCACCCTTTCCCAAACCTTCAAAGGATGTTTGGCTTTTCCGCAATCGTGAAGTAGGGCAGCCGCCAGAAGATGAGAGTTATGAATTCCAGAGGCGCACAAATCTAAAGCCACATCTAAGGCATGCCTTTGTTCGGGTAGCGGTTGGCTTTTAAACAATGGAACGGAGCAAGGGGGGAGAAGTTTTAAGGCCCATTCCAGTTCCTCGGTATTAATCTTTGGATAGATAGTATTATAAAACTGGCGGACACGGTAAAGCATTTTAGCCCCCTAGAAGTACTCTCATCCAGTGCGAATATGGTTCTATGCCACACTATTGTATAACGAACGACAAAGATTTGGCAATCCGTTCGACCATGGATAAAAATAATCAGTAATGTCCTTGGTTAGAGAAGGAAAAATATGGAACATAACGAATTAGCAATAATAAGCCATAAATTGGATTGTTGATGGGAGGGCAGATTATGTCCGAATTGTCTCGTCGTGAGCGTAAAAAACAAGAGACCTACGATCGACTTTATAGTTGTGCTATTGAGCTGTTTCATAAGCAGGGATATGTACAGACCTCGGTGGAAGAAATTACCCAGTTGGCCGATGTGGGAAAAGGCACCTTTTATAATTATTTTCAATCGAAAGAAGCTGTTGTTTTGGAGTATTCCCGAAGAAAGTATCGGGATTTGATTGGCACTGGACGCGAAGCAGGATATTCCCTCATGGAAAGATTAAACCATGTCCTAAAGAATTGGGCTGAATTTATGGTGAAGGAACGGGAGATGGCTTGGGTTGCAGTGAAAAGTAGAGAAGAAGCAGAGCTAGACAAAGGATTGCACTATGGAATTATCGGGATTTTAAGCCATGGACAACGTATTGGTGAAATAAGCAAGAAGTATGATCCTGTCTTTTTGGCGGAAAGTTTGGAAGGAATGGTGCTTCAACATTTTTTACATTGGTATGTGAATGGCGAAGGAGATTTAGAAAGAGAGATAGAGGATATAATCGATCTTTTCTTTGAGGGGCTTAATGAAAGAAAAAATAGGGCGTAGAAGGTAATAGTTTTCAGCTGACGACTCATCTTCTGCTAAATCCCTTGATATACATAAAGTGTCAAGGGGGGATAAAATGCAGAGAAAAAGCGCGCGTTCTTATGGGTTGTGGATGGGCGAGTTAACTCCAGGTCCCAAAAACGATATCACAGATGTCCCTGGGGTTTTAGTCGGTCACGTGTCACTAATCAAAGGCTCGGGTCCATTGATTCCCGGAAAGGGCCCTGTTCGCACCGGAGTTACAGCTATCCGCCCTCATCCAGGCAATCTATATCGTCAACCCTGTTGGGCGGGTATACACGTTATCAATGGCTTTGGCAAGTCGCTTGGCGTACCTTTTATTCAAGAAACAGGAGTACTCAATTCACCGATACTCTTGACAAATACTTTAAGCGTCAATGATGCTGCACAAGGAATGTTGAGCTATTTATTAAAGGAAAATCCAGAAATCGGCAATGATGCTCGTACTCCAAATTTGGTCGTTTTTGAATGTGACGATTCTTACCTTAATGATATTCGCGGACGCCATGTGAAGCCTTGGGATGCAATTCTTGCCCTTAATCGAGCGACGGATAGTCTAATGGTTCAAGGAAATGTCGGGGCTGGGGTTGGGATGTCCTTATATCAACTCAAGGGAGGAATTGGGAGTGCTTCGCGTAGTGTCTCCATACAAGGAAGACCATTCTTAATAGGGATGTTGGCCTTAACCAATTATGGGAGATTAGAGGACTTTCTGCTTAACGGTGTACCGGTAGGTTTAAAACTAAAGATCAACTCTGGTGGTGAGGTTCCGGGTTCCCTTATACTCGTGGGTTTGACCAATGCGCCTCTCAGTCGCTGGCAACTAAATATGTTGGCAACTAGGTCGGCGATGGGGGTGGGTAGAACCGGTGGAGTATCACGAATGGGGAGTGGAGAATTTTGCCTCATGGTCAATACCAATGGTTTGTCTCAGGATAAGCTCCTCGATGATTGGGAGATGGATCCTCTGTTTAAAGCTGTTGTCGAACTCACAGCTGAGAGTATCTGGAATTCTATGTTTTTTGCTACCTCCATGGAAGGTCGAGATGAACATGTCCGGAAGGCTCTTCCAGTTTCTGAGATATTGAATAGGGCAGAGCTCTTTTTTCTCTAAGATGTCATGATGTCCCTACTCTGTGCGTAAATATGTAATGTGACAAAAATTAAGGGAGGATCATTGTGAGTAATTGGCTAGAAATCTGGGAGCAGCATCCGGATATTTTTATTACCCAAAATTGGCAAGAATGTTCCAGAGAAAAAAAGAAGGATTTGCGTCTTCCTCCGCATTTTCATTATTTCTTCGGGGGAGAGACCGCTCTGCGGGTAGGAATCGTTGCAAGCGAGACTCTGCCTAAAGAAGAGGATTTTTTACTAGCAGGTATGCTTTGGGCTAACCGTTTGAGCAATGGTGCGCGAACGGTCATATATTTTGTGGCTCCGGATTACTCTCCCTTCTTCCTGCATGCGCTATCAAAGATTGGAGGCCTAATTAATGCCAAGGCGGTATACTGGAGGGAACGCATATCGCCTAGTCTCTATTTAATTCCTGACTCAACTCTAGGGAATCAGAAAAAAGTTGCTATCGGGGAAAAGAGGCCCAATTGGCTTAAGTGGAGACAAGAATTAAACCCTGTTGCTCAGCAACAGCTCACTGTTATAAAAGGCTTTTTTGAAAAGTTAATGGACAGAGGAGTCAGAGCAGAGTTGAAGCATCAAACCATTTCTTTTATATGGGGTAATCTTGAGATCGCAGAAATTAAGAAGAAAGGTAGGAAATTTGACTTAGTGACCAAGGTAAAGTGGGAGAAGAATGGAGACTTAGCTCAGAGCCTTCAATGCCAAGGATGGGTAGATGCTTCGGGCGAATTAAACGGAGAGTTTTGTGCTGCCATTCTACGGATACTAGAAATCTTGGAGGAAAAGGGAAAAACAAAGCAACTTAAACCAAAAGACAGCCTATCCTTATGGCTTTCTCAAGGAGGAGGAATTTCGTCTGCTTTGTGGGGAGTACCGAAGGAATGGCCATGGTTACCTAGTGGCCGGAGTGAAAATTGGGTGGTAGATCTTGGTCAGTGGTTCTATTTTGAGGAGGGTTATCAGATCAGTGTTGTCTGCCCTATCCTAGATAAGCCCTTGTCTCATGCCAGCCAAACCATTCTCTTATCCAGTGTTCTAGAGATAAGCAACTTATTATGCGGTGATAAAAGCAAATCCTACAACGGCTGGGATTTAAAGATTCATTGGCTTACCTGCAAAGAAATGGAGGAGGAGCTTAGGCTCTGGTTGTCTTGGTTAAAGCAACCTGAACGCTATCATATTTGGACACTTCCGAGCAATTGGCAAGCTGAAGGGCTTAATGAATTGGTTTGCCGAAGCAATCCCTGCCGCAAAGATGCTTTTGGTGATTATCCAGGGAATGCATAGCTTTCGAATAAGGTAAAGTACAGAAACAAGATGCGCAATAAAGTTGCCGAAAATAAAAAAGGGTGATTCTTAACGAAGTGTTCGTTTGGAATCTACCCTTTTTTATTTATTGTATGAAAAATAGTTATACCAAAAGCAAATAATTTAGCCCTAAGCATTTGATAAGAATATTTTTATATTAATATCATTATAAAAATTAAATAAACTAATGGATTTCTATTCTATAAATATAAAATTTATTGTATAATTATACGATGAAATGGGGGGTAACCAATGAATTTACGAAGAGCAATATTAAGCGATGTTGAAGAGATGATGGCTCTAATCAATCACTTTGCTGATCAAGGACTCATGCTTCCGCGCTCGCGAAATTCACTCTATGAATGTCTCAGAGAATTTTTAGTGGTAGAAGACGAAGGTAGAGTAGTAGCTACTGGTGCATTGCACATCATATGGGATGATTTATCCGAAATCCGAGCCTTAGCGGTCATGGAAGAATACCAAGGGAAAGGACTCGGCAGAAGTCTCGTAAAAGCGTTGATCGATGATGCCCAAACCATCGGATGCCCCAAGGTATTTACTTTGACCTATCAACCTGTGTTTTTCGAACGGTGTGGATTTGCCATGATTGACAAAGAAGATATGCCGCATAAAGTATGGAAAGAATGTATTCATTGTGTTAAATTCCCCAATTGTGATGAAAATGCCATGATGTTGAATCTGACTAAGCAATAGAATGGGATTTACTACGCATAGGGCTTCTGTTGTAACAAAGTGCTAAAGTTCCCTTTTCAGCGAGGAGCATGTGAAGGAATTTCCATTGCAGATCGAGATAGGCATTGTCTAAATCTTGTTGACAGATACCTTGGGTAACCAGAACCTCGCGACAAGAATTCTCGAATTCGCGAATTAATTCTAATGCATCTTCATGAGTTGACAACATAACCATTCACCATCCTCTAAGTTATTATTTATGATACAGCTGGTTCTTTAGTGAGAAAACTGTATTATTTCAGGGTTGCCCTTATTATAAAAAATTTGTGTTGTGAAACGTGTTGTAAAAGGGAGAGAGTAACCGGATAATTTAGATAAAGAATGATGAAATAAGGGTGTTTTATGTAATATTATGCAGTATATGTGACGTGTGATTTGAGTTTTCTCCAGAGTGAAATATCAAAGAAGCGGATATTCCCTAATATGTAGTGTTTATTCGCCTTTGTATAGTCCCTTGTTACCACATAGCAATCACCAAGAGAATGGTGGATTGTGGCGGTATAGCTTAGAGTTAAAAGAAATTGAGTAAATTTATCAGTGCCATTATGCGGAAAACCTGATTTTTGCGCTAAAGCAAGGCTGTGTTCATAGATTTTTATGGCATCGGGCCATTTATTCATGTGCTGCAGGATATTGCCAAGAATAATGAGTAAAAGAGGCTCTGAATAAAAAGTAGGGTTTTTCATAATTGTGCTTAGGGCGTGCTTAGGTCGATCTTCTCTAAGGAGGATGTCGGCTAGGGTTGCGCACAGAAGGGGATCATTTGTATTTTGATACTTTTCTAAGAGTGCTATGGCTTGTCTGGTTTCACTAAAATAAAAATAGAGTTGACTAGCAAAACGGGAAATTGCAAGGGGTGTTGAATCCTGAGTGATTTCCTTTGCCATTTTTTGAGCGGTACTTTTTTTGTCAGGAGGAGGAAAGTTTTGTTTGCGCATCATTAATAGATAAGCTGTGCAAAATCCGATTACAAAAGAAAAGACTCCAAGCAAAGGACCGAATCTCCAACATAAAAACAAGCTGGTCAGAATAAAGAAGATGAATATGGAGAAAAAATAATAAAGTTTATAAACATAAAGTACTTGTAAGTCATATTTTACTTGGCCCATAATAACCTCCGGTATAAGAATAAATTCTGGCTAATTATATGAAGATGATTGCCAAATTATGATTCTATTTAGGTTGACTGTTGCATAAACCATGGTAGATAAGGGGAATCTAATGTGAACCCAAAAGGCTAAACATCTTTACATTGGTCTGACCTTCAGACTATATAATTAATTTTTGATTTTAGCAGGAGTTTGGTTCTGGATAGAGAATATAATAATTAGTGTTTTAAAAGATAAAACCATGTTTTAGTATTTGTAAGAATAGACAGGAATCGTATTGATTATTTGTATAGATAAAACTCAAGGGGAAACCCGAATGCTATATAAATATACATATTATTCGGAATATTCATAATATATCTTCTTATCAAATTTGTTCATTTATAGGTTGACTAAATCCTAAATTCCAGAGATAATAACAGTGTGCAAAGGAAAATGAAACTACGTTTCGCATTGCGAAACAAATTTCCTTGTAACACTACCTATCCATGTAGCTCACACTAAATCTCAGATTTAAGTTAGAGTCAAGGGAGGGTGAGAGTCTTACCAAGTGTTTTATCGGTGTATCTAGGTAAAGAAAATAACATTATGGAAGGGATTTATGCATGGCAAGATTTCTAGAGTATCAAGGTAAAGATTGGCTTGCAAAAGCAGGAATGCCGGTACCTAAGGGTCGTCCGGCATCGACCCCCGAAGAAGCAAAGGAAATCGCCGAGTGGATTGGCGGACCTGTAGCTGTCAAAGGTCAGGTACAAGCGGGTGGTCGTGGTAAAGCAGGGATTGTTAAACTTGTTAACACTCCTGAAGAAGCAGCAGCTGTTGCTGCAGAGATTCTCTCTAAGACGGTAAATGGCCTACCGGTGCGTAAAGTTCTTGTGGAAGAAAAGCTCGATATCAAAAAAGAATTCTATTGCTCCTTTGTCGTTAATGGTGCAAGAGAAGCTCGTTCCCCAATGCTCATGTTCAGTCTTGAGGGCGGAATGGATATCGAAAGTGTTCCTGAAGAAAAGCTGCTTAAGATCAATGTTGATCCTCTCACTGGATTGCAATCTTATGATGCAGTGGATTTAGCTGCAAAAGCCGGCGTTGCTCCTGAAGACTTAAGCAAGTTCGCAAAATTTTTGACGAAACTTTCCCAAACGTACAAGAAATATGATTGCATGACCCTAGAAATTAATCCTTTTATTATGACAGGTAAGGGTGATCTTATCTGTGCTGACTGTAAGATGGAAATCGACAACAGTTCAGTTGGTCGTCACCCAGAGTTCGGTTTTGATATTGCTCGTGACCTGCCGGGAGAGCCTACAGAGCTCGACTATATTGGTTGGAGTATCGAAGAGACCGATGCTCGTGGAACAGGGTTCCTAATGAACATGGGCTATGACGAAGTCAGCCCAGGCCATATCGGCTATCACCCCATTGGTGGTGGTTCAGCTATGATGGGACTTGACGCGCTGAATCAAGTTGGTTTAAAACCTGCTAACTATGCTGATACAAGCGGAAACCCAGTAGCATCAAAGATCTACCGAGTGGCAAAATCAGTGCTTTCTCAGCCGAATATTGATGGTTATCTCCTCGGTGGCTTCATGATGGCCAATCAGGAGCAATGGCATCATGCTCATGCTATCGTAAAAGTTCTTCGTGAAATTCTTCCAACCCAGAAACATGGACTACCCTGTGTTCTCCTCCTCTGCGGGAACAGGGAAGATGAATCTCTGGAAATTCTTCGCACTGGACTTGCTGATTTAATGACTGCTGATGGTCCTGGTAAGAGAATCGAGATTTATGGTAAACAATATGTTACCGATACGAAGTTCATTGGTGAAAGACTCTTAGCTCTGAGCAAGGAATATAGAGCTGAGAAAGAAGCTCAAGGAAAGTAGGGAAATAACGTGCTGGAATTCGCCGAAAAAAGTTGCAAAATCACAATCGATACCAGCAAGTGTGATACATGCAAAACAAAAGCATGTGCAGACGCGTGCAAAAAATATGCCAGAGGTTTGCTTGGAATAGATGATAAAGGTAGAGCATCGGTTGCACATCGTACAGAGGAAGAAGTTCTACGCCTTGGTACTGAGTGCCTTTCCTGTGAGTTTGCTTGCAAATTCCATGGTAACGATGCTATCACCATCGAAGTTCCAGTAACTGGACTCGATGATTACCTCGCCAAACGCGCTTAATTTCGATTGAGATAAAAATTAGCAATTTGTTAAATGAGGGATAAGAATGGGCATTTTGATCAATAAAGAGACCAGAGTAATTGTCCAAGGAATCACCGGTCGGGAAGGTTCTATGCGGACAAAGTATATGAAAGAATATGGTACGAAGCTGATTGGCGGTACAAGTCCTGGTAAATCCGGGCAAGAGATTCATGGCGTTCCTGTTTTCAATACTGTAAAGGAAATTGTTCGGGAACAAGGTGAAATAGATTTCAGCGTTATTTTCGTACCGGGCAGTGGTTTAAAAACCGCTGTTATGGAGGCAGCTGATGCAGGAGTTAAGAATATTATTCCTTGCGTAGAAGGCACGCCTATCCATGATATTATGGATATGATTGCTTATGCCAATCTTAAAGGTTCGAGACTGATTGGACCTGGATCCATTGGCATTCTCACCCCCGGGGAAGCTGTAGTCGGTTGGCTCGGCGGAAACGTGGAGTGGGCTAATAAATTTTTCCAAAAAGGGAATATTGGTGTATTCTCCCGTAGCGGTGGACAATCAGGGACCATCCCTTGGGTACTACGTGAGGGTGGCTTTGGTGTCAGTACGGTTGTTCATACTGGAACTGAGCCTGTCTTGGGTACTTCGATGGCTGATCTTTTACCGTTCTTTGAAGAGGATCCCGATACTGCAGGCGTTGCAGTTTATGCAGAAATCGGCGGTTCACAGGAAGAAGAATGCGCAGAAGTTATTGCTGCAGGTAAATTCACCAAGCCTTTCGTAATCTACGTAGCTGGTGCTTGGGCACCTGAAGGACAACGATTCTCCCATGCTTCCAATATTGTTGAGCGCGGACGTGGTTCAGCCAAGAGTAAAATGGAAGCTATCACACAAGCAGGTGGTTTCGTTGCTGAAAGGCCAACAGATATTCCTATAATTCTTAAGGAAAAGTTAGGTAAATAAATTAATTGATTATTCTAATGAAATGACAATTTCCCGCTCAGATGGGGAGCATCCTTATCTGGGCGGGAAAAGTTACTCACTCATGGCTGGTTATTCGGTGACTTAGCGCTACTAGATTGCTAATCAATTAGTATCGGTCAGGCGTCGAATAGCTTACATAGTAAGAAGCCATATTAACATTGCAACTAGGGACATTTATGTCCTTAGAAATATTATTAAATTTTTAGGGGGTATATACCATGGCTGTTATGAGATCTATTATGTACATTCCTGGAAACAATCCAAAATTCATTGACAAGATTGCCTCGATTCCTGCTGACATCATTACCTTTGACCTCGAAGATGCTATACCACCTTCCGAGAAAGAAGTTACCCGTGTTATGATCAAGGAAAATCTTCACAGAGGTCGCGATGGCGGAGCTCAAGTTTATGTTCGTATCAACAACTGGGAAACCGGCATGACCAATGATGACTTAGAGGCTATTGTGTGGCCAGGTTTAGACGGAGTAACCTTAGCGAAAACCGGTTGTGCAGCTGACGTACAACGTCTCGACTGGAAACTAGAAGAATTAGAAATGCGTCGTGGCATTCCTGTTGGAACTGTTAAAATTTCTATGCTTCTTGAAACCGCTAAAGGTGTCCAAAACGCTGGAGAATGCTGCTTAGCTAGCAAACGTAATGTTAATGCTATCTTTGGTGCAGTTGACTATTGCCGTGATATGCGTGTTAAACTTACCTCTGCAGCTGTTGAGCAACAATACGCTCGCGCTAAAGTTGCGGTAGCTTGCCGCACAGCTGGTATCGTTGCTATCGACGCTCCTTTCGTTGATTACAAAGATATCCCTGGCTTCGAAAAGAACGTTGCTGATGGTAAGCAAATGGGTTATGAAGGTCGTATGATCATTCATCCAGGACAAGTTGAGCCTTCCAACACCCTTTATGCTCCAGATCCTGCTGATGTTCAATGGGCAAAAGATGTTGTTAAAGTCTTCGAAGAAGAAGGTCTTGCCAAAGGTAAAGCTGCCGTTTCCTTGAACGGAAAAATGGTAGACACCCCTGTATATCTCAATGCACAAGATATCTTAGCTGCTCAAGCTGAAATCGATGCTAAGAACGCTGGTAAATAATTAGCAATAGTGCTAATTTCTACTTAGAATTATCATTTGCGGGTCGCTTCTTCATGAAGCGACCGCATTATTAAAAAATTGCGAAACAACGTTTCATTATATTAGGCATTGTGAAATGCTTATAGCTTGTGTGATGTTTTTAGCTTACGTAATGATCATAAATTATCTGGCTAAATCACATACTATCCATTAGTTTTAATAATGAGAGGGGATGTCTAAATGACCCGTATTAAAAATCTTCGTGAAGAGGCTTTAGAATTTCATAAAGTTAAACCTGGTAAACTCGAAGTTAGAGTCACCGTACCGACTAAAGATCGTGATGATCTTACTCTTGCTTATTCTCCTGGTGTAGCTGAGCCTGTTAAAGAAATTGGTGCTGATATTGAAAATCTTGATATTTACACCAATCATGCCAACTACGTTAGTATCGTTTCCGATGGTACTGCTATCCTAGGTCTTGGTAACCTTGGTCCTGCAGCAGCTATGCCGGTAATGGAAGGTAAGTCACTTCTCTTCAAAGCTTTTGGTGATGTAGACGCTTTCCCGCTTTGCGTTAACACCAACGATGTCGATAAAATCGTTGAAATTGTTGAGTTAACTTCCCCTACTTTTGGTGGCGTTAACTTAGAAGATATCAAAGCACCTGAGTGTTTTGAAATAGAAGAAAAGCTTAAAGCTCGCGGAATCTTCAAGGGACCTATTTTCCATGACGACCAACACGGCACCGCAGTTGTAACCTTAGCCGGTTTGGTAAATGCATTAAAAGTTGTCGACAAAAAGATCGAAGATGTTAAAGTCGTTGCTAACGGTGCCGGAGCAGCCGGTATCGCTATCATCAAACTTCTCATGAGCATGGGCCTGAAGAATGTTATTATGTGCGATACCAAGGGTGCCATTTATGATGGCCGCGCAGCAGGTATGAATCCTTGGAAAGAAGAAATCGCTAAAGCAACTAACCCAGAAAAGTTTAGTGGAGATCTGGCTGGTGCTTTAGTAGGTGCTGATGTATTCATCGGAATTTCTGCTCCTGATGTGCTTAATGAAGATATGATCCGTTCCATGGCGAAGGATCCTATTGTCTTCTGCCAAGCTAACCCAATTCCTGAAATCTGGCCAATTCAAAGAGCTATCGATGCAGGCGCTAAAGTCATCTCCACAGGCCGTTCTGACGTCCATAACCAAATCAACAACGTTCTGGCCTTCCCTGGAATGTTCCGTGGTGCTATCGATGTTCGCGCAACTGACATCAACGATGCTATGAAAGTAGCAGCAGCTTATGCCATTGCTAATATTGTTACTGATGAAGAGCTCACTGCTGAGTACATCATTCCGAGCACTTTCAACCCTGAAGTTGCTCCTGCGGTTGCAGCAGCAGTCGCTAAGGCAGCAATGGATTCTGGTATTGCAAGACGTCCAATGGATCCTCAAGAAATTGCTGATAATCTGAAGAAGAGATTAGCTAACCAATACAAATAAGCCTTAGTTCTATCAATAAATACTAAATTATAACAAAGAAAACAAAGAGATGGATAACGTCCATCTCTTTGTTTTCTTTGTTATGCAATTTGAAGGGATCCATAAATGACAAAATATATTATAATTTTTAGAAAGCCATTGTAAAATTGCCAATTTTGAAGTAACATATTGGCATGGTGGCCTGACCAAAATTATATATATAGATAAGGCCACTATGCAAAGAGAGAGAAATGAAGAAGGGGTGTGTCAAATGGAAGAATTGAATCATTTATATGAGCGTTTTGAGGCAAAGCTTCAAGCCGTGTCTGGCGAGTGTTATCGAACCCAAACGCTAGAGGAAGCAGAAGCTCTTATTGCTAAAATCCTTAAGGATAAAGGAATTGGGAATGTAGCGATGGTTCATTCCCCAATGGTCGCAGCTATGAATTTGGATAAAAAGCTAACTGACCATGGTATAACTGTATTTACTGATCGTTATCATGAAGTGACTCCGACAGTGGGTGCCGGAATTACGGAGATGAAATGGGCTATTTCTGAATTGGGGACTTTAGTCCAATATGCAGAGGATGTCAATGAGCGGCTTTGCTCATCTTTCACACCGTTACATATCGCTCTTGTTCAGACTTCAACCTTATTGCCGGATATTATGACGGCGTTAGCGACAGTTCATAGGGAGCCTAGAATTCCTGGCTTTGTTGGTTTTATCACAGGTCCAAGCCGTACTTCAGATATCGAACGGGTTTTAACAATCGGCGTTCATGGCCCTGAACAATTGGTGGTAGTATTTGTAGATGAACAAGCAGGGGAGGGTGTAGTCAATGGCTGATGCAAATTTTAAAAAGAGAGTTGAGGATGCTTTGGAGAATCCTATTCTCCGTGGAGCATTAGGTCGTTTTGGTGACGTTTATGGTAAGAACCGCGAGCAAGCCTACCAAGGCTACGATTTTGAAAATCTTCGTGAAAAGGTCGTTGAAGTAAAATCCTACGCTGCCGAGCATCTCGATGAGATGATGGACCAATTTGAGAAGGCAGCAATGGCTAGAGGTGCGAAAGTTTTCCGTGCTGAAACCGGAGATGATGCCAAGAAGTATATCATCGAACTGGCGAGACAACAGCAAGTGAAGAACATTGTTAAATCCAAGTCAATGGCCTCTGAGGAGATTCATCTTAATGATGCATTAATCAACGAGGGCTTTGACGTTCAAGAAACAGACTTAGGAGAATGGATTATTCAATTAGCGGGACAAAAGCCCTCCCATATGGTTATGCCCGCTATCCATATGACCAAAGAGCAAGTGGCTGATACATTTAATGATAACCTTAGCTATCATAATGACCCTGTTATCACCAAGCTTGTCAAAACCGCACGGGCAGAAATGCGCAAGAAATTCATGGAAGCTGATATGGGAATTTCCGGAGCTAATATTGCCGTCGCTGAGACTGGAACTCTAATGATGGTAACTAATGAGGGAAACGCCCGTTTGACTTCGACAATGCCTCGGGTTCATGTTTTCCTAGTGGGACTTGAGAAATTTGTTCCTAAATTCGAAGATGCCGGCTATATTTTGCAGACTTTGCCGCGTAATGGCACAGCTCAACAGCTGACTAGCTATGTGACCATGATTACAGGTCCTAATCCAACTTATTATCCAGACGGGTCCGTTCAAGATAAGGAATTTCATATCATCTTAATGGACAATGGACGCCGCAAAATGTACGCAGATGAGCAATTTAAGCAAACCTTCCAATGTATTCGCTGCGCGGCCTGTTTAAATGTATGTCCTGCTTTCCAACTGGTTGGCGGACATGTTTACGGGCATATTTATACCGGAGGCATTGGAACTATCTTAACCGCTTTTCTTAACTCAGAAAAGGATGCGGAAAATCCACAGAATCTCTGTCTCCAATGCGGAAAATGTACGGAAGTCTGTGCCGGTAAGCTGGATATTCCCGGCATGATTCTTGAGATTCGGAATCGGATTGGTGATCAAAAGGGCTTGGCCGTAACACCGAAATTTATTTTGGATGTTGTATCCAACCGTCGCTTATTCCATTCCCTTTTACGAGTTGCTTCGAAAGCCCAACTGCCCATTTCTAAGGGTCAGCCGATGATTCGCCACTTACCTTTCTTCTTGTCAGGCTTAACCGATAAGCGGAGCTTGCCTACCGTCGCTGATGTACCTTTTCGTGATGTAATTAAGAAGATTGATCAAGATATCAAGAATCCCCAAGGTACGGTAGCATTCTTTGGTGGTTGCCTTGTCGACTTCGTGTATCCTAAAATTGGCGAAGGTGTTGTTAAGGTTTTAAATGAAAAAGGGTATAAAGTAATTTTCCCCGAAGGACAATCTTGCTGTGGCGCACCGGCAACCTATATGGGCGATCGCAAGAATGCTCGAAAATTGGCAGTCATGAATATTGAAGCGATGAATGCTGAAAGTGTAGATTACGTGGTCTCAGCCTGCCCGACCTGTACCCATGCCCTTATTGATAGCTTTAAAGAGCTGCTTGCTGACGATCCGGCCATGTTTAAGCGCGCCGAAGAGCTCAGCAAGAAATCAATGGACTTCTCAAAGCTTCTATCGATTTTAGGTGGTTTGGAAGAGGATGGAGACGGGGTACCTTTGAAAGTCACCTATCATGACTCCTGTCACTTAAGGCGTAAGATGAATGTTATTCAAGAACCACGTAATATCCTCTCCAATATAAAAGGTGTTGATCTTGTAGAGATGAACGAGTCAGATCGTTGCTGTGGATTCGCAGGATCATATTCCATTAAGTTCCCCGAAATGTCTGGGCCGATTTTGGAGAGAAAACTCCGCAATATTGAAGCCACAGGGGCTGAAGTCGTAGCTGTAGATTGCCCGGGATGTCTCATGCAAATTTCTGGTGGATTGGATCAAACCGATCTGAACGTGAAAGTTAAGCATACGGCACAATTACTATTGGAAAAGCGGCAAAAGAACAGATGATCCAAAGCGAAGTTGCCAATTTTAAGAAAAGTGTTGACGATAAAATAGGTTGATAGATCAAAAGCACTGCTCAAAAGCAGTGCTTTTTGATCATTTGACTAGAAATATTTCCTTGTTTCTTTGTTTTTGTGGTAAAATATATATACAAAATATGGGGAGAAGTTGTGTCAGTGCAACTGCTCCCTCTTGACCTAAGGTGATCTAGGAGGAACTATGATTAAAGCAATTTTTTTTGACTTAGACGGAACCTTGACTTTGATGAACCAAGAGGAATTCATGAAGAACTATGTGGGGCTTTTAGCTCCTCGATTTAAGAGTCTTCTTTCACCTGAGAAATTCGCTAAGCAACTCAGCCGTTCTACTGAGGTTATGATTAAACAACCTCAAGAGGGAAAGACTAACTTGCAAGTGTTCATTGCCGATTTTACAAAAGGGACAGGTCTAACCTATAACACTTTATGGCCCATATTCGAGGCTTTTTATGCAACTGATTTTCCGGCGTTAAGTTACTTAGTTAAGATTAATCAGCATGGGAAAGAAGCCGTGACGAGTGCTCTAGAAGGAGGATATAAGGTTGCTATTGCTGCTAATCCAGTGATGCCACTGTTAGCCATCGAAGAGCGGATTCGTTGGGCGGGTTTAACACCGCAAATGTTTCAAGTGATTCCTTCTATTGAGTCTTTTCATTTTTGTAAACCCCACATTGGATTCTATAGGGAGTTAGCTCAGAATCTTGAACTGGACCCAAGTGAATGCTTAATGGTAGGTAACCATCCAGTAGAAGATTTAGTGGCCCAAGAAATCGGCATGAAAACCTTCTATGTTGGGGATACCATGGAAGGGATCAAAACAACATACACGGGGGATCTTGCTGACTTAGCACAGCGTATCATTGCGAGAGATCTTTAATCATGAAATGAGATCTTCCGGTATTTAGAAAAGGAGAGGGAATAGGTCGTGGGAGTTTTTGTGCAACAAGTATCCAGTAATAGCTGGAATCCTGTTGAATCACATAGTGTGCCGAGCCATTTGAGAGGATTGCTTTTGGAGTTTTTAAGTCGATATCGGGAACTCCAGAGCGCTAGACATCGGGAAGTGGCTTGGGTAATGGCTGTAATTTCCTTAGGCTTTTTATGTCTAGGGAGTGTGATGTTTCCTCCAACTATCGAACTCTCTTCTTTGTTGAGTATTCTCTCGTTTGTAGGATTTTTTCTTGCTCTGAAGCAATATCTAAAGGTGCGCAAGTTATCTGAGCATGTTTATATCAATGTTCATATACTCTATCACCATCTCTTAGGTAAACTGGAAGTAGGTTTTTGTGAGCACGAATCTCCTTGCCAATGTACGGAAAATTTCCGCAAGTACATGTGGAATCACTACAGGATTTCGTTTTATGGAAACTCAATCTAGGCAACCTATATATGAGATGATAATATAGAGTATGGACATAATATAAAGGTAACTTCTAAAGATTTATGTCACGAATTAAATGAGAAGGGATGAATAATATGAAAAAGTATGTATGCACTATTTGTCAGTATGTATATGATCCAGCAGTAGGAGACCCGGATTCCGGTGTTGCACCTGGTACAGCTTTCGAGGATATTCCTGAGGATTGGGTTTGCCCAACTTGCGGAGTAAGCAAAGACCAGTTTGAAGTCGTTGAAGAATAATACATAAACCAAAGATGAACTCATGTAAGTGAGTTCATCTTTGGTTTTTAACTTATGGTGTCTGAAGGAAGTTCATCAGTTGATTCTAGCTCACCGGTGTTTCTAAACAAGGACATATCCATGCCGGTTTGTACAGGTTCATACCCAGCACTATCTGTTGCCATAGTCATGGTTGCATTCTGGTCGACTTGTGTTTCATAGCTGTGCATAGACATGGGGTATCCGGGCGTAGTAGTGTTTTGGAATCCATTGTCCACCCCAGAGTACATGGCCGGATTAGCTTGGGTCCCAGTGTTTTTTCCCATATTGAGATGAATTTGCACGGGGACGGGCGCGGCTAGAAGAATATCTTTCTCTTTGTACCCCATGGCAACAAGCTCAAGGTACCTCTGCTGTGCCTCTTGCTCACTAAAAAGCTCCATTTCCTTTTTTAAACAAACCACATATTCCAAGTACATCACCTCAAGACAATTATGAGCATTTCTTGGAATAGTTATGCATGTTAAAGGGCTAATACTGACGCTTCATCACGATCAAGTTTATCCATACAAACTTTCAAACGCTGAAGCAATGCCGGTTCCTTGACGGCATCCCGCATTTGACGGAGTAAGTCAATAGTGCGACGAATAACGGAGATGATATCCCCTTCATCCAGATTGGATAGTCGCTGTACCTCCGGAAAAGAAAGACCTTGACTCCATGAGTAGACAATGACCGATACCCTTGGATCATAGCGTACTGAATCTGTGCCACAGACGCTTTGAATATAACTGGATAGTTCTTGGACGGGTGTCCAATCTAAGACGGGTAACCTTTGGAAATAATCATTTTTACGAGCCTCAAAATCAATAGCTGAAAGCAAAGCATTTAATTGGTCGTCGTTCAAGGTATCGAATACATCAGAAAAAATTAACTCCGTGACTAATAATTCCTGGACGTAGATATGGCACGCGCATTCTCCGCGGGGGAGTAACTCGTCATCACGGATATATCCCAGCTGAATCAATTGATTCTTTTTATATTGGAATTCATTAAAGAAATAGTCTTGGCCGGGTAAGGCCTTCAGCTCTTTACGGATATCGACCATGCTTTGCTGCAATTTTCGGCGCTGTTTATTTTCTTTCTCGCAAAGATCTAATTTTGAGTTAGGACATTTTTGCGGGACATGGGATAATAGCTTTTCCCAATTTTTTATTTTGCGGGCCATCTCTCGTCCGTAGACTCGATTTTGGCGCCGTGGTCCTAAAGCGTGATAGGATCGCTTAAGACGGTCTAATTCTGTCTTTTTCGGGAGGTATTTGACGGGACAGGTATAGCTGTCAGCATGTTTACAGACATGTTCGCCTTTCTTGCCAAACTCCTCCTCCAGTTGAGCTAGCTCAGCAACCAGATAGCCGTGGGTCTGTAGATTACTGTGAGCGGCAAAGCTTTTCTGAAAATAGATTTGGATTTGCTCAAGTGTAAGGGTAAGTTGAAGATTCAAGACCGTGTTAAAGCTTAATTTAAACTGACTGGTAAGCGGTTCTAAACGGTCCATATTGAAGCGGGGAGGGGGGCTTTTTTCCATATAATTTAGATCTACTAAAGCAAAGGAATAACCGCGCTCATCTAATCCCCGACGGCCCGCCCGCCCGGACATTTGAAAAAATTCGTGATTAGCCAAGGAGCGAAAGTTACGACCATCGAATTTATTAAGGCTATCGAAACAAACAGAACGAACCGGGTAATTGATTCCCACACTGAAAGTTTCAGTACAATAAAGGACATGAATAAGACGTTTAAGGAAAAGCTCCTCAACCAGGACTTTTTGCGAGGGTATAAGCCCCGCATGGTGAAAGGCAATACCTTTGACGGCAAGCCGTCGTAGCAATCGAGTGGAGGCTGACCATTCTTCTTCCGGGCCAAAATGATCTAGAAAAGCATCCTCTACTTGATTTCTTTCTTCAGGCTTTAAATAATTGGTTAAAATGGCCAATTCCGAGGCCTTATCAGCACACTGTTTGCGACTGAAAACAAAGTAGAGAGCGGGCAGATAGTGTTTTTGAATGACTTTTATTAAATCAATATGACTGGTTGGGGCAAACAAACTACCTTCTTGAGGCTCGGCGGATTTAATTCTTTGGCGATAATACTTCCAGAGTTTATCATAGGTGATTAGACCGGTATCCTTAGAAAAATAATAGTACTCTAAAGGAACAATGCGACGATGTTCCTCAATCAAAGCGACATCCTCTTGGCGAATGGTTCCTATCCACTCTACCAGTTGATGAGCATTGGCAATGGTAGCACTCAAGCCCAATAGCTTCATGTGAGACGGAGCTAAAATAATGGACTCTTCCCAGACAGTACCTCGCTCCTCATCGTTAAGCCAATGAATCTCATCGAAAATGATGTAGGACACGGATTGTAAGGTAGGGTCGTTCGTAATCACTTGATTTCTAAAAATCTCAGTTGTCATAATAAGTAAAGGAGCTTCCGAATTGAGTACTACATCACCGGTAAGAATACCGACATTTTCAACCCCAAATAGTGCTTTATAATCCTTAAACTTTTGGTTGCTTAGTGCTTTAATAGGTGCGGTGTAAATAATTCGTCGTCCTTCGGACATGACTTTTTCGACTAAATAATCGGCAACTAGAGTTTTTCCTGTTCCTGTGGGAGCAGCGACGATCACGGATTTTCCGGCATCAATGGCATCTAAGGCTTCTTCTTGAAACAAATCTAAGGTTAAGCCGTGATATTTGCGTTCAGTCATGAAAATCATCTCATTTCTTCCGGAGTTTTACTTATTTTAACAAACCCAACTCCAAGGGTCAAATTATGCAAGGTTCTACAAAAATTATGGCATGAGGAAGCCACAAAGGCCATATGATGAAACAAGAACTGGCCAAGGGGGAGTCTAAATGTCATTGCGCCTAGAGGCCGAAGAAGCTATGGGGCTTCGCTTTCCGGAAAGAAATGGAGAAGCGGTGATACGCTTTGATGAAACTATGGAGGTACCCCATGGTGCCGAAACGCTCATGCGGGGACTTTACCGCAATCCAGAGGAAATCAAAAAAGGATTTAAAACCCTCCATCAGGAAACGGCTACTCTGCTGGAGATCATTTTGCCTCGGCGAGCTCGTATAAGAGAATGGCTGGAGGAGCTGCCCGAGCAGCCGAAAGAAGCAGAATCCTTCCTCCGCGAAACTTCCCAAAAAATTCAACAACAGGACCGAAAAGTATCTCACATGGAAAATGAATTGATATCCAAATTAGCGGAGTCAGGCATGGACGACCTTTTTCCTCTACCCTTATCCGTGTTTGCTCAGATTTCATATTCTGAACCCTGTGCTAAGATTTTTCTGCGTCCCTTAGGAAGGCTCGCCGAGATTTTAAAATTGAATCCAGAGATTGTGCGACAAGTCGTGCGTATTCATCTACTCTATAGTTTGTTGATTATTGGCGGTCAGGATTTAGATGGTCAACCCTTTAGTCGAGGAAATGAAGATTCGACTTTAATAGGTATTGCCTCCTTTTTTGCTCTGAAACATATGAAGAAAGCAAACCCGGAGTACCAGCTCTGTTATACGGAATGGGTGAAGGCCTGGGGCGGAAAAAGTTATCTTCGCCTGTTACCACAAGAAAGCAGTATAGAAAAAGTAAGAGCCGCCATGGTTTTTTGGCGGCGTAATCCCGAATTGTCTTGGGAAGATGCTTGGAACGGTCTTCGTTCCTTAGATATGGAGATATCAACAGGCCCTCGCCCACTTGCCTCATGGCCAATCCGCTAATTCATGAGGGCGCAGAATTTCAATACGATCCTCATTTTGGCGGATAATATCGGATTTCTTCCATTGATTAAGAGTGCGATTAACCAATTCCCTTGAAGTACCAATCATACTGGCTAAGTCCTTGTTAGTAAGTGTGGCATCGTAGTAAATGGGTTGTCCGAGGGCAGTAGCTGGCTTGGCTAGGCGGAGTAAGAGCATTGCCAAAATCCCTGCCGTAGAACGGCTCGTCAAAACGCGGATGAACTCTTGATTCATTCGTAAACGCATATTGAGCTTGCGAATGAGTGCTACTGCTAAATGAGGATGACTTTCTAAAATCCCAACCACCCCTTGATTGGGCAACACCAGAAGTGTACTATCTTTCAGTGCCTCTGCAGTCGCTGGATAGGAACCGGGTTCAACCAAGAGTATATCTGCGAGGCTGTCGCTGGGACCGCACCAATCAAGAATTTGTTCATCACCATTAGGCAAGGTCTTGCTGAGCTTTACTTGACCTTCGAGGATAAAATAAACCTCTGAGCCGATTTCTCCTTCAATAAAGAGAACTTGCCCTTTGCGATATTTCCGGGTTTTGAAAAGAGGCAAAATAGGTGCTAAATCTTCATCAGGTAGGGCTGTGAATAGACTAAAACGTCTAAGTGTTTTTGGATCGAGCAAAACAATACCTCACTTTACACGAGTTGAGAAGATGATATCTCACATGCAGATAGGAAAAGGAATATAAATAGTAGAGACCATTTCATGGCGAGTAAGTGCAATTTTTTAATTTGGTGCAATTAGAGTAGAAATTAAGTAATGAGAGACTAAAAGGAGAGCAGGATGGAAAAAGTAGAGAGCGTTCCAATTAAAGTACAGTTTACAGTGAACTCACCTTTTAAAGTCGCGGCATTAATCATTCAATTTTTGGTTATAATCTTAATCATCATTAGCAGTTAGTCTAGATGTACAGCTTCGGATTAGGAGTGTGAGGGTGTTTCTGCCACGCGCTGGGCAGCATTAACAATAGCGGAAATAACTCGAGCTTTATCTGGCAGGGAATCTGCCTCCCATTGGGTCAATATTTCTCCACGGAGAGAAACATAGTATCTGCTGGGTAACTGGTTTAAGGAAAGAGCTTTAATATCGGCTTGACAAAGCTCACAAGCGCAGGGTAATTGATATTTTTCCATATACTCTTTGAGAACATGTTGTACCACACTTTCGGTGTGGTTTTTTAATTCATACATCGCTCTGCCTCCTCTAGAGTTACTATCCTACCTTCATAATAGTGGGAATTCGTTGGTTGTACAAGAGAATTTATTATAATCATATAAGCTATCTTGAAATTTGCTTTTTCTGAGGAGGAAATAATATTAAAATGAATGTATACTTATTTTTGGTGGAAAAACATCACTGGGCGTAGAGAAAAGTGAGGGAAAGAAATGAAAAAGGTTAAACTGATAGCCACCGGTGGTACGATAGCCATGCTCAAGGATCCAGGTGGCAAAACAGTACCAGCCGTTACTGGACACGATTTATTAGAAAGCATACCCGAGCTACAAAAAGACGCCTCATGGGATGTGGTTGAATTTAGTAATGTAGCCAGCTGTAATTTTGATCCGGAGCGGATGCTCCAATTGGCAAAGGTAGTCAATGAATCCTTTGCTGATCCGGATTGCAAAGGGATCATTATTACTCATGGAACCGATACCTTAGAGGAGACAGCTTATTTCTTGGATCTTACAGTTAAAGATACACGACCGGTTATCCTCACGGCGTCTCAGAGAGATGCTTCAGAGCGGGACTCAGATGGACCTCGAAATTTACATAATTCCCTGAGGATTGCCTTAGATTCCCGTGCCAAAGAACGAGGAGTATTGATTGCTTTAAATGAAGAAATCCATGCGGCAAGGGATGTCAGAAAACTACATACCAGCCATGTGGACGCCTTTAGTTCGGGAGAATTAGGTTCTCTCGGTAGCATTGACAACGAAGATGTACTGTGGCACCGTAAACCCGAGCCCTCTGTAAAATTCGACCTTCCTCCATCCTTGGCGAAGGTGATTATTTGTAAGGCATTCACTGGTATGAACGATAGGCTGTTAGATTGTATGGTGGATTCTCAAGTCGAGGGAGTAGTAATCGAGGCCTTCGGCAGAGGAAATCTTCCTCCGGAAGTGGTTCCGGCACTCAAAAGAATCACCGCCCGCAATATACCCACAGTCGTGACCTCCCGTTGTTTGTTTGGACGTACTGCCCCCATCTATGGTTATCCTGGTGGTGGAGCCAATCTTCAAGAGCATGGTGCCTTATTTGCCGGAGACCTTTCTACGGAGAAAGTGCGTTTGCTTCTCAGCATCGCCCTGAGGTCCGGAATCACTTTGGATCACCTGCGTGAAATTCTAAGTAGCGGTGGGGTAAAGTAGACAAGCAAAGAATAATCCATTACAATCCTAATTGAGGAATGTTATGGAGGTCTAGAAAGTGAGGATTTTGATCGATGGATTTTTCCGGTAAAGATAAAGCAACCTATGTTCAAGAAACATTTAACTCGATTGCCAAGCGTTATGATCTGATGAATAGCTTGATGAGTTTTGGTTTAGATAAAGGATGGCGAAGAAAAGCAGTTCAAACTGTTGAAGCAAAACCTGGCATGAAGATGGTTGATATCTGTTGTGGGACAGCACAGCTCTCTTTAGAATTAGCCATGACGGTTGGAGAGCAGGGACATGTAACAGGATTAGATTTCTCAGAAAATATGCTAGGTAAAGCCAAGGAGAATTTGGCGACCTCTCCTTATCGGGCAATCATTGAGCTTAGGCAAGGAGATGCCATGAACCTGCCCTTTGCGGATAACTCCTTTGACGGAGCGACCGTGGGCTGGGGGCTTAGAAATCTACCCGATTTGGAAAGAGGAGTTCGGGAGATGGTCCGTGTCGTTAAGCCGGGCTGTATGGTTGTCTCTTTAGACATGGCTAAGCCGACAATGCCAGGTTTTAAGCAGGGCTATTGGCTCTATTTTAATAAACTAGTCCCTTTGATGGGGAAAATCTGGGCCGGGAAAGGAAAGGCTTACCAGTATCTTCATGACTCAGCAGTAGAATTTCCCGCTCAACAAGAACTAGCAAGAATTTTTGCCCGTTGCGGTTTAACGGATAGTCGTTATATTGATCTTGCCGGTGGGGTTGTGGCGATCGTCTGTGGTCGCAAGCCTAAGAATAATTGATGAAAGACATGGGGTGATTAGATGGGAGAATTAACTCTTGGAGCAAAAGGAAGGGCAGAAAAACTGGTTGATCAGACCAACACTGCAAAAACAATGGGAAGTGGATCCTTAGATGTATTTGCTACACCCTCTTTAGTCGCTATGATGGAGGAAGCAGCTGTAGGTGCGTTAGCGTTAGAGGACGGACAAAGCAGTGTAGGTGTCTCAATCGAAATTAAGCATACAGCGGCAACACCTCTCGGCATGAAAGTCTGGGCTGTAGCTGAGCTGCTTGAGATTGACCGTCGCCGTTTAGTCTTTAAACTTGAAGCCTTCGATGAAAAAGAACTTATTGGAACAGGCGTTCATGAACGATTTTTAATCGATGCTGAAAAATTTATGAAGAAGACACTGTCAAAACGTAGTGAATAGGAGTAATGACTGTGGAAAGCTATGTTACCGTGTTAAACGCTTCAACATGGGAGCAAGTCATCGATAAATCGCGTTTTATTGGCATTGTTTTTTCTGTCACCGACACGGAGGAAGTTGAGCAAAGACTTCGGGAAGTTCGGAAGGATTACCCGAATGCTCGACATTATGTCTATGCTTATCGACTCTACCAAGGCCAATTGGAGAAGTCCACAGATGATGGAGAGCCACAAGGAACAGGCGGAAGACCTGTCCTCGATGTTCTTCAATATCGTCAGTTATGGGATGTCCTTTTGGTGGTTATTCGTTATTTTGGGGGGATTCTTCTCGGTACGGGTGGGCTAAGCCGCGCCTATGGTGGCACTGCACGTCAGTTGATGGATCAAGCACCCTTAGGGAGGTTGGTTCCTCATCAGATTTATGAAATCGAAGCTGGTTATGAGTGGTATGAGCCGTTAAAATATTGGTTAAAGCAGTATTCTTGGGCAACCCGTAATGAGGAATTCCTAGCGACTGTGAAATTTCAAGTATATATTCCTTCGGCAGTAAAACAGCAGTTCTTAGACTGGTTAGCCGATTTTACTGAACGAAAAGTGGTTCCACGGGAGATAGAAATGACTTTGTGTGCTGAACAAGTAGAATAGGATGAAAGACCTTGCTCTTGCAGGGTCTTTTTCAGTTAAAAGGGAAATAATAGTTGGCAAAAAAGTCAGAGTATTTTTAATTTAAGAAAATAAGAACTTTCACTTGCATTTGCCTTTGTTTTCACATATAATATGATTAAGATTAGTGAAAGATATTACTTGAATTGATATATAGCATCATGTCACTACTTATATACTAGGACGAAGGAGGTAGATGTTATGTTAGCTTGGATCGCAATGATTATTCTGGGGACTTTTTTAGTAAGTTGCGGAATCGCTGTGTGCGCTTCATGTCGCCAAATCTTCTCGGTTAGCTTCAATTCTTTTAACACTCCTAAAGGAACAAGAAGTAATGCCACAAGACCTTCCCACGCGTAGGTATTTGGTAAATTAGAGATTCAGGGGCTGCTCATTATGGGCAGTCTTTTTTTATGCTTTCATTCTCTTTTATCACAACTGTGCTGCCGGGGGTTAAGGTTATTCTTATGTATACTTCCATGATTGAAGTGGCAGATTAAGGGGAATGAGGGGGATAATCATGTTTAGTATAGCGCATTGGGTGTTTCTTTTCTTTATCCTGATTATTGTAATTGCTTTGTTCTTCCGTAAGCTACCCTTATTGCCTGCCACAATCGGCTTATTTGGAGTGGGAATAGCCCAAAGTGGCAATGGTATTGAAGCGGTGCAGATTTCGTTCAGAGCAATAATCCTTGCTACGGATAATCTACTCGGAGTTATCGTACTGATTGGTCTCATCGTCGCGCTAACAAAGTTGCTCCGAGAGTCGGGAGCGGATCAAATCTTAGTTCGTCCCTTGATGAGAATTAGAACCATCAGTGCAGCTTATTGGTCAATAGGGTTAGCCATGTGGGTATTAACTCTATTGATTTGGCCTACTCCCGCCTTGACCCTTCTAGGAGCAGCAGTTATACCTGCTTTAGGGCGGGCGGGAATCCATCCCATCCCTCTTGCGGTAAGTTTGGCGGTTTTTGGGAAGGGCATAGGATTATCGGGGGATTTCGTAATCCAAGGTGCCCCTTCATTAATGAGCAAGGCTACAGGGATTCCTATTTCGGTGATTCTCTCGGCCTCTTTCCCAGTGGTTATCTTGAGCGGTAGTTGTGGTTCTTTCATTGGTTATATGGCCCTGAAGCTTTTTCTAAATAAGGAAGAATTGCCAGAGAAACTAATGAATTCCGGGCAGAGAGGCAATCAAGGAATAGAAAGAACGGAAAAAAAGGTCGCCCAGCAGGGCTCATCCCCCGAGAGAAATCAGTGGATAGCAGGAATCATAGGTTTAAGCTATTTAGGCACTGTAACTATCATTCTGATGTATAAAATCCGTGGCGATGAAGCTAGTGGATTAATTGGTGGAGTGACCTTGTTGATCCTTTGTATTTGTACAGTTCTTACTGAAAGGAAAAGAGCTCTTGCTCAATTTATTGTTTACGTCAAGGATGGAATGCGTTATGCTATGGGAGTATTTACACCCATAGTCATGATGTCCAGCTTCTTTTTTATGGGAACGATGGCCGGTTATGAGCAGATTTTTCTGTTGGATGGACCTGGCTATTTTTATGATTACTCAATCCTTCTTTCTGAAATAATTCCGCTTACGAAATGGACGGTATCAGGGCTCATTGTATTCATTGCCATTCTCGGTTCCTTGGATGGCTCTGGATTCTCGTGCTTACCTTTAGTGGGGGGGATTGCGATTGCCCTGAGCCAAGTTTCTCAATTACCGGCGGTCCCTTTAGCGGTTTTGGGCCAGGTGGTCGGAATTTGGACCGGAGCAGCTTTAATTCCATGGGGATTTGTAGCTGTAACCTCTGCTGTGGCAGGGATTGAGGTCCACCAGTTAATGAAATACACCATACCTGCTTACTTAGCAGCGGTATGTTGTGCTTTTGGGTGGACATTACTACAGCTATGATACGGTAATTAATAGAAAGAGAAGGAGAAACTTGGTTTGTGTCGAATATACGAGATAGTCGAAGATAATAAGGGGGGGAGCGAAAGATTTCGTTATATTGGATAACTGTAATGATAGTCAGTGCTCCTTTTATATTTATAGTACTTCGGATAGCTGATCGATTGAATTTGAAGAAGATCGAGGTTTTATCGGCGTCCTTGTTAATTGTTTTATTTGCCCAAATTTTCCCTTATGCACTACGCCATGGAAGAATTTTGCTTTGGATTTTAGGCGTTGGTGGGTTCCTGCTTTTAGCCATAGTAATCATGGTTGCTAGGAATCGGGAAAGGGTCATCAATGAAGAGGATACCTATTCGGATCAACCAGAAGTCATTGATTTAAAGGGATCGGAAGAAGCACAAATCGTGACAGATTCTACGGTAGTACTCATAGAGGTTCAGCAACAGATGGATTTAGAGGCAGAGGTTGCAGAGGATGATGATTCCAAAGCGGAGCTTATTGTAGAAGATCTTGCCGATGCTGCGAATTATAAAGAATTTAAGGATTCTAAGGAACCAACTGAGTCAATTGAAGCAACTGAAGCGCCTGAACTACCCGTAGAACCTGAATTAATTGAGGTAATTGAGCTTGAGCAGGATAATGAGCCTCTAGAACCGATTGATGCAGGATTCTACGAGGAACCTAATGGTTTTGAGACAGTGTTATTGAGCGAGGAGACTGAAAGCAACGCGTCCTCATCGTCATTGATTACTTCGTTCAGGCAGACTGAAGAATTCGGTTTAGAGTACCTTATTGATCGTGGGTTCCAGGCGAAGGAACAGGGACGCTTTCACCTTGCTGCTGAATGGTTTATTTTGGCCTTAGAACAAAAGCCATCTTATGACATTGCTTATTACTTAATTATGGAAATTTGTGAACACTGGAAAAATGGTTCCTCAATTTATGATGCGTTGGATAAGGTCACTCCTTATCTCAATGAATATATTCAAAATGCACCTCCGGAGTGGGGTATTAAACTCGTGGAATGGCTAGAAGTGGAAAACCTACCTGTTCCAAGGGAGATTTTAGGAAGGAATGATTAATGAGATGAAGGCAAGTGCAGAAATCAAAGGTTTGCGTATTATTAGCATATCAGAAGGAACACAAGTGGGAGTGGTAAAAGACTATATTCTTAATCCTCAAAAGGGAAGCTTAGATTTTTTTGTGGTGGATCAACCCACAGATTATTTTGGAGCTAAAGTGATTTCCTTCGCTGATATTATTGGATTAGGAGAGTTTGCTTTGACCGTTCCTAACCCGGATGTGATTCAAAGTGTGGCTAATAGCAATGAAGCGCAAGAATTGATTCAACAAGGTGTTCAGGTTATAGGAACGAAAGTATTGACAAAAAAAGGTGCATTGATTGGGGAAGTTAAAGAGATTCTCATCGACGAACAGACCGGAAAGATTGCTCAGTGCGTAATTACGGACAATAATGGCGATGGGCATCAAGTTAATGGGGAACAAATCATTACTTATGGTAAAGAGCTCCTGATTATTGAAGTGGATCCTCGGGAATCTGTAACTGAAGTTGTTAGTCAAGCTGTAAGCGGTAGAATTGAAGTGGTAGAACCAAAGGTTAGCGAAGCTCCTCTAGTAGCTGCCGAAGAAGGTTCAGCAAGTCAACAAAATGAAGCTCCAGAGTTCAATCTCTTTGAGCAACGTCAACTGCAATATTTTGTTGGTAAGACTGTAGTTCAAGATGTTGAATTGGATAATGGCGAAATATTACATGCAGGTGAGCCGATGACAGAAACTACAATTCGTCAGATTACTACACGAAGCAAGCTAATGGAAATCACTTCTTTACTTCATAAGAACTAAGTTGGCTGAACTATGTTAAGAAGGAAAACATGGGGGCTTCTTTTTGCTATCCTACTTGGTCAGCTCCTCATTTCCATTCTGGCTGGAGCTTCTGTTACCTATGGGGCTGGTTATGCCAAGGCACCTGATGGACTGGTTATCTGGGGTAAAGATATTAGTGGAATGGTTCAAGAAGAAGCGTATGAAGTGCTTATTGAGGAGATTCCTAAGGCCGTGATCCACGATCAAACTATTTACCCATTAGTGCTTACCCAAACCTATCAAAATCTGCACGATTATCTGACAAGTCAATTCACAATTTCAACGGGTAACTTCATCACGGATTCCTTAGAATATTTGCGCAGAATGTCTTTTTCATCTCCATCACCCCAAAAACTTTATGATGAAGAGATTGTTTCCCAATTGAAAACAATTGCCCAAAGCATAGATCAAGAGGGAAAGGCTTCTCGAGTTTATTATGGAGATGGTTCAGTAGTATTAGATAGGGGTAGCGCCGGAGTGCTCGTTAATGTTGAAAGATCATGGGAACAATTACTACAAAGCGACGGTTTAGAGGCGGTACCGTTAATCACCGAGGTTATAGAGATTCATCCTACAACTGCGGAGTTGGCGAAAGTAAAGAGCCCTTTAGGTGATTATACGACTTATTTTGACCCTTATTTTTATGAGCGTGTAAATAATGTCCAGCTTGCGGCTGAGGCAATCAATGGGCTCCTCCTTCCCCCTGGTGAAGAGTTCTCTTTTAATGATGTAGTGGGAAAACGGGATCCCGAGCGCGGATATTTACCAGCTTATGTTTTTTTGGGCAATCAAGTCGGTATCGATGATGGTGGGGGGATCTGTCAGGATTCTACAACCCTATATCAGGCGGTCAAACAGGCTAATCTACAGATTTTAGAAAGACATACTCATTCATTACCAGTTTCCTATGTCCCTCTACAAGAGGATGCTACTGTTGCTTATGGAGTACTAGATTTTCGTTTCCGTAATTCGACGCAAAGTTATTTGCTGATAAGTGCTACTACAGGTAAGAACTGGATTAGAGTGAGGGTCTTTGGTCAATCTGATTCAAGACATCCTTTACTTCAAGAACCCGATGGCTATCCAGTAAAACCGGAAGATTGGTTAAGTGATCCTAAATAGTTAAAAGCCGCCCATTGAGCGGCTTTTAGTTTTCGTATGCCCTTTTCCGGCACCACTGATGAATGGGAAAACTTGTTGATAATAAATTTTGTTGTAGATAGGACTAAAGAGGGATTTTAAAAGAAACTTTAATAGTGTAGGATAAATAATAATAAGTTTTTTCAAAAGGGGGGGGCTTGGTGCGTCAAGTCAGTGTGAATACCCTAAAAATCGGTGATGTATTGGGGAAAACTATATATTCGAGCAACGGGCGGGTTTTACTTGGAAAAGGGGTTAAACTCACACCTCTCTATATTAGTAAAATGAGAGACATGGGAATCACCATAGTTTATATTGAGGATGATCGTTTTGAAGACGTTGTCCCGGAAGATATAATCGATGAAGATAATCGCCGGCAAGCTATTGAAATTATCGAGCAGGCATCTCAAGCTATCCGAGTGGGAAAGGATATCGATGATTTTCATTTGCGCAACATGGTGAGTAAAATCGTGGAAGAAATCATGTTTAAAAAAGACATCCTAGTCAATATGATGGATATTCGTAGTAAGGATAATCATACCTTTGCGCACTCCGTGAATGTTTGTGTCCTTGCTACTGTTTTGGGCAAGGTTATGCTTTTGGATAAAGAAAAATTGGAAACCCTCGCGATTGGTGCCCTTCTTCATGACATCGGTATGGTACACCTTCCACAAAGTCTCCTTGAGAAGCATGATTCTCTGACAGAAGAAGAAGAGGAGCTGGTGAAGACCCATACGAAACTCGGCTTTGAAGAGCTTCGCAAGCGTAAGGACCTCAATCTTGTTGTTGCCCATATTGCCTTTCAGCACCATGAATATATTGATGGAACCGGTTATCCCCGCCAGCTTAGAGGAGATGAAATCCATCCTCTTGCTCAAATCGTAGCTATTGCCAACCTCTATGATAAATTGACCTCCGATCATAGCGGCATGGAGAGAATTATGCCTCACGAAGGGTGTGAAGTTCTCATGGGCCTTGTGGGTAAAGCCTTCCCCTTAGAGCCTGTGCGCTTGTTTCTTCGCAATATTGCAGCTTATCCCTCGGGGAGTACAGTTCGTTTGAACACCGGGGAGATTGGGGTAGTGGTTAACCAAAATCCCAGTATTCCAGCACGACCGGTGGTTCGCGTGTTTGATGATATGAAGTTTGAGGTAGGACAGGCCAAAGAATATAATATGGTTGAGAAGAGAACCATCTTTATTACCGAGGTGTTAAGCTAATTTGGTATTGGGACCGGGATGGATGAGCTTGGACACAAAGTAGTCAAGGGACAATCTTGGCATTTGGGATTTCGGGCGGCACAGATTCTGCGGCCATGCCAAATAAGCCAATGATGAGCTTGAATCCACTGAGAACGGGGAATCAGGCTCTTCAGCTGTTTCTCAATGAGATCGGGATTTGTGCCAGAGGCTAATCCCAAGCGATTAGAGACGCGGAGAACATGGGTGTCCACAGCCAAAGCGGGTATATTAAAGGCATTACTTAATACCACATTGGCTGTTTTTCTGCCCACTCCGGGCAATTGAGTCAGAGCGTCCATCTGATCGGGAACCCTACTTCCATAGTCCTCTACTAAAATACGGCAGGTAGAGAGGATGTTTTTGGCTTTATTATGGTAGAGTCCTAGTTCTTTGATGGCGTTTTCCATCTCGTACAGAGTCAAGGTCAAAAAGTCTTCAGGAGTTTTGTGTTTCAGGAAGAGCTTTTCAGTCACTTGGTTCACTTTTTTATCCGTAGCCTGAGCACTGAGCATGGTGGCGATAAGCAGCTCAAATGGGCTGGAAAAGTTAAGTTCACAATGGGCATCAGGGTAAGTCTTTCCCAAAAGGATCAGAATAGACTCCACTCTTTGCGGGGCGGTTAATAGTTCGGAATCGTCTTTGCTCATAATAACCTCCAGAAGTTATAATATTAGTAGTTATCGAAAGTAATTTTGGGGAAGGGAGAGATTTAATGAGATACTTAAGGTTTTCTTATGAGGGGAAAATACTATTCGGCCAAGTCGAGGGTGAAAGTATCAATGTTCTTGACCGATCATATTTAGAAGATGGTTGCCAGAAAACCGGACAAATCATTTCCTTGGCAGGGGTGCGTCTCTTAGCACCGGTACAGCCGAGTAAAATTGTTTGCATCGGCTTAAACTATGCCAAGCACATCGTGGAGTTAGGACATACTCGCCATGATGACCCCGTGATTTTCCTTAAACCCTCGACAGCATTGATCGGCCCAGAAGATGTGATTGATTATCCGGATATGAGCCAACAAGTTGAATATGAGGCTGAGCTTGTGGTAGTCATGGGGAAAACCGCCAAGAATATCTCGGTAGACCAGGCGCCGGATTATATCTTTGGTTATACCTGTGGAAATGATGTCACGGCAAGAGATTTACAAAAGAAGGATGGTCAATGGACCCGCTGTAAAGGTTTCGATACCTTTTGTCCCATCGGTCCGTGGATTGTTCCAGAACTTGATTATAATAACTTGAACATCCGTTCTTTACTGAATGGTGAAGTGAGGCAGTCTTCCAATACTCGAAATTTACTTAGTTCTGTTCCCGAGTTAATCAGCTATATTTCACAGATCATGACACTGAACCCCGGAGACCTTATTATGACCGGTACTCCGGAAGGAGTTGGCCCCATGAAAGCTGGCGATGTCATCACCGTTGAGATCGAAGGCATCGGCAAGCTAGAGAATAAGGTCAGTTAGAATATGTACTGGGTTTATATCCTTCTTTGTGCAGGAAAGACTCTCTATACAGGTATAACACCGCACTTGGAGAGAAGAATTAAGGAGCACAATGAGGGGAAAGGTGCTAAGTATACCCGAGGACGGAGGCCTGTAATTCTCAAGCAAGCTTGGGTAGTGGAGAACCGCAGTCAGGCACTTCGCTTAGAAGCTTTCATCAAACGCTTTTCACGACAGGAAAAGGAAGCCATGATTGCTTCTCCGGAACTGCTACTTCAGCTAGCTAAAGAGAAGGATTACGAGTTTGGCATTGGGGTGCTAAATAGTTGAGTGTAATTCAAATGGTGCATCGAGACACCTTGGATACTAGGGTGCTAATAAGAGCGGCATAATAATACTATAATATAGTTTTATAGACATTGGAAAGGATGATTTGTGATGCCATTCGTTCAGATTGATTTACTAGAAGGGCGGACACATGAGCAAAAAAGGCAAATGGTAGAAAAAGTGACCCAGGCCATTGTCGAATCCACAGGTGCGAAACCTGAGAGTGTAAGTATTATTATTCGGGAGATGGCCAGGGGAGATTTTGCGACGGGCGGAATCCTCGCTACCGATAAGTAATAAGAACGATACGAATATGAATGGAGCTGATCATAATAAATGGTCAGCTCCATTTTTGCAGATAAATACTAATATATTCCGCCACCAATAAACTCTCTTAAGATAGAGTTGAAAGGAACTTTACCCACATCCATAGTTTGAAAATGATGTAGAAGTCTTAAGAGATGGGCCGCGGTGGCATGATAGGGATGGTCAGTTGTAATGGTAATGAGCAGAGGTTCCGCATAGGCTTTAAGAGCGTTCAATTCATATAATAGGCTGGAATTGAACATAACATCTGCTTCCTCTTGATAGGGGAAAATGTTGTTGATCTCTCCTCGTCGTACACTGGGCCATTGATTAAGGGTTTTTTCGGAGTTAATCCCCCGGTACTTATCATCGCGGACGATACGCCGAATTTGACGTACATCCGTTGTCGAGATTCGGTTATGAGCATCAATATTGGGCTGGAAGAGGGCACTTATATAGATCTTGAAGAGATGAGAACGCACCAAAGAGGGTAATAGCCGTGGATTTAGCGCATGGATCCCTTCCATAATCAATATTTCATCGTTTGCTAATTTCATACGTTTACCTTCGTTCTTGCGTCGCCCCTCCACAAAATCGAAGATAGGACACTCAATTTCTTCACCACGAATTAATGCACTTACATGTTGATTTAATAGAGGTAAGTCGAGAGCTTCAAGAGCCTCGAAATCATATTGACCGTCTTGATCGCGAGGGGTGTGCTCTCGGTCTAAGAAATAATCATCCAGAGACAGGGCGTTGGGACGAATACCATTAACACAAAGTTGAGTAGATAGGCGTTGAGCGAAAGTGGTTTTTCCAGAAGATGAAGGGCCTGAGATAAGAATAATACGTAGATTTTTAATTTGGCTGAGGATTCGGTCTGCAATTAATGAGATTTTCTTTTCATGTAATGCTTCTGCTAAAGAGATTAACTCCATGGTTTTACCATCAAGGATATTTTGATTAATATCTTCTACCTGATCCAAGTGGAGGTTTTCTACCCAACGTTGAGATTCCAGAAAGGTGGCGGCTAATTTTTCTGGCGGGACAAAGTTGGGTAGCTCGCAGGGATATTCAGAGTTGGAGAAGTGTAAGATAAAGCCAGGATGATAATAGATTAAGGTATAGGGGTAAAGGGCTCCTGTGGGGCGTAAAGCAGGGTAAAGAGACTTTACAAATGTCTGGTTGACCTTTGTGTGGAAGAACCCATCCTCCTCCTCGCAGGACAGGATTTGGGGCTTGGTGTCTACCCACTCATGCAACCTTTCATCGATTTGGGATACTTCTCGAGAAGAGAGAGGGGAATTTTCTAATTCGCAGTATACACCATCCAAAATGGAATACTGAATCTTGAGTTTTTCTTGTGGGAAAAGCTCCTCGATAATCATTATTAAACCGAAAATGAGGGTTTGCCGATATTGACGGTGAGTAGTCTCCTTTACACTCATTTTAATGCTCCTTTTCCATATGATCTGCTGAAAGATTTTCGATATTTGAATAATTCTCCAGAAGTGCGACACCTTCCTCTGTCTTTGGAGAATGACTTTCCTATAGTTATGGTATACTGGAGAAGGAAAAATGTCTATCTGTGGCGAATACAAATCGGATATTGTCTTGGGGAGTGAAGCGCATTGTACGAAAGCACTAGAGGAAACTATCCGGAACAAACAGGAAAAGAAGCCATTGCCTTGGGTATGGTTCCGGTGGGAGGATTATTTGTTCCAAAGCATTACCCTAAAATCAACTGGGAAGACATTCGCGGAATAACCTATCCGCAGCTTGCCCAATTGATTTTTCAATCCTATCTTCCCGATTTTACGAAAGAAAAATGTATTGAGGCTTCAGAAATATATAATAAGAATGTCTTTGATTCTGATAATCCCGCACCATTGGTAAACGTAGGGAAGATGGGAATACTGGAATTATGGCATGGACCTACTGCTGCCTTTAAGGATATGGCGTTACAAGTTCTGCCCCATTTACTTGGAGAAAGTATGAAGGTTTTAACCCAAACAGATAGAGTCCTGATTCTTGTAGCTACTTCGGGTGATACCGGCAAGGCTGCCTTGGAAGGCTTTAAGAATGTAAAGGGCACAGAGATTATAGTCTTTTATCCCGAGAGTGGCGTCAGCACCGTTCAAGAGCGGCAAATGACCACAACTGATGGAGTGAATACCCGAGTGGTTCCCGTCATGGGCAACTTTGACCAATGTCAATCCGCAGTAAAGGAGATCTTCGCCAATTCAAAATTGAGAGAAACCTTTAATCAACGGGGGATCGCTTTTTCTTCAGCTAATTCAATCAACTGGGGTAGGCTCTTGCCGCAAATCGTCTATTATTTTTGGGCTTATCTACAAGCAGTGGAGTCCCAATCACTTCGTCCCGGAGAAAAGATGAATGTGGTTGTGCCCACGGGTAACTTTGGTAATATCCTTGCAGCCTATTATGCCAGGATGATGGGGTTACCGATTAATAAACTGATTTGTGCCTCCAATGAGAATAATGTTTTGACGGATTTCTTTGTTGAGGGAATCTACAATCGTAATCGATCTTTTTATGTGACCTCCTCGCCATCGATGGATATCTTGATATCCAGCAACTTCGAACGCTTTTTGTATGAGATGTCGGGGAAAAGACCGGATAAAATCAACAATTGGTATAAACAACTTCAGGAACGAGGTGAATTCAAGGTTGATTCCGACACACTGGCCATGGCAAGGGAGGCAGTTGTTGCCGGCTGGGCCAGTGAAGCAGAGGTTCAGATGGTCATTAAGGCTGTCTACCAAGAATACTCTTATGTCTTAGATCCTCATACTGCCGTTGCCGTGAAAGTATACGATGATTATACGAAGAAGACGGGTGATAAGACATTTACAATCATTGCTTCAACGGCAAGCCCGTTCAAATTTGCTAAAACTGTTCTTGAGGGCATCGATGCCAGTGCTGTATCAGGGGATGAATGGATTAATTTAAAGAAGCTGAGTGAGATCACCGGTTGGGCGATTCCCCAAGGACTTCAGGGATTAGAGGATAAACAAACCTTTGGTCTGAGCCACGTCAGACCAAAAGAGATTTCTGAGCTGATTAGAAAAGTTTATATATCTTAAGCCAAAACGAGTTCGGGTGCTGATATGCTCATCCCCCGAACTCGTTTTATATTTCCTATTAATCTTTGGCGAGTGGTTTGGCTTTAGGGTATGAGCCGAGAAGTTTAGTATTAACGCCTATATTTTTTAAAGCCCAGAGAGCATCTTGGAGCGAAGAAGAGAAAACATAACCATCGATGTCAATGAAGAACACATACTCTCCCAACCTTTTTTTTGAAGGTCGCGATTCAATACGGCTTAAATTTATATTTCGTTGGGAAAATTCTTGAAGTGCACTGGCTAGGGCACCGGGAGTATCTCCTGTGACAATTAGAAGTGATGTCTTGTCTTCCTCGCTCATCTCGGCGAGATGATGACCAACGAAAGCAAAACGTGTCGCATTGAGCATAGAGTCTTGAATTTTTTCAGCTAGACAGTGTAGTTTATAGATTTCTGCTGATCGACGAGGACCGATGGCAGCCCAATTATTGTCCGGATTATGTGAGATTTTCGTTGCCGCCTCCGCAGTACTGAAGCAGGGAGAATGCCTTGCTTGGGGTAGTTGAGTTTCTAAGAAGTCACGACATTGCCCTAAGGCTTGTTCGTGAGAAAATACTTGTTCAATCTCCTGCGGGTGCAGTGGTTTGGCGGTGATTAAGCATTGATCGACTGGGTGAATAAATTCTCTCATAATATACAGATTTTCAGTTTGACCTAGCATATCCATGGTAACGGCAACTTGACCTTCGGTTGAGTTTTCTAGCGGAACGAAGGCACCTTCAATCTCAAGAGCTTGACAAGCAGTTAAAAGTTTAGGAATCGTTGTGAAAGGAATGAGCTCCACTGGAGGTTCCATTATTTCCGGTTGAGTGGTTAAAAAGAGCTGGAGCGCTTCTTCTGAAAAGCTGCCCGTCGGTCCCAAATATCCAATTCTCATTCTATCTTCCTCCCCAATGGTATTTTCAAAAATAAAAAGAGCTTAACTATCCCGATGAAAGGGGTGAGTTAAGCATAATTTGATTTTACCAATTATATCAATAACTTTCGACAATGTAAAAGGCTTTTTCCTTTTCTATGTCTAAAAGATGTGATTTTAAGAGATTTCCGCTCACTTTAAACTTGCACAAACCCTATAAGCACGTTAAAATATGTGTGGAAGGTTGGGGAACCTTCCTGGGAGATAGGTGGACGAGGTGGCAGAAACAGGCAGTGGAACGTACGCTGCCTGTTTCACTTTTTTATAGAGTATCCCCTGTTATAATATTTAACATCAGACTTTAGATAAATAACTGCAGAAGAGATTTTTGCTAAATATTCCCCCTAATGTGTATAATAAGCAGGTAAGTGTGATTTAGGAGGTAAGCAAAATGGAACAAGCTAAACAAAAATCTCGCTCGGAGATCCCTCAAGAATATAAATGGAATCTTGAAGACATTTTTCCCCATGATCAAGCTTGGGAAGAAGAGTATACAAAAGCCGAAAAGCTTTTGGTACAAGCTACAGAATTTCAAGGGCGGCTGGGGGAGAGTGCTGAGACATTATTAGCATGCTTTGCCTGGGTTGACGAAATCGGCCAAAGGGTGGGAGAAATCTACACCTATGCACGGATGCGTCGTGATGAGGATAATCGAGAATCCCATTATCAAGCCTTAACAGATCGAGCCGGTACCCTCTCCGTACGTGTCGGGAGCGCTCTGGCCTTCGTAGTTCCTGAAATTCTCTCCCTACCGGATGGGAAGCTTCAGGAATTTCGTCAAGCAAATGCCCAACTAGCCCTCTACGATCATGCCTTAGATGATATTCTACGTAAACGGGAACATGTTTTAAGTCCAGCGGAAGAAAAGCTTCTCGCCGAGATGGGAGAAATTGCCGATGGTCCTAGCACCATTTTCGGGATGGCCAATAACGCTGATCTGAAATTCCCTACCATTAAGGATGAAAAAGGCGCGGAAGTTGAGCTCACCAAAGGTAATTATATTCAATTTATGGAAAGCGAAGATCGACGTGTTCGACAAGAGGCTTTTGAAACCTTCTATGCTACCTATCAAAAGCAGATAAATACTTGGGCAGCTACTCTCAATTCAAATATCAAAGGTGATGCCTTTTTCGCTAAGGCGCGTCGTTACCCCTCGGCAATTGAGTCATCCTTAAATGCCGACAAGGTTCCTCTTACTGTCTATCATTCCTTAATTGAAACGGTTCGTGAGTTTCTGCCAGAGCTTCATCGCTACGTGAAGCTGAGAAAGAAGGCTATGGGACTTGACGAGCTTCATATGTATGATATCTATGTACCTGTTGTGTCTGAAGTCAAGATGAATATTCCCTATACGCAAGCTGTCGAAATGTGTTTGGCAGGGTTGAAGCCTTTAGGACTAGATTATGGTGAGGTTTTAGAGAAGGGATTCAATTCACACTGGATCGATGTGTATGAAAACGAAGGCAAGACGAGCGGTGCTTATTCATGGGGTACATACGGTTCCCATCCTTATGTCTTACTCAATCATCAAGATACCTTGGATTCGATGTTTACGATCGCTCATGAGATGGGTCATTCACTCCATACCTATTATTCGAACCAGACTCAACCTCATATTTATGCCGGGTACACGATATTTGTGGCTGAAGTTGCCTCTACCCTTAATGAAGGTTTAGTCATGAATCACTTACTTAATACAACTGAAGACCCGAAATTGCTAGCCTATTTATTAAATCATTACCTAGAGCAATTTCGTGGCACTGTTTTCCGTCAAACCATGTTCGCGGAGTTTGAAATGAAAACCCATGCCATGGTGGAAGCTGGGGAGGCTCTTACTGCTGATTTGTTGTCTAGTATCTATCTTAAACTCAATGAGGATTATTATGGTCCGGATGTGGTTATGGATCCTCAGATCGCTATAGAATGGGCGAGGATTCCTCATTTTTACAACGCATTCTATGTTTATAAGTATGCCACGGGATTCTCAGCAGCTACGGCCTTAGGCAGAAAGATTCTCGAGGAAGGAGAGCCCGCTGTGAAGAGTTATCTTGAATTTTTGTCTAGCGGCAGCTCAGACTATCCCATCGAGTTATTGCGCAAGGCAGGGGTGGATATGGAGACACCGCTACCTGTGAGAGAAGCTTTACAGGTCTTTAAAGGACTCCTAGATCGCTTGGAGACTCTTCTTTAGAGTTAAGTCCCTGAAAAATTAGTCAAACTTGACAAAGGTTATGGAAAGGGACACTATTTATATTAAAGTGGTTTTTCGAGATTCATAAAAGAAAGGAAGAAGAAAAATGAGTGATGCATGCGGCTCATGTTCATCTGCGAGTACCTGTACTACAGGTAGTTGTTCAGCTAAACCAGAAAAAACGAAAGCCCAACAAGCTAGTAACATTAAAAAGGTTATCGCTATTATGAGCGGCAAAGGGGGGGTAGGTAAATCCTCTGTCACTTCAATGCTTGCCGTAAGTTTAATGAGAAAAGGCTATAAGGTGGGTATCTTAGATGCGGACATTACTGGACCAAGTATTCCGAAGATTTTCGGTTTAAAAGGCAAAGCTAACATAAATGAGACAGGAGTCGTTCCTGCAGAATCACAACATGGCATAAAGGTCATGTCCTTAAATCTAATGGTCCCCAACGAAGATGATCCGGTTATCTGGAGAGGTTCGATTATTACCCAGCTTGTACAGCAGTTCTGGGCCGATGTCATCTGGGGAGAACTGGACTATTTACTTATTGATCTACCGCCGGGAACTGGGGACGTACCCATTACGGTGATGCAAAGTTTGCCCGTATCCGGTGTAGTCATCGTAACCAGCCCTCAGCAATTAGCTGGAATGATTGTTCGTAAAGCTATCAATATGGTGAAAAAATACGATGCACCCATCTTTGGCCTGATTGAAAATATGGCTTATGTATCATGCCCTCATTGTGAAGATAGGATTGAGATTTTTGGTAAACCTCAAGGAGAAACGGAAGCTGCCAATAACGAAATTCCCTATCTCGGACAACTACCCATTGATCCAGTTTTAGCGACTATGTCAGACCTCGGCAAGATCGAGGATTACGAAGCGGAAAAATTTACTGAAATTGCTCAACGATTAGCCGACATCATTAAGACAACTGAATAAAGAGGAAAAGGGGTGGCCGGTTAAGCCGGGAGAACTATGGAATCAACAATACGAGATATTAATTTGGCAACAAAAGGTCAATTGAAAATTGACTGGGTTAAAGCTCATATGCCTGTATTAAATACTTTGAGGGAGGAGTTCGAGAGAACTCTGCCCTTTAAAGGTAAAAAAGTAACTATTTGCCTGCATTTAGAGGCGAAGACAGCTTATCTTGCCAAAGTTGTTCAAGCAGGTGGAGCGGAGGTCACAGTGGTGGCTAGTAATCCTTTATCCACCCAAGATGATGTAGTGGCTGCTTTAGTGGCCGGAGGTGTTCATGCTCACGCTTGGTATGGTGCAACTGATGAGGAGTATCATCAACACCTTCATAAGGCACTGGATTTTGGCCCGGATTACATTATCGATGATGGTGGCGATTTAGTCTCGACCATTCACAAAGAACGCCGAGAATTAATCGGCAAGGTCCAAGGTGGTGCCGAAGAAACGACCACCGGGATTCTCCGTTTACGAGCAATGGAGAAGAATGGAGAATTGGCATTTCCCATGATTGCCGTCAATGATGCTGAAATGAAGTATTTATTTGATAATCGTTATGGCACCGGCCAATCGGTATGGGATGGGATTATGCGCACGACCAATTTGGTAGTAGCCGGAAAAACTGTTTGTGTCGTCGGCTATGGATGGTGCGGTAAAGGTGTTGCCATGAGAGCCAAGGGCCTTGGTGCCCGAGTCATCATCTGCGAAGTCAACCCGATTAAAGCCAATGAAGCCTGGATGGATGGTTTCGAGGTCATGCCTATGGTTGAGGCTGCCCCCTTAGGCGACTTTTTTGTAACGGTTACCGGGAATAAAGACGTGATTACAGGTGAACATTTCCAAGTGATGAAAGATGGTGCGATCTTATCCAATGCCGGTCATTTTGATGTGGAAGTGAATAAAGTCCAACTAAGGGCTATGGCGCAGAGTTGTCGCGAAGTTCGTAACAATATTGAAGAATATCTACTTCAGGATGGTCGCCGAATATATCTCTTAGCTGAAGGCCGGTTGGTCAACCTAGCTGCTGGGGATGGCCATCCTGCAGAGGTCATGGATATGACTTTTGCCTTACAGGCTCTTGCCTTACATTATTTGGCGACTGCCAAGGATTCCTTAGAGTCTAAAGTTTATTCCGTTCCCTTAGAGATAGATAAGCGAGTGGCTGAGCTAAAGTTAAGAACTTTGGGATTGAAGATTGATCTACTGTCTGAGGAACAGGAAAATTATCTAGCGAATTGGCAGCATAGCTAAGTTTATCTTGAGTGCGTAAAAAGGTCTGATGTATTTTACATCAGACCTTTTTACGTCCCTCTATAAGATTGCGCACATAGATAGTCTGCTTACCGGCACATTAGCCACTGTGCTCGAATTTCCAGATTTTCTAGTTGGATTGATAAAATGAGGCTTAAAGTGAGACAAGAAGGATAAACTATGGATATATCGGCTCAGGAAAGGAAGGTATATCCATTGCGTTATATTTGGCGAGTTTTTATAATTCTTGTTATGTTATTCCTAGTAAAAGGTATTTTTCAAGAGGAACAACCTCAAGCTTATATTTCTAATCCTCAGGTTAAAGTATTGATGGATGAAATTGAATGGAGGGCTTCCCAACTACAGAAAGCCGCTCAGGATTTACCGGGAAGTATTGAAGTCATGCTGCGGCGAATATTTAATGATGGAATGCCAGCAATTGAGGCAAAATCAGTTTAATACCAGCTTATTGGATTCTTGCGTTCATTTTCGAAGTAAAGCAAGCTCAAGGACAGTCAATGTTGAGTTGTAAAAAAGATTGATTTCGTTATAATATAAATATTATAATTGTCTTTGAGCTATGGTGCGCTATTCTAGTGCGTGAAATGGCAGTCGAAGGCGGGCCTAATAATCCGCTAAGGGCATACCGATGAAGTTCCTGGTGGTGGCTTTCGACGCCCAGTCGAGGGTTGCTGCTGGGGGTTAAGGTTGAGGGGGATCCGCAATGGCATGCGGGCGATACCCTCTTCCGTGGAGGCCTAAGTTCGTGGCTGAGTTTTTGGTTACGGCTTGGGGTATGAACCTGCATTAGGAAGGAACTTAGTGCAGTGTAGCCTGCCTTGAGGTGGAGATGTTGGGAGGGCTAAAGGGACTTCTGCTCATTGGCCGATGGGTTTGAGTCTGCCTGAAATTCTTTTCTGCAAAAGAGGCTAAGCTGTCATGGGCCGTTAAGGAAAACTTCTAGAGCGAAAACTAACGAGGATTAAAGTGCGTTCTTAGTGGCGATCAAGTGCTAGATTGGGCGACATTCTAGGCTGAGGGAAAGGGGAAACCGCCTTTACAGGAAACTGGAGGAGCTCAGTGGGAAAACCTACTCGACCTATGGCGCAATATTTATTCGTCTGTGTCCTAAGGCTCAAAGATAAACACCTCTCGTGAGAGAGGTGTTTTTTTTTACATTAATTTTTAAGTTAAGCATAATATTGTGGATCGGGGGAAAGGGTTTTATAGAAAAGAACACTAGATAGATCTAGTTTTAGTAATAGGGAACCCAAGGCACAAGTCGGTGATTTTTACATTCTCCTCCCGGCTCGGCCGGTGTCAGATTATGAATGTACAGATCCGATTTTCCACATCGTCTAGTCCGTTTGTAATAGCATTGACGACAGAGTTCGACGCGGTAGTTGAGAATCATAGCTTAACTCCTTTGTCATTAAAGTGTGCATATATGGCGGCAGCTGCTGAAGAAGGAAGCCCTGCTTTCTGAAGATCCTCTAAGTTGGCTTGGCGGATGTTGTCTATCGATTTAAAATACCGCAATAGTTGTTGTCTTCTCTTCTGTCCGACACCAGGTATACCGTCAAGCTCAGAGAGCATCATGCTTTTTGTGCGTTGCTGTCGATGGAAGGTGATTGCAAAACGATGGACTTCATTTTGAATTCGTTCTAGTAGGCGGAAACCGGCTGACCGACGTTCAAAAAAATGGGGATGTCCTGCTGAGTCCATTAGAACTGAGGTTTGATGCCGATCATTTTTGACCATACCCGCTACATAAATATCAACCTTCAAGGCTGCGAGGGCTTCTTTTGCCGCATTGATCTGACCCTTACCCCCATCCACGAGAATTAGATCTGGGAGGGGGAGGCTTTCTTGAAGGAGGCGTGCATAACGTCGCTCGATCACTTGGTGCATGGAGGCTGTGTCATCCATAGTGGGCATGGGCTGTATCTTGAACTTGCGATATTGACTGCGATTCGGTTTTCCATCCATGAATTGTATCATACCAGCGACACTATGAGTTCCCGCAATATTGGAAATGTCAAAGGATTCGATCGTTCGCGGGGAGGGTATGTTTAAAGCATTCCCGATTTCCTCTAGGGCTTGGGTGCATTCTTCCAAATCGCGAATTTCGATGGAGATCTGTTCGTGTAAAGTGGTTTGGGCATTTTCCATGGCCATCTGGACTAAATCATGCTTTTGGCCCTTTTGAGGTATAACCATGGGGAAAAGCTTGCCTAATACGCTGAGATCAAGCGGAGGCAAGAGTATTTCTTGGGGAAGGGTGGGGCTTTCGGTATAGAACTGGGCTAAAAAAGAGATGAAGGCCTCTTCCGGTTCTTCATAATAGGGGAAGATAAAATTATCCCGGGAGAGGAGTTTGCCTTGGCGTAGATAAAAAATTTGTATACATAGTTGATCTCGAGAAAAAGCATATCCTACCACATCTCGATCCACAAAGTCGTTTAAGGTGATATTCTGCTTTTCTCCGACTTTCTTAAGATCTTCAATCAGGTCCCTAAATTCTTGGGCTCGTTCAAATTCTAAGTTCTCCGCAGCCTGTATCATCTTGGACTGTAAGGCTTTAAGGATGGCTCCTTGATCCCCCTTGAGAAAGGTGGCAGCATCCTTGCGAATAGTCTCATAGGCCACTCGGGGCACATTCTGGGTACATGGACCTAGACATTGACCAAGATGATAGTAAAGACAGGGCTTGCTAGGAATCTGACGACATTTGCGAAAGGGGAAAAGTCGATTCAGCAAGCGCGCCGCTTCCTTGGCTGCTGTCGCATTAGGATAGGGTCCGTAATATTTTCCTGCTCCCTTTTTTACCTGCCGTGTTACTAAGATGCGCGGATGATCTTCATCGGTAATCGTTATAAAAGGGTAGGTTTTATCATCTCTCAATAAAATATTGTATTTGGGATTATGTTTTTTGATTAAATTGCATTCTAAAAGCAAGGCCTCTACTTCTGAATCCGTGAGAATAGTCTCAAAGTCTGCAATTTGGCTAATCATCAGCTGAGTTTTTCCATTATGGGAACCCGTGAAATACGAACGGACTCGGTTTTTAAGGATTTTGGCTTTGCCTACATATATGATTTGGCCGGAAGTATCTTTCATAAGATAAACTCCCGGTTTGTCCGGTAATAAACTAAGTTTTTTGCGAAGTCTCTCCATCTTGCACACCTCGGTATTATTCTAGACGGAGATGAAGAGTTATGCAAGCAAAAGACTTTTGGTGACGCTTTGCTATGGACAAACATATCGAACAACTTTCATTAGTATAATTACTTATAGGATCTCATGATCGGGATAGAGGAGGGGTTCAGTTGTCGAATTTTTGGGGGCGGCCACCGCGCAATGATATAGGGCAGGATTTACAGGCATTGGCCTTTTGGGTATTGCTCATAGGAATAGGAGCGTATATTATTTTCCCGAATTTTTTTAGTGATGTCTATGCACGCCTTAGCGACCCTGCGGCTCAACTGGTTGACTCTTCCACCGGGTCCTATGATCCGAATTGTAATGGGGATAGTACCTATGATTTCAATAAGAATATAAGCACTACCTATCCTGATACATCATCAGGTTATCTTTATTCCACCGGAGATACAAATCTCGGATCTCCAGCCTCGTCTCTTTATCTCGGGAATGAAGTGTCAACTGGCTATTGGATACTTTTTGTAGCTGAAGGAGAATTTAAACAGCTGGCAGCAACCAGCGAAGCCTATACATTTCTATTGCGCTTAATTGAAAATGATCAGACCAGTGGCGGAAAGAATACAGTAATTATGGTTGCTAATGGTCAAATTAGAAAGTTTTCTGTTGCTGATGAAATCTATCAGATTGTGATCAATATGGCGGCCATTGACACGCGAGCAAAACTTGGCTAAGGGAAATTTCTGATCATTAAGTATAGAGGAGCTTGGCCCCAGCGGCAAAGAGAATCAATCCGAGTAATTGCCAAGGATTCCAAGCAAGACGCTCAGTGCCGAATAGTCCGAGATGATCAATAATAAGGGCAGCGCCCACCTGACCGATGATAATAGCGGTTGTCGCGTTGCATACACCAATCTTGGGAATGCTCAAGGCTACTAATCCAACAATAACGACACTAAGAACTCCGCCAAGATAAAGATACCATGGTATAGAAAGCCAATTGTATTCTAAGAACGGGACCCGAGCGATTAGGACTGCAATTAATGCCACGACAGTTCCGATTATATGAACTACCAAGGTGGTGGCTAAAATTGACGATTTTTGATAGAGTTCAGAATTCAATGTGCCTTGAAGAGCCATGGTGACACCGGAGATAGCAGCTATAATAGCGGGAAGAGATAAAAATTTATTCATGAGAACCTCCTGATATAAATATTGATTGAATTGGTCAAGTTCTCCAAGTCCGACAAGAAGTAGTTCGTATTTCCAATGTAGCTCAAGGGTAAAATGAAATTGTAGAAATAATTGAAAAGAGGTGGCGTCGTGGAAATTGATTACAACTTAGTTCAACGGGCCCAGATGCTACTAACGCTTGATCATCCACTTTCACAAGTGCGGGATATCTTGCTTTGCGAAGGATATCCTCAAGATCAAGTGGTTGAATTGATAGATGCTACTGAAGAAGTGTTGAATTATCTTGTTCCTCCTGAATATGATGAGAATAAAATAGGGATTGACATAATGAGGCCGGGTGAAAAAACGGAGGGAAGAAAGCCCGGCGTGGATATTTTAATCGATAAGCATTCAGGAAAATTGAGCTTGATGACCCCGCAATATCAAGAAACTTGGAAAGTCGCAAACGAAGTGCGTAAGGCAATAAGACATCAAAGATCTGTTGGACGATATTACCATTAGGTTACTCACCAAGGCGAGCAATTAAGCTACGCCTTTTTTATTGTAGATAGGTAGCAAGGTTTTAGATAGTATATTGTTTTCTGGAACTCCGGAAATTATGTTATAATTTTTTATTGATGCATGTATAACCTAATATCAATAGTATTAAGCATCTGTCAAAGATGCTTTTATCATACTAAGCGACGGTTATGTTTTGTTGTGTAGTTAACAATACATAGAATCTATGTTTTACTTATGGAGGTAAAGAGGTAGATGGCAGGTTTAAAAGAACACTCATATATATATCGAGCATTTCCGGCACTAACGCATTCCCCGTTCCGCTGGTTCTGGGGAGGGCAGATTATTTCACTTATCGGAACCTGGACTCAGAATATTGGGCAGGTGTGGTTAGTTTTGCAGTTGACAAATTCGCCTTTTTTACTCGGCTGGGTCTCGGCAATGCAATTCTTACCGACCATGCTGTTTTCCCTTCAGGCCGGAGCTTGGATTGATAGGCTACCCAAACGAAACGTTCTGATTGTAACCCAAAGTATCTTCATGATTTTAGCATTTGCTTTGGCCTTCTTAGTAGGAACTGGGGCTATTCAATATTGGATGCTTATCATAATGGCTTTTACTCTCGGTATCGCGAATACTGTGGATATCCCGGCCCGACAATCATTTATAATCGAATTAGTGGGTAGGGAGCATTTAGCCAACGGAATTGCTTTGAATTCGGCAATTTTTAATGGGGCTCGTCTCATCGGTCCAGCCATTGCTGGTATTATCATGGGCTTCTGGGGGCCGATGTGGTGTTTTTTGATTAATGGATTTAGCTTCATAGGAGTGTTGGGGATTTTGATTTTCGTAAAAGCTATACCACATGGCGAACGTATTAAGGCTAGGCATAAATCCTTAAGAAAAGATATTCTTGATGGTCTGAGATATATAGGGAAAACCCCGCGCATTCTATTGGTCATGATGATGATGGGATTTTTAAGTGCCATCGCCATGAATTTTAATGTTCTGGTACCTGTGCTTGCAAAAATTGATTTGCAGGAAGAGGCCTTAGGATACGGGCTTCTGATGAGCTCTTTAGGGTTTGGAGCCCTCATTGGAGCCTTAACTGTGGCCATTAGAAGTGCCGAAGGTCCGCAACCCCGTATGCTTCTGATTGGTGCCTTTGGCTTAGGGATTTTCAATGTTGTAGTCGGATTGCAGAATACATATTTCACCAGTGCTTTGTTTCTTGTTTTTTTAGGTTGGTCAATGATCGTTTTCTCTGCTTCCGCCAATTCACTAATTCAAATAACTGTGGATGGACACTATCGGGGAAGAGTTATGAGTGCTTATAACCTTGTTTTTGGTGGTATGATCCCGGTAGGAAGTCTTTATGCGGGAACATTGTCGGATTTCTGGGGAGCGAAAGTAACTTTTGTCATAAGCGGAATTCTCACTTTAATATTTATGGTTGGGATTGTTTTTGTACTTAGGCATCTTCGAAAGGGTGAACACCATGAAAATAGCGGTTATGTCTGATACGCATTTGCGTGAGGGAAAATCTTTACCAAGGTGGGTTTGGGAGCAGGTTGAAGGAGTGGACTTAATCCTCCACGCTGGTGATGTGATAGACATTGGTCTCTTAACAGATTTAAAGCAGGTAGCCCCACTAGAAGCAGTAAAAGGGAATTGTGATGGTTGGGAATTAGCTCGCTTACCGCAGCGAAGCATAGTTAGCTGCGGGGAAATTAAAATTGGCTTGACCCACGGAGCTGAAGGACCGGGACGCACAACCACTGAGAGAGCGATGAGGAATTTTGAGCATGACCAAGTTGATCTGATTATTTTTGGTCATAGCCATGAACCCTATCTAAAAAAACATGGTGAAATCCTTCTGTTTAATCCGGGTTCTCCCACGGATAAACGGCGGCAGACTAGCTATTCGATGGGAATAGTTAATATTGCGGGCAAGGAGATTGATGCCCGGCATATCTTCTCTGAATCAAGGTGAATAGATGAAACATCGAAGAAATAAAGTCAAGCGGGAACACGGAATTATTCAAGATGCCTTGGATTGGCTTGAAGAACTAAGCCAAAACCCACAAATTTCCGATATAATACCTGGAGTAATACAAGTTAACCGCTCTCCAGAGCGCGGGATTGTTTATAAATACGAAACACAAACGGGTTGTAAAATTCTACTGAAAAGCAATGGGTCGATTCAAGAAGCCTTTGTTGTGACTCAGGAACCAGAATTTGTTCGTCAGTGGGTGGAAGCGCAATTCCCTTCTGATAACAAATCGTCAAGCAATCAACCAGAGACAGCAGATGGCAAAAAGATTCCTTCAGTTAAAGAAAAACATGATAAGGGTAATCTAAAACAGCGATCAAGGAAAAAGGCAGTCTCCGATAAGAGTTCCTTCAACAAGAATAACTTGCATTCTAAAAAATCTTCTTTATCTGAAAAAAAGATTGAGAGGATATACGTGAACAATGAAGATTTTGAAGGAAATTTAGGACAGAGAATAGATGCTAAAACGCACCAGGCCTTGAAGGCATTGCAGAAGGATTTGAAAATGAACAAGGGTAAGGATAAGAAGAACTAGTTCATATAGGAGTGGGATAATTTGGAGCTACAAGGTTTGGGGCCAATTAATCTACCTTTAAAAAATACTGGACTTCAACCGGGGCAGAAATTCCTTGTCGAGGTCATCCAGAAGGATCCTAGCGGGAAGGCTCAAATTCGCATTGCTGGACAAGTGATTCCGGCTATGCTGGAGATTTCCGTTGAACCGGGTGCGAAATTCTGGGCATCAATCCATAAAATTGATGAGAATGGAGTTGTGCTTGTTCGAGATAATAGTAATTATTCCGGTAAAGATACCCCCACTGATTCCCAAAGGCTGGAGCGACTATATATTGAGTTTGCTTCCCCTAGGGGGAAATCCATATCTGATCTATTAAGTTCAGTTCTAACAGAAAGCAAAGGCACCCCTGTAGTTACAGATGGCAAGGGCACTCCCGTGACCACAGATGGCAAGGGCGCCCCGGTGACCACAGATGGCAAGGGCACCCCTGTAGTTACAGATGGCAAGGGCACTCCCGTGACCACAGATGGCAAGGGCACCCCTGTAGTTACAGATGGCAAGGGCACTCCCGTGACCACAGATGGCAAGGGCGCCCCGGTGACCACAGATGGCAAGGGCACCCCTGTAGTTACAGATGGCAAGGGCACTCCCGTGACCACAGATGGCAAGGACACTCCCGTGACCACAGATGGCAAGGGCACTCCCGTGACCACAGATGGCAAGGGCACTCCCGTGACCACAGATGGCAAGGGCACTCCCGTGACCACAGATGGCAAGGGCACCCCTGTGGCTACAGATGGCAAGGGCACTCCTGTGACCACAGATAGCAAGGGCGCCCCCGTGACCACAGATGGCAAGGGCACTCCCGTGACCACAGATGGCAAGGGCACTCCCGTGACCACAGATGGCAAGGGCACCCCTGTGGCTACAGATGGCAAGGGCACTCCTGTGACCACAGATAGCAAGGGCGCCCCCGTGACCATGGAAAGCAAGGGCACCCCGATCCCCATTGATGGTAAGGGTACATCAGTGCTTATCGATGGGAAAGGCCTGCAAAGTAGCAAAGGTGTTCAAAATGCTGTCAATGAGGAGATGTTCAATCTTTCAGGAAAAGAAATGATTGCTTCCTTTATCAATAATAATATTCCTCAGTGGTCTAATCTCGGCACAGATGGCTTTCTGCAGCTCTTTATGTTATTTAAGGGTTTGGGCTTAGATTATGAACGGAGACTCAAAAATATTGAGACTATGAAAGATGGGGATATCCAGAATTTGCAAATAGAGCTAAAAAAGAGCCTTAAGGGTATCATCCTATCCTTGCTAAATAGTAGTGAGTCCACCGGAGCCGAGAAATCCCTCTTTTCCGGTCTTCTGGAGCGCTTAACAGGGCAGCAAATTCTCTTGCAAGCAGGTAACCCTGATGCTCCCTTTTACCTCATGGAAATACCTCTCCAATCAGAAGGAGAGCTATATACCCAGACGCTAGCCTTTAAAGCTTCACGCAAGGGCAAAAAAATAGACCTAGATCATTGTCGTTTAGCACTTCATGCCGAAACCCCCACATTAGGTGAGCTGGGACTAGAGGGATGGTTGTATGAAGGTCAGTTAACCCTTAAGCTTTTAAGCGAAAAACAAGAAGAGCTACAGACTTTGATTGAGGAAAATTATGAGTCGACCCGCACCATATTCCAGCAAATGGGAATTACCCTTCACCCCATCGGAGTAGGGCAGCTCAAGACTGCGGAAGAATTTCATCGATTTCTCAAAGGAGAATTGCGTGAAGGGGTGAACTATCAGGTATGAAGGAAAAAGCCGCTGCCCTTGCTTATGACCATGCCGGAGCTCCAAAAGTCGTAGCTAAAGGCTCTGGGGAAGTAGCTCGTAAAATTATTGAGCAAGCCATTGAATATGGAATTCCCATTCAAAAAGATGAGGTATTAATTGAGACCCTTATGAAAGTTGAGTATGGGGAAGAGATACCTCCACAGCTCTATCAAGTTGTCGCTGAGCTCTTAGCTTTTATTTACCGTCTTGACAAACAGGCAATGAAATCACCAGCCCAGAAGATTAAGAGGAATGGTCCTCTAGATGAAGAATAAGCATAAAAAAGGCGTTCAAACGTTGCCAGAGACCTGAGTTTGAACGCTTTTTTTATGCTATTAGTTACTCTTATAATAGATTTAGGCATCAACGGGGTGCTTTTTGAGATTCAATTGACGCCTAGCTAAGACTGTAGCCACTTGCTCATTGTCCCCTAGTTGAAATCCGGCGAGACGCCATTCGCGGAAAGCCTGCCAGAAATGTTGTTCTGAAATGCGGCGGGTATATCGCTCGGATTCATCATCGTAAGGCCAAAAAACATCAACCCAAAGGGTCCCTTTATTGGTAAGTACAAGAACGAAATGATTCAGTTCTTGGCTTTGAGATTCGGTGTTTTTCATAAGGATATGGGATCTGCCGTTCGGGAAGTCTGTTTTCAAGTAAACTAACTTCATCTGGATCCTCCTTTTGCTCACACATTTAAGTTGGAACACTTTAATTATAGCACTTTAGGTGTTAAAAAACGACGACTAGAAGGAATATTCATTCTTTTATCATAGAATAAAAAACAGATGGAAAACGTCTACAATAGTTTATGTCAAACACGATTAAAAGTGAATCCCTTTGTATGGAAGAAGAAAGGATAGGACAGAATAAAAAGCGATTAAACATTATGATGAGGGGGTACAATTATGCTAACAATCGTTCATACTTTCGACTCACCCGATCGTGACCGGTTATTATCAGATATCCGAAGCGGATTAGATGACCTAGATCAGATCGGAGGGTTTAAGTATGCTAGTATCAATGAGCAAACGAATACGAATGAAATAATGGTTATGACGAAATGGGACGATGTGAATGCATACGATAATTGGGCATCTACCCTAGGGGAAAACAAAGCCTTTAAACAGTCCACTCCGCAAATGTTTGACGTGATTGATGAGAAATTCTAAGTGGTGGGATACTTAAAGAATGGTGGCGATGTAAGAAAAGGAGATGTACAAGGCTCCTTTTCTTAACAGCTTTTGTTAAAATATATAATGATAAGACTGGTTAAAAATAATTGTGTAATGAATTTTAAAAATTTAAAATATTATGATGATTATTACTATAAAATTGTGTATACTATAGATAAGTTTAGATTAAGAAATAAATGGGGGTGTCAAGGTTGAGGTTAGCCTTAGAAGTAAATCCGGTAAAGGAATGTCAAAGCTGTGCACGGCGTGATGAGCGAGAAGTTTCTTCTCAAATCCTCTCGTACCAAATTGCACATCAACTCCTCTCGCGCGTACCGGGACATATTCAAGTCGATGGGAATTTTCTAATTCTTAATCTCGAAGGGCATGACCCCCTCTATTTTGACTTGAGTTTGGGTTCAGTTCGGGTTAGGAACTTGAATATTCCGTTTGAGCAGCGTTACAATCGAGAAAAAGCAGTCGATGAATTAGTGAGAAAGATTATGCAAGAAGCTCAGATTAATCCCAGCTATGGGACTTATACCATTGATCCCATAACAACTTTAATTGTGAAGCTGATTGAAATTTACCATGCTCGGTGTTGTCTTCATATCGCATCGGTTCATGTCCAAGATGCTAACTCGATTTGGGAAATAAAGCTACATGAGGATGGGCCCAGTGGCTGGATTCAAAGTAATGGGATTTTAAGAAATAGTTTTGGAGAAGAGATGAGCATTCAAAATTGGGAACATCTGCGACCAGAGAAATTAGCTATGTATGTGTTTGGCTTTTATCGATTTTGTAGCCACTTCCCCAGCCCAACTAAATAGGGATAGCATATTACCTTGTTATCCTTGTGCCAACTTAATTCTTGATGTGGATATAAAAGAAAACAAGAAGCTGCTAATTAAACTGACAGTTTAAATGTGCTTCTTGTTTTCTTTTTTGGATTTAATTCAATTCATTATCATAGCGTATAGGTACCTGCTCGGTCTTCTGTAGCATGACAAGAAATTGACTAAAAGCAGATTCAAGATTTGGATTAGGGATACCCTGAAGGACCATAGTTTGGTTCAAAATAACTCGACCAGGATGAAGCCCGCTGACCTCTATTTGAATATTGGTAATTTCTAATGTAGTGAGTTCATCATCGATAAGAAGTTCAAAGGATTTAGCTTCAGGAAAAGTAGCTTCTAATAAAATTGTTTCTGATGGACGAATCGGAAGCTCAGCCATCATTGAGGAGATAGCGGGTAGTATGTTCTGACTGTTTTGTCCTTCTATCTCTATTCTTTCTCGATCTTCAAAATTTATTTCTGAAAAATCTTTTTTAGCTTCAAGAACACTAACCGGGGGAAGAGAGTCTTCCGCTATTGAAAGTGCTGAAGTCTCATTAGGGTTAACAGGGTTTTGTTTTGGAACGCTTTCAACGGTGGTATCGCTTTCAACGGTGGTATCGCTTTCAACGGTGGTATCGCTTTCAACGGTGGTAGCGCTGGCATCAGAATCAGGCAAAGAATGCAGATCCCCCAAGACAAAGGAGGCTTCGAGAAGAAGCTGTTGCATCACCGCAAAGTTTGTATTCCAAGTTAATTGGATAGGTATTTTCTGTACTTCTCCCTCAGAAGACATCGTTACTATTGAATAAATACCCCCTTTGGATAAAAAGGGTCTCTCAGCACAACCACTAAGTAAAAAGAGTAAAAGGATGATACACATCCAAGAAAAAATCTTACGGAGCTTATTCAAGGTTTGTTCCTCCCAGAAACATTATGTAGAGTCTTATCCTATTACAAATATTCGATTCAAAATCTGAATAGTCATAGCATTTATTCGCTCTTTCTTGGCTAATCCCTTCTTTTGGCAGGTTACATTGATTCCCTGTGAAAATATGTGTAAAATGACTTAAGAAAGGGGCTTATTATGATTGCTAAAAAGATAGTGGTTATAGATATAGAAACCACTGGATTAGATATATACAAAGATGAGATTATTGAATTTGCCGCCTTGAGTATAGACGAGGGGAAGGATCCAGAGATATTTAGTGTTTTGGTTTCCCCGAAAAGGCAAGTGCCTGAGCGGATTTTGCGACTAACAGGGTTAAGCTTTGATGAACTGAAGCAGGCCCAACCCATTGAGTCTTATTGCGATATAATTCTGAATCTTTTTCGGGATGCTATCATTGTAGGTCATAATGTGAATTTCGATTTAGGGTTTGTTGAGCGTGCGTTAAATATTCATTTTGAAAACCCTATCTGGGATACCTTGGAAATTGCTCGGGTCTTTTTTCCCAATATGAATAATTATCGATTGGCAGATCTTGTGAAAAGGCTTGACTTAGAACCTTTAGAAAAGGCTCATCGGGCAATGAATGATGCCCAGGCTGCTTGGAACCTCTTAAAGAAATGCTGGGAAAAAGGGATGACTCTGGATGCCAGTTTCTATCAAAGAGCACTCCCTTTAGCTGGAGGCTCGAAGCTCACTGGCTTTCTCAAGGAATTAGATAAGACCATTAGGAAAGAGTTCCCAGATCGATTAATACGAACGGATTTAGTTCTATACGATCAGGAGTTAGGACTTTTTGAACCGCAGGAGGAGGAAGCCCCGATTCCTGAGGATATAAAGTGGATTGATCAATGTTTTACCCCAGGGGGAATCCTTGAAAGTAATCTGAAGGGTTACGAAAGCCGCCCAGGTCAGCTACATATGGCCAAAGCGGTTGCTAAGGCTTTAGCTACCTCTACTCATTGTGTTGCAGAGGCAGGTACTGGTACCGGCAAGTCCTATGCTTACTTAATCCCGAGCCTTTGGTGGGCACGGAAGACAAATAAGAAGGTTGTAGTAGCGACTCATACCATACCCTTACAGGAGCAGCTCTATAAAAAAGATCTGCCTATCCTTTCTCAAATCTTGCCGTTCTCTTTTCATGGAGTTTTATTAAAAGGAAAAGGGAATTATCTATGTTTAAAAAGATGGCTCACCGTGCAAAGCCACTTTACAGAGTATGACTATGGTGAACGACTTGCCCTTCTCAGTGTCATGATTTGGCTCAGGGAGACGAGCACCGGAGACTGGCAAGAGGTTTCCCAAATACCCAGTCTGTCAAGACTATGGGGTAATTTGAACGCAGAAGAGGAAAGCTGTGTCCCGGGAAAATGCCCACAGGCTAACCGTTGTTATATGCTTCATGCCCGCAAACGTGCTGAAGAGGCAGACCTAATCATTGTCAATCATTCTTTGCTTTTTTCGGATATTAAGACGGAGAACAACATATTACCGGAATTCCATGAATTAGTAATTGATGAAGCTCATCATCTTCACCAGTCGGCCTTAGAGCAATTAGGTAATGAGATAAGTCTCGAGCAGATTTCCAGAGTCCTGAATCTTCTTAGTCGCTCAATGGCTGGAAGCTTTTACGGGAATGTGAAGGCCCGTGCTCAATTATGGGAACGCATTTTATCAGAATCACTTTGGAATCGTTTTCGGGGGCATTTAGAAAGATTGCCTGAGGCTTGTGATGAACTTTTTCTGCAGACAGAAGAAGTCTTCGCCAGCTTCGAACAGATTCTAGGCAATGAGCTTTCTTACCGATTAACAGCGCACAGTCAAAACGAAAGCTGGTGGCAGACAATCACTGTGCAAATTGAAAATTTCCAAGGACGCCTCAAAGCAATCGTAGACCTGTTAAAAGCAATGTATAATCTTCTTGAGCCTTTGGATGATGAAGATGCAGCTTCCCTTGCTTATGAACTTTCGGGTCGGATACGTAATCTAGAAGAGGTACGGGACTGTTTTAACCTCGCTATGCAGGTGGAGAAAAGCACTCGTGTTAGTTGGTTAGAACGTAATAATCGTTTGTTGTTGAAAACCTCACCTGTTGATGTAAGTACTTTGCTAAAAGAGAAACTTTTCAAGCCCCTCAATAGTGCTGTATTGACCTCAGCAACGTTAAGCATTGCCAACTCCTTTCAGCATTTTTTGCAAGAAAATGGTTTAGGCACGGATACGGCTACTTTGATTGTGGATTCTCCCTTTGACTATGACCAACAAATGCAGTTCATCGTAGTTAAAGATCTCATTGAGCCGAATCATAGTAATTTGTTTGACTCTGAGAAGATTGCTCTTTTTATCTCTGAAGTAACAGAGCGTATGAAAGGTAGAACTCTGGTGCTTTTTACCTCTCATCAATTTTTACGTGAAATACACCACCCTTTAAGTCGGTATTTAGGAGATTCGGGAATTGAATTATTGGCTCAAGGGATTGACGGGGGACGCCATGCACTTCTTGATGCCTTTATCAACAATCCCAAGAGCGTTTTATTGGGAGCCAATAGCTTTTGGGAGGGTATCGATATTCCTGGAGATAAGCTATCCTGTGTGATTCTTATCAAGCTTCCTTTTGGGCCGCCTAATCGACCGTTGATAGCTGCCCGCTCCGAATATCTGGAGGCTCAAGGGAAAAACGCCTTTTATGAATTTCTTCTCCCCGAAGCTGTACTTCGCTTTAAGCAAGGATTTGGTCGTTTGATCCGTTCCAAGTCTGATCGAGGACTTGTGATTCTTTGTGATAACAGAGTTATTGAGAAACGCTATGGAAGGATATTCTTGAATTCTTTACCTGTCAAAACCCATGTCCGATGCAACGAAACGCAAATTCTTGACCATATAGATAACTGGCTTGACGAGATGCGCCAGAAGGAACTGCTTTTATAAAATGAGGAAAGATGTTAAACTATAGCATAAGCTGGTAGCCAAGCTATAGTTGACATTAGAGGGGTATACATGAAGATTGATAGTTCTCCCACCAGATGGAGATAGTTATGCTGCAGTATAATTTGGGCAAGAATATGTTGGGAGAGTGAAGATTCGTGAATAGTAGGTCTATTAAGGTAGATATGATTCCGAGCCTATTTACCTTAGGGAATTTATTTTTTGGTTTTTTAGCAATTATTTGGACGATGAATGGAAATTACCAAGTGGCATCCGGACTCATCATATTATCGGTGCTTATGGATAGTATGGATGGAAAAGTTGCTCGTAAATTATCTGTTAGTACAGATTTTGGTAGAGAACTTGATTCTTTATGTGATGTGGTTTCATTCGGTGTTGCTCCGGCGATTTTAACCTATAAGGTTTTGTTAGAGGGACATATGGGATTTTGGGGTGTGCTTCTAGCTGCTGCTTTTGCTTTATGTGGAGCGGTACGCTTGGCTCGGTTTAATGTTTTGAATATCACGACTCATTTTGTTGGAGTGCCTATCACCTTTGCCGGAGGGTTGATGGCCTTACTTGTGCTTTTTTATCAAAGCTTGCCGTGGATCGTATATCCTATCGCCTTGGCTTTGCTGGCATTTCTTATGGTTTCGTCCTTCAAAGTACCGAAGTTAGGAAAATAAATTGCGAAAAATACATTGAAGAAGGTCGGGTACGAGATTTTTAATTTCTCTGTACCCTTTTTTTGTTTTTCACCCATTGCAAGAGCATCGCATATAGTATGGCACGGAAAACTTGCATGGAGGGGAAAACATGGATAGTCAACAAGTAAATTGGACAAATGTTGGATTAAGAATGGTTCAAGGATTAACCACGGTTATCGATGCCATTCGTCAATTAGATGCCCAAGAGGCTTCGTTAGTAATGAAATTACTTGGGAAAACTTGTACGAAGACAATGAAAGAAGGGGTAGGTCATCAATTTGGGATTGCTCTTGTGGAAACCAGCGCTCAACTAGCAATGAAAGATAAACTTGTGGTTGAGGACGTCCTCAGGATTATCAGCTCTATTATCGGACGACTTTACTTTACGGCAAGCAGCGAGGAAGAAAAGCAATTGGTCGCCCAGTTGGAAGAGGCAGTCAAAAATTACCAAATAATTTGAGTCCCATCAGGTGATCGAGTGCATAAGTTAATAAAGAAGGAAAGAGGTGATTTGAATGAAGGTTTATTATGTACGTCTGCCTGAGTTCGTACTCAGCTTTCTCCGTAAAGTGTTCAATTAGGATTAGCTAGTTTGTATCACATAAAAAAATACTTAAAACATGACATGAAATCACCCTCTTGTCTATAGATATAGAGTAAAAGACAAGCGAGGAGTGAGAAAATGGCTCGTAGCCGTTATGTCATGCTCATGGCAATTACTTTAATTTGTTTAGCGGGAATTGTTTCCTGGAAATCGCCTCAAGCAGTAATGGTTGCCCTAACAGAACCTCAGTATGCAGATTCTCCACGGGTTGCAGTTCAACGATATTGGGGCTATCTCGACACAAGACAGCTCGAACTTGCAGAACAATTGATTTTAGCAAAGGAATTAAATCCTTTCGGACAACAGGAAGTTGAACTTTGGAAGAAACAAGTCACAAACAATCCCTTAATCAGCCTGAAGAAATTGGAATTTGCCAATTCGTTAGATCCCAATGTAATTATGGTGAGTGTAGAATGGTCTTCTCCGATGAAGGATAAAATTCTTGAAACTTATCTTATAGAGACCCGATCCACTACAGAAGGGTGGAAAATCACTCAAATTCAGAAAGTCAATGCTCAATCATTAGCTAAAGTTCAATGAACCAAACGCGCTCAAAGCGCGTTTTTGATTTGCCCAAGTATATTTTCTTGAGCAAAGGTTTAGAATGAATTGTAAGAGCATAAGTGTTCCTAAAAGCACACCAAGAAGTGCTCTAGGTCACAACATGGTTTCTGCTTTTTTGGTAGAGTTAACTCATAATCGTTAAGGAGGATAAATAAATGGCTGATATGAAGAAAGAGAATATTGAACTAGATTGCTCGCATTGTGGAACAACCAGTGAGCTCACACCCGTCATAACTTATGTACACCAAGGGGAGGAAAAGCACGTCTGTGTTCATTGTCTTCCGGCGTTAATTCATGGTTGAAAGATATCGAGGTGTTTGAGATGAAATTTACTTTAGAAATGAAGCTTAAGGATATTATGGCAGCGAACCCCAAAACAGTTGAAGCTATGCAGGAACTTGGCTTGCACTGCTTGGGTTGCCCTTTCTCTGTGAATGAGACTTTGCTTAATGCAGCACAGATGCATAAATTGGATCCCGAGAAGCTGCTAACAGCTGTCAATTCGGTAGAGCAAGGGGAAATGTCTGATGAGGCAAAGGCAAAGGCTCAACCTAAGGGTGCTATTTTACAGATGGATAAAAAGACTTATGCCATAGCTCCACATATTCCTGCCGGAGTTGCCACCCCTGAGATATTACGAAAAATTGCCGATGTAGCAGAGAAATACAACGCCGCAGCCATTAAAGTGACTTCCGCACAGCGGATTGCCATAGTGGGATTAGATCCGGCGGATATCTCTAATGCCTGGGATGATTTGGGTATGGACCCTGGACATGCTATAGGAATGTGTGTGCGCAGTGTCAAGGTCTGCCCGGGAAAGACCTTCTGCAAACGAGGGTTGCAAGAGACCCTGGGTATTGGCATGGAGATCGACAAACGATACCATGGTATGTCTTTACCTGCGAAATTCAAAATCGGGATTGCCGGTTGCCCCAATAAATGCACGGACTCCATGAACGTTGACTTGGGCGTGATGGGAACCAGTAAAGGTTATCATGTCTATGTAGGCGGTAATGGCGGTGTGAAACCACGTAGCGGAGATCTGTTAGTGGAAAACCTTCAAGCAGATGAACTGATACCGGTTATGGATGCAGTGGTTGAATACTTTAAAGAGCATGCTAAGCCTCAAGAACGATTAGGTAGAATGATCGATCGTATCGGCTTAGATGGATTGCATGAAACGGTTATAAAAGTTATCAATTCTTAAGTTCAATTTGGATAGAAAATTTTTAGGGGGCGTATCAAACGATACGCCCCCTATGTTAATATAGGTGTAGTCCTAATCAAGATGAATGGCATCGGTGGGACAGCCATCCGCAGCTTCTTGAGCGGATTCTTCGAGTTCACTGGGTACTGGATTGACATAAGCTTCAGCAAGACCCTCATCATTCATTCGGAAGACCTCAGGACAAACGGACACACAAGCGCCGCAACCAATACAATTTTCATCAACAGATGCATTCATGTTCACAAGACCTCCTTTGCTAAATTTCTAATTCAATGTTCCCTTATTTTGGAGTTGTTATGCATTTCATGAGCAAGGACAAAAGGTCCCTCAAACGAATTATGATAAAGTAGAGGTAGGGGGGAGTATTATGGGACCCGAATTTAACCTTCGTAAAGCTACCCATGAGGATTTGGTGCAAATCAATGAAATATATAATTGGGCAGTACTGAACACAGTGGCAACTTTTGACCTCGAAGAACGTTCTCTCGAGAGAGCTGAACGCTGGTTTGAATCACATTTAGATCCCTATTACCCACTATTCGTGGTTGAAAACCAGAGGGGAGTCACTGGATGGGGGAGTTTATCGCCTTTCCACACCCGACCAGCTTACAAAGAAAGTGGAGAGTTTTCCATATATATAGCACCTGAATGGTCCGGTAAATCAATGGGAGATGCCCTGTTAGAAACCCTCTGCAAAGAGGCGAGAAAATTAGGATACCATACCTTATTGGGTTTGATTACGGCGACTAATGAGAAGAGTCTTAACCTAGCTCTAAAGCATGGTTTTTTCGAAACGGGTAAATATCGAGAAGTCGGTAAAAAGTTCGAACAATGTTTGGATGTCATCGTAATGCAGAGAATTCTTGCTTAATCTTATGATTATCTATGAAAATGAACACCACTACTTAAGTGGATTTCCCGCCGGGATTCGGGCGGAAATAACAACAAATAACTCAATTGGGGAAAAATGGAAATATTTAACGATGGATAAATATCCATATATATCCACAAACTCCTTTGTTTCTAGGCTTTTTTGAAAAATAAGATAATTCAGTTGATTACTTATTTTTTACGATTTCGACATCTCCATTGAAGTATAATAGGGTCACCGGCAAGAAGACAAGAGAGAATTGACAGTATAGAGAGATTAAAAGTCCGGAAAATATCACAAGGCGGGATGATAAGAGAAATGGGAAAGAAAGTAAAAATTGTTGTTGCGGATGATAATCGAAATTTGTGCCAAATGCTACAAGATTTTCTTCAAAGTCAGGATGACCTTGAGGTGGTGGGGGTAGCGTATAATGGAGTCGAAGCATGGGATCTCGTTCAATCTCAAGAACCAGACCTTATCATAATCGATTTGGTTATGCCTAGCTTGGATGGTTTGGGTGTTTTAGAGCGGATCAATGGACGAACCGCAATTTCACGTCCTAAGGTGATCATGCTTACGGCATTTGGTCAAGAATCCCTGACCCATCAAGCGATGGTTTTAGGGGTGGATTACTTCATTTTGAAACCTTTTGATTTGGAAGTATTAGGTAAGAGAGTTCGCAGTTTAACCCAAAACTGTACTCCTTCTTCTAGTCCTATGACTTCCTCGATAAGTTCTGTTACCAATGCCGGAAGCAGCGTCAATTTAGGAGCTGAAGTTACCAATATGATGCATCAGATCGGGATACCTGCTCATGTAAAGGGATACCAGTACATAAGAGATGCCATACTTATGGTTGTGGAAGATGTTTCATTATTAGGTGCCGTGACCAAAGAACTTTATCCGGCTATAGCCAAGAAGTATGATACCGCTCCCAGCCGAGTAGAACGGGGCATACGTCATGCCATCGAATTAGCTTGGGAACGGGGCCATACGGAAACCTTAAAACGTATTTTTGGGTATTCCATGAATATCGAAAGACAGAAACCTACCAATTCTGAGTTTGTCGCTCTATTAGCGGATAAGTTAAGAGTTATGAGTAAAGTTAGCTGAAGTAAAGCAGTTGATATACCAAAAGCACAGTTCTGTTAGAGGGGCGAGAAATCGCCCCTATTCTACATTTTACTTCATAAACCCTGTTTTTTGCTTAAAACTCGGATTTTGTCGGATGCGACCTCTAGCTTCTAATATATACCTGTTCTTATTAATTTTACCAATCATTATCAGAACCTTCGTAAAATATCCAAATTGACAAAGTTCGCTCTGGTTGATAGAATTGATACGCATCTCTGTTTTATATAATGGCTTATATATGGTCATTCATATGAGAATTAGGACGCATTTTTTTGCGTCTAAATTTGCTTTAATGACGGGGACAGGCTTTTATAAGAGTGAGGGGTTATTGACGTATGCTAAAGTACACTATTAAGCGAATCTTTCTGGCAGTGATGACAATCTTCGTGGTTGCGACCATAACGTTCTTTCTTATGAACATGGTGCCCGGTGGTCCGTTTGTTGCAGAAAAGTCCATTAGTGCACAAGCTCAAGCCGCACTATATGAGAAATTTGGGTTGGATAAACCCTTGATTGTGCAATACAAAAACTATATGTTAAGTGTTGCACAGGGCGACTTTGGCTTGAGTTTAAAACAGCGTGGCCGCACGGTTAGTGATATCATTTTCAGCAAGTTTCCGATTTCGGCTAGGCTAGGTGGTATCGCAGTGGTTCTGGCATTATCGCTTGGGATTCCTCTGGGAAGCATTGCTGCGCTCAACCGCGGTAAATGGCTCGACGATTTGATCATCGTTATCGCTACCTGTGGCATTGCCTTTCCCAGTTTTGTTATCTGTACTGTAGGTATGTATGTGTTCGGCGTCTACCTAGGGGTATTGCCGACCATGGGTCTCACGACACCTGCTCATTATGTCCTTCCTGTATTTGCACTTTCCTTCTATCCCACAGCCTATATTACTCGACTGATGCGCTCGTCCATGCTGGATGTGATTGGTCAGGACTATATGCGGACGGCCCGAGCCAAGGGACTTTCCCAGATGACCAGTCTTTTCAAGCACGCTTTGCGCAACGCGATTCTACCTGTAATCACTTATGTGGGCCCTATGTTGGCCTTCACCCTGACTGGCAGTTTCATTGTGGAGAAGATTTTCGTCATTCCCGGTTTAGGCGGTCAGTTCGTCAGTTCCATCGTCAATCGTGATTACACAGTTATTATGGGTACCACAATATTCTTGGCAACGCTGGTTATCACCATTAATGCAATGATCGATATCCTTTATAAGTTTATTGATCCCCGTATTCAACTTAAATAGGGAGGGCAGAAAATGACAGAAAAAAATCCGCTTAGCTTGCAATTAAAGGTTGAAGATTTTCTGCCTGCAACAGATGCAGAAAAGCAAAGTCTCACTCAAATGCGTCCTGGAGTCGGCTTTTGGAAAGATGCCATGCGGCGATTAAGGAAAAACAAGGTGGCAATGATAAGCCTTACGATTATTCTAATTGTTATGTTCTTTTCTTTTATTGTGCCTAATTTGTATCCTTATAAATATGAGCAGCAAATCAAGGGCTCCGAGTACCTCAAACCCATGACCTACTCCACGCAGGAACAGATTCGTATTGATGCCGGGGAAGAAGTATTTCCGCATATTCTAGGAACGGACAATTTGGGCCGTGATTATGCTGTCCGAGTGATGGTGGGTAGCCGCATCTCCTTAATGGTTGGTTTAATCGCTTCCGCTATCATACTTCTTATTGGTTCGACTTACGGTGCCGTGTCGGGATACTTTGGTGGGTGGGTAGATCTCATCATGATGCGTATTGTCGATATCATCTATACAGTACCTGATATCCTTTTGATCGTGCTGATTTCCTTTGCAATCAGGGATCCTCTGGCCCTACTGGCCGCAAAGCCCGGCTTTGGGTGGATTCAAACGGTCGGCCCCAATTTAATTAGTATTTTTTTGGTGTTTGCCCTGTTATACTGGGTAGGCATGGCTCGGATTGTCCGTAGCCAGGTCCTGGCCCTTAAGCAGAATGAATATGTGACTGCTGCCAGAGCTTTAGGTGCTGGTACTGGGCGTATTATCCGTAAGCATCTGCTGACCAACTGTATCGGTACTTTGATTGTTACCACGACGCTGCAGATTCCTTCTTCAATTTTTACGGAGAGCTTTTTGAGCTTCCTCGGCTTAGGGGTTGCTGTTCCGTTACCTTCTTTGGGTTCGCTGGCCAGTGATGCCCTTAACGGACTGAACAGCTATCCTTATTTGTTGTTAGCACCTGCTTTTCTGATTAGCCTCATTATTCTCAGTTTTAACTTATTAGGCGATGGTCTGCGGGACGCATTCGACCCCAAGATGAAGAGTTGAGGAAGGAGAAACATAATGAACGAGTACTTGGTTGATATCCGCAACGAGAGGCTCTCCTTCTTTACCCCGGCAGGTGAGGTAAAGGCACTCAATGATGTGTCCCTGCATGTCCGTGAAGGTGAAGTATTGGGTATTGTGGGGGAGAGCGGTTCCGGAAAATCGGTTACCTCTTACAGTCTAATGGGGCTGACGGCTCATCCTGGCCGAATCATTGGCGGCGATCTCTATTTTAACGGACACCATATCAATAAGATGACGGAAAAGGAGTTGCGTGAAATCAGAGGCAACGAGGTTTCCATCATCTTTCAGGACCCGATGACTAGCCTCAATCCGGTCTATACCGTCGGCAACCAGATCCGGGAGGTTATTCTTATGCATACCAACAAAAGCCGGAAGGAGGCCAATGAGCGCGCCCGGGAACTTTTACAGTTAGTAGGCATTAACGAACCGGAAAAACGCTTAAAACAATATCCTCATGAGTTGTCCGGTGGTATGCGCCAGCGGGTGATGATTGCTATTGCTTTGGCCTGCGAGCCTAAGCTGTTGATTGCTGATGAGCCGACTACTGCTTTGGATGTGACGATTCAAGCGCAGATTATAGAATTGATGATGAATCTGAGGGAAAGGATGGGAATGTCCATTATTCTGATTACCCACGACTTGGGTGTTGTGGCCGGAATGTGCGACCGCATTGCAGTTATGTATGCCGGCAAGGTGATAGAATCAGGTACCACGGATGAGATTTTTTATCAACCTTCCCATGAATATACCAAAGGACTGCTCCAAAGTGTCCCTAATATAAATGAGCGAGATCACAAGCAATTGGTGCCCATTGAGGGTTTACCGGTGGATATGTTAAATCCTCCGGCGGGATGTCCCTTTGCCCCCCGTTGTCGTTCATGTATGAAAATTTGCCTGAGCAGTATGCCGGCCTATACCCAACTTAGTGAGGACCATTACAGTGCATGCTGGCTGCTGGACAAAGCAAAATTCGAAGGGCAGACGGAGGTTCAGCATGACTGAAAATAATAAATTGCTGGAAATACAGCACTTAAAACAATACTTTCCGGTTAAGAGCGACCAACTTTTTGAGAAAAAAGTCGTCAAAGCTGTGGATGATGTATCCTTCCATATCAATAAAGGTGAGACCTTGGGTATTGTGGGTGAATCAGGCTGCGGTAAGACGACGACTGGACGAACTTTACTGAGGTTGCATGAACCCACTGGGGGTAAAATCATCTACGAGGGAAAAGACATCACTCATGTCAACATGCTGCCCTATCGGCGTAAAATGCAGATTGTGTTTCAGGATCCCTATGCAAGTCTTAATCCTCGCATGACCGTCGGGGACATTGTGGGTGAGGCCATTGATATTCATCGTTTGGCAGCGAATGCCCAGGAACGCCGAGAGCGTATTGTGGAGCTGTTAAGCTTAGTGGGACTGAATACTGAGCATGCCAACCGCTATCCCCATGAATTCTCCGGCGGCCAGCGCCAAAGAGTGGGTATTGCTCGTGCTCTGGCAGTAAGCCCCGAGTTTATCGTTTGTGACGAGCCAATTTCCGCACTGGATGTATCCATTCAGGCTCAGGTGGTCAATATGTTTGAAGAACTTCAGCAGCGTATGGGACTGACGTATCTGTTTATTTCCCATAATTTGAGCGTGGTGAAGCATATATCCAATCGCATCGGCGTTATGTATCTGGGTAAGCTGGTGGAGCTGGCTGACAGCTATGAACTGACTTTTCACAGTGTGCATCCCTATACCCGTAGTTTGATTTCAGCCATCCCGATAGCCGACCCCAAAGTTTCACGCAGCACTAATCGTATAGTTCTTGAGGGTGATGTCCCTAGCCCCGTGAATCCTCCCTCTGGCTGCCGTTTTCGTACCCGGTGTTTCTATGCTGACGAACGGTGTGCCGTAGAGGAACCCGAGTGGAGAGAGGTCTCTGCCGGTCACTTCGCCGCTTGCCATCATTTGGATCGTGTTCAATGATCCATTCTTATAATTATTTACCGTGCAACAATCGCGGTGAATGATAAATAACCAGAAGAAAAAGGAGGAAAAGAAAGTATGAAAAGAAAGACTACCCTAGTGTTGGTCATCATCATGATCCTATCCCTTACTCTTACCGCTTGCGGTAAAACGTCCACTCCCGCTCAATCTGACGCGGAGAAAGCCCCCAAACAACTTGTGGCCCAGATAGGTCCCAATCCCGAGACCCTTGACCCTGCTTTGAACAGTGCAGTGGACGGTGGCAACATGCTCCTATTTGCCTTTGACTGTTTGCTCAATGTGGACAAAGACAACAAGATTATTCCCGGTGCCGCTGAGAAATGGGAGACCAGTCCAGATGGCTTGACCTGGACCTTCCATCTGCGTGAAGGGCTGAAGTGGTCCGATGGATCACCCTTAACTGCCAAGGATTTTGTGTACAGTTGGAAACGGGTTGCTGATCCTGCTACCGCTGCGCCCTATGGTCAAACCATGCTTGGCATGGTGAAAGGTTTTGATGAGGCTGCCGGCGGCAATCCTGATGCCCTAGCCGTTTCTGCACCTGATGACAAGACTTTCGTTGTTGAACTGGCTAATCCTACCGCTTACTTTGATAGCCTAGCCGCCTTCGCGGCCTTGAGCCCTGTACAACAGGCTACTATTGAAGCTAATGGCGATGCTTGGGCGACAAAACCCGAGAGCTATATCGGTAATGGACCCTTCTATATCAGTGAATGGGTACCTAGCTCCTATATTCTATTTACTAAAAATCCAAATTACCGCGATGCGGCTTCTATTAAACTGGATTCCATCAAGCTGCTTCTCATCGAGGATTCTAATGCAGCTTACGCCGCCTATAAGACCGGCGAAGCCATGATGATTAAGGATGTACCAACTGCAGAAATTCCATCTCTGCAGGGCAACAGCGAATTCTATATTGACCCTCTGCTCGGTACCTATTATGTTGACTTAAATAATACCTTAGACCAATTCTCGGATCCCCGTGTCCGTATGGCTTTGAGCTTGGCCATCGACCGCAAATACGTGGCTGAAACTCTGATGCAAGGCACCTATACCCCTGCCTCTAATTTCATCGGCACAGGTGTAGCCGATTGGGATGGAAGCAGCTTCATGGACAATGCCAATGGCGGTAAGCCATATATTAGTATTGATGATCATGAAGGAAACCTAACCAAAGCCAAAGAGCTTTTGGCTGAGGCTGGTTATCCCGAAGGTAAAGGCTTCCCTGCCATTACGTACTCCCTCAATGATGCTGGTTATCACAAAGTGGTTGCCCAATACATTCAACAAGCTTGGAAGGAATTGGGACTTACAGTGAGCGTGGAAGTAGTCGAGTGGGCAAGCTTCACTCCTCAGCGCCGTGCAGGTGATTATCAAATTAGCCGCGATGGTTGGTTGTTTGATTACAATGATGCCTCCAATATGTTGGAACTGATGTACAGCACCAATGGCAACAACAATGCCAAGTATAACAGCCCAGCTTTTGATGCACTGATGGATAAAGCGGCTGCTGAAGTCGATCCTAAGACGCGTTCCGGCTATTTGCATCAGGCTGAAGATGTCATGATGGCTGATGCTGCGATCATACCGATCGCTTATTACAATCAGTTCTATCTACAAAGCCCCAAAATCACAGGTTCCTGGTACTCTCCTTACGGCTACTGGTACTTCCAGTACGCCGACATCGCAGAATAAAGAATTCTGACTTTAATCACATTACTAAGGGCATGGGCCGCCGATTATCGGCGGCTCTTGCTTCTGAGTGAGTTACAACAGAACCTTGTTTGCAGTGGGGATTGGCTATTGAAATTATAAGTAGCCTTCAACTAAATTTGACAGATATGGAGGATCAAGATATGGGAAAGCTCATCATTATCGAAGGCGGGGATGGAAGCGGGAAAGCTACACAAACGAGAAATCTTTGGAATCGCTTCACTCAGGAAGGCCTGCAGGCGATGAAGGTTGAGTTTCCTAATTATGCAAGTCCTTCGTCAGCCCTTGTTAAAATGTACCTTGGCGGAGAATTTGGGAGCGACCCTAACGCGGTGAATCCCTACGCCGCTTCTACTTTTTATGCGGTAGATCGTTATACTTCCTATAAAACTATATGGGGGAAATTTTATCATGATGGTGGAATTGTTCTTGCGGATCGGTACACCACCTCAAATATGATTCATCAAGCTGTCAAAATCAAAGATGCTGATGAATGGGAAAGCTATATAGGGTGGTTGAAAGATTTTGAATATCGACTGATGGGCTTACCAGCACCGGATCTAGTGATTTATCTTAATATGCCTCCTGACTATAGTATTCATTTTATTGCGAATCGAGAGGATAAATCTGTTGTATCTAGCCAAGATATTCACGAAAAAAATGTGTCTTATCTTAAAGAATCCTATCTAAATGCACAGAAGATAAGAATTCACGAACAATGGGTTAATATTGATTGTATATCTGAAGGAAAGCTAAAATCCATTGAGGAAATTCATGAGGAAATCTATCAAGCTGTTCAGGGGCTATTGGTTTCATAAGGACTTCCAAATCATGACTTGACAAAGACTGGCTCATTTAGTAAAGTAATAAAGCGGTTAATTTACGCGCGCTCGTAGCTCAGGGGATAGAGTGACGGTTTCCGAGGCCGCAGGTCGCAGGTTCAAATCCTGCCGGGCGCACCATATGAAAGTCAGACACTGCAAGGGATTGCAGTGTTTTTGTTTAACCAGATATAGTAAAGAAGCCGGGGGTGTGTTCCACCGGCTTTTGCGAGAGGGCTCTTCAGCTCTTCCCGTTAATTAGTCTATATAAGAGCTAGACAGTCTTGATGATTGATTGATACTAATACCATCCATAGGGATATGGAGCATAATAGGCGGATGGGTAATAGCGAGGTCGCGTGATTGTAGCGCCTAAACCAAACCCCAGTGCAAAGGGAAGAAATCCAAAACCAAACATTAGATCAGCTCCTCCTGCCCTTGATAAATAATGAGGGAATTTTTTACAAGATAACACCTAAAGCGATAAGAATTAGAACTGCGATTACTATTATTCCTACACCGACGCCACGACCTGCCCCGCCCATTCCGCCATAACCCATTCCGAACATTGATATTTCCACCTTTCTATTTAAAATACAATTCCCATTGCGATGAGCAGAAGAATAATTACTACAACTGTAGCGATTCCGGCGCCAAAGTGTCCAGTTCCTAAAGCAGCTCCATCAACTCCGCCAAATGCCATTTGCATTTCCTCCTTTGTTAAGAGATAGTTTATACTATGCAAGGGGTGGAATATAAGGAACAATATGGAATACTATCGCTACTTATTCAAATTAAGTCACGAATAGACATCACGTTTCAAATCGCTTACTATTAGGGGAGTGTTTATCTGGCAAGCATAAATTATTTTTGGGGAAGGTATAATCTAAGGAGAATTTCCTGACTATAATATGATTATAAAAACGGATAGGATTATTAGAAACGGATAGATTTTTATATCTATTCGTAATGCAGCAAGATGGGTGGGATTTCTATGGAATGGAGAAAAAACTCGCTACGGGTACCATGGATGCATTTTAATAGATTAGCAGCAATTAGTATCGGTGCTTTCATCGTCGCTGCCAGCATTAATTCCTTGATATTGCCCAATAAGATAGCAGATGGAGGAGTTACGGGGATTGCGATTATTATTTATTACTTAACCAATCTATCCGTTAGTAAAATCGTGATCCTTTTGAACATCCCTCTATTTATCGTAGGCTGGAAAATGGTAGGGCGAATGTTTCTGATCTACAGCATGATCGGAGTGGGAGTATTTTCTCTCGCTTTAGATATAACGAAAGTAATACCTAATCCGACGAGTGATCCTTTACTGGCATGTATTTTTGCCGGCGTCGTGAGCGGTATTGGTATGGGAATAATTTTCCGTAGTCGTGGGTCTTTGGGTGGAACCGATATTCTCGCTGTGTTCTTTAGCCGCACCACATCCTTTAGTGTGGGGCAGGTTCTGATGGTGATCGATGCTTTGATTTTTGTTGCTGCCGCAATTTTTCTGGGACCGGAAAGAGCCATGTATGCGATGATTTACATGTTTATTGCGACGAAGGTTATTGACATGGTTCAGGAGGGTATAAATCCCTCTAAGAGTGTCCTTGTTGTCACTCAGGACCCTCAGGGAGTTGCCAAAGACATCATGGAAAAGCTGGATCGTGGAGTCACGCTTTTTCAAGCAAAGGGTGCCTATTCTAATGAGGATAAAGAAGTAGTCTACTGTGTCATCAATCGGACGGAAATGTCGCAAATAAAAGAGATTATTCGCAATCGCGACCCTAAGGCCTTCCTGTCTATTTCCGATGTGCCGGAAGTGGTTGGCGAGGGATTCTCTGCTTGGAAAGGACACTGAGATTAGATAAAGAATAGAGAGTGAGTAAATGTTAAGGAAAAAGAGATCCTCAAGAGGATATAAAAAAAGAAAGCGCCTCCTGAAAATCCTCATTGGTGGGATCCTCATCTTCGGCATTCTTTTTTTGAGTAGTCCCTATTTAAAACATGTCATGGCCTTTCGAGGGGCTATCGATCGTTATGATTTTATTGCTCTTTCTCAGGAGCTCAGTTGGATGGAGGATAAGGCCGGCTGGCTTAAAGTAGTACCGGCAATTCGCGAGGGTGAGCTTTGGCTGAAGCTTAATCAAGGAAGTTATGAAAATTTAGAAGCGGATTTGCTGAAATATGATGACGATACCCAACGTTTATGGCTTTTACAGCTCTATTGCCTTCAAGGAAAGCCTAAAGAGGCGGAATCAATTCTGCAAACATTTAAGGCGTTTCCTCTGCAAAGACTTGCCGAAGGTTTATTATGGTATGAGGAAGAGTCATATGAGGAGGCTGTAAATGTTCTGCTTACGATTAATGACACTGACCTTAATCGGGAGGAACAAGTATTAAAGAATATTGCTCTAACGAGAAGCCACATGGCCATAGGTGATCTAGACCGGGCCCAAAAATCTTGGCGAACCGCTTCTGAGACCTCTTCTGCACACCCGCAGGTTTTGGCAACTGAATATGACTTAGCCCTGACCTTAGGTCAATGGGATAGAGCCAAAGAGCTGAGTCGTCAGCTTGTCGTGACTGATAACATTTCATATACTCAGCAATTATTAGTGAAAAAGGCGATTTTGTCGCTTGTTATCGGTGAACGCGAGAGATATGAAGATACCCTCAAGGAAATAGACAAGCTGGAGGATGGGGAAGCTTGTCTTCAATATTTAGCAGGAATTGAAGTGTATGAACACGGTGACTTTGTAAAAGCTGCTGAGCATCTTCAAGGGGCATTGGATTTAGGTTTACCACAGTTTGTCGAGAAAGACGCCATCATTGCTTTACAGCAAGCAAATGAGCGCATTGAAGCTGAGAATGCTTTGCAGAAAATTACTGGAAAGTGAGTAATCTTAACTAAAGATAGGAGCCGTATTCTTAATAGACCCTAGCAATTATATCTGTAAGTGACGTATAAGATATAAGTGATATAAGTGATATAAGTGGTATAAGTGGTATAAAGAGAATCTTATGGGGTAGCCGCCGGTTTTTCCAAAGGTGGTAAATTGCTTTCAGGAGGCCAAGTTTCTGTGGCGCTTTTAAGTAGTTGGCCTACGGGGATGAGTTGATAATTCTTGGACTGCAAGCGATCAATGACCACTGGAAGTGCTTTAATCGTGTCAGGAGCTGAATCTGAGGCGTGGAAGAGAATGATATCTCCGGGACCTGCACCATGACCCTTAGGAAGACCATTGAGAACGTTGTTAATTACTGCTTCAGGTCCGGGCCTTTTCCAATCTAGAGAGTCCACACTCCATTGAATGACTTGGTATCCTAGCCTAGCAGAGACACTAATCAGCTTATTATCGTAAGCCCCATTGGGTGGTCTTAATAAGGAAATATTTTGACCGGTGAGCTCCTCCAGAACTGCATGAGCACTGGTTATTTCGCGTTCGATTTCGCCAGGGCCTAAGGTGTTTAAGTCCACATGTCGATTGCCATGAGAAGCGATTTCATGACCATCGGCAACCATTCGTTTGACTAAATCTTCATGTTTTGAAGCCCAAGGGCTGGATATGAAAAAAGTCGCCTTGACACCCTTTTCCTTTAATATATTCAGGATAGGCTCAGCAGTTTTTTCACCCCAACTGATGTCGAAGGTGAGGCCGATTTCATTGGTGGTTACTACAGCCGAATATATTGGTTTTAACTTGCTGGAGAAGACAGATATTACATTTTCGCGATAGGCGAGCACAACGAATAAGAGAATAGCCCACAGCATGACGTTTCGCCAAGATGGCCGTTTGAATACAATAAATCGCATGATATTCCCCCCTCCCCAAAAGATATTCAGGAGGAAAGCCGAACATGAGGGGAGAGTTGTACCAAAATTCACCAAATCCTCAAGAATCTCATTTCGATAGATAAGTACAAGCAAAAGAAGCACCCTGAGGGGTGCTTCTTAGTTTAAACTAATTAATGTTTAACGACTAAAACGTGAACCTAAAATAAATCTCAGGAGGTCATAACCGAATAATAATTTAAGAAAGAAGTGGAGTACGAGAATACTAGTGACAAAGTAAACGGCAATACGAATAACCACGAAAGCGATGGAGAAAAACCAAGTAAAAACTTGACTGAGAATAATAGCAGAAAAATAAAGTGCGATAATCAAGAGGATAATCTTTAACACAGTGATCCAGTTAGAATACGGAGCTGGACGATATGCGTTCATAATAGCACCTCCTACAGCACCAGATTAACATATTTCGACTTAACTGTCTAGATTGCATATTAATTCGCCTAGAGGCTTGTTTTCGCGCCAAAAAGCCCTTCCGTGCATATGATGAAAATGATACGGAGGGAATGCTAATGAAAGAAGAGAGTTTGGATATTTGGCGAACCCTGATGGAAAAAGGTACTACCTATTTAGCACAAGCAGATTACATTCAAGCAGAGGATTACTATAGGCGGGCAATAAGAATCGCCAAAAAGTTAGACGTACCTTTAGTTAAGGCATTTTCTCTAAGATTGATGGCTACTGTTCAAGTTAAGCAAGGTAAAATCGAAGCAGCTGAAAAAGGCTTTCGCGAAGCCTTGCAAATTTGTGAAGAGGTATCTAATTATAAAGGAATGTCTGAAGCATTTGCTGGTTTAGCAAGTATCGCCGTAGAAAAAGATACTTGGGAAAGTGCTATTTATTGGTTTAACCGTGCTATTGAAGTATACCCTAGCGAGTCGCCCCCTCTACGCTTAGCTATGCTATATAGTGATCTAGGCCAAGTTTACTCAGCTTTAGAGCGATGGTCGGAAGCCCAAATTAGCTACAAGAACGCGTTAGAGCTGTGTCATCGGTACAGTTACCCGAAAGGTGAGGGGGAATTAAGTGTACTGATTGGAGAATCCTGTTACCGACAAGGTAACCAGAAAGATGCTATTGTCCATATTCGTTACTCCTGCAAGATTTTTGCTAGTCTAGGCGAAGAGTTGTCATTAGCCAATGCTCTGCAATACTACGCTTTTATGAAATTTGAACAGCAAAGCCTTACGGAGGCCCTCGCCGCAATGCAAAGGGCAGTAATATTACAGATGAGGAATCAGCTATGGAGCGATGCCAGCGAATCTAGTTACTTTATGGCAAAAATTCTGCAAAACCTGGGGTATCTCGATGAAGCTCAGTATTACTTAGAGCTATCTATTCAATACTGCACAGATTTGGAAAATAGTTTAGCGATTCGCCTGCAGAGCTTGGGCAAATTGATGGTTAATAAAGAAGAATATGGACAGGCTAAAGGATATTTGTTAGAGGCATCAACCATCTTTGAACAGCTAGGAGACGATCTTCGCCTTGGTGAGTGTTATGAATATCTTGCTTTTCTTTTAGATGCGATGGGTGAAGAGGAAGAAGGAGAATATTTCCGTAAAGAAGCCAAGCGTATGATTGCAGGTTATCATGCTCATTCCCTGAGCGCAGTACAACGTTTAGCAGAATATTATGAGAGCAGGCGTCAATACCTGGATGCTCTTCAATGCTTTTGGCAATCCATAGAGATCGCCCATGATATAGGCTATGAGACTATTGATCTGGAACGGGCAGTTCAAAGAGTGTCACGCAAGATTCGTCATAAAAAATAGTGAAATTTTCGAAGATCACTAGGAAAGTTTTCGGAATTCAGTTAAACTATGGATAAAGGTAAGAGTAGGGTTGGTGAGAGATATTGTGAGATTAGATGATATGCTGCTTTTAGAATGCTTGGAAGATCTGCATCTTATGATTGAACAGTCACTTGAAAAAGTTTCTAAGGTACGCTCAGTTCATGTCACCCATTTTGAAGAATGGGCTGAAGAAATCAGAAACCATCGGCGAATTTTTGAAGAGATTTCTTTACCCTCTCGATTAATTATTGAACATTTAATGCACTGTCGGCATAAAGCCGGACAAGTAGCTCTTGAAACGGGTCAGATGAGCCTGTCGTTCACCAGCATCGGCAGAATACAGGTTGAACCTTTTGGTATCATCAAGCTTAAATGTGGTGAATTAGAAACGACATGGCGAGATAGCAGCTATACTTATTATTTTTACCCGGATAAAGTGGAACTGCGCGCGATAGATGAAATGTCAGCCATTAAAATACTCTTTACTTACTCCTTTACCCAGCAGATTGTTGAAAAATTTCCGGAACTCATTCAATGTCCTAATGTGGCCTATATCCACCCTCAGCTAGAACAATGGACAAAGCAGGTGTAATTTTATGGAAAAACTGGAACGGGGTTTAGTACAAATTTATACAGGGGACAACAAGGGGAAAACAACAGCAGCTCTGGGTTTGACTTTAAGAGCAGTAGGTCATGGATTCCATGTATTTATCCTGCAGTTTATGAAAGGCCGTCAAGACTATGGTGAGTTGCAGGGACTGAAGCGCTTGGAGCCTGAATGCCAGATCGAACAGTTTGGTTTGCCAGGCTGGGTTCATAAAGGACAGGCAAAAGAAGCAGATTGTCTTGAAGCTCTCAAAGGGCTCGAGCGTGCTCGTGAGCTAATTACATCTGGAGAGTGGGATATTGTTATACTCGACGAGATTATCAACGCAATCTGGTTTGAATTGATTCCGGAAGAGCTGGTCTTGGATCTGTTGGAAGCTAAACCCGGGCATGTAGAAATTATCATGACGGGACGCAATGCTTCATCAACCTTAATAGACAAAGCTCATTTGGTTACGGAAATGGTTTCGATAAAGCATCCTTATGAACTTGGCATTCAAGCCCGTAAGGGAATAGAATATTGATATCTCTGTATTTTTGGAAAAAGTTCTGTCCATAAGGACAGGGCTTTTTGCGTATCAGATAGTTTGGAATACAATATACAATTTCCAAGTATTGAAAAATAGTATATTTTTCTATAATTTTCAAAATTATTTTTAATTTACACTAGATTTCACAAAAGTGTTGTGTTAGAATAAGAGCAAGATAGTACTTTCACAAGAGCGGAGGTGTAGTCACATGTATGTCGCACAGTTTGAGTCGACGACAAAGCACGGGATTCCATTTAGCTTACAGAAGCTTAGACGGGGAGATCGAGTGATTACCTATAATTCAAAAATGGGAACTGTGGTAAGGTTAGAAAAAGATGAATATGGTGAATATTTTATTGTCCAATTGGATGTTATGGCTGGGGAATATGCCTATGAGGCTCGCGATTTAAGAAAATTGCAATAATTAGGTGATACCCATTGTCCAACCCATTAAAAACGCTTGTAAGCTTATGCTTGCAAGCGTTTTTTGCTTCTAGGGTAATCTTGACACGACCAGGTAGTCAAGTAGGGTAAGAAAAATGTAATGTCTCTTCTATTTAGATGAGGCATATATTAAAAATAAGCCTGAAAGGTGTACTTGTTCAGCGAAAGGGAGGGCGACCATGGAAGTAATACAATGGCTTAGGAATTTCAGAGATAGTGAAGAAGCTTTAGTTTGGAACGGAAATTTTAGCGAGTACCTGCAAATGGTGGTAGAGAATCCTAATTTAGCGATGCATGCCCATGCTCGAATCTATGAGATGATTCACAAAGCAGGCATTAAAGATCTAAACAATCAAAAAAGTTATGCATTCTTTAATAAAGAACTCTTTGGTATGGAAAAAACCTTAGAACGTTTGGTAGAGGAGTACTTTCATTCAGCAGCTAAACGGATGGATGTTAGAAAGAGAATTCTTCTGCTTATGGGCCCTGTTAGCGGCGGGAAGTCGACCATCGTCACCATGTTGAAGAATGGCTTGGAAGAATATACTCGAACAGAGGAGGGAGCTGTATACGCTATTGACGGCTGCCCTATGCATGAGGATCCCTTGCACCTGCTTCCCCAGGTTCTGCGCGAAGAATTTGAACAGAAATACGGAATTCGCATTGAAGGGAATCTTTGTCCGGTCTGTCGGCTGCGGGTAGAAGAGGAGTTTCATGGCTATGTAGAAAATGTTCCAGTAAAACGAGTCCTTTTTTCCGAAGAGAAGCGGGTGGGCATCGGCACGTTTACCCCTTCTGATCCAAAGTCTCAAGATATTGCCGATCTGACGGGAAGCATTGACTTCTCAACCATCACGGAATATGGTTCAGAATCAGATCCTCGAGCTTACCGCTTTGACGGCGAATTGAATAAGGCCAATCGCGGACTTATGGAATTCCAAGAAATGCTCAAATCGGATGAGAAATTTCTCTGGAACCTCTTGAGCCTCTCTCAAGAAGGAAATTTCAAAGCGGGACGTTTTGCTTTAATCTCGGCCGATGAACTGATTATTGCCCACACTAACGAAAACGAATATAAATCCTTTGTGGCTAATAAAAAGAATGAAGCCCTTCAATCGCGCATTATTGTCATTCCTGTACCATATAATTTGAAGGTTAGCTCAGAAATCAAGATATATGAGAAACTAATCCAACAAAGCGATCTCAAGGGAGTCCATCTGGCACCTCATAGCCTCTGGACCGCTTCGGTCTTTAGTATCATCTCACGAATGAAGCCCTCGAAGAAACAGGGTATGGATTTAGTTAAGAAAATGCGCCTTTATGATGGGGAAGATGTAGAAGGATTTAATCAAAAAGATATTAAGGACATCATGACGGAAGGGGAAGAGCAAGGGGAAGGTATGAGTGGCGTTGATCCTCGCTATGTCATCAATCGCATATCAACAGCGCTGATTAGAGATCAGAAGTCTTGCATTAATGCCTTGGACATTCTGCGGGCTCTTAAGGATGGTTTATCACAACATACCTCGATTACTAAGGAAGAAAGAGAGAATCTCGTCAACCTAATTTCTCTGGCCCGTAAAGAATACGATGAAGTAGCCAAGAAGGAAGTCCAAAAGGCTTTTGTATACGCCTATGAAGAATCAGCTAAGTCCTTACTTAATAACTACTTGGACAATGTAGAGGCCTACTGCAACTCGACCAAACTTTATGATTCCATAACAGGGGAAGAGCTTGAGCCCGATGAACAACTGATGCGCAGTATTGAAGAGCAGATTGGGGTATCAGAAAATGCAAAAAAAGCTTTTCGGGAAGAGATTCTCATTCGTATCTCAATTTATGCCCGTAAAAGTAAAACCTTTCAATATACATCCCATGAACGGCTTAGAGAGGCTATCGAGAAAAAGTTGTTCGCCGATCTTAAGGATGTAATAAAGGTCACCACCTCGGTGAGTCATCCGGATCAAGAGCAATTGCGCCGCATCAATGAAGTAACAGACCGTCTTATACAGCTTCATGGCTATTGTCCCGTTTGTGCCAACGAGATTGTAAAATATGTCGGTTCCCTTCTCAATCGCTAAGGGAGTGTGTACCATGAGTGATGATATTATTGTCAGCCGCGAGGACTGGAGCCTACATCGTAAGGGGTATCTGGATCAAAGTCGACATAAGGAGAAGGTACAAGAGGTCATCAAAAAGCAGCTGGGTGATTTAATTGTCGATGAAAGTATCATCATCAGTGATGGCAAGAAAACTATGAAAGTCCCCATGCGGTCATTGGAGGAGTTCCGCTTTCGGTTTGATTACAACAAAAGGAATCATACCGGGCAAGGAAACAAGAAAATGAAGGATGGAGAAATTCTCGCTCGAGATAATGCGCGTAAGCATGTGGCTGGAAATAGTCAGGGTGCTGGGGAGGAGCCTGGGATCGATATCTACGAGGCTGAAGTCACCTATGAAGATTTGGCGGCCATCCTTTTTGATGAGTTGCAACTTCCTAATTTAGACGATAAAAAACGACCTTTGATTGCCCATGATAAGCCAGAATTTAGGGATATACGCAAAAAAGGTCTGATGGCCAACATCGATAAGAAACGCACTTTAATCGAAAGTATTAAGAGGCAAGCGTTGGCGGGGAAAAGGCAGAATCTGTGCATCACTCCCGAGGATCTGCGTTTTAAGACTTGGGAAACTCATCCCAATTACGAAACCAATGCGGTTATTATTGCTATGATGGATACCTCTGGATCCATGGGACAATTTGAAAAGTACATTTCGCGAACCTTCTTTTTCTGGATGGTACGTTTCTTAAGAGAGAAATATGAAAATGTCGAGATGCGCTTTTTGGCCCATCATACGGAAGCGAAAGAAGTGACGGAAGAAGAGTTCTTCACCCGGGGAGAGAGCGGGGGTACCCGCTGCTCCTCTGTTTATCAACTTGCCCTTGAAATGATTCAGCGGGAATATCCTCCGGCTCATTATAATATTTATCCGGTTCATTTTACCGATGGAGATAATATTGGTTCTGATAACACTCGAGCAATGAATCTTATGCAAAAATTAGTGGAAATTAGCCAGGTGGTGGGCTATGGAGAAATTCTCCGAACCCATTATTCCAGCACCCTGATGACGACGTTGAGGCGTATTGCCGATCCCAAGCTCCGCTTGGTGACGATTCGCGATCGCCAAGAGGTTTATGAAGCCTTGAAAACAGTATTTTCATAAGTGAGGGGTATGCAATCTACCGGTTAAAACGATCAAATATGTGAGGAGGGGTGTCCGTGGATTATGAAGTTACTGAACTTAGCTATCATGCGAAGGAGATTGTTCAGGTGGCTAAGGGGTTAGGGCTTGACTTTTATCCGGTGCATTTTGAAGTCTGTCCGTCGGAAGCCCTCTACTCTTTTGGGGCCTATGGGATGCCGGTGCGCTTTACTCATTGGAGTTTTGGGAAGGCTTTTTATCGCATGAAAATGCAGTATGATTTAAACCTCACACGGATCTATGAGCTTGTTATCAATTCCAATCCGGCGTACGCCTTTCTGTTGGAAGGCAATCGGCTAATCCAAAACAAACTCGTCATTGGGCATGTTTACGCCCATGTGGATTTTTTCAAGAATAATCGCTATTTCCAGAGGACACCACAGGACATGGTGGTGCGCATGGAAGCTCATGCCCGTCGGATACGGGATTATGAATTGGAATATGGACGGGAGACGGTGGAGAAAACACTGGATGCAGTTTTAGCCATTCAAGAGCATGTCGAATTTCGAGCTCATTTAGGGAAGAGGAAAGAAGATACTTATTCTTCTGGCAAGAAAATTGCCCAGGAAAAGAAAAAGCCCATCCCTTCCTCGGAGTATGCAGATCTCTGGGATGATGAACCAGATCAGAAAAGTGAGGAGAGGGTTATTGAGGAAGATCTATTGCTTTACCTTATCACATATTCCCCAGCCTTAAAGGATTGGCAACGAGATATTATCAGCATGATTCGTGAAGAATCTCTCTATTTTTATCCGCAAATCGAAACAAAGATTATCAATGAGGGATGGGCAACCTTTTGGCATTCTAGGATCATGCGTGAACTGGATTTAACCGATGCCGAGGCTTTGGATTTTGCGGTGATGCATAGTCAAGTAGTGCAGCCTTCCCGTCTTCAGCTCAATCCTTACTACCTAGGGGTGAAAATATGGGAAAGCTTAGCGGAACGGCATGATTTAGAGACCTTATTCGAAATACGAGAGACGGAGAATGATGTGTCTTTCCTACGCAATTATCTCAACCAAGAATTGGTTGATGATCTAAATCTCTTTAACTACCGCAAAGTAGGAGCCCATTGGCAAGTTATGGATACGGCTTGGGAAAAAGTACGCGATAATTTGGTTAGGCAGTTGGTGAATGGAGGTCATCCGCGAATTCTCGTTAGGGATGGAGATTATGAGGGCAAAGGGGGACTATATCTCCATCACGTTCATGAAGGAATGGATTTGGATATCGTTTATCTTGAGAAGACCTTGCTGCTCTTGGAAAGCTTATGGGGAAAAGGGGCATATCTGGAAACCGTAGTGGATGGAAAACAAGTGCTTTTTGAGTGTTCCAATCAAGGGATTTCACGGAAAAATATATCTTTACTTAACCATGGCTAGATTAAGAGCCAAGGATAGGAGGTAAGCAGATGCTCGAAGGGCTGCTCGGCCAATTAGGGGAATTCGTGGTTCAGCTCATCTCTAGCTTAGGCTATTTCGGGGTGTTTTTGGCTATGGCAATTGAAAGCGCTTGTATTCCCTTGCCCAGTGAGATTATTCTCCCCTTTACAGGGTACATGGTATATCTCGGGCATTTCGATTTTTGGACAGCTACTCTTGCAGCGACCTTGGGAAATCTATTCGGGGGTGTAGTGGCCTATTACGTGGGAGTACGAGGAGGGAGGCCTTTTATTCAACGTTATGGCCATTACATCTTTATCAAGGAGAAAGAACTCAAGTGGACAGAACGATTGTTTAGCAAGCATGGAGAAGTTACAGTCTTGGTGGGGCGCATGTTACCCATTATTCGCACCTTCATATCCCTACCCGCAGGGATCGCAAAAATGAATCCGGTCAAAATGGCTGTCTATACGGTATTAGGCGCCTTGCCTTGGTGTATGTTTTTAATCATTGTAGGAGAAAAGCTCGGTGCCAATTGGAATTCCCTAAAACCCTTATTTCACCGCCTCGATCTTCTCATCGGTATTCTACTTTTGTTCGGTATTGGCTATTGGTTACTAATGCGTATCAAGCATAGACGATAGGGAAATATCAAATGCCATAATAAGCTACAAAAAAATCCCCTTTGGGATAGTCCTAAACAGGGTGTTTCAGGTGTCTACCCAAAGGAGAGATTAGAGATTACAGATTACTGATCACGGCAAAGTGGGCAAACCCCAAAAAAGCGTAGCCAATGCTCCTCAATTTGATAACCGCTGTCCTGTTCCAATTTGTCTGCAATATGGGAAATCGGGCACTCTCCCAGCAATTCTTCGGTATGACCACATTGGGAGCATATCAATTGGTGGGAATGATGGTGATGTGAATGCTTGTTTTCCAGACGGTATTTCTCACCACCGGCACCGAATTCCTCGGACTTCAAGAGACCGAGGCTTTTTAGCAAGTCTAAGACTCGATAGATGGAAGCAACACCAATATGGGTGTTTTCCTGTTCAAGTAAATGATGTATATCGTAAGCACCTAAGAATTCTGAATGGTTAGCTAAAATACCAATCACTTTTTTGCGAGCGGAGGTCAGTCGATATCCTCTTTCTTGAATGAGTTGGATGATATCATCAGTGTTCACGGAGGTCATCCTTTCTCAGATAGTTTTACCCGGCCAAGACTACGGCGTAGGCCGACGCGTTTAGTGGAAAAGAGAAAGCTTATCAAAAAAATTATAGCAGCTGTCAGGGCGATACTAGCGCCTGAAGCAACGTTTAAATAATAGGATAGATAAAGTCCGACAATAGCACTCAATAGGCCAAAGAAAATTGCAAGAAGAACGAGTTTCTTCAGTGAATGAGTCCATTGAAAGGCAGACGCTGCTGGAATGGTCAAGAGTGCTGTGACTAGGATAATCCCCACTGTTTGGGAGGCCACAACCACGGTTACGGCAATGATGGCCAGCATAGCATAATGTAAACGAGCACGTGGTAAGCCAGTCACTTCCGCCATCTCTGGATCGAAGGCATAATACACAAATTCTTTATAGAAAAGAGTTAAAATGAGAAGAATCAGCAGGGTAGAACTGACAATAATCAATAGATCAAAAGAGCCAATCGAGAGGACTGAACCAAAGAGGTAACCAGTTAAATTGGTGGAATAGAACTTTAGGGAGCTAATTAAAGCCACTCCTAAGGCCATGGAGGTCGAGAAGAGGATGCCGATCGCCGTATCCAAGCTGACCTTAGTCTTTTCATGGAGCACACCGATAAACAAAGCAAGGCCAATGGTATAAATATTTCCGGCGATGTACAGATTCCAATCCAATAGATAGCCGATGGCTAAGCCTGCCAAAGATCCATGAGCCAAGCCTTCGCCGATGAAGGCCAGACGCCTTAAAATAACAAAGGTTCCCACTACGGCAGTAAGAATAGCCACAGCAATGGTTCCGATTAAAGCCTGCTGCATGAAGGGATATTGTAAGGGATCAGTTAATAGGTGCATTGCGAATTATCCCTCCCATTTGACTTCCCAAGAATGTACGCTGTAATATATCGGGAACGAGGACTTCCTCTGGTGTGCCAAAAGCAATGACGGTTTGGTTCAGACACAAAATTAAATCAAAGTGATGATATTCCAAAGCTGCTAAATCATGGGTCGTAGTAAGGATGGTAATTCCTTCGCCATGTAAATCTTCAATAAGACGATAAATACTTTGCTGTGAAGGGATATCTAACCCGGTAGCGGGTTCGTCTAAAAGTAAAAGCTGCGATTCGGTGGCCAGGGCTCTGGCAATCAAAACCCTTTGCTGCTGACCTCCAGAAAGTTGGCCAATGGGACGATTTTTAAGATGGAGCATGTTGACTTTTTGCAATGCCTGCTCGACAAGATGATGATCCTCTGCCCGGGGACGTTTCAGCCATCCCAAACGCCCCGTTCTGCCCAGCAAAACGACTTCATAAACAGAAATTGGGAAGTCCTTATCCATGGTTTTAAGCTGGGGGACATATCCCAGCTGTACTTTTCGGCGCCAATCCTGAGTAGGAGGATGACCAAATACCTTAACCGTTCCTTGGGAGGGAGAATTCAAACCGACGATGCTTTTAATAAGAGTCGATTTGCCAGAGCCATTGGGTCCGATAATGCCAATGCAAGAGCCACTGGGGATTTTAAGATTAATATCCCAGAGAATTTCCTGTTGGGGTAGGGTAAAGTAAAACGATTCAAATTCTACTGCAAGGGGTAGTTGAGGATGGGGGATATGCATATGAAAACCTTCTTCCATCAGCGGGATTATGAGCTTAGTGGCTTACTTATTATTTTAAAGCGGAGACAAAAGCGTTCGTATTGTGCTTCATGATGTCAATATAGCTATCAGTCTCTGATGTGACACCCAAAGTGTCGTTGTATAAATCCTCCACGACCTTAACCCCTGTATCTTGGGCAAGTTGAAGTATAAGCTTGGTATTAAAGCCTACCTCCCCAAAGATAGCTTTTACATTATGATCCTGAATCAGTTGAAAGAGTTGAGCGTATTCCTTAGGGAGAGGCTCGGATTCTTCTCCGGAAATAACCGAACCAAGAACAGTAAGACCATAACGTTCTGTATAATAAGCCCAGGCATTATGGTAGACGATAATCTGGCGATGTTCTTCTGGAATGGCTTGAATTTGTTCTTTTATCCATTGATCTAAGGATTCCAGCTCCAGAAGATAGCTTTGAGCATTGGCAGTAAAGACTTCACGATCCTGAGGGTAGGTTTCAATTAAGACATCACGGATTTTCTCAACATAATGTTGAGCGTTTGTTACATCCAGCCATAAGTGAGGGTTGCCCTGAGAGTGATCATGTCCATCCCCTTCGGTATGGGTCTCTTCTTCTATGGCATCATGTTCTTCTTTAACCCCTAAGATAGGGAGTCCATCAGCTAATACCACGGTCCGGATAGTGGGGTTTTGGGAATTCGCAATGAGATTTTCTAAATAGGACTCCTGGCCGACACCGTTAGCAAAAAAGAGTTTTGCCGTCGCTACCTGCCGAACTGCATTAGCTTTTGGTTCATAGGTATGGGGGTCACTGCCTGTGGGCACCAAGCTGACGACTTGAATTCGATCTCCGCCCACTTCCTTAATCAGGTCGGCAAGGGGTGAAATGCTGGTGATGACCACGTTTTGCTGGAGATTGCTGACGGGCTCCTCGGCTGAGCAGCCACCTATAAAAAAGGCAAGAGATGCTGCCAGAATAATCATTAAAGATTTCGAAGTGTTGCTGAATGATTGCATAGGGCCTCCTTATTGATATGTTGTTTCAATAAGAAAGTGTAGTACAGAAAAATATAAATGTCAAATTATTGAGTTCAATTTATTCATAAACGTGGTAAATGAGCTGAAAAATGGTTATAATCAGGAAGAGAATTCAATTTTAGGAGGATATAGCTGTGAGCGAACAAGAATTAGATGGCAAGAAACCCGTCGTAACGATTGAAATGGAAAATGGAAACCAAATAAAGATTGAACTTTATCCGGAGATAGCTCCAGAGACGGTGAAGAATTTCGTTGCCTTAGTTGAAAAAGGTTTTTATGATGGGATTATATTCCATCGTGTAATTCCCGGTTTTATGATTCAGGGTGGAGATCCCCAAGGAACTGGAATGGGCGGATGCGGCTATAGCATTAAAGGTGAATTTACCTCTAATGGTTTCCCAAATGACCTTAAGCATGATCGAGGGGTTATCTCTATGGCACGTACGGCAAACCCTAACTCAGCAGGATCTCAATTCTTCCTTATGCATGCAAATTCACCTCACTTGGATGGACAATATGCTTCCTTTGGTCGAATTATTGAGGGGATTGAAGAAGTAGATCGCATAGCTAGTGAAAAACGCGATTATCGTGATAAACCAATCGAAGATCAGCAGATGAAAAAGGTTACAGTAGATTTCCAATAAGACTATAAGTAAAAATCATTCGCTTGATTACATAAGCAGCAAACATGGAAAAAGAGAGGGAATGTCCCTCTTTTTCCTCTTTTGAGAATATAAACTTAAAGTACATGTTAAGGAAAGATTATAGGCAAGAATAGATTATAGGTAAGAAAAGATCATTGTAAGAAAAGATCATTGTAAGAAAAGATCATTGTAAGAAGTGATCATGGTAAGATGGTGGGAAAGGAAGGAGGAGGGATATGATTTGGATTTCGTCAGACTTTAATCGTATGGGAGAAAATATTCTGAATGGATACTCTCCTGATCGAGCTCCTTTCTCCACGTTAATATATGGCCCCGCAGGGGTAGGAAAATCTGAACTTCTTTTGCATTGTTTTAAACGATTAAAAAATCAATACCCAATTCTCCATCTTGATGCCCAAGACTTTATTAAGAGTTATGCATTTTCAGCCCAGGAAGGAACCCTGACTCAATTTCGTCACAGAGTCCGCACCCCAGCGGTGTTGATTGTTGATCATCTTGAATTGTTAAAAGGGAAGGTTCGCAGTATCGAAGAATTCTATCATACTTATGAAGCACTATTTCAAAGTAATTGTAAAATGATCTGCGGATTTCGTGGGGAACCTTCTCAATTAGATGTGCTAGGGCATAAACTGGCCTCGCGATTACGGGGAGGGCTAGCTGTTCCGATTAGGCAGCCGAGCCGAGATGACATTTTAAACTATTTACAAAGGCTGGCTCACGCTAAGTTTTTAATCCTAGAAGAGCAAGTGTTGGAGGCCATGACGGAAGAAATAGATAATTTCCCGGAAGCTCAGAACCTTCTAAAGGATTTTATTCAGTATGCTAATAAGATGGAAGGGGCTCTGGATAAGGAAGCATTAACAGCTTATTTTGTCTACCAAAAGCAGAGGGAAAACTTTCGTCCCACCCCGCACAATATAGTTCGTCATGTTGCGACGATGACGGGAACGAATCTTGCTGATATTTATGGTGCTTCGAGAGTTCCTAAAGTGCGAGAGGCTCGGGCGCTAGCGATCTACGGAATACGTGGCCTCTGTCAGCTTTCATATCCGGAGATAGGATCATTGCTGAACAAATCTCACAGCAGTGTGATCAAATCCTATCAACAGCTTCAGGACCTCAACAAGCAAGATCCCGAAATGAGCGAAAAAATCAAAAGGTTCTTAGGTTATTTTAATGCTCAAGACGACGTTAATTTTAGGAATGGGGTATGATTCGTGACTGCTAAGATTAAGAAAATTGCCGTTCTCACCAGTGGCGGAGATGCACCGGGGATGAATGCGGCCATCCGTGCCGTAGTACGCAAGGGGATATATCATGGGCTTGAAGTTCTTGGGGTAAAAAAGGGTTACGAAGGACTTATCCATGGTGAATTCATCACTATGAATCTGGGAGCTGTAGCAGATATTATTCATCGTGGTGGAACGATGCTTATGACGGCCCGCTCTCCAGAGATGATGACTCCAGAAGGGCAAAAAAATGCAGCTGAACAATTGCGTTACCGTGATATTGATGCCTTGATCATTATTGGCGGGGATGGCTCTTTCCTCGGGGCGCAAACCCTTTCGGCCCAAGGGATACCGATTGTAGGTATACCGGGCACGATTGATAACGATATTTCGGGAACGGATTTGACTATTGGTTTTGATACCGCAGTCAATAATGTGGTTCAGGCTGTAAGCAAAATTCGCGATACGGCTACTTCTCATGATCGCACCTTCCTAGTGGAAGTCATGGGTCGGGATTGTGGTAATATTGCGCTCCAGTCGGGTGTAGCTTGCGGCGCTGAATCCATTATCGTACCGGAGATTATGCCGGATATGGAAGATATCATGGCAAAATTAGCACGTGGTCATCAGCGAGGGAAAAATCACAGTATCATTATTGTCGCAGAAGGCGCGGCAAGTGCTTTTAAGCTAGGAGAAGAACTTCGCCAGGGTACAGGATTTGAGACCCGAGTTACGATTTTAGGTCATATTCAACGGGGAGGAAGTCCCAGTGCAATGGATGTAGTCTTGGCCTCTCAGATGGGTGGAAAGGCCGTAGAAATCCTTTGTGCAGGCGAAACGGATCGCATGACAGCCTATGTGAATCAAGAAATCGTTTCTCTCCCCTTAGAAATAGCTTATGGAGAGCGGAGGCCTTTGAACAGAGCTCTCTATGATTTAGCAAATCAGTTAGCGATTTAAGTCTTGATACTCAAAGAGACAAGAAAAGAAAAAACGAAGATATAGAGGAAATTAAGCATATCAGGTAGAATTCTTGCATTTGAGGTGATCAGTGTGGAACAGGTATTTGCCTTAGATATTGGCACGCGCTTGGTAATGGGGCTCATTATGGAAAAGACTTCCGAGGGCTATCAGATAATCGCGCAGGCGCAAACAGAGCATCGCCAGCGCTCGATGTATGACGGTCAGATTCACGACGTTGAAGCAGTCGCTCAAGCTGTGCAATGGGTTAAAGAGGAGCTTGAAGCAAAGATTAAGAGGAAGCTATCCTTTGTATCTGTTGCGGCAGCCGGGCGAGCGCTTAAAACTGTTGTGGCTACCGCGCATAAATCTCAACTAGTTCCTATCGTATGGGAAAGAGAAGATGTTTTTGCTCTCGAAATGGAAGCAGTACAACATGCCCTGCGGGAATTACAACCTGATGAAGGTACCCCTTACCATTGCGTTGGATATAGTACCATTGAAGCTTTTTTGGAGGGCCAAAGTCTAGCCAAGCTTATCGGACAAAGAGGAAAAGATGTTCAGGTTAAGGTGATTGCCACATTTTTACCTCGTACGGTTATCGATGGCTTAACAGGAGTAATTACCAGAGCCGGCTTAGAAATGCGAGACTTGACCTTAGAACCTATTGCGGCCGGAAGAGCTGCCATTCCACCGGATATGAGGAGAATGAACCTTGCGTTAGTCGATGTGGGAGCAGGTACTTCTGATATTGCCCTGACCCAAAACGGATCATTTTTCGCCTATGGGATGGTGCCCATGGCGGGGGATGCAATCACAGAAAGAATTTGCCAGCATTTTTTGTTGGATTTTAAAACCGGAGAAACTATCAAACGCAGTTTAAGTTTAAATTCGCAAATTACCTTCACTGACTTTCTTGGAGCGGAAACAACAGTTGACAAGGAAGAAATTATCGAAGAAATTCGCCCGGTTGTTTTCGAATTAGCTCAAAAAATAGCCAAGGAATTGCTTCGACTCAATCTAAAGAATCCCCATGCGATTATTCTCGTCGGTGGGGGAAGCTTAACCCCTTTTTTGGCTGAAATTCTTTCTGAACTTCTTGAATTGCCGAGAAATAGAGTGGGTATTCAAATCCGCGAAAGGATTCAGGGTGTCTCGGGTGAAGAAACTCTCAAGGGACCTGACGCCATTACACCCATCGGAATTGGGATATCTACCTTAGAAGGGGAAGGGTTACAGTACTTTTCAGTTCGTGTTAATGACATCCCTGTTCAAGTTTTTGAGTTGCAATTAGCGACAGTTTCCGATGCACTTCTGGCAGCGGGAATAGAACCAAGACTTCTTGTCGGTCGACCAGGCTCGGCGTTAATCTTTGAATTTAACGGGGAGATGAAGATTCTAAAGGGAGAATTCGGAAAGCCAGCTCAATTTATTCTCAATGGCAATGAGGCAAAATTGGACCAAGAACTTAAGCCGGGGGATAGTATTAAATTTCTACCTGCTGTCGATGGGAAAGATGCTCAAATAACTTTTGCCGACTTGATCCCTAGGGCACTAGCCAAGAAGATTAAGGTCAATGGGCAAAAACTACTTTTTACTCCGCGAACCTATTGTAATGGTCATTTGGTAGAAGATGATATGAAAGTTGTCGATGGCGCCAAGATAGAGGTTTCTGCCAATCGAACAATAAAGGATTTATTGCGTTTTCTTCATGAAAAGGATTATCAGCGGACGGAGATTCGCTATAAAATTGACGGTCAAGAACATACTTTTCCGGGAGGAAGAGAAATTTTTGTTAACCAACAAAAATCAGCCCTCGAGCGGGTTGTTCAGGATGGTGATGATATTGTCATCCGTGTCAAAGAGATTACGATTAGAGATTTGCATTTAAATCCCCGGCCTATGGTGTTTTGTGTCAATGGTGAAGAAGTTCATTTTCCTCCCCAAATTCACCGTGTGCTCTCCCGTGGTAAAATTCTCACAGGTCAGGATAAAGTGGAAGATGGAATGGAACTAATCGTTGAGGGTTATGAAACCAGACCTATCCTTTCTGATTTACTTCCTCATATTAAGATACCTCAGGAGATGCCCGCTAATGCTCGGTTATCCTTGAAGAAAAACGGCCAACAAGCAGAGTTCACAACCCCTCTCATTCCGGGAGATCGCATCGAGATCCATTGGGAAAAAATCATTCCCCAATAATAAGCAAAAAACCCCATCTATTACATGATGGGGAAGGGCTATTGCCCGGGTGGAAAAGGGTTGAGGAGTGTTTGGTCTTAGTATAGATTAATCGAAATATTCTGTCAGCAAAGTGACCTTCAACGGTATATAATTATCCGTGAATGGTTGAATTTGCACTCTTGACATTCTGCTGTCAGGCTCTAAAATGATAATGGAGGTGTCATAATTATGTTATTTCAATGGATAATGGGTTTTGTTGCTCTTGGTGCTCTTATTGTATTATTAGCTTCGGACAGATGGTCCAGTAAATCTAAGCATTCTAGTTATTATGAACAAGTGAAGAAACCTTCTGGCAAAGAAGCACGTTTAGCCAATCTTCCGGACACATCAACTAATGATAAATTTTACTCAAAGTTAAATGCTCATTAGAAAATAAAAAAGAAGCCTGCAGGGCTTCTTTTTTATTTTCTATCTGTAAGTTTCTATCTGTAAGTTTCTATCTGTAAGTTTCTATCTGTAAGTTTCTATCTGTAAGTTTCTATCTGTAAGTTTCTATCTGTAAGTTTCTATCTGTAAGTTTCTATCTGTAAGTTTCTATCTGTAAGTTTCTATCTGTAAGTTTCTATCTGTAAGTTTCTATCTGTAAGTTTCTATCTGTAACTGTTGTTGTTTTAACTGTTACTATCTTAATGACCTCGTTTCTTTAGTTCTCCGGGAATTAACTCATAATGGCAAAAGGCAGATTCCTCTATTGAGAGCACGAATTGAACCTCTTCAAGGATTTTGTTTTGCTTTTCCCGAGGACTCAGACCTTCAATATTAAAGGCTGCTAAATGCTCAAGTACTTCTTGAGCAATCCTGATTTGATGTAATTCGTGAGTTCCCGTAAAGTGAAATTGATAAAGGTGTTGTTGGGTTTCTTCAATCATGAGGGCACGACGTCCCAGGGTGGCTTTGTTTAAGACCTGCATGGCATCGACTGCGCAGGACTGTGTAAAAGCTTTAACTAATAGTTCAGAATCTGGAGTAGGCCGAATGCCCATCTCCCGTTGAGCCAGCTGAGCAACCCGATAACCTACAGCAATCCCGGGACAGGTATGACCATGAAAGTCTATGACAAGCTCCCAAGGAGTTTTTTCAACGCACATAATAATCCCTCCCCAATCGATTCTATAGTACTATTTTAACTCTTTTGGGAGAGATTAGAAAGCCAATTATTGTTTCTATTTAAATTCTAGCGAATTTGCTTTACTTCATCTACGAATGATGACTCCGATGATTCCACCAATACCACCGGTAGCAATGCAGATGATGGATTTTTCACCTAATGCTAACCAGGAAAGGGTATCCGGACTTAAGACTGTGAACAAGAGGAGTAATAAAACGATAAAGACCATGCCAATTCCGATACCGTAATAGAGACCTTTCGTACCGGCACGATAAGCAGTGACCACCGCAGCTACGAATACGCTGACCCCGACGATAAAATTATAGGCCGAAGAAGACTCGCGAAGGGGGGTGAAGGTAAACAATAGGCTAAGGATTAATGAAAGAAGCAGGGCAACACCGGACGCAATTAATATTCCTTTAAGAACAAGATTCAATTGAAATGATTTGGACATAGGTCATACCTCCTTTGACTAATAGAATCTATGCATGTTCAAGGTAGAGTATGCTTGAGAAGGGATACTATTAATGAAATTGGATTTTTCTAAAATTTAGGTTTATAATGTGGTTAAGATATTACCGGATTAGCCGGCAGGGGAGATGGTTTCTTGGCCTTAAGAGATAAGACGAATCAGCGATTTAAGGGATTTTTTGAGAAACAGTCGAAACGAAATGAAGGAAAAGAATTTGAAATTGCCTATTCTGAAATTCAAAGAGAGACAGGAGCGGCCAGTAGCACGATGAAACGTGCCCTTGAAGCATTAGCAGCTGAAGGTTGGCTCGAAATTAATCCTGGACGGAATTCGCGTTATGGACTTTTCAAATTGCTGCAGCCGGAAACGAATTCTGAGGACATTTCTACCCCTATCTCTGAACTTTCTTCGGCACCTGATTACGAGTCTTCTGCTCCAGATCCCGCTCCTGCACAAGAATCTGATTTCCATGTTACTTCAGCTATGGATTCCGACCAACGTGAACTTCAAGCGAAAATTTATGAATTAGAACATCTTGTGGATGGGCTGCGTCGAAGAATAAGGACTCAAGAAATGACCATCGCTCTTCTGCAGGATCGCATGGCTGAGATTGAAGACAAGCTTTATCGAAGGTAATTTTCCAGCTCTTACATGGTGTTTTTTTTAGCTTAAGTGATATAATGAAAATGTATCCTGCGTTGTTCGTAGAATATCTTGGTTTTGATCCTATTTATGACACGGGAGCTGTCGTGATGAATCCTGTACATCAGGCCCCACTTGTAGGGGAAGGTGGAAAGATTTATCCGGGTACCCACCTGCGAGAGCAGGGTCAGAAACCTGGAGTTTTACGGCAAGGCGGGGATGGTAGGGATTTTCCCTACCATTGTTTTTTATTCTAATAATTAAAAAATCCACAAGGGGGCTATATGATTAAGATCATTTTTACTCGACATGGTGAAACCCTCTGGAATATTGAAGGCCGCGTTCAAGGAGCAATGGATTCACCTCTTACCCCAAAAGGAGTATTGCAAGCACGCAAGCTCGGTCAGCGTCTCCAAGGAGAAGGAATTACGAGAATCTATTCCAGTGATTTGCCTCGGGCCCAAGCTACGGCTGACGAAATCAGGCAGGAACTGAGCTTGCAGGAGGTTATGATTCATCCTAGTTTGCGTGAATTATCCTTCGGAGAATGGGAAGGTAAGAGCTGGTGGGAGTTGCGGAAGCTCCATCCTGAACTGTTTACGATTTGGGATAAAGGGCCTCATCAGATCCAGATTCCCGGAGGGGAAACGATGTGGGAGGTAACCGACAGAGCTTGGCACTTTATTCAAGAACTTCCACGACTCCATGCGGGTGAAACACTTTGTATCGTCACTCACGGTATGACCCTGCAGTTGATTGTTAAGAAAGCACTAGGAATTCCAGTAGAACAGTGGGAAGATGTTCCTTGGCAACATAATACGGCTGTTAATATTTTTGAGTTTTATGATGATGGTCATATTAAACCCTTGGTGCTCGCTGATCATTCTCATTTAGATGATGAAATTAAACCTGCCAGTGGTTTCACCACAAAGAACAAGCCAGAATAGGATGCCTCCTATCTGGCTTGTTGCTTTTCGTATCCTGTACATTTTCTATCTCGGCTTCTTAGGAAGGGTTCTGAGGGGGAGAAGTAGGGGAGCTTTTACCCCAATCTTGGTCATAGTGCATAATCAATTCCTGGGTAGCGTTGGGCGAGGGAACAGTAAGAGAGAGCTCATGGTTCATAACAAAGGCTTTGTATCCCCATCCAGAGCTACTAAAGATAAAGGTATTACCATCAAATATCCCATAATTCAAATCCAAGGGAGCCTGAGCTTTCGAATCGTAATAGCGAAGCTGCACTCCAGCTTCCTTAAGCTTTTGTAAAGTTTCAGGATAGCTACTGGGCATGATACCAGAATCGAGGATCAACTTCACATCTAAGCCCTTTGCGGCAGCTTCGACGAAGGCATTGACTATCTCTGTATCAGTCGCATGAGACACAATGGCCCAGATGGTTTTCTCGCTGTTCTTGATCTGATCAAGAATCTGATTTTTAACATTAACATCAGCAGCCACGATGATATTATCTTCCCCTAAATCAGTATCTTTGGGAATATCCAGGGAGAGGGTCGTAGTAAAAATCCAATCGCGATTAAATACGTTAGCTAGCTTCGCTACTGAACGCCCTGTTAAATTAACGGCTAGATGATGAGTGTTAAATCCATCGTTGGTCCAAGGGAATGAATAAATGATAGCATCCTTTAAATCAACAATAAGGAACTTGACCTCATTCGTTTGACCTTTTTGGGCAGGGTAATATTGAACAGAGATGTTCTGACTTTTAAACTCATTTAAGGTTGATTTATTGGCTGTTTCAAATTGGTCGAGGAGAATTCGAACTTCTATGCCGCTCGATGCCTTCTTGATGATTAATTCCTTGATAGCTACATCAGAGAGTACCTTTTGCTCGATGTATATTGACTTTTGGGCAGAAGAAATTAGCTCTAGGGTTCTATCGCGGACAGTATTACCGTCAAAATACAAGGCTTCGGCGGCAAGATTGGAGATGGGAGCATCGTCATCTTTTACAAACAGGTTCTTAATATTTATTGAGCAGCCTGTAAGGAAAAGGCAAAGTATCAGGATGATAGGTAGAAACCGTTTCCTCATAAGTTCTTCGACTCCTAAGTAATTTTAAAGCACTCATCTCAATTTACTATGGTTCAAAAAAAATTTTGAAATTAGAAACAGTTGAGCCTTCCATAACATTATAGCATAAAGAGCTCAGTACAAAAAATCTGGTTGGCATAGAGTTGGTGTCAAGTAGACGTGGGCAAAAATTCTATTCCTCGTAGTTGTGTAGATACGTAATAAAATCCCTTTATTTTCAGAATGCAGTCCAACTCTGGGGTAGACTTGACATGGGACCCCACGGCGGATGCTTCCATGGGTCAAGGCATGGGGCTCACAAGATGTATTCCTTTGGGGTAGGCCCCATCCCCCTGATTTAGGGTAGCATCAACCGCCCCCATGTCAAGTCTTGATCTGGGGTCTTTTGGTTAAACCTTACCGGTAGATCATCTCGCTAAATGTTTTGAGATTGAACATATTGCGAATGACTTTTCTTCCGTTTGTTACTGAACAGTTTGTGTAGGGCAGTTCTCCTCTATGTAGCGTGTATATTGACTTCTTAACAGCCTTCTTCAGTCCGCTTTTGCTATTCGTTATTGTTTCTACAAAGCGCTCAGCGAACCGGTCCGGGAGCTTTCCTGACACTAGGGCTGCTATCTTTTCCTTGAAGCCTTCTCCCATTTTTAAAGCGATTATTTTGGAGAGATGGGTTGCTCCTTGTTCGCTCCAGCTTTTTGCTCCTTTCATGCGGGAAGCGAAGACCCTCACTTGCCTTTCCATCGTGCCTAAATTCCTGTATTCTAAGCCCTCAGGGGCTTTGGGTAACGTAATATCTTCTCTGTCCTTATAGGGTACTATCCCGTCAATATTATTTCTTATGTAGCTTTCTAGTCTACTCAGTTTTTCTACCTCTTTAGCTACTCCGCCGCTTTCATATTTGAGCTCTTCAAGCTTCTCGAATACCTTTTCAAATTCTCCTTTCTTAAGCCATTTAAGGAGGGTTCTTCTGGCCTTTTTGTCCGATACATTTCGGGTGACTGCTTGGGCAAGATGAAAGGGGTCGAGTTGAAATTTATCCGTTTCTTGGTCATGATCTCGTCTTATCCAAGATGCTCCATCTCCATTTAGGACCCGATAAACAATTTCATCGACATTGTAATTCTGAGATAGTGTCGCATCTCTTAGTTCTTTCATCTCTTCAGCTTTCATGTAACCTGCAAAAGCCATTTTACCCACGGTTTCATACTCTTTGGATGATGGATATCTTGGCTTCCAGCCTTCATATGTGACGCTGATCTTAAGCTCTTTTCTCCCTCTGGAACTTCCCTTTTCTCTGCTCTTTCCTTGCATGGATAACCACAAGCCATCTGCTTCCTCAAAGAGAATGGGAACTTCTTTGCTCCCGCTTAATTCGTTTTTCTTAAAGGAGTCCACCCGTACCTTTTCTGCTTCAATTTGTTTTTCTCCCACGGCTTGAACGATGTTCCAAACTCCCTGGTGACTTATGGTTTGATTCGTTAAGGTTGAAACTGCTTGTGCTACCTCTCGGTAGGACATTTCACAACTGTATTCCAGGATTTTCTCTACGAGATTGGGAGACATAAATCCTATTGTTTCCATTCCCAAAGCTTCATCCAAAAGATAAACATACTCCTGACTGCCATCGTCTTTGGCTTTCCTATATATTGCTCGATCGACTGGCACTTCTCCCATCAGGGTCTTTATTGAGGTTGACTTTTTACCTCTATGCCTTAGAACTGCTTTATCCCTGCTCTCTGCAAGCTCGGCATCCATTTCTTCCAGAAAATTTTGGAGGAGCAGTTTGGCAACCTCACAACCTATTTTATAAAAATCTTTCTCAATATCCTTGAATGTTATCTTTTCTTTGGTTAAACTATTCATGTCACGCACCCCTGTATTTTGTTTGTGTGGTAACTACAAACTACAAGAAGTTCGTGATTTTGGGAAGAGTTTTTTTAGCTCTTCCCCTATTTTTTTGCTCTTTTGCCTACGATAATTTTACTCTAAGTGGCATAGAATTTCCCCTTTTCACATAGACATACTCAAGTACAGAAATGAAAAGGGGCAGGATCTTGATGAGGAAAAATAGACATGGATTTCTCTTGTTAGTCATAATCCTGTTTGTATTTTGTTCATTAACCATTAAGGAAAGTATAACGCCACAAGCTGGGCATGTCGCTTCGACACCAGTCAGAGGGGTAGCGGAATTTTCAGCAGATAAAGCCTATGAACATATCCGTCATTTATCGGAAAATATTGGACCTCGACCAGCCGGAAGTAAAAATGAGCAGAAGGCCGCCCAATATTTATATTATATTTTAGAACAAAATGGCTGGAAGGTAAGGGAGCAGCCCTTCAGCAAAATTGTGGTACCTAACAACCCCTTGAAGCCTGAGCATAAAATACAAGTGATTAATAGCCGAAATATAATTGCCGAGTTACCGGGAAAGCGACCAGAGACGATCCTTCTCGGTGCCCATTATGATAGTGTCGATGTGTCAGCTCCCGGAGCCATTGATAATGCTTCGGGTGTGGGTGTGTTGTTGGAAATCGCTAGGGTATTAGGAAAGCAAGAGCACGAGAAAAGCTACCAAATTGTTTTTTTTGGAGCAGAAGAGAGTGGGCTGGTTGGTTCTAGCTATTATACTGCTCAAAGTGATCTGTCCGCTATCCAGTGGATGTTGAATCTGGACATGGTGGGCATCCCTTTAGAGATAGACATAGCTGGAAAGACCTCCACTCCTCCGGAGTTGGTTCAACAAGTAATAAGGATCGTTCGTCAGGAACAAATTCCTTTCCATGTGAGCCGAGATTTTGCAGTAATGACTAGAGAGGGATCTCAAGGGGGAAGTAGTGATTTTAGTCCTTTCTTAGATCAAAGCATTCCCGCCCTGGGACTTGGTATCGCGGGTCCTGCCGATGGATCTTACCATCGCCCCGAGGATCGTATTGAGAAAGTCACCCTCCAGAGCTTGGAAACCATGGGTCAATTGATATCCAAGCTTGTCGAACAGGTTGCAGTGACTGGTAGTGGTCAAAAGAGCTGGGATACTTATTACATGCCCTTCCAATTGGGCTCCTACCTGTTCATTATCCCGACCCTTGGGTTAAGAATTCTCTTTGTTTTGGGCGTTTTCTTGACTATTTTCACGATTGTGCATAGCTTAAGAGCAAAGGAGTCACTGTTCACAGGAGATGTTAAAGGATATTTGTTTATGGGGATAGGAATTCCCTTGGCCGCAGTATTGGTTAGCTTAATGAGTGGCACAGGGGAGTGGCTTTGGCAGCTCATCAAAGGAAGAATGTTTATTTGGCAAGCTTATCCTGAGGTGTTTTTAGTTCTAAGAATTATCTTGGTTGTCTGTTCTATGCTTATCGCCTTGCGGATTCTGTGTAGTTTACCCAGACTAAAGGAGGGAAAGCTTTATTGGTTAGTAGGAACGGTGCTGCTCCTGCTTCTGACGATAGTGCTAGGACTTTACCGGATTGATTTGGCGTTTCCGTTCCTCTTTTGGCTCATCTGCTTTAACCTGTTACTCTATTTCCCGAGCATAATTTGGGTGTTGATCGGGCCATACTTTATTTATCGAACGCATTGGGAGCTTTTAAATTCTCAACAATGGTCAAGTTTTTATGAAACTATCCATGTCTATCCCCTTCTCTTTAGCTTGTTGTATGGCATGCTCTTAATACCTGTTCTTTTTGGGGCAATGTTTGCCATCGGGCAAGGTAATAGACCTTGGGACAAGGTTCTTCAGCGCTTGTCTCTTCCGGCCCTTGTTTGTTGTATGAGCATTATCCTCGGTGCTGGATTGATTCCTAGTTATAACAAAGTCCATCCCCAGCCAATCCGGGTCCAAACGATTTGGACTGCTGCGGAAGGGGTGAAATTAGGAATCTCCAGTAGTGATACCCTCCCCCCTAATCTAATCAAAGGGCTGGATTCCAAAGGATTAAGGCTAGGAGAAGACCGTAAAAATCTCGAATTACCCATACCTGACGAAAAAGCTCCCTTGCAGGCGGAGGTCTCCGTCTCGGATACGGGCGAACGTATTTTGAACTTCAAACTGGCTATGAAATATAGTCGTGATCCCTATAGTGTGAGAATCAAGTTAGAAAGTCATAAGCCCTTTACTATCCTCGAGATGGATGATTTTGTACCAGTGGCAAAACTCCCTCGCAAAATTTCCTTGGAGGGAAAGGAGCATAAAGGGGCTTACTCCTTGATTTTAGAACGAACTCCACCTCATCTTGGAGCCATACAATGGAAAATAGGAGCCACAGGAATTGTTCGCTGTAGTGTGGAGATTCTCTTGGCAGACCCCTCACCCCGCTATCTCATCGAGATTCCCCAAGTCTCACCAAATTATGAAGAAGTATATCTTGACGTTTTTGAATTTTAATTGCCAATTTCCTCGGCATAGATTGTCAAAGTTATGGAAGAATAATGGTGAGGAGGTTGATATGATGTACAAAAAGATTGCTGTCGAAGATGGCCTCACCAATGTATTACAGGAATTACATACGGCCGGATTCCATACCATGCCCTTAGAAGACGATGTATTAAGAAATGTAAGTGCTATTGTAGTCAAAGGAGATGGAACTGATATTTTGGCTGAGGAAGCGAAATTTCGGGTGCCGGTGGTTCATGCGGCGGGGCGAAGTGCCGAAGAAATCGTGGAGATTTTGCGAGACCGTTTATCTTAAAACGTAAAATTACTTTGAGGAAAGTATAAAAGCTTTCCTTTCTTTAATTTTCGCGGTATATTTTAAAGAGAATATTAAGACTTGAAGATGGTTCTCAATCTTAGCTGCGTTAGAGAATCATAGTTGAGCTATATCTAAAAAACGAAAATGGTTAAGGTTTTTCCATTGGAATACCTAAAGAAAGGTCGGGCACTCCATTGACAGATGTAAAAGTTTTTTTAGTAGCCAATCGCCGAAAAAGATTGGAACAAGGACATCCTTGGATTTATAAATCCGAGATTCAAAGGATTGAAGGGGAGGCGAGCGCTGAACAGGATCTCGTACAAGTCGTCAATCATGCGGGATTTTTTCTCGCCCAAGGCTTTTATAATGCCGACTCTCAAATTGCGGTTCGGATCGTTTCTTATAATCAGGAAGAGAAGATTGATCAAGAATGGTTTCTCCAGCGGGTTAGGCAAGCCTGGTCAAGACGAGAAAGGCTCTTACCCGAAGCCAGCTCCTGTCGAGTCATCCATAGTGAGGCGGATTTTCTCCCGGGAGTGATTGTGGATAAATATGAGGATATCCTGGTCGTGCAAATCCTTGCGAAAGGGATGGACAAAAGGAGAGAATGGCTGTATTCTGCCCTTAGACAGGTCTTTACCCCTCGTGGGATCTATGAACGTAGTGATGTGCATGTACGCGAATTAGAAGGGCTTGAGCAAAGAGCGGGTTTCATTGGTGAACCCTTTGATACTCAAGTCACGGTCGTGGAAAACTCGTTAAAGATTACTGTAGATGTTGCTGAAGGTCAAAAAACGGGATATTTTTTTGATCAGAGAGAGAATCGAGCCTCCCTTAGGTCACTGATGAAGGGCTGGGGGTTGAGGAACGGGGTAACTCTTAGGGAAAGTATTCCCTTTGATCAGCGGGGGAAAGAAATTAAAAATCCATTCTGGGATGGAGCAGAGGTTTTGGATTGCTTTTCACATACCGGCTCTTTCATGCTTCATGCTTGCTTATATGGGGCTAAAAAGGTAACCAGCGTGGATATCTCGGCTAAGGCTATTGAAATGGCCAAACACAATGCTTTGCAAAATGGTTTTTTGCATCGAGCGGATTTTGTTCTTGCCAATGTGTTTGACTATCTACGCGAACAAGTAAAGGAGGGAAACTCCTGGGACGTGGTCATCTTGGATCCTCCAGCCTTTACTAAGAACCGCAAGGCCTTAGAAGGAGCTCTCCGCGGTTATAAAGAAATTAATTTGCAAGGCTTAAAGCTTGTTCGTCCCGGCGGAATCTTAATTACCGCATCCTGCTCCCACCATCTTAGTATGGATAAATTTTTGGAGATGGTGCAAAGTGCGGCAGTGGATGCCAAAAAGATTTTAAGGCTGATTGAGATTCGCCGTGCTGGGGTGGATCATCCTGTGCTTTTAGGAAGTCCTGAAACAGATTATCTTAAGTTCGCCGCTTTTGAAGTTTTGGACCGTGGCTAAATTGGGTAGTACAAGTGCGCAGGACTCGAAAATTTGCAATGAAGTGATGATGGGGGAGACGCGGGTGTTTAAACTAGAAGAACGTAAAGATGAGTATCAGAAAATATGTGATCTTTTACGTCATCATTCCTATAAATTAACCCCACAAAGACAAACCATTTTGAAAGCCTTTTTAGAACATGAGGATCAACATCTGAGTGCGGAAGATACGTTTATGATGGTTAAGCATAACTATCCTGATATTGGGCTAGCCACTGTCTATCGGACTTTAGACCTTCTAGCGGAGCTGGGCATCCTCCAGAAAAATGATTTTGGCGATGGTCGAAGTCGCTATGAATTTAATCGTCAAGATGAACATCATCACCACCACCTAATTTGTGTTCAATGCGGTGAGGTTTCAGAGTTCGATGAGGATTTGTTAGAATCCTTAGAAGCTCAAATCGAGAAACGCAATGGTTACCATGTCATAGACCATGATCTCAAGTTCTATGGTTATTGCGAGAAATGTAAGAGTGCGTTAGACTAACGCGCTTTTTGCTTTATCATCACGATTCTTAAGGCCAAAAACTAAGATTACGTGGGATCCTTTGGATTCAAGGCATGATTTGACGGATGTTTTAGGGAGTTGAAAGAAGGAAAATTATTCCAGTCGCTCGAAATATACACAAAACGAGGTAAAGGAGCGACGCCTTATGTTTCCTCTAGCAACAGAAAAAAATGCGCTAAGAGAATATTCATGGCTTACCCGTCTGAAGAATTCCTCTTGGCTATTTAGCGGCAAAGACAGTAGATCCATGGAACAGTGTTTGGTGCTGTTGCAGCAAGATGCGGACAAGCCCCAATTTGATGTCGTTAAGCAAGTTATTGACCCGCAGGCTTATCAAGAAGCCCGGGATTATTTAGAACGAATCTGGGGTAGGTATCCCAGCAATGAGGGAGAAATTCAATATTTAATGGCTCGCTGCTATATGGGCCAGGGCTTGATTCAAGAAGCCTTAGTATGCTTGAATAAAATATTGGCTGCATCACCAGAACGTTCAGAATGTCTCGAGTTACAAGCAGATTGCCTATTGGAAAAGGGGGATTGGCAGGGAGCTGCTGATGCTCTGAGTAAGGCCATTCGGACCAATCCAAAAAAGGCAGAAACTATTTATCGTCTAGGAACAATCTATTCCTTACATGGCGAAAATCACGAAGCTTTATGTTGTTTCCAAGGGTGTTGCGAACTGAAGCCGCACAACTCTCTTTATTGGGAAATGAAAGGAGAGACACATCTTCAATTAGGGCAGATGTCCCAAGCGATTTTCAGTTTTGAAAAAGCCCTTCGTTACGATTATTATCCGGATCTTAAAGCGCGTTTAGCTTATTGCTATATCCAAGTCAATGAACATAAAAAGGGAATACGCTTATATCGCCAGGTTTTAAAACACGATCCCGCTCATTATGATTCTTTATGTAACCTTGCGGCTGTTTACCAAAACCTAGGTCAATCACTTGAAGCGCTGCTACTACAAGAACGGGCTCATAGTTTATGTCAGAATGACCCCGTTTTACTCAATAACATGGCTTATACCCTTGTTCAGTTGGGAAGAACAAGAAAAGCTACGGAATATTATCAAGAGGCACTTCACTTGGCCCAAGCGAATGCGGTAATTTTATATAACCTAGCCGTCTGTTATGCGCAGAAAGGGAATTGGGAGGGCGGGATTGAGATTCTCAATCGTTTATTGAAAATTGACCCGGAGCATTCCGAAGGGTGGGCGTTGCTCGGTAACATCTATGATCACCTTTTAGATTATGAATTAGCCGTCGATTGCTATAACAAGTCATTAAAATTAGCGTAAAAAATAAGAAGGCTTTAAGCCTTTTTTCTTTTTCTGATTTCTAGTTGCCTTTTTTTGTAGATTTGTTATGATTTGCTAGGAGAATGAATAGCAGTCTGCTAAAATATAGGGCAAGTATCTTATTTTTCTTAGAGTGATAATTCCGATAATTTATCCCTACGGGAGGAGTAGTGGAGAACTTGAGTATTGATTTAGAAAAGATTGAAGAAGCGGTAAAGATGATTCTGGATGCGATTGGCGAAGATCCCCAACGGGAAGGATTATTAGACACGCCCAAACGAGTTGCCCGAATGTATCAAGAGGTCTTTTCCGGAATTCATGAGGATCCCAGCCAACATTTAAAGGTGCAGTTCTCCGAAGATCATGAAGAAATGATCATTGTCAAGGATATTCCGGTGTATTCTATGTGTGAACATCATCTTGTTCCCTTCTATGGTAAAGCCCATGTGGCCTACATACCTCGCAAAGGAAAGATTACAGGTTTGTCAAAGATTGCTAGGGTAGTTGAAGGGTATGCTAAACGACCGCAGCTACAAGAGCGTTTAACTGGGCAGGTTGCGGACTCCGTGATGAGTATGCTCAATGCCAGAGGGGTACTTGTCGTCATTGAAGCAGAACATATGTGTATGACCATGCGCGGAGTTAAAAAACCGGGTTCACGGACCTTGACTTCTGCAGTACGGGGGATTTTTAAAACCAATGAAGTGACTCGTGCCGAAGGGTTTGCGCTCATAAAGCAATAATGCTAGTAATTAACTCAGCTGTTTCTGGCAACGAGAAGGCTTAAGGCTAAAGGAAGAGAATTATGGATAGAAAATCGGGAAAGATAGAGCTCATAGGAACCCAAAAACTTAAAATGAATGCAGAACTCTACAAAGTCGTAGATTTTCTGAACAAGAATCTTAAAGAACATCAATTAATGTTTGGGCTCAGCAAGAAAGAAGATACTATGACTATTTCGGTATATGAAGTAGAGTAATTTGGAGTGTAGCAATGCATATTTTATTGACGAATGATGATGGCTATTTTGCCCAAGGGCTGCAAACCTTATATTCAGTCCTCGCGAACGAAGGATATCAATTATCTATCGTAGCGCCGGATAGTCAACGATCGGCCACAGGACATTCTATCACCTTATTTGAACCCTTATTTATTACCAAGCACCCACTTGAACATGGAACTGGATATGCTGTCAGTGGTAAGCCTGCGGACTGTGTAAAATTGGCCATCCAAGGAGATATTATTCCGCGGCCGGATTTGGTGATTTCAGGGATTAATAATGGCCCGAATTTAGGTACGGATGTATTCTATTCCGGGACAGTTTCTGCTGCCATGGAAGGAGTGCTGCTGGGAGTACCTGCCATAGCAGTTTCTTTAGCTGCCTTTTCTGCTTCAGATTATAAACCGGCTGCTGATTTTGTGGCGAAAATCCTGCAAGAACCCAACGTATTCAGCTCAGACTTACTCAATGTTAATATTCCACCCCTGTCCGAAAACGAATGGAAAGGGGTTCGCATCACTAAGCTTGGTAAAGCTGTCTATGAAAATGTCTTTGAACATCGAAAAGCCCCCTATGGCAAGGAATATTATTGGCAGGCAGGTACTGTATCACCGGAAATGGATCAAGAAACAGACCTTTATGCTATCCACGAAGGCTATATCTCATTAACCCCAATGCACAGTGACTTAACCGATTATAAGAAACTCAAACAAATGCGTGAGGGTCTTGCTTCTTTTAACTTCACAAATGAATAGGAGTACAGACTTGCTGTACTCCTTTGCTTGATTTAACACCGGACTAACCCGCCCTAAATCCCCCTATCGGCAGTGGTGGTAAAGGGCGGTTAAGTCCAGTAGGGACTCGACTATCGTTCAGAGTGCCCCTCTGGACGAAGTCTCGTTTAAAGATTATCGTTTTTAAGACTCTCTTCAGCTCGGCGAATCATGGCTTTTACCATGCTTCCACCGATTCTACCTCCTACATGACCACATTCGCGAGAAGTCATGTTGGCCCAACCTTGTGATTCGATTTTTTCGGTTAGACCTAATTCGGAAGCAACCTCCATTTTGAACTCGTCCAAAACAGACTTGGGCAAGATGCCAGCGGAGCGGTTAGTGCGACTCATAGATATCCATCTCCTTTCATCTGTTTAATCGAGACAATTCTATCTTTTGCAATGATGAAAGGAAATATAGTAAAGAAATTCTGGAGAATTTAAGCTTAATTGTTAAGGGAGGAAGCTGTGTTGATTATTGGAACCTTTTTGTTTTATTTTTTCTTGTTCCTTTTTGTATTTTCCTCCCCAGAAAAACTCAAAAACAGAGATAAAAGGTGGACTAAGATTTTAGTCTTACCCGCTATTTTTGCCTTATTGCTAAGCGTGCTCACCGTAATAAAGGTTTTCTTTATTTATAAAATATTATTGATTATTGTTGCGGGGATAACGATGCTCCTGACCTATTGGCAATACGGAAAGGAAATCAAGCAGTGGCTTGAAAAATAATCTTTTAGGCAACAGTCAACTTTAGCGAGGAATAAATTTACCTAACCATGGGATTCTGCGTAAATCATCACGATTGATTCCACCGTTTAGGAATAATATTACGAAGTAGATTCCTGTGCCCAGAATGATTTCCGGGAAAAAGGCTAGAGGATGGAAAGTAAAGAAGGGATGGAGGAGTCGGAAGGTTAACATCATACCGATTCCGCCGATGAGGGGTTGCAGTATGAATTCCCTAAGGTCCACAGGCATCCCCGTATAACGGACAATCGCTGCTAGGTTTAAGGTTGACGAGACAAAAAAACCGCAGACATAAGCGAGGGCGGTTCCTTTGAGTCCCCAGAGAGGGGAGGCTGTTAAGGTAAAGAGGATGGGGATACGAACCCCAGCGCCAATGATGGAGTTAAGCACCGGGAGTTGCACTTTTCCCAGGCCTTGAAGAATTCCGGTAGAGGTTTGTTGAAGGTAGGAAAATATCCCCCCTAAGGCCAGCAGGCGTAGAACATTGCTGGTATTTTTGCTTTTAAAGAAGGCACTGAAGGGGTCGGCAAAGAAAAACAGGATAATCAGACTGGGAACCCCAATGAAAATCGTTAGGCGAATTGCTTGAGCACTGCGGAGCTTGACGATTTGCATCTGCTTTCTGGCCGCTGCTTCCGAGATGGCGGGGACGAGGGAGGTAGCCAAGGCAAAGGTAAATACGCTGGGGAAATTGAGTAAGGTAAAGGCTGCTCCGCCAAGTTGACCAAACAGTGTCGTGGCTTCACGGGCAGTATAGCCTGCTACTTGTAAGCGTTGAGGTATCAGCATAGCATCTAAGGAGGATAAGCCAGTCGAAAAGAGCCTCCCGATGGTTACCGGATAAGCTAAGTGAAAAAGCTCTTTCATGGTTTGAAGCGGGTGCTCCGATTCATTAGCATGAGAAGGCTTTTTGTTTTTTTGGAGCTTATATTGAAGTATAATGACGCACGAGCCAACGATTTCTCCGGCTAACATACCTAAAGCTAGACCTGAGGCTGCCCATTCTATACCGCGAGGCAATAAGGTATAGGCAGTCATAAACCCAACCGATACTCTTACCAACTGCTCGCAGATTTGACTGATTGCTGTGGGAAGCATGTTTTGCATGCCTTGGAAATAGCCTCTAAAGGCAGATGAAATTGAGACCACAAAGATTGCCGGAGTACAAATTAAAAAAAGTCTGAGCACACGTGGATCGGGAAATAAACGTTCTGCTAGATAAGGGGAAATAAAGAAGAGAACGAGTGAAATCACGGCACCCGAACTGGTCAAGAAAACAAGGGCTGTACGGAAGATAGATTGAGCCCGTGCCGTATTATTCAGGGACACAGCTTCAGAGATCATTTTAGAAACAGCTAACGGTATACCTGCAGTAGTAAAGACAAGAGCTAGCATATACATGGGAAAGACCATGTTAAATAGGCCAAAAGCCTCTCCACCGATGTGGGTCATGATTAGGTATTGATAGATAAATCCTAAGACACGATTTAAAAAATTTGCGGTCAATAGAATGACAGCACCGTAGACAAATGTTCGTTTCGTCATCCTTCCCCCAACCCCCAAGTCCCACATATCCAGAATAACTTTATGCCTAAGGAAGGAAAGAAATGACAATTTTATGAAAGATTGTCTGAAAGGATGTCCTAGGTGTTAGAAAATTAATGATTTTCAAGTGCAATGGGTAATAAGAAAGGATTTTTATCTTTAGTGGAGAAATACTCTACTATTGCTGATTTGCTCAAACTTTCTAACTAATTAGAATAAGATTGAGGAGATTGAGCATTCTACTTCCCATAAAGGGAGGGGTTACCTGTGTGGAGCTTAATCAAGAATGCTAAAATATTTGCACCGGAACCACTTGAGGAACATGATCTTCTTATTGTGGGAAACCACATTGCTGCCCTAGGTAACGATTTATCTCTTCCTTCCTACATCAAGGGTCAAGTCTATGATCTGGATGGGAAGTACCTTGTGCCGGGTTTTATCGATGCTCATGTCCATATTTGTGGTGGTGGTGGAGAAGCGGGACCCAGTTCAAGGACACCGGAGGTCCAACTCTCACAGCTAACTCGAGCTGGGATCACCACAGTAGTAGGTTGCTTAGGGACGGATTCTTTATCCCGTTCTATGGAAGGACTTTTAGTTAAAGCTAATGCCCTTGAAGAAGAAGGATTAACGTGCTATGTCTATAGCGGAGGATATCAAGCAGATCGCATGCTTTTTGATAATCTCAGTAAGGACCTAGTCTTAATCGATAAAGTCATTGGGGCGGGTGAGATTGCTATCTCTGACCATCGCTCAGCCCAACCCCAGATTTCCGAGCTGGAACGCCTTGCTGCAGGAGCTCGTGTAGGAGGGATGCTAGGACACAAAGCGGGAATTGTTCATATCCATCTAGGTGAAGGTAAAAGAGGTTTATCCCCCATCAGGAGAATTGTGGCGGAAACTGAAATTCCTATTACCCAATTCATGCCAACACATATCAATCGAAAGGAAAAGCTCTTAGAGGAAGGTGTAGAGTTTCTAATAGCGGGTGGCACAATTGATCTAACAGCAGGTTGCGACGATTTTGAACCCCATTTACGAGTTCCCTTCGTTTTAAATACCCTCTATGAACAAGGATTATTAAATGACCGTGTAACCGTCACTTCCGATGGAAATGGTAGCTTACCTCAGTATAATGAGGCTGGCGCCTTAGTCGGGATGGGAATTGGTTCGGTTCATGTTCTTTGGCGCGATGTTCGAGAGGCCATAGTTCAGTATAAGATACCCCTAGAAACAGTTTTACCAACGATTACTACCAACCCTGCCCGTATTCTGCATTTAAAAGGAAAAGGCATGATTCGGCAAGGCTATGATGGTGATTTAGTTGCTTTGACCGATGATCTTAGGATTGATAAGGTTTGGGCTAGGGGTAAATTAATGATTCGTGACCGTATGCCTGTTGTTTTTGGGATGTTTGAGACATCATTGGCGAGTCATCTTCAGACTGTAGAAACTCCACGATTAGTCAAAGGTAAAGATCCTTTCTAATACACATTAAGGAGGTTGATTTGTCTTGAAGACCTATGACACTATGAATCTACGCAACATATGCCTAGTAGGGCATGGGGGGGCAGGGAAGACGTCATTGTCGGAAGCTTGTCTCTTCAGCTCAGGCGCTACTACCCGGATGGGGAAAGTGCCTGAAGGGAATACTATGTCGGATTCTTTGCCGGAAGAAATTAAACACAAGGTGTCTATCAGCACGAGTCTTATTCCTGTAGAATGGCAAGATTTTAAAATTAATATCCTTGATACTCCAGGATATTCTGATTTTTTTGGAGAGGTCAAGTCTGCCCTGAGAGTGGCAGAGAGCGGGGTTGTTGTTCTGTGTGGCGTATCAGGTCTAGAGGTACAAGCTGAGCTTATACTTGACTTGATGGAAGAGCAGAAATTGCCTCGCGTTATTTTTATTAATAAGCTAGAGCGGGAAAACGCCAGCTTTAGTAAAACAATTGAACAATTGAAAGAGTCTTTTCCGAATACGCGATTTGTGCCCTTGCATATCCCCTTGGGTCTTGAAAACGATTTCCAAGGAGTAGTTGATATTCTAGAACAGAAGGCTTACGTCTATGAAAATGACGCCAGTGGGAAATATACTTTGAAGGATATCCCATCAGAATATGCTTCTGTGGCGGAAGAATATCGAGAAATATTGGCAGAAGCTGTGGCTGAAGCTGATGACGATATATTGACCAAATACCTAGATGGTGAAGTTCTAAGCAATGAGGATCTTCGCCAAGCCTTAAAAAGTGCTCTCGAACAAAATTTAATTGTGCCAGTCCTCGCGGGCTCAGCTCTGAAAAATATAGGGACTGGAAATTTGCTTGATTTTTTTGTCCAATATGCACCGGGTCCTCAGGTGAGAGAAGAACGAAGCGCTCTTGTCTTCAAAACCTTGGCAGACCCTTATGTTGGCAAAATGAGCTTTGTTCGAGTCTATGGAGGAAAGATTCAGGCTGACAGCTTAGTCTACAATACTCTGAAGGAAAAAGAAGAAAAAATTAGTACTCCTTTTATACTACGGGGTAAAAATCAGGATCCTGTTCAATCCATACCCGCCGGAGATATTGCTGTTATAGCTAAACTCCAAGACGCTGCCACAGGGGATACCCTTTGTTCCAAAGATGATCCTGTTCAATTGAAAGGTATTGATTTTTCAATCCCCCGTTTACCTGTTGCGATCGCGCCTAAGAGCAAGGGTGATGAGGATAAACTGGGCAATGCTCTGGTCCGCTTAACTGAAGAAGACCCCACCATGCGGGTAGAAAAAAATATTGAAACTAAAGAGCTGATTCTTTACGGTATGGGTGAGATGCATGTGGAAATCCTCATGGAAAAGCTCCAACGGAAGTTCGGGGTGGGTGTCGAGATGAAAGTTCCTCGCGTTCCCTATCGGGAAACCATTAGAAAATCCGTGAAAGTGGAAGGTAAGCATAAAAAGCAGAGCGGCGGCCATGGACAATATGGTCATGTCTGGCTCAATCTTGAACCGATAACAGATGATGAGTTTGTCTTCTCTGAAGAAGTTTTCGGCGGGGCTGTACCTAGACAATACTTTCCGGCCGTCGAGAAAGGAATCCGTGAAGCTATGCTGGAAGGTGTATTGGCTGGATATCCTGTCACAGGATTTAAGGCTACTCTGACCGATGGCTCTTATCATAGTGTGGATTCTTCGGAAATGGCCTTCAAGCTGGCCTCCATCATTGCCTTCCGCAAAGGAGCTGAGATGGCTACTCCTACCTTGTTAGAACCGATTGTCGAGGTCGAGGTCCGGGTGCCGGAGGCTTATATGGGTGATGTCATCGGAGACATCAATGGCAAAAGGGGTAGAGTTTTGGGAATGGATGCTGATGGCAAATTCCAAGTGATTAAAGCCCATGTCCCGCAGTCCGAAATGATGCGTTATGCCATCGATCTCAAATCAATGACCCAGGGTCGTGGAAGCTTTGATATTCGCTTTCTAAAATATGATGAGGTGCCCTCCCGCATAAGCGAAGGAATAATCAACGAATTGAAAGCAGCTCAAGGCAATTAAAGAGACGAGCATAGTAAATCATCAGCTTTAGGAATTTGAAATTTATGATAGAAACAGTCAGTTCACCCTGGCTGTTTCTTGAATTTTGATGGAAAGCATACACAATACATTATACATTTACTGTTCAGAATTCTGTGCAGAGGCACTTAGTACCGTTAAATAAGAATCATAAAATAAATATAATTAAATAAATGATTCAGTTCCAGAAGGGGATTCGCTTAATGCGTTGAATATTCAAATTATTAGATATATTATAAATATTATAAGAGGTAGAAGAGTGGAGGGCTCAAATTGAGACGGGTGGAGATGAGAGACAGCCTACGGATTGAAGAGGAATTACATGTACTTTATAATTCAATTCAAGAAGGCATTGAGGTTGCAGGAAAAGATGGTACCATACAATATGTCAACCCCTATTTTAGTCGTTTGACAGGCATATCACCTCATGAAAGGATCGGCAAGAACATCTTTGAACTCTCGCCGGAAGGTGCCTTAGCAAGAGTATTGAGAACACACGAGCCCATCTATGCTCATCGTTCGACTATTGAAGAATGCGCTACAAATGTGATTGCCAACGCCTATCCTATTATTATCGAGGGAAATATTGAGGCCGGCTTAGTGGTTTTCAAGCCTCTAACCGACGCCTCCAAGCTGAGTGATGAGCTTGAAGTTTATAAACAAAGAATTCAAGTCCTATCAAATCGGATCAATCAAATGGCGCCCAGTATTTATAGCTTCGATGATATTTTGGGTAGTCATCCCGATTTTGTGTTTGTACGCAATAAAGCTCGCCGTGCCGCCGAAACCAATACCCCCGTGATGATTAGAGGGGAAAGTGGTTCAGGGAAGGAGCTTTTTGCCCATGCTATCCATAGTGGCAGTTTACTAAGCCACAATCCTTTTATGAAAATTGATTGTGCAGATCTTCCCGAAAGCCTTTTAGAAAGTGCACTCCTTGGTTATGAAAAGAACAGCCAAGGAAATAGTAGTGATCAGAAGTTAGGTAAACTGGAGTGTGCCAGTGGCGGAACTCTTTTTCTTGACGAAATTGGTTTGCTTAATGAACATATGCAGAATAAATTGCTTAATATCCTCCAAAAAAAGAAATTCCAACCGCTTAATGGATTACGAACCATTGAACTCGATGTCCGAATTATCTCAGCAACGAACCGTGACTTAAAGCATATGGTAGAGAATGGTGAATTCTCAGAGGATTTATATCATCTACTCAACGGGGTTGATATCCCCATCCCTCCCTTAAGGAAGCATAAGGAAGATGCTCTGACTTATGCTCAGAATTTTATCTATAAGGCGAATCGGAAACTGGGTAAGAATGTCATTGGTATAACAACTCAAGCAGAGCAGCTTTTGCTAGACTATCATTGGCCGGGAAATATCCGCGAGTTAAAAAATGTGATAGAAATGGCGATGGATTCTGTAGAAGGAGATATGCTCAATATTAAGGATTTTGCGAGTTTGATTGAGGTTGTGAATAAGACCGAGGAAATTCACTTTCGTGAGCCGATGGCTCTTGATCAATTAGAGAAAAAAATGATTCGTCTGGCCTTAGAACGTTACGGTAATTCCGTGGAAGGGAAAAAACGAGCTGCTGGAGTTTTGAAGATTTCTTTAGCTACTCTCTATAATAAGTTGAAAACTTTAGAAGATAATGCTTGAATTAATGAGTATGCTTTTGTGGAAAATCGCTTATCCTATAGATAAAAAAGGAGGGATTTTCCATGGGGTTTTTCAGTTCCAAGGGTAGAGACCCTAAGAAGAAGTCTGACCCGGACAAGAAGCAGCATCGACGCGGCGATGCTATCAAAGAAGATATGGAAGGATTCAAGGACTTGTATTGGCCCTAAGGGGTCTGCTTAGGTCGTATCTATGTTATGATTTATAAAAGCTCTCAACCGATCGGTGAGAGCTTTTATAGTTTATTCTCAAGCTTAAATAATGACGCAAAGGGTAGGGCATTCGATGGCAAACAAAAAAGTCGGTAAAAATCACCGACTTAAAAACTCAAGGCAAATTATAAAAATTTTGGCAGGGGATGCAGGAGTTGAACCCACACTAACGGTTTTGGAGACCGCTGTTCTACCATTAAACTAATCCCCTACAGATCAATACTGACGACAAATGAAATTATACTTCAAGGCGAAGAAAGTGTCAACTAAAACTAAAGAAAAGTTGGTGTCAAGTAGACGTGGGCAAAAATTCTATTCCTCGTAGTTGTGTAGATACGTAATAAAATCCCTTTTGCTTCCAGATGCAGTTCAACTCTGGGGTAGACTTGACATGGGACCCAACGGCGGATGCTTCCATGGGTCAAGGCATGGGGCTCACAAGATGTATTCCTTTGGGGTAGGCCCCATCCCCCTGATTTAGGGTAGCATCAGCCGCCCCCATGTCAAGTCTTGATCTGGGGTCTTTTGGTTAAACCTTACCGGTAGATCATCTCGCTAAATGTTTTGAGATTGAACATATTGCGAATGACTTTCCTGCCGTTTGTTACTGAGCAGTTTGTGTAGGGCAACTCTCCTCTATGTACCGGGTATATTGATTTCTTTACGGCCTTCTTTAGTCCGCTTTTGCTGTTCGTTATGGTTTCTACGAATCTCTCAGTCAACCGGTCCGGGAGCTTTCCTGAAACTAGGGCTGCTATCTTTTCCTTGAAGCCTTTTCCCATTTTTAAAGCGATTATTTTGGAGAGATGGGTTGCTCCTTTTTCGCTCCAGCTTCTTGCCCCTTTCATGCGGGAAGCGAATACCCTCACTTGCCTTTCCATCGTGCCTAAATTCCTGTATTCTAAGCCCTCAGGGGCTTTGGGTAACGTCATATCTTCTCTGTCCTTATAGGGTACTATCCCGTCAATATTGCTTCTTATGTAGCTTTCTAGTCTACCAAGTTTTTCTATCTCTTTGGCCACTCCGCCGCTTTCATGCTTGAGCTGCTCAATCTTTTCGAATACCTTTCCAAATTCCCCAGCCTTAAGCCATTTTAGGATGGGTCTTCTAGCCTTTTTGTCTGATACATTTCTAGTGACTGCTTGAGCAAGATGAAAGGGATCGAGCTGAAATTTATCTGTTTCTTGATCATGATCTCGTCTTATCCATGATGCTCCATCACCATTTAGGACTCGATAGATAATTTCATCTACATTGTAATTCTGAGATATTGATGCGTCTCTTAGTTCTTTCATCTCTTCCGATTTCATGTAACCTGCAAAAGCCATTTTGCCCACGGTTTCGTACTCTTTAGATGACGGATATCTTGGCTTCCAACCCTCATAAGTAACACTAATCTTAAGCTCTTTTCTGCCTTTGGAGCTCCCTTTTTCTCTGCTCTTTCCCTGCATAGATAACCACAGGCCATCCGCTTCCTCAAAGAGAATGGGAACGTCTTTACTCCCGCTTAATTCATTTTTCTTAAAGGAGTCCACTAGTGCCTTTTCTGCTTCAATTTGTTTCTCTCCCACAGCTTGCACGATGTTCCATACTCCTTGGTGGCTGATGGTTTGATTCGTTAAGGTTGAAACCGCTTGTGCTACTTCTCGGTAGGACATTGCACAACTGTATTCTAAAATCTTCTCTACGAGATTAGGAGACATAAAGCCCATTGTTTCCAATCTCAGAGCCTCATCCAAAAGATAAACATACTCTTGACTACCATCGTCTTTGGCTTTCCTATATATTGCTCGATCGACTGATACTTCTCCCATCAGGGTCTTCATTGAGGTTGACTTTTTGCCTCTATGTCTTAGAACTGCTTTATCCCTGCTCTCTGCAAGCTCTGTATCCATTTCTTCCAGAAACTTTTGGAGGAGCAGTTTCGCAACTTCACAACCTATTTTGTAAAAATCTCTCTCAATATCCTTGAATGTTATCTTTTCTTTGGTTAAACTATTCATGTCACGCACCCCTGTATTTTGTGGCTTTAGCAACTACCAAACTACAGGAAATTCGTGATTTTGGGAAGAGTTTTTTAGCTCTTCCTAAATTTTTTGCTCTTTTGCCCACGATAATTTTACTCTAACTAAAGAAAAGTAAATAAAAACTGGCGATATCCATTGTTTATAAAAAGCAGGATTTTGCTTACTAAAAAAGAAAGACTATGTTTAGTGGTGGAAAGTAGTGGAGGTGGGCCATACGCAAATCGATCTGCATATTCATACTAGGGAATCCGATGGATCTCTTTTAGTAAAAGACGTAATCCGCGAGGCCTTCGAGCGTGAAGTACGTATTTTAGCTTTGACCGATCACGAAACGACTAATGGGGTCCAAGAAGCCATCGCCTTAAGCCGCGAGTACAATATAAAAATTATTCCGGGGGTTGAACTGGTTACAGCGTATAAGGGGCAAGAGGTTCATTTGCTGGGCTACTTTAACTTTGCAGGTTTCTTGCATTCTGATCTACAGTCGCGCCTCAAAGAACTTCGCGAGCAGCGCACGGCTTTAGCTTATGACATGGTCAAGCGTCTTCAGCGAGATGGATATACATTAAAATGGTCAGAAGTAGAAAGGATTGCCAATCCAGAGGGAGCTGTCAGCAAAAGCCATATTATGAGAGCTCTGCATGATCATGAAAATGGGACGATCCAGTGGCCCAGTATTGCTAAATTATTTCAGCCATACGGGGTTGCCTATCTGCCTTTTTTAGAGCATTCCTTTGAAGAAGCGGTTCAATTGATCTACGCGTGCGGCGGGGTACCAGTGTTGGCGCATCCTGGTCTCATAGGAAACCAAGAGCTAGTGGGGGAGCTATTGTCCTATCGCCCTATCGGGTTGGAAGTATATTATGGCTACTGGGATCAGCGCGAGACCTTAATCGATCACTATGAGAAATTAGCGAAGAGCAAAGCCCTATTCACAACGGGGGGGAGCGATTTTCATGGCCTTAACGGCCCGGTAACCATTGGCGAAGTGGATGTTCCATTGTCGTGTGCTCAGGATCTGGTGAGTTATCTTAAACTTGACCTTTAATTTGTCTCGGCGGTATTTAAGAATCAAGTATTTTTACCCTCAACTTAAGGATAAAAACATCCCGGAGGAGAGAAACTAGCCTTAGGCAACAAGTGCGAAGACAGTGTCTTCGGGTTACTATAAGCTGGGGGGACAAAGTTATGCTAAAAATACGGCCGGAAGAAAAAGTGCATGAAGACATTAAAATTCTCATTCAAACACATTTTGGGGAAACTGGGCAAGGGATCCATATAGAGGTCAAAGGGGATAAGGTTTCCTTGTGGGGAACTGTGGATAATCTAGCTGAAAAGGATTTTATGGGTCAAAGAATTCGTCGCGTTGATGGAGTGGGCGAAGTGGATAATTCTTTAACTGTTGCCAACGATGGAAAGGTTACGGATAAAGACATAGAAAAACAGGTCAACGAACGTTTTGCTCAATCGAATTTCGAAGAGATTATGCATTTGGGATGCCGAGCCAGCAGAGGAATTGTGACCCTGCTCGGCCATCTCGAGACCCAAAGTAGTGAGAGACTAGCGAAACGCATTGCATCTCAGGTTAGGGGAGTTAAGGAAATTCGCAGTGAAATCGATTTTCTCGAAAATGCTGTGGACGATGCCACCCTTGTTAACCGAGTAGAGGATGCTATGGTTGCGTCTCCTTGGGTGAATGCCCACGAAATCAAAACAGAGGCCCGTAATGGCCTTATTACCCTTACGGGTTTAGTAGATTCACAGGAGGAAATGGAGTGGGCAGTGGATACGGCTTATCAAGTGCCGGGTGTGAAGGCCGTGGTCAGTGAACTCTTCTCGCGACATCGTTCTCAAGGTGAAGATCTCTATATGACCGAACAGCTCGTGCGTAAATTGGGTCAGCATGGTATGAACTCCCGCAATGTTCGAGCCTTTGTCCAGGGTGGTATTGCTTATTTAAGTGGTGAGGTCTACTCAGATGAGGACAGAAGATGGGCGGAATCCATGGGTCAGCACGTGGAAGGGATTAAGAGTACGAACAGCGCAATTAAAGTAGCTTCCCACTCAAGCAAATAAGTTTTAACAAAAGCCCAGATATAGTTAAATTGAAGGGCAAGGCTCAAATGCTTTCTAGTGCATTTGGGCTTTTTTCTTTTTGCATCTGTTTCCGAAGAATAGCATGATAGATATGGAAGAAAAGTAATTTAAAACTATAATTTCTTATAATGACTAATCCATATATGAATTGATGTGTGATATAATGAAAACGTTCGTTAAAAGATGGCGAAAGAGAGTCTGTGGAATTTTTAAAATCGGATAATTATCTGGAGGTGTTGAACATCGACCCCATCACTCATGGTCTAATTGGGGCAGCCTTATCGAGTCTTTCCGGGCACCCTATGCAGCTTAACGATCCAATTTTTATTGGTTGCACATTGGGGGCTATGGTTCCCGATTTGGATATTGTTACACACCTAAAAGGCAGAATAAATTATCTGTTGAAACACAGGGGAGCGAGTCATTCATTACTTGCTTTAGGGGGAATGGCGCTCGGTCTCGGTAGCCTTGTTCATTTTATTTTCCCAACCAGTGCTTGGCTAACGGTTGTTTTTTGGACTTTATTAGGAACTTTATCACATGGGATTGCTGATTTGCTAAATTCTTACGGCGCGCAATTGCTATGGCCTTTCTACAAGAAAAAGTTTACTGTAAACATGGCGATGGTGACTGATCCCGTCATTTTTGTCTTATTTCTCTCATCCCTAATCTTTTCCCTTCGGCGACCGGAGCTGGCAATATACTCGACTATGACGGTTTTAACGGTCTCTATGATCTATCTTTTGATTCGGGAAATAGATCGCTTAAACACCCGAAAGAGGCTCTCGCAGGCCTTCGCAGTGTGCGTTGGACAAATTAAGGTTCTTCCTGCCATGTACCGTCCTTTTAACTGGTCCTTTTTGCTGTATGAAGAGGATAGAGTATCCTTTGGGATTATGCAGAAGAAGGAAGGAAGGATTCTCAAAAGTTTACCGCAATGGGATGTTGAAGATCCATGGATTAATAACGCTTTAGAGGGCGAACTGGCTGATATTTTTAACCAATTTACACCCTATTATCACGTTATTCGTAAAGATGTTGGGCTGGAGGCAAAGATCCAGTTCGTGGATCTCCGCTATTGGAATAAAGAAGATTTCCTCTATAAAGGTGAAGTCTTGGTTTGTGCCGATGGCAAGATTACTGAAGAGAGATTCTTTTCCTTTGGAAACAAGGATTCTCAAGGAATCGTGTTAGAGTATTAATTTAAAAGCAAAGAACACAGGATTTCCTCTGAAGGAATATCCTGTGTTTTCCTGTTGTACTAGGACTTTCAGGCAATAATGCCATAGAAGCAAAAATTTCTTTGACTATATTTTAAACATAAAGGATAATTGAAGGTGGTGGAGGTGGGACCGTGTCGAAAAGAAGAAGAAAAACCCTGCCCATCCGGCAAGGGTTTGCTATAGTATTGGCCTTATTAGGATTTCTGACATTAATGGGTGAATTGGGTATCACTGGCGGAAAGGCGTTTTACCAGCTTCTTAAATATCCATTGGGGGATAAGGCTTGGCTGGCGCCCTTCGTATTTTTTCTTTTAGCCATGGCAGTTTGGGGATCGACCTTATTTGTGAAACGGCAAGGGTCACCTTCTAAACGAGTTAAGTCACAGCTACGTAGCAAGCCAAATGGAAAACTTAAAGTTAGGCATCTTCAGGAAGAGCCCTTGGCAGAAGCATCTTATTTTAATCAAGGTGTTGAACTTCCGAAAGGGAAGCTTGTCTCCTTAAAAGGGTTTGATGACTATTTTTCTTCAGACTTAGAGTTAGAGCCTATCGAACCCTTGGTTGAGCTAGATTCCTTGGGCAAGGATTTTACTACCTATTTCAAGGAAGGACAGGAATTATCGTTCCAGACAATGGGTACCCGTCTAGAAACCGTCAAGGGATTTTCCAAGTATTTTGAAGAAGTTAGTACTGAAATAGAGCAAGAGCTTTGGGATGCTCAGCCGATTGCTGATGAGCCAGCTAAAAATACAACAGCTTTTCCCAGTAAGCGCGAATGGGATAAACCAAGCTTTACAACTTTGGGTTCCGATTATTATCCGGGGCAAGTCGCACAGCTCAAGAAGAATGACCACAAAGACCAAATATTCAAAGGGGTTTCTCCTGAAGAGCGGGCAGCTTTACTTGGCAAATCAAGAATTTCTGAAGAAACAGCCTTTGATAGCTATGCAAGGTCTGAAACCATCCAAGCTTTTGAAGAAAGAGCAGAACCGACAGATGAAGACCCAGTGAAGCACATAACAGATCCCCTCCGGAATGAAAGTAGCGTTTCAAAGTCAACCCTTGGGGAAGAGGCTATTGGGTTGCCAACAGAACCAGAAGAAAATACATATTCTATGAATGAGAGTGATGAGTCTTTTCTCGATAACGATACCATGTCCATAGAAGTAATGTCGCTAGAAGAAGAAAATGAAGAAGAAATTTTGGTTCAAGCAAAGGAAGATCTTACAGAAGAACTCATACCTTCAGTCGAACCACAAAATGTTGTCGAAGAGCAGAGGGTTATTAAGCCCAAGGCTTGGAAATTGCCTAGCTTTGACCTTCTGGATATCCTTCCACAGGTCACAGTTGTTTACGATCAAGATACTCAAAAACACTTAGAACAGGTCTTGGAGAATTTTGGAGTTCACGCTAAAGTCATTCGGGTTGCCAGAGGTCCCGTAATTACCCGTTATGAACTGGCTCCTGCACCTGGAGTTAAAATTAGTCGGATTGTTAATTTAGCTGATGATATTGCTTTAGGTTTAGCAGCTCGTGATGTGCGGATAGAAGCTCCTATTCCCGGAAAATCCGCCATTGGTATTGAAGTCCCCAACAAGCATCCACGACCCGTTCCTTTTCGTGAAGTTCTTGAGACTCCAGAGTTTAAAGCAGGATCTGCAAAGCTGCGGGTTGCTCTTGGAAAAGATATTGGTAATCAGTCTATCGTAGCAAATCTCGCAAAAATGCCGCATCTCTTAGTGGCAGGGGCGACCGGATCGGGAAAAAGTGTTTGTATTACTGCTATCATTAATTCATTGCTCTTTAATACCTGTCCCGATGAAGTTAAGTTTTTAATGGTTGACCCTAAAATGGTTGAACTAAGCATCTATAATGGGATTCCCCATCTGTTGGCACCTGTGGTCACCGATCCGAAGAAAGCTGCAGCTGCATTAAAATGGGTGGTTAAAGAGATGGAAACTCGCTATGAGCTTTTCGCCGCTTCCGGGGTACGGGATATTGAACGTTATAATCATATGAAGGCTCAAGAACAGGGACAAAGAAGGGTTCAAGGTAGCGAAGAAGCACGGATTGTGCCGGCGATGCCTTGGATTGTGGTCATTATCGACGAGTTAGCGGACTTGATGATGGTAGCTGCCGACGATGTGGAAGAGTCGATTTGTCGACTAGCCCAAATGGCGCGGGCGGCAGGAATCCACTTGGTTATCGCTACCCAAAGACCCTCAGTGGATGTTATTACTGGAGTAATCAAGGCGAACATTCCCAGCCGAATTTCCTTTGCGGTTAGCTCTCAGATCGACTCCCGAACCATTCTCGACTCCACAGGGGCAGAGAAATTATTAGGACGTGGGGACATGCTCTATTCGCCTCAAGGTATTAATAAACCGATGCGGGTTCAAGGGTGTATGGTGACTGACGATGAGGTGCAGAAAGTTATTGCTTTCTGGAAGGCTCAAGGTTCACCTGAGTATCTTGATCCGGAAGGATTTATCAACGTTTCTCCCTCGGCCAAGGGAGAGAGTGCAGGTCCCGATGATGAACTCTTTATTGAAGCGGGTCATCTGATCATCACAACGGGCATGGCTTCTGTTTCTTACCTGCAAAGAAAGCTAAAGCTGGGTTATGCCCGCGCGGCAAGACTCATTGATTTGTTAGAGGATAATGGAGTAGTAGGTGGCTATGAAGGAAGTAAACCACGCCAAGTCCTACTCAACATGGATGAGTTTGAAGACCGTTTTGGCTAATGATAAATATCGAGCATATTATTATATATTAGAGAAGGAAGGTCCTTGAAAAAGGATGCCTTCCTTTTTTTTAGGAATAAAGAGGAAAATGCGGGCAATACTAACGGTAATCCATCGTAAGAAGAGTCAGGAAGGAGTAGGATTATGAGCATTCAACTAAAATGTGATGCGGTTAATTGCGTGTATAATCGCAGTCAACTTTGTTCAGCAGAGGAAATTGAAGTTCAAGGAGGTCAAACCACAGGGGGAGATAATACCTTCTGTGGAACATTTAATTCGAAGAGTCTGGGCAACTACGTGTCATCGATGGGAAATATGAATTATAGCGGGTCTTTAAAGCAGATGGTATCTTCAGAGCCGGTTATGGACCCTAAGGTTCATTGTAAGGCAGTAAATTGCACCTATAATTCTTCAGAAATGTGCCATGCTGACCAAGTTGCCATCCGTAATGAAAGCTCACATTCTCCTGAACAAACCGTATGCGAAACATTTTATCCGCAAATAAGTTGATCTCCAAAAAACAAGTCTTAGTTTAAGATGCTCGAACTGAGGATATAATTAACTTAAAGCTTGCCTGTCCAGGGTAAGCTTTTTTGTAGTCTTTTCGTTATAGTCTTTTGTGGAATAAAAGTTGTATAATAGATTGGATAGTGCTTTAGTTCGACTAGAGCAAGCGCTAGAGCTAATGAAGGAGATTGTCCATGAAAGCTTTTTTTGTATTCGTTGCCTTATTCGGAGGAATGTTACTTGGAATCCAGACCCCGATCAATGGAGCCTTAGGTAAGCGGATCGGGAGTATAGAGGGAGCGCTGGTTTCCTTTACTATTGGGATGATTTGTTTGCTATTTGCTGTATTCTTCTTCGGCAGGGGTAATCTCAGTCAAGTTACCCAAGTGCCTAAGCTATGGCTGGTTGGAGGAGCCTTAGGTGCCGTTGCTGTGACTTGCTCGATTCTTTCTGTCCAGCGGATTGGGGTGACGAGTGTATTAACCGCTGCAGTGCTCGGTCAAATTATGGTGGGACTTATCATCGATCATTTTGGACTACTCGGTGTAGCTAAGGTGCCCGTGGATAGCTTACGTCTACTCGGAGTAATCGTGATGATGGGTGGTCTGTTTCTGGTTCTCAAACCAAACGGCTAGTAATTTTTTCTTTTATCATGATCTACGCCATATTTCCCTTTGGGAGACATATACATAGTGGTATACTCAATTTCTTGTCTGTAATAGGTTCAAGGCACTGATGCCAAGGAGGAGTAGAGGATTGAAAACCCGTAGTACGATGATTTGGATGCCACTCATGAGTTTCGCTCTCCTCTTTAGCCTGCTGTATTTATGGTATGTCCTTTTTCCTGGGCCTATTCGGCCAGAGGCAATACAACTCTTTGGCTTGGATCAGGTTCAGCAAGGACAAGATTATAGTAAAGGAACGAGAATGTCCTACATTCTCAGCTTTATGGTGCAGGCTCTTTTCCTGATAGGATTTCTAGCCTCAGGTCGAGCCAGCAGTCTTTCCCAATGGTGCGAACAGAGGAATCAAAACAATCCATGGCGTGGCTATATCGTGTTTTACCTGATAATCTGGGTGATACTAGCTTTAATACGTTTGCCATTTGCGTTTTTTAGTTCCTTCTACTGGCAGCATCTCTGGGAATTCTCTACCCAATCCCTCGGATCATGGGGGGTAGATTATTTAAAACAATCCCTGCTTGATATTGCACTCGGCGGAGTGGGTGTCATCCTCTTATTTCTAGCTTTTCATACCTGGCCAAGAATCTGGTGGATAATTTGCGGTGTTTTCTTTTCTCTATGGTTGGTTATGCAAAGTATACTTTGGCCCATCCTGATTGCGCCTATGTTTAATCATTTTCAGCCAATTGAAGACCCGATAATTACCGAAATGGTTTATGAGCTCGCGGATAAGGCTAATTTAGAAATAAAGGAAATCCAGGTTATGGACGCCAGCCGAAGAACGACCAAAGCCAACGCTTATTTCGCCGGGGTGGGTGGGACCAAACGAATTGTGCTTTACGATAATCTTCTCAACCAGTATTCCTTAGCAGAAATAAAAGCTGTTATTGCTCATGAAATGGCACACTGGCAAAAGGGTCATATTGCCAAGGGACTCACCTTAGGAATCTTGGGAAGCTTTCTGGTGTGGGGTGGAGCGTATCTTATTCTTCGTGCGTATATTTCTAAATATCATGTTCCACCGCTAATCTGGGCTGTGTTGCTCTTGTTTGTTTTGCTTACCAATTTTGTCAGTGCCCCGTTACAAAATTCGATTTCTCGACAGATGGAAATTGAAGCGGACCAATCAGCAGTCTTATTGACGGGAGACCCCTCGGCGGCTATCCATTTGCAGACGAATCTTGCCTTGAAGAATCGCTCTGATTTATCCCCTCCTAGATTCGTCGAATGGCTGAGCTACACCCATCCTTCAGTGCTGACAAGAATAGAAAAAATCCGCGAAGTTACAGAATAAATTTTTAAGGAGTGGAGATTACATAATGGACTTTTTAGTTGTGGATTTTGAGTTTTCCGTACCGCGCAGTTATGGTAAGCCCCGGGCCTGGTTTTCTGAAATTATCGAAGTGGGTGCCATTGTTCTAGATCAGAATGGCAAATTAGGGGATAAAACCTATAGCGCTTTTGTGAAACCGCAATTTTGGCCTCGTCTAGCAGACGAAAGCTATGGGATTACGGGTATCCGTCAGGAGGATGTGGATCGTGGGGTTAGCTTGGAAGAGGCGATTAGCCACCTTCAAGAACTGGCACCACAGCGTGATTCTTATCTAGTTGCCTGGGGAGATGCAGATCGTAAAGTACTGGGTAGTGTCTGTGAAAAATATGGTTTGGCATATCCGTTCATCTGGGATAACTACGTTGATTTAGCGGAAGAGTACAAAGCTTATCGTTCACTGGATCGTTTGCTTTCATTAAAAAGGGCCATTGAAGAGAATGGTATCGAGCAAATTGGGATTCTCCACTCGGCTTTAGACGATGCTATCAATGCTGCGCAGGTTATGGGGAGAATGATGAGTGAAGGCTGGTCTGCCCAAATTAATGAAGAGAACTCAGTACCGGATGAGAAAAAGATTGCGGAGAGCATTTCTCAGAGGAACATTAATATTGTTTAAAAATGTATGAAGCGAAGGACTTTTTAGCCATCCTAGACCTAACGATTTGTTTAGGTCTTTTTCCAACAAATAATAGGATTGGAGGAAAGCGGATGTCTAAAATCATTATTGTCGAAGGAAAAACGGATAAAGAACGTCTTCAGGAAATTTTAGTTGAGCCCGTGGAAATACTCTGTAGTCATGGAACCATGGGTTATGAAAAAATTGAAGAATGGGCCACCGAACTTGAAGAGTCAGAAGTGTATCTTCTGGTCGATGCCGATGACTCAGGAGAGAAGATCCGCAAAAATCTCCAACAAGAGTTGCCAAATATTCATCATCTATACACCCATCGTATGTATCGAGAGGTTGCTACGACCCCCTTAGAAGTGCTTGCTCAAGTTTTAGAGCACGCTCATTTTGAAGTCAGGGAAATTCGCTCAGAAGAAAAGATCTAAGCAGATGACGGTTGTCGAAGGTCAGCCGTCATTCCTTGTATTAATCATGTATTCTATATACTCGTGTAAATGGGGAGGAACTTTTTGAGTTTGTATCGAATCATAAAGGGATCTTTAGATAGAATATATACTCTTTAGGAGATCAGAGCATTTATTTGTTGAATAATATAGAATAAGACAAAGAATTGTGCCAAAGAGAAAGGAAGAAATCTCATGCATGATATCGCAAGGGAACTCAATGAGCAGATCAAAAATGAAAATCCTCATGTATACGAGCTCCTCTCAGATTTAGGAAGAAATTTATATTATCCCAAAGGAATCTTGACTCAGACCGATGAAGCCAAGGAAAAGGCTTATCGTTTTAATGCTACGATTGGAATGGCTATGGAAAAAGGGCAACCCATGTACTTGCCTGTTATTCAGGAGACTCTGTCCGAGTACAACCCTCAAGATATTTATACCTATGCACCGCCCGCCGGCAAACCAAAGCTTAGAGGAATCTGGAGAGAAAAATTACTGAAAGATAACCCCTCTCTTCTGGGTAAAACCTTTACACAACCGATCGTTACCAATGCCTTAACTCATGGTTTAAGCATCGTCGCCGATCTTTTTTTAAATCCCGAAGACACTTTAGTTCTTCCCGATAAAATATGGGGTAACTATACTCTGATTTTTGGGACCCGTCGGGATGCGAAAATTAAAAGCTTTAGCTTTTTTACCGGGGACGGAAAGTTCAATGCTCAGGGAATGAAAGACGCTTTGCTGGGCCAAAAAGAGCAAGGCAAGGCGGTCCTGCTCCTCAATTTCCCGAATAATCCTACGGGCTATACTCCCGTTGAAGAAGAAGCCGAAGCTATTATCGAAGCCTTGCTGGAAGTCGCTGAGCAGGGCATTAATCTGGCGGTTATAGCTGATGATGCATACTTCGGACTCTTCTATGAGGATTCTATCAAAGAATCCCTCTTTGGTCGTATCGCTAATATCCATCCCCGTATTCTGGCTATTAAAGTGGATGGTCCCACCAAAGAAGAGTATGTATGGGGATTCCGGGTGGGCTTTATCACCTTTGCCGATGCCAGTCCCGTTCTATGTGAGTGCTTGGAAAATAAGGCTAAGTCTATTATCCGTGGCACCATTTCTAATGCGTCACACCCTGCACAAACTTTTGTTCTTCATGCTTTGGAGTCGCCAGACTTTGAGAAGCAAAAGCAAGAAAAGTATAAGATTATGGAAGGTAGAGCCTTAAAGGTCAAAGAGATATTAAATAGCGCCCTCTATCAAGAGCTCTGGGATTATTATCCCTTTAACTCCGGCTATTTCATGTGCCTTAAGCTTAAAGGGGTGAAGGCAGAGGAATTAAGACTGCATTTGCTTCAAGAGTATGGGGTGGGCGTTATTGCCTTGGGTGAATCAGATATCCGTGTCGCTTTTTCCTGCGTAGAAGAAGAAGACCTAGAGGAACTATTTGCGTATATCTATCGAGGTACTAAGGATTTAGCATAACAAGGAGTAGCAAGTCTTGGACAAAAAACAAAGGGTTTCTGTTCGAACCCTAGTGGAGTTCGTCTTAAGACAGGGTGATCTGCAAACAGGCTTTAGGAGTGCGACTAGGTTGATAGAAGGGACCCGTGCTCATCAGATTCTGCAGAAACAGCGCGGGGAAGATTATCAACCTGAGGTCGCTTTACACACGATTTATCACCAAGACGAGCTTACCTTAGAAATACATGGGCGAGCAGATGGAATTTTTCGAAGTGAATCAGGGGTTGTTGTCGAAGAGATTAAATCGACTTCTCTGGAGTTAGACTTAATCGACCAATCCTACAGCATTTTGCACTGGGCGCAAGCTCAGTGCTATGCTTATATATTGGCTAGTCAAGAAGAACTGGCTCAAATACAGGTTCAATTAACGTATATTCACCTGGAGACCCATGAGACTAAGGAGTTTATGAAGATCTTTAGCTGTGAGGAATTAGAGAACTTCTTTACGGATTTGGTTGAGCGCTATTGTGCATGGGCTAATCGGCTTTCTGCTTGGGTGCAGCTTCGCAATGGGAGCATCGCTCAGCTGGAATTCCCCTATCCCTCTTATCGCAAGGGACAACGAGAGCTTGTTGTTGCTGTCTATAAAACGATTAAAGAGGGCAATAGGCTGTATGTCCAGGCACCCACGGGTATCGGCAAAACACTGGGGACGATTTTTCCAGCCTTAAAGGCTCTTCTTGAAGGTGAAGAGGCGCCGGTTTTTTATTTAACGGCGAAAACCATTACCCGTACCGTTGCCGAGAGCTCTTTGTTGATGCTTGAGCATCAAGGATTGTCTCTCAAGAGGCTCACCCTTACGGCCAAGGACAAGATATGCTTTAATCCTGGTTGTGATTGTAATCCGGAAGACTGTAGCTTTGCCAAAGGGTATTATGACCGGCTAGGCCTAGGATTAGCAGATATTTTTCAAGTGGATGTTTGGAACAGAGAGCAGATTGAACGCTGTGGTAGGCTTCATGCTATCTGTCCCTTTGAATTCTCCTTGGAATTATCCAATTGGGCGGATCTTGTCATTTGCGACTATAATTATGTTTTTGACCCTAGAGTTTTTCTCAAACGCTTTTTTCTTGAAGGTGGGGCCTACACTTTTTTGATTGATGAAGCTCATAATCTCGTTGATCGAGCACAGGAGATGTTTTCTGCAGAACTCAATAAAGAAGAGCTCCAGCATGTTAAAAATCTCGTGCAAGAGGAAGAACCGGTTTTAGGAAAGCGACTCCAAACGGTGAATAGGAATCTTCTGAAGCTTAAAAAGCAAGGACTTGAGGTGGCAAAAGACGCTCCCACATCCTTGTACTCCTCCTTAGAACGAGTTGTTAATGAAGTTGAGAAGATCTTTAAGAAAGAGGAAAACTCCCCCTGGAAAGAGAAATTAACAGAGCTGTATTTTAGTATTCAGGCCTTTTTACGGACAGCAGAAAGCTTTGATGAACATTATCTTACCTATTATCAGAGTACAGAAGAGGACTATAGGGTTAAGCTTTTTTGTGTAGATCCCGCCAAGCGGTTGAGTGAGGTCTTAAACAAGGGACGTGCGGCGATTTTCTTCTCAGCGACCTTAAGTCCCCTAGAGTATTTCATTAAAATTTTAGGGGGAGAAAAGACCTCGTATAAGCTGCACTTAGCTTCTCCCTTTCCGCCGCAAAATCTCTGTGTCATGATTCAGAAACAGATCTCCACAAAATATAAGCAACGCTCCTTGTCCTTGGATTCGGTCGTGGAAGCCATAATAAGTCTTGTTCGTGGCAGAATAGGTAATTATCTAGTCTATTTTCCTTCCTACGAGTATCTTGAGCGCGTTCGGGAGCGATTGATGATGCTTCATCCTGATCTCAAGCTCTTACCCCAAACCTTTGGAATGGCGGAGGAGAATCGAGAAGAATTCCTGGAAGCTTTTCAAGCAGATCCTCAAGAAAGTCTGGTAGCCTTGGCCTTGCTGGGAGGAGTATTCGGAGAAGGGATAGACCTCACCGGAACTCGCTTGTCCGGAGCGATCATCGTCAGTGTAGGACTCCCACAGCTTGGCTTAGAACGGGATATAATCCGCAATTACTTTCAGGAATGTTATCGGCAGGGTTTTGAATATGCTTATATGTACCCTGGGATGAATAAGGTGCTCCAAGCCTGTGGAAGAGTAATAAGGACAGAACAGGATCGCGGGGTTATTCTGTTAATTGATGAGCGATTTGCGCGCTTAGGCTATAAACAGCTTTTTCCTAAGGAGTGGAAGGATGTCCACTATCTCCAAGACAATGGTCAGATACAACCCATACTAGAAAGGTTCTGGAGATTATAGATTGTTGAGTTATCCTTCGCCCACCCAAAGTGCATAGAGTTAAGAGTATAGAGGATAAAGTCAAGGAAGGAGAGATGGAACATCGATAAGTTTAACCATGAGAATAATAGACAAGAGCATTGGATTGAAAATAGGGAAGGATTCTCTCCCGAACGAGAAGATGAGCTAAACCTGGATGGTGAACATAACGTGGCTCCTCAAAAAGAGCGGAAGAAGGGGTTAATGGCTATAGCTGCCTTTGTCATAGCCCTTTTGATAAAGGGGAAATTCTTAATTGTTTTTCTTTTGTCGAAGCTGAAGTTTCTCTTCATCTTTCTTAAGCTTAGTAAATTTGCTACGACTGCAGTTTCTATGCTCGCAACGGTCTGGATCTATGCCGTTTTTTATGGCGCAAAATTTGCCTTGGGATTTGTGGCCTTGCTTTTTGTGCATGAAATGGGACATTACCTTACAGCCAAGCGAGTGGGGTTAGCGGTATCAGGTCCCGTATTCATTCCCTTTCTTGGGGCTCTCATTGGCATGAAGGAGACTCCCAAAGATGCAGTTATGGAAGCTCAGGTCGGCTATGGAGGCCCTCTCTTTGGCAGTCTTGCAGCGGTACTCTGCTTGTTTCTCTATTGGCTAACAGGGTATGAACTGGCCTTGGTTCTCGCTTATGTCGGTTTTTTACTTAATATATTTAACTTAGTTCCCGTCCATCCTCTGGATGGAGGACGAATTGTTGCCGCCGTTTCCCCCTACCTATGGCTCGTCGGTCTCCCGATATTAATCTATCTTATGATTCGGTCCTTCAATCCCATCCTCTTAATTATTGTGTTCTTAGGCTTATTTCAGGTCTATAACCTCTGGAAGAAGCGACATGAACTATCAGTCTATTATGAGGTACCCTTGAAGGAGCGAGTTCAGTTTGCCATTCTTTATTTCGGCCTAGTGGGTTCCCTTGGTATGGGACTAAGCTATACCTTGGAGCTTCTGGCTTAGCTTAAGCGAAAGGGATTGAAAACAACTCCCTAAGGATAAACTAAAGCAAATAAGGATGGGGAGGAATAATCGTGGCAGAAAACCAAAAACGCTCGGGAAATCTTGAAAATCTAGATAGCCTGATCATGAGCTTTTACTATGAACAAGGGGCACCCTCAGGGATTGGGTTTGAAGTCATCGAGCAATTATCCCATAACGAAGAAACCCTTTGCATGGCGATGAACGTTGCCACTAAGATTAGCGATAACCTACCGGATGAAGCTAAGGAAATCATGGTCAAAGAAGAAGTTCCTTTATATCGAATTTATACAGACCATACAGGATTTTGGGGTGAGTGGTGCGATACGGAGACCTTGGATGTGGAGCAGGAGATAAATAAACTTCTCAATCAAATCGCCGAGAACCTCAAGGAAGTAGCCACTAATTAAGATGTATTGCGAGGCGGTCTACCCTTGTGTTACCATTAAAGAAAAAGTTAGCAGATGAGGAATATATTTCATGGGGAATCAAAAACCGAAGTTTTACGCTGTCCGTGACGGTCGGGAAAAGGGAGTATTTACCTCCTGGGAAACGTGCAAGAAAGCAATCCATGGTTATTCTGGAGCAGTTTATAAATCTTTTCCCACTCGGGAAGAGGCCCAAGCTTGGTATAATGGGGAATCACTGTTCCAAAGTTCAATAGACACTGAGGAGTTAAATTCGGAGAGTAGTTCTTTTCCAGCGGATTATGAAGTCTATACCGATGGAAGTTTTGTCAATGGCCAGTATGCCTGGGCCTATGCTTTTGTCAAAGAGGGTAGAGTTCATTATGAAGCTAGCGATGTGGGTAAGAATCCCGCGGCAGCAACCATGCGAAATGTGGCTGGAGAGATTGCGGCAGCCCTCTATGCGGTAAAAAAAGCGTCCCAGCTTGGGGTTAAAATCCGCATTCTTCATGATTACGCCGGAATCGCTCATTGGGCGACGGGAGAATGGAAGGCAAGAAACGAATTTACTCAAGCTTATGCCAAGATGATGAACCAATATCGTGGGATTTATAGCTTTGAAAAGGTAAAAGCCCACAGTGGCAACGAATTCAATGATTATGTTGATAAAATGGCAAAAAGTGCTTTGGGTATTACAAATTAAGGAATTAGGATTGTTTAGATCCAAGCCAGTGAGCTTTATATGGGGGTAGTGAGATGAAATTTCAAGATTTTCCTTATGCACGTCCTGATATAGAAAAGTACCAAGGAGAATTCCGGACTCTTCTGGAGCAATTTAAGGAAGCGGATCATTTTCAAGAGCAGGATGGCATTCTTGTTAAGCTGAATAGCTTGCGTGGAGAGTTTGACTCCATGATGCAAATTGCATCGATACGTCAATCCATCGATACGAATGACACCTATTATGAGCGGGAACAGGAGTTCTTTGACGAAAATCTACCTATCTACCAGGGACTAATTTCGGAATTTTATCAGGTATTACTGGATTCCCCATTCCGCACGGAGTTAGAGAAGAAATGGGGGCAACAGCTGTTCCGCATGGCCGAACTCACCTTAAAGACCTTTAAACCGGAAATTATCGAAGATTTGCAGATCGAGAATAAATTGTCCACTGAATATACTAAGCTGATTGCCTCGGCTAAGATTCTCTTTGAAGGGGAAGAGCGCAATCTATCAGGTTTAGGGCCATTTTTGCAGTCCCCGGACCGGGAGCTTCGCAAAAAAGCCAGTTCAGCGAAATACGCTTTTTTTGCTGAACACGAAGAAACCTTGGATTCTATTTTTGATCAATTGGTAAAGGTTCGGACACGGATTGCCCAGAAGCTGGGCTACCCCAATTATGTGGGATTGGGGTATGCTCGGATGCTGCGCACCGATTATAATGCGGAAATGGTGGCTAAGTTCCGCAAGCAGGTTCAAGAGGATATTGTTCCTGTAGCTTCGCGTTTGCGGGAACGTCAACGACAGCGTCTGGGGTTACAGGAATTATATTACTATGATGAAAAGATTAGCTTTAATTCAGGGAATCCTAACCCCCATGGTGAACCCGCTTGGGTTATTGAGCAGGGCAAAAGGATGTACACAGAATTATCTCCGGAGACGGAGGAATTCTTTGCCTATATGGTCAATCACGAGCTTATGGATCTGGTCACCAAAAAGGGGAAGGCTGGCGGTGGGTACTGTACCTATATCAGTAAGCATCGGGCACCCTTTATCTTTTCGAATTTTAATGGAACCTCTGGAGATGTGGATGTCTTGACCCATGAAGCGGGTCACGCTTTTCAAGTGTATTCCAGCCTCCATTATACCCTACCGGAATACCAATGGCCGACCTACAAATCCTGTGAAATTCATTCCATGAGTATGGAGTTCTTTGCCTGGCCTTGGATGGAGCTGTTTTTTGAAGATGAAGCCGCTAAATATCGCTTTAATCATCTAAGTGAGGGGTTACTCTTTATTCCTTATGGAGTGACAGTCGATGAATTTCAACATTTTATCTATGAAAACCCCGATGCGACTGCGGAGCAAAGAAAAACGGCTTGGCGTGCTATAGAAAAGAAATACCTACCCCATCGAGATTATGAAGATAATGATTATTTGGAGAACGGGGGATATTGGCACCAACAGGGTCATATCTTCGGCAACCCTTTTTATTATATTGACTACACCCTTGCCCAGATTTGTGCGTTTCAGTTTTGGAAGAAATCCCGGGAAGACGAAAAGCTGGCCTGGCAGGATTACTTAGGGTTATGTAAGGTTGGCGGAAGTTTGTCATTTCTGGATTTGGTTAAGTTGGGGAATTTGGTTTCTCCCTTCCAAGATGGATGTGTTCAATCAGTTATCGGTACCATTGAAGAGTGGCTTAATGAGGTGGATGATCTAAAGTTTTAGTCCTGGAGGAAAACATGGCAAGTTTAGATGTGCTAGGAACTAGTAATATATGGAGATACTTAGGGATTGATATTATCACGAATGAACAAGGTAAACGAGGAGTCAAGATTAACAATACAGATGATCTTAAACAAGTTCATGGAAGCCTGCATGGAGGTATTATCGCTACAGCCATCGATACCGCTATGGCTGTAGCAGTTAATGAAACGATCGGACCTGATCACTATGCGGTTACTGTAGAACTGAAGGTGAATTATCTTTTGCCTGTTGTAGATTCAGATATCTATGCTTATGCCAATCTCGTCAAAGCAGGAAAACGGCTTTTTATAGGGACCATCAATGTGTACGATGAAAACGATAGCCTAGTGGCTATTGGCTCCTCGACTTTTTCCCTTATTACTCGTACCAAGGATATAAAGTAAAAAGGAGCAGAAATGTATATTTCCTGCAGTGCAGAAAAGAAGATATTAGCAATACCCGATCAGGGATCGGCAATGGTGTCTGGGTATTGGACACCTGAATTAGGCAGAATTGATGGACCGATTCACTTGAAATGGGAGAAGGGCAAGGTGAGTTCTCTTTGCCCCGCTACCGTCTCTCTGGAGTGCCATGCTTCTTCTGAAGAACTTCCTTGGCAGTCCTATCCATTATGCCGGGATTTATTGATACTCATGTGCATTTAGCTTTAGACAGTATCGACTTTTTCCAATGTCTTGAAAACTGGCAGGACTCCGCACAGATCGAGAAGGGTATTCAAGATGTTTTACGTCATTATTTAGAGTTAGGTATTGTTGCTATACGCGATGGGGGAGATTTGCCCGGCTTTGCTTGGGCTGCTAAGCAGCGCCTTGAAAATCAGGAATGGCTAGGGCCTAAGGTAGTCTCGGTACGGGAAGCAGTGACCAGACATGGCATGTATGGGCGTTTTCTCGGTCGTGGTTTTCAAAATGTGCAGGATTGGCAACAACTTAAAGAGGAGTTCTTCCGTCAAGGGGCAGACCAGCTAAAAGTAGTTGTGACAGGAATTGTTTCCTTTAGCCATTATGGACAAGTTGGACCGGCTCAATGGAGTATCAAGGAGCTCGGAAATTTAGTGGATTCCGCTCACAAAAGAGGAATCTTAGTTATGGCTCATGCCAGCGGGGAAGAGGGAATCTCCAGAGCGATTGCCGCCGGAGTGGATTCCATAGAACATGGGTATTATATGACTTCTGCACACCTAAAGAAGGTTAAAGAGGGTGAGATTGCCTGGGTACCTACGGTTGCTCCTATAGGTAATCTTTTAAAATATCCTTCAGGCAGATATTCTCGTTCGGAAATGGATAATTTGCGTCGAATACTCAATGACCATCTTAAACGAGTTAAAGAAGCCTACGATATGGGTATACGGTTAGGAATGGGCACGGATGCAGGTGCCTATGCTGTTCCGCATGGCGGTTCTTTCCTGGATGAAATGAGCTGGATGGAGGACGCTGGGATTCCTACGAACGATATCTATCGCCTGGCTACTCAAGAAAATGCCCGAATCTGTGGGTTACCGGAGTATGGCAAATTGGAAGTGGGGACCCCCTTAAGCTGCTTACAACTTCAAATTCCCAAGCGCTTGGGAATTTGACATGCCTAATATGATGTGGTTTTTGGGATATGCTACTGTAGGCCTTTGGGACCCACAGTAGCATATTTTGACTAAAAGACTTCCCTGACGCTTGGGTTGCTCTAATATAGTATCAACCTTAAGAACTTCTTAAGATTTATGCCTGAAGAATAATAAGAATTAAAGGGTATCATTGCTCTAAAGTAATAAATAAGGGCGTGATGCAATTTGTACGAAGTTGGTGAGAGGAGTACCCTAAATGAACATTCTTGTATGCGATGATGATAAAGAAATAGTCGAAGCTATTAAAATCTACTTAACCCATGAAGGATACACAATCTACAAAGCCTTTAATGGCCTTGAAGCCCTTGAGGTTGTCGAAGCAGAGACGATTCATCTGGTGATTATGGATATTATGATGCCTCAAATGGATGGGATCAGAGCTACCATGAAAATCAGAGAGGAGCTAAATATTCCAGTGATTATACTTTCCGCTAAATCCGAAGATACGGATAAAATCATGGGTCTCAACATGGGCGCAGATGACTATATTACCAAGCCCTTTAATCCTCTGGAATTAATCGCTCGTGTCAAATCTCAGCTACGAAGATATACGACCTTAGGAAGCATGGAGTCTCAAACCAATATCTATCAGTCCGGTGGTTTGGTGATCGATGACGAAAGCAAATGCGTCACCGTAGATGATGAAGAAGTCAAGTTAACTCCGGTTCAGTATAAGATCCTGATGCTACTGACCTCTAATGCGGGGAGAGTTTTCTCCATTGATCAAATCTACGAAAACGTCTGGAATGAAACAGCTTTCAGTGCCGAAAATACGGTTGCCGTTCATATTCGCAAGATTCGGGAAAAGATTGAAATCAATCCGAAGGAGCCCAAATATTTGAAGGTGGTGTGGGGAATTGGATATAAAATCGAAAAGCTTTAGCCATTCACCTCTTGTAAAGGTACTGGCTTTTATCCTTATGGTGTTCTGTTTTACGCAAACAGTAACTCAAGCTCTTGTCATCATTAATCGCAGCAACTTTGACGTTTCCTTAGAGAAAAGCTATTACCAGAGCGAGAGCTTCATTCAAGATAGTAGTAGCATTATTGACGATCTAAGACATCTCAGCCAATATAAAAATGAAGAGCATATCCTAGCAGGCGGGGATATCTCAGAAGATGACCTAAGGAATAAATCAGATAATCTCTTCTGGGAGTTCCGGGACCGCTCAGAAAAATATAATCCTAACCAGTCGGAAGCGGAAAACTATCGCGTTTTCCAAGAAGCCTATCCCAATGAAATCGCCGAACTGAAAGCACGCATGATTCAAGAGGATCTCTATGAATATCATTCTATTTTGCAACGGCTCAATGAGTATGAAGGATTAAAGTATTTTGTGAAAGATGGGGATTTTGAATTCTCTAATAATGAGACCCATCTTATCGAAGGGTACACCTCGTATCCTGCTTCAATCATTTTCGATGGTTATACCCGGGAGGTTTTTCCGCGGGAGATCGAAGCTAATCCTCATTTCTATTGGCTTACTCCAGATTATTACTCCCAGGATTACCCTGATGCGTTGTATGTGGGCTTCACCGAGGATTTTTTAAACCCACGTATTATCGACTGGCAGAGTGATAAAGAGGTTGCTAGTCAGGCCTTTAACCGGATGGCTGTGTTTGGAGCAGGTTTTATTATCACCTTTATTTATCTGATTTTTATCTGGGGTAGAAATTCTCGTGAGGACCAAGAAGTTCACTTCTATCCTTTGGAGCGAATCTATAACGATATCACTAGTTTGATTTGCCTTGGCTTAATTACCCTATGGATTGCTCTCGGTATCGAGCTGTACCGTGATAGATTAGGTGCAGAGATATTTAACTTCATAACGTTTGGCATCGCGGCCTTGGGACTGTTCTTTGTCTTATCCTTGGTTAAGCACTTGAAGAATAGAACCTTACTCAAGCACACGTTAATCTATACGGTATTTCATAAGCTATTTTCCGGACTTAAAGCTATTTATGATAGTGGGAGTCTGGGCGTTAAGACGGCTATTATTGCTATTGGATACCCTGCCTGTGTCGCTTTGACCTTCTTCATGTTCCCCATCACCATCGGGGTGGCGGTTTGGTTGTCCTATAAGAAAGTCAAAGAATTTAAGGCCATTAAAGAAGGGGTCAAGCGAGTTAAGGAAGGTGAGCTTACTCAGAAGATCGATATCACGGGAACGGGGGAGCTTGCTCGACTCGCCGATGATATCAATTCCATAACTGATGGACTTAACAAGGCTGTAGAAAATGAGATCAAAAGTGAACGATTGAAAACGGAATTGATTACCAATGTATCCCATGATATTCGAACCCCTTTAACATCTATCATCACCTATGTAGATTTATTAAAGATGGAAGAGGATCCAGAGAAAATCAAGGAATATGTGGAGATTCTCGATCAAAAATCACAGCGCCTAAAGGTGTTGACCGATGATCTTTTTGAAGCCGCCAAGGCCTCCAGTGGAGATATTCCTGTAACCTTTGAGAGAATTGATATCGTCTCGCTTTTGACGCAAGGTTTAGGAGAATTAGATGAAAAAATCCAAGAACGCAGGTTAGATTTTAAATTGAGTTACCCCCGAGAAAAAATGTGGATCAAAGCTGATGGACGGCTCTTGTGGCGATCTATCGAGAATCTCTTCTCCAATATTTTCAAATATGCCCAAGAGGGTTCGCGAGTATATGTCGATCTTGCGGAAGCGGGTCCGGGCGTCAGATTGACGATCAAGAACATCTCAGCCTATGAACTTAATATATCTGCCACGGAGTTGATGGAACGGTTTAAACGAGGAGATGAATCAAGAACGAGTCAAGGAAGCGGATTGGGGCTCTCCATCGTGCAAAGCTTGATTGAGATACAAAAAGGAAGCTTTGCCATTGAAGTGGATGGAGATCTCTTCAAAGCGGTTATCTTTTTGTACAAAGATGAAAGCAAAGAAACTCCATTATCTTCTGAATAGATGAAATAATAGACAATATTTACCAAGGAGAATCAGCTTGTCCCAGCGAAACTCTTAATCACACTATAAGAAAGCATAGAAGCTTTTATAGGTAGAAAGTATTAGGGCAACCAGCGGTTCCGTCTTACTTGAACAATAAGTTTGGGGCACGGCGGAGCCGGGTTTTCTTTACAAAACCTGAAATTGGGGTGATTAAAGATGCTTCTTCAAAGCAAGATGCCGCGCAGCGGTGCACGAGCTGAACAACCCTTGGTCTATCAGAAAAAGTTTAGAAATTTACGTTACCCTGATGAGGCTGTGGAGCTTCTTCAGCAGGTCATAGATCAATTTGCCAAGGCAGATAAACATTCCTTACAACAATTGATTGTATATCTTCGCCAAACTGCAGATGATATCCGATTTAAGCATTATCACGCGCGTTGCTTGTATACTCTTATTCCGCCTGAAGATGCTTTAGCCTTTTGGGTATGTTATGTCTTGGGCAGCCTCCCTGAAGATATCCGTTTTGCAAACTTTACCGGAGAAGTACTGGAATTGCTAAAAGTTTTATCCCTTGCAGACCAAGGAAGCTCCGGGTTGCGACAAGCCCCCTGGGCAAAAATAACTGGACCAAGCCATGAGGTGAGCTTAGCTTTAGCCCTTATCAAAGAGGAGTATCCCATATTCTTTCATAGCATCACGAAAGACCCTCTTCTCGTACCTTTGTTGGACTTTGGGTTAAAAGCAAAAGAAGGAAACCTTATGATTATACCTCGGCTCCATTGTCTAGGCATCTTTCAACCCGGTAAGGCAGGGGAGGATTCCCTTATCCCTATTCTCCATGCTTTGAGTCACATTCTCCATTATGTTCTAACCGAGGACGTTTTGGTGATGCCTCCGGGATTTTTGAACATGTATCAGAAAATATTTGATGATTATTCCAAGAGCCCAGAGGAATGGGAAGAAATTTTTGCGGAGATTTTTATCGCTTCACTGCTTTATGAAACCGAATACATGTCGTTAGTAGCTTATATGGAGCTTTGTCAGGAGGACCAAGTCGTTATAAGAAATTATTTTACTTGGTTGGAAACGATATTCTCTTCCAGTCTCCAAGATAATATGCAGAAGATCATCCACCAAGGGAATGAATTAAGAAGAGCATAAGCGACCGCAAGGCCTTTCCTCGACCATGGAAACATGTCAGGAAAGGCCTTTTTTTAACGGATAAACTATGGTATTTTTAATACGTATGCTTCAGAAGCATTGTACTTGGTGGATATAAAATTGCAACTTCGACTTGAGTAAGGAGGAAGTCCTTTGAATATACAAATCTTTGGCGTTAAAAAATGCTTTGATACTAAAAAGGCGGAGCGATATTTTAAGGAACGAAACATTAAGTTTCAGTTTATCGATCTCAATGAAAAAACCTTAAGTAAAGGTGAATTACAAAGTGTCAAAGCCTCTGTCCCCTTGAATGATCTAATCAATAAGCAGGTTAAAGAATACAAAGCCTTAAACCTTGATCAGATCCGCAGTGCTGAGATTCGAGAAGAGCTTCTCCTTGCGCACCCCAAGCTCTATGTTACTCCTATCGTTCGTAATGGCAAGAAAGCTACGGTGGGTTATCTACCGGAGATTTGGAAAGAGTGGGAGTGATGGGAATTCTATGCTGAAATCAATATTGATAGGGGTGGGGACCCTGAGTGTTGTACTTGGCGTCATCGGGATATTTTTACCCATTATTCCCACCACTCCCTTTGTTTTATTGGCGGGTGCCTGCTATATGAGAAGTTCTGAAAAGCACCACAAGCGGCTTATGGAGAATCCATGGCTGGGACCCTATCTAAAGGATTATTATGAGGATAAGGGCATCCCATTACACGCCAAACTACTTTCCATCACCCTCCTTTGGTTGTCCATGACAGCTTCCATGGTTTTTTTGATTGAGCTTCTCTGGGTGCGTATTCTGCTTAGTGGAATTGGAATTGGGGTGACAATTTTTATACTTAGTCAAAAAACTAAGACACCAGAGCTGCTCGAGAACCCTCATGATGAAAGCAACGTGCAGGAAGGATCGACTAAAGAATGAGTAGAATACAGGCCAGGGATTCCTATGAATATCCTTATCCTCCGCAAAAGGTCTATTCGATACTTGCAGACATTCCAGGTTATAAAAGCTGGTGGCCTGGAGAATTTCGGGTTCGCATCTTGGAACAAACACGCGACCATCTTCACGCTAAGATTGAAGTGTGGGCTTCAGGGGGATGGTTTCGTTGTGAAACCACAGCCTTGAATTTTCCTCATCGTGTTGACATCCGCTATTACCAAGGGGTAGTTCTAGGAGAGAGTTGGTGGGATCTTGAGGAATTAGCAAACGGTAATACTAAGGTTAGCTATTCCATAAATTTAGAGCCCCATGGGAGAGTGATGGGTTACGTGGCGCGAATTATCAATATTTCAGCGCTGCATTCCTTTCAGTTCCAGCGGGTGCTAAAGCGCTTACATCGCCATCTCGATTCACTTCAGGCCCAAGAGAGCTAACCAAATTTCTCTTGCTGTTAGCCCTTTTCCAATAGCATTCCGGAGTCTTTTGCATAGGATATACGGAAAATCTATGGAAAGGGGTGTAGCTATGAATTATGTGGTCAAACCTGGGGAAACTCTTTTTGACATTGCATGCATGTTCAATACCACTGTCGAAGAGCTTCTCATGTTAAATCCGCAAATCAGTGATCCAATGTGTCTTTTCCCAGGTCAAGTAATTTGTGTTCCAACTCAAGCTTATCCTATGAATTCGCAAATGCCCATGGATGGGCAAATGGGTGCGCAACCCAACCCTTGCCCCGTTCTGAGACAGGGTTCTCAAGGCCCTTCAGTAGTACATTTACAACAACTTCTTACTTCTCACGGCTTTAGCCCGGGAGCTATCGATGGAATTTTTGGACCGAGAACGCAAGCAGCAGTCATCGCCTTCCAACAAAGCAGGGGTTTAGTAGTCGATGGTATTGTAGGTGTTCAGACCTGGACGGCTTTGGGAGTAAACTGCATGACTCCACCGCCAACGCAACCTTGCCCCACCTTGCGTCAAGGATCTACGGGACCTGATGTGGTTCGCCTGCAACAACTGCTTACATCCCATGGCTTTAGTCCGGGAGCGATTGACGGTATCTTCGGACCTAAGACAGAAGCCGCTGTTATCGCTTTCCAAAGGAGCAGGGGGTTATTAGTGGATGGCATCGTCGGTGTTCAAACATGGACGGCATTGGGTGTCAATTGTATGACCCCACCACCACCGCCACCAAGTCCGTGTCCCACACTACGTCAAGGATCTAGGGGACCTGATGTTGTTCGCCTGCAACAACTGCTTACATCCCATGGCTTTAGTCCGGGAGCGATTGACGGTATCTTCGGACCTAAGACAGAAGCCGCTGTTATCGCTTTCCAAAGGAGCAGGGGGTTACTAGTGGATGGCATCGTCGGTGTTCAAACATGGACGGCATTGGGTGTCAATTGTATGACCCCACCACCACCGCCAACGCAACCTTGCCCCACCTTGCGGATGGGATCCCGCGGACCAGCTGTTAGAGAGCTACAGACCCTTTTAGCAGCTCAAGGTTTTAGCCCGGGTGGCATTGACGGAATTTTTGGATCCAAGACGCAAGCGGCGGTGATTGCCTTCCAAAAGAGTAAAGGACTAGCACAGGATGGCATTGTAGGAATTAAGACCTGGACTGCGCTGGGTGTAAATTGCCGATAATGGCTAGGCTATAAGAAGAAACCAGATTGTTGCAGACGACTACTGCACAATCTGGTTCTTTTTTTGTGCCGTAGTGTTTTCCTTAACACATAGCTTAAGTAAAGGAAATCTAGATTTTATGTAGAATTATTATACGAATATAACAACTGTAAAACCTTTCTCAAGTGTGTCTCGAATCACAATACATTTCATATATTACTATTATAATATTGTCCAGAAGCCCCAAAATTTTATTGGGAATATTCTCCTGTGATAACTATTAATCCCGGAATACCCTAATCTATATGACGCAGATATATTCTGACAACTCATTAATTGTCTAGTGTTATGTTATAGTATATATACAGTATATATATTGCTTCGAATTGATTGGATAGGAGGAAAATGAATGGCCAAGGTGCTCAATGTTGGGCTCGATGTGGGTTCTACGACTGTTAAAATGGTTATTCTCAGTCCTGAACAAGGCATTGTCTATAAACAATATTTGAGGCACTTTTCGAATATCAAAGATACAGTTCTTTCGATGCTAGAAGATGCAAAGTCAATAACGAATGGACAACTCATCACCATGATGATTGCTGGTTCAGGTGGTTTTAATTTAGCTAAAAAGTTAGAGATTCCGTTCGTTCAAGAGGTTATTGCCGGAACCACAGCTGTTAAAAAGCTGATACCCCAGACGGATGTTGCTATCGAACTGGGGGGAGAAGATGCCAAAATCACCTATTTTGGCGAATCAATTGAACAAAGAATGAACGGCACCTGCGCCGGAGGCACAGGGGCCTTTATTGACCAGATGGCTGCGCTGCTGCAAGTGGATGCAGAAGGCTTAAATGAGCTGGCTAAAGACTACAAAACCGTTTATCCCATTGCCTCCCGATGCGGTGTTTTTGCTAAATCTGATGTTCAGCCTTTATTAAATGAAGGTGCCGCTAAAGAAGATGTAGCTGTTTCGGTTCTCCAAGCTGTAGTCAATCAGACCATCACAGCCCTAGCTCAAGGTCGCCCCATTCGTGGCAGAGTTGCTTTTCTGGGTGGGCCGTTGTACTTCCTATCCGAGCTACGCAAACGATTTGTAGAAACCCTGAAGCTGGAAGGGGATTATGCTATTTTCCCCGAAGATGCACAATATTTTGTGGCTATTGGTGCCGCCTTAGCCTCGCAAACTGAGCAGCCATTTTATTCACAAGTCATGTATGATAAGGCACCTTATCTCAACAACATCATTCATGATGAAGAATCCAACGCTGAGCCTCTCTTTATTGATGAGGAAGAATATATGGCATTTAAGGAGAGACATGCTCTCCATAAAGTGAATCGCACTGATCCCAGTCATTATTCAGGTAATGCCTACCTGGGAATTGATGCAGGATCGACCACGACAAAGGTTTCTCTCATTGATGAAGAGGGAGGCTTGCTCTATTCCTACTATGGAAGTAATATGGGCAGTCCCTTAGAATCAACCATTGATGCCCTTAAAGACATGTATGCAAGATTGAATCCAGATATCAAGATACGAAATTCCACTGTAACTGGCTATGGTGAACAGCTGATTAAGACTGCTCTCAAGGTGGATATTGGTGAAATAGAGACTGTGGCGCATGCCAAAGCCGCTGATTTTTTCCTGCCCGGAGTTAATTTTGTCTTGGATATTGGCGGTCAAGATATGAAGAGCCTGGTCATTAAAAATGGTGTGATTGATTCGATCATGCTTAATGAGGCTTGTTCTTCCGGGTGCGGATCCTTTGTGGAAACCTTTGCAAATTCCCTGAATATGGATGTGAGGGAATTTGCTCGCATCGGGCTACAATCCCAGAAGGCTGTAGACCTGGGCACTCGCTGCACCGTATTCATGAATTCAAAGGTGAAGCAGGCCCAAAAAGAAGGGGCAACGGTCAGTGATATTTCTGCGGGTATTTCCATGTCGGTTATTAAGAATGCTTTATTTAAGGTCATCCGTCTGCACAATACAGAGGAATTAGGGGACAAAATTGTTGTTCAAGGAGGAACCTTCTACAACGATGCTGTGTTGCGTTCCCTGGAAAAGCTCCTGGGTCGTCATGTCGTCCGCCCGGATATTGCCGGAATCATGGGAGCTTTTGGGGCAGCCCTTATTGCTAAAGAGCGTTTTACTAAGGAGTATGTGACTCACCTACTGCAAGCTGATCAACTTCAGGCCTTTGCCACGGAAACGACGATGAAGCGCTGTGGTTTATGTGGGAATAATTGCCAACTTACCCTCAAGCATTTTTCTAATGGTGAGACTTTTATTTCCGGCAACCGTTGTGAGCGTGGTGCCGGACAAGAAAAAGTCGAAAATGACCTACCCAACCTGTACGATTACAAATACAAGCGAGTATTTAATTATAAGTCCTTAGCTAAGGATGAAGCTTCGCGAGGGATCATGGGAATACCCCGTGTCCTCAATATTTATGAGGATTATCCTTTCTGGTTTACCTTCTTCACGGAATTAGGCTATCGAGTGGTTTTATCTGGGCGTTCAACGAAAAAGCTCTACGAAACAGGAATCGATACCATTCCTTCTGAATCTGAATGTTTCCCGGCCAAGCTCGTCCACGGGCATATTTCAGATTTGGTGAAAAAAGGGGTTAAGAAGATTTTCTATCCGTCCATTCCCTATAATATTAAAGAAGACCCTGAATCTAATAATCATTTCAACTGCCCTATTGTTACGTCCTATCCGGAAACCATCCGGGCTAATATGGATATTCTTGAGTCGGAAAACATTACTTTCTATCAACCTTTCCTACCCATTGACAGTCCTAAGCACATGAGAAAACGCCTTATTGAGGAGCTGGCTAAGGCTGAGGCTTTGACTGCACAGGAAATTACTCAGGCCATGGACAAGGCTTATGGGGAATTAGAGCATTATATGAGCGATGTTCGCCAAAAAGGTGAAGAAGCTCTTCGCTATATTGATACCCATGGTATCAAGGGCATTGTTTTAGGGGGTCGTCCCTATCACATTGATCCGGAGATTCATCATGGCATTCCCGAACTTCTGCAAGGCTTTGGTCTCGCGGTAATCTCTGAAGACGCTATTCGTCATATCACTAACCCCGAACGCCCTCTACGCGTAGTTGATCAGTGGATGTACCATACTCGGCTCTATGCTGCCGCCCAATTCGTTGCCGAACAACCTAATCTGGAGTTGATTCAGTTAAACTCCTTTGGTTGTGGCTTAGATGCAGTAACGATTGATCAGGTCAAGGAAATCCTCGAACAGTATGGTAAGATTTATACAGTATTGAAGATTGATGAAATCACGAATCTGGGAGCAGCGAGAATCCGTATTCGTTCTTTATTAGCGGCTGTCCAGGAGCGAGATAAACAGAATTTCATTCCTGAAAAACTTTATGATGCTGAAGATCGTGTTGTTTTTAGCGAAGAGATGAAGAAAAATTACACCATCATTGCGCCTCAGATGGCCCCTCATCAATTCCAATTTTTAAGGACGGGCTTCGAGAAAGCGGGATATAATTTAGAGGTCTTGCCTTCAGTAGACCGAGGCGCCATTGATGAAGGTCTCAAGCATGTTCATAATGATGCCTGTTATCCTACCATTATCGTGGTCGGGCAACTGATTGAAGCCTTGAAATCCGGAAAATATGATTTGAATCGGACAGCGGTGCTTATCTCTCAGACAGGCGGTGGGTGTCGTGCCACCAATTATATTGCCTTCATTCGGAAGGCGTTGAAGGATATAGGTATGGAGCAAGTACCGGTTATCTCTTTGAATGCCTCAGGACTAGAGGCCAACCCCGGCTTTAAGATTACGGCGAAGATGCTTCCTGATCTTCTTTGGGGAGTTGTTTATGGAGACTTGCTCATGAATGTTCTCCATCGTGTCCGCCCTTATGAAAAGGTACCCGGTTCCGCTAATGCCCTCTATGATCATTGGGTGGAGAAATGCCAAGTCGCCTTAAGGCGGGGGAACACAAAAGAAATCAAAGGGAACGTGTATAAGCTGGTCAAAGACTTTGATGAACTGGAAATCCATGAAGGAATGGTCAAACCCAAAGTGGGGATTGTCGGCGAGATTCTCGTCAAATACCATCCCACAGCAAATAATAACCTCGTGGAGCTCTTGGAGGCTGAGGGGGCTGAAGTGATACAGCCGGATCTCATGGGATTCTTACTATACTGTGCTTATTGCCACAAAATCAAATTCGATGTGTTATCGGGCAGTTTTAAAGCTATGTTTAATGGCATGTTATCGGTTAAGCTTATGGAACACTACCGGAAGGATGTGCGCAAAGCCCTCGCGGGAAGTAAGCGTTTTACTCCTCCCAGCACCATTCAAGAGATTGCTCGCTGCGCCGAAGAGCATATCTCCTTAGCTAATCAGACCGGTGAGGGCTGGTATTTGACTGGAGAAATGGTCGAACTCTTGCACACCGGTGTCATGAATATCGCCTGCTTGCAGCCCTTTGGTTGCTTGCCTAACCACATCATTGGCAAGGGAATGATTCGTTCCTTGCGTAAAGCTTACCCCAGTGCTAATATTACTGTGATTGACTATGATCCCGGCGCTAGTGAAGTGAACCAACTCAATCGGATTAAACTGATGCTCTCGGTAGCCAAAGAAAATACTAAGGCGGGAGAGGTCGCCAAATAGTTCAAAGTATCAATAGGTTAAAGCAAAGGCTGTTCATTATTCTTGAGATAATAGAACAGCCTTTGCTGGCGAGGGGGGTCCTATGGAAAGTAGCTCAAAAAGTAGTAAGACCAAGGAAATCTTGTATCAAGAAAGGTTAACCCGTTACCTTGATGCGATGCAGGGCAAAAAGCCGGATAAGGTACCCATCCGTTTACAGTTGAGTGAATTTATGGCCAAGTATGCAGGGATAGAGCTTCAAGAAATCTATTATGATTTGGACCGAAATATCGAGGCTGCTGATAAGATTCTAACGGATTTTGATGTAGATGTGACCATGGGTGGACCGAGCTTATGGTGGGGCGCTTTGCATGATGCAGTCGGAGCAAAATACTTAAAATTTGCCGGCCGTCAACTTTCTCCTAATCAACAGTTTCAATTTGTTGAGCAAGAATATATGGTACCAGAGGATTATGATGCTTTTATTGAAAATCCGACGCAATGGATTCTGGATACCTTTTTGCCGCGTATTCATACGGAGTTTTCTGACCCAGGTTCTTTCCGGGCCAATCTGGCGCTCATTAAAGGGTCAGCGGGTATGGTTATAGCGAACAACAAAAACCAGCAGGCGGTAACTCACTGGGCAAAGAATTATGGCATGCCTATGAGTGTCACGGGGATGGTGAAAGCGCCCTTTGACACTTTAGGGGATACCCTCCGTGGTCTGCGAGGGATTATGAAGGATTTGCGAAAACGCCCGGAAAAGGTTCTCGCAGCGTTAGAGGTGCTCATCGCTCATAATATTTATTATGGACTGGCAACCTCAGAAGGAGATCGGGTACTTCCAGTTTTTTTACCGCTACATCGAGGGAGCTATCCTTTTCTAAACCCCCATGAATGGAATACCTTCTATTGGCCCTCCTTGAAGAAAGTGATTGAGGGCCTTTGGAACCAAGGGAAACGCACCATGTTTTATGCCGAAGGAAATTGGACTCCCTATCTGGAAAGAATTCTTGAATTGCCGGAGAGAAGTATTGTTTTCCATATGGACCAGACAGATTCCCAGCAAGTCAAGAGGATACTTGGCTCGAGGTTCTGTATCAGTGGCAACGTTCCAAACTCGCTGATGGCCTATGGCTCACCTGAACAGGTCAGAGAATATGTCAAACGACTCTTACATGATTATGCTGCAGACGGTGGTTTTATTATCGATACAGCGGGTATCATGCAAACCGATGTGAAGGCGGAAAATGTCATAGCGTTGATCGAGACCACTAGGAAATATGGGGTCTACTAAGCACGAAATGCCTTGGACAAAAAAAGGAGGGGTAATATGTCAGATGTTATAGGGATTCCCAATCCGCCCCCAGGTACTTGTCTGCCTTGGGAAAAGATAACCGAGGATTATGGTCCCCCTGTAGGGGATGAAGCTCTTCTTAAGGGCCAGTGGGAAGAGCTCGATGCTTTAGCTTATCTTTATCTCTGGTGGTGGGTTCAGCGCTAAGCGAAAGGCTGATTTTTATTCTGAAGTTTAAAAAAGGGATTAGAACTAATTATCCCGAATATTTTATATGATAGACTTTACATAACGAATTAAAGCAAGGTGTTCAATGATGATTGAAGAACAATCCATAGATAAAAATTCAGTGATCCCTATTTACTATCAGCTTGCCAAGCTCTTGGAGGGACAAATCCTCAGCGGAGAACTCAAACCGGGTGAGGCCTTACCCACGGAGACAGAAATCGCTGGCCTTTTTGAGATTAGCCGCATGACAGTTCGGCGGGCCATTTCGGAACTTACTTCAGCGGGAATGGTCCATTCCCAGCAGGGCAAGGGGACCTTTGTTTCTTCGCCCAAATTAAACAATGTCGTATTTGAGTTGAATAATTTTAATCAAGAGATCAAGGACTTTGGCTTAAAGCTCAGTACCAATTTGTTAGGTGCTCATATCGTACGAGCGGATGAGAGGTTATTGAAAATTTTTCAATTAGATAATCCCAATACGCGTTTGCTCTATTTCCGCACCGTATTATCCGCTGAGGATGAGCGTCTCGCTTATGAACGCAAATACATCATTTATACGAAAAGCAAACCCATCTTGGAAACGAATCTAATGGACCCGACGCTTTCGGGATTAGTCACCGCCAACAATGATGTATTGCCTGTGAGCACGAAGAAGATTTTGCAGGTTTCAATAACGACTAAGGAAGAGGCATCAATACTTGGTATAGGGAGTAATGCCCCTGTTTTTGTCGTTGAAGAAACACTATTTGATCTGGAAAATAAGCCCGTCGGTTGGAGTAAATCTATTTATCGTGGCGACCGTTACCAATTAACCGGATATGATGGATGGCTGAGAAAGGATAATCATGGAGGGATGAATCTTGGATGACGAATTGTTAAATGCGCTGGCCGATCTGGATGAAGAGAAAACCATCGCCCTAGTTCAACGACACCTAAGCGAAGGGGACTCCCCCTTAAAAGTTGTTGAGATATGCCAACTGGGAGTCGAAATAGTCGGTCAACGTTATTGTAACGGGGAGTATTACCTATCCGATCTCATCATGTCTGAAGAAATATTGAGAGAAGTTATGGTCATCCTTGAGCCACTGATTACCTCTGAGGTTCCGGCTAACGGGATGACGATTATTCTGGGAACCATCGAGGGCGATATTCATGATTTAGGTAAAAACATTATCCATTATATGTTGAAATCCTCCGGGTTCCGGGTCATCGACTTAGGGGTGGATGTATCTCCTGAAGCTTTTGTTCGCGCAGTTAACGAGACAAAAGCGCCTGTGATAGGGATTAGTGTCTTGTTGTCGTTTTGCATTAGTGCAGTAAAAAGGGTAGTGGATCTACTTTCAGAAGCTGGCTTACGCGATCAAGTTAAAATTATTGCCGGGGGTTATCCGGTTAACGAAATAGTCAAGGACTACACAGGGGTAGATTATTATACCAATGATATTACTAACCTCTTTGACATCTGCCAGAAGATTAAAGCCGAAACATCATTTTCTGTAGGGGACTCGCGACGATGATGGACCAAGCTTTAGCAGAACTAAAACGATATTTTGGTTATGCACAATTTCGGCCGGGTCAACAGAAGGTTATCCAAAGCCTGCTGGAAGCTAAGGATACAGTTGCTATTATGCCTACCGGTGCCGGCAAATCCTTAGCCTATCAGATTCCCGCGTTGCTTTTTTCAGGGGTAACTCTGGTTATTTCCCCGCTCATCTCCTTAATGAAGGATCAGGTGGATGCTCTTGATGATGCAGGAGTCCCGGCTACCTTTATCAATAGCTCTCTATCCATCAATGAAGCGCGAACGAGGATTAATAAAGCTCGTAGTGGGGAATATAAACTGCTTTATGTTGCACCGGAGCGATTAGAGACAGAGAGCTTTCTGGTTTTGTTAGAATCTTTAAGCATCTCCTTTATAGCTGTGGATGAAGCTCACTGCGTCTCCCAGTGGGGACACGATTTTCGACCCAGTTATCGAGGCATTGGGGCTTTTGTGGAGTCACTGCCCAAGCGACCACTCATAGGAGCTTTTACGGCGACGGCCACCCAAGAAGTTAAGGAAGATATTGTTCGTTTATTAAAGTTGAGGAACCCCAATGTCTTCGTGACCGGTTTTGATCGTCCTAATTTGAGCTTTACCACCCTCCGTGGGGAGAACAAAAAGGTTTTACTCGCCAACTATTGTCTCGAACATCATCGGGAGTCGGGAATCATTTATGCTGCTACTCGTAAAGAGGTAGATCAGTTGCAGACTCATTTAAAGGGAAAGGGACTCTCTGTGGGTAAGTATCATGCGGGGATGAATGATCAAGACCGACAGAAATCACAAGAAGCGTTTCTTTATGATAAGGCGCCCCTTATGGTGGCTACCAACGCCTTTGGTATGGGGATTGATAAATCCAATGTGCGTTTTGTTATTCATTACAACATGCCCAAGAATATGGAGGCATACTACCAGGAAGCGGGCAGAGCAGGACGAGATGGGGAACCTGCTGCGTGTATTTTATTATTTTCCCCTCAAGATGTAGTGCTGCAACGTTATATGATCGACAACTCGACCTTTAACCCTGAGCGAAAAGCCAATGAACACAAAAAGCTTCAGGAGATGTCCGCTTATTGCCATACCACTCGTTGCCTGCGCAAAGAAATTCTTGAATATTTTGGTGAAACAAATGTCCCAGAGGAATGTGGGAATTGTGGCAATTGCACAGATGATCGGGAACTTGTCGATATTACAGTCGATGCCCAGAAAATTCTCTCCTGCATAGCCCGCATGCGCGAACGATTCGGGATTAATCTGGTTGCCGATGTCCTCAAAGGTTCCAGCAATAAGAAAGTCCATGAACTGCGCTTTGATCAATTAAGCACCTACGGATTGATGAGAGAGCGCAAGGTTCAAGAGATTAGAGACCAGATTAATTATCTGATTTCGGAAGATTATTTACGGCTTTCTACAGGGGATTATCCGGTCGTAAAACTAGGAAAAAATGCTGTACCAGTTCTTAAAGGGGATGAGCAGGTCTGGCAAAAGGTGTCCCGCAAAGTGAAGGTACTGGAAGAAGAACGGCTCACCTTGTTTGAGCATTTACGTCTATTGCGCAAGGAAGTGGCAGGCAAGGAAGGTCTACCACCTTATATGATTTTTGCGGATAGCACCCTAAGGGAAATGGCAAATTCTTGCCCGCAGAGCCGCTCCGCCTTTCTTCGCCTTGGTGGAGTAGGGGAACGCAAGCTGGAAAAATACGGTGATATCTTCCTGATCGGTATTCAGGATTATTTGGTGAAGAATCTCAATGAGTCTACTCTGAAGAATCCCAATGAATCTTCTCTGAAGGACCCCAGTGAGTCTACTCAGATGAAGCAACCGGTGGAAATATCTTCGAATCATCTGCATAGGGAATCACTGCCCTGGGAATCGACTCCAAGCCAGTCTAAGGCTGACAGCGGCAGCACAGAAAAAGAAAGTAAAGTTCCCAGCCATTTAGTTACTTACCAATTATACCAAGAGGGGAAAGACCTCGAAGAAATATGCAGAGTGCGTAATTTTAAGCTGGTGACCATTCAAGAGCACATAGTCCGGGCGTTCAAAGAAGGTCAGCCGATTCACTGGAGCGATTTTGTTCCTGTTGGGCAGGAAGAACTGATTTTGAATGCCATCACTCATGTGGGAACCGAAAAATTGCGCCCCATTAAAGACACTTTGCCTGAAGAAGTCGATTGGATGGCTATAAAGATGGTCATAGCAAAGAGTGAACTATAGTGACCTATGAGCCTACTCGACCAAGACAAAACTTTATTCATCACGAGATCATAAAAGGATAACGCACAAAGAGAAGAGGACAGGGATGCAGAAGAGGGATTTTACTTTATTTTTATTGATCAGTGCACTTTTGGGTATCACCCAGAGTATCGATACTTCGTTTTTTAACAATTTCTTGAATGATAGCTTTCACTTGACCGTTTCCCAAAGAACTTTGCTGGAAATACCCCGTGAGTTTCCTGGATTTGCTGTTGTTTTTGTTTCAACACTTTTGCTGTTTCTGGGTGACATCCGAATCGCCGTCGTAGCAAACGCTCTTGCTGCTTTTGGAATGTTCGGGATGGGCTATTTAGCCGGTGACTTTAATACAATGGTGATATGGCTTTTGCTCTACAGTATGGGTCAGCATCTCTATATGCCCATTTCCAACAGTATTGTCATGAGCCTTTCTGATGAAGCCAATATGGGTAAAAAGCTTGGACAGATCAACGGAGCAAATACCTTAATTTTTCTTGTTGCTAACTTGAGTTTCGCCTTAATCTTCAAGAAAGTCCAAGTGAACTATCAACTGATTTTTTTAATCGGAGCTATTACTTTCATCTTAGCTGGGATTCTACTGATGCGGATGAATCCTCATAAACCAACAAAGACAAAAGGATATAAGCTGATCTTTAAGAAGGAGTATTCGCTTTTTTATGTCTTGAACATCTTATATGGAGCCCGCAAGCAGATATTTCTCACCTTTGCTCCATGGGTGCTCATCAAGATATTTAACCAAGGGGTAAGTACATTTGCCATGCTGGGCTTCATCATCGCTGGTCTGAGCATCTTCTTTAAGCCTTTTGTTGGCTATTTAATCGATAAGTATGGGGAAAGATTTGTCTTGGCAAGTGAAGCCATTATTCTCATTTTTGTTTGTATCGGTTATGGAGTTTCCAAAGCTTTCTTTGAAGGAATCGGCAAAGGAGAGCTGGCCATCATTTTCATCTTTGCCTGTTATGTTGTCGATCAGATGCTGATGGCCTCTACCATGGCCAGAGCAACTTATTTACGCAGAATAGCAGTGGAACCCAGTGATATTTCGCCATCTTTAGCCATGGGAACTACCTTGGATCACGCTCTCGCCATGTTCATACCGTGGATTGGTGGCATGATCTGGAATCTATGGGGCTATGAATTTGTTTTCTTTGCCGGAGCTTTCATCGCAGTTCTAAACTTAATTGTCGCCAGCCGCATTAGGATAGCTAGGCCCACGGTACCAACCGAGGAGACAGTATGACAAGTATGAGCAGTATGACCAGTGTACCGAATTCGATTAATCTTTCCCTGTGTCCAGTTTGGCATATAGCTGAAAACAGGCTATAATGAGTCAAACCATTTCGGTAATCATGAGAGTAAGTAAAAAAGGAGAGGGTGTAACAACTATGGAAACTGCACAGTCCTTTGTCCAATTAGGGGTTCATTCACTGCTTGTTGATGCCCTTCAAAAAGAGAAGATAATTGAACCTACAAAAATACAGCAAGAAGCGATTCCGCTCATCCTCAATAATCAGGATGTGGTTGGCCAAGCTGAAACAGGTTCAGGTAAGACGCTAGCGTATCTTCTGCCGATTATCCAGAAAATTGATCTGCTTAAAAAAGAAAATCAAGCCCTGATCCTTACCCCTACCCACGAACTTGCCTTACAAGTCCAACGTCAAATCCAAAGTTTAGCAGAACATTTAGGCGGAACGATTACTTCGGCAGCCGTTATCGGTAACGTCAATATCACCCGACAAATAGAAAAGCTCAAAGAGAAGCCGCAAATTATCGTCGGTTCAGCAGGACGAATTTTAGAACTGATTCAGAAAAAAAAGATATCCTCACAGACTATTAAAACTATTGTGCTTGATGAAGCAGATCGTTTACTTGATGAGAAGAACTTACAAACGGTGAAAGCCGTACTTAAAACTACCCTCAAAGATCGTCAGGTGCTTTTGTTTTCAGCGACTGTACCGCCAGAAACCGTCAAGCAAGCAGCCGACTTTCTGAAGGATCCGGCAATCCTTCGAGTGACGGAGAAAGCGACGGTGACCCCTACGATTGCTCATCAGTATTTTCTCTGTGAGCAACGGGACAAACTTGAGCTGTTGCGAAAGTTGATTCGTCATCTTGAGCCGACCCGCGCTTTAATTTTTATTAATAAAAGTGAAGAAATTGAGAAAACCGTAGAAAGGCTTAAGTATCATGGGTTAGAGGCGGAAGCGATATCGGGATCTGCCGATAAGGATAAACGGCGACAGGCTATGGAGAACTTTCGTAACGGTAAGACGAACCTGCTTGTGGCCTCCGATTTAGCAGCAAGGGGACTTGATATTAAGAACATCACCCATATTTTTAATCTGGATTTACCGGAAGATCCCCATCTCTATTTACATCGCGTAGGAAGAACCGGCCGTGCAGGGCAAAGTGGGGTAGCGATCTCACTTGCGACGGAAAATGAAAAACATTTCATCACGAAGATTGAAAACACATTAAAAATATCCATTCCCTTACATAATTTGACTCATGGAAAAGTGTTCCTCTCGAAGCAAAAGGAACAAGTTGAGCATAACGAGCATAAAGAACGCAAGGGGCATAAAGGGTATAATGATTTAAGACATAGCAAAAAAACGAAAGCATAAAAGTAAAGAAGGGTGCCCAATTTGTTTTGGGCTCGCCCTTCTTTTTTTGTAAGATCCTTCGCGTCATTTACCGAGTTTTGTTGATTAAGTTTTTTTTTAAATATCGTTTCTTACGTCAAAATCCTCAGGATAGGCTAAATCAATCTTAAGCTCGCGCATATAATTGCCATCCTCGCGATGCTCCATGATATTCGAGGAAATCCCGATTTCTAAATCCAAGTCCTTGAGTTGCTTGATGTGGCTGACCTGGAACTCGAGGAAATTATAATCTTGATTGATTTGGTATTCTGTTATTTTCTTCTTTTTAAAAACCTTCTTGACTTTTTCTATATCCTCGCCAAAGACTTTAGCAGATTTAAAGAAATAATCTCTTGGGGAGAAGAGCATGAGAGGAGAGACCTTGTGTCCATAATTTTGCTGATAGATTTGCCCTGTCTGTTTGTTTTCTAAGGAACAGTAATGGACCCCAATTTTTAGTTGCCGATTCAGGGCGAATTCCATTAATTCCAAGCATTCCAGTTCACTTCGGGAGATGGGGAGACCCCCGGCATACCAATAGTCATAGAGGACTTTAAATGGAGGATTCTTAATCTTGAAGCCCCGCTTAATAAATTCTTCCGCGTTATGAAAAGGAAAGCAAAGCTCTAGCAAGTTGATACCCGCAATTCCGATGCGATCCAATTCCAGAAGAACATCTTTCATTTCCTTTAAACTTCCTGGCAAGACAGGCATTTCGACCATGACAGCGGGGATGAGTTCCTTGCTCAGGGCAATACGTTCATAGACTTCTTGCTTGAAGGGTTCGGGATCTTCCATTTTTATACTGAAACGGATTTCTTTCAGACCAGCTTCTTTGAGGTCCTGGAGGATTTCTCGGTCAAGAAAGTCTCCGGAGGTATAAAGGCGGGTATGGGTCTTGGGGGTCATTTCTTGAGCTAATCTGAAGAACTCCAGCATTTCATTCTTATGAAGGAGAGGCTCCCCACCGGTTAAGGCGATATGTGTGAACTTCTGGCCTTGCTTGAGCATTTGCGAGAGCTCTTCGGCAGGGTTTCTTTTGTGATGAGTATAATGTTCGTAATCCTCTTGATTGGGGTTAAAGCAAAAATAGCAATTGCGGTGGCACATGAGAGAGATATAGAAGGTAACTGTTCCCATGCCCTTCTGACAGGTCTCGCAGGCCGAAGAGATCCAATTATTGACGATGCTTTTATCGTTATTTCTAAACTTCGTCTGCAGTTCCCTTAAGTTTTGTAGCTTCTGGTGTGTCTCTTCTACAATATTAACGTCTAATTCCATGCCTGTTTGTTTAATTTGTTCGATAAAGTGATCATAGACTCGAGCATAAATTTGTGCATAGTGAGAGAACTCCGGATTTTTAATTTGGGTGATATTAAGATTGTTTATTTCGATGATCATACATTACTCCTCATAAAAGTGATATACACATAGTACAGCCTTCCAAAATACATTCGACATAAAGAGTGGCTTACCTCCAATTCCTAGGGTTTCATGTTATTTTATTGCAAAAGGAAAAGATATACCATAAAATGAGTAATAACCAAATAATTCGCGGATCGGAGAGAGTACCCCTTCATGAAAGAATATGCTAAGAAAGTCGCGGTAACGCTTCTAATCATCATCGCCTTTATTTTGATACCATTGCTGACCTATTACCTCCTGCCTTATTTTGCTCCATTTATCCTAGCGTTACTAACGGCCTTGCTTTTGGAACCTTTTAATCAAAAGCTCATGAAATACTTGAAGATTAACCGAACCCTTGCCTCTAATGTATCATATTTTGTGTTCTTAGGAGTCGCGTTATTTCTTTCCTACTTTCTTATTGCCAAAATTGTTACGGAAGCCTTTGAACTTATAAAGTTTATCCAAAGGAATCTCCCCAATATTCAAGTGTGGATTATCGACTTTTTGCAACAGATTAATGATTTTATCTTAGTTTTTCCGCCTGAAATTGGTTTGCAAATCAATCAAACGTTTACGGGATTTGTCAATCAATTATCCAATCTCAATCTGATCTCTAGTTTGGGTGCTCAAACCCTTTTGATTACGGCATCGATTCCTAACTTTTTCTTCACCTTACTCATTTTCTTCATTGCTCTCTATATGATTAATCTCAATCTAAGCCAAATCAATCAACGCTTTTTCTCTTATTTTAAAGAGAAGTCTAAGCCTAAAGCCATTGCCGTACTTTCCGACTTACGCAACGCCACGGTTGGGTTTCTTAAAGCTCAAGTCATTCTAAGTACCTTCACCTATATAGTGAGTCTGGGCGGTCTAATTTTCTTAGATGTGCGCTATGCACTTGTACTAGCTTTTTTAATTGTGATTGTTGATATTCTTCCCATTCTGGGCACGGGCTCTGTTTTAGTGCCCTGGGGATTGTTTTGGATTACGCAAGGCGATATTTTCCGTGGCATCGGACTTGTGCTCCTCTTTATTATCATCACCGTGTTGCGCAAGATTGTTGAACCGAAAATTCTCGGCGAAAGAATTGGACTTGGACCCTTGGCAACTTTAATCTCAATCTGGATAGGCTTTAAGGTGATGGGGATCCTTGGTGTATTCATGGCTCCTCTGCTTATTATCTTCTATAGAGCGTTAGTCAAAGCAAATGTTATACGCTATCGTTTCCAAATTTAGCCGGGCTCACCCCGGCTTTTTCCATAGTACTATTTCATTGAGTACATTCATGGGGTGAAGTTTATTTATTTCAATACTTAGTTTATACTTTATTTAGAATCTGTTTACGGAAAATCAAGACCCTAAGGTTAGAATAGAATTAAGGAAGCTTCCTATAATTTGAAGGAGTGAAGTAAGTGAAGATGAAGAAGAAAACGGCGATTATTGCTAGCTTTACGGTAGGAACGTTATTATTCGCTACCACAGCATTTGCCGATATCACTAGTAAAAGTGGGTATGAGCAGTTAAAGGACAGTGTTAAAACTGTCTCTGCCAAAGCCAGCGGTGAATACGATAACTACACCATGGAAATGACTACAATAATCAAGAATAACGGCCAGGTGATGGTCTCCAGTAACTCTGTGAATAAGGTTGATCGACTTCAAAATGCCCAAGAGAGCAATAATACAAATGAAGAATCAGGAAAGATCAGCACCTACTATAATTATAACGACAGTAAAACAAGCATAAACTTCGATCAGAGAAATGATAAAGTCTATGTAACGGAATACAATAAAGAACGCGAACACATCCTTCCCGATGATCCCTTTGCTGAGGAAGAAGCAGCCGATATAGAACGAATCATCGATGCCGTGGTTGGGAGTCTGAAGGATCATGTGATCGTCAACGAAAACCCTGACGGAACCAAAGTCTTATCAGGGTCACTCTCCGAGATGCAGATTCCGGCTCTAGTCAATGCTGTATCATCTCTTTTTTTAAAGCAGCAATTTGATGGTAGAAATCAAAATAGTAGTTGGCCCCATCTCACCCAAGATATTGCAGTAAAAGAAGTGACAGGGTCAGCTCAGGTTAGGGAAGATGGTGCTTTAGAGAGTATCCTCGGCACGGCTATTGTCACCGGAAAAGATGCTGATGGTCAAAATCATGATATTACGATTGAAATTCTGGGCACCATTAAGGATGTCAATTCCACCGTCGTAGCTAAACCGGATTTGACCGGTAAGGAAGTTGTTAAACAGTATGCCAATGCCCATGATGAAGTCAACAACCCTCAAAAGTTCGTGGGCACCTTCAAAAATGACATCATCATCGAAAAAGAGGGTAAGTTTGTGAAGACCGGAGAGAGAATCTTAGAGCTTACTCAGATTGATACGAACACCATTACTGGGAACTACAAAGAAGTCTATAAACCTGAGTTTGCTGATTCAGCCAATCAAATGGAGACATTCTCCTTCAATGCTACCTTTAATGAGAAATCTATGCGCGATGCAAATTTCGAAATCTCAACAAAAAACAATGAAAATATAGAAGGCTATATTTATCTCGATGATTATGCCGGTAAAGTAAATTTTAATATCAATAGTTATGAAAGAATAAACGGCATTATGTTCGATTCTAATTTCAGTCCCGTCTTAGAATAGACAAAAATAGCATGCTAAAATGATAAGGCTGCCGGGGATTACTCCGGCAGCTCCTTTTAAGATTTTTAGATGGAGGATCATCCGATGGAAAAGATCATTGAGATTCAGAATCTCACGAAGCTCTATAAGAATGGACGTGGCGTTAACGATTTGACACTCGATATCTATCGAGGGGAAATTTTCGGCTTCCTCGGACCCAACGGAGCCGGGAAGACAACGGCCATGAAGATTATGACTGGATTAATCTCCGCCGATCGGGGGGATGTGAAGATATTTGGGCATAGTATTCGAGATGAGTATGAGAAGGCTATGGCACAGGTGGGCTGTATCATTGAGGTTCCGGAATCCTATCCTTATCTAACAGCCTATGAAAACTTAAGGCAGCTTGCTCGATTCTATCCTGAGGTTGATCAAAAGAGAATAGAGGAAGTTCTTGAGTTGACAGGTATGCTCCGCTATAAAAACGAGAAGCCTCAGCGGTTTTCCCTGGGAATGAAACAACGCTTAGGAATCTCCGCAGCCATTCTGGCTCGTCCCCAAGTCGTTATCCTCGATGAACCTTTAAATGGACTCGATGTGGAAGGGATGATTGATATCCGCAAGCTTATTTTGCATTTGGCTGAAACGGAAAAAACTACCTTCTTTATCTCCAGTCATTTAATTCACGATGTGGAGTTAACCTGCAATAAAATCGGAGTCATCTATAATAGTATGCTTCTGAATGTTCAGAGTAGGGAGGAAATCCTCAAGGATTATGCCACCTTAGAAAATTATTTTGTGAGTGAGGTAGAACGAAATGGCCGTGTTTCAAGCAGCCTTTATCAATGAGCTTGAAAAGCTCTGCAAAAAGAAGAAAGCTGTCGTAGCCATCATCCTTTCCTTGCTGATTATCGTCATCGGACAGTTGATGGTCCTCGGAGTAAGGACAGGGTTTGGTATCCGAGGTGCCGGTAGTATGGATTTCCCCATGTTGGTCTTATCCGTAGCGATCAACACCGTAATTCCTTTGTTTACAGCCTTAGTAGCTATTGATAGCTTTTCTGGAGAATTCGCTCAAAATACTATGCGTATAACTCTCACGAGACCTGTGAGTCGCTTTAAGCTGTTCTCAGCCAAGGTATCGGCAATCGGACTTTTTGTCTTAGCCAATCTTGCCCTTTTGCTCGTCTTCTCCGTGATAGCCGGTTTGTTTTTCAATGGGGACTCCATGACCTGGGGCGGATTATTTAAGACGATCCTCGCCTACGGAGTCAGCTTTCTGCCAATGTTGGTACTCGCTTTGGGCATTGTTCTTTTGGCTAATATTTTAAAAAGCGGAATTTCTGTCTTCTTCGTAGCTATTCTACTTGTTCTTGTTTCCAAGGGGTTAGGACTATTTTTCAGTCAGTACTCAGGACTGATGATCACGAGTTATTTTGATTGGTATAGCCTATGGCTGGCTAATTCCTTTCCTATAATGAAAATTCTTCGCCAATTTCTCATTATGCTGGGTTATGGCATGATGTTTTTTACAGGGTCCTTCTATTTATTCGATAAAAAGGAATTCTAGGTGGTAGCATGAATCTACAGCGAAGACTTATTCTAGCCAATGCTTTAACCGTAATCATCCCCTTGTTGATTACGGTTCTTTGTGCGTTGGGCTTTATATATGTGACTGGGAAGATTGCCGGTACGGAACAGACTCTCAAAAATACTCAGGAAATGACGCAACTGACTTTTGACCTCGTGGGCAGTGAGGAAAGCATTCTCCGTAGAAATCCGGAAAGAATCGAGGATCCCAGCTTTCAAAACCAGCTCATCAATCGTTTGGCGGCAGTCGATGGAGAAGTAACAGCTCTACAGGGGGATACGGTACTTTTTTCTTCGCAAAAGCTGACGAAGATTGATGTGGCGAAGCTATTAGCAACTTCAGGATGGTTTAAACAGGATACAATTACCCTCGGTAATCAAACCTACAGTGTCCAGCCTCTCGACCTAGCCTTGGCTACGGATAATCAAGAGAGCACCAGTCTGTTTTTTTTGGTGCCCTTTGATCCAGCCTCTTTTAACCTTAAGAACTTCATCATCTTTTGTGCAATTATTTTTGTGCTTGCTTTTATCGCTGCCAATGTCTATATGTCCCGATATTTCTCACGCGGCATCGTTTTCCCCCTGAATAATCTGCGTAAAGCTGCTAAAGAAATTACCTTTGGAAATCTTAATCATGAGATTGTTAGTGAGGGGGATAAAGAGCTACGTGAGCTCTGCCACGACCTTGAGCGGATGCGCATCCAATTGAAAAACTCTGTTCACACCCAGCTAAAATATGAAGATAACCGCAAAATGATGATCACCAGCATATCTCATGATTTAAAGACTCCGGTCACCTCCATTAAAGGGTATGTAGAAGGATTATTAGATGGCATCGCTAATTCACCGGAAAAGAAAGAAAAATATCTGCGGACGATCTATCGTAAGGCGGAACAGGTGGATACTATGATTGATGATCTCCTGCTTTATGCAAAATTGGATCTCAATCAAATCCCCTTTAATTTGCAAATTACCAACATTGAAGAATTTCTTATGGATGGATTTCGAGAAATCGAACCGGAGATGGAACGCAACGGAATCATCATGCACTTTAAAAGTGAGCTCAAAGGAACTTGTGAGATTCCTTTGGATCGAGAACGCATGATGCGTGTTATAATGAACATTATCGATAACTCTCGTAAGTATATGAATAAGGAAGATGGAAGGATTACTCTTTACGTTCGCGAAACCCATTCCAGTGTCATCATCGAAGTCCAGGATAATGGTAGCGGTATCCCTGATCCGGAAGTAAAACAAATTTTTGAGCGCTTTTATCGTTCCGATCAAGCACGCAGTGAGATAAAGGGCAGTGGACTGGGTTTAGCTATTGCCAAGCAAATTGTGGAAGGTCATGAGGGACGTATTTGGGCTATCAGCAGGGTAGGAGAAGGGACCAGTATTGTTATCTCTCTTCCCAGAGGCTAACTCCTTAGCAACCCTTCTTCTCAAGTCAACTCTTCTCGAGATAAATACTATGTTTCAAGATACGCAATCAAGGGGGGCAGATTCATGAAGCGAATTCTTATAGTTGAAGATGACTCCAGCATCGCAGAATTAGAAAGAGATTATTTAGAGGTGGCAGGCTTTGCAGTTTCTGTTGCTACAGATGGAGTTGAAGGACTGGGGGCCATCCAGAATAACGAATACGATCTGATCATTCTTGATATTATGTTACCGGGATTAGATGGATTAGAAATTCTTAAAAGCATGAAGGAAGATAAAGATATTCCGGTCCTCTTAGTTTCAGCCAAGAAAGAAGAAATCGATAAAATCAAAGGGTTAAGTCTGGGGGCAGATGACTATATTACGAAGCCATTTAGCCCAGGGGAACTCGTCGCAAGAGTTAAGGCCCATATTGAAAACTATGAGCGTATTAAGGAACGTTTTAATGCAGGAATGAAAAAACGTCAGTCGATAACTATCCGTGGACTAAAAATTGAAAAGGATTCCCGCAGGGTCTTTGTCAATAATCAAGAGGTAAACCTCGCTCAGAAGGAATTTGATTTGCTAATCTACTTAGCCCAAAATCCCAATCGCGTCTTTGGTAGGGAGGAGCTCTTTGAAAGGATCTGGGGTCTTGAATCCTTGGGTGATTCGGCAACAGTAACGGTTCACATTGCGAGAATCCGCGAAAAGATCGAGCTTGATCCCTCTAAACCTCAATATATTGAGACCGTTTGGGGAGCAGGTTATCGTTTTCGGGTGTAAGTTTTGCTTAAATGAAGGTTCTTTCCCTAAGGAGAGTGGACAAGGCAGGTATTGTCTACTCTCCTTAGTTATGTCCATTGAATCCTTGTACCTTCGATAAGTTAATGGTATTGGATAATTTTATTGATTTTAAATACCTTTACTATTGTGCTATAATCTACAATCATGAGTGATGGAGGATAGAATGAACGAAGAGCAATTGCTGGCCTTACTTCAAGGGGTAAAAGAGGGATCAGTTTCACTTGACCACGCCTTGAATGAACTAAAAAGCTTACCTTATGAGGATTTAGGCTTTGCTAAAGTGGATCATCACCGAACCATCCGCAACGGTTTTCCGGAAGTTGTATTTTGTCAGGGGAAGACCGAAGAGCAGATCGTGCAAATCTTAATGCATCTGGCAAAGTATGATAATAATATTTTAGCGACTCGGGCAACCCCACACGACTTTGCCCGAGTTAAAGAAGCGATTCCCGAGGCGGACTACTCTGAGCTAGCACGTGTGATCACCATTATCAAGAAACCTATACCCATGCGAGGGAAGGTCCTCATCCTTAGTGCCGGTACAGCTGATTTACCGGTGGCAGAGGAGGCAGCAATGACGGCGGATATTATGGGTTGTCAGGTCGAACGACTCTATGATGTGGGTGTAGCGGGGATTCACCGTTTGCTCGATAATACTGACCGCTTTAAAGATGCTCAGGTTCTGATCGTTGTCGCCGGTATGGAGGGTGCCTTAGCCAGTGTCGTAGGCGGGCTAACGGACAAACCCATTATCGCGGTTCCTACAAGTATAGGTTATGGCGCTAGTTTTGGCGGTTTGGCTGCTTTATTGGCGATGCTAAATAGTTGCGCGGCGGGTATTGGGGTGGTCAATATTGATAATGGCTTTGGCGCAGGGGTCTTGGCCAACTCAATCATTAAAGCGATTCATGGTGCGAAGTATGATGAATAATAAATTAAATAAGTTATACTTATTTGTTGAAAATAGCTAAACAGCATAGTATAATTCTCCATGTGTCCTTTTTCTCCAGTATATATGTAGGTAATAGTACGGCATACTTTAAAAATAATACATAATACATGGAGAAATTGTGTTTACAAGGATATCTTTTATTAAGTAATCTATGATTATACGTATTTCGGAAAAGGCGGTGAATTTTGTGGCAATCAACCCAATTGAAAAGCAAGCTACAGTGGAGCGCAAGATGCCACCTGTATTAGAATTAATTCGCGGTAATATTATCAAGTATGGTAATCCTTTGGCACTCAAGGGCAGTGAAATATCTGCTTGGGCAAAAGGACTTAATCTTCCTAAAACAGGGGATTTACTTTTTTACACAGGCGGGGAATATCAACTTCTCCCTTATATTGATTCCTTAGTTAAAACCATGACCGTCATGGATCCTAACAGTGCCACATTTTCAGCTTTGTTAGGGATACGCAATATTGTGAATAAGACAGGCCTTGCACCTGAAAAGATTTATGCATCACTATTAGCCCAAGACAAAGACCGTTTTAATGCCGTTTCCTATAAAGCGGCGCGGATTCTCCAAAGCTTAGGTTATGACCTGTGTTATTCTGGGGAAGATGAATTATATAGCGGCGCTTTGCTTTATGAATTGGGATATTGGGATGACCTAGCTGAATACGGAAATAGAGTGACTAAAGTTTTCAAGGAGAGTCAAGCCAAGACCATCGTCTGTCTTTCGCCCCATGCTGCGGAAGTTATCAAAATCATCTATCCCAAATTTGGTGTTCACCATGATTTAGAGGTTAAAACTTTTGTTCAACTCGTGTGGGAGCAAAGGGACAAGTTGCCTAAGCTCGACACGAAGGAATCTGTAGTTATCCATGATTCTTGTCGGCTTGCCCGCGATTTGGGAATAACCGAAGAGATACGTGACATCCTGATGGCGATGGGTGTTGAGTTTAAAGAGCCTTATCGTAATCGTACTTGGACGACCTGCTGCGGTGGTCCCAATAAGTTTATGTTCCCAGAACTATCCCATACCATCGCGGAGAGACGCGTTGTAGAACTTCAGGACACGGGTGCAGATCTTATTCTTACTTCTTGTCCCTATTGCCTCTCTTCCTTGAAGGGTGGAATCAATACCAAGAATAAAGATGGGATTGCTGACTTAATCGAATTCTTATATAAGGGGATAGTGGGATGAGCGAAAAATCAACCTCAAAAGTGAAAAAGGAGTTTAAATCATACTCCAAAGAAATAGACCGTTCACAGCATGATGAAAATATCCGCAAAGCCATTACCAGGGCGGTGAAAGCTTATCGCGAAACCACCGATACCACCATGGAACGTTTTCCCCATACTCCGGAACTGGCGGCTGAAGTTCGTGAAATCAAGCGCCGTTCTGTCGAGCAGAGACAAGAGCTGCTTAAGCAGGCTATGGAGTCTGTAGAACGAAACAAAGGAAAGGCCTTCTTTGCCAAGGATCGACATGAGGCCTTGGTCATGGCCAGCGAAATCATCGGCAAAGGGAAAACTATCGTAAAAGGCAAGAGTATGTTAGGCGAAGAACTCCATCTTCGTGAATACCTAGAAGAAGAAGGGAACATGGTTTGGGAAACCGATCTCGGAGAATTCATCCTTCAACTTAAGAAAGATCGTCCTATGCATATTCTATCCCCGGCTATTCATATACCGCGCGAGAAGGTGGCCGAGATTTTTACCGAATTTTTCGGTAAGGAAATCGAGCCGGACATTGCCAAGGAAGTGGCGGTCGTTCGGGATTTTATGAGGGAAAAGTATTTTACAGCCGATGTCGGAATCAGCTCTGCTAATGTGGTTGCTGCCGATACAGGGGCCTTTGTAATTATTGAAAATGAAGGAAATGTCCGACTATGTACAGCTGCCCCGCCGGTTCATCTCTTGATTGTAGGAACAGAGAAACTTGTTCCTACTTTCCAGGAGGCTATGAAAGTGGCTGAAGTGACTTGGCGTTATGCTCAATATGGTGTTCCTTCCTATGTAAATATTGTTACCGGCCCCAGTAAAACCGGAGATATTGAGAAAGTAACGACCTATGGTGCACATGGTCCTAAAGAGTTCTATGTGATTTTCGTGGACAATGGTCGGTCAAATATGGAGGCGGAAGAAGATTTCAAGCAAGCTTCGCACTGTTTGCGCTGCGGAGGCTGCATGTATGAATGCCCCGTCTTCCAAATCACTGCTGGGAGCTTTGGGGAAACCTATCTTGGTGGTATTGGCACCATCTGGAATGTCTTTACCTCCGGAGGTCTAGAAGCTACAGCTCCGCAAATCCATACCTGTCTCCGTTGCGGGCGTTGTGTGGAACGCTGCCCCATGCAGATTGACGTCCCCAATATGGTTGGTGAATTAAGGAAACGGTTGACCAGCGGAGAAGTCATGGATAAGTAAGTTATGACAAGTAAGATAAAAGAGCGCCCCTTGGCCTACGGAATTTTCCATTGGTCAAGGGGCGCTTTTGCTTTTACCTTTTATAAAACTTATAACTTATGATGAAAGGAAATTGTTGTAGGCCCGCCAATACTACGACAGCATCGTCTGCTTGACTCCTATCCACGCTAAAGAAAGCTTGGCTTATGGCGAGTATAGCGAGGCAGAAGCCTTAGCTACCTTGTACACAGAGAAATCGCTCTCTACTGCATGTTAAGCTACGCATAGGAGTCATTATTTTTCAGGGCAGATTGACTTACAAGTTAGAAGGAACTTTAACCTGTTTTGCTTGAATGAACTTTAGCCTAAGCACTAGGCAGCAGGCATTAAGGGTTATGCCGGTGATTAAGCCAACCCAGAATCCAAAGGCTCCTAAGAAAGTCGTGGTTGCCAGGAAGTAACCCGTGGGGAGTGCAACCAGCCAATAGGAGAGAAGGGCCGTAATGAAGGGCACATTAACATCTTTATACCCTCGTAGTATTCCCTGAATAGGGGTGGCAATAGAATCCGAGAACTGAAAGAATATAGCATAGATGAGGAAGTGTTGGGCAAGCTGAATGACGTCTTGTTCTTTAGAGTAGAGTGCCGCAACCTGTTCACGAAAGAGGAAGAGAAGGAAGGCGGTTAGTACAGCCATACTGAAGGAGAAGCCAAGACCAATAAATGAATAGTGTCGGGCATCGCGCAATCTTCGGGCGCCCACCTCAAACCCTACCAAAATGGTTAAAGCCATCGAAAAACTCAGGGGTACCATATAGATCATGGAAGCAAAATTCATAGCGCTCTGATGAGCAGCAATGGTCAAGGTGTTAAAACTACTCATCAACAAGGTAACTGCAGAAAAAATACTTGTTTCGAGAAAAATTGAAAGCCCAATAGGAATCCCCATGGTCAAATGTTCCCGCCAAGCCTGCCAGGAAGATGGAGGGAAGTGACCGAAGAGTTTGTATTCTGAGAAATAGGGATGACGATGAAGGGTAAAAATGGCAATGATTGTTAAGCAATAATAAGTTAAGGAAGTAGCTATACCCGCTCCAATTCCGCCAAAGTGAGGGAGACCCAATTTGCCAAAAATAAATATGTAATTAAGGAAAATATTAATCGGTAAGGAAAGGAGTGTAATCACCATCGTGATGCGAGTTTTTCCCAGAGCATCGATAAAGCCTCTGAGGATTTGATAGATAAAATAAGGAGGAATACCAAAGGCAATAGCCATAAGATATCCGCGTGCAATATAAACTACTTGAACCTCTAGATTCATCTGAGAGATGATCCAATCCAGGCTAAGCGTTCCTATCAAGATAAGTAACCCCGAGATGACCAACGCCAAATAAAGCCCTTGCATGACTTTACCGGATATCTCGGATTTTCTCTGAGCTCCACTTAAGTGCCCGACAATAGGGGTTATGGCGATCAATATTCCCCCGAGACCTGTGCTGGTGGGCATCCATAGATTACCACCGATAGCGACTCCGGCAAGATCAAGGGAGCTTGCCTGTCCGGACATCATTGTATCGAAAAACGTCATCGAGAATAATGCCACTTGGGAGATCAAAATGGGAAAGAGAATCCGGATGAATTGGTATACTTTTTGTCTGATTGAATGAGTTTGTTCCATAATAATCCCTTCGCAGATGGATTTTCTACCGCATGTTGACCATCTTATCAGATGCAGGGTAAAAATCAAGCCTCTGCGACAATCAAACTAGCTTAACAAAAAAGTAATTCTGCTAATTAAGGGAAGTGAGATTTCTTTCTTTAATATATTGGATCACTCTTTCTTTTTCGCCTGCTTCCATGTGAATCAAAGGCTGGACACGATCTTGGTAGACTCCAGGCCATTTTACGAAAATCGTTTGAAAAAAGGGCTCCTTAAGGATTGGATCCCAATAATCTAAGCGAATGACAATATAAAAAGCATCTAAATTCGGATCATTGGCATCAACATAATTAGAATCGAGATGGAGGAGAAGACTCGTTGCCGTATCGCGAGGAATATCATTGACGACACGATAGGTATCAATTAAAATTGGATTTTCAGCTAAATTTTCATGGAATACCATAGTCTTGCTGGTGAGTTCGGTAGCGGGATGGGCTCCCACGTTAAAAAATCTAAACTCAAGGCTTACTTCGCTGGCTAACTCAATACTTGGGGATTCTTTGAAAGTGAAATAGGGTCGAGATGCTTCTCTTTGGGTTTGCCAGGTGTTGATAGAGATAAAAACACTGATTAAGGAGATAATGGCAAAAACTGCTGTTGATCCGGAAACTAGAAAAGTAGATAAAGTCATCTTTTTCATCTTTTCTAACATAGTCCCCCCATAAGAAATTGATGCAATTTAATTTATGAGTCCAGATGCGGAATCATTCATGGTAGGGAAAATTTACCTCCGATAAAAGTTTCATCTTGATAGAAATATAACATTGTACTATGATGGTATGAAGGAAAAAAGAGTCGAATAAGAGTCCAATGACTTTGGAGGTAATTAAAGTGCGTGTGGTAATCGTTGGGGCTGGCAAAGTGGGTTATAGTTTAGCTCAATATCTAACCCAGGAAGAACATGAAGTTATAGTCATAGAACAAGACGACGAGCGTCGGAGTATCGTTCAGAATACCTTGGATGTGATGACGATTGCGGGAAACGGTGCTAGCCCTGGTATGCTTTTGGATCCCGAAATCCGTAAAGCAGATCTCCTGATCGCCGTCACGGATATGGATGAGGTCAACATGATTGCTTGTATGGCAGCTAAGCAAGCAGGTATTCAACGAACCATTGCCCGGGTCAGGAATCAAGAATATGCCGAGAGGGATAAAGTAAAGTTCAATGAAGCCTTAGGGATCGACTTAACGATTAATCCGGAGATGGTTACAGCCCTCGAAATTAAGCGCATCCTCCTGACTCCTGCCGCGTTAGATGTGGAGGATTTTGCTGATGAGCGGGTAAGGATGATTGAAGTCAAGATTCCGTCAGATTCCAACTTGATTAACATCCCGCTTAAGAGTCTGAAGTTACCTGCTCAAACCTTGGTAGCAGGAATTCTCCGCAATGACCGGATGCTTATCCCTCATGGAACAGATATGATTTTGCCTAATGATTGTGTTTTTTTTGTCGGCGAATTCTCCTCGGTAAAGAAGATCGAAGAGCATTTCACGGTTCGAAAGTCCAAGGTTGAACGGGTGTTAATTATCGGAGCAGGAAGAATCGGCCGACACTTAGCTATTATGTTGGAGAAAGTTGGCATCTCCGTTAAAGTCATCGATAAAGATATGGAACGTTGCCAGGAATTAGCGGAAATCCTGGATGAGGGATTGGTTCTCTGCGGTGAGGGAACTGATATTGACTTGTTAACTGAGGAAGGAGTGGGCGAAGCAGATGCAGTCATGTGTCTCACAGATGATGATAAGCTGAATTTACTGATTGCCCTTCTCGCTAAGCACCTTGGTGCGCCGAAGACCTTTGTCCGTGTTGGTCGCTCCGATTATATATCCCTCATGGAAAAGGTCGGGGTTGATGTCGTGCTCTCCCCTCGTATCCTGACCGCTGGGGTCATTCTCCGCCAGGTCCGTCGCTCTGATGTGGTATCTGTTTCCCTGCTTGAAGGAGCAAAGGCTGAGGCTATGGAGATAATTGTATCTGCTTCAAGTCCTGTGTCGAATAAGAAACTCAAGGATGCCAAACTACCGAAGAACTCACTGATTGGTAGTGTCGTTCGGGGTGATGAAATCATCATCCCTAACGGAGATACGGTACTAAAGCCGGAAGACCGAGTTATTGTTTTTGCACTACCGGATACTGTTCACACGGTTGTTCGGTTGTTCGAGAGTAAATTAGGGAGCAAATAACATGAACATTCCCGTGATTTTAGGGTTGCTCGGAAGACTTCTCGTCGTATATGCCTGCACTATGAGTATTCCCTTGATATTGGCTCTTGCCCTGGAGGAAGTGAGTCGAATGGCCTTCCTCCTTTCGATGTTCTTGACATTAATAACTGGAATTGTCTTCGCTTGGCAAGCCAAGCTCACAGATATGAAAATTGGGGTCCGTGAAGCTTTTGCGACTGTTGTAGGGGCTTGGATTCTTGCTGCCTTATTTGGTGCGCTGCCCTTTCAATTCGCTGATGTGGTGCCAACCTATGTTGATGCGGTTTTTGAGACTGTATCAGGACTGACCACAACGGGAGCCAGCGTTATTCCTGAAGTGGAGAGTTTACCCCAATCCATTCTTTTATGGAGGAGTTTAACTCAGTGGCTGGGAGGAATGGGGATCATCGTGCTCTTTATTGTTTTGCTCCCCAAAACTGATCTGGGAACTGTGCTCCTCTTTAACGCGGAAGTACCTGGTCCCACCCATGATCGCGTAATGCCTAGGATTCGTGATACCGCGATTACCCTCTGGAAAATTTACCTAATCTTCACTGCAGTCTGCACGATACTCCTTTGGGCAGCGGGGATGACCTTTCTGGATGCAGTGAATAACTCTTTTGCAACAATTGCGTCAGGGGGCTTTTCAACAAAAAACATGGGCATCATGTTTTACGATAGCCTAGCAATAGAAATGATTATATCATTCTTTATGATTATAGCTGGGGCAAACTTCGTCATTTTTCTGATGGTCTGGCAAAAAAAGAATTTTAAACCCTTGCGCAATGTTGAACTGATAATATATCTTTTAATCATATTCGTTTCAACCTTAGTGATTGCAGCAAGCTTGTGGTCTAATGTCGGCGAGTCGCCTTTATATGCCTTACGGCATGCATTATTTCAAGTTGCCTCGATTATGACGACCACTGGTTTTGCCTCTGCGAATTTTGATCAATGGCCCTCAATTGCGAAAATCATTTTATTTCTCCTTATGTTTATCGGTGGAAGTGCCGGTTCAACATCAGGAGGTATTAAGGTTTCTCGAATCCTCCTGTTGGCAAAAACGGCTTGGGCTGAACTCAAGAGAGGAATTCATCCTAGAGCAGTTTCCGGTATCAAACTCGATGGCAAGGTTATTGGCACAGAGACTCTGAATCAAGTGGGGATTTTCTTTTTTCTTTATATAGTAACCTTTGCCGGAGCAAGCATCCTGATTGCGGGTATAGGGCTAAAACCCTTTGATGCGATGAGTGCTGTAGCTGCCACTCTCGGGAATGTAGGTCCTGGTTTTGGATTTGTCGGACCGACGACTACTTTTGCTGGTCTTAACCTCTTTGGAAAGGTCGTCCTGACCTTTTGTATGCTATTGGGACGTTTAGAGTTTTTTACTTTGCTGATCATTTTTCGTCGTGAGTTCTGGAGAAGACAAAAGACTTGGTAATAGATTGGCATCATAAACGAGGAGTAAACCAAAGATGAATTATTCACTTGTGCAAGGGATACTGGGAAGGCTTCTAATCGGTTATTCATTGACCATGCTCGTTCCTTTAATTCTTGCGTTTTTCAGCAAAGAGAGCAGTCAATGGGCTTTATTATTATCGCTTGTAATAACTGCTTGTATCGGATTATTAATGTATCGTTTTCGAGAATCAACTGATGGGAAAATGGGAATAAGAGAGAGCTTTGTCATTGTTGCTGGGGCATGGTTTTTGACATCGTTTCTTGGTGCTTTACCTTTCTGGATATCAGGTAGCGTACCGACTTATATAGATGCCCTTTTCGAATCGGTCTCAGGATTAACAACGACAGGTTCAAGTGTTATTAATGACGTAGAGATCTTGCCCTCTTCAATTCTATTATGGCGCAGTATCACCCATTGGCTTGGGGGAATGGGGATTATTGTCCTCTTCATAATATTGTTACCGAAAACCGGCTTTGGGGCTGTGCACCTGTTCAATGCGGAGGTTCCAGGTCCTTTAAGTAAACGAACGATGCCCCGCATTAGAGATACAGCCATAACTCTTTGGCGGATCTATACATTTTTTACTTTAGTATTAATTGGTTTGCTATTAGCTGCAGGATTGGATTTGTTTGATGCTGTCAACCATGCTTTTTCCACTGTATCGGCTGGGGGATTTTCAACCAAGAACACGAGCATTATGCACTACAACAATCTAGCCGTTGAAAGCATCATTATTGTATTTGTCATCATTGCTGGGGGAAACTATCGTCTTTATCTCGAGGCATGGACTAAAAAAAGTTTAAAACCCTTTAGGAATACCGAGTTTATTACTTATCTCATTATTATCATTGTCAGTACCTTGCTCATCATGGGAGGATTGTGGCTGACTCATGATAAGACGCCGGATTATGCCTTGCGTCACGCCCTATTTCAAGTGGTCTCCATGGTTACAGGAACGGGCTTTGTTTCCACTGATTATGATTTGTGGCCGGCGATTACAAAGTTAATTTTGTTTGTGCTCATGTTTATTGGAGGATGCGCCGGATCGACAACCGGGGGAATGAAGATTGCACGGATTATGCTTCTCGCCAAACACACATGGTCGATGCTGACGCGAGGATTACATCCTCAGGCAGTATCGAGTATCAAACTGGATGGTAAACCTATCAATGCTGCAGCGGTCAATATGGTCAGTTTGTTCTTCTTTCTCTATGTAGGGATTTTTGCTATAGCAACAATTCTCATCGCCGGAACAGGGCTTGAGCCGATGGATGCGATGAGTTCTGTGGCGGCCTCCCTAGGTAACGTTGGGCCCGGCTTTGGAATCGTCGGGCCGACGACTACTTTTGCAAGTATAACACTATTTGGAAAATCAGTTCTCATACTTTGTATGCTTCTAGGTCGTTTGGAGCTTTTCACCTTGTTGATCTTATTGCGTCCTGAGTTTTGGAAAACAAAAAGCAGATGGTAAACAAGCTGGGCGCACCCGTTCTAACGCTCAAACTTAAAATCATTCACTAGTGTGTGAGAAGCTACCCTAATGGGTCTTTGCAAGTTGGAGTATTATGTTTGTACAAAAGGGTCTGTGTGAAGATTAAGATTTCACGCAGACCCTCATTTTGATTGTATGAAATTAAGTTTAAGGGAGCCTTAAATCGTCTCCCGATTTTTTGATGCGGCCGTTCTTCAGCAATACTCCCACAGCTCGTTTGAAGGCAGCCTTGCTCAGGTGGAAGGTTTTTTCGATCTCTTGCGGATTATATTTTTCATTAAGAGGTAAGATACCCCCATGAGCATTCATGGCATTGATGAGAAGCTCGGCATCGACGTTCATCTGTTCGTGTGAGAGGTTACGAGGGGAGAGGTCCAGTTTGCCATCTTCGCGAACACGTATCACACGAGTCTGAACCCGATCACCCCACCGGAGATCCGAATAGTTTTCTGAGCGAGGTATGAGGCCCATATAGAGGTTGTCTACAGCTACAAATACACCAATTTCCGGGTTGATTTGGTAGACTGTGCCCATGACAGTAGCGTTTTTCTGATAAGGAGAATCAGAGCGGAGAAATTCATAGATATCTGTAGTGGCGGATAGACGTCCGCTCTTATCTAAATAAAGATAGACAAGGTAGCTATGATCAACCTCCAGAGGGTGTTTCTGTTCGCGGAAGGGGAGAAAAAGACCTCTTTCTAAACCGAAGTCCAGATAAGCACCAAATTTTGTCTTGGCAGTCACTTTTAAGTAGGCAATTTCCCCCAGTAAAGCCAAGGGCTTTTGGCGGGTAGCAATTAAACGATTTTCTGAATCATGATATACAAATACCTCAAAGGAATCCCCTTCTTGGACATTATCGGGGCATTCATTGCCCGGTAGGAGCACATTATCTTGGCGATTACCCGTCCCTGCATCAAGATAAGCTCCAAAAGAAGCTAAATTAGCGACTTTTAGTTGATTGATTTTTCCGACCTGGATAATAGTAAACCCTCCCTAGAAAGATATGCGTAAGTAGATATGACGAATAAATATTTGCAAATATAGACTTACAAATAAATAAAGGAAAAACTTTAATTTTTACAGAGTAATTTTGCATTTAATTCAGACTAAAATGCAAAATTACCTTTAATAAAAACAGGAATTTCTTGACCTGCCGAGGTGAGTCCGGTGATTTTTAAATCAGGTGTTCCAATCATAAAATCTTCATGGACCATAGATTCATTAACTCCGGCGGTAGCTAACTCATTTTCACTAAGCTTATCGCCGTTTTCGAGACAGACGGGATAGGCTTTCCCGATTGCTAAGTGGCAAGCAGCGTTTTCATCAAAAAGGGTATTGTAAAAAAGAATTTTAGAATTAGAGATGGGAGAATTATCGGGTACTAGGGCTACTTCGCCTAGATAATGAGATCCTTCATCGGTATTAACCAAGGCTGCCAAACTCTCTAGCCCTTCTTCAGCACTAAAATCAATGATTCGACCGTCTTTAAACGTCAGAGAGAAATTCTTGATGAGATTTCCGTTGTAATTTAAAGGTAAAGAACTGACAACTTTTCCATTCACTCCAGTCTTTTTAGGCAAGGTGAAAACTTCTTCAGTAGGCATATTAGCAATAAACTCAATGCCTTCTGGTGTAACATCTGCCCCCGCTATCCATAGGTGCCCCTCTGGTAACTCAACCCATAAGTCCGTACCGAGAGAATTCTCAAAATGCAAGGTCTGGAAACGATGCGTATTGAGGATATTCATCGAACGACTTAAGTTTTCTTTATGGATTTCCCAGGCCTGCACAGGGTCTTCTTGATCTGCTCGGACCGCTTTAAATATGGCGCCCCAGAGTTTGTCCATTGCTTCATCCCTACTCGCATTCGGGAAGACTTTCTGGGCCCAGGCCTGAGTAGGCACAGAAATAACGCACCAAGGATTCTGATTACTCATTAAGCGATCGCGATGTTCTTTTAGAGCGGTAGAGGATGCTCTTTGAGCTCTGACAATACGGCCAGGGTTGACACCTTTCATTAGTTCGGGATCGGAGGCTGAGATGCTCAAGAAAGCTGCACCTTGGCGTGAATAATCCAGATAAAAAGCCTTCTGCCATTCCGGAAAATCGTCAAAAATATCATCCGGTGCATGAAGAAAACGTATTTTTGACATCAGTTCGTCTTGCCAAAAAATTGCAACATCCCTAGCGCCTTCTTGGTAGGCGATTTTCGCGATTTTCCTCGTAATTTCAGCACATTCAATAGGAGATCGTATAACGAAAATCTGATTAGGCTGAAGATTGACTCCAGATTTAACAACAAGCTGTGCATATTTTTCAAGTAATTGATCATCCATTAGCGAGCAACTCCTTTTACAAAACTGATTAGGGGAATTAATTACCTCTAAAACAAAATTATAGCATAGCAGAGCCTTAGAAATAAAGCATGTTCATCCAATTGTCACATGTAAAAACCTTGATGATTTTCAGAAAAACCCTTTGACATATGATTATAATGAACGTATAATATAATCAATAAGTAAGCATAATAATATAAACAAAACAACGTAAAATGATTCAATTAAATCCTTATAATGATGGTCTGTTTACTTGTTAAGATTTGAAGGACAGCATCCGGTTTAGGTTTCATAATGATCATATGATATGATATGAAGGAGGTGATAATCATGAATTCTTATCTCAAGGAGATTGTCGAGATTGCCAATCGTTATGAGCCAAAAAAGAAGGCTTTACCTTATTTAGAGCTGGATTCCATGATGTTATCCCAAGTCGTCGAGGTTGCTCGGCGTGTGAGTCATAATGACATTAATAACACACATATTCAAAACTGGGTGAGAAGAGAATATTTACCGCATCCTCAGAAAAAGAAGTATACCCGGGAACAGGTTGCCAACATCCTGCTGTTGAATGATTTAAGAAATATCCTTTCTTTAGAAGATGCCTCTCAATTATTAAGCTTTGTTAATTTAAACCTTAGTGATAATACAGATGACCGTATTAACCCTGCGAAGCTATATCGTTATTACAGTGAAATATTTGATCTTACACAGGAGGATTGGGTGACCTCCCTTGAGCAATTGCCGGAAGAAGTCAATGATGCCCTTTCCGGCGAAGAACTTAACCCTGAGGACAAAGACAAGGTAGCGGCTACCTTGGTTATTCTCAATCTCTTAGCACGAGCTAATCTTTATAAACAGATTGCCCAAGAGTGGTTAAAAAATACTCATCAGCCAAACCAGCCAAACAATCCTCAGGATAAGTCTTGATCTGATAGCACCTGCATTATAATAGAGGAGAGGAGGGAAGAATTATGGTGACAAGTGGGATTGTGGCTCTGGTAATCTTAGGTTTGTCCTTTTTATTTCTAGAAATATTTATCCCGGGTGGAATTCTGGGAATAGTAGGACTGATTCTTTTATCGGCCGGTATCTTCATGACAGCTGATTCTGTGCTTCAAGGTGTGGCTTACGTGAGCAGTATGCTACTCATCTTTGGCATTCTTATCGCTTTAAGTTTTCGCATCTCCCGCACAAGACGCTTTTGGCAACGCTTTTCTCTAAGCACCAAGCAATCTAACCAAGAAGGCTATGTAGCTCCAACCGCAGATCTGGAAAACTATGTAGGGTGTGAAGGGGTTGCGCTTAGTCCCTTGCGTCCAGCTGGGACAGCTGAGGTCAATGGGAACAGACTGGATGTGGTTACGGAAGGGGGGTTTATCGAAATTAACCACCGTGTAAAAATTATCGCAGTTGAAGGTACACGCGTTGTGGTTCGGCAAATTTCCTAATAATAGAACAAGGTTAATCTCTTACCTGCATAAAGGAACAAACTAATGCAATGTAGCACTATATTAAAGGTGAACTATTCAAATTATATATTTCAGGAGGTGGAGCCCCTAGCGGGCGAATAATAATGTTAATAGGAAGCTTAATACCAATCATTCTTCTGGCGATAGCCTTTATCCTAATTAGTGTACTCTTGACCTTTATTCCGGTGGGTCTTTGGATTTCAGCTCTAGCGGCTGGCGTTAATGTAGGAATCTTTACCTTGATCGGAATGCGTTTAAGACGGGTTACTCCTTCCAAGATTGTAAATCCACTCATTAAAGCCCATAAAGCGGGTATTGAGGTGACCACAGCACAGCTTGAGGCCCATTATCTTGCGGGTGGTAACGTAGATAGAGTGGTGAATGCTTTGATTGCAGCTGAGCGTGCTGCTATTCCTCTCCAGTTTGAAAGAGCTGCCGCAATCGACTTAGCTGGTCGTGACGTGTTACAAGCGGTTCAAATGTCTGTTAATCCAAAGGTAATTGAAACACCTATAGTATCTGCCGTGGCTAAAAACGGAATTGAGCTTCGTGTTAAAGCTCGAGTGACGGTCCGTGCAAATATCGATCGTCTCGTTGGGGGAGCGGGAGAAGAAACCATCATTGCTCGTGTTGGGGAGGGGATCGTCACCAGTATCGGTTCATCGCAATCCCATGAGCAAGTACTAGAAAATCCAGATATGGTATCTCGAACCGTTCTTTCCAAAGGGCTTGATTCGGGAACTGCCTTTGAGATTCTTTCCATCGATATTGCCGATGTAGATGTGGGTAAGAATATCGGTGCCCAACTTCAAACAGACCAGGCAGAAGCAGACAAGCGCATTGCTCAAGCAAAAGCGGAAGAGCGTCGTGCTATGGCTGTAGCAAGAGAACAAGAGATGGTTGCCTATGTTCAAGAGATGCGTGCGAAGGTTGTTGAGGCGGAATCAGAAGTACCTAGAGCCTTGTCGGAAGCTTTAAAAGAGGGAAAATTGGGAGTCATGGATTATTACAATATGCAAAATATTATGGCTGATACAAGTATGCGTGAAAACATTGCTCGTACTAGCAGCACCCATCAAGACCCCAACCCGAAAAAGTAGGGTGGTGAGGACCTAATGGATATTTTTTCTTGGTTACCCATTATCATATTTATCTATGCAGTATCCACAATCTTCGGGACAAACCAAAAGAAACCTCAAAACCGCCGTCCGCCCTATAAGCGACCCCAGGACGGTCCCCAAAGCAATCGTACTGCCTCATCTCAGCAGGAAACCAAACAAGGCCGCCCACAATGGCGAGAAATGTTTGAGGAACTGGAACGAGAGTTGTTCCCAAAAGAGATGCGACCTGACTCCTCTCCCGGGACCTCTACAACCAAGCGTTATCCAACCTCTTCCCCAAGTTATGATAGTGAAGGAACTTCCGGGACAGAGGGATACGGTACCGAAGGTAGACCAAACGAGGATGTCTTTAGCACGGAAGGTTCCTGGGGAGTCGAAGGAACAAGTGGAATCGAAGGAAGTACGAGTGGGGAAGGTACTTTAGGTAAAGAGGGAGTAAGCGGTGAAGAAGGAAACTTTGGTGGCGCTGGAGCCCAGCGCCCATCTCAAGGTATGCAAATGCCCTCTGTCGGCTCTCGCCAACAACAGGCTGGATTTGCTTTTCCTAACCAGTCCGTAAACCCTCTGGTGCAGGGTGTTATTTGGGCTGAAGTACTGGGTAAACCCCGGGTACACAGCAAATTTGCCTATAAAAGAAGATTCTAACTATCGATGTACTAGAATCGCCAGAGCCGTAAGAAGGCTCTGGCGTTTTTTTATTCTCTTATTTTGACTATTAGAGAATAAAATTAAAGAAAAATTTGTTTGAACTAAGTTTTAGAGTTGATTTTGTTCTCAATAATTGTACAATATGTGTAGATTACAGATTGAGAGGTGTTGAATTATGGTAAATAAAGAGTCGGTCATTGTAGTTAGATTAATTCAATTTTGTCAACGTCACGAAAGACCGTATGTTTAGTTGACACTCTCATCTAAAACGGGACTTCCGTGACACACTATGTCAAGGAGGGTTCCATCTGATTTGTAAATTTGATCTTAAAGACCTTGGTTGGAATGATTGTCTGCAAGAAGAATTCCAGCCCTATTTAGCAAACGGCTTCCAGGCAGGCCGTGTATTAGCAGAATTTCGCAATCGATTTAAGGTAGGGACACCATTTGGTGAAATATGGGCAACCGTATCAGGAAAAATGCGCTATGCAGCCATGGAACGTAGTGATTTTCCGGCAGTGGGGGATTGGGTAATCCTCGAGTCTCCGGAGAGACCTACATCCTTAGGCTCTGATGAAGCAATGATTCAAGGTATACTGCCTAGAAAAAGTAAATTCTCCCGTAAGGTAGCCGGCAAAACCACTGATGAACAGATTATCGCCACGAACATTGATAAAGTTTTTCTCGTCAATGCTCTAAATATGGATTTTAATGTCCGACGAATTGAACGGTATCTTACCCTAGCGTGGGAAAGCGGAGCAACTCCAGCGTTGGTTTTGAGTAAGACGGATCTATGTGATGATGTTCAAAACAAAATCAACCAAGTTCAAGTGACTGCTCCAGGGGTGACTATATTCCCCATAAGTTGTTTAACGGGGGATGGGATTGAGGCGATAACTGCCTATGTGCGTCCCGGTGAAACGATTGCCTTGCTGGGATCGTCTGGAGCAGGGAAATCAACCCTTGTTAACCATCTCTTAGGACAAAAAATACAAGCAACCCATGAGGTTAGGGAAAACGATAGTCGGGGACGCCACACAACCACTTCGCGAGAGCTTTTCCTTTTGCCTCAAGGAGGGGTATTGATTGATACACCAGGTATGCGTGAGCTTCAACTCTATGGTACTGGAGAAGGCTTGAGTGAAGCCTTTGAAGATATCTATGGTTATGCTGAGTGCTGTCGCTTTTCTGATTGTCAACATGAAGGAGAACCGGGCTGTGCGGTAGAACAAGCTATTACCGATGGTAGCCTAAGTCAGGAGCGCTACTCTAGCTTCAAAAAGCTGCAACGTGAGTCTCAATATATCGTGCGTAAAACCAATCTTCATGAACGACTTGAAGAAAAGAAAAAATGGAAAAAAATCAATCAACAGTTCAAAGAACATTATCGGAATAAGAATTAGAACTATAAAGTAAGCCTAAAATAATAATCTATACTAATAAACGATTTTCAAAGGCATAGGAATAGGGAAAGCGGTGGTAAAACCGTTTTCCCTCGTTGCTCTTGTGATTAAATGGGCATGCTTGCTGTTTGTTAGCGCAAGCAGCGCTGCATATGTGCGGGATTATGAAAAACGCTAATTGTAAGGGGGGAACTCCTCTGTGGGGAAGATTTTTATGATAATCCTCTTGGTGTTATTGCTTAGTGTAATAGTTTTTGCTATCATCACTTTCATTGCCAAAATTCTGTTTAAGCAAAGGGTTTCTGAAGAGATAACTCAGTTTTATGAGGGAATCGACAAATCTAGCGAGACCGTACATCCATCAGATTTAGAAGGACTACCACAACCAGTACAAAAGTGGCTCTGGCAGTCTCATAGTGTCGGTAAAGAACGAGTTTTTGCCACGAGGATAAAGCAGGATATCACCCTAAGACTGAAAAAAGATCAAGCTTGGCTGAAGGGCCAGGTCGAACAATACTTTAGAATTGATGATCCGGGGTTTATTTGGTGTGCCGATATTAAGATGGCGCCCTTATTTCACATCTCAGGTAAAGACCAGTATATTAACGGTCACGGGTATATGTTGATTAAAGCTCTTTCATTGTTTACCGTTGCAGATGGTCAAGGGGAAGAAATAGATCAAGGGACCCTGTTACGATATCTTGCTGAGATAATGTGGTCTCCCTCAGCTGCCTTAAATAACTATATTCAATGGGAAGAAATCAACGATACTTCGGCAAAAGCCACCATGAGCTATGCAGGAGTTACGGCCTCAGGTATCTTTACCTTCAATGAACAGGGAGAGACGCTTAACTTTGAAGCCAAGAGATATGGTGAGTTTGATGGGGAATACCGTTTGGAGACCTGGTCTTGCGTTATCCAAGAGCATCAAGAATTCAATGGAACTATTGTCCCTTCACAGGGGGATCTCATCTGGAAACTTGATACTGGTGATTTCCATTGGTACCATTTTGAGCTGAAGGAGTTAGAGTATAATAAGCCTGTGCAGTACTAGCCAATATGCGGAATGAAAGAAAGTGAACTTGAATCGAAACAGATTAGGGTAACAACCTAGTCGGTTTTATTTTTTATCCTTCTCCCAAGAGTCGTATTTTTCTATGGCGAAAATATATTTCTCTTTTGCTATAATATAGTGTGACCGTCTAAGGTGCATTCGGGGGCAACTAGGTCGAGTGAAGGCTTAATCGAATCCAACCTTGTCCCTCTTGAAAGCATGCAAAGATATCTGGAGTCCCGTTATGATGTTCAGATCTTGGGTAATCTATGGCTTATCTGTACAATCCAATAGTTAGAGATTTGCGCAAGAGTTAAAATTTAGACTTCGAATATGTAATTAGCATTTCTAAGAAGAGAGGATGGTACCCATGTCCCACCAATCCCTGAAAACTCAAATCGTTATATCCGACGTCTTTGATCCTTGGCATAATTTAGCCTTAGAAGAATTTCTCTTGAATAAAGTTGAGAAAAACCAAATTATCCTTTATCTCTGGCAAAACCAAAATACTGTGGTCATCGGGAGAAATCAAAATCCTTGGAAAGAATGTCGCTGCACAGCTCTCGAAGAAGATGGCGGAAAGCTTGCTCGCCGCCTATCCGGTGGAGGTGCGGTTTTCCATGACTTAGGCAATCTCAACTTTACCTTTATTATGGATCGAGACCTTTATGATTTACATAAACAGCTGCAAGTGATTCTCGAGGGAGTCAAATCTCTGGGCATTGAGGCCGAATTCACTGGCCGTAATGATCTGACCGTAGATGGGAAGAAGTTCTCTGGCAATGCGTTTTATTTTGAAAAAGACAAAGCCTATCATCATGGAACCGTTCTAGTCCATGTCGATGGAGAGAAAGTAGGAAAATACCTCCAAGTATCTAAGGAAAAAATGGCCGCAAAAGGGGTGGAATCGGTCCAATCTCGAATAACTAACCTGTGCAACTATGTACCCGACCTAACGGTTAGCCAAATGAAAGAAAAGCTTAGTCAAAGCTTCCAAGGTCTTTATGGGGAATGTTCAGATCCACTATTGATTAAAGATACGGATGTCAATCTAAAGTCGCTTTATGAAAAGTACGCCTCATGGGAATGGCGCTATGGGAAAACACCGCAATTTGATTTAGTCTTAGAAACACGTTTTCCATGGGGCGGCATCGAGCTGGGCCTAAGACTAAACAAAGGGTGTATCACGGAGTCTACCATCTACTCCGATGCTATGAATGCTGCTCTTATTCAGGAGATCAGTGATTGCTTCCTCGGTAAACCTTTTAACGGCGAGGAACTAGCCCTTGTCTTAGATGCGGTCAAGGTCCAAGCAGAAGATCAATTGGTTATCGAAGATATAAAAAGTTGGCTTAAGGATAAAGTCAAAGATATCTAAGTGCCTTTCCAGCTCCTACAAAAAAACCTATCTTGATATTTTATAACAGGTATCTCTTCGCATAAACCAAGAAAGATTTATTTACTACTGCCTATATCACTAAGCAGTAGTTTATCTTTATTTAAAAGACGAGATTGGACGTATTTGCCCTCGGGTATCCGCTGCCCATAGAGGCAGGGGGGAAATCGCATGAGTTCGCAGTTAAAACGTTAGGTCCAGATAATTAAATATTAATTATATGATAAAAGCAGGATTTTGCATTTGTATACAGAAAATTTAAACAATAATGAATATAGGACAACTGCTATTCGTAATTAAATGTAGCAAATTGTGAGGTGCAATGTGATGAAAGGCTTTGTTTCAAGTGGACTTTCTTTATTAGAAAATCAAAAATTAATCCTTTCGCCCGACTATCTTCAAGAAGGAACTCTACTGAATGAAGCACTTTCGCTTATTTTAGACGAAGGTCTTACTCGTATTGCAGTTGTCAACGAAGAAGGATACCTGCAAGGAGTTATTGAAGCTGCTGACATTCTTAATTCCTTCGCCAAGGGTATTTATGACCCTGCCGCTTCCGTCGACTCACTGATTAGACAAACAGAGTGGTTGCTCTTTGAAGAAAATGGTCTTCTCTTTAATCTTGGTCATGTCATAAGTAAAGAATGGCCGGCTGCCTATGTGGTTCGCCAAAATGGACAATTTTTAGGGGAGTTAAAACTACAGGACAACTTACATATCATGCTCGAACTATTAAAAGACCTCGACTATTATATTAACCAAATCATTCACTCTGTTCATAACGCCGTAGTGGCTATTGACGCTAATGGACGAATAATATTTTACAATCCATCAGCGGAGAAGACCTTGAGTTTCCATGCTGAAGAAGTCCTTGGTAAGCCCATCCAAGATTTTTTTCCTGATTCTTTAACCTATAAAGCACTGGTATCGGGCCGAGAGCTTCGAGGTGTCCGAATGACTTTTGGAGTACTGAATACGAATGTTGATTTTTCACCTATCATCCTCGGGGAGAAAGTACTCGGAGCAGTGGCAGTATTCAAAGATATTACCGAACTGGAAGAGGTGACGCATCGTTTAAGCTCCAATGAAAAGCTTATGGCAACCTTAGAAGCTGTGGTTGAAAATTCCTATGAAGGAATGGTCGTTATTGATGATCAGGAAACGGTCATTCTAATGAATCAATTCTTCTTAGATGTTATGGAGCTTGAGGCAAAGGATGTCATTGGTAAAAAGATACAAGATATAAGTCGGAATTCCAATCTTCCACAAATTCTAAAATCAGGCAAGGCTCAATTTGCGGAAACCTGGCATATTAACAATCGCGATTTTATTATTATGAGTGTTCCGATTGAACGTGAGGGTAAAGTTGTTGGTGCACTGGCAAAGACCTTATTTAAGAATATGGAGATAGCCAAAACATTTGCTAAGAAAGTCATGAGACTCGAAGAAAATTTAGCCTACTACAAAGAAGAATTCGGTAAGCTTCATTCATCTAAATTCGCTTTTGATGACATAATTGGTGAGAGCCAAACCATGAAAAAGGCAAAATCCTTAGCTAAGCGAGCATCGCAAACAACCTCGACAATCCTTATCCTTGGTGAAAGTGGTACAGGGAAAGAAGTCTTTTCCCACGCCATCCATAAATCGAGTAGTCGCAGCAATGGACCTTATATTAAACCTAGATTCTACGTCAGTACTTCAAAAAGCATAATCAAAGCCTTGATAAATATGCGTTCCTTCGAAATTCAGCTTTCACCCATTGGGTGAAAGAAAAGTGCTCAAAAATATGTTAAATTATCAGCTTTTATGACTCGATATATGGTAAAATAATAGTAAGAAAAGTAGTAAAAAGGGGTTCTAATTATGATTAATAAAATTGATTTCAAAGCTAAGAATCTAACATCAAATGCAGGTCTTTTTCTGCTCCTTGAGAATGCAAAAAGCAATGGGATTTTTGATTTTATTGAAAATGACCTCGTATTTGATAATGACTCAACAAATAAAATCAAGATGAATCATATAAAGACCATGCTCTGCGGTCACTTCATTGGCATTGATAAGTTAGAACGTCTAAAGCTACTTCAAAATGATCCCCTCGTCAACGAGTTTGATATTTCCGTAAAAGAACCTGAAACAGTGTCACGGTTTCTAGGAAACTTCAACTTCAAGACAACCCAAATGTTTAGAGACATTAATTTTAAAGTCTTTAAAAAACTGCTCACTAAAAGTAAATTGACATCCATTACGATTGATATTGATAGTAGTGTAATTAACGTAGAAGGTCATCAAGAAGGTGCGTCAAAAGGATATAATCCTAAGAAACTGGGAAACCGATGCTACAATATCCAATTTGCATTTTGCGACGAATTAAAAGCATATGTTACCGGATTTGTAAGAAGTGGCAATACTTACACTGCAAACGGTGCTGCGGAAATGATCAAAGAAATTGTTGCTAACATCAAATCAGACGATTTAGAAATTTTATTTCGAATGGATAGTGGCTACTTTGATGAAAAATTATCGAAACGATAGAATCTCTTGGATGCAAATATTTAATTAAAGCCAAAAGTTATTCTACACTCACCTCACAAGCAACGAATTCATCAATTGTATTCGTTAAAGGAGAAGAAGGTAGAGAAACTACAGAACTGTATACAAAATTAGTTAAATGGGAAAAAGACAGAAGATTTGTCGTATCTCGCGTACTGAAACCAGAAAAAGAAAGAGCACAATTATCACTTTTAGAAGGTTCCGAATACGACTACTTTTTCTTTGTAACAAATACTACCTTGCTTTCTGAAAAAGTAGTTATATACTATGAAAAGCGTGGTAATGCTGAAAACTATATCAAAGAAGCCAAATACGACATGGCGGTGGGTCATCTCTTGCTAAAGTCATTTTGGGCGAATGAAGCCGTGTTTCAAATGATGATGCTTTCATATAACCTATTTTTGTTGTTCAAGTTTGATTCCTTGGACTCTTCAGAATACAGACAGCAAATAAAGACCTTTCGTTTGAAGTATGTATTTCTTGCAGCAAAAATAATCAAAACCGCAAGATATGTAATCATGAAGTTGTCGGAAAACTATCCGTACAAGGGAGTGTATGAAAAATGTCTGGTATAATAAGAATATCATCAATAAAATTGAGTGTTGCTCTGTGGATAACTTGCAGAGTTTATTAAGTATCATTGCAGCAAAGATGAAATCAATGATTTATCAAAAATGATTGAAAGGTGGTTGTAAATAATGTTACAATGTGTGAGAAGCAGTCTAAATTCTTCGTGAAATAGTGATTTTTGAAGCTAATAAAAAACACACGTGGAATTTAGGTTAAAGTCAATTGCGCAGCCCTGCCGGAAGATCTTCTTGAATCAGAGCTATTTGGCTATGAAGAGGGTGCATTTACCGGGGCGCGTAAAGGTGGTAAGCCGGGTAAATTTGAACTTGCGGATAAAGGAACGATTTTCCTCGACGAGATCGGTGATATGTCCATAGTCATGCAGGCTAAGTTATTGCGGGTGCTGCAAGAGCGTGAATTAGAGCGTTTAGGTGGGACTGAGCCAATCAAAGTTGATGTCCGGATTATTGCCGCCACAAATAGAGACCTTCACAGAATGGTGATGGAACACGAATTTCGACTCGATCTCTATTATCGGCTTAATGTATTATCTATTGAGTTACCGCCTTTAAGAGAGCGCAAAGAAGATATCGGGTTAATTTCTGAAAGTCTCATAGAAAAGGTGAATAAACGACTGGGAACGAATATCCAAGGTTATACCCCGGAGAGCCTTGCCCATTTGAGTTCTTATGATTGGCCGGGCAACATACGAGAGCTGGAAAACATCTTAGAACGAGCGATAGTCGTCTGTGATGAACCCTTGATTCAGACTAAGCACCTTGCTTTGCCTGGTTTCGTGGATTCATACTCCTTCAAAGCAGAACATACATTAGAACATACTTTACAAGAAGTAGAACGTGAGATCATCCAGAAGACGTTGATTAGTGTTCAAGGTAATAGAGTTCATGCTGCTCGAATGCTAGGAATTCACCGTTCAGTTCTTTATAAAAAGCTTGCTAAATATAATATTAAATAGCTTTACAAAAACACAGTATCTCTGCTCAGAGAGGCTGTGTTTTTTTGAGACAGTGTCTTTAAATGAGACATATGAATCTAAAATGGACGACTTAAGCATCTACGCATTTTCCTCAATAATTTACTGTCTCAAAATATAGACACAAAACCTAATGCCCACAAGTACATAATATCCCCGCAATTGTGACTATTCAGAATATTCGTGACAGTATAAGGATTTGTAGAGGTATATTCCCAAGCGCTTGGGATTTTGGCATGGTATTTGCATAAATACTATGATAGTTGAATAATTCATAAAATTTCGATTATAATTCTAGGTCCAAATCTCTTGCGACCTTGCATCTCGTAGTTCTATGAAATAAAACATATCTACAGTATGTAATTTCTAAACCAATAAGAAATGTGATTTAAGTTAGAGGGGGAGAGTTTTATGAAAACTATTATGGTTATTGGAGCGGGTCAGATGGGATCCGGAATTGCCCAAGTAGCAGCTCAAGCGGGGTACACAGTCATTCTCAATGATATTAAGGAGGAATTCGTTGAACGTGGCCTTAAGAACATCGAGAAAACCCTAGCCCGAAATGTAGAAAAGGGTAAATTAACCTCAGAAGAAAAAACCAATATTTTGGAGAGGTTCCAAAAAAGTTCTAACCTTGAAGACGCTAAAAATGCTGATTTAGTCATTGAGGCGGCCATAGAAAATATGGCTATCAAAGGAGAAATCTTCAAAAAGTTGGATGAGGTTTGTCCCGAACATACTATCTTAGCCTCCAACACATCTTCATTACCGATTACTGAAGTTGGAGCCTGTACCAAGAGACCCGACAGAGTGATTGGTATGCATTTTATGAATCCCGTCCCAGTCATGAAGCTGGTAGAAATTATTCGCGGCTTGGCTACCAGTGATGAAGTGTATACCCAAATTGAAACCTTAAGTATCGCTATGGGTAAAACTCCGGTAGAAGTTAATGATGCCCCTGGGTTTGTTGCTAACCGTATCTTGATTCCTATGATCAATGAAGCGATTTGGACTTTGAATGAAGGCATAGCTAAGCCAGAAGCTATTGATAATGTAATGAAGCTGGGAGCTAATCATCCCATGGGGCCCTTGGCCTTAGCGGATTTAATCGGCCTTGATACAGTACTTGCTATATGTGACGTTCTCCATGAGGGACTCGGCGATAAATATCGTCCTTGCCCTTTGTTAAGAAAATATGTTAAAGCTGGCTGGTTAGGACGTAAAACAGGTAGAGGTTTCTATACCTATTAAGGTTAGAGATAGATAAAGAAAGATTTGAGAGGGGTCGAAAACTATGATGTTTGAATTAAGTGAAGACCATGTAATGATGAGGAAAATGGTGCGTGATTTTGCTGAGAATGAGTGTGCCGCTGGTGCAGAAGAACGGGATGAGAAAGAAGAATTCCCACGCGAGATATGGAACAAACTGTCCGAGTTAGGTTTAGCAGGAATCACCTTTCCGGAAAAATACGGTGGGGTAGAAGCAGATTATCTATCCTATGCTATTGCCGTTGAAGAATTATCAAGAGTTGATGCTTCTGTAGGGGTTACAGTTTCTGCCCATTCCAGTCTCTGCGCAAATCCTATTTATCTTTTTGGTACTGAAGAGCAAAAGCAAAAGTATTTGGTACCTTTAGCCAGTGGGGAAAAGTTGGGTGCTTTTGGTTTAACTGAGCCGATGGCCGGCTCCGATGCTTCAGGAACTAGAACTACTGCCGTGAAAGATGGCAATGAGTATGTTATCAATGGTTCTAAGATATTTATTACCAATGCTTATGAGGCAGATACTTACGTGGTCACCGCTCAAATGGATAAAAGCAAAGGAAACAAAGGAATTGCTGCTTTCATTTTAGAAAAGGGAATGCCCGGTTTTACCTTTGGTAAGAAAGAAAAGAAGATGGGGATTCGTTCTTCGGCTACTTACGAATTGGTATTTGACAATGTTCGGATTCCTGCTGAAAATCTCTTAGGTCAAGAAGGGCAAGGATTTAAGATTGCCATGATAACCTTAGACTTTGGTCGAATTGGTATTGCATCTCAAGCTTTAGGTATCGCCCAAGGTGCTTACGAACAGGCAAAAAATTATGCCAAAGAGAGAGTTCAGTTTGGTCAACCTATTGCTCAATTTCAAGCAAACCAATTCAAATTAGCAGATATGGCAACTCAAATCGAGGCAGCTCGTCTTCTTGTTTATCAGTCAGCTTATCTTGCTACTCAGCATAAGCCTGTTTCTAAAGCTTCGGCTATGGCTAAACTTCACGCCTCAGAAACAGCTATGTGGGTTACCACTCAAGCTGTGCAACTCCACGGAGGTTATGGCTATACCCGCGAATATCCTGCAGAACGTATGATGAGAGATGCCAAGATTACTGAGATTTATGAAGGAACCAGCGAAGTACAACGAATCGTTATTGCCAGCCATATTTTAAAGGAATAGAAAAGACGTATCAGGTAAGCCAGTGGAATGAAGTAACACCATGGAAATCCAACAAGGGGGTACCTTATGAACATTGTGGTATTAATGAAACAAACCGTAGATACTGAAGCAAAAATTGTCTTAAATAATCAAGGGAAAATTGACACCAACGGAGTCACTTTGGTCATCAACCCCTTGGACGAATACGCCATCGAAGAGGCGTTGCGTATCAAGGAAAAATTTGGTGGCGAGGTAACCATTGTTACTTTGGGGGGAGATCAAGCTACAGCGGCAATTCGCAGCGCCTTAGCCATGGGTGCCGATAAAGCTCTTCATATTAATGACCCTGCATTAGGTGAGGTAGATGAAGGCATGGCTGCCACAATCCTTGCCCAAGCAGTGAAAACCTTAACTTACGATATCATCCTTGCCGGAGTAATGGATACAGATAACGGCTCAGCCCAAGTTGCAGTGCGCATGGCGGAGAAAATGGAGCTGCCTTCTCTGAGCAGTATCACTAAACTCGATATTGAGGAAAGTCTTGCCACGGCCAAGCGGGTCATCGACGGCGGACTGGCAACTCTTGAAGTAACACTGCCAGCAGTGATCACGGTAGTTCAAGGAATTAATGAAGTCCGTTATCCATCGGTCGCCGGAATTATGAAAGCGAAAAAGAAACCATTAACTGTACTCAAATTGAGTGATTTGGGACTTGATCCTTCCAATTTGACAGCTCAGGCGAAAGTCTTGAAATTTACTTTACCCATCCCAAGACAAGGGGGCAAAAAGCTTCCTGGAGAAGCTGCTGAAGCGGCGAGTCTCTTAGCACGCTTGCTGCGTGAAGAAGCAAAAGTTCTCTAATCGAGTGATGAACAAAGTAAAGGAGCGAGTACTATGTCAAAGGGAATATGGATATTTGTTGAACAAGCCGCAGGAAAGATTCGCAAAATATCCTTTGAACTATTGAGTCAAGGACGTAAAATTGCTGATCAAAAAGGTGAGCCTCTTGTGGCGGTCATCGTAGGCGAAAATATCGCCAATCTGACAAAGGAAGTTGCTGAGTATGGAGCGGATCAAGTCTACCTGTTAGACTCACCCCAATTAGCTCAGTATACGACAGGTGCTTACACCTCTGCCCTCACGAAGTTGCTTCGTAAGGAAGAGCCCAAAGCCTTTTTGTTAGGGCATACTGCTCTTGCTAAAGACCTTGCCCCCCGCTTAGCTCAACGCTTAGGAGTTGGTCTAGCCTCAGACATTGTCGATATTGAACAGGACCAAGATAAATTTCTTCTGTTCAAGCGACCAGTCTACACCGGCAGTGCTTTTAGTCTCGTAGAAATTGAAAGTACGCCACTTCTTGCAACGGTGAGAGCTAAATCTTTTGTTGCATCTGAACCGGATTCGTCACGACAAGCTGAAGTTATTGAAGCAACTGTGGACATTGACCCAGCTGATCTGAAAGTCATTTTGAAAGATGTTGCCCTCATCATTACCAGCCGTCCGGCACTTACGGAAGCAGATATCGTTATCTCGGGTGGGCGTGGGATGAAAGCCAAAGAAAATTTTACCATCCTTGAGGCATTAGCTGATGTTGTGGGAGCAGCTGTAGGAGCCTCTAGAGCAGCAGTAGATTCAGGTTGGATCGACAATCAATTCCAAGTCGGACAGACAGGTAGTATTGTAGCCCCCACCTTGTATATTGCTTGCGGGATCAGTGGAGCTATTCAGCATATCGCTGGCATGGGAGCATCCAAAGTTATTATTGCGATTAACAAAGATCCTGATGCCCCCATTTTCAATGTTGCTGACTACGGGATTGTCGGAGATTTGTTTGAAGTCGTACCACTTCTTACCGAAGAATTCAAAAAATTAGTCAACGAATAGGACCTGCATAGAGCGGAACTCACCCTCATAAGCACCTTGTAAGCGGGAGTTCACCTTAATCAGCAGGGAGTAAATAAATAATGGCTTGGGTGCTGTCGAAGGACAGTGCCCTAGACCATTAGATATCAGAATATTGCGAATATAGAGAAATGAAAAGATTTATTGAGGGTTATTGCTTAGGGTTGGGAGTTAAAAGTATCGGTATGGAATTAGAGATATGGGAAGGGGAGTAAAGGATATGGCGACTCGGGAGCTTTACTGGAATATTGAAAATCATTGGCTGATTTACCCCATGTTAGTCATATTGAATTTCCATACCTAAAAATCAGAGAAGTAGCTGCTTGACCCTATTATTTAAATATGTGCGTACTAAGACAAGGGTCATCTTTTAATATGTAATATCTGTTAGTGCGGTCGACTATTTTGGCTTCTTTTAACTCATTAAGGGCCTGAATGACCATTACCCGTGAAGAACCAATCATATCAGCTAATTCCTGCTGCGTAATTATTAAATCGATCATTGTCGCGTTTGGCAGCTTTTTCCCATATTGGTTGGCAAGGTTATAAAATAGACCTAATAATCTTTCTTTTACAGTTCGTCTAGTTTCCTTATCTGAATTCATATTGGCATAACGCTTTTGCCCAAGGTAATCAATTATCCTTAAGGCAAAAGAAGGATCTTTCTTAATTAACATTTCAAATTGCATTTTACTAAAGCAACAGATGCAAGCCTCTTCCATGGCTAACGCGCTAGAACATTCCTTTTGTTCTTGATATAGCGACAACTCACCTAGTACCTCACCGGGACCACAGATATCCAGAATTGTTTCATGTCCATCTTCAGCACTTTGCACAAGTTTAAGTTTTCCTGATTTCACAAGAAATATAGTACTTGTAATATCCCCTTGATAAAAAAGATAGTGTCCTTTGGACAGCCGTTTTTTATTTGTACATTGACACAAGTTTGTAATCTGTTCTTTTTCCAGACCCCGAAACAGATCCAATTCTTCTAGGCAGATGAGGCAACGTTTCATGCAATTCCCCCTATGTTTATAAAGAAACCTAAATTCCACGTGTGTTTTTTATTAGCTTCAAAAATCACTATTTCACGAAGAATTTAGACTGCTTCTCACACATTGTAACATTATTTACAACCACCTTTCAATCATTTTTGATAAATCATTGATTTCATCTTTGCTGCAATGATACTTAATAAACTCTGCAAGTTATCCACAGAGCAACACTCAATTTTATTGATGATATTCTTATTATACCAGACATTTTTCATACACTCCCTTGTACGGATAGTTTTCCGACAACTTCATGATTACATATCTTGCGGTTTTGATTATTTTTGCTGCAAGAAATACATACTTCAAACGAAAGGTCTTTATTTGCTGTCTGTATTCTGAAGAGTCCAAGGAATCAAACTTGAACAACAAAAATAGGTTATATGAAAGCATCATCATTTGAAACACGGCTTCATTCGCCCAAAATGACTTTAGCAAGAGATGACCCACCGCCATGTCGTATTTGGCTTCTTTGATATAGTTTTCAGCATTACCACGCTTTTCATAGTATATAACTACTTTTTCAGAAAGCAAGGTAGTATTTGTTACAAAGAAAAAGTAGTCGTATTCGGAACCTTCTAAAAGTGATAATTGTGCTCTTTCTTTTTCTGGTTTCAGTACGCGAGATACGACAAATCTTCTGTCTTTTTCCCATTTAACTAATTTTGTATACAGTTCTGTAGTTTCTCTACCTTCTTCTCCTTTAACGAATACAATTGATGAATTCGTTGCTTGTGAGGTGAGTGTAGAATAACTTTTGGCTTTAATTAAATATTTGCATCCAAGAGATTCTATCGTTTCGATAATTTTTTCATCAAAGTAGCCACTATCCATTCGAAATAAAATTTCTAAATCGTCTGATTTGATGTTAGCAACAATTTCTTTGATCATTTCCGCAGCACCGTTTGCAGTGTAAGTATTGCCACTTCTTACAAATCCGGTAACATATGCTTTTAATTCGTCGCAAAATGCAAATTGGATATTGTAGCATCGGTTTCCCAGTTTCTTAGGATTATATCCTTTTGACGCACCTTCTTGATGACCTTCTACGTTAATTACACTACTATCAATATCAATCGTAATGGATGTCAATTTACTTTTAGTGAGCAGTTTTTTAAAGACTTTAAAATTAATGTCTCTAAACATTTGGGTTGTCTTGAAGTTGAAGTTTCCTAGAAACCGTGACACTGTTTCAGGTTCTTTTACGGAAATATCAAACTCGTTGACGAGGGGATCATTTTGAAGTAGCTTTAGACGTTCTAACTTATCAATGCCAATGAAGTGACCGCAGAGCATGGTCTTTATATGATTCATCTTGATTTTATTTGTTGAGTCATTATCAAATACGAGGTCATTTTCAATAAAATCAAAAATCCCATTGCTTTTTGCATTCTCAAGGAGCAGAAAAAGACCTGCATTTGATGTTAGATTCTTAGCTTTGAAATCAATTTTATTAATCATAATTAGAACCCCTTTTTACTACTTTTCTTACTATTATTTTACCATATATCGAGTCATAAAAGCTGATAATTTAACATATTTTTGAGCACTTTTCTTTCACCCAATGGGTGAAAGCTGAATTTCGAAGGAACGCATATTTATCAAGGCTTTGATTATGCTTTTTGAAGTACTGACGTAGAATCTAGGTCATAGCTCTCGGTTTTTTCTGTTATGGTTTTTATCAGCGCTTTAAATTATGGCGTCTAGGACAATCAGAGAACCGTTGGCAAAATCTCGGGAAGAGAATAAGTGATGTCATTGTCTATGGAATAGGCCACAAAAGGATAATAAAAGATGGTTTTCCGGGAGTAATGCATCTTTTCATTTTCTGGGGTTTTGTTCTTTTGATGTTTGCGACAACGATTGTAGCCCTGCAGGCTGACTTCGGCGTCAATGTTTTTAACGGCGGTCTATATATCTTTATCAAAATTACCGCCAATATTTTCGGGTTACTGGCCATTTTGGGTATCTTTATGGCTATTTGGCGACGTTATATGCAACGTCCGGATCGGCTTGATAATAAAATGGATGACGCTGTCGTTTTAGTCCTGATCTTAACTATTTTGATTACCGGTTTTGTGATCCAAGCTGTGCGTATGGCGGCTGTCGCTGATCCTTGGGGAATGTATGCCTTCCTAGGATATGCTATGGCACCACTTTTCCAAAACTTCAGCGTAGAAACCTTAGAGGGAATTCATAGTTTCCTATGGTGGTTTCATTTTATCTTGGTCATGGTTTTCTTTGGGTATTTTCCATATTCAAAGCTTTCCCATATTTTACTCGGACCGGCCAATCAATTCCTACGCAAGCATGGACCTATTGGAATACCGGAAAAAATCGACTTTGAAGATGAAAGTCTAGAAACCTTTGGCAAAAGCAAGCTTAGCGAATTTAGCTGGAAGACACTTTTTAACACGGATGCTTGTTTACGTTGCGGAAGATGCCAAGATAATTGTCCGGCCTATTTAAGTGGGAAGCACCTTAACCCCAAACAAGTAATCCAAGATATGGGTGCCTATATGGGGGAAATGGGCAAGGCCTTAAAAGAACACAAAAATGCACCTGCTCTTTCCGGAGGACATGAGACGGCTGAGGAGGTTGCTGTTGCTGCAGAAGCACCCAGTGAAGAGGAATTAGGACTGCGTCAGCTCATCGGAGAAGTTCTCTCCGAGGATGATCTTTGGTCTTGTACTACCTGCCGCTCCTGTGAACAACAATGTCCCATCTTTATCGAGCATGTGGATAAAACCATTGATATGCGTCGTAACCTAGTGCTCATGGAAAGTCGTTTCCCCTCAGAAGCCCAGCTGGCCTTTAAGAATATGGAGAATAACGGAAACCCTTGGGGGATTGGCTGGAGCAACCGAGCTGATTTCCTAACCGGCCTCGATGTCAAGACTATAGAAGAGAATCCTGAGGCAGAAATACTCTATTGGCCGGGTTGTTCAGGAGCCTTTGATGCCCGCAATCAAAAAGTAGCAGCGGCGTTTGTTAAGCTCCTGCAAAAAGCCAATGTCAATTTCGCAATCCTGGGTAATGAGGAAAAATGCTGTGGAGATTCCGCACGTCGTTTAGGAAACGAATACCTTTTCTACTCACTAGCTACAGAGAATATTGAAGTCATGAATGGTTATGGAGTCAAGAAAATTGTTTCCCAATGCCCACACTGTTTCAATGTCCTAAAGCAGGATTATCCTGAGTTCGGGGGGCAATACGAAGTAATTCATCATACTCAATACTTGAATGAGCTTGTGCAAGCTGGACGACTACAATTTACTATGGAAGCGGAGCAAAAAGTCACCTACCATGATTCCTGTTATCTGGGACGTTATCATGAAATCTATCAAGAGCCTCGTGCCCTGCTTAAAGCAGCAGGGTTTACGATGTTGGAAATGCCTCGTCACCACGAAAAGAGCTTCTGTTGTGGAGCGGGTGGTGGAAGAATGTGGTTAGAAGAACATGAGGGAGAACGCATCAATGTAATGCGGACCGATGAGGCTATAGCGACGGGTTCAAACTTAGTGAGCACAGCATGTCCTTTCTGTCTGACCATGATCAATGACGGAGTAGCAACTCGTGAAGCAGAAGATCAAATTAAAGTACAGGATATTGCCGAGATTCTCGCCGGGAGAGTTTCCTAACACAACACGCCTTTTTATGCTAGCCAGAAAATTTATTGTCCAAAGAAAAATAAAAAGATAGAAAAATATAATTTAGCCTGTGATTTTACATCTGACGTCATGATTTTTTGCAAAAGACTGACCTTGAATTCAATCAGGATAGTATCAATCTCATTAAGAATTATAAAGAAGTTCTAAAACTGAGCTTCTAAATTGAGGTTATGATTGAGAGGGGAAAGCATATGTCAAATAATCAAGGAGGATGGGCGAACCCATCACCTGCGGGTCTTGTAGCCCTAGGTGTTGCATGTTTTACTTTTTTCGCTTTATTAAGCGGGAAGGTTACTTTAGGAGCAATGCCTTTAATGGGATGTTGGCTGATTGGTGGCTTTGTCGTCCAAGTCATCGTTAGCGTTATTGAGTTGAAAGAAGGCCAGATCGTTGGAGGAAACGTATTTTTATACTTTTCGGCATTCTTTATGCTCGTTGGTGGGCTAGAGTTTTTTGTTAAGTATTTTGCTGCGGTCCAACAATGGTCGATACCCCTAGATACTCACATCGATGGATGGGCTTGGTTAGTGCTTTCGTTCTGCCTAGTGATGTGGACTCCTGCTTACTTTAAATCAACAAGCATATTATCACTGGCAGTTATTCTAATCGATATAGCAGTTGTGCAAGTAGCCTTTCTAGACTTGGGAATTCTTGACCCTTCCTTTAAACCAATCGCTGGATATGCTCTTCTCTTCGCCGGTATACTGGCTATGTATCTTTCATCAGCTCTCGTTGTAAATACCGCCTATGGCAAAACCATATTCCCCTTAACAAAGCCATGGATAACGGAGAAACCCATAAACCTTCAGGCTAATACTGCAAAAAATACCAATTAATTTCTAAAGTGCAAAGGCAAAGTACCTAGGCAGTCTATTTGTCGATGTCAGATGTAAAAAATCACAGGCTAAATAAAAAAGTTGGAGGGGTTAGATTTGGACGTTTATGCAGAGTATCAAAAGAAGCTAACTACACCTGAAAAGGCCGTAAGCATGGTCAAGTCAGGAGACTGGGTTGAGTATGGATCATTTACAGGACAGCCAATCGCTTTAGACAAAGCCTTAGCAGCTCGTAAGGATGAGCTTATGGATGTCAAAATTCGTGCAACAACAGCAACAAGAATGCCTGAGATTGTCAAGGCAGACCCGGAGGCAAAGCATTTCATCTATAATAATTGGCATTTTAGTGGTCTTGATCGAAAACTTCATGATCAAGGAGCTTGTTGGTATATTCCCATGCTTTATAATGAGCTACCAAGCTATTATCGAAACTTTCTCGATGTGGATGTAGCGATGCTGCCGGTTACCCCTATGGATGAAAAGGGTTATTTTAACTTTGGACCCCAAGTCTCGCATACGAAAGCAATCTGTGAAAAGGCTAAAAAAATTATTCTTGAAGTTAATCCGATGATTCCGCGCTGTCTGGGTGGAAGAGAAGAAGTTATTCATATTTCCGAGGTGGATGCCCTTGTTGAAACAGAATGGGCGATGCCCCAGGTGCGATCGGTGCCACCCACGGAGAACGATAATAAAATTGCTGGGTTTATTATGCCTGAACTTGTGGATGGAAGCTGCATTCAACTTGGAATTGGCGGAATGCCGAATGCAATGGGTAAGATTATCGCCCAATCTGACCTTAAGGACCTGGGAGTTCACACTGAGATGATGACTGAATCCATCGTCGACATGGTGGAAGCAGGACGTGTAACCGGTGCTCGCAAACGCTTCGATACTTTTAAAACAGTGTATACATTTTCCATGGGAACTCAGAAAACCTACGATTTCCTTCATAATAACCCGAGTTGTGCCATCTATCCGGTAGACTATGTTAACAATCCTTTCGTAATTTCACAACATGATAATTTTATCGCTATCAATAATTGTGTAGAGCTCGATTTATTTGGCCAAGTATGTTCAGAATCTTCTGGCACCCGGAATATTAGTGGAACCGGAGGCCAAGTCGACTTTACTTTAGGAGCCTATCATTCCCAAGGTGGTAAATCCTTTATTTGTTTGGAGTCCACTTATCAGAAAAAGGATGGCGAACTGTGTTCACGCATTAAACCCATATTAACTCCGGGCGCTATTGTGACGACACATCGTGCCATGGTGAACTATATCGTCACTGAGTTTGGTATTGTAAATCTGAAGGGAAAGACTACCTGGGAACGTGCCGAAGCCCTGATTTCAGTGGCCCATCCCGATTTCCGCGAGGAATTGATAAAAGAGGCAGAACAAATGGGGATTTGGAGAAGGACCCATAAACTTGCTCTATAGAGGATAACAGAAATTTAGGAGGAGAATCATGAAAGAAGTTGTAATTGTCAGTGCAGCGAGAACAGCTGTCGGTTCTTTTGGCGGTGCCTTAGAAAACTTCACTGGGGCAGAGCTTGGAGCGGTAGCGATTAAAGAAGCCATAAAACGAGCCAATATTCAACCGAGTGATGTTCAAGAAGTTATTATGGGAAATGTTCTGACTGCCGCAGCAGGACAAAATCCTGCCCGCCAGGCATCCATGAATGCAGGGATTCCCCAAGAAGTTCCTGCCTGGACCTTGAATAAGGTGTGTGGATCGGGACTTAAATCCGTTATCTGTGCCGCTCAGGCTATCATCGCTGGGGATGCAGATATTATTGTTGCCGGTGGGATGGAATGCATGTCTTCTTCTGCCTATGCATTGCCAAAAGCTAGAAAAGGGTATCGAATGGGAAATGGAACCTTAGTGGATACCATGATTATCGATGGCTTAACTGATGCCTTTCATGATGTCCACATGGGATTGACAGCAGAAAACATCGCTGAACAATTTAACATTACGCGAATGGATCAGGATCAACTGGCTTTGCGTAGTCAAAACAGAGCTGAGGAAGCTATCACATCAGGTAGATTCACAGAAGAAATCGTTCCCATCGAAATTCCCCAGAAAAAAGGTGCTCCGCTTGTCTTTAAGCAAGATGAGTTCCCACGTTTTGGGGCGACTGAAGAAGGACTGGCAAAGCTACGCCCTTCATTTAAAAAGGATGGCACGGTGACAGCGGGAAATGCCTCGGGAATCAATGACGGGGCAGCGGCTATTGTGGTTATGTCACGTGAAAAAGCCGAGGAAATGGGATTGCCCATCCTTGCCAAGATTACCTCCTGGGCTTCCGCCGGGGTCGATCCTCTCATCATGGGTACTGGACCAATTCCAGCCACTCGAAAAGCCTTGGCAAAGGCCGGCTTAACAATCCAAGACATTGATCTAATCGAGGCCAATGAGGCTTTCGCATCCCAAGCAGCTATCGTTACTCAGGAGCTTGGCCTAGAAAGTGATAAAACGAATGTCAATGGCGGCTCTATTGCCATCGGTCACCCCATCGGAGCCTCCGGCACCCGCATCCTTGTAACATTATTACACGAATTAAAACGGCGTAAGGTCCGCCGTGGGCTTGCCACATTATGTATCGGAGGGGGCCAAGGGATCAGCCTGATTATTGAAAGGCAGGGATGAGGATATGATCTATGAAAACATACTCGTTGAATACCAAGATCAGATAGCTGTAATTACTATCAACCGACCCAAGGCTTTAAATGCTCTGAATTCTGTAACAATACAAGAGCTCACCGATAGCTTTAATGAGTTAGCAGGTGATGCAAACATTCGAACCATCATCCTGACAGGAAGTGGAGAGAAGGCTTTTGTAGCCGGAGCAGATATTGCGGAGATGAGTGATAAGAGCCCTATTGAGGCAAGGCATTTTAGTCAGTTAGGGCATAAATTGATGAACCTTATCGAAGCACTTCCACAGCCGGTTATTGCTGCCGTTAATGGCTTTGCCTTGGGAGGTGGCTTGGAATTGGCTATGGCCTGTGATATTCGTCTAGCGAGCACGAACGCCAAATTCGGCCAACCGGAAGTGGGTTTGGGAATCCTGGCGGGCTTCGGCGGCACACAAAGGCTCCCGCGTTTAGTAGGTAGTGGTCGTGCCAGTGAGCTTCTATTTACTACTGATTTAATTGACGCCCAGGAAGCCTTTCGTATGGGCTTAGCGAACCATGTATATCCTAAAGAAGAGTTACTGGGGCAGGCGGTTGCCATGGCGAAAAAGATTTCGTCCAAGGCACCTATTGCAATCCAATTAACAAAGAGTGCTATTGTCAAAGGAGAAAACTTGGATCTATTAAGCGGTCAGGGATATGAAGCCGAAGTTTTTGCCCAAACCTTTAGCACGGAGGACCAAAAGAACGGGTGTAAGGCTTTTCTCGAAAAGAGAACCACTGATTATCAAGGTCGTTGATGAATGATTAGTAAGATAACCCAGGTTATGGCCCTGGGTTATCTTTTTTTTCTAGAGTTCACCTTAATTATCAAGCGCACTTGTCAAAAATTCTTCTCAGGGCTATACTCAAGATACATATATTGCAATTCCACATCATACTATTTGCTATTACTTAGAAGGAAGGGTGGTTCTCCTGTTTTCTAACTTGAGAAAATGGTTTGGTCCACGAATTCTTAAGACGGGGTTGGGGGTAACCATTGCCCTGCTGATTTGTCAGCTTTTTTCTGTGGAACCAGCAAGCTTTGCGGCTATTACAGTAGCTATTAATATGCAACCTTCGGTGAGTAAAGCCTTAACCAACGCTTGGGAACAAATTTTGATTAATGTTATCGCTATTGCACTTGCCATAGTGATTGGCCTAACATTAGGAACGAATCCATATATTATTGGTCTAGGGGTCATTATAATGATTGCTATTTCCAATCGTATGGGTTGGAGTGGGGTGAATTTAGGAATTGTCTCAATCATCTTTATTCTTGATGCGCCCCATGAACAATTTTTGGAGCACGCACTTGCACGCTCTTTGTCTATATTTATTGGGCTTGCTGTAGCCCTAATAATCAACCGTGTTCTTGCCCCACCACGTTATAAGAGAATTTTCAAAGAAAAGCTCTTCTCACTCTTTTATGATTCCTCGATTTATTTTATGAATAGTCTTGTGCACTACGTGGAGTCAACAACCCTCAGTGAATATGAAAAGCCAAAGCCAACCGATCTAGAAGAAAGATTAGAACAGGTTACAGACCTCTATGAACATGCTCGGGAGGAATTCAGCTCCCAAGATAAAATGCAACTTATGGAACGGCTTTTGGAACTTTGTCGAGGCTTTATCGAACGCGGTGAGAATATCGAAGAGATGACCCGCCAGAGAGTTAAACGTCGCCAGGCCCCAGACGCTCCACCGCAGATGGGTACTAATCTTACCCAAGAATTCCAAAGTCTTTTGGAATTCATTCTCGTTGGCAAAGATAACCTAGCAGCCCTAAGGGATCAACTCTATTTCAGCTTCACGTACCCACCGGCGACCCCACTGAGAACCCTTGATCAAGCCTATTGGAATGAGTTTGATCAAAGAATGGACTTATGGCAAAAGAACTTTAGTGGAGTCTATTTCCTGCGTGCTACGATGGAAGTAGCTGTGGTGGCAACGGAAATGCGTTGGGCATCCAAACGAATGAGGAGCTGCTACGCGCTAAGCCAAAAAAAGAAAGATTATAATTCTTTAACAACATCCGATATAGAAATAGAAAGCAAATAGTCTATAATAAATGAGTACTATATGCATGTCCCAAATACGAAGGCGCCTTCGTATTTGGGACATGCTTTGTTATGAAGTCTTAATTTTTTACGACGACTAGACTAGAGCGAATAACATATAATTTGGCACTTGATTTCATACCCCCTTAGGGTATAAAATATATCCATGCTTATTAAATGCTTATTCATCTTAAAATTCTTGTAGAGCAGAAGTGTTTAAGTAGCCAATAAGAAAATAGAAAAAGAAAAGAACGAGAACAAAAACAAAACAAGAACAAAACATGAACAGAAAAACCAATAACAAACAACGTATAAGGGGTGGATTGAATGGAGAACAATTATTTTATTTTTGCAGTAGTCATTGTAGTATTCGTGTTTTGGCGTAGATTCTCAATAGCTAATAAAATGATAAAAAATTTAACGACAGAAGAAGCTTATGAATTAATTCAATCAAATAAAGACGTCGTTGTCATCGATGTGCGCACAAATAATGAGTATAGAAGTGGGCATATTCCGGGTTCGAAATCTATTCCGGTTGGTGAATTATCTTCTCGGTTAACTGAACTACAAAAATATAAAGATAAGCCGATTTTAGTTCATTGTGCTTCTGGCGGAAGAAGCCCTGCTGCCCTCCGAATTCTTCTTAAAAATAACTTTAGCCAGATTTTTCATCTAAAACGAGGCCTTATAGGTTGGAATTACGGTTTAAAGTAGCTGCAAGACAATACATTGGTTCATAGAAATCAGTATAATTTAAAATAAGGGTTCACGACATGGGGTAATATTCGTACCCCGTCGTGAACCCTTTAATCTTAGAATAATAGATTTCTCTCACATTTATATGTACTTCTTTATAGGTACTTCAATAGTAAATAGATGACTCCCATGTTCAATAACAAAAGAAGTGGGATTCCCCAAGTAAAGGTTTTATGCTTGGTTTTATGTCGAAAAACACGCATCCCCAGTAAAGTACCCAGAGCACCACCTAAAAATGCCAAAGTAAAGAACCACTTTTCCGGAATTCGCCAGCGGTTTCTACGAGCCAGATATTTATCTCGTCTCATGAGAAAAAAAGGAATAGAATTCATTAGCAAAAAAAGAATTCCTAAAGACCAAAGTTGTTGTGATGTACTCAATTCATTACTCCTTCTTCTCGAAAGCTGCAAAGGAAGTTTTCAGAGTTGAACAGCCTGAAGTAAAGTATGCTAGGCGCAAGGTGTCCGCTATCTCTTGATCGGTAACGCCCAATCTACGAGCTTGACCAGCTAAATTCGCTACCCCTTCTGAGGCTCCTAAGACAGCATCAAGGGCAAGGGTTATTAAAATCCTTGTTCTTTCATCCAGAGAACTTTTTTGAAAGGAAAGAGAAACGATTTTCTCTATTTCCTGAGCTAGGGCGGGGTCATAAGCTTCCAAGGGTCTTAAAAAGGGTGGTAAAGCCATAACGAAACCTCCAATTCATTTCTACACTAATTCTATAATCCTAATTTATAACTAAACTCTCAATATAGCAAAAGAAATTCCTTAAAATATTTTTAATTGCTTCGGGTATTCTAAACAAAGAAACTCTATTGATGAGCTCAATACTTTCTAGTCAGTAAAGGAGGAAAACGATGTCAAAGCCAAAAGAAAGGGACAAAATCGTTAACGTGATCCGTAAGAAAGATCTAAATCCTGGTGATAAGATTCCGCCATTTGATGCTCATGATAATGATAAGATTGGTAAGGCACATTCAAAAGAGCGAACCTAGAATTTTCGGTTGAATTTCAAAGTAAGTTCCACTTTATCGAGGTAAATTCCACTGAAAGTCACCCATTCTTGTTTGTAGAAAAGAAAAGGGTGACTTTTTTTCAGTTTTGGATTAAAATAGGGCCAAATCCGGTGTAAAAGCAGCTGAAAAAGGGCGCAGGTATCTGCGAGTGGAATTTAGTAGACTTTTTCGCATAGTAAATTCCACCCGGTTTAATGGGGTATGAAGCTGCTTCCCGGTAGTGTCATGACAGGAAGAAATTAACGGGTGTAGGTTAATTTTTTTCTGTCATTTCTTTGCGTTGTTCTTCAATAGCCCGATAGGCATCAAGATAACTGGTCTCCCGTCCTGACTCATCGGTATAACCCCATGGATTGCCTAGACAATGGACGGCAGTCTCCTTAAAAAGAGAGGAATTCATGATGACCTCATTGGGCGGAATTTTGTGACACCCCAATGCCTTAAGAAGATCTTCCCCATAGAGGAAAGCCAACATGTCATAAGGGCATTTATTCCCCAAGCTTTGTCGACTGTAGGAATTGATGTTGTCCATCATGCGGCTGATGTCGACCTGGGTAAACTCATCCATACGGGTGCCTTTAGGAATAAAATAGCGGATCAGCTCGTGATTCCTCTCGGCAGAGCCTTTCTGCCCAGGTGAAGAGGCATCGCAGTAGAACAGATGAGTTCTGCGGTTTTGTTGTTGGTCAAACTCCAAGGCATTTGGGTTAGAGAACTCAGAACCATTGTCCGTCAGCAAAATCGGCATAACCCTCATAAAGATGTCTTGGCCAAGGTTGAGTTGAAGGTCTTCCAGGATAGTGATGACGGATTGAGAATCGTTGGTTTGCCGTAAAAAGGCAAGCATGAATTCTGCCTTCACGAAATGAAGGGTAAGAAGAACCTTGCCCCCTTTACGACCTTCTACGGTGTCCATTTCCACAAGAGGTAGGTGGGGATTCTCGTTGAGGAAATGCTGAAAGTCATTGTAGGTTCTACCGATTCGGCAAGCCTTGTCGACCTTGAGCTGTCTTTTTATCTTGCGCTTAGCATAGCGTACTTTCCGTGGCATATCGATGTTTCTTGCGGTGAAAATATTAAAGTCAATTAGACGATAGAGGGTGCTTTTGCTAACCATGAGGGAATCCTTATTGTTGGCACAGATATGATTCAGGGATTGCCCCTTTTTGATGAGAGGGGAAATGATGGAGTCGAGGTGTTTTACCTCATCTTCCGAGAGAGATATACCCTGTCTGGCTTCGGAAAGAACTGCCTGATATTCGGTATGGGCTGGTGCAGCATGGTAAAAGCGTTTCTCCAAAGTGCACTTATTAAGCTTATCGCATCCGTTGCAAACATAAGGCGGTTTGGCATGTCGTGGGCAGAGTTGACACTCAAAAGACGGGCACATAGCATTGCATAATTTGCAGCGGCGGCAAAAGCTGGGCCGGTGCGAATAATGACAGGGTGTGCAGAGCAGCCTATGATCGCAAGTATAGCGGTGGCGGCAAGCATTGTAAGCATTGCCTTGACAGCCTATCCGTTTGAAGATGATATGGCGGCGAACCTCTTTGGAGATGGTGGTGCAATCCTTATCTAATTCTTTAGCGATTGCCTTAAAAGAGTAGGTTTTATCCAAAAGCGAAGAGATGGTCACCCGTTCATCAAAGGTTAAATGTTTTTGGTTAGCCATGTCAGTCCCTCTTTCTTTCTACCGGGACACAGCTATCCCAATATAACCTATTTGTCTGAGTGAATTCCACCCTTTAATCTTTCCAAATTAAATTCCACTTTCCCAAGTGAAGGGGTGGAACTTAGTTTGGAAATTAAGTACCTAGAATTTTCAACACCTGAAAAACTTCTTCTTCTTGACAAATATCTACTGTAAGAGTAAACTGTAACACGAGCTGACATTGAGACGCACTTTTTAAGTGCATGCGAACAATGGAAAAACACCTGCCTATGGACGGCAGGTGTTTTTATTTATAAATAGGACTTGTATCTAAAATGTGCTATTATATTTTGGGATCTCTATAAAATCTACTGATTAATGATGGGATTATTGAAGCCTGTGATTGAGGTGCATTATGCGTTTATTCTTAGACTTAATGTGGTTTTTCAAAAAGGAAATAAAAAGCTATATTCCAGGCATTATGATCTTAGTCATCATCGCAGCGATTGATCTTTTCCCACCCTATATCGTCGGTAAAATAGTCGATGGTGTTACCCATCAGACCCTAACCCGTGGAATCCTTTGGCCTTGGTTATTTACTCTATTAGGTCTAGGAGTTCTCGCTTACTTCCTCCGCTATAGCTGGCGCATATTGATATTTGGGGCAGCCGCACGTCTTAGCCGAATGCTACGCAACCAGCTTTTCGAGCATTTTACACGAATGTCACCTAGCTTCTATCAAAGGCGGAGGACTGGGGACTTAATGGCTCATGTTACCAATGATATTCAAGCTATTGAAATAACAGCGGGAATGGGAGTGCTGACCCTTTTTGATTCTGTTGTTACCGGAAGTTTTGTCGTGTTTTCCATGGTTATGTTTATTAGCTGGAAATTAACGTTAATTACCCTCTTGCCCATGCCCATTATGGCTTGGGTCTCTAGCTATTATGGAACATTACTTCATGATCGTTTTTTCAAAGCACAAGAAGCCTTTGGCGATCTTAATGATAAAGTACAGGAGAATATCTCCGGAGTTCGTGTAGTGAAGGCTTTCGGACAAGAAGAAGCGGAGATCGAAAGCTTTCGTAAGCTTTCCGATGATGTGGTAAAGAAGAATCAAGCAGTAGCGGTGGTCGACTCCCTTTATGATCCATCAATTATGATGATTGTCGGTATCTCTTTCTTTCTTGCCGTTTCATTTGGGTCCTATGAAGTGGTTCAGCAGCGGTTAACTCTTGGCCAACTCACTCAATTCACCCTCTATTTAGGACAGTTTATTTGGCCGATGCTGGCCTTTGGTTGGTTATTTAATATTATGGAGCGGGGAAGAGCCTCTTACGATCGGGTAAGAGCTTTGCTAGAGGTTGAATCAGAAGTCAAAGACAGCGCTATAGAAGAATTAAGTCTGGAAGAAGCTGTTCAAGCAATACACATTCCCAGTGGAGAGATTGTCTTTGAACTTGATCGATTTACATATCCTGCTCAATTAAATCCTGAGCTGAAGAATATTCACTTTACCTTAAGGGAAGGCCAAACCCTTGGGGTAGTTGGTAAAACAGGTAGTGGTAAAACCACGCTTTTTCGGGTTCTCTTACGTGAATTCGCCGGGGTGGAAGGGGATATTCGCATTGGTGGGGTCTCTATTCGAGACTTGCCACTAGACACGTTACGAAAATCTTTCGGCTATGTACCTCAGGAGCATTTCCTATTCTCAACCACCATTGCCGAGAATATTGCCTTAGGAAAACCTGATGCCAGTACCTCAGAAATAACACAAGCTGCTAAAATCGCTTGCATTCATGAAGATATCGAACGTTTTGAAGATAAATATGGGACACTAGTGGGTGACCGAGGAGTAACATTGTCCGGGGGACAAAAACAGCGAATTTCGATCGCTAGAGCTCTGCTTCTCCAACCTGAAATTTTAATTCTTGATGATTCTTTATCGGCTGTAGATGCAAAAACAGAAAAACAAATCCTTCAGGAACTGAAAAACAACCGCAGTCAAAAAACTACTCTAATCTCTACCCATCGACTCAGTGCAGTTGAACATGCTGACCTCATCCTTGTTCTCCAAGGTGGAGAAATAATTGAGCGCGGAACGCATGGTCAACTGATGGAAAGAGAAGGCTGGTATGCTGGAACCCATCGGGCGCAGCAACTTGAAAGTTTGATTAGCGAAGGGGGTGGGCTGGTATGAGTACCCTTATCTCGGATGACATGGAACACAAAGCTGATTTGACCGGACAGGGAAGGACCATACTCAGGCTACTAAACTATCTTAAACCTCATCGAAAAACTTTGGTTTTTGCCTTCATTTTGCTTGTTTTGGCTACTGCCGCTGATGTAGCTGGTCCCATTCTCATTAAGATTTTTCTGGATGACTACTTGACCCCTCGCCAATTTGATGTAATGGCCCTCCTGAGCCTCGGGGGAGGGTATCTTCTCTTAGTTTTTCTGGGATCGTTCCTTCAATACCATCAATTAGTTCGCTTTAATCAGATTGCTTTGCTTGCTATCCAACAGATTCGGGTGGATATCTTTAGAAAGGTTCAATATCTGACCATGAGCGTTTTTGATCGAACCCCAGCCGGTGCCTTAGTTTCACGAGTAACCAATGATACAGAGGCCATTAAAGAGCTTTATATCGGGGTTTTGTCTACTTATGTTCAGAATTTAGTTTTTTTATTAGGAATTTTTATTGCCATGTTTAGTCTGGATGTTCGACTTGCCACCTTTTGCTTGATACTGCTGCCGATTATTGTGGTGCTCATGCAAATCTATCGTAAGGTGAGCTCGAAGATCTATCGCTTTTCACGGACAGAGCTTAGTCGTCTCAATGCCATGCTCAATGAATCCATACAAGGAATGAACATTATTCAAGTCATGCGGCAGGAAAAGCATTTTCTGCTGAAATTCTCTGGTATTAATGAAAATTATTATCGAGCAGCCATTGCCAATATAAAATTGGAAAGCACCCTCATGCGACCTGCGGTTGATTTGCTTTACACTTTAGCCTTGGTCCTCGTCTTGGGATTCTTTGGCTTGGAATCCATCATCGGGCCGGTGGAGTTAGGTGTTCTTTATGCGTTCATTAATTATCTGGATCGTTTTATTGAGCCCGTCAATATGATCTTAATGCGGCTCTCACAGCTGCAGCAAGCCGTTATTGCTGCGGAAAGAGTATTTGAAGTCCTTGATGATGAACGTACCACCAATACTCATGGGCAGGAGTTAGCTCATGATGCCCAGCATCGCCCTACTCATACTATCGAGCAGGGGGAGATTGAGTTTCGCAACGTAAGCTTTTCCTATGATGGGGTTACAGAAGTATTAAAAAATATCTCCTTCACAGTCCGTCCGGGGGAGACTGTTGCCCTAGTCGGTCATACTGGAAGTGGAAAAAGCACGATTTCCAATCTCTTGATGAAGTTTTATCCTGTTAGTCAAGGAGAGATTACGATTGACGGAACTCCACTTGTGGAATTTTCACAAGATGAAGTACGGTCCCAGATTGGTCTCGTCGCCCAGGACCCGTTTCTATTCGTGGGAAATATCGCTCAAAACATCCATTTAAATCGGCCACATATCACAGAGCAAGAGGTGAAAGCTGCCGCGGAGTTTGTGGAAGCCGATAATTTCATTATCAAACTGGGTCAGGGGTATCAAGAGCAAGTAAGCGAAAGAGGGTCGACACTGTCCGGTGGTCAACGTCAGCTTATTTGCTTTGCTCGTACTATGGCCGGTCAACCTAAAATCCTCATCCTCGATGAAGCCACAGCTAGTGTGGATACTGAAACAGAGGAGGCCATTCAAAAAGCCTTAGAAAAAATGCGCCAGGGGAGGAGTACCATTGCCATTGCCCATCGACTTTCCACAATCCAAGATGCTGACCTTATTCTTGTCCTCCACCAAGGGAAAATAGTTGAGCGAGGCACTCATTACGAACTCCTCGCTCAAAAAGAACTGTATTATAAAATGTTTATGCTCCAACAAGGTGTTTCCGAGAAGATTAGTCCTCAAGACGATGAGAAGAGTGCTTGGTGATGATTGCGGCCCCCAAGAGGGTGAGCATAACAATAATTTCAAATACTTGCTTGCTTTTACCCAAATTCATAATCAAGCGATACATGTCAGGCAGCTCTTCCTTGATGACTTGAATCTTTTCCGGAAAGGTCGAATAGGGTCCGGTGATATCCTGATAACTTTGACAGAGAAATTCGTTTTTTCTTTGGATAAGGTAATCAGTCGTTGGGGTGCGAGTTAAGGGCTGAGCCGAACGAGGTGAACTAAAGTCGAAATAAACGGTATCGTGGAGAGTCCGATAATCCTTTTTTGAATAACCTGCTTGTTTCATACCCGCGAGAAAAGCATCTCGCATGGCAGAAGATTCAAAAGTGATATGACCTTCCATAGTTAGTTCTGAGGGCTCCGAAAATTCGCCTAACCTAAAACCGGTTAGCCACCAATGACGGTCTTCACGAGTAAAGAGAATCCGATCTCCTTTTTTGAGGGTAAAGCCCATCTGAAGACACTCGTTATCACTGGCGGCTTGATAATAGGTTCCTTTAAAAACCATTGGCAGTTCAACGTCTACACCATTACTATAGATTCCAATTTCTGCACCGGTAACTAAATCGTATTGACCTTTCCATAAGCCGATCATCCACTTTTTATTGTTATAGGAAAAGTATATGGGCTCACAATCAATGATCATGCCCATGGGGGCAGCCGCCTCGTCATAGAGTCGACAATAGCCGATGCTTCTCTGCCATGGATCCATCGTGGATACAAAAATATCCTGGCTTGCATCATAGGCATAGCCTGCGATTGCTAAAGCCTTATCGAGTTCAGCATCTCCCGTCCCCAGAGATAAAACTGTTAAATCCGCCATGCAAATCCCCCTCCAGTACATAGTATTGAGTTGCTGCATAGAATGGTGCATAAATGACTTGATTCGTGGTACTGGAGGGAAAGGAATTGAAAGTAGATTGTCATTTCTACGCACTATTGGCCTTAAGCCGAGCCTGTGGATTTAAGAAAAAAAGCTCAAACATTATTGCCTACGCTTCACAATTTGTTGATGACGCGAAGATAAATCTAATACTTTTCCAAAATATCTCCCCGAATAAGGCTCTGGAAACAGTGGAAAATGCGCCGGCATTCTTTAATATTGCCACCTGTCATTCCTATTTTCGCATCAATACTTTTAATTATGAAGCTATGGTTAATAATACATCTGCCTTCCATTTTGTACCCGGATGCCAGGGAAAGCATTTTACCAAGAAATTGCGCTGCAAAGAGGAGTCGCCTGTTATTCTTGAGATACTTAATGAGGCCTGCCAAGAAGATAATTTGGTCAAATTCGGAATGGTGATGCATTCTTACGCGGATACGTTTGCCCATCAAGGATTTAGTGGATTGCTTAGTAAAGTCAATGCTATCAACAACTGTCAAATTGAATCTGAACGCTCCTTGCCATGGCTTGGGCGCTTTCCTGATTATCTTCAAGATTTCGGAAAGGAGAAATTCGAAAGGTACTTTGATAAGGTTATGCCCGCCTATGGCCATGCCCAAGCTATGGACTTCCCCGATCTTCCCTATTTGATATGGTCTTATGAATACGATCACAGTGATGATTTCAAAGGGTCTTATAAGAGAGTGGAAGTGGATAATCGGGACAGGTATCAAAGGGCATTCATCAAGATAAGGGAGCATCTCGAGCGATATTTAGCCTTGTTTCCTCACCATCGGGACCCGACTGTACGGTTTACACAATTTGAACTTCTTTGGGAAGCCTTGATTTACAAGGGCCACGATCAAGCAAGGATTAAGAATTGGCAAAAATTGATGATCAGACTAGGTTTATTCGACAAAGAGGATGATCCCTTATGGACCTATGAAGAGGATACCTGGTTGAAGCAAGCCTTCGTCAATTACAATCATAAGAAATTTAACAATAGAAGAGTAGAAGGGGCGATTTGTGCAGATCATTTCGAAAGCACACCTTGGCATCATTTTGTTCTCGCTTCAAAATGGTATAAGAAAAGGTTCCATCATTACTGCAAAGAATATCAGCTTTTCTTCCCAACCTAAGATGGAGGTTGGGAGCTCACATAATCCATCATGGCCTGATTAAGGTGGGAGAATTCAGTGCTGATCTCAGGCGCTTCTAGCCATTGACTCTCAGGGGAAGTAGAAGAAAAAAAGTTAACAAAGTCTTGAAAATGTTCTCCGGAATATGCATCGCGAAATCCATTTAAATTAAAATGGGCAACAAAGTTACAATTTAGATTCAGATGGTAATAGAGATCTTTATTAATTAACTTGGGATTTTGCTTATCCATAACTTTTATAAAATTATTAAGTACTTTTTCTTGCTGTTCATCTGACATTCTAAACATATATTTCCTCCTTGTAAGATAGATATTGGGTTAAGGTTATAAAACCTACCCGAACGTTCTTTGAAACCATAATCCTTATTGTTCAGATGAATGAGCTGACACTCTACGTAACCAATATCGCTAAACCTCTGGTATAATCATTTTTGGTCAGAGAGATAGATGTGCGTTCCTCCTGGATCCCTCTTTTGAGGCTTATCCGTGAAAAAGCGTGTCACTCCACAAGAATGGTTCGATGTTTAGCTGGTTGGGTCACGTTCTCGTGTTACCCGTTTCAAATGCAAGGTTGTTGACATTCTTTTTTAGTGGATGCTCTGATTCATCTGTTGAAAGGTTGTGTTAATTTGTCCCAGTTTCTTCATGATTTTGTTGTTGGAATCGATGTTTCTTCTGAATTCTCAATCGTTGCAATGCTCGCTCCCTCCGGGGAACTAATCCGCAAACCTTTTCGGATTGATCATAATCCTGCTGGCTTTCATAAACTGCTCGATATCCTAAAAAAAGAAGAAGAGCGGTTAGAACGAAAGCCCATCTACTTCGTAGAATCTACGGGTATCTTTCATTTACCACTCTTCTTCTTCTTGAGGTCGAATGACCTCCAAGGTTTTGTGCTCAACCCCTTGAGTGTTCATTCTATCAAAAACTTTGACTTAAGAAAAGTGAAAAATGATCAAAAAGATGCTGAAGCGATTGCTAGGCTTGCTAAATACCAAGATGTTAAGTTTTCTCTGGTTCCTGAGCCTCAAATTCTGGCTCTACGCATGATGACCCGAGAATATTATGCTTTGTCGGATACCCTCACTGAGATGAAGAATAGGCTATGCACCGATCTCTATCTTCTTTTCCCAGGATTCCTTGATGTGTTCTCTAATATCTTTGGCAAAACAGCTTTAACCGTTCTGAAAAAGTTCCCTTCACCGCGAGCCATTCAGGCGGCTGATACAGAATCGCTAACTTCGCTTATTTCGAAAATCAGTCGTAAGGGTACGGCTTGGGCCGAAAAGAAGGTGAACTTACTCAAGGACTGCGCGCAGCTTGCCTCATCCATGCCTCATGAGTTCTCTTTGCTGGATGCTAAGATCAAAGTCCATATCGATGGGATCAAAAGCATGCAGGCCAGTTTAGACGGGATTGTAAAGCAAATTCATGCGATGATAGACTCTGAGCTCTTTCCTGCTGATGCCAAGCGGAATATTGAGCTTCTTGATGGCATACCCGGTATTGGCTTTCTAACGGCTGCTACGCTCATTGCGGAGATGGGAGACTTCAGTCTTTTCAAGTCTGCTAAGGCCTTTACAGCCTTCTTTGGGATTGATCCATCTGTCAATCAGTCTGGAAAATTCCAAGGTGACAGAAACAAAATCTCTAAGCGTGGCACACGGATAGGGAGAAGAATTCTGTTTACCATCGCTATGGCTTCCATTCGTACAACGCGCAAAGGTGATGAGATTAATCCGGTTCTGCGAGAATTCTACGCGGCAAAATGCGTTAACAAGAAGAAAAAGGTAGCTCTCGTAGCCGTAATGCATAAACTTCTCCACTACATCTTTGCTGTTCTTCGTGACCAGAAACCCTTTGAGATCAGGCAACCTAAGGATCATCAATCCTGGAGAAATACAAAGCTCAGTCAAGCACCTGCGGCTTAAACATCTCTTTGTTACATGGTTGTAAGTTTGCCCGTGTCAAGGGTGATGCGAGGAATACCGGAGGCCCTTAGGCCGAGGATATGCTCGCCATCATCCCATTGACACGGAACAACACCAGAAGCTTGAAGACGGCAAAGTCTCTTAAGCCCCAAAGTATTACCCCATATTAAAGAGAGTTTGCCTGGCAAGCGCCGAGCGTTTCGTTCCCTCATACATCGATTTGGTCATTGTTCGGATTTTTCAATGGCTTGGTTTCCTGTACCCATTTTTTCTTGGACCTTGAAACTAATCTTTTTTACATTACACCTTGACTTTAATTAGCTGGTCTTAATGTAAGAGAGCACTTTTCTTGATTGCCAGCTTACTCTTTAACCTTCATCCTTAATTTAACCCAATTGTTATGAAATATGATATATAAAAGGCCTATCCGCGGTACTGTCAATAATTTTTCGCAAATTTGATTTTCTGCTTGGCAGTAGGTTTATATATATGACCCCAGAGCAAGACTTGATATGGGGGTGACGGATGCTACCCTTAAGAAACGGGATGGGGCTTACCCCAAAGGAATCCACCTTTTGAGCCCCATTCCACGACCCATTGAAGCATCCGGCATAGGGTCCCATGTCAAGTCTTCCCCAGAGATTATTGGTGATTATCCAACATCAAGTTGGTTTTCTTTATTCATTTCTTCCAGATGTTTCATACTCATGTATTGTTTCGTTCCCCAAGCTTTGCTGGCTACATGTCGGAGTCGAGCACAGACGAGCATGAGCGCTGAGTTGCCGTCCGGAAAGGTTCCGACAACCCGTGTTCTGCGTCGAATTTCCCGATTTAATCTCTCAATGACGTTATTACTCCTAAGCTTTGTCCAGTGGGCTTGCGGAAAATCCATGTAAGTCAGAGTTTCCAGAATGCTATCCTCAACCTTTTTGGCGGCTTCCTTCAGTTTCATATCCCGTAGTTTATTGACAACTGCCGTTGCCTTTTCTTTAGCCGCAGCTTTGTCCTCTTGAGCATGGATCGCTTTCAGCATAGCCGCCACTTCTTTCATTTTTGAACGCGGTGTCACCGAAAAGACATTGCGGTAAAAATGAACGTTGCAGCGTTGAAATTTAGCATTAGGGAAAATCTCATGGACAGCTTCTAAGAGCCCTAGGCATTTGTCCCCGATAAATAACTGAGTTCCAGCGAGACCCCGTTCTTTTAAACTTTTTATGAATTCTTGCCAGCTGGCTTTGTCTTCCTTCATTCCTTCGCTGGCCCCGATTACTTCTCGATATCCGTCTTCGTTGACTGCCATGGCAATCAGGATGGCAACATTCTCATATTCACCACCCCAGTTACGTTTGAGATATATTCCGTCCAAATAAACGTAAAGATACTTTCTTTGCAGAGGCCGATTTCGCCAAGTGTCAATGTGCCCGTAAACTTTTTTATTGAGTTGACTGACGGTTCCGGCGGATACTTTGGTCCCCCATAATGCCTCGGTGATATCTTCCACCCGGCGAACTGAGACACCCGCTAGGTACATTTCAATCAGCGCTTCTTCTACGGAGCTTTCTCGCCGCCGATAGCGCTCAATGATGGCTGTCTCAAAGGCTACGCCTTTTAGCTTCGGCACTTTAAGTTTTACCTCTCCAGAAGTAGTAACCAGGTTTCGTTGATAATGACCGGACCTATATCCCTTTCGCTCTTCCGATCGCTCGTACTTCTCGGCATCGATCAACTCAGCGGCTTCCTGATCAAGCAAGTTGTTCAGTGTTTCTTCCACGCTATGACGTACTAATTCTTTTAACTCCTGCTTTATTGCACCTTCGTTTAAGTGTATAATTTTCTCAGACATATTCGCAGCTCCTTTTTGGTAGATTTTTGGTGTGGTAACCTTATCTTATCAAGCAGTTGCGTTTATGTCTTTATCTTTTAGACACGCAGTTTAAATTTGCGAAATTAATAATACCTTATCCTATCCGCAAATCGGTACGCACATACCGATTTGCGGATAGGCCTTTTCAGAGAGATGTTGTGTAGGTTAAATTGGATTCGAAATCAGTTGAAAAAGCTCAGCTACTTATAAGTGAATATTGAAATATGGAAGTCGTAATTAGTCTCAAGAGTTAAGATATCTATGATCGGGATTCTTGGGTATAACAATCCAAGCAATTATGTAGGCGAAAAATCCCATGCCCGCCCCAAAAATTGCAATGACTGCAGCCAAGCGAATGAGGGTCGGATCCACGTCAAAATATTCGCCTAAGCCACCACAAACCCCAGCCAGCATCTTTTCTCTGCCGGATCGATATAGTCGCTTATTCAAATCATATTCCCCCTTGTCAATCAAACTATTTCATATATCTATGGTACGTTGAGATGAAGTGAAAAGTTTCAGTTGTCTGCAGGAATTTTTGGAAATATATTTTGGTAAGAAGATTATACATATTTCTTGCTTCTTGGTAAACAATAACCCTAGATTTAAGGAGGTGTCTTAATGCCAATTCAACTAAGCCAGAAAGAAAGATTGTTTCTACAGGACCTAAAAAGCCACGAGGATCTTTGTATTCAAAAATACTCAAAGTATGCGAATGAAGCAGAGTGTTCTAATCTAAAACAAATCTTTCAAAAACATGCTTCTCATGAACAGCAACATTACGAAACCATTAATCAGATTATTGCTGGTCAGGTTCCAGCCATGAATCAGGGCCAGCCTCAACAGCAAGCTCAAGGTATGCAAGCACAGGCGAGTGGAATGCAGGGAATGTCCACCATCCAAGGACAGGGAAATACAAATTACAATCAAAATGATTTTACCTTGGTCAATGATATGCTTTCAACTGAAAAATATATCTCTGGAACATATGATACGTCAATCTTTGAATTTCAAGATAAGGGCGTTCGACAATCCCTTAACCATATTCAGAAAGAAGAGCAAGAACATGGTGAAGAACTCTTTAATTATATGAAATCTCATGGCATGTATAACATTCAGTAAGTCACTAGAAAGTTTAAAGTCAACAATCTTTAGCGGAGATTGTTGGCTTTCTTTAATTTCTTTTCTATATTCTCAATTGTGATGTACTTTGTTATAATGGTAACCATGCGAACGGCTTTAGAATAGGAGTTGAAATCATTGGAACATTTTTTCGAAATCTTTTTTGCTTTTTTTCGGGCCAGTAACTTAGCCTTCGGTGGTGGTCCTGCCATCATCCCACTCGTCCAAGCCGAGGTGGTTAATCACGGTTGGATGACCATAGAACAGTTTTCCGAAGGTCTGGCCATTGTTACCTCTTTACCGGGACCTATCGCTACCCTTTTATCTGGTTTTGTAGGCTACCATGTAGGTGGGTGGTTGGGAGTATTGGCTGCCTTGCTCGGCACCTTGGCTTTAACGTCAATTTTGGTTATTGTCTTGACTGATTTCTTAATGAAGAATAGCGAATCGCCTGTGCTCAAAGGAGCCTTAACTGGGGTGCGTCCGCTGGTGACTGTTCTTGTTGCCAAGACAGCCTTTGATATGGGTTTGTCTGCTTTTCCCAACTTTTGGAGTTGGGTTATAGCTGGATTAGCGATGATCTGTCTATACAAGTTTAAACTCCATCCCGGAATAGTCATTATTCTATCGATGGTTTTTGGTGTCATCGTTTTGGGTTAATACCATAAACTTTGGAGGTGATCTGTATGTATAAAAAACTCTGGGAAGTATTTATTGGCTGCGCCCGGGCGACTAATTTAGGTTTTGGCGGTGGACCTGCCATGATACCCTTAATCCAACGGGAAGCCGTGACACGTTATAAATGGTTGACCGATGAAGAATTTGCAGATGCATTAGCCATTGGTAACTCATTACCGGGCCCCATTGCTACGAAGTTAGCTAGCTATATGGGGTATCGGGTTGCCGGTTGGCCTGGCGCAATGGCAGGATTGCTAGGCACTTTATTGTCTACCCTCGTGATTGTTCTCTTAGGAGATTTACTCATTCGTTATTCCCATACATCTGCTTTGAATGCGGCATTGACAGCTGTTCGTCCGGTGGTCGTAATTTTAATAGCCCAATCTGCATATGAATTAGGTAAAAAGGCTTTCCCGAAAAAGCACCGAAGCACTTGGGGAATTGCGGTAGTGGTTTTGGGGATAATATTTATGACCAGCGTTCACCCTGGAATCTTGGTGGTATGCGCAATGACCTTTGGTTATTTTGCATATGGTCGAAAGAAGAGTTAGTTTACAAAAGCAACTTCGTATTGAAGTTGCTTTTTTCGTCATACTAATATTGAAGTGGATAAGGCAGCAAAGGTGGGGTATAGTTGATTCGATTTTTTATAGGGTTAGCATTGATTACCTTTTTCCTAGCTCTCGTGATTGTTTACTTAGAAAAGGAGAATCCAGAAAACACAACCTCTTGGCTGTCCTTTCTTGGGGTGCTCAACGTTTTTGGATTTGTATTGTATTTAATCTTCGGGTGTACACCCATTAAAAACCGCCTTTTTCGTCGAAAGCATATTCCAGGGGATCGACTGCCCCGACTTACCCATCATCAGGTAGAATCCATGAACCAAGACCATGTCTTTTTCCAAGAGTCTTTAATAGGCAAGCATTTATCAAAAATAGTGCTTAAGAGCAGCTATGCACCTTTATCAGGGAACAATTCCGCCCTGCTTTTACATAATGGACAAGGAAAATTTGAGGCCTTGCTTCAGGACTTAGAATGTGCTCAAGATCATATCCATATGGAGTATTATATATATCATGAAGATAAAATAGGCGAGACTATCCAGAAAATCTTGATTCGCAAAGCCCGTGCCGGAATCAAAATTCGCTTAATATTAGATGGTTTAGGGAGTAAAAGCCTTTCTAAATCCTTCATACAAGAACTAAAGGCAGCCGGAATTGAATATCAGTGGTTTTTTCCTCTGCGCTTCCCTCAGCTATTAGCTACCTTGAATTACCGAAATCATCGCAAGCTTGTCGTTATTGACGGGAAGATAGGATATTTAGGGGGAATCAATATCGGTGATGAGTATTTATCTCTCAGTCCGAAGTATGGTTTTTGGCGCGATACCCATTTGCGTTTAGAAGGGGAAAGTGTGCAAACCATTCAGGAGACCTTTTTGAACGATTGGTACTTTACTACTAATAACATAGTAAGGGATAAGCGATATTTTCCTGAATATGAGCTCTTCGGTGATCTTCTTACCCAAATTATCGGTGGGGGGCCTGATTCAAAACATGAGTCTGTGAAAGCTCTATTTTATACGATTGTTAGTGCAGCCCAAAGTGAAATCTTTATAACGACACCTTACTTCATTCCGGATGAGAGTATGGTTATGGCTTTAAAATCTGCAGCTTTAAAGGGGGCTTCTGTTAAAATTCTTTTGCAAGGCAAGCCGGACCATAAATTACCTTACTTGGCATCATCTTCGTATTATTGTGATTTAGTCAAGGTGGGGGTAGAAATTTATCGCTATCAGAAAGGAATCTTGCATAGCAAGGTCATTACTATTGATCAAGAGATTTCGATTATAGGTTCAGCTAACTTTGATATACGTAGTTTTCAACTGGACTTCGAGTTAAGTGCAGTGATCTATAATGCCAATTTTACAAAGAAAATAGTCTGTGAACAGCAAGCGGATCTTATGGATAGTATTAAGGTGACCGAAGAAGATATAGCGCAAAGAACAAGGCAATATTCCTTTCAAATAGCACTGGCTCGTCTTCTTTCCCCATTCTTATAGTCAGAATTCTGCCTTATGGCAGGATTTTTTTATTTAATGAGGAATAGAATCAGAGAATATCGTCAGATGTTCAGGCTCTATATCGTCTAAATTAGTCAGAATGAGAGAGGAGGCTCCTCATAGTGCAAACGGATTCCTTTGATGCGATTTATGAAGAACTTTTTCCGGTTCTATACCGTTTTGTGCGTATGCGGGTACCGCAGAGTGATGTTGAAGATGTAACTGCGGAGGTTTTAACCAAGGTCTGGAGAGCATTGCCGAATTTTGAAGGCAAAAGCTCCTTGAAATCCTGGACTCTGAGGATTGCTTATCACCATATCGCTGATTTCTACCGAACCCGTAAGGGGAAAGGGATGCAAATTGTATCCTTGAGTGAAGAAATTAAATCCACGGCGGCCACGGAGGATCATAGTAATGATTTATTAACTGTCCTCAGTGTAAGTGATACTCTTTCGAAATTATCTGAACCTCAAGTAGCAGTAATCCAACTCCGTCTTGTCGAAGGATTTAGCGCAATCGAGGTTGCCCAGATACTTGGCATAACTCAGCAAGCCGTTGACAGTCTCCTGTATCGAGCAAAGAAGAGCTTCCGTAAGTATTACGAGATGGAGAACGCAGGAGGTGTTCGATGATGAATAAGGATGCATATACCCTTTGGGAACAGGAGGGTGACTTAGAACGTATGAAGCTTTTCTTTCGTGAAGTTAACCCTGACTCGGGACAAAAGGACCGCATTAAGAAATTGGCCCTCGAGAAGATCCGTGAAGAAGATCTTAAAGCAGCAAATGGTGAATCGTCAGGCGCTGTTGTTATTCCTGAAGTACCTTTAAAAGAGAGCCTCCATGAAAAAACCCAACGTAGGCTGAAATCATTCTGGTGGCGTTGGCAGTGGAAGCTGGCAGTTCCTGCCGTTGTTGTGCTCATGATAGCTTTTGTTGGCATCGGCATGGAGGGCTTGAAGAATTCACCTTTGGAAATGAATCAATTTTCTGCCTTGAGTGAAGCAAGGGAGCAATCGAGTGCCCAGAATTCGACCGCGAATGATAGTGTCGGGGTGGCAGAGGCCCCTCCGGAACTAGGAAATAGAACTATGGTAGGCTCAAGCGACTTTACTGAAGGTGTTGCCAAAGAAGGTATATCTACTATGCCCAGTACCGCTAATTCAGGAGCTATCTATGGGGAAACGGCTCCCATTATGCCTATTCCAGAGCCACAGATCCCCCCTGCAGACGCTGGCTTAGCGAAGAAGATTACCTATAATGTGCATGCAACCTTGCAAGTCGAGGATGTTTCACTGTCCCTTGCCACGGTGACGCAAGAAATCTTGGGTTTAGGTGGTTATGTTGTAGAATCTTCACAGAGCAATCAACCAAAGGAAAGCTCAGGATATGCCACCTTTAATATTCCTTCCCCAGAATTGGAAGGTTTCCAAGGTCGCCTCGCTAATCTAGGCAAAGTATTAAACCAATCTACAACAGCTTATGATGTCACTAACCAGTATTATGATACTCAGTCAAGACTAAAGAACCTGATAGCTCAAGAAGCGCGCTATCTGGAAATTTTAGACGAAGCAAAGAATGTGGAAGATATTTTGCATATCGAGAGCTATTTAAGCAGTACTCGCATGCAGATTGAGCAACTCCAAGGACAAGTTAAACTTTGGGATCATCAGGTTGCCTATTCTACAGTAACTATTTACTTCCAGACCACTCCCAACCCTGTCAGCGTGGACGAACCATGGCAGCCTATTTCATGGGAAAACACTTGGCAAGCAGCAAAGGATGCTGTCCTTAAGACAATCAGCTCCACTTGGAACGGTATCAATTATCTTTTCGTGGGGATAGCGTACGCTCTGCCTTATCTGCTTCTAGTAGGAGGAATCTATGGAGTTTATAGGCTGATTAGAATAAGTCGACAGCCCAAAAAATAATGAAATAGACACTCCATTTTTCAAATGAATGAATTCAAAAGCTAAAATTATCCTGAGAACTTAATAAACAGAAATAGAGCTTGTGATGAGAATTCGCAAGCTCTATTTTTATTAAAAATTATCACTTTGAGTTATTAGCAATAGTTATATATGATAGTAGTAGGGTGCTGAATCGCACTAGAAGATGCAACACAGTTTTCTACTGACACCTACTTCATGTTAATATAGTATTATAAAACTGTTCAAGATGCTTTTGTGTCAGGTCTTCAGGAAATCCGTATTGGACTTGGTAACAAGGATATAATAGTATTCGGGTCAAATCTTGAGATTAGAGTAAAAGGGGACAGAGATAATTCTAATTGATAGAAGGAGGATATGAATTTGCGTACATGGAAACTTGCGAAAAGAATTGGTAAGTTTCTCGGGATTGCCTTGGGTGCAATTATTGGTGCCTATAGCGTTCAAGGCTTCATTGTACAAGCTGGGCTTGGCGGTGGTGGAATCGGAGGTATTGCTTTACTATTGTTTTATACCCTCGGATTTCCAATCGGAATTGTGAACTTCATTCTCAATATTCCGTTGTTTGCTTTAGGGTGGAAGGAAGTTAATCGAATTTTTGTAGCGAAAACTTTTTTTGGAATCATTGTTTACTCCTTAGCCCTAGATTTCTTCAAAGGAATTCAGCCGTTACAGCTAAACGATGTTTTCCTAGGAGCTCTTTATGGAGGAGTTCTTGGAGGAGTAGGTTCTGGTATTGTGTTCCGTTTAGGTGGTAGCCTAGGAGGAACAGATATTATTGCTAAGATAATTCAGCGTCGCTTTGGTTGGGCCATGGGCACAACGATGCTGATGATTAACGCTTTGATTATATTAGCTTCTTGGGCTATCCTAGGGCCTAAGATTGCCCTTTATACCTTGGTATCCATGTTTACCTTCAGTAAAACTGTGGACGTCATATCCAGCGGTCTCCCGGCAAAATCTGTAACCATTATTTCCAATCAATCGGATCAATTGATTCAACGCATTCTCAAAGAATTAGGAAGAGGAGTAACCTTCCTCCATGGACAGGGAGGGTATTCATCAGCTGAGAAGAATATAATTATCTGCGTAGTCAATATCGCCGAACTTGGTCATTTGAAACGAATTGTTAAAGAAGAAGATCCTCATTCCTTTATCATTGTTCAGACTGCATCAGAAGTAGTAGGAGAAGGTTTTGCGGTTGAATAGAGGAAAATATTTTTCCTAGTGATCATGATCGGGAATGAGCCATTGCCCGTTTTCCCTAACCAGGGTCACTTTCTGTGAAATATTTTTGCCATCCTCCGTCGTGTAGGTTGCATCCACGACTGTAGTGTTACGATCTTTAAAAACGCAACTTGTAACATTCACTTTTTCCACCCCAACACCATGGAAGGTTAAATCATGATAGATAAGCTCCGCTGCTTGATTCGGGGTTAATTCACTTTTGGCTGTCGTCAGTGTTGCCGCCCCACACCCTACCATCAATAGAGCTAAGAAGAGCATGAGTAAAACCCATCCCGTGATTTTTACCGACTTTTTATACACATCTGCCACCCCTTGACTCATTATTTTTTACTGCGTTATTATTTATTGCTATTGAATCACTATGAGATAGCTTATGTAAATATTCACTCTTCTGTAATCCAAGCGAGTGAAGAGAGGATGTAACCCATGACTTTAAGCTGAGCCTCATTAAAATGAGTATCGCTGGTAAGAAAAGCAATTCTTATGACCTTCTGATTGGGCGTCTTCAGCCAATATTCTTTTCCAGATATCCTCGTCAATTCACCGAAGGAGGCCCCCCATATGGTTAAAACTCCTGGAAGGTCATTTATTTTTATGTTATTCAGGGAGTAAGTGTAAAAATCAAAGGCGCTCATCTCTTTGCTCTTCTGCAGGTAACCTTCCATATCATTGAGTTGCCAAATCTGAATATACCCTCTTAGTGCATAGTACTCATCATTGACAGTAGCACTAAATTGTAGCTGCTCACGATCTTCCACCCAATTCTCCACTATCTGAGTTGTGGAAGGTAATTGTAAATGCATCTCCTGATTAAACTCATGAGAATTCATTTTAGGAAGAAGTGCGTCGCTAAATTGACTATGTTGAGGATAGAAGACAAGGGATAAAGCAACCAGTAGGATTCCCCAAGGAATTATTTTTTTCACATTGTCCTCCACAAAGGTTTTAGTAAATCATATTTCTACACTTGGATATTTATACAACTCTTTTGCTACAAATCTGTGTCTCTGTGTCTGTGTGTCTGTGATTAACTTATAATGATAAAATGTTTGAACATTGAGAGGAGCGCTATGGGTGAGTTTACGCTTTATTTTGGGCCGAGCGGGTACGGGAAAAAGCACACTTTGTTTAGATGAAATTCGCAAGGAAATCCAAGAGAATCCGATGGGTTTACCCCTCATTCTTCTGGTCCCTGAGCAGGCTACCCACCAGATGGAAATGAGTCTTGCCCATGATTCCCAGTTCGGAGGAATCCTTCGCGCGCAAGTTCTAAGCTTTCGACGTTTGGGTTGGCGAGTTTTTGCCGAAGCAGGCGGTGGAGGGAAGACCCTGATTGGAGAAGTAGGAAAAAGAATGCTTCTACGGCGGCTGCTCCTCAAACATCGGTCAGGGTTACGGATCTTTGCCCGCTCGGCTACCCGCCCCGGGATGGCCGATTTATTCGCAAAAGCTATTGCAGAATTTAAAATCTACCGAATCATGCCGGATGATCTCAGGAGAATTCAGGACTCCGATGAGTTATTGATGCAAAAAACCCAAGAATTAGCGTTGCTATATGAAGAATTTGACCGGAGTTTAGGATCGGAGTTAAGGGACCCTGATGATGAACTAAATACTGTAGCAGAAAAGATTCCTTTAACTCCATTTCTTCAAGGCGCTAAGATTTGGATTGATAGCTTTAAAGGATTTACCCCTCAAGAGCTTTATGTTATCCAATCTCTACTGGGTAGCGCTTCCGAAATCACCATTTCCCTCCCCCTTGATCCTGAACTTATTAGGGAGAGAAGTCCTCATTTTAAGCCTGGAGAAGAATTGTTTTATGGTCCCTGGCAGACCTATCATTCTCTTGTGAACCTAGCACGTGAAACCAAAACACGGATCGAAACGATTTCGCTGAGAGAAACTTATCGTTTTAAACAAGCTGGACTAAAGCACCTTGAACAATATTATAGCCTTTATCCGACTCAATCCTTTAGACTTGGAGAGGCAGTAGGTCTTGATACTTTAGGAATAACTATTCTCTGTGCTGCCAATAAAAGGGCGGAGGTTGAAGGTATAGCTCGTGAATTACGACGGTTGGTCAGGGAAGAACATAAAAGGTGGCGTGATTGCATCGTCATTACTCGAGATTTGACAAGTTCTCAAGATATTATCGAGCAAGTGTTTAGTGCTCATGATATTCCTTTTTTCATAGATCATAAACGCCCGGTGATTCATCACCCTCTCTTAGAATTGTTATTAGCAGCTATCGAAACAGTTCAGAAAGATTGGGCCTATGAACCCCTCTTTCGTTGTTTAAAGACGGATTTTTTTCCTTTGACCAGAAATCAAGTGGATTGTCTGGAAAACTATTGCCTTGCCTATGGGATCAAGGGGAGTGCCTGGAATAGCAATCGACCCTGGAATTACTCCCGAGGGTCTGAAAACAAGCAAGAATTTGAGCTGATCAATGACACTCGTCAAATCATTTATGATATACTGCAGCCCTTTAGGGAGATACTCCGCCCTGAAAAAGAAGCTTCAAAACCTATCAATGTTGCTCAAGTGACGGTGGCAATCTATGAGCTCTTATTACGTTTGAAAGTTCCTGAGCATCTTCAAAGTTGGGCAGAAGAAGCTCGTGGAAGGGGGGAGCTTGCCGAGGCACAGCTGCAAAGTCAAATCTGGGATGCTGTCATGCAAGTGTTAGATGAGATGGTAGCAGGGCTAGGTGAGGAAGTGCTGGAGCTTCCTGACTTTTCCTTGATTCTTACCTCAGGCTTAGAGAATTTAAAGCTAGGCTTAATTCCTCCCGGCCTTGATCAAGTCCTGGTGGGCTCCTTAGATCGATCCCGTAACCCTGAAACAGAAGTTCTCTTTTTAATGGGAGCGATCGATGGGGTACTTCCTGCGAAACCATCGAATGAAGGGATATTTGATGAACTGGATCGGTTGCGCTTAGAACGCCTTGGAATTTTACTCGCACCCAAGGGAAAAGTGCAACTTTACGAGGAACACTATTTTATTTACACCGCTCTAACCCGTGCCAGACAAAGATTGTATATTAGTTATCCACTAACTGACGATGAAGGTAAAGGACTGACTGTTTCACCCGTCATCAATCGAATTAAAACAATCTTCCCAGAGTTAAAGGAAATGCACATAAGTCTGGATACAGAGGGTCTAGAATCCATCAGCCATCCTTACCCTCTTTTGACGGCTTATGCTCTCCATCTACAGAATCTTCGAGAAGGTATCCCCCTTGATCCATTATGGGAATCGGTCAGAGCATGGTTTCAAGGCAAGACCGATATCTTTCCCCAGGTCATCATGCTAGAGAAGGGAATTGAAGCACTAAACAATGAAGAAAAGCTACCTCAGCCCTTGGCTCGACAGCTTTACGGAAAACGTTTAATTACCAGTGTTTCTCGTTTAGAGCAATTTGCTCGTTGTCCCTTTGCACACTATGCTCAATATGGATTAAAGCTCAAGGAACGCTCTAATTTTAAACTTTCTCCACCGGATATGGGGCAATTTTTTCATGCAGTCTTGCATGAGTTTGCCCTCGCTTTGAGAGAGAGGCAGTTGGAGTGGGGAGCATTGACAAAAGAAGAATCGTGGCAGCTCGTCAACGAAGTAGCTGATCCCATCTCCCAACAATTGCAGAATAAGATTTTACTGAGCAATGCGCGTTATCGATACTTAGCCCATAAGCTGAAGCGCACTGTCCATCATGCGGTCCGAGTCCTTGGGGAACATGCTCGGCAAGGGATCTTTGTACCCATCGAGCTGGAAGTGAAATTTGGCCCTCAGGAAGATATCCCTCCCTTGGAAGTGCCCTTAAGTGATGGTAATTCCTTAATTCTAAGAGGCCAAATCGATCGCATTGATTGCGCTAAATTGGATAATCAAGTTTATTTGCGAATCTTGGACTATAAATCCCGTGAATCTCATGTCAATCTCAATCAAATCTATTATGGGTTAGATCTGCAACTTTTGGCCTATCTTGATGCTGCCCTACAAGGGGCTCAAATTCTCTTATTATCATCAAAATCTCCTCAAGCCGTTAACAATTCAGAGCTTCACCCTGATATAATGCTCCAACAAGATGGGGAGGTAGAAAATATCCATCCCGCCGGCTTTTTGTATTTTCCTGTCTTGGAGCCTCAACTCCGCTCTAAAACGTTGCTCAGTTCTGAGCAGTTAGAAAATGATCGGATTAAAGCTGTGAAGGTAAAGGGATACTTACTTGCTGACCGTAATGTCTTAATGGCCATGGACCGAAATCTTGAAGACTCTAATTTGCTAGGAATTAAATTCAATAAGGGAGGAGACTTCAAAAAAGGCTCTCCCATCCTGACAGAAGAACAATTTGCTCTGCTTAGGAAACACCTGCATAATTTTTTGCGCCAAAGTGGGGAAGAGCTTTTAGATGGGAATATTGCCATCGCACCCTATCGGCAGGGAAAGAGTAACGCTTGCCAATATTGCTCTTACAAACCTATATGTCATTTCGACCCCTGTTTGCCCGAGAATACTTATCGTAACTTACCTGTAATACAGGACCAAGACTTCTGGAATCGTTTGGATACACAACCTGACCAACTTGATCTCCATAAGCAACCACTGTCAACTGTTGCAATAAAGCCCCATAAGAGTCAGGACCTTCTCTGGTTAGGTGAAGAGGAAATAAGTGTTGGAAAGGAGGATAATGATGAGCAGTCTTAAATGGACTCCGGAACAACAGGCAGCTATTGATTTAAGGGGCCAGATTCTTGTCGCAGCAGCTGCAGGCTCGGGTAAAACTGCAGTTCTAGTGCAACGACTCATTGATCGTATTACACATGCGGCCGAAAAGGTTGATGTGGATCGTTTTCTGGTTGTAACCTTTACGAAAGCCGCCGCTGCAGAAATGCGCGAGAGAATTGGCAAGGCTTTGGAAGAGGCTCTTTTTGCAGAAACAGACCCGGCTGAAGTAGAACACCTACTCCACCAACGGGCCCTGCTTTATCGAGCCAGTATTACAACCCTTCACTCTTTTTGCATGGAGCTCCTTCGCCAGTATTTTTATCAAATTGAGCTTGATCCAGCTTTTCGGGTGGCCGATGAGGCGGAAGCTGATCTCCTTCGCCAAGAGACACTTGAAGATCTATTTGAAGACTATTATTCCTCTGAGGATTCTGCCTTTCAAGCCTTGGTGGATGCCTTTGGCACCGATCGAGACGATCAACCCCTGATGGAGTCGATTCTGAGACTTCATGAATTTGCCATGAGCCAGGTTCACCCTGCACAGTGGTTAGATCGTCTTGCCTCAGCTTACCAGTGGAGCAGTTTAGATGAACTTTTACAAAGCTCGTGGGGCTTGGTTGCTCGACAGGGAATACTGGATAAGGTCGAAGAGAGTCTTAATGAATTGGAACGGGCCTACCACATTGCCATACAACCCGGTGGTCCACTTCAGTATGCTCCTGTCCTCCAAGACGATTCATCCCGTATACTCCTTCTTCAAAAGGCCCTAGAAAGAGGAGTCTGGAATGAAGTGGAGAGCGCGCTTTACGAAGCTGCTGCTTTTCCTAACCTACCGCGGGGCAGTAAAAAGAATTCAGGCGAACCTACGTTTAGTGAAGACGAAATAAAACATCTTCGTGAGGAAAGCAAAAAAGCACGGGATGGTGCCAAAAAGAAATTGGAAGAAATTAAGACTTCTGTTTTATCCGTTCCTTTAACGGATCAGTTATTTTATCTGGGCAAGATGGAAGGGTTGATGCGAACCCTAGGGCAGGTAACGCAGAAATTTATTTTTGAGTATCAAAGTGCAAAACGGAAACGTAATATTGTGGATTTTTCCGATCTTGAGCATTATGCCCTTAGTTTATTAGAGATTGAAAATCAACCCTCTGTGATCGCCCAAAAGCTTCAAGATTACTATGCAGAGGTTCTGGTGGATGAATATCAGGATATCAATCCTGTTCAAGAACGAATTCTGCAATGCGTATCTCGTCAAGAAGGCCCTCATGCCAATCTGTTTATGGTTGGTGATGTTAAGCAAAGTATTTATCGATTTCGGATGGCCGACCCCCGGCTCTTCTTAAGAAAGTACGCGGATTTCCCGCATTTTATAGTAGGAGAAGAGGCACCTTCTTCGAACCTAGTCATTGATCTCAATCAGAATTTCCGAAGCCGCTCAGAGATCATACAAGGAATCAACTATCTCTTCTATCAGATCATGACCGAGGGGGCAGGGGAAGTTGCCTATGATAAGCAGGCAGCTCTTAGGGCGGGTGCCAAATTCATCTCTAACCCTGTACTTAAAACGGCTGAGGGTCCTATTGAAGTCCATTTATTTGACCCCAAGAGTATAGATTTATCAATCACTCGAAGTTATGAAACTACCCATTCAGAGGAAATGTTTTGTTCATCATCAAATTCAGAAGCGGAGCAGGATCAGGACTTTGAGTCAGGGGAAGAAGACGGGAACCTGGAAGAGCTGGAAACTGCTCGTATAGAAGCGCGGTTAGTGGCCACGCGGATTCAGAAGATGGTTCAAGGCTGTGAATTTAAGATTTTCGATAAAACCCTTGGAGACTTTCGACCTGTTCAATATTCGGATGTCGTTATACTTATGCGCTCCTTATCCTCGGTAGCCCCAGTCTACTTAGAGGAATTTCAAAATGTTGGTATTCCAGTGTATGCTGAAACCAATAGCGGGTATTTCCGTGCCAATGAAGTCGATACCATGTTATCGTTATTGAAGGTTATCGATAATCCTCGCTTAGATATTCCTTTGGCTGCGGTACTGAGATCCCCCCTGGTCGGTATGAATGGAACTGAGCTAGGAAAATTACGCTCATTGCTCCCGCAAGGGGATTTTTATGAGACCATTGTCTTAGCGTATTGGGCTAGCCAAAATGAACCACAAGAAGTAGCTGAGAATGAAGAAGTAAAAGATGTTCTAGTTATGCATCAAGATTACCTGACTCAGTTAGAAGCGAAGACCAAAGCCATTCTAACCCAATCACCGGAAATACAAGCGAAGGTGAACTCCTTTTACCCGAAGCTACAAGCTTGGCGGCAGCGCTCACGTCGCACGTCCTTGGCTGATTTAATATGGCATCTGTATGAGGAAACGGGTTTTCTTGCTTATGTGGGGACCTTACCTTCTGGGTCACAACGCCAGGCTAACTTGCGTGTCCTCTACGATCGGGCTTGCCGCTATGAAGCAACTCATTATCGTGGCTTATTCCGGTTTCTGCGGTTTCTCGAAAAGTTTCAAGATCAGGGGAAAGATTTCGGGAGTGCCAGCATTGTGGGTGAAAAGGATAATGTGGTTCGACTCATCACAGTGCACTCCAGCAAAGGATTAGAATTTCCTGTGGTATTCATGGTTGGATTAGGGAAAAAATTTAATACGCGAAGCCTAAGCAATCAACTTCTACTCCATTCTCAATTGGGAGCAGGTGTTCCGTTGATTGATGTGGAGAATCAAGTTCGTTATCCATCCATTATTCAATATGCGGTGAAGCAACGCTTATGGCAAGAGTCTCTTGCCGAAGAATTGCGCATTCTTTATGTAGCGCTCACGCGGGCCAAAGAGCGCTTGTTTCTCTACGGTCAAGTTAACAAATTGTCCGAAACCCTCGAGAGATGGCAAAGCTTAGCCAGTTCTTGCTCTGAGATTCCCTTTACTGATGGTCAGCTGCGAAGTGCCAAAACTTATCTAGATTGGATTGGACCCGCTTTGGCGCGTTATCCCGAAGATTTATTTGGTTTGGGTCACCCACCACTGGATTATGGTCTACCGGATAACGATTCTCAGTGGAAAGTCGTAATTCATGAAAGAATTTCTGATCCTACTCCACAGGAAATCGCAGCTATTGATCCTGAGAGTTCTATATGTGAGTCATTGATTATGGTTGAAAACAATACATTACAAGAACCAGATGGAGTAAGAGAGCTAGAGCAACCAGCTAGCAGAGGAGAAGAAGAAGGAGAAAGAGGGGATAGGGCAAGTGCCGAGGGAATGACCTTGGCAGGGATAAAAGAGGAAATATTTATGAGGCTGAATTGGCAGTACCCCTCATCTGAAGCAGTCCATCAAGTAGCCAAAACCAGTGTCAGCGAATTAAAGAGACAAATGCCTTGGTCTATGGATTTAGAATATGAGCCCCATCCAACACAATCAACTCCTACCTTTCTGCGGCCAAAATTTGTTCAGTCCCAAAAAGAATTGACTCCGGCAGAAAAAGGAACAGCAATGCATACAGCCATCCAGCACCTTCCTTTAACGACATGGAGAAATACCTGGGAAAGCCTTTTAAGTGAGGAGAAGAAGAATACCCTTGAGCTATATAAGAATTCCTTAATCCAAGCAGACATTCTTTCTGAAGTGCAGGGGAATACAGTATCTATTGACGTGCTCCTTAAGTTGTTAGATTCCTTCACAGGAAAGCGCTTATTAGAGGCCGAAGAGGTAAGGAGAGAAGTTCCTTTCACGTTATCACTATCACTTAAAGCACAAAAGGAACCCGTCCTTGTGCAAGGGATCATAGATGCGTTAGTCATTAACCCTCGAGAACATCGTGCAGATGTACTTGACTTTAAGACTGATTATCTAATTCAGGATACCCATCCCGAGGAAACATTAATACAACGCTATGCATTACAGCTTGGCTTATACGCCATGGCAGTTGAAAGGCTTTTGGACGTACCAGTACAAGATTGCTTAATCTATTCCACCACTTTAAATCAAGAATTCAAAATTCCAAGAGAGGTTATCCAAAAGGCTTTAGATGCTGTTAGCCATGAATCCTTGAGACAAAGATAGCTTCGAGTAATAAATATAAAAAACCCCGTTGAAATAAGTGTTGCCACTTTTTCAACGGGGAAGAGGTGTGTTAACACCAGAAAGCTAAACCGTCCTCTTAACGAGTTCCGGCCAGCATCATCCGGTCATTATTCATATGAACACCGCTGGCTTTTTCAAACATTTCCAATAAACGACCAATAGTCATATTATTGCGCTCTATACCGCGGATATCCAGAACGATTCGACCTTCATGCATCATTATGGTACGATTCCCAACGCTTAGGGCTTGCTCTAAATTATGAGTAATCATCAAGGTCGTAAGTTTAGAGCTTTCAGCTACCTTACAAGTCAGCTCTATGACTTTCTCCGCCGTTTTGGGATCAAGTGCGGCAGTGTGTTCATCCAATAACAAAAGCTTGGGTTCTTGGAGGGTCGCCATAAGCAGGGTAAGGGCTTGTCGTTGTCCACCCGATAGGAGTTTAACCTTGGTTGTCAAACGGCCCTCTAAACCTAACCCTAATTTCGCCAGCTCATTACGGAAGTAATCGCGTTTATTAACATCTAAAGCCCAACGCAAACGGCGGGATTCGCCACGGCGTAAAGCCATAACCAAGTTTTCTTCAATTGTCATCGAGGCAGCGGTTCCTGATAAAGGATCCTGAAAGACTCGACTGATAAGACCAGCCCGTTTATGGGATGGGCATTTTGTTATATCTTGTTTATCTATCGAAATATTTCCGCAATCAGGGAGGAACACTCCGGCGATGGCATTCATCATCGAGGATTTCCCAGCGCCGTTGGAACCAATCACAGTGACAAAGTCACCAGGGGCTAGCTCCAGTGAGAAATGATCAAGGGCTTTTTTTTCATTGATCGTTCCTTTGTTAAAGATTTTAGTTAGATTTTGTACTGTTAGCATATGAATCCCCCTTCCCGAGAATGCCGCCATTGAACGCTGAGAATTTTGACTTTAAGCTAGGTGAGACAAGTGCGATGAGAACAATCACCGCCGTTAGGAGTTTTAAATCAGTAGGCTCCAAACCAAGCTGTAAGACAACTGCGATAATAACTCGATAGATGACTCCTCCACATATCACTGCAACAATAGCTCGGGCAATGGAGGATGTTCCCACTAAAACTTCACCAATAATGACAGAAGCAAGTCCGGCAACAATCATTCCGATCCCCATACTAGCATCGGCAAATTGTTGGTTTTGTGCAACAAAGCTTCCGGAGAAGGCGACTAGACCATTTGACAAGGCCAGGCCGAGTATCTTCATTATGTCGGTATTAACACCTAAGCTACGGATCATAAGTTCATTATCACCCGTCGCCCGCAACGCCAAGCCGATTTCGGTGTTCAAAAACAGATAAACCAGAAGTCCAAGGATGACGACCGTAAGGGAGCAGAGGACTAAGACTCCATATTTCTCCATCCCAGGAAGACTTTCGAAATCTGAAAAAATAGTGCGAGCCCTGAGTAGAGAAATATTAGCTTTGCCCATCACGCGTAAATTAATAGAGTATAAGGCAGTCATGGTTAAAATTCCTGAGAGGAGGGCTGTTATTTTAAATTTTGTGTGAAATATACCCGTGAATATTCCGGCTATAAAGCCAACAACAAAGGCGATGCTAGTTGCTAGCCATGGATTATAGCCTTGAAAAATAAGGGTAGCCGCGGTGGCAGCTCCAAGAGTGAAGCTGCCCTCCACGGAAAGGTCCGCGTAATCTAGTATACGAAAGGTAAGGTAAACTCCCAGAACCATAATCGCGTACATAAGTCCAACTTCTAGAGTTCCTACAACAATTTTGGGAGAGAACATTATTAACACACCTCAATATTTTATCTCTATTTTAATAAAGTTTGAATATCTATTTATTTAAAAACGTTGCTTCACTTTCAATTTCTGCTGGTACTTTTATGCCAAGAAGGTCCAGCGTTTTTTGATTGAGGACAATATCAAAATCCTTTTGACTTTCAATCGGCATTTCGGCAACTTTAGCACCTTCGAAAATACGAATGGCCATCTCGCCGGTTTGAGCACCTAAATTTTTATAGTTAATACCAATGGTCCCAAGTCCTCCGGCGTCAACTACGCTACTTTCACCGGAAATAATTGGGATTTTGTTCTCGTTAGCTACTTGCACAACGGATTGGGCAGCAGAGACGACCATATTATCGGTAGGAACATAAATAGCATCTACTTTTCCAACTAATGATTGAGCTGCTTGCAGAACATCAGCACTGGTAGCCACGGTAGCTTCTTCAATTTTAAGTCCGAGAGCAGGTGCTTCTGCCTTGACAACGCGAACTTGGACTTCGGAGTTAACTTCAGCTGCGTTATAGAGGACTCCAACAGTCACAGCATCAGGAACTAATTTTTTCAGGAGGTCCATTTGATCTTTAATGGGGTTCATATCGGTAGTACCAGAAATATTGCCACCAGGCTTATCCATGCTATCGACAAGATTCGCTTCCACAGGATCAGTTACTGCTGTAATCAAGATGGGGATATCTTGGGTAGCACTCGCCATAGCTTGGGCTGCAGGAGTGGCAATAGCAAGAATGAGGTCGAGATCACTCGATGCAAACTTTTGGGAAATGGATTGAAGAATAGATTGATCTCCCTGAGCATTTTGATAGTCAACAGTTAAATTTTTACCTTCCTCATAGCCTTTTGCTTTTAAAGTTTCTAAGAAACCTTGCCGAGCAGCGTCGAGGGCAGGATGTTCGACAATCTGGATTATGCCAATATTCACTTTCTCACCTTGAGAAGACCCTTCTGTACCTTGAGATGTACTGGGTGCCGAATTACCTCCGCATCCTGTTAATCCAAACGCTAGAACTAAACTTAAACCAACGCCTAAAATTCTTTTGAAATTACTTTTTTTCATTTCTAAAAACCTCCTCCTATTTGGGCAATAAAAAATACACCTCCGCAGGGGTGCACATATCGCCTCACACCTACTATCCTACTATGCTACAAATATTCTTTTAATTTATATTATAGTTTTATCTAATGAATGTCAATGCTCTTTTATAGTATTGCCAGCTAAAAATTGTTGTGTTATATATCCCACAGGTTTTCATCATCATCTCTGATGTTGGTATATGCTCCTAAGTCAAAGTTCGCTACAAAGCTTTTGTAAAATTACCCAGGTACATACTCACAACTGGATTAATTCCATATATTACTATTAAAAGAGCGCTTGGAATATAAGACAGAATTTTAAATATGAAAGCTTCTTATAATAGATGAGGAGGAAATTTTATGAATCAACCAATGAACATGATGGGTGGTAGCCCAGAGATGATGGCGCAATATCCTGAACAAGCTCAATATTTCCCACAAGGGGGTTTCGTTACTTTAGATCCCACTTACTATCCTGGTCAGGTCACCCTAGATCCGGGCAACCCTTATCACTCTTATCATGGAATGGATAATATGCATAGCATGCATCATCAAAATCCATGCTGCCCTCGGCCATGTCCGCCACCATGCCCGCCACCTGCTCCCGAACCCATCACCTATGTTGTAAGACAAGGAGATTCAGTTTATCTGATTGCCCAAAGGTTCGGGACCACCATGCAAGCCATTATTCTGGCTAACAATCTTAGCAACCCAGATCTGATCTTCCCGGGTCAAGTGCTCTATATCCCCGTTGTCTAATGTAGAATAACAAAATAACAATGAATCTCTGTAGCTCCAAACAAGAGCTACAGAGATTCATTGTTTAGCGAACCGGAGGTTCGCCTTTGAGAGAGTGTATAGTCGCTAAGGCTTCTCGGACTACTGAGTCTTCACCTTCGATCACTATGGTAATTGCTCCTTCTGACCCTGCAATTCCTCCGGCGCCAATGCATTTTGCTTTTATCTTGTAAAGTGTTTCCAGAGCAGTAATTTCTGTCACCACCGTAGCACCTAACATCGGTACTAGTCCGGCTTTATTACCCATTGCTTCGTCAACGGGACCAGCATTCATAAATTCCACGGCTTCACGTACATCGGGAATCATTTTTTCCAAGCCAATCGGAACAATTAACTGAACTCCACGAGCAAAGAGAGGGCCAAAGGCTGCACCGATTGTACCTCCCATAGAATCGGCTGCAAAAACGGCGGCTAAGCCTGTAGAATCTACAGCGTTTCCTCCTTTGATAAAAATATCGCCTGCTTTTAATTCCGGTAAATAATCCTTCCAATGAAATGATGAATCGAGAGGTTTGCCTTTAGAAAAAACATAAGGATGGATCCGCTGATCTGTTTTGCTTTCGCCTAGTTTCCCGGCAGCAATCATACCGACCGTATAACGGCTTTTTTCTGCAAGGTTATTTCCTAATAGTTCGTCGAGAAGAAAGGCATTCGTTGTTCCACCTGCTAAAATAAGGGTATGGTTCTGCAGAGCTTTTATCATGGTAGGCAAAGCTTTGACTCCCTTAGCAATCAGTCGCTTGGATTCACTTGGGGTTAGAGTAAATACTGCTCTCACTTTGTTTCCTCCTTTTGGCTAATACTATTCTGCAAGCATAGTTCCTAGATACCATAATTTGCATACGAATATGTCTTGACAGATTGTGCTAACCCCTATATTATAAAGATGTAAAGAAGATTCAGTCAAGTTTCCCGCAGAGCTCCTCCAAGTCAGTATGAGAGTTTATAGGTTACCCATTTCGAGTAGCATACCCCCATCGGTCAAAAACTTGAATACCCTAACCTTAGTTCTAACTAACTTTTTGGACGTTCGCTTTATGGGAATCCGAAGAACCTTTCCAGAGTAACAGATTCATGTATCCAGTTATTTCCCTTGGTTGACCAATACTGTTTTACCATTAGTGTCCCAGTTAAATTTATTGCCCAGGAATTCTTCTTCGTTGGAGGAGCTTTGCGGGATTAATATTTACCTATTAACCTTTGATCTATGGATCAAAGGTTTTTTGTTTTCTTGATCCTTTCTCTGCTGTGAGCTTTGATTTTGGAATACCATTAGATTGGGGTAAATACCATAATGTGGTAACACATTATCCTCTATCAACATAATTTAGATTAGGTAAATTAATCCAGAACCAAAGATACAGGAGGTAATTGATATGGCATTAGGTGCAGGTTTAGACGGTTGTGGACCGAACTTTCTTCCAGGGATCGCAATTGTAGTGGTAATTATTCTTCTGCTCATCGCCATGGGTATTGTATTCTAAAAAAACGATATGAATTAAATTGAATGAAAGGGGGATTACTCTTATGTATGGATACGGTGGATGTGGATGTGGATTTGGTGGTTATGTTGGCGTTGGGATCATCGCAATTGCAGTTCTAATCCTGATTGCTCTTGGCGTAATCTTCTAATAAAGTAGATTTCTTAGGAGCGTTCCAATACGGAACGCTCTTTGTTTTTGATGCTGGTTATGATAATCTAAGCAATAGAGAATGGAACTCATGATGAATTGAGGGATAATCGTGAAGCCGAAAATTTTTATTACGCGTCAAATACCGGAAGATATCCTTGCTATGCTTCAAGAAACCTGTGAGGTTAAATTGTGGTCCGAAGCTGATGTTCCTGTTCCGAGGGATGTTCTAGAGCAAGAAATTAGGGACGTAGAGGGATTGTACTGTTTATTGACCGAGTCCATTGATGATTCTTTATTAGCACAAGCTAAAAACCTAAGAATTGTTAGCAATATGGCAGTGGGTTATAACAATATTAATGTAGAAGCGGCGACCCGTCGCAAGATTTTGGTTACGAATACTCCTGGAGTACTTACGGAAACAACGGCTGACTTAACCTTTGCTTTACTTATGATGACTGCTCGCCGTATGGAGGAAGCTTCTCAATTTCTTCGCCAAGGTCAGTGGAAGACCTGGTCTCCAATGCTGTTAGCTGGTCAAGATGTTTATGGCGCTACCATTGGGATCATCGGTATGGGGAGAATCGGAGAGGCTGTGGCCAAGAGAGCTAAGGGCTTTGATATGAAGATTATCTACCACAACCGAACGCGAAAGTTTGAAATCGAAGAAAGGCTGGGAGCTCAATACCGAACATTCGAAGAGCTGCTAGAGGAATCTGATTTTGTCTGCATCTTGACACCCTCTACTCCGGAGACTCAAAACCTAATCGGGAAAACGGAATTGGAGCGCATGAAACCCACAGCGATCCTAATCAATACAGCTCGAGGTGGTATTGTGAATGAGGATGATCTCTATTCAGCCCTTATGGATCAGAAAATCTATGCGGCTGGGCTAGATGTTTTTAGCGAGGAACCCTTATCACCACAGCATCCCTTGCTTACTTTAGCAAATTGTGTAGCACTTCCTCACATTGGTAGTGCTACAGTCAAAACACGCCGCGAAATGGCACGTTTAGCTGCTGTGAATCTAGTGACGTTCCTTCAAGGAAAAACACCACCTCATTGTGTGAACCCATCCGTTCTTGAGGGAGTTTAATAGTGTTATGTTAACGTATTCTGACTTAGAGAGCACAATTATAGAGGATCTAACTCTTGCTTGGAATAGTTGCTGGCAAGGTTACGCATATGAAACCCAATATTCTGAAGCACAAATGAAAGCATGGCTCGAAAAATGTCAAATTGATTTATCCCAATCCGTTGCCTTAAAAAAGTCTGATCGCATTATTGGATTTTCGCTTTTGGCTCTGGAAAATAAATTGGGCTGGATTGCGGGTACCTGTATTAACCCGGAATTCCGTGGTCAACATCTTTTTGAGCCACTACTAAAATATCAATTAAAGAAAGCAGACAGCCTAATATTAAAGGGAATCCAGCTTGAAGTCCTAACTCAAAATCATGCAATCAAGGTTTATGAAAAGATAGGTTTTCGTAAAACTAGGGAGCTCTATGTCTATCGGCATACGAAGGATGCACTTTCTGCTTTTGCACCACGAAGTCGGGGGGGAAGTGTTTTTCGCGAAGCAATTTTATCCGATTATTTTCATGCTCGAAATGAGTCAGGATTTACCCCCCCTTGGCAGAGACGAGAAGAATATCTCCAACGCTATCCATCCTTAATTGCACGGCTCAATCCAGAGGGTACAGCGGGGGTACTCATGACGAAAGAAGGCCAGGTGTTGCTTGATGCTTGGACCATGGCTTGGGAACAGGTAGATAAGCTAGTTTCTGCCATTTTAACCATGACTCAAGGCGATTTCAGATTAACCAATCAACCGAAGGATTGTCTAACAGGGTATTTAAGCCAACATGGTCTAGAAGCCGATGATATTCAATATGAAATGAGATATTCATAAAAGCGAATCATCAAAAACTATTTATCTTAAATCATTAAAATAAGGAACGAAAATGAATTGGAAACATATAATAAAAAATAATTCTTTAAGATGTGTTGGCATAAAAGAAGATGATAAGACATAGAATGAAAAGGTCAGCGTTTGACCGCCGAAATAAAAAACCAGATAATTCCTATTGCCAAAAAATGATAAAAATGTTATGATTAAGAAATGCAAAGAAGGGGGGAGTTAAATGAGTGATAATGAAAAGCTTTTGATTGAATCAATACTTGCTTCAGTTGGCTTAGAATCTATTAAGATTTCTAACACGAAAATAAACTGTAAACTTAAGTAATCACATCAAAGCCAAATATGATTTCATAGAAAGGATCTGGTAATTTGTCGGTCACCCAACAAACGATGCCTAACCTAGATATTTTCTGTGCACTAAGGTAAAGAGCGAGTTCCTAAGAATAGGGAGCTCGCTTTTACTATTAATCCTATTATTGTATAATTAGAGCAGAAAACAGTTAAATTGTGAGGTGATCATGTATGAAGCCACATATACTTGGAATAGCTGGAAGTCCGCGGCGCAATGGTAATACGGATCGACTATTAATAGAGGCTTTGGATTCTTTACATAGTAGGGGCTATTCAATAGAGAGAATCAATATTCGCGATCTTCAATTCTCACCCTGCTTAGGATGTAATGCTTGTTCGAAGACCGGTCTATGTGTGCAAAAAGATGATATTCAATACCTTCAAGAACGACTTCTCGCTGCAGATCGATTTATCGTTGCTGCCCCTGTTTTTTTTATGGGAATCAACGCTCAGATGAAAGCGGTCATCGATCGTATGCAGACGTTTTGGGCGCTTAAATATGTACTTAAGAAACCCATTGTTGTATCAGAACGATTGCCTCGCCATGGACTTTTTCTCTCGGCAGCCGGAACAGAATTTCCAGATGTGTTTACCTGTGCAGAGAAATCTGTGAAAAACCTTTATCATGTCCTTGATATCCAGTACTTTGGATCCTGTGTCTATCAGAAAATTGATAAAGCTGGAGAGATTGCTCATCATCCAACAGCGTTCCGGGATGTTCGTGAGAAGGCGTTAGAATTAGCACTGCTGTAATGACAAAAACTGCCGGAGTCTTCTGCAAACGAATTGAATTTACTGAATATTTCTCTGAAAATAATATAATGTGTATGATATACTAATAATAGGTTTATTATCTTCATATATCCCAGTAAAATCTACAAAGAAAGGATATTTGCGCATGACAGAGCCTAATAACCTACAAAAGATGAAGATTGCTATCGTTACCGATAGTGCATGTGATTTGGAACCAGAAATTATAAGTGAATATGGTATTGAAGTATTACCCTTACATATTATTTATCATGACCGGGAATATCGTGATCGTGTCGACATTTCTCCACAAGAAGTTTACGATTCCCTGGAACAAGAAGTTCCTAAAACCTCCTTGCCTTCGCCGGCTGAGATTCAAGCTTGTTTCAATCGCTTACGCGAGCAAAATGTGACTCATGTCTTAGCTCTTCATCTTTCCAGTGGTCTTAGTGGGACGTATCAAGCTGTTTCATTGTTTGCTCAGGAATTTAAAGATATGATTATTGAAGTGGTGGATACCAAAACACTCTCCATGGGTCTAGGAATTTCAGTGATAGAAGCGGCACGGGAGAGGCGCCGTTCCATGGATTTCGACAAAGTGGTAGCTGCCGCCAAAAAAACGGTAAAGGGAATTAAGGCTTACTATGTTCTTTCGACCCTAGAGTATTTGAAAAAAGGTGGTCGAATTGGCTATGTAGCGGGTACCATTGGTGAATTACTTCATCTTAAACCGATTATTTCTATTAATGAAGAAGGTAAATATTTTACCTTCGCCAAAGTACGTGGAAGAGAGCAATCCTTAAGACGATTGAAAGAGGTTCTTTTAGACCATTTAAAGGAGAGTTTAGCCAGTGTTGCTATCGTTCATGGTGGCTCAGAAGCTGAAGCTCGAGATTTGGAAAAAGTAGCACGTGAGCACCCCAATACTAAAGATCTCTATTTTGGCCAGATTAGTCCTGCCTTAGGGGTTCATACCGGACCTGGGTTAGTAGGGCTTATCGTATATCCCGTTTCTCAAAAGTGACAGACCAAGAACAAAAAAGCTTACAGATCATTCTGTGAGCTTCTTTTAACTATTAGTGCACTAATACTTATTGATTTATAACTGCCCTATATTATTGAAGTAATTATTTTACTGAAGTCATAATATAAGCGAAGGAGTATGTGTCTATGTTTCAAGAACGGTATCAATTTTGGTTAAATGACCCCTATTTTGATGAAGTGACACGTTCGGAAGTTGCAAGTTTAAGTGATCTTAAAGAGATCGAGGATCGTTTCTATACCGATTTGGAATTTGGAACCGGGGGACTCCGTGGAATTCTCGGTGCAGGTACTAATCGCATGAATATCTATGTGATACGCAAAGCCACTCAAGGGTTGGCAGATTTAATTCTCGAGGGAGGGGAAGAAAGTAAAAACCGCGGAGTAGTTATTGCATATGATTCACGGTGCCTGTCTGATCGATTTGCACAAGAAGCAGCTTTGATTCTTGCTGGTAACGGGATAAAGGCCTATCTATTTAACGGACTTCGCCCAACTCCGGAGCTTTCTTTTGCAGTCCGCCATTTACATGCTCAAGCAGGAATTGTCATCACTGCCAGTCACAACCCAAAAGAGTATAACGGTTATAAAGTATATTGGGAGGATGGAGGGCAAGTCCCTCCGGATCGTGCTGATCAAATCCTTCATTGTATTAAAGTTCATGAACATTGGAATGACATTCACCCTCTTCCAGAAAAGGAAGCCCGGAAAAGGGGACTTCTCATTGACTTGGGGGAAGAAATGGATTCCGCATATTTAAAGAGAGTTAAAGAATTAGCATTATACCCAGACCTTGCTCAAGAAAAAGGAAGTAAGCTATCGATCGTCTATACCCCCTTGCATGGAGCTGGAAATATGTTGGTAAGGCGCATTTTAACAGAAATGGGTTATTCAGTATTCACTGTTCCCGAACAGGAAAATCCTGACTCAGAATTTCCTACGGTTCCTTATCCTAATCCGGAAATTTCTTCTACTTTTGATTTAGCTCGAAAATATGGAAAAGCTCAGGATGCTCAACTACTGATAGCCACCGATCCAGACGCAGACCGTCTTGGCATGGTCATTCGCACCCCTTCAGGGGATTATCAACAGCTCACCGGAAATCAAATAGGCATTCTTTTAACCTATTACCTCATAACTCAGAAGAGGAGATTAGGTATTCTACCGAAGAATGCAGTGATTATCAAAACAATTGCTTCCACAGATCTTGCTGACCTAATGGTTAAGGACTTAGGGGTCCAGATCGAAAATGTTCTCACAGGATTTAAGTTTATTGCCGAGAAAGAGCAGGAAATGGAAGATCTAGGAATTGGGGATTTTCAATTTGGGTTTGAGGAGAGTTATGGGTATCTGGCAGGGCATTTCGTTCGCGATAAAGATGCCGTTATCGCTTCCTTACTACTCTGTGAAGCCGCTCTCTATTATCAAGAAACTGAAGGTCGTTCCTTACTTGAAATCCTCGAGGAAATATACAGGCGCTATGGTTATTTTGTCGATGATCAAATCTCCATGACCTTACATGGCAAAGAAGGCAAAGAGAAAATGAAGCGCATGATGACTACCCTTCGTGAGACGACGGTAGACTCATTCGGAGGTTTACTTATCGAACGAATCGATGATTATGAACTGAGAAAAGGAAAAAGAATCATTTCTCCTCAGGAAAATTATTTACTGTCACTTCCTCAATCCAACGTGATCCGCTATTCTTTTCAGGGGGGTGGATTTGTCATGGCCCGACCCTCAGGTACGGAGCCTAAAATAAAGTTCTATTTCAATATCAGAGATGCTAATCCCCTAGAGCTTCAAAACACTCTTGAGCGAGTAAAGACTGATTTACTAAAGCTTGTTGCTGATTAAGTGATGATTAGCTCTCCCGTCCAACCCCTAAGTTAAGCATGCTTAACGTAGGGGTTTTTATACAAAAAGAATATCTGACCTTTATTGACCTTTGATTGGGTTATGCTTATAATAGAGTTATAAAGTTATAGAGTTTTATCGAATAATTGCTTATTGATAAAGGAGTGATCACCATGTCTTTTGATACCAATCGCTTTACGCAAAAATCTCAAGAAGCTATCATACAAGCTCAAACTATGGCGGAGCGGAATGGCAACGGTCAAGTAGAGCCTGAACATTTACTCTTGGCTCTTCTTGAACAGGGAGAGGGAGTGGTCCCTCAAGTTTTAACAAAACTAAACATCCCCGTGGGAGTATTGGCTCAAAAAGTACGTCAGGATATACAACGATTTCCGCGGATGACGGGAACCTCCGTCCAATTGACCATTTCATCGCGCCTGCGAACTGTTCTGGTCTCCGCTCACGATGAAATGGAGACGTTTAAAGATGAATATGTTAGCACAGAGCATCTTCTCTTGGCTATCCTTGAAAAAGGGGAAGGAGGAGCCGAGAAGCTTTTAAAGCAAGAGGGACTCAATCGCGAGAAGCTCCTGCAAGTTCTGCGGGAGATCCGAGGAACTCAACGCGTTACCAGCCAGACGCCTGAAGGAACCTTTCAGGCCCTCGAACAATACGGTCGTAATCTAGTGGAGCAAGCGCGTCGAGGAAAATTAGACCCTGTTATTGGACGGGATGAAGAAATCCGGCGGGTGATTCAGATACTTTCACGACGAACCAAAAATAACCCTGTTCTTATTGGAGAACCTGGGGTTGGAAAAACTGCGATTGTGGAAGGTTTGTCCCAACGCATTGTTAGAGGAGACGTTCCCGAATCGGTTAAGGATAAGAAGGTAATCAACTTAGATATGGGATTGCTTATCGCCGGAGCCAAATATCGGGGTGAATTTGAAGAACGACTCAAAGCAGTTCTCAAGGAAGTCCAAGAGCGCGAAGATATTATCCTGTTCATCGATGAGCTTCATACGGTCGTCGGGGCCGGTGCGGCTGAGGGGGCAATGGATGCCAGCAACATGCTCAAGCCCATGTTAGCTCGGGGGGAGCTACATATGGTTGGTGCCACAACCTTAGAAGAATATCGCAAGTATATTGAAAAAGATGCAGCATTAGAACGGCGTTTCCAACCGGTTATGGTGGGAGCCCCCAGTGTCGAGGATACCATCTCTATATTGCGCGGTCTCAAAGAACGTTATGAAACTCACCATGGGGTAAGGATAACTGATGGTGCCATCATTTCAGCGGCTATTCTTTCTGATCGGTATATCAGTGATCGATTTTTACCCGATAAGGCTATTGACCTTGTGGATGAAGCTGCGGCTCGGTTGCGGATGGAAATCACCAGTGATCCCTATGAATTAGATCAAATCAAACGCCGTGTTCTACAGCTAGAAATTGAGCGTGAGGCTTTAAAGAAGGAAAAGGACGATGGGAGTAAGGATCGTCTTGCTAAAATTGAAGAAGATTTAGCGAATCTCAAAGAAGAAAGAGGTGCCTTAGAGGCCCAACTTCAAGGGGAAAGGGAAGTTCTCACGAATATCAATAAATTAAAAGAAGAAATTGATCAAACTCGCACAAAAATGGAGCAAGCTCAACAAACCTATGATTATAATAAAGCCGCTGAACTTCAATACGGTATATTACCTAAATTGGAGAAGGATTTGAATACCCTAGAAGAGCAGCTACAAACACGCAAAAATACTTTATTAAAGCAAGAAGTTGGGGAAGAGGATATCGCAGAGGTGGTTGCCAAATGGACACAAGTTCCTGTAACTAAGCTCCTCGAAAGTGAAATGGATAAACTGGTTCATATGGAAGAGAGGATACATGAGCGTGTCATCGGTCAGGAGGAGGCCGTCAAAGCTGTAGCTGACGCTGTACGCAGAGCTCGTGCCGGACTTCAAGATCCCAATCGTCCTTTAGGCTCCTTCTTATTCCTAGGGCCAACTGGGGTAGGGAAGACCGAGTTGGCCAAGGCTCTCGCCGAATTTCTCTTTGATGATGATCAAGGAATTGTCCGGATTGATATGTCGGAATACATGGAGAAACATACGGTAGCTCGATTAATTGGAGCTCCTCCTGGCTATGTGGGTTACGAGGAAGGAGGTCAGTTAACCGAAGCGGTAAGACGGAAGCCCTACAGTGTAGTACTATTCGATGAAGTTGAAAAGGCACACGGTGATGTATTTAATGTGCTTCTCCAACTGCTTGATGATGGTCGCTTAACCGATGGACAAGGACGTGTTGTCAACTTCAAAAATACCGTGGTCATTTTGACGAGCAATATTGCCAGCCCGTTGATACAAGAAATGACTGCTTCAGGCGCCTCCCAAGAAGTGTTGCGTTCCAAAGTTTCCGAAGAATTAAAACACTTTTTCCGTCCAGAATTTTTAAATAGATTGGATGAGATGATCGTGTTTCATCCTCTTGGTCAGGAGCATATTCGTTCTATCGTTCAAATTCAATTAGATCTGCTACGTAAGTATCTGGCTCCACGAAAAATTACCCTGAATCTTTCCGATGCTGCACAGAACATCATTGTTCAACAGGGGTATGATCCAATCTATGGGGCTAGGCCACTCAAGCGTGTTATTCAGCATAATTTACAAAATCCACTGGCGATGCGAATCCTTCAGGGAACAATTCACGAAGGTGCTCACGTCATGGTTGATGTTAACTCTCGAGGAGAATTAGATTTTAACACCCAATACAGTCTATAGTGCTCATCAATACAATTAGACCTCCTTATAGCGAAGATTCATTTACTATAAGGAGGTCATTCTTTTTAGTTGCCTGCCTTGTAGGGCTTGCGAGGAACCTCTCTTGCATCCTTATGGATAAAACTATAAACTAGAGATAGGTTAGGCTTGTTCATTGCCGTGATCATGATTCAACGATTAGTATTCCCCCAAAAAAACAATAAGAAAGAAGCTCAGGAAAAATGAAAAAGTGGTTGTTATTGACCAATGTAACGACAGAAATAGAGGCAGATATTGTCATCGCTCTCCTTGAACAAGAAGAAATCCCTGCCCGGAAGGCCTTCCCGGGAAGTGGCAATCTAAAAGCTACCTATGGCTTAATCAATGGTGTCGAGATTTATGTTCCCGAGGACTGGATGGAGCAAGCTAAGGAGATACTTAGTGCCGATCAGCAAAGCTCTGCATGGGAAGCTGACCAGAAAAATGGTGATTCATGAGCGTTGTTTAAACTACTCGACCCAGACAAGAATTTATCAATGGTGCATTCTAGGCTGATACGCAATAAGAAAAGAATCCCCCGAAAATAGGGGATTCTTTTCTTATTAGTTTATCCTGCGACTTGCCGTTCACGATACGCAGTAACTTTACGTCGTATCCTTTGAATAGCGTTATCTAAGGATTTCGGGTTTAAACCGAGATGCTGCGTAATTTCACGCTGTTTCATACCTATAAGATAATGGCAGCGAAAGACCTTAAGCTCTAATTCAGAAAACCCACTCATGAGTTCCTGTAAAAAAAGTCTTGTCTCATCCAGAGCGATGATTTTCGTCTCAGGGTCATCATCATTGGTCACAAAATCGATGAAGCTATCCACTTTATTATCACTTAACTCATTATTCAATGAAAACGCTTCGTTGAGGTTTATGTGTTTTTGCCTATTATGGGCTCGTAGGCTGTCGATGAGCTTCCTCTTAATAACCATGCGCACAAAATGAAGAAAAGGTATATCGCAATCTGAATCATAAGAATTAATCGCTTTATAGATAGCAATTCGTCCTTCTTGAAGTAAGTCCTCGTATTCAGCTCGATGAAGAAAAAACTTATAAGCTATTTTTCGAATTTCGGGTTCATAGTGCTCAATAATCCAATTTAGTGAATCTTGATTTCCAGAGCGCGCTGCTTCAAGATGGTCATCGATGTTAGCTAGAATTAGATTGTTTGAAGTCACAACGCTCATCTCCTCATCAAAGATTTAGACTCAATCATAAGTCTAGATACTTAGCGGTCCTTTGACAAGGTACACATTTTGGACAGTTATCCAATTCGTACTAATTTTTAACCAAAGCCTACCAAAAATTATTTAATCATTTTTAATAAATTGACTGTTTCAATGGCTGTAACGGCAGCATCATAGCCTTTATTTCCAGCTTTTGAGCCAGATCTTTCAATAGCTTGTTCAATCGTGTCGGTAGTTAATACACCAAAAACCACAGGGAGCTTGGTCTCTAAACCGACCTGAGCGACTCCTTTGCTGACTTCGGCACTAACGAAATCAAAATGAGGGGTAGCTCCACGGATCACTGCTCCTAAGCAAATGACAGCATCGTATTTCTTGGATTCAGCCATTTTTAGCGCAACTAAAGGGATTTCATAGGCTCCCGGAACCCAAGCAATATCAATATCTTCCTCAGCAGCGCCATGACGTTTTAGTCCGTCGAGAGCTCCGCCAACTAATTTATTCGTGATAAATTCATTAAATCGAGCAGCAACAATTCCAAATTTTAATCCTTCTACAACCAGTTTACCTTCATAAGTCATCATAGTTTTTCATCCTTTCTTAATTGACAATTTAATCGTATAAAAAATTAGCGAACCCCAGGTAAAAAGTGTCCCATTTTGGTTTTTTTGGTATGCATGTAATACTCGTTTTCAGGCTTCACAGGCATTTCCATGGGAACACGTTCAATGATTTCCAGTCCATATCCTTCCAAACCGACAATTTTACGGGGATTGTTAGTCATTAAGCGCACACTTTGAATTCCCAAATCGACAAGGATTTGAGCTCCCACCCCATAGTCTCTCAGGTCGGCAGGGAAGCCTAAGGCAAGATTAGCTTCTACGGTATCTTTTCCTTCTTCCTGTAGCTTATATGCCTTGAGCTTATTTAATAAGCCGATTCCACGACCTTCTTGGCGCATATAGAGCAATACGCCCCGGCCTTCTTTTTCTATAAGTTCAATTGCCGCTGCTAATTGGTCCCCACAGTCACAGCGACGGGAATGAAACACATCCCCGGTTAAGCACTCAGAATGGACGCGAACCAGTACGGGTTCTCCGTTTTGTACATCGCCCTTGACCAAGGCTACATGCTCTTGTCCATCGAGCAGACTCCGATAACCCACGGCTTCAAAATCACCAAAATCGGTTGGGAGTTGAATGTCGACCACACGTTCTATCAGCTTTTCCTTTTTACGTCTGAAACGAATCAGTTCTTTAATGGTGATAATTTTTAATTCATGATTCTTTACGAATTCCATGAGATCAGGCACACGGGCCATCGATCCGTCTTCCTTCATGATCTCGCAGATAACACCTGCTGGCTCAAAGCCGGCTAAGCGAGCCAAATCAACGGCTCCTTCCGTATGTCCTGCCCGAACCAATACCCCACCTTCACGTGCTTTGAGAGGGAAGATATGGCCTGGCCGATGGAGATCCTCAGGCCGACTTTGAGGGTCGGTTAAGATATTGACTGTATTGGCGCGCTCAAAGGCCGAGATCCCAGTGGTGCAATTACAGCCATCGACGCTAACCGTAAATGCCGTCCCGTGGGGATCAGTATTATGAGTGACCATAGGGTCAAGGTTCAAGGCTTGGATACGTTCTGCGGTCATGGGTACACAGATTAGGCCGCGGCCATAGGTTGCCATAAAGTTGATTGCTTCCGGCGTGACTTTCTCAGCAGCCATCAACAAATCTCCTTCGTTTTCTCTTTCTTCGTCATCGACGACCACGACCATTTTACCTGCGCGTATGTCCTCGATAGCTTCCTCGACGGTATTAAACTGAAACTCCATTTCTATCACTCCTATTTATACATTCTTGTCTATAGAAATCCATGCTCCGCTAAAAAGTTCATGGATAAATCCTTTTGGGGGGCATCATTCTTCTCTAAAAACCTTGCCACATACTTGCCGATCAAATCAGTTTCTAGATTGACCACATCACCAACTCCCTTAAAGCCTAAGGTCGTTTCTTGGCGGGTGTGGGGGATCAAGGATATTGTAAAACCTTGAGATAGGACATCAACTACTGTTAGGGATATGCCGTCAATAGCAATCGAGCCTTTAGGTAAAATGTACTTTAAAAGAGCAGGGGAGGCCTTAATCTCAAAAACTCGTGCGATTCCTACCGGGGTAATTCTCAAAATAGTTCCTACTCCATCCACATGCCCACTGACAATATGGCCTCCCAAGCGGGTCGAAAGTTGCAGTGCTCGCTCTAAATTGACCCTAGTTCCGCGACCACATTCCTTGAGATTGGTTTTATTAAGGGTTTCTGCCATGACATCAACTGTGAACAGCTGGCCTTGCATCTTAACTACTGTTAGACAAATACCGTTAACAGCGATACTATCCCCGATCTGAGTTCCTGCCAAGACATGAGAACCTTCTATAGTAAGCTGAGCAGAGTCCGGCAGAATCTTTAAGTCCGTTACTTTACCCAATTCTTCTATAATACCTGTAAACATTAGTTTCACCTCGCTTATCCATTCAGCTTGTGTATTTTACCTTAGCCCGGACTCGAAGATCTCCGGTAGAGAGATCAGTCTCTAAGAATTCCAGTGGAAAAGCATGAGACATCAGGGGCAACTCGAGTCCGGTAAGAGGGGAGGGACCTTTGCCACCAATAAGTTTGGGAGCATAAATGAATTCGATTTCGTCAATAAGCTGGGCTTGAAGAAGCGAACCGGCTAATTTTCCTCCACCCTCTAGCAAGATGGAGTTCCAACCCCTTTTAACAATATCCCGAAACAAATCTTCATAGGGAACATAGCGGGAAGTATTGTATTTCCAAACCTCAACATTATCCAAACCTTGGAAGAAAGCATATTGTTCCAGGGGGGCAGCTTCAGTGGTAGCAATAATGCAGGGTGCCGAACAAGATGAGGTGAATACGTCGGCATTATGAGGTATCTTCAACTCACCGTCTACGATCAAGCGAATGGGGTCACGACCTTCACTCATTCGGCAATTTAGGGCAGGATTATCGTGGTTGACTGTTTCGCTACCGACCATGATGACATCGAATTGATTGCGTAATTGATGGACATAGGCGCGAGATACCTCATTCGTGATCCATTTAGAGTCTCCCGATTCTGTAGCAATTTTTCCATCAAGTGTTAAAGCCGATTTGTAGAGGACAAAGGGAAGTTCCGCTTGAATAGCTTTAAGAAATCCTTTATTTAAGCTTCTGGCTTCGTCCTCTTTGAGGCCCACATCCACTTGAATCCCGGCGTCACGCAAACGACTAATTCCACGACCGCCCACTAAAGGGTTAGGGTCCTGCATAGCCACAACGACTCTTTTTATCCCTGCTTCGATCAGTGCATCAGCACAAGGAGGGGTTTTACCAAAGTGAGAACATGGTTCTAAGGTAACATAAGCAGTTGCTCCTTGGGCATTCGTGTCTGCTGCACAGAGAGCGTGAACCTCGGCGTGAGGGGTGCCTGCCTTTTGATGATACCCTTCTCCCACAATCCTACCATTATTGACAATTACACAGCCAACCAGAGGGTTGGGACTGGTTCTGCCGACGGCTTGAGCTGCTAATTGCAAAGCCCTTGACATGTAAATTTGATCTTGTTCCAAGCGATCACCACCGTTTCGTGTCCATATCGTCAAATATTCGACCCAAACAGATTTCTCATGCATTTTGGGGGCCGCAAAACACCAGGGAAGTCAGTTTGGAGACTAATCTTAGGTAGCTTTCCATAAAAGCATATAAAAAACCCCAGAGTAATTCCTCTGGGGTACAAAATTTCGCAACAAAAGAATAGTGCATATGCACTTTCATTTCCTCTTTTCATCCAGACTTTACTGTCGGCTCTGGAATTACACCAGATCTGCCATAAGGCTCGCGGGCTTGACCGCCGGTATGGAGTTTCACCAATCCCCAGAGGTATTCAATTACTTTATATATCATACTCTAACCTATTAACAATTTCAACCCCTTGGGTAATTTTCCATATCAGTATTTAGGAAGCTGAGTGTACTCATCCCGGAGCAATCCCATTAGAATTGCATCGTGATACTCTCCCAAAACGAAACGCGCTTGTCTTAATCTGCCTTCAGTCTTAAAGCCAAGCTTCTCATAGGCTTTTTGAGCACGAAAGTTTCCGTCCCATAAATCAAGGCTCAAACGGTTAAAATTCCATTGAAAAAATAAGTAGTCCAAGAGCACTTTAAGGGCATCTGTACCATAACCACGCCCCCAGAAATCTTTTTCGCCAATAATTATGAAAAGGACTGCAGAACGTGCAGGATAATTAATGTCTCGAAAGCCAGTCGTCCCAATGGGTTTATGTTCCTCATTAAGAATGATATAGCGACCATTATCTTTTTCGGGTGTGAAAAAACGTTCCTCAATTTCTTCCTCATTGAACATTGTACTCAATGGCCAAGCACCATTAGCCCAATAATTGACTTCTTGGTCATTATACCATTTTTGGTAGATAGGAATATCATCGGGAGCCAATGGCCGAAGAAAGGTTCTTTTTCCTTGTAGCACCGTTCATTCCCCCCAGAAATTTTCACACTATTTAATGGTCCATATCACCATAGATGGGGTGTTATGCCAATGCGAAATACGAATGATACATAAAAAGCGTGTCTTTCATCCCTTAAGTGGATAGTACACGCTTCGAAAGGCTATTCAATGGTCGGGGCGACAGGATTTGAACCTGCGGCCTCTTGGTCCCGAACCAAGCACGCTACCAAACTGCGCTACGCCCCGTTAATAGAACGCTTTATAATATAACAAAATGCGCACAAACTGTCAAGTTACAATGGAGGAATGTTGCTCTACTCTTTTGTTGAACTTAATTTCCAAACTAAGTTCCACCCCTTCACTTGGGAAAGTGGAATTTAATTTGGAAAGATTAAAGGGTGGAATTCACTCAGACAAATAGGTTATATTGGGATAGCTGTGTCCCGGTAGAAAGAAAGAGGGACTGACATGGCTAACCAAAAACATTTAACCTTTGATGAACGGGTGACCATCTCTTCGCTTTTGGATAAAACCTACTCTTTTAAGGCAATCGCTAAAGAATTAGATAAGGATTGCACCACCATCTCCAAAGAGGTTCGCCGCCATATCATCTTCAAACGGATAGGCTGTCAAGGCAATGCTTACAATGCTTGCCGCCACCGCTATACTTGCGATCATAGGCTGCTCTGCACACCCTGTCATTATTCGCACCGGCCCAGCTTTTGCCGCCGCTGCAAATTATGCAATGCTATGTGCCCGTCTTTTGAGTGTCAACTCTGCCCACGACATGCCAAACCGCCTTATGTTTGCAACGGATGCGATAAGCTTAATAAGTGCACTTTGGAGAAACGCTTTTACCATGCTGCACCAGCCCATACCGAATATCAGGCAGTTCTTTCCGAAGCCAGACAGGGTATATCTCTCTCGGAAGATGAGGTAAAACACCTCGACTCCATCATTTCCCCTCTCATCAAAAAGGGGCAATCCCTGAATCATATCTGTGCCAACAATAAGGATTCCCTCATGGTTAGCAAAAGCACCCTCTATCGTCTAATTGACTTTAATATTTTCACCGCAAGAAACATCGATATGCCACGGAAAGTACGCTATGCTAAGCGCAAGATAAAAAGACAGCTCAAGGTCGACAAGGCTTGCCGAATCGGTAGAACCTACAATGACTTTCAGCATTTCCTCAACGAGAATCCCCACCTACCTCTTGTGGAAATGGACACCGTAGAAGGTCGTAAAGGGGGCAAGGTTCTTCTTACCCTTCATTTCGTGAAGGCAGAATTCATGCTTGCCTTTTTACGGCAAACCAACGATTCTCAATCCGTCATCACTATCCTGGAAGACCTTCAACTCAACCTTGGCCAAGACATCTTTATGAGGGTTATGCCGATTTTGCTGACGGACAATGGTTCTGAGTTCTCTAACCCAAATGCCTTGGAGTTTGACCAACAACAAAAACCGCAGAACTCATCTGTTCTACTGCGATGCCTCTTCACCTGGGCAGAAAGGCTCTGCCGAGAGGAATCACGAGCTGATCCGCTATTTTATTCCTAAAGGCACCCGTATGGATGAGTTTACCCAGGTCGACATCAGCCGCATGATGGACAACATCAATTCCTACAGTCGACAAAGCTTGGGGAATAAATGCCCTTATGACATGTTGGCTTTCCTCTATGGGGAAGATCTTCTTAAGGCATTGGGGTGTCACAAAATTCCGCCCAATGAGGTCATCATGAATTCCTCTCTTTTTAAGGAGACTGCCGTCCATTGTCTAGGCAATCCATGGGGTTATACCGATGAGTCAGGACGGGAGACCAGTTATCTTGATGCCTATCGGGCTATTGAAGAACAACGCAAAGAAATGACAGAAAAAATTAACCTCACCCGTTAATTTCTTCCTGTCATGACACTACCGGGAAGCAGCTTCATACCCCATTAAACCGGGTGGAATTTACTATGCGAAAAAGTCTACTAAATTCCACTCGCAGATACCTGCGCCCTTTTTCAGCTGCTTTTACACCGGATTTGGCCCTATTTTAATCCAAAACTGAAAAAAAGTCACCCTTTTCTTTTCTACAAACAAGAATGGGTGACTTTCAGTGGAATTTACCTCGATAAAGTGGAACTTACTTTGAAATTCAACCACTCTTTTGTTGATTGGCTGTTGATTTTCCGATATACTTAATTTTGTATAGTCCGAAACATCTATTGATAAAAAGGAAAAACGGGGGAGAAAGATTTGCGAAAAACCGCAATCATTATGGATTCAACAGGGTACTTAACCTCAGATATTATTAATGACTATGATATTCGTGTTGTAACACTGAACGTTAATATTGGCGATGAAACCTTTAAGGAAATCGAATTATCTAACTCTGATTTCTTCTCGAAACTGAAGAATATCTCAGGATCTTCAACCACTTCACAACCCTCAGTGGGGTCATTTATAGAAGCCTATCAAAAGGTGCTTGCGGATGGTTATGAAGAGATTATTAGCCTTCATCTCTCTCATAAAATTAGTGGCACCTATTCTTCAGCTATGATGGCAAAAGATATATTAGAAAACGAAAATATTCATATTTTTGATTCCGAATCCTCTGCCCTCGGCTTAGGGCTACAAACATGGGCGGTAGCCGACTGGTCTAAGGAAGGGGCTAATGCCCAAGAAATCCTGACAAGGCTTCCTGCCTTAAGATCTCAATGTGAACTTTATTTTATAGTGGATACTTTAGAATATCTACACCGTGGCGGAAGAATCGGTGGAGCTTCAGCACTTTTTGGAACCTTATTGCAGATTAAGCCTATTCTTTATTTCAATGAAGAAGGAATTATCGACGTCTTTGAAAAAGTTCGTTCGAAGAATAAGGCATTGCAAAGGGTCTATGCAGAACTTGAGAGAGCTATGTCTTCTGGAAAAAATCATCGCATCGCTGTGATCCACGTAGGCGCACCATCAGAAGCAGCGATTATGGCAAAGGAGCTTAATGAAAAGTTTCCTGGCCAAGAGATACGGATTTTCGAAGCAGGACCCGTTATTGCTACTCATGTCGGACCCGGAGCACTAGGCCTAGCATTTCATCCTTGGCCTAATTAATAAGATAACGAGTAGATGACGAGGGAATTGTCAGTCAATTTAAAATACTTTGAGTCGAGTATAAGCTTTTCAATCGGTGGGATGATAGAGTGGGGAACATATGGAGGTGTTGATTATGCTCAAAATCCCGCGCGGTTTATTCTTTCGACAAAGAAAATCAGAAAATAACAATGGGAAAAGCTCAGATTCTGCACTTACTGACATTTCTGAGGTTGAAATTCCCCTAACCTCGATCGAAGATATTGGGTGGGTAACCAATGCCATTGAGCCCGCTCAACAACGGGGGCCTTCAGAAAGCCCATAATTCAATTCTATTCTTTAGAAAATTAGTAGTTATTGAGCACCGATATAAAAGCCATCTCATTCCTTTTTGGTACGAGATGGCTTTCTTATTATTTAGTTCCTATATGTCTGTTATTAGACTTAGAGTTCATGAGCTTGTGATAATTAATTTTATATTCTTTAGAAATTGAGGAAGGAATTAGTAAATGAACAGGGAATACTTAGTTTAATTAGAACAAACTTTCACAAATAATAACACATACAATTATTTTGTACTATTAATTTAACACAATCTTCAGAATCTTTGAAGGATTTCAGATAATTATGAAGAATACACTAATACAGTTGTTTTATGTCATGTAAAAAACCTTATCTGTATATAGTGTAAACATGTGGAAAAACCAGCCGTTGTGAAACCTGGCACGACTTTAGCATTATTGTAGGAGATGAAATCAATGAAAATTGCAATTACGGGTAAAGGCGGAGTGGGCAAGACAACTTTTGCGGCTAATTTAGCCTACTTTTTAGCAGAGCAAGGGATAAGAGTTTTAGCGGTTGATGCAGACCCTGATGCAAGTCTAGGTACTGTCTTAGGGATTTCCGAGGATGTTCTCGCTGATTTGAAACCCATAGTGGATATGAAGGACCTTATTGAACAACGCATGGGGGGCAGTGGTGCATTTTATCCCCTTAATCCACAGGTCGATGATATTCTCGATGATTATTCAATTCAAGTCGGACCGATTCGTTTCTTTAGAATGGGGAATGTCAAAGGAGGCGGCACCTCCTGCTATTGCAAAGAAAACAGCTTCTTACATGCCTTAGTAAATTCATTAATTCTTTCCGAGCAAGATACCGTCATCTTAGATATGGGTGCAGGGATTGAACAACTTACCCGAGGAACTGCCCAAGGGGTAGATCTCCTAGTTATTGTAACTGAAGCCAGCACAGTCAGTGCCCATACAGTAAGGATAATTCAGAAACTCGCCCAAGAGCTGAACATACCGCAGGTTGCTGTGGTCGGGAACAAGGTTCGTTCTAAAAAAGACGAGGAATTTCTCAAGGCACAATTTACTGATCAGGAACTCATTGGTTTTGTTCCCTTTAGTGAAGAGTTACTTGATATGTCTATTCATACAGATCATTCTTCCTTTCCAAAAGTTGCTCCAGGTTCTCAACTAGAATCTATCTATAGAAATTTATTAGAGAGGAGAGAGTTATAAGGTAATAAAAGATTAGACAAGTATGGTGGAAAACTAAGGTCATAAAGAGGAGGTAAAACAATGCCAAGATATCGGGATTTGACACACACCTCACGGCCTTCAAATGCGCCTCGTGTGGTGGAACCCAAAAACCCATTGCGCACAACCGACCCAGGCACCATAGAAATGTATAAGGTTGCGCAAGAGAACAACCTTGAGACAGTTTTTGAACGCTTTGTAGCCCAACAACCACAATGTGGTTTTGGCTATAAAGGAATCTGCTGTCGCATTTGCTTAGCTGGACCCTGCCGCGTCAAAGCAGAGGAAGGGCCTGCTAGCAGAGGTATCTGCGGTGCTACCGCATATACCATTGTGTCGAGAAATCTAGTTCGAATGATTGCAGGTGGAGCTGCATCACACTCTGAACATGCAAGGCATGTACTCCATACAGTTCATGAGCTTACTGAAGGAAAGACCAAGGATTATGAAATTAAGTCACCGGCAAAGCTTCATAAGTTAGCTGAAAAGCTCGGTATCGAAACCCTAAACAGAGAAGATATGGATATTCTTGCAGATGTAGCAGAATTGGCTTATGAAGATTTTGGTAGATTTAAGGATCGCCCAGCTGCTTTCCTAGATTCATTCTTAATAGAACCACGACGCGGCAAATTTAAGCATACAAATATTATGCCGCGTTCCATCGATGGTACTGTGACTGAACTTATGGCACAAACAGCTCAAGGGGTGGATGCTGATCCTGTTAATATAATTTTTGGGGGACTGAAAGGTTCACTTGCGGATTTAGTAGGTGAATATATCGGGACCAATCTGAGTGACGTTTTATTTGGTATTCCTGAACCCATTGTTTCGGAAGCTAACCTTGGGGTTATCCAAGAATCAATGGTCAATATCGCTGTTCATGGCCATAATCCAGTACTCTCAGAAATGGTGGTCGCTGCTGCCCGCGAACTCAAAGCAGAGGCCCAAAAAGTGGGTGCAAAAGGGGTTAATATCGTCGGTATTTGCTGTACCGGTAATGAACTTCTGATGCGTGAAGGGGTTTATTTAGCTACATCTTCGGCATCTCAAGAAATGGCTATTTTGACAGGTGTACTTGATGCAATGGTCGTTGATATACAATGTATTTACCCATCTGTACAACAACTTGCCGACTGCTATCACACCAAAATTATTACCACTGAGGCCATTATGAAGATTCCAAGTGCTCAACACTTGGCTTTCAATGCTGAGACAGCCATGGAAGACGCAAAAACACTAGTAAGAATGGCCATTGCCGCCTATAAGTTCAGAGATCCTAAGAAAATTGCTATTTCCAGCGAACGCAATAGCCTCGTAGCAGGATTTAGCATCGAAGCATTGACTGAAATTTTTGCTAATGTTAATTCTGAACGCCCGTTCTCTGTGCTCACAGACGCTATCTTAAGTGGGCAGATTAAGGGTGTTGTGCAAATGGCCGGTTGCAATAACTTGAAACGACAGCAGGATGAATCCCATGTGAGTATTCTTAAGGAATTGGTGAAGAATGATGTCTTAGTCGTGGCCACTGGATGTTCTGCGGGAGCCTTTGCCAAGATGGGCTTAATGAACTCGGAGGCTGTGGACAAATATGCCGGTGAAGGACTTAAGAGCTTCCTTAGAATGCTAGAGAAAGCTAATCCGCAGTTAGCAACGAAATTACCACTTGTTTTCCACCTAGGATCTTGTGTGGATAATAGTCGTGGAATGGACTTGTTACAAGCGATGGCCAAAGAACTGAAAGTGGATACACCTAAAGTGCCTTTCGCAGCTTCAGCACCTGAAGCTATGCATGAAAAAGCCGTAGCAATCGGCTCCTATTGTGTCTCTATGGGCATTCCTACCCATGTGGGAACGATGCCTTACCTAGAGGGTAGCGATCTCATCTATGGAATTGCGACCCAAATCGCCCATGACGTTTTTGGCGGTAACTTTATTTTTGAAGTCGATGAGAAGATTGCTGCGCAAAAGATCATCAATGCCCTTGAATACAGAAGCTGGAAACTCAGAATTCATAAAGAAACTGCTGAGAAATTCGAAACAGCTATTGCCCAAGGGTGGTAAGGAAAGGAGGAAGTGACTATGTCCATGGAGCAAATTTATGCCGATGCTATTAAGGATCCGACTCAAGAACCTAAGAAATTACTCCGTAAGGCCTATGATGGGACCATTACGGCAATGAGCTATGCAGAGATTCTTTTGAATCGTGCCATTAAAGATTACGGTCCGCAACAAAAGGTTGGCTATCCGGACACTGCCTACCACCTTCCTGTTATTACCTGTCTCTCCGGAGAAAAGGTAACCACACTGGGTGAGCTTGTACCCATTCTCAATCGTATGCGGAATCAGGTTAAAACAGAGTTAACCTTTGCCAATGCACGCCTTTGGGGTGAATCTGTACTGTACGCCGCAGAGATTATTGAAACTCTTCATTATCTACGCAACGATGAACCGAAGGTAGCCCCTTGGACCGGATTTCTTGGCGATCCTATTGTACGGAAGCATGGGATTAAGATGGTCGACTGGACCATTCCTGGCGAGGCTGTTATCCTAGGCCGTGCTAAGGATTCAAAATCAGCTAAGAAAATTGTAGATGACTTGATGGGAAAAGGTTTCATGATCTTCCTCTGTGATGAAGTCATCGAGCAACTGCTTGAGGAGAATGCCAAGATAGGTGAAGATTACATTGCTTTCCCCTTAGGAAACTTTACCCAAGTCATTCATGCTGTGAATTACGCTTTCCGGGCTGGCTTGGCCTTTGGTGGGATTCCTGCTGGTCAGAGAGAGGAACACAGAGATTACCAGCGTCGTCGTGTACGGGCTTTTGTTCTGCAATTAGGTGAATTAGACGATGTGAAAGTAGCTGCTTCCATGGGGGCCATTTTTATGGGCTTCCCCACAATTACTGACCAAGTATTAGATGAAAATATGCAGATTCCCGATTGGTATCTGTCCGAGCCGGATTATGAAAAAATTGTTCCTCTGGCTTTAGAGGTGCGCGGGATAAAGTTGACCAATGTTGAAATCCCTATACCGGTAAATTTCGGACCTGCCTTCGAAGGAGAAACCATTCGCAAAGGAGACACTTATGTTGAGTTCGGTGGAGGTAGAACTACCGCTTTCGAATTAGTCTCGATGGTTGGTCCAGATGAAGTAGTAGATGGTCAAGTCACGGTCATTGGACCGGAGATTGATACCGTTCCCGAAGGCTCCAAGCTTCCATTAGGTATAAAGGTAGATATCTACGGTCGTAAGATGCAAGAGGATTTCGAGGGTGTTCTCGAGCGTCGAATTCATTACTTTACCAACTATGGAGAAGGAATTTGGCACGTGGCCCAACGGGATTTGTGCTGGGTTCGGATCTCTAAGGATGCACGCGCCAAGGGCTTCTTAATGAAACATATTGGTGAATTACTTCTAGCAAAATTCAAGCAAGAGTTTCCGGCTATTGTTGACCGGGTCCAGGTTACCATTTTCACCGATCAACAAGCGGTCGAGGAAAACATTGTCAAAGCTAGAGAACGTTATCGCGCACGTGATGCCCGCTTAAAGAGCTTAACAGATGAAAACGTCGAAGAATTCTATTCCTGCTTACTTTGTCAATCCTTTGCACCCAACCATGTCTGTATCGTAACACCAGAACGTGTTGGACTGTGCGGCGCTGTAAGCTGGTTGGATGCTAAAGCAGCATTCGAAATTACTCCGACTGGCCCTAACCAGCCCATTCCCAAAGGCCCAGCGATTGATGATTTCAGAGGAATGTGGCAAAGCGTCAATGATTATTTGAGACCTGCTTCGAACAATACATTAGAAGAAGTCAACCTTTACACATTAATGGATCGTCCTATGACTTCTTGCGGTTGTTTCGAAGCTATTATGGCTATTGTTCCAGAAGCCAATGGTTTGATGATTACCACGCGGGAGCATAGTGGAATGACACCTTGTGGTATGACCTTCTCGACTCTGGCCGGCACCGTCGGTGGTGGCCTGCAGACTCCTGGTTTCATGGGAATCGGGCGCACCTATCTCACCAGTAAGAAGTTTATTCCCGCTGATGGTGGGGTCGCTCGAATTGTCTGGATGCCAAAAGAACTCAAGGAATTCTTGCGTGAAGATTTTGTAGCACGTTCCATTGAAGAAGGTTTAGGTGAAGACTTTATCGATAAAATTGCCGATGAATCTGTCGGTACAACGGTAGAAGAGATTATTCCGTTCCTTGAAGAAAATGGGCATCCTTGCTTTAATCTAGACTCGTTGATGTAGTATTGATTACCTACACGGAGGCAGAGTAAGCCGCTCTGCCTCTAGAATAAACCATTGGAAAGGGGTTAATGTTATGGCCTTAACCGGTTTAGAAATTTACAAACAACTCCCGAAAAAGAACTGTGGCGAATGCGGTACACCAACTTGTCTCGCTTTCGCGATGGCATTGGCTTCTGGTAAAGGAGCACTGGACGCTTGTCCTTACGTGACTGATGAAGCTAGAGAAAATTTGGATTCTGCTTCTGCACCTCCGATAAAATCTATTAAATTCGGTAATGGTTCTGTGCTTGGCGACGAAACAGTTCTGTTCCGCCATGATAAGACTTTCTATCATCCGACGACCCTTCTTGTTGAGATTTCTGATGCCCTATCTGATGATGACATCCAAGCTAAACTTGATGAAATCAACGGTTTGGAATTTGATCGGGTCGGTCTCCATTACTCAATCGATGGAGTGGCTATCCTGGAAACATCGGGTGATCCGGATCGCTTTGCCAAAGTGGTTGCTCAAATCGCCGCTGGAACAGATCGCTCACTGCTCCTTCTAAGTGAGAATGTAGAGGCTTTGAAAGCGGCGCTACCGAGCGTAGCTGCTCGTAAACCCCTGATTGGATCGGCTACGGAAGCTAATTATGAGTCCGTCGTTAATCTTGCCAAGGAACATAGTGTGCCTGTCATTATTAAGGCTGAAGGAATTGAAGCCTTAAACACATTAGTCGAAAGTGCGCAAAAGCTAGGTTATAAGGAGTTTGTTTTGGATCCCGGCACACGGAACCCGAGTCAAACACTTGCCAACCTTACTCATTTGCGACGCTTAGCTATTAAAAAGAAATATCGCCCCTTTGGCTATCCCGTGATTGCCTTTACCAGCAAAGCGGAACCCCTGGCTGAAATAGCCGAGGCTTCTGTTTATGTATCCAAGTACGCCAGTGCCGTCGTTTTAAAAGCTTCCGCAAAGGCCCATGTCCTACCTCTTATGGCTTTACGACAAAATCTATACACAGATCCACAAAAGCCAATCCAAGTGGAACCCATTTTGCACTCTGTGGGCGAGGTCAATGAAAATTCTCCAGTTTATGTTACTACTAACTTCTCGTTAACTTATTACAGTGTAGAGGGTGAAGTAGAAGCTAGTAAAATACCTAGCTATATACTCCCCATCGATACTGATGGAACTTCCGTTTTAACAGCTTATGCAGCAGGTAAATATGAACCGGAAAAGATAGCCGATGCTCTTGAAAAGAGTGGAGTTGCTGAGAAAGTAAACCATCGCAACTTAATCATTCCCGGTTATGTAGCTGTCATCTCCGGAAAGCTTCAAGAAGTATCCGGTTGGAAAGTCATTGTAGGACCCCGTGACTCCAGTGGTATCATTACCTTTACCCGGGCTATGTAAGAAATTACATCAGAGGGGGGAGGAGAGACTTCATGAAATACCAAGTAAAATTTTTACCTGATGATATATTAATAGAGGTGGAAAATGGAACCTCCCTGCTCAAGACTGCTTCTCAAGCAGGAATTTACATTAAATCCAGTTGTGGTGGTGACGGAGCCTGTGGCTCCTGCAAGATCATCGTGCTTTCGGGAGAAGTAAGATGTGAAAGGACCGGAAATCTATCCGCAGATCAACTAAGCCGTGGGGTGCGCTTAAGCTGTCACACCTTTGTTGAAGGAGATCTTACCGTGGAGGTCCCTCCTGAATCACGTCTGCAAGCTCACCAAGTCCTCTTGGAGGATGCCAATACTTCATCCTTAGTCCAGGAAACTGAGAAGGATTTGATAGCCTCTTATGGTTTTCATCCCTTAGCTTGCAAAGTCAATATTCAATGTACTGAACCCACCCTTACGGATAATGCCAGCGACTGGGCTCGTTTATCCCTTGAGTTAAAGCGAACTCTGCCAGTCGACAAGCCTTTGGGTATTTCGCTCTCCGTCTTACAGACCCTGCCTGAGATATTGCGCCAAGCACACTGGGACCTGTCCATTACCTTAACAGATCTGGAATCAGGTTACACGGTCCTTCGGGTTGAACCAGCGAATACTCGACCAGCCTATGGTATTGCTATTGATATTGGAACCACGACTGTCGTTGTCTACTTAGTCGATCTGACCACTGGCAAAATCGTGGATAAGCAAGGATCCTACAATAAGCAAGCTCAATATGGTGATGATGTTATCTCGCGCATCGTCTATGCTGTGGACGCTCCTGAAAATCTAAAGGAAATCCAAAATGCCGTTGTGGGTACACTCAATGTATTAATTGACGACATTCTGAAGCGTCAAGCCCTTCAGCCTCAGGATATTGCCGCGGCTATGGTAGCAGGTAACACAACAATGTCACAGCTCTTCTTAGGTATTGATCCACGGTATATTCGCTTAGAGCCCTATATTCCCACCATGAATGCAATACCAGCAGCACAAGCACGAGAAATTGGACTAAGACTTCATCCTGAGGCTCTGGTTCATACCTTTCCTTCTGTAGCTAGCTATGTAGGAGGAGATATTGTTTCCGGTACCTTAGCTACTGATTTGACCAACTCAGAAGAGATCATCTTGTTCATAGATATTGGTACTAATGGAGAAATCGTCCTCGGCAACCATGATTGGCTTGTTTCTTGTGCATGTTCGGCGGGACCTTGTTTTGAAGGGGGAGGAATCCTCTTTGGCATGAGAGCTATGCCCGGTGCAATCGAACGAGTAGATATTGATACAGAATCACTTGAGGTGAAATTAAAAGTTATTGGCAAAATTCCCCCGATCGGAATATGCGGTTCCGGATTAGTTGATTGTATAGCTAAGCTTCGTAAGGCAGGAATTATTGACCGCGCCGGGAATTTTCAGACGGAGCATCCTTCTCAATCGCCACGGATTCGTATCACTGCCGATAATAAGGAATTTGTCCTGGCCTGGGCTCACCAAGCGGGAGGCGACAAGGATGTTGTCATTACCGAAAATGATGTTAAAAATCTTATTCGAGCTAAAGGAGCGATTTATGCAGGGATTCGTTCTTTGATGCAAGCAGTAGCCATTGAAATCGATATGATTGATCGAATTGTTATTGGCGGCGGGTTCGGCAATTATCTGAATATCCACGATTCTGTGGAAATCGGCCTGCTTCCTGATCTACCACAAGAAAAATTCGAGTTTATTGGTAACTCCTCAGTGAAAGGGGCGCGTCTGACCTTGCTTTCACAAAGAGCATGGAATGAGGCCTTAGAACTTGCCCGTAAGATGACCTATATCGAGCTTTCGGTGGGAACAACGTTTATGGATGAGTTCGTTTCTGCTCTATTCCTGCCCCACACCGATCTATCCTTATTTCCATCTGTTGAAGGAAAAGTTTAGAAGCATTGGAGGGAAGAATCGTGACAAAATATGTTGCCGTTGCCGGAAAAGGTGGAGTGGGTAAAACAACCTTCACAGCACTTTTACTGCGACAAATGGTGAAAGAGCTGCGGGGAAAAACTATTCTCGCTGTGGATGCTGATCCCAATGCCAATTTAAATGAAGCTCTTGGTTTAGAAGTTACCTCAACAATTTCCGAATTATTGGAGGATTCCAAGAACCCCAAAGCTGTTCCCGCCGGTATGCCTAAGGACGTATTTATCGAATACAAGCTTCAACAAAGCCTCATTGAGTCCACAGATATCGATCTGCTGGTTATGGGGGGGCCGCAAGGGCCAGGCTGCTATTGCTACCCTAATGACTTATTGAGGAAGTACCTGGAAACGCTGGGAGACAACTATGATTTTGTTACAGTTGATACTGAAGCAGGGCTTGAGCACATCAGTCGGAGAACGATTCCTCGTATCGATCTTATGTTCGTAATAAGTGATTCATCCGCGCGGGGAATCCGTTCAGCCGGAAGGGTCTACGAACTGATCAAAGGTTTGCGTTCGGCCGTCAATGAGGTATATCTTGTAGTCACTAAAACCACCGAGGGAAGCTTGGCTTCACTCCAAGAAGAAATTGATAAGACCGGTCTTCAATTAATTGGGGATATTCCCCTGGATTCTATGGTCGTTACCCACGATTTAGAGGGTAGTCCCCTCTATACTCTGCAGGACGATTCACTTGCCGTGCAAGCCGTCCAAAAAATCTTACTCAAGACCCTAAAATAGAACTAGAGAGGAGAGAGGTTCATATGGCCGTAGCCCTCATCAAAGAAAGATATCAAAACAAAGTTGGAGAAGTCATCATCGGCGCAACTGCTGCCGAAGGGGGTACACGTACTTCTGTTATTAAAGTCGGTGGAGATGCAGCTTTACCTTTTCTTCATTTCGAAGGAAAGATTGAAAACCGAACCGTTATTGCTATGGAAGTAACAGACATTCCTCCTGCTTGGAACGATATCATCAAAAGTCAATTCGGAGATGTCCTCAATGATCCTGCAGCTTGGGCAAAGAGATGCGTTGAAGAATGCCATGCTGATATGATCTATTTAAAACTCATCGGTGCAAGCCCAGAAGGAGAAAATCGTAGTCCTGAAGAATGTGCCAAAGTGGTAAAAGATGTTCTAGCGGCTGTGGGAGTTCCCCTCATCATAGTCGGTTGTGAAGATCCGGAAAAAGACAACGAACTCATGGCAGCCATTGCCGAGGCTACTGCAGGAGAGAACCTTCTGATTGGTATTGCCGAGCAAGATAATTACAAGTCCATTGCGGCGGCAGCCATGGTGCACAAACATAATGTAATTGCTCGTTCGCCGTTAGATATCAATATTTGTAAGCAGCTCAATATCTTGATCTCAGAAATGGGATTGCCTCTGAATCGTATTGTAATTGACCCCATGATTGGTGGGTTAGGTTATGGAATTGAATATGCCTATTCTATTATGGAACGGGCACGTCTGGGCGCTTTAGCTAATGATAAAATGCTTTCCATGCCTATGATTTGTACTGTAGGCTATGAGGCCAATCGTGCTAAAGAAGCTAATGCTGCGGAAGAGGAGTTTCCCGGTTGGGGTGATCTTAATGACCGTGCGATTCTATGGGAAACCTTAACCGCAACGGCTCTTCTCCAAGTCGGTGCCAGCATTCTTTTAATGAGAAATCCTGCTGCGGTTAGACTCGTTCAGCAGAATATCAATGATCTGATGGAAAACGCTTAACACTAGTCCGCGATATTTTATCTCTAGAGGGTATCTTTTAGGCTGTAAAAGAAAGGACGTGGATCAATTGATTATAATTGGCGAGCGAATTAATGGAATGTTTAAAGATATCGGCGATGCCCTTCGTAATAAAGATGCAAAGCCTATCCAAGAATGGGCATTAAAGCAACAGGAGGGTGGGGCTCATTATCTCGATGTTAACTCCGGACCGGCTGTTCCCAAAGAAGAACGTCCCGCGGCTTATGAGTGGATGGTCAAAGTTATCCAGGAAGTCTCCGAAATTCCTTTGTGTCTAGATTCTACAAACTATAATGCCATTGAAGCAGGTTTGAAGCTCTTAAAACGCCCGGGAATGATCAATTCTTGTCCGGCTGAGCGCGAGAAGATCGAACGGGTATTCCCGATGGCTGTTCAATACAACGCGGCAGTGATCGGGTTGACCATGGATAATAAAGGCATCCCTAAAGATGCGGAAAATCGTATCGCCTTCGCCATGGAGCTTGTCGCAGCAGCAGATGAATTTGGGCTACCCATTGATGAACTCTTTATCGATCCCTTGATTTTGCCATGCAATGTTGCTCAAGAGCATGCACCAGAAGTACTTGAGTCCATCCGTATGGTAAAAACCCTGTCTAATCCTGCACCTAAAACGGTTCTCGGACTTTCCAACGTATCTCAAAATGCTTTGGATCGTCACCTCATCAATCGTACCTATTTAGCGATGGCAATGTCTGCTGGTCTAGATGCGGCTATTATGGATGCAAACGACGACGATTTAGTTGATGTTGCTGCAACCTGTGAAATCCTCTTAAATAAGAGCATTTATGCAGATTCTTATCTTAAGGTGTTCCGTCAACGCTAACAATCTCAGCTCAAACAAACATATTCAGAACCTTTTACAGACCCCTTCGCGGGGTCTGTTTTTTATTCGTAAGTTTTGTTTATCATTCTTTAGTTGTGTAGTGCTCAAACTAGACATACTTTGCAACTAAACAGCATAGCTATCATGGAAAATACGTTAACGGAGGTGGACAACTTTGGAAGCCTTTTTCAGAGATGATCAAGAAATTCGGGAATGGGTTGATTTATTCATCGAGAAATTATTTACAGTAAACCTACTATCGGGAAATGATGCCGATGGCGAGTTCTATCAGGGTCGGCAAGCCGTTGAAAAAATCGCATTATCTTTCCAAGAGATGTTAAACCTGCCTAATGAAGTCCTCATTGATGGTATCCGTCAATTAGTAGAGCAACGATTGCCCGACCATCGGGTGATAGAGAATTTTCCGGACTTTTATAATCTTATGAATGATATGATATTAGCAGGGCTGCAAAATATGAAAGCCAACGAAAAGGATTGTTTTCCTCAACAGATTGATAATTTTAAAGGCTCGCAGCATGTCGAAGGGTCCTCGATCCTTCCAAGCTCTAGAATAGCAATCAATGGCAGTGGGGCCTTAGCAAAGGAGATGGAATCATCCTTTTTATTAAGACATCATCTTCTCAAAGCCTTTGATTCATCAATTGCTTCTGATTCATCAGTAGCTTCTGATTCTTCTGCTGAAAACAGCATAACGGAGGAGAGTCCGGCTAACACGATATATGATAGTAACCTAAAAGACGTCATTGTAGCTAACAGCGATGATTTAGGGGTTATTGAAGAAAGCAAAGAAAACGTTTGGGTAGAGGAGACTATCGAAATTTTTGAGCTAGAGCAGGAAGTCATTGAGTCTGCTGAGCCAATCACAGAATCGCTTGAGGACTTGATTGATGAATCCATACCTGCTTTAAGCATAGCGGTTACTCTGCAAAAAGATGAGAATGCTCCTAGAGACTTGACTTTCCTGCCACCAAGAGATCCTTTTCGCTTTAATGTCCAAAAAAAGAAAAGCAATGATGCTCCGGCAGAAATCACTGTCAAACCAGTCACAATCGCCCAGGAAATTCCTCAAGATGGCCTGATGCTTGCTCGGGTCTTAAAGCAGCTGTATGGGGACCTGCCCCTTCAATGGAATGTAGCGGTACATAACCTTGTTTTCTATGCAAAGGCTGAAGAACTATTAATCTATTTAGAACCTCATGACTCTCCGGAAGTTGCCGAAAATGAAGTAAACAAAATCATGGAAAGAATAAGAAAGGACAACTTCAAAATCTATATCTGTAATCACGAAGATTTGGCCTATCCAAGACGTTTAGAAAGAGGAATTCGTCGAGTAAAGCGTTAATCGGTAACTTTCAACACCCTTTTGCTTCGAATAGGTAGGATATTAAATGTAAGATGTCGAATACAGTCCGAGTACAGTCAAGAAAAAAAGGTAGTGTTGAAAAGAGGGACTACAGTGACAGACCGATTGGGTATGATCATGAGCAATACCCTAAATGCCATAGAATCCAGCAAGGAAGAGATTTTTTACATTGCCGAAACAACGCGAGCAGAAAACGAGCGGCTTACACAGGAATCTTCTCAGCTCAAAGGAGAAATCTTACGCATTATCGAAGATGTGGATAAATATCAAAAATTAGAACGTCGATTTCGACAACGATTAATGGAAGTGAGCAGGGATTTAGGAAAATATTCGGAGAAAGTAATGATGGATACTTACACACAGGCTAAAGATGTCCAAGTTCAATTACAACTGCTCCAATCCAAAGAAATTCAATTGCGAAATCGACGCGATGAAATCGAACGCTCTTTAAAACAAATGGAAAAAACCATCGAACGGGCCGAGAGTTTACTCAATCAGGTAACCTTAGCCATTAATCTTTTGCATGGCGGAATTGCTGAACTTAGCCAAAATAACTCTCCTGAGCATATGCAAGAAACAGCCCTCAAAATTATTCGAGCACAAGATGAGGAGAGACGTAGAATTGCCCGCGAGATTCATGATGGGCCGGCTCAAAATCTCGCGAATATTGTTTTAAGATTGGAAATTGCTGAAAAGCTGCTTGCCCTCGATCCAAGTCGTGTGCGAACAGAGATCTCCGATCTCAAAGGGTTAGTTCGTGCTAATTTACAAGATATTAGGCGGATTATTTTTGATTTGCGCCCGATTGCTCTTGATCAACAAGGCTTTATTACTGCTCTTGAAAGATATTTGATCAATTTCCAAGAAACATACAGTTTAATCTGCGATTTTCAAGTGTTGGGCAAAGAAAAGCAATTATTACCTGCTATAGAAGTTGCAATTTTCCGCTCCCTTCAAGAAGGAATGACCAACATAGCTAAACATGCTCATACCAATTGGGCAAGAGTCCTCATTGTGTATGAGGACTCTCAAATAACTATTCAAATCACCGATCGCGGAAATGGTTTCAATGTAGAGGAAGCGTTTGTTAATCCAGGAGATCATTTTGGATTAATTGGTATGAAAGAGAGAATTGAAATGTTTAAAGGCCAAATGAAAATTAGATCTTCACATCTAAAAGGGACCACAGTAAAACTTATTATACCCACAAGCAAAGAGGAGGGATGGGAATGATTCGAGTTGTGATTGCCGATGACCATCCACTTCTGCGTGAAGGGTTAAGAAGAATCCTTGAATTTGAAGATGGAATTCAAGTGGTTTGTGAAGTGGGAGATGGCCAAGGTGCGATCAATGTATCACGCACCTTAGATTTTGATATATTACTAATGGATTTAAATATGCCCGGCGTCAATGGTTTAGAAGCCTGCCGGGTCATTCGTCGCGAAAAAGAAAAGATCGGAATTCTGGTTCTAACTGTGGATGACTCCGATGAGAAAGTATTTCAAGTTCTTCAACTCGGTGTAGCTGGTTACCTCCTGAAGGATGTAGATCCTAAAACATTAGTAGACTCTATCCACAAAGTATATAACGGGCAGCCGATACTATCTCCTGCAGTTACCGGAAAATTACTTGGACAATTAACCAATCCCCCTCATACTAAAGAGACCTATGGATTGAGTGAGAGGGAATTGCAAATCCTAACCTATGTCGTTAAAGGTTCATCTAATCGTGAAATCGGACAAGCCTTATTTATCAGTGAAAAGACAGTAAAGAATCATCTTTCCAGCATCTTTCGCAAACTGGAGGTTGATGATCGTACGCAAGCCGCCTTAAAAGCAGTAAAACTTAAGATGGTGTACTTGGATTAAACTTAAAGGTAGAAAAGACTGATAGACACTATTGAGTAAACGGAGGATTATATGAAAATAAGTTTCTATGGTTCGGCACAAGTAGTAACCGGTTCATCATACCTAGTCGAGGCCGGAGATGAACGCGTGCTCGTTGATTGTGGGTTATTTCAAGGTTCCAAGGCCATTAAAGAGCTTAATTATGGCACATTTCCTTATAATCCTGCGGAGATTGATGCCGTCATCCTGACACATGCTCACACCGATCATACAGGATTGATTCCAAAACTTATTAAACACGGTTTTAAAGGAAGAATATACGCTACCCCTGAGACAGTAAAACTATGTTCTATCATGCTTCCCGATAGCGGTCATATTCAAGAGATGGAAGTCGAACGCAAAAACCGTAAGTTGGCGCGGATTCGCCAAGATCTTTTAACACCTATTTATACAGCCCAAGACGCCCTTGACTCTATGCAATATTTCTCACCGGTAAATTATGATCAAAATACTGTTCTTTCCGACCATTTCAGCTTTACCTTTCACGATGCGGGGCATATTTTAGGTTCGGCCTATGCACGTCTCGTCGTCACTGAGGGAGGGCTTCAAAAGACAATCGTTTTCTCCGGCGATATCGGAAATTATAACCAACCCTATATTGAAGATCCCAGCATGATCTGCTCGGCGGACATTGTCCTCGTCGAGACAACCTATGGAAATCGCCAGCATGAAAACAGGAACAATCGTCTTGAACATTTAGCAGAGATTATTCGCGAGGCTCATCAAGCAGGAGGGAACCTTATTATCCCTGCCTTTGCAATTGAACGTACTCAAGATCTCTTGTTCTATATCCGAAAATTGCAAACACAAAAAGAGATTCCCGTCCTGCCTATTTATGTGGATAGTCCCTTAGCCATTGCAGCAACAAAGATATTTCAAGAGAATCCTCATAATTTTGATGATGAGACTCTGGCGATGATTGATAGGGGAGAGCACCCTCTGTTGATGCCCAATGTCCATTACAGCCTTACAGCCGAGGAGTCCATGGCCATCAACAAAATTGAAAGCGGCGCAATTATTATCGCCGCTAGTGGAATGGCTGATGCAGGGCGTATTAAACATCATCTTAAACATAATTTATGGCGGGAGAAATCCACTGTCCTGTTTGTTGGCTATCAAGCACAGGGGACTCTTGGCCGTAGAATCGTCGAAGGAGCTAAAGAGGTTTCTGTCTTCGGTGAAAAGGTCGCCGTTCGGGCGAATATCCGTCAAATGGAGGGATTGTCAGCCCACGCCGATCAATCCCAGCTATTAGAGTGGCTATCTTGTTTGGGTAAAAGTGCCGATAGTATTATCTTGGTCCACGGCGAACCCGATGTGCAAAATGTTTTTTTCCAGAAAATCCAGGAACAGTTTGGAAAGATTCCTTGGATACCACAACTAGGCGAGCAATTAGAAATTAAGGATAAAGAAATTATCCCTTACCCCCCAGCGGAACCATGGCTGAAGGTCATGGAAGAACAAGCGAAGCAATCCATAGCTAGAAATCAAGAAAAAGAAGAGGAACGTGTACCCTCCGCCTTACGATCGATGCTTCCACCTTTGCTAAGAACAAAATCTGGCAAAGTTAAGGTTACGCAGGTTCAAGTCAACAAAGCTATGCAGCGGCTACGTCATCGTTTGAAGGTTCTGATCGATCAGGGAAAACGGTCGAATAATTTAGAATATACCCTTAAGGTCATCGACACCATAAACCAGTGGCTCGATCAAACGCAAGATGTCCGAAGGAAGTAAGGTAAGGGATGTAACCCTTAGATATAAGCAAATTCCGAAGTTTGCTTCTTTATTCCTGATAAAAATCTTAAGATTTCTTCGCGACGCTTTACAGCCAGCCGTTTTCCAGTTTTTGTATAGACCTTGTTGGGCAATGCTTCGGCAAAAATGCGGGCTCTGTCTATAGCATCTTCTGGGGTACGGATTAACTCGTCTTGTCCAATCAAACTGAATAAACGAGTGAGGCCAATATTTCCTAGATTATCGAGGATATCCGAGTCCCGTAAGTAGACTGCTTCATCACTTCTACCTGGCTCAGAATAGTACATATGATTTTCTATAGCTTCCAAGACAATGGGAATCTTATGACTTGGAAAAGCCATCCTTTGCAAAATATTTGCGGCGACTCCCTTTGAACGAAGTGAGTGATCCACGTTGGCTAAGGCATAAGCGGGGTATCTCCCTGTATCATGGAGTAGTGCTGAATAATATAGTACTTCATCATCTAAATTTATTGGCTCTGCTAATTCTTTAGCAAGCAGATAGACGCGAGTACAATGCTTTACTCCCCAGGCATGGTGAGCTCCTGATTTATTGATAATTTGAATGAGTTCTTCATGCTGTCCCATCTGGAATCAACCTCCTAATTACTGTATAATCTGAATATACGCCACAGGATAAAAATATCCCTTTAATTTCCAGTTATCGTTAGTAAAATATTACCTGTCATTTCGTGCTTAATTAATGAATTTCAAGCATTAATTTAAACATGCGAGATTACTCTCCCAAATATCTTAAAATACGTTATAATTGTCCTTTAGAGGAGTGAATTTTTATGTCTAGAACGAATCTTTACGGGAGCTTTGTACAAGCTCTTTTCTTTTCTGGAACAGTAGGTATTCCCAAGTATTTTCTAAATCATTATTCGGAGCTGGAAATCAGCCATATTGAAGCTTTGTTGATTATTCAAATCATGGGGGAGATTGAAACCAATCCCAATCCCCCTGCTCAACTTCTTGCTCAGCGCATGAACCTCGAGGTCATTCAGGTAGAGGAAATGATCACTCATCTTATGAGTCGCAATTATCTTTCCCTAAAAAAAAGCTGGAATCACGAAGATCATCAATCCACGACGGGGTATAGTTTTGTTGGACTTATTGAGGAATTAGCAGAACGTTGGGCTATCGATGAATTCAAACATTTCGAAGCTGAACAAAATCAGCGCAAGGAACTTAATAAGCAACCCGACTCAACTTGTTCAACTACCATTGGACAAATTATCACGACTTTCGAACAGGAATTAGGACGTCCTTTGACCCCTATTGAATGCGAGGTCATAGACACCTGGATTACCTCGAATTTTTCTGAAGAATTAATTCTTGCTGCTTTCAAACGTGGCGTTATGGCTGGTATACGTAATTTTCGTTATATTGACTCTATCCTAAGAGAATGGGAAAAAAAAGGACTGCGTACCTTACATGAGGTTGAAGCAGATGATGTTAATTTCCAGTCCAGACAAGAGAAATCTCGCACCAAAAAAACGTCCCCCCAACAGCCTGATCGTAAAGTACCATCCGATAAGTATGAAAATTTTTACCTGTAATAATCATTTTATATAGTATAACTGCGCATGGAGCTAGAGGAAAAAGGAAAGGGGAAAGAGGAGATAATGAAAAATTTAAAAGATATTATGCAAGAAAATTATCTCGATGAACTTAAGAAAAAACGAGAAATAACTGACGATACTCAAGTTGATGTTATACACAACCCTCTTAAGTCCACAGTGAATTGCTCACTATGTGAGGATCGCGGTATAATTTTTGATGGGACTTCTGCACGCCCTTGTACTTGCATGCAACAAAAACGTATGGAAAACCTTTTTCGCCATGCACGGATGGCACGAGGGTTACTCAATTGTCGCTTTGACAATTTCAATCAAAACTATTATCAGAACTCCTCTAATTTACAGGATCGCAATCATCTTGAAAATGCTTTGAAAGCCCTAAATGCCTCGCGAGAGTTTGTTGATCGGTGTCTCAATGATTACCATGGCTTAGGGCTAATGCTTACTGGGCCCGTGGGTGCCGGTAAAACCTTTCTGGCCGCTTCTATTGCAAATTCACTGATGGAAAAGGAACAACACGTTCTTTTTCTGGTGGTTCCCGACCTATTGGATCAGCTACGCGCAACCTATAAAACAGACGAGAACGAGATGGATCTCTTGGATTCAGCTCGTGAAATTCCGATTCTTATCCTGGACGATTTAGGCGCACACAACTATACGGAATGGACTCGCAACCGAATCTATTCGATTATCAATTATCGAATGAATGAGCAGTTACCTACCGTTATTACCTCCAATTTATCTCTGGAGCAAATGGAAGAACACTTAGGGTTGCGTACAACCTCACGTCTTATTCAATCCTGTCGAATTTTCAAGATGGATGTTGAACAAGATATTCGTTTACGACAATACCAAGATAGAGAAAGAAAAAAATAATACATTGTTATGAAAAAGTATGCATGTCCTGAGGAAGACATGCATACTTTTTTCTTAGAGAATGAAACCGAATGGAGGTGCCTGAGATGGCCAAAATTGTTGCGATTAATCGCAAATACTTTACTGTTTTTCTAAGTGGGTTGTTAGTCTGTCTCGTTGGGATTGCTGGAGTCACCCTTTGGAAAACTACGCAAGCGAGTGCAAATGGGACTGTACCCGAAGTTAAAATGTTAGGTGTCGCCGTTGAGCCCGGTTCATTTACACAGGACTTGACCTATGGGAATGTCACCATTAAATCCAGTCAAGTTATCAATGCCAATAAGTTCGACCTTATCGCGACTGTTCAAAACACCACCGGCGGCAAAATGACCAATATTCCTATTGAGCTAGAGGTCTCCTTAGTAGGAGATGACAAACAGAAGGTAAGTAAAATCGGAACGCTTCCTTCCCTTGATCCTGGAGCAACAGCAAGAGTAGCTTTCCGCGAGATTAAGTCTCTGGGCGACGCGGCAGGGAAGAGCGCTACTGACGGACAACATAAAATCACTCTAAGAGTCAAACCCAACGCTGAAGGCGGCCTTACTCAGAACACAGAAGCAAGCTTTTTCTTTAACGTAGATTCTACTGTAAAGTCACCCAACGGGAATAAATAAATCTGATTTTCACTTATGATATTAATATCTAATTTGATAATAAACAGATAATCTAACTTTAGAAGATATATAACACAATTAATTAGGAAGATTGGATGCCGTATTAGAGGTGTAAAAAGTTACACCTCTTTTTCTATTTCTTCTTTATTGGGACATAATATATATAGATTACTAAGAGCTGTATCTGCTTTGAACAGGACAAAATACAATTCCATATATTGCTAATAAAGAAGTAGGTGAGTGCGATTAACCTAAATGTATCATCAAGACCAGTCTCTGCTGAGGAATCATTGGCGAATTCTATTCAAGCAATAAATGTCGGCTTTGCATTACTAACCCGCATAAGTTCTATTCCGGGAAGCCCTACCTTTACTTTTGTCCAGCCCCTAATCAATAGTCATCAATTTTTAGCCCCTTGGGTTTTGCTCGGCTCACAGATACTCTTGCTTTTAGCAAAATATGTTTTTCAGTTAGAAAAGCTGCCCATCCACAACTTTACGAGTGGGCAGTTACTTCAAATACCCATCGGAGAATTGCAAAGCCTTCTTCAGTATTTAGGACCGCGGCAGCCTAGTTCTGCCACGACTCAAAGGAATACAATAAATAACTCACTGAGTACAGCGGATCCCATTTCTTTCCCAACGGAACTTCCTCCTGATAGCCCCTTATATATGGCCATATATATTTCGGTTGACTATAGCAATGAGCTATATACCCCATCTCTTCTTGCTTATGTACCCATTATTAGTTTTCCAGGTCTGCGTGGTGCTGTACCTTTTCTCATTCTCGCTTTATTAGCTGTAATTTTCGTACGTTGCGTTGTTCCTCCAGAGACTACCGGGGCAAAACCAGCACCTATTCCAAGGAAAAGTATGAATCAATACCTTAATCTTACCTCAGAAGAGATAGTCACCCTCTTGAAACGTTTTGGGAAGTATTTTAGCTCTCCGTAAATTTGTTCGTTTATCGAAATTAGTGTATGATTGAGCGTGCAAGAACAATCTCAGACAAAGGAAGTGCAACACTTTATGCAGCAGGTTAGTAAGCTCAGCCGTGAAAAGCTATCTAGCTTAGTAATACTTTTTTGCCTCATCTTTACAATGGTAACTTCTATCGGCGTTAATCTCCTCGACGTTAAAGTTCTTAATATCGAACTCATTGATCGTGAATTGTTTTCTGTGATTACCGAGAAGGGAAATGTAAATATTCATTCGGATGATATTCTCCGGATCGAAAGAAGCTTTTCGAAAGAATCTCTAACTGGCAAAACCCTAGAACAGGATAAAATCTATACTAATAAAGGATTTATTTACCTTTCTTCCCAAGCTCCTTATGCTATGGCAGGGCAAAAAATAATAAATTCTGTTGATTATTATGGATTACTTAAATGGGAGCGCACTGGCGTTGACCTTGAGTCTATAAATAAACTAGGGTACTCTATTGGTACACCCCCCAACCATGTCCCCATTCTTTTCTCTTTAATTTCATTACAGTATGCTGCTTTATCCATTGGCGGTATGGCTTTGATAATCCTTGTTTTTCCCTTTCGTTTAGGAGAAGAGGAGGAACAGGAAATTTCTTCAACTCTTGCTCCGCAAGAACATGAGTTGGTTCTGGAAGATTCTGTGGAATACAGTGTTAAGTAAGGTATACATAAATAAGTAGCAAATAACTATAAATGAAAGCAGACTAGGTTGAACCCTAGCCTGCTTTTGTATTAAATATCATCTTTGTCAGCTTAGCTGATGTTTAGAGGTCACGACTAACATATTCTACAAGATCGGCTACTCGGCAGGAATAGCCCCATTCATTATCATACCAAGAGATAACTTTAATAAGGTTATCCTCAATAACCATTGTGGATAATCCATCAATAATTGACGATGCTGAATTTCCGTTAAAGTCGCTAGATACTAAGGGTAGTTCTGTGTAATCTAAGATTCCCTTCATTTTCCCTTGACTGGCACTGCGAAGCACCGCGTTAATTTCTTCTTTAGTGGCTTTTTTTTCGATTTCTGCTACTAAATCAATTACGGAAACATTTGGAGTCGGAACGCGCAAGGAAAAACCATTGAGTTTTCCTTTAAGCTCTGGTAAGACAAGAGCTACAGCCTTTGCCGCACCTGTTGTCGTAGGAATGATGGAAAGACCTGCTGCCCGTGCCCGGCGCAAATCCCGATGGGATTGGTCTAAAATCTGTTGATCGTTTGTATAAGAATGAACAGTGGTCATCAATCCCCGCTTAATTCCGAAATTATCATGAATTACTTTGGCTACAGGAGCCAAGCAATTGGTTGTACAGGAAGCATTGGAAATCACATGGTGTTTTTGGGAATCATATTCTTCTTCATTAACGCCTAAGACGATCGTTATATCTTCTTCCTTAGCCGGAGCAGTGATAACAACCTTGCGCGCGCCACTTTTTAGATGCTTCTGGCAGACGGTGCCATTATTGAACTTACCACTAGACTCAACTACGACATCAACGCCTAATTCACCCCACGGAATATCTCCAGGCTCCGTGTGGGAAACTACTTTAATCAGTTTTCCATCCACAAAAAAGCCATCTTGTGAATATTCTATATGTGCAGGAAAAATACCATGCACAGAATCGTATTTTAGGAGATGAGGTAAAATCTCACCAGTAGAGCGATTATTGACCGCAACAATTTCAATATTTTCTCTTCCGAAAGCAGCACGAAAAACGTTCCGTCCAATACGACCAAATCCATTAATACCAATTCGAATTGCCAACTTACTGCACTCCTTTATTTATATCAATGCCTTACATACATTTGATAGTTTAGCATTTTTTTCAGTATGACACAATTACTTTTTGGTGGCAAATGTGACATACTTGATTGTTTATTAAATAACCAGATAGATTTTTGCTTCCTAGTTTGGCAATTCATTGGATATACTATATAAGAAAATCAATATTTTAGGAGGACCTGGAATGAAAGTCACCGTAACTCATATTAAAGAATTGCACTTTGAAGGTGAGGGAGGCTCGAAGCTTCGCACGCAAATAGATAGTAGTGTGACCGCAGGCGGTTCAGGATATGGATCCAGTCCTATGGAGCTTATACTCATGGCTATTGCCGGTTGCAGCGGCATGGATTGTGTAACTATCCTTGAAAAAATGCAAATTGCTTATGAACGATTTGAGATTTCTGTAGTCGGCGAACGGGCTTCTGAGCATCCACGTATCTTCACCGATATCGAATTAACTTATAAGTTTTGGGGGAGTAATCTGCCTAAAGCTAGAATAATGCACGCTATTCAACTTTCTTTGGAGAAATATTGCAGTGTGGCAAATATGATTGACAAATCCGCGAACCTCACATATAAATTGGAAACCTACCCAGTATAAATCATGTTTGTTTAGAATAAATTAATCCTTTGTGAGTTGAACCCCAAGTCAGCTTTTGCTATACTTATTCGTGTTCATAGTTATACACTTATAAGCCGCAACTAAACACATGCGGCTTGTTTTTATCTTGTTTTTATGGTGAGTATTGATGAAAAAGTGCACAATAGAGGAGTGATTGTTCGAACATCATGAAGAAAAAAGGCAGAATTCGTTGGAAGATGATCATTACTTTCTTTTTATTTAATATTGTTTTTGCATCCTGTCTTGTTCCATTTGTACTATTCTGGGGACCCTTTGAAGCGATCAAAGTGATGGCCGTGGGAGCAGTTGAGACATCACGTCATCCTCAGGTCGTGCGATTCTTTCTTTCCGATGAAAGAATCAGTGAGATTATGCACACTTATGATGATCAAGGTGCCCAAGTAGGATTAAATATTGATCGACAATCCAATACAGAAGACACGGCTTCAGGAATCATTATTGAAGATATTCAAGGTCAAAATTTCAAAGGAAAAGTCATGCTCATTAGTGATCCGAAGCGAGTTAAGGTTGCGGTTACTCAAGAAATTGGAGTAGCAGGGGAAAGACTCACGGATATGGTTAAGGGTGCAGGGGCAATTGCCGGTATTAACGCTGGCGGCTTTTATGATCCCAATGGTGAAGGTAACGGCGCCTTCCCAGATGGAATCACAGTGAAGAATGGAGAAATCGTTCATAACAATGTTGGCGATAAGACTGTAGACTTTATCGGTCTCAATGCTGAGGGTAAGCTTATCATTAAACCAATGAATGTGAATGATATTAAAGAAAAAGATATAAAAGAAGGAGTTAGTTTCTATCCGCCTCTCATAAGAGATGGTAAGCCGGCAGTTGCTGGAGATGGGGGCTGGGGGATTGCTCCTCGTACCGGTATTGGTCAGCGGGAGGATGGAACAATTATCTTTGTTGTAATTGATGGTCGTCAACCTACCTGGAGTATCGGAGCAACATTAAGAGATATGATGAATGTTTTTATTGAGTATGATGCGGTTGAAGCAGTTAATTTGGATGGCGGGTCCTCATCAGAGATGGTCTATAACGGAAAAGTTATGAACAAGCTTTGGAACATTTTTGGTGAACGGTATATCCCTACCGGATTTGTGGTTAAGCCTTAATTGTGATGGAATAATGGGGGTGTATACGTGAGGAAGAAGACGCGTGCTTTAATGTTAACGTTAACGAGTTGGATCATTGTCTCTCTAATGCTCCAATTTACTTTTTACTATTTTCTAAATGGACAAGTAGCAAAGATCATGGCTCCGGTCATAGCCCAACCTATCGTGGTCGAAAATTTAGAAGCTGAAATCCCCGGTACAAATTTGGAGAACTTGCAGATTTCTTATGGTAAAGATTATTTAGCCTACCATGAGAACGGGGTACTGAAGGTTTATAACCTAAATCAAGAAAAGGTAGTTTTTGAAAAGGCCCCGACCGGGGATGGTGATTATAATAAGGGTGTTATTTACTATCAATGGCTCCCGGACCGCGATACCCTCGTCTACTTTTTCGCCCGTAAAAATCCCAATCCAACGACTACTGTCATCGTTCCGATTGAGGAAGTAAATGAACAGGGAACTGTAGATAATAGTGCGACCACATCTCCAACAACCGAGCCTGATGCTGTAGAGGATCCCAATCAGGCACCGGATCCTAATCCGACAACACCAGAAAAGCCTGTAAAAAAATCGCCTAAAACTCGCACTGAAATCCGCTACAACAACCCACAAATAACTGAGGTCTTTACTTTGGAGCTTCCTCCCAGCGAAGAAGAAGAAATTGCGCCTGATGATCGTTATAACCGAAGTATTGATAGTTTCCCCGCTGGGGGTGAAATCAATCAAATGGTCGTCTCCACCTTCACGAATCTGCTTTATCTGACCATTGAGGATGAGGGGCAGTTCGAACTTATGGAGATTGATATCATGAAAAATGTCAGAAACTTAAATCGAGCACAGGAAACACTCACTCAGCTGGCGGCTTCAGATAAGTTCGGAACCTTATATGCGAAAAGCACTTCAGGCCAATCAGAACGAATCATTGCCTTGCAGGGCTGGAATAGGGAAATCATCTCTGAAGACGCCAATGATATTATCTTAGGAAACCGAGCCGGAACTCTTTATCTGGGTCATGTTGAAAATGACTATTTAGTGAGCGTGCGCAGTGCAGAAGAGCATTCAGAGGAAGACAACCTTGAATTTAAAACAATCTGGGAAGGCTCTGTACCCTTTGATGACCTTAAGAAGGTAATTATTGGAGCTAAAAACGAAATCATCATCTATGATGACCAAATTGCTCATATTATCCAGGATGGTAAAAACAAAGAAATCGCACTCAGCGGTGAAGAAAATTATATTTCGTTCGATGGGGTAGAGCTGATTCAAGTCACACGTGTCGGTATGTCCACGAAAATTAAACTTCAACCTCTCCAATAAATAGTTATGACAAAAAAGCAATAGGTAAGCAAAGACGGAAGAGCAACCTCTTCCGTCTTTGCTTATTTCCCCAAATCGTTTTCCAGGGATCCTTTGATACTTTACTTTTGAGTCATCTCTTCTTCAAGGAGTATCTCCTGCTCATACTCAGTCTGATTAGTACTACTCGTCATTGACCTCAACTGATTTTCTAGCTGGTTGAGCATTTCACGAAGTTGTTCAATTTGCTTGAGGAGAGATTGGGTATCCTCTAGAACAGCGCTTTCTTGAGAAAATGGATTTGCTGCTTTGGAGCTAATGGTAGGTACATCCTGATTGGATGTGATCGCTTGTGGTAAATCGGTTAGCAGGTTTTTTACCCCAAAAAGTTGGGCAAGTGCCTCTGCAAGCGTTTCTGTCATAACTATCCTATCTTCGTAGGCCACTACCACCCGCCTCATTTCGGGAATGCTGCCATCCGTATCAGCTTGTAAGTAAATGGGTTCCACATATAAAAAGTTTCCGGCTAGGGGGAGCACTTGGAGATGGCCACGTATTACACGAGAGCCCTTTTGGTTCCATAATGCCAGTTGTTCTGATATCTCGGGGTCTTGGTCGATTCGTGACTCAATCTGAAGAGGACCATCTACCTCAATATTCTTGGGAATTTTATAGAGTTTCAATTCCCCGTAATGCTCTCCATCCATGCGAGCAGCCAGCCAGCCGATCATATTATTTCGGCTGTTTGAAGTACTCGATGCTGGGGTAAAGGGGATCATCAATACCAATTCGTGATGATTGCTACCGGGAATTCGTATCACACTATAATTCGGCACGACGTTTTTGGGTTCTGAACTGGAGAATTCTTGGGCTATATCCCAAGCATCTTCTTTATTATAAAACTCGGTAGGGTTCATCATATGAAAATTCTTTAACATATTGCTTTGAATTGTAAATAGAGTCTCAGGATAGCGTAGATGAGATCGTAGCTCTGCGGACATTTCTGATTGATCCTTAAAAACCCCTGGGAAGATTTTGCGATACGTCTGTAAAATTGGATCTAAGATATCGACTGTGTAGAAGTCGACAGTTCCGTCATAGGCATCAACCACAACTTTTACAGAGTTGCGAATATAATTGATTTCTCGGGTCTGGGCCATTCGTGAGTAGGGGAACGTTTTTGAGACAGTATAGCCATCAATAATCCATCTCAAGCGTCCTTTATCGATAATCAGGTAAGGATTCTCATCATATTTTAAAAAGGGCATTAACTTCTCCACACGCTCTAAAATATTGCGGTGAAGCAGAATGCGGCTTTGGGAATTTACCTCGTTTGCTAAGTAAAACCGTGGGGTTGCGTGTTTTAAGGAGAGCATCAAGCGGTTGATAGGGGTGAGTTCAATGCCGGACTTACCCTGATAATTTGATTCTACATTGGAATTGCCTTCTGGATAATCGAATTCTTTTATCGCTGTATTCACGACAATCCAGTCATTGGTAAGCTCTCCAAAATAGATACGAGGCTGAGTCAGTTGAAACTCCTGAAAATTCGTGGTGAGAGGGACATCTCTAACTGCAAAAAATGGTAGCCCTTCTGTAACAGCGTTGGCAAAGGAAGCAACAACTCCATAACCATGTGTGTATTTGAAGCGAAAATTAACGAAGGTTTGTGCTGTGCTCGCCAGATCGTCAGCTGAAAGCTCACGAGGAGCAAGTAAGACTTGTCGATATTCACCATTGACCAGATAGCGATCAATATCTATATCTGGGAACTTGTAATATTGTCTTACTCCTTGTTTTTGAGTATAGATTTGGCTCATGAGGCGAGGATCATTTAAGCTTATATTGTTTAAGGTTGGTAGCTCTTGCACAAGACGATCTGCTGATAAACCTTCATTTCCTTTATATTGTTCTTCACTTATTTGATCAAGCCCATATCCAAAACGCGTCAAAGAAATCTCATTTTGAATATAGGGTATTTCTTTATCTAATTCATTGGGCACCACGACCAGGGATTGAAGGACTATAGGCCATAGGGTTGAGAGAAGTGGGCCACCAAACAAGACTAACAAAATAGGGAGGGTCAAAAATCTTATCTCATTCCTAAAATAAGACACAATTCCACCAATGAAACCTATTGCACAAAACGTCATCAATATCCTGAGTGCCGGCAAGGTAGCATAGATATCAGCGTACCCTGCCCCTACAACCAGTCCCTGTTGGGAATAAAGTAACCGAAAAGTATCAAAATAATAGCCCAATCCTTTGAACATAAAGAGAACCATCGATAATAAAGCAAGATGGCGACGAGCAGCGGGACTTATTTCAATAGTGTGTTCACGCCATAGAAATAAAGAATGGAATCGGATGACGCCCGTAAAGCTGTAAAATAAGGCAGTAATAACGGCCAGTAAAAAAAGTGGACCAAAAAAAGTATTATAAATGGTATATAAAAATGGAAGTTGAAACACATAAAAGCCCAGGTCCTTAAAAAATATGGGATCCCCTTGACCAAACGGCGTAGGATTCAGAAAGGTCAGGACTTCAAGCCAGCCTGTGAACCCTGTTACAAAACTGACCCCAAAGCTAACTAAAGCAGAAATTATGACTAACCAGGTTGTCATTTTTCGTTGACTCAAGCGGTAGAAGGGACCGTCAATTTCATGTACGAGCCTGAGACGTTTTCTAAGTCGTTCATTAACAAAAGTTAGAATTGCATGGCGTATGGACAAGAGGGTTCCTGAGATTAGGAGGAATAGAATTGTTCCATTGCCGATCTGAATAATTCCTTTGCTTATCAAAGGTGTCCAAAAAAGTTGACCATAGCCAAGATCCGAGAACCACAACCAATCCTCAAAATGACCACTTATAGCGAATAAACCAATCACTAGGAAAGCAAGCAAAATAAGTGTAAAGCGTAAAATTCGTCTCAATCTCATCCCTCCTTTGCTCATGTAATGTTTTATGTGTTACTATATTTTGCCCAATACCAAGAAAACCCAGCACCCATTCTTATAAATATATTAATGAATAAGAAAATATATATGATTATTTTTAAATTCATGATATAATTTATTTTGTTTTTATTGTTATAGCCGCCATTCACAGAATCTTTTTTATATTATGCTAATTTTAATAACTTGTCTTTTTTCTCCTATTGTACTATGCTGTACATGTGAGATTATGTTTCTTTATAATAAGAGGGATAGAGGAGGGAGTTTTTTTGCATTTTGTTGTCTGTCTAAAACAGGTACCGGACTCATCAGAAGTTCGGATTGACCCCAAAACGAATACACTTATGCGTGAAGGGGTTCCATCAATCATTAACCCCTATGATGCACATGCTCTTGAAGAAGCAATTCGCTTAAAAGAGAAAGTTGGCGGAAAAGTTACAATTGTAACAATGGGTCCACCTCAAGCAAAGGAAGCGCTACGTAAAGCCATGTCTTTTGGTGCAGATCGAGCTATTCTTCTAACTGATAGGGCATTTGGTGGCTCGGATTCTTTAGCAACAGCTTATATCATAACCCAAGCTATCTTAAAAATTCATGAAACCGATCCCGTAGATCTTGTTTTGGCCGGTAAAGAAGCAATTGACGGTGATACTGCTCAGACAGGACCCGGAATTGCTACTCGTTTAGGCTTCCCACAACTTACCTATGTCATAAAGGTCACTGATATTACTAGTGACACTATTACCGTTCATCGTAAACTAGAAACAGGTCGAGAAGTGGTACAAGCCAAATTACCCGCTCTACTAACTGTAGAAAAGGAGCTCAATGAGTTGCGTTACGCTTCATTGCCAAACATGATGAATGCCGCAGCTTATGAGCCCGAAATTGTCACTGCTAATTCCTTTGAATTTGATGTTACTCAAATGGGACTTAAGGGTTCCCCCACAAGTGTAAATAAAATTTTTGCACCCCCGGCTCGTTCGGGCGGAGAAAAACTAGACGGGACAAAAGATCCAAAAGGAGTAGCTGCTCAGTTAGTTGAGAAAGTATTCCAAGAAAATATTGTCATGGTTAGTCCCGATGCCAAGGGAGGTAATCGCTAATGGCTGTAATCATCGGTCCTGGTTGTATCAGTTGTGGAATTTGTGTGGGTGAGTGCCCATCAGAAGCCTTAGAATTAGGGGATGGCGGCGTAGTCGTTGATGCCGCAAAGTGTACAGAGTGTGGCGATTGCGTAGACGCTTGCCCTAGCAATATTCTCTCTTTACCGGAAGGTGCTGGCAAGAAAGCCGAAGCAACACCGGAGACGAACCTCTCCACTGAAGCAACTCCAGTAAGTGTTGCCAAACCTAAGACAGAGAAAAAGTCAACTCCTGTTGCCGGCGGAGATGTTTGGAGCGGAGTATGGGTCGTTATAGAATACAATCGCGGCGAAATCGCGCCAGTATCTTGGGAGCTCTTAGGTGAAGGCCGCAAGCTTGCCGATGATATCGGTTGCGAATTGGCCGGTGTTCTTGTGGGACATGATGTAGAAGCGGTTATTCCTGAGGCCTTTGCTTACGGTGCTGAGAAGGTCTATGTAGTGGATGATCCGGTTCTGAAAGATTATCGTTCCCAACCTTATGCTCATGCAATTACAGATCTTATTCGTCAGTATCAACCTGAGATCATTCTCATGGGTGCTACCGCCATGGGTCGTGATGTTTTCCCGGTTGTCGCTACCATGATGCAAACAGGATTAACTGCTGATTGCACAGTTTTGAGAATCGATGAGGCAACCAAGCACCTTCTCCAAACTCGTCCTGCCTTTGGCGGAAACATTATGGCTACCATTCTCTGTAAGACCCGTCGTCCGCAAATGGCTACGGTACGTCCCAGAGTTATGGCTATGCCTGAGCGAGTGGAAGGTAGATCCGGTGAAATCATTCGCGAAGAGTTAGGCCTTACTGAAGAAGAAGTTTTAACCAAAGTAGTGGACTTCATCAAAGGGGATGCCAAGAGCATTTTCTTAGATAAGGCTGAAGTTCTCGTTGCTGTTGGTCTTGGCATTGGCTCAAAGAAAAACTTAGTCTTTGCTGAAGAATTAGCTGATGTGCTCGGCGCTACCATTGCAGGGACACGTGGTGCGGTAGAGGCGGGTTGGATTACCCATGATCGCCAAGTCGGTCAAACCGGTATTACTGTTCGACCTAAGCTTTACATTGCGATTGGTATTTCCGGAGCAATCCAGCATCTTGTAGGCATGGAAACGTCTGATTTTATCATCGCTGTCAATAATGATCCCGACGCATCTATTTTCCGTGTTGCTAATTACGGAATTGTTGGGGATTTCAATGAGGTCGTACCAGCATTAACAGCTGAATTTAAGAAACGCCTACAGCACGGCGTAGCGAAATAAGGAGGGCCAAGATGGAAAATTTTGATGTAATCGTCGTTGGAGGCGGTCCTGCCGGCCTATCTGCCGCGATTAGTGCTGCCAAGGCTGGAATGAAGACTGCTGTCATCGAACGTGGAGATTATCCCGGTACTAAGAACGTCATGGGAGGGGTACTTTATACCCAAGCGACTAATGAAGTTGCCCCTGATTTTTGGAAGGAAGCTCCTTTAGAAAGACCCGTTATTGAGCAACGCTATGCTTTTCTGAGCAAAGATGAAATTTTTACTGCGGGTTATCGTGATCCGGCTTGGGGTCAGGCACCTAATTATAATGCCCATACAGTACTCCGGGTGAAGTTTGACCGCTGGCTGGCTGATCAAGCGATTAAAGCTGGGGCTATGATTATTACCGAGACTCTAGTTGAAGATCTCCTCTATCATGGCGATGATGTAGTTGGTGTTCGCACCGGACGAAGCGAAGGAGATCTGGGAGCAAAGGTTGTTATCATTGCTGAAGGGGCTAATAATTTCTTGGCCTGTAAGGCTGGTCTAGCTAAGCCTTTGCGCCCTGAGAATATGGCTGTCGTTGTTAAAGAAATTATAGAACTTCCTCCTGAGAAAATCGAAGATCGCTTCTGCCTAGAACCCCATGAAGGTGCAACCATCGAACTTTTTGGTGATTCCACAGCTGGAATGATGGGAACATCCTTCATCTATACCAACAAAAACTCCATTTCTGTTGGGGTCGGGGCAATGGTTAGCGCCATGTCTGAAAAGGGATGGTCACCTAATGATCTCTTGGAGCACTTAAAAGCCAAACCTTATGTTAGAAGATTGTTGCAAGATGGAGAAACTAAGGAATACTTGGCTCACCTGATTCCCGAGGGCGGTTATAACACTATCCCTAAGCTTTATCGTCAAGGGGTTATGGTAGTTGGGGACACAGCGATGTTTGTAAACGGTTTGAACCGTGAAGGCTCCAACTTGGCTATGATCTCTGGAAAAATTGCCGGAAATGTAGCTGCAGAAGCCATTAAATCTGGAGACATCAGTTCTCAAGGCATGAGTGTCTATGAGACCCGACTCCGTGATTCTTTTGTCATAAAAGACCTTTACAAATTCAGAAAGCTTATGCCTTTCATCGAGGCCAATCCTCATTTGCTGGGTGAATATCCTGAAATTCTTAACCAAGCAGCCCGGATGTACTTTACAGCGGATGGCACTCCGAAAGAGAAAGTCTTCAGCAATATTATGGATATGGTATTTAAGAAACGGACAAAGAGTGGACTTGCTAAGGATATGTTTAATGCATGGAGGGCACTAAAATGAAATTAGACGATAAATTGTATTTGGTGCGCTTTAATACAGACAAACTAAATCACATTAAAATTACTAATGGGGATCTTTGTCTAAAGTGCAAGGATAAAGTATGTACTTTCATCTGTCCCGCTCATGTTTATGACTGGGATGAAGAAGAGAATCGTATTGCCGTTGGATATGAAGGTTGTCTTGAATGCGGCACCTGCCGAGTTGCTTGCCCTCATGGGAATATTAAATGGGATTATCCTCGAGGCGGTTTCGGAGTCTCTTGGAAGAACGGCTGATCCATTCGATGTGTTCAGTGATTATTATGATTGAGTTAAAGGCAGTGGAATGTATTCCACTGCCTTTTCTGACTATGAAAGATAGATTGTCGCTAGGTAGCGATAGATTTTTGACAATAATAGGCTCAACACTTTAGAATATAAATAATGACATTAAACATTAAGATCAGAGGGGTTTAAGAAAAGGGGGGGCTTACTATCCTCGAGCGTATTTTGCGCGGACTTCAAGAGGAACAATGGTCTATAGAAAGGCATTTGAATCAATGGGTTTTAGCTCATAAAGGTGAGGATGGCTTTCTTTTCTTTGTCTTAAAGAAGGGAGAGCTCTTAGCTGCACCTCAACACGTTTCCTTGATCGATTTGCAGGTAAGACATTGGGAGGCAATTATCTTTTGTCCGGAAGGACTATCTTCACAGGATTTAAAACAACCCGCTTTACAAAAAATCCAAGCTTGGTTTATAGATTTACAAACAGGTTCAATTTTTGCAGCTCCAGCCACCGAGAAAAGAGATCGCTTAAACAAAATTCTCTCTTATCTTGAATCTAATCCTTCTGTGGGGACTACTCAAGCCAGCTCAACTGGTGTTCCGACCAATTCTGGATTTTCTACTGCTTCCGAAGCTGTAACCTTCCGTCCCTACCTCACCTATAGTCTTATTTTCATCAACCTATTTATATTTGCCATGATGACTTTGGCCGGCGGTTCCACCAATACGGGTGTCCTTATCATGTTTGGGGCAAAGGTTAATTCCCTGATCCTCCAGGGAGAATATTGGCGTCTTTTCACAAGCATGTTCCTCCACATCGGAGTTATCCATTTAGCCTTTAACCTCTATGCCTTATGGGCTTTAGGGCCGATTTTGGAAGAACTGTTTGGACGTATTCGCTATCTCCTAATCTATATCTCGAGCGGAGTTATGGGTTCGGCCGCCAGCTTTCTTTTCACGGATGCAATTTCTGCAGGTGCTTCGGGGGCAATCTTTGGCATTCTTGGAGCCTTAGTGGTTTACTCTCGCAGCAAACCCTTCCTTTGGAAATCCGGTTTTGGGAAAAACTTGGTGATTATCGTTTTGATTAACCTAAGCATAGGGTTTTTTCAACCGGGAATTGATGTTTACGCCCATATAGGTGGACTCCTCAGCGGCATGCTTCTCGCAGCCTTTGTTTCCATGAAATAACATTAATTTGCTCGCATTCAATTTCCAATCTAGGACAAAATAATATCAAAGCTCATGGTTTCTTAGCGAGGTGGTCCAAAAGCCCATCGATAGTTAAGAAAACATGGGCTTTTTCAGATTAGTAGTCTCACTAGAAAAAAAGAATGGTATAATACTCTTATTCCATACTATTTCTTTAGACTGCGAGGAAAACATGTGAAACGAGGCTATTTTGTTCGAGAAAAAGTGCTCTATGGTCTGCTCATCTGTATGGTGGTGGCAGTCATTGGACGATTATTTATGCTTCAGGTGATTGATGCTTCTGAACTAAAAGCAAAAGGGATTGAGATGAGAACCAATAGCGCAAGCTTGCTTCCTGAAAGGGGTAAAATTCTCGATGCCCAAGGTAGCGTTTTAGCTCAAAGCATACCGGTCAAAGAGATTTATGCGGATCCACGTGCGATTAATGAGTTAATAACAAAGAACCAAACCCCTTGGACCAAAGAAACAATGGCGGATAAAATCAGTGAACTCTTGGACTTAGATCGCGATAAACTACTGGAAAAACTAAACAAAGATTTGTCTTGGGTCAATATCGCGAATCAAGTTGATTTAGAAAAAGCAGAGGAAATTAAAGCCCTCAAGCTTCCAGGCATCGGTTATAGTGATCAACAAAGGCGCGTCTATCCTATGGATAGTTTAGCTTCTGCTGTTCTTGGCATTGTAAATTTGGCTGGCCATGGTGCGGAAGGTATTGAATCCTATTATGATGAGGAACTCTACGGTACTCCTGGTTATTCTTCACAACAATTTATGCTTAAGGATTCTCAGCTCAATGAACCGCCGTTAAAGGGATCTACTATTCATCTTACCTTGGATTCAACGATTCAATATCTTATTGAACAACAATTAGACCAGCTCGTGGAGACCACCCAGGGGAAGCGGATTGCTATTTTGGCTATGGATCCCATGACAGGTAAGATACTCGGCATGGGCTCTCGACCTACCTTTAACCCCAATGAATATACGTCCACAACTCCTGAAGAACGACGAAATCTGAATATCAGCATGTCCTATGAGCCAGGCTCCACGTTTAAAATCATTACAGGTGCCGCGGCCATGGAGGAAGGCACTTTAAAGACTAAGGATGTTTTTGAAGATCCGGGCTATCTACGGATCGGACCGCGCTACATAACGAATTGGGATTCCGATTTTAGGCCCCATGGGAAAATCACTTTTGAAGAAGGGATGATGATTTCTTCGAATGTGGTTCTGGCGCATGTGGGAATGGACTTGGGCAAAGAAGCCTTTTATACATATCTTAGAGCTTTTGGCTTCGGGGGACGGTCGGGTATCGATCTTACAGGTGAGGAAACCGGATTACTTATACCTGAAGATAAGGCGCGAGATATTGATATGGCAACCATGTCCTTTGGTCAAGCTAATCTAGTAACACCAGTTCAATTGCTCACGGCGATTTCCAGCATTGCTAATGGTGGAACCCTCTATAAACCCTATATCCTTGAGAAAATTACCTATCCTGATGGAACCACGAAGACCATTGAGCCAACGCCAGTCCGGCAAGTGGTCTCTAAATCAACAGCTGAACAGATGACCGCCATTTTAGAGTCAGTTGTTGACAAAGGAACGGGTGCTGCCGCTCACATACCAGGAGTCCGAGTAGCAGGGAAGACAGGAACAGCTCAAAAGGTGGACCCCGAGACCGGTGGTTATTCCTCAACGGATTTCGTTGCTTCTTTCGCGGCATATGCTCCAGCAAATGATCCAAAGATTGCTCTGTTAATTCTTATAGATACCCCGCAAGGTGAAAGCCATCAAGGTGGGACTTTGGCCGGGCCCGTGGCTAAAACTATTATTGAAGGCACACTTCAATATTATGGAATTCCCGTAGCCAATGAGACGCCGAGTGAAGTGAGCGAGCTTCCTGACACAAGCTTTGAGCGTCCATCCCCTGGAGCTGTGGTCCCTGAGCGGACACCCTTGAAGGGTGAAACAGTTGTTCCTGATCTTACAGGCTTAACAATGCGGCAAGCCGGAGAAAAACTTGCTCAGGCGGAACTTCACTTGAATTTTTCCGGAACCGGACTTGTTAAATCTCAAAGCATTCAGTCTGGGACGGTTGTCAATACCGGTACAATGATTGATGTACAATTTGCTCCACTTGAGGAAATAATAAAACAATCTGAAGAACCTCCGCCGACGCCATAATAGATTTACAGATTTCTTAGCAAAAAGGGTATCCTATAAAACGAACAGAAAATTGAACTGAATAGGGAGGAAATACAATGGATATTGAGAACCTTAACCAAAAAATTGATGGACTTAAAGATGAGATGATTAAAGCTGTCCAAAGTTGTATCCAAATCAAGAGCGTCAGAGATATGGATGCTGCTTTGCCCGGAGCCCCTTTTGGACCTGGTATAGGAGAATGTTTAGAATGGACTTTAAACCTAGGCAAGAGCCTGGGCTTTACCGTAAAGAATATTGATGGTTATGCCGGACAGATTGAGATGGGCACCGGAGAACTTTTCGGGATCTTAGGACATTTAGATGTGGTCCCAGAAGGAGAGGGCTGGTCTTTCCCACCTTATAGTGGTGAGATAGCTGATGGAAAGATATATGGTCGAGGGGCGGTGGACGACAAAGGGCCCACCTTAGCTGCCCTTTTTGCTATGAAAGCTATTAAAGATGCGGGAATACCTCTTCAAAAGAAAGTGCGTCTGATTCTTGGTACCGATGAGGAATCTGGCTGGGCGGATATGGATTATTACAAACAAAAAGAAGAAATCCCCGTGCTAGGATTTGCCCCTGATGCGGAATTTCCTCTAATCCATGCTGAAAAGGGTATTCTTCATCTCGAGTTTACTAAGCGAATTAACTTTCCTCACCTTAAACAAATTCAAGGAGGGGATCGTGCCAATGTGGTTCCTGATTCCTGTCGGGTCGTTCTCAACGGACTTACTCAGGACGTGGTTTCGCAAAAATTAACCCACTATTCCTTCCCTGAAGGGGTATCAGGTCGCATTGAAAATGATGGTGCGGCTACAGGTGAAAATCTAGTCCTCATTTTTAAAGGGGTGGGAGCTCACGGGAGCCTACCTCAGAACGGGAAAAACGCTGTCCTGCATGCCCTGCAATTCCTTCAATCATTGGCGCTAAACGAGGAGGAAAACAACTTAATTCAATGGCTCAATACAAGAGTCGGCGGAGGATTTTATGGCGAAGGCTTTAACATCGCCTTTGTTGATGAGCCTTCAGGGAAATTATCCCTGAATCTAGGTATTATAGAACTATCTGAAAATAACCTTCGTTTTGTTTTAGATATACGCTATCCGGTAACTTTTACTCAGGAACAGATTTTAACACCTCTGCAGGAACAAGCTGAGGAAATGGGTCTCAACATTAAAGTCCTCAGTCATCAAAAGGCACACCATGTGCCTAAAGATAGTCCTCTAGTTGAAGCTTTGTTGAAAGCCTATGCCGATGTGACAGGCCTCGAAGCTTATGCCTTTGCCATTGGGGGCGGGACCTATGCAAAAGTATTACCCCAAGGTGTTGCTTTCGGACCTCTTCTTCCTGGTGAGCCTGAAGTCATTCACTGTGCCGACGAATACATAGCAATCGATAGCCTAGTCTTGGCTTGTAAAGTATATGCTCAAGCAATTTTGAATCTGGCACGGGCTTAAGACTGGTTATTTGACTCAGGGAGGAGGCTGAATACATTGAATAACGCGCAACAATCCAGCGCGAAGGATTTCTTAAAAAGACTTTCCGAAAACTCAGGTGTATCAGGATACGAAGAGAGCCTGACTCCTCTGGTGCATGCTGAATTCCAACCCCTGGCTGACGATGTCTATACAGATGCGCTTGGAAACATCTATGCTCATAAAAAAGGGGCCGTTGGTCGATATAAAATCATGCTTGCAGCCCATATGGATGAGATTGGCCTTATGGTTAAGGGCATTGAACAGAGTGGTTTTATTCGTTTTACAACCGTAGGAGGGGTAGATCAGCGGACCCTTCTTTCCCAGGAGGTCATCATTCATGGCAGAAAACCCGTCTTAGGAGTTATTGGCTCCATACCGCCTCATCTTATATCCGACAATGGAGATAAGGCTGTAAAGATCGATGAGATGAGCATTGATGTGGGACTTCTCTATGAGAAAATCCGAGAAGTCATTCAAGTCGGAGATGTTATTACCCTACGACGTCAATGTATAGAAATGCTGAACCAGCTTATGGCAGGCAAGTCCTTTGATGATCGGGCCGGTGTGGTTGTGATGAAAATATGCTTAGAAGAACTGCAAAAGCTCCAGCATGCACATGACGTGATTGCTGTGACCACAACCCAGGAAGAACTCGGCTATCGGGGGGCTATAACCAGTTCCTATACCTTGAATCCGGATTTAGGCATTGCTATTGACGTAACACATGCTTTAACACCCGATACGAAAGGGCAGGTGGATATTGAATTAGGGAAAGGTCCAGCAGTCGCCATTGGACCTAACTTCCATCCCTTAGTATATGATGAGCTGCTAAAGAGCGCCCAAGAATGGCGTGTACCTTATCAGATTCATCCCGTACCGGGGCGTAGTGGCACAGATGCCTGGGCTATTCAAGTGGCTCAAGCAGGCGTCCCCACAGGTTTGGTCTCGATTCCCTTACGCTATATGCATACCACTGTCGAAACCATAGATATGAGGGATGTCATCCATGCCGGAAAGCTATTGGCCTATTTTATCGCCGGACTTCCTGAGGACTTGGAGGGAAAAATATGCTATTAAAGGCCTTAACCCAGCTCAACGGAACCTCAGGAGCTGAACAGGAAATCCGCACTACTCTCACGGAAGAACTGAGACCCTTTGTAAGTTCCATACAGACCGATAAGATTGGCAACCTCATTGTCCAAAAGAACTCGCTATCAACCGGTCCAAAAGTAATGATAGCCGCTCATATGGATGAGGTAGCGCTTATGATTACAGCGATTACCTCCGAAGGATTTCTTAAGTTTAAGCCAGTTGGCGGTATTGACTCAAGAATCCTCGTCTCCAAGCCCGTGCAAATCAATTCTTTGCTGGGGGTTATTGGGGCGAAGGCTATTCACCTTCAGAAACCCAAGGAACGTGAGCAGGCCTTGAAAATTGAACAGCTCTATATCGATATCGGTGCTACAGCCAAGGAAGAAGCTGAAAAACATGTCAAAATAGGAGATTATGCCTACTTCTATACAGAAACCGAGTCCTTAGGTGAAGGGTATTGGAAAGGCAAAGCTTTTGACGATCGAGTCGGCTGTACTCTTCTCGCTGAGCTCTTAAAGAAAGATTATCCCCTTAACCTCATTGGTGCCTTCACAGTTCAAGAGGAAGTGGAGTTAAGAGGATCTGCCATTGCGGCCTTCCATGTGCAACCGGATTTGGCCATCATTCTCGAAGGTACCATTTCTGCTCATATGATGGAAGTAGAAGAGGGTGCCTGGGTTACGGAACCGGGAAAGGGGCCGGCTCTTTCCATTATGGATAGTGCCACCTTGTATCAACCTAAGCTTCTTCAACAAGTGACAGAACTCGCGGATAAAAATGGCATTCCTTATCAATTTCGAAAAGGGCATAACGGTGGCAATGATGCCGGCTCTATTCATCTAAGCCGCGAGGGAATTCCCACAATCGCCATCAGTGTTCCTTGTCGTTATATTCACTCTACCGCATCGGTTATGGCTGAAGCAGATTTGCAAAATGCTCTGAAATTAGTAGATATAATCCTCAAGTCTATTCCCAATGAATTTAAGTTTTAAGGAGGACATTCTTATGCCCTATAATCAGAATCCTCTGGATTATTCATTATTGGAACGGTTAACCCAAACCTTTGGACCCTCTGGTGTTGAAGAAAAAGTGACTTCAGCTATTGCTGATGAGGTTCGCCCTTACTGTGATGAGATGAAGACAGATACCCTAGGTAATCTGATCGCCATCCGTCGTGGGACTGGCAAGAAAATTATGATTGCTGCCCATGTGGACGAAATCGGGGTCATGATTACGCATATCGATGAGAAGGGCTATTTGCGCTTCGCACCAATAGGTGGTATCTCCATACGTGAATTGCCCCATCGTCGAGTTCTGTTTCAAAGCGGTAGATGGGGAACCATTGGGGTCGAAAAATTAGAGAAGCCCATCGATCTTAAACTGGATAAGCTCTATATTGATATCGGTGCTACTTCTCAAGAAGAAGCCAAAACTCATGTGTCTATCGGGGAAAGTGCTGTTTTTGCCGGAAACTTCATTAAGCAAGAAAAGCGGATAACCGCCAAGGCAATGGATGATCGAGTAGGATGCTTTGTGGCTATCGAAGTGATGAAACGCCTGAAGAGCAATCATGAAATTTATTTTGTATTTACTGTCCAAGAAGAGGTAGGGACCCGCGGTGCCCAAATAGCTGCTTTTGCCCTCGAACCCGATTTAGCTATTGCCTTGGATGTCACGGGGACTGGAGATACCCCCAAAGCGCACCCCATGGATGTGAAACTAGGTCATGGTGCTGCCATTAAAGTATTCGACCGCTCGATGATTACTCATCCAAAAATCAAATCTTGGATGGCTGATACTGCTGAGCAATATAATATCCCTTATCAGTGGGAGGTTCTCGAATACGGTGGTACCGATTCCGGAGCCATCCATTTGAGCAAGGGAGGGATTCCATCAGGCGTTATATCTATCCCTACCCGTTATATCCATAGCCCCTCTGAGACCGTAGATCAAGGAGATATCGAAGGGGCTGTCCAACTGCTGCTAGCTCTATTGGAAGGCCCTGCAGAGCTAGCTATGATGCAAGGGAGCGCTCGCGCTCCGTATTAAACACTATACCTGAAGAAAATGCCGACCTTAGCCAAGATTATTGGCAAAGGTCGGCATTTTCATGGTGTCAGAAGTATAACTCCTGAAGTGTGACTCAGAACACATCAAAATTAGTTTGGATTGGTAAAATGGAGAAGAATGCTTTAGTTTATTGCAAATGGGGGAAGTATAAATGACTGAAGATGGTTTTGTGCTAGAACACTGCCGTAAAAATTGTCCTAAATCCACTCAGGACTGGTCATTGCTCTACGAGCAGCTCAATCAGCTACTTAAGGATATGGATTTTTCTACACACTTAGCGACAAAGTTTTCCTCAATTCACTATCATCATCTACCGAAAATCAGCTTAGCTGGTTGTCCTAATGCTTGCTCGCAACCCCAGATTAAGGATATTGGTGTCATCGGCTATCTATTGCCGAAATTCACGGAGGGCCACTGTACCGGTTGTCAAGCCTGTATCCGTTCCTGTCAAGAAAAAGCCTTAACTTGGCAAGAGGGATTGGTGTTTAATGAAGAGCTATGTCTTGGTTGCGGAGACTGTATCCGCGCTTGTAAGACGGGCAAGATAATATCTGGAGAGTCCGGCTGGAAGCTTTATCTGGGAGGACGTCTTGGTAGGAAACCTCAGCTGGCACGAATTGCCCAAGAGAAGCTTCAAGGTCACAAGGTTTATCGAAAAATAGCTCTACTGCTTGAAGACTATCTAGAAAACAGCCTTCCGAACGAAAGGCTTACCCATTTTCTTGACCGCCGTCCTGATCTCTAAGGGATGTTTAAAGGGAATTTTGGCGTTCATGAATCCATTCCTGTAATTGCTCAAGGCTAATTACTGTAATGAGTTTCTTTTCTATTTTCAAGATTCCCAAGTCCTTAAGCTCACCTATAATACGACTTACGGATTCCCTTGCTAAACTGCACATTCCCGCTAAATCCGTGGCAGAGAGGGGGATAGTAATAAAAATACCTTCAGCCGTCTTTTGTCCATGGACATGCGCCAAAGCAAATATCTTGGCCCCTAAACGAGATCGGGCATCGCCAAGGGCAATATTCTTAATTTGACGATAGGCGCGGCGAAGATCCAAGGCCATATTTTGATAAAAAGGCCATAGGTTGGAGGGATTTTCCTTAAGATACTGGAGAAGTATCTTTCGATCCAGCACAAATACTTCCGATATTTCGGTAGTGATGGCTGCATAAGGATAGACTTTGCTATCAAATATTACCTCCGGAAAAAAAGCGGGGGCTTGAAGAATCCGGAAAATCTTCTCGGTAAATTCGCTCATGAGCAAGATTTGCACTCGGCCACTGAGCAAAAAATATGCAGAATTACTTTCTTCACCGGTGAAGAAAAGAAATTGTTTCGCTGCAAATTGGCGAATCCTACCATGGGAAGCACAGTATTCCCAGAACGACTCAGGCAATTTCTCCCAAAGGGGATCGCTTTGAAATATCTCGAATCCAGTTATTTCACCTGTCATAGGGAGTGGTTCACCTCATTTCAAAATAAATAGGATAACCTCTTTCGATTGTCCAATTAGTAAAAATTCGCTATGGTCTTTAATAAACCCTCTTATGAGCAATGATAATAATTGCAATAATAATATTGTCCTTAACCTTATTTCCCATTATGTAGTTTTGGTTTATAATATATAATAGCCCGAGCCTAATAGCCTAAGGGTTTTTCTATGGTGTTAGGCCGTTTCAGTTTTACTGAAACCGGGGTGTGTTTAGAAATGAACATGCCTTCAGTATACGAAAAGGAGGACATATCAATGCAAAAAATCAAAATACAAGATGCAATTGGGGCTGTGCTAATGCACGATATGACACAAATCATTCCCGGAAAGACCAAGGATGCTCGTTTCAGAAAGGGTCATGTGGTTAAGGAAGAGGATATCCCTGTACTTCTCAGTATGGGAAAAGAACATATCTATGTGTGGGACCAGAAGCCGGGTCTTATTCACGAAGATGAAGCAGCAGAGCGTCTGGCGAAAGCCGTAGCAGGTCCTGGTCTTGGATTTAGCGAGACAAAAGAGGGCAAGGTTAATCTAATTGCCGAACAAGATGGCTTGATTTATGCATCCGAGGAAGGCATCTACGCTTTAAACTCTATAGAACATATTATTCTTGCTACACTACACAATCATCGTCCGGTAAAGAAAGGCGATAAAATTGCCGGTACGCGAGTTGTGCCTTTAATGATTGAAGAAAAGGTTATTCTGGAAGCAGAAGAAATCACACGTCAATTTAAGGAACCCATCCTCCAAATCCGCCCCCTACAATCCAAAAAGATTGGGGTGGTCACTACCGGAAGTGAAGTTTACCACGGAAGAATTCAAGATAAATTCGGGCCTGTGCTCCAAGGTAAGGTTGTCGAATGGGGGTCCGAGCTCTTGGGGCAAACCTTTGCCGATGATAACGTGGAAATGATTCAAGAACGCATCCGTGAACACATTGCTCAGGGAGCAGAAATGGTCCTAGTGACGGGGGGAATGTCTGTCGATCCCGACGATTTGACTCCAACTGCTATCAAGGGACTGGGAGGGGAACTGGTGACTTATGGTACCCCTGTGCTTCCCGGGGCGATGCTTTTACTGGCCTATCTAGATGGTATTCCCATTATGGGATTGCCAGGTTGTGTGATGTATTCTCGTAAAACGGTCTTTGACCTTGTAGCGACGCGCATTCTTGCCGGAGAGCGTCTGACCCGATTGGAAATTGCGAAATATGGACATGGTGGATTATGCTTGGAATGTCCCCAATGTACCTATCCCCATTGTTCCTTCGGAAAATAGAACCATCATTACGCTACAGAAATCACCACCATCACCATTGATACGAATTAGATTTTCATGGCAAACTGCATATTGACGAGGGAATATACTCAGAATAATCATGGGTGCTCAAACTATAGTGTAGAAAGGGCGGATTTTGGTATGGGAAAACATAAAAAAGTCTCACGTCCCAAATCTCCTGTTACCGTGAGAGACCCGCATTATCAAGAATATGATATGCAGAAGGAGCGGAACATCTACGACTATAAAGGGTACAGGCATCCTTAACTCAAGGAGAGGGACCAGCGTAAGCTGGACCCTCTTTTATTATTATTCGATTCTTCATGTCATCTGTCACCCTTTAGACTGCACTTGAATAGTATTATTGTTGCAGGAACATTCCGTTAGAAAGGGGAGTCAATATGTCGAAAAAACCAGTGATTAGAAAAATGTTCCCCGGTGGTGTTACTTATCTTGGCTTTCATTCCTATTACAACTACTTAGCCTCTACGGATGCCACACGAATCTATATTATTAAAGGTGGACCCGGGGTGGGGAAATCCACTTTTATGAAAAAGATTGGGGAAGAAATGGTTAAGGCGGGCTATGATTTAGAATATCATTGCTGCTCCTCAGATAATAATTCAATCGATGGGATTGTTATACCAGAATTGGGAATCGCCTTGTTGGATGGGACTTCTCCCCATATAGTCGATCCGAAAACCCCGGGGGCTGTGGACGAAATCATTAACTTAGGAGAGTATTGGGACGATTCCCTGATTATCCCTCACAAAAAAGATATTATTGACTGCAACAAAGAAATAAGCCGTTGCTTTCAGAGCGCTTACTTTGCTTTAAAGGATGCCAAAAACGCCATGGATGAATGGGAGTTCTATATCCAACCTTACCAAAATTGGCAGGGAATCAATCAAATTTACTTAAGCCTTAATCGTGAGCTTTATCAAGCTTCCTCCTGCCAAGGATCCGGAAAAATTCGTCGTTTATTTACCTGGGCGCATACTCCCCAAGGAAGGACACAATATATTGACAGCCTCATTCAAGGTATGCAGACCCTTTATCTGCTGACAGGGCAAGCCGGGACAGGTAAATCCAGTTTCTTAACCCGAATGGCTGAAGATGCTAAAACGCTGAATTATGATATAGAAATATATCACAATGCTCTCGAACCAGATAAGATAGATTTGCTCATCATTCCAGAGCTCAAAACAGCCTTAGCGATTTCCTCTGAACACTATGCTTATATCCCTGAATTCTCCGGAGCTGTAGTTTATCTTGACTTTGATCGTGAGCTCGACCAGTTGGGGCTAGAGGTTGTCGAAGAGTATATCGACCTTTGCCGGATTCGGGTTGAGCATAGCCTCCAAAGGGCTCAGATTCATTCCCAAAGAGCAAAGAAGCTACATGATAAGCTGGAGAGATATTATATCCCGGCAATGCAGTTTGAAGCTATCGATAAGAAACTTAATTCCGTTCTTGACAGCATAATGAAAGCTGCCAATAAAAATATTCATAGATAAATCTCCGCTAAAGATTTCAAGATAGAGTCATATAACCATCCACTATTGTTAAAAATAGAAGAGATGCTTTGGGAAAGAAGGGAGTGGAGGGAATGCTGCAGAGCAAAGTGCTTTGCAATTTTTTTGCCTTTTTGGGGAAGTATAGGTAAAATATAGATTGTAAAGAGTCAAAATTAAGGAGGGTTTTCCAGGATGAGCGTGCGAGTTGCAATCAATGGTTTTGGCCGAATTGGCCGCCTTTCCATGAGAGCTATCTTAGAGAGAAAGAGTCCTATCGAACTTGTTGCAATCAATGATCTGGGGAGTCCAGACTTATTAGGTCATCTCTTCAAATACGACTCCATCCACGGTATCTTGCCCTACGATGTAAAAGTAACTGAAAACACTCTTGAAGCAATGAACCAGAAAGTCATATTAATGGCTGAGAAAAATCCCGAGAACCTTCCGTGGCAAGACCTCGGTGTGGACCTGATTATCGAATCCACCGGGCGTTTCACAAAGCGTGATCAAGCCGCTCTCCATATTAAAGCCGGAGCAAAAAAAGTTATTATCTCTGCACCGGGAAAGAATGAAGATATTACAATTGTTATGGGCGTGAACGAGCATCACTACAATCCTGCCGAGCACCATATCATTTCCAATGCTTCCTGTACTACAAATTGTTTGGCCCCGATAGCCAAGGTTCTGCTTGAGGAGTTTGGGATTGAACAAGGAATGATGACCACAACGCACTCTGTAACCAATGATCAACGGATTTTAGACTTAGAGCACAAGGACTGGCGCAGGGCGCGGGCCGCTTATCAATCCATGATTCCCACAACCACCGGAGCGGCCAAGGCGGTAGAATTAGTCCTTCCTGAATTAAAGGGCAAGCTTAACGGGTTGGCCGTGAGAGTACCCACCCCTAATGTATCCTTGATAGATTTTGTTGCGAACCTCTCAAAAGCAACGACTAAAGAAGAAGTGAACCAAAAGCTTAAATCAGCAGCTGCCGGAAAGCTAGAAGGCTATTTAGGGTATTCGGAATTACCGTTAGTTTCCCATGACTATAACGGAAATCCCCATAGTTGCATTATTGATGGTTTGTCAACGATTATGCTGGGAGACCGTATGGTTAAAGTCCTCGCCTGGTATGACAATGAGTGGGGCTATTCCAACCGAATCATTGATCTTACCGAGCACATAGCAAGTAAAGGATTATAAAACTCTATCTTTTTGCCCTAAAGAATAGTAAAATTTAGAAAGAATCCAAAAAGAAGCGGTGATCCGCTTCTTTAACGTATGATTGGTCTTTACATAGCAGGGCCTAAATTTTATAGCGGAGGAAATATATGCGTAGAACAAAAATAGTCTGTACAATCGGACCAGCCAGCGAATCCAAGGAAAATATCCATCAATTGCTCAAGGCTGGAATGAATGTAGCTCGTTTAAATTTCTCTCATGGCACCCATGCCGAGCATGGCAAGCGGATTCGCACTTTACGGGAAGAGGCTCAAAGGCTTGACATCCATTTAGGAATCCTTCTCGATACCAAGGGTCCGGAAATACGCACAGGTATGGTCCCGGATTCAGGCGTTCAATTAAACCGTGAGGCGATTTTTATTCTTGATGGTGATCTTTCTACTCTTGGCTCAAGTGAGAGAGTAGGCATAACCTATGCCGAACTATGGAAAGAGGTCAGTCAAGGAACTCATATACTACTCGATGATGGTCTCATCGATCTTGAAGTCATTTCTGTAGCAGAAGAAAAAATCACCACCCGGATTCAAAACGGTGGGATTTTAAAATCGAAAAAAGGGGTTAACGTCCCAGGAGTCTCCATTCAACTTCCCGCTATTACGGAAAAGGATCGGGAAGATATCCTTTTTGGACTGCGGGAAGGAATTGATTTCATCGCTGCCTCTTTTTCCCGCAAAGCGGCTGACATCTTAGCCGTACGACGGTTGGTAGAAGAAGAAGGGTCGAATGTAAAAATCATTGCTAAGATTGAAAGTCGTGAAGGCATTGATAATTTAGACGAAATTTTAGAGGTCTCAGACGGACTTATGGTTGCCAGAGGAGACCTAGGGGTTGAAGTTCCAGTAGAAGAGGTCCCCATCCATCAAAAGGATATGATTAATAAATGTCATAGCTTGGGGAAACCCGTTATCGTGGCCACCCAAATGTTAGATTCCATGATGCGCAATCCTCGGCCTACTCGGGCAGAAGCCAGTGATGTAGCCAATGCAATCTTGGATGGTACAGATGCTATTATGCTGTCTGGGGAAACTGCTGCTGGTCAGTATCCTATCGAAGCCGTTGAGATGATGAACAAGATTGCTCTCCAGACTGAAAAGCACTTTCTTGATGGACGTACCTTTTATGATCCACATATCAACATCGCTGAAGCAATCAGTCACGCCAGCTATACCATTGCTAGAGACCTAGAAGCAGCAGCCATTCTTACCCCAACCCATTCGGGCATGACAGCCCGCATGATTTCCAAATTCCGACCCCAATCTCTGATCATTGCAGCTACTCCATTTGAACAGGTAGCCCGTCAGCTCTCCTTGTCATGGGGAATTAATCCTTTGCTCATACCGGAAAGTTCCGATACTGATCAACTTTTATCTGTTTCTGTAAATCAAGGGATTTCTCATCACCTTATTAAAACAGGGGACGTGGTCGTCATTACAGCAGGGGTTCCCGTTGGAAAAGTGGGTACTACCAATATAATTAAAGTTCAAGTGATTGGCGATGTGATTGCCAAGGGAACTGGAATTGGGCGCAAATCTTATTCTGGGGCAGCACGAACTTCTGATACCGACCTTGATTCCTTCAAACAGGGAGATATTCTTGTCGCTCCCTATACCGATAAAGAATTGATTAGTTTAATCGCCAAGGCAGGAGCCCTCGTTGTGGAAGAAGGGGGACTCACTTCCCATGGCGCACTCGCTGCTTTACACTATGGGATTCCAACCATCGTTGGCGCCAAAGATGTAATACGGAAAATTAAGGACGGTCAAATATTGACTGTGGATGCATTAGCTGGGGTCGTCTACGACGGTATTGTCAGCATTTTATAATTCTCTGGTTTCCCTTACTTTTCATTCATCAGGTGTGAGTAAAACGGCATGGAAGTCTATACAGTAAAACTACTCCCCTTGCTAATCGGCTAGAAAATAGGCCAGTAGAAGGGGAGTAGTTTTAGTTTGTAGCTATAGTTTACGATTTCCTAGGTTGACTTCTTCATTGTTTGGTTTCTGAAGATCCAGGGTATCCTTATCGATAGTGCTTTGGGTCCTATCATTGAATATTTCAATCATTCCTGCGTCACTTAATTCTGTAGCGATTTCGAAGAGTGAATCCCTTTTATTTTGAGCAAGCTTATTGACAAAGCGGTTAATTTTTACGGGAGGCACAAGGTTACGAAATTTTACTCCACCATATTTCATGATGCGTTCAGGCAAGACAATCCCTCCTCAAATATGTCATCTAAAGTTAGTATGTATTCCTTAGAATTTTAAATACATCGGTTCCCTTAAAAAAAATTAAAGCCTGTCCCTAAATCCGTCAGCGCTGACGGATTTAGGGACAGGCTTTGTCTGTGGTTGTTCCTATTATTAGTTAGCTCCTGTGATGTGAATCGGTGAGCTAAACTTTATCACCCTTGACTTGGCTGAGTGTATCTATTACCTGCCCACGAATAAAACTTAGATATTCTTGGCGCAGGGCTTCCTGTTCAGATTTTTCCCAGTCTTCTAATCCAATCGATGATCTTTGTTTCCGTGATAGTTCATTGATTCGCTCGATAAGGGTATTAATTTCCATCCGCTTAACTCCTTTTCAATAGATCAAACTGCCCATAGGCTAGTATAAAATTGCTTTTTTCGCAGTGCTTATATGATACCTAGATTCTACGTCAGTACTTCAAAAAGCATAATCAAAGCCTTGATAAATATGCGTTCCTTCGAAATTCAGCTTTCACCCATTGGGTGAAAGAAAAGTGCTCAAAAATATGTTAAATTATCAGCTTTTATGACTCGATATATGGTAAAATAATAGTAAGAAAAGTAGTAAAAAGGGGTTCTAATTATGATTAATAAAATTGATTTCAAAGCTAAGAATCTAACATCAAATGCAGGTCTTTTTCTGCTCCTTGAGAATGCAAAAAGCAATGGGATTTTTGATTTTATTGAAAATGACCTCGTATTTGATAATGACTCAACAAATAAAATCAAGATGAATCATATAAAGACCATGCTCTGCGGTCACTTCATTGGCATTGATAAGTTAGAACGTCTAAAGCTACTTCAAAATGATCCCCTCGTCAACGAGTTTGATATTTCCGTAAAAGAACCTGAAACAGTGTCACGGTTTCTAGGAAACTTCAACTTCAAGACAACCCAAATGTTTAGAGACATTAATTTTAAAGTCTTTAAAAAACTGCTCACTAAAAGTAAATTGACATCCATTACGATTGATATTGATAGTAGTGTAATTAACGTAGAAGGTCATCAAGAAGGTGCGTCAAAAGGATATAATCCTAAGAAACTGGGAAACCGATGCTACAATATCCAATTTGCATTTTGCGACGAATTAAAAGCATATGTTACCGGATTTGTAAGAAGTGGCAATACTTACACTGCAAACGGTGCTGCGGAAATGATCAAAGAAATTGTTGCTAACATCAAATCAGACGATTTAGAAATTTTATTTCGAATGGATAGTGGCTACTTTGATGAAAAAATTATCGAAACGATAGAATCTCTTGGATGCAAATATTTAATTAAAGCCAAAAGTTATTCTACACTCACCTCACAAGCAACGAATTCATCAATTGTATTCGTTAAAGGAGAAGAAGGTAGAGAAACTACAGAACTGTATACAAAATTAGTTAAATGGGAAAAAGACAGAAGATTTGTCGTATCTCGCGTACTGAAACCAGAAAAAGAAAGAGCACAATTATCACTTTTAGAAGGTTCCGAATACGACTACTTTTTCTTTGTAACAAATACTACCTTGCTTTCTGAAAAAGTAGTTATATACTATGAAAAGCGTGGTAATGCTGAAAACTATATCAAAGAAGCCAAATACGACATGGCGGTGGGTCATCTCTTGCTAAAGTCATTTTGGGCGAATGAAGCCGTGTTTCAAATGATGATGCTTTCATATAACCTATTTTTGTTGTTCAAGTTTGATTCCTTGGACTCTTCAGAATACAGACAGCAAATAAAGACCTTTCGTTTGAAGTATGTATTTCTTGCAGCAAAAATAATCAAAACCGCAAGATATGTAATCATGAAGTTGTCGGAAAACTATCCGTACAAGGGAGTGTATGAAAAATGTCTGGTATAATAAGAATATCATCAATAAAATTGAGTGTTGCTCTGTGGATAACTTGCAGAGTTTATTAAGTATCATTGCAGCAAAGATGAAATCAATGATTTATCAAAAATGATTGAAAGGTGGTTGTAAATAATGTTACAATGTGTGAGAAGCAGTCTAAATTCTTCGTGAAATAGTGATTTTTGAAGCTAATAAAAAACACACGTGGAATTTAGGTTTTCTTTATAAACATAGGGGGAATTGCATGAAACGTTGCCTCATCTGCCTAGAAGAATTGGATCTGTTTCGGGGTCTGGAAAAAGAACAGATTACAAACTTGTGTCAATGTACAAATAAAAAACGGCTGTCCAAAGGACACTATCTTTTTTATCAAGGGGATATTACAAGTACTATATTTCTTGTGAAATCAGGAAAACTTAAACTTGTGCAAAGTGCTGAAGATGGACATGAAACAATTCTGGATATCTGTGGTCCCGGTGAGGTACTAGGTGAGTTGTCGCTATATCAAGAACAAAAGGAATGTTCTAGCGCGTTAGCCATGGAAGAGGCTTGCATCTGTTGCTTTAGTAAAATGCAATTTGAAATGTTAATTAAGAAAGATCCTTCTTTTGCCTTAAGGATAATTGATTACCTTGGGCAAAAGCGTTATGCCAATATGAATTCAGATAAGGAAACTAGACGAACTGTAAAAGAAAGATTATTAGGTCTATTTTATAACCTTGCCAACCAATATGGGAAAAAGCTGCCAAACGCGACAATGATCGATTTAATAATTACGCAGCAGGAATTAGCTGATATGATTGGTTCTTCACGGGTAATGGTCATTCAGGCCCTTAATGAGTTAAAAGAAGCCAAAATAGTCGACCGCACTAACAGATATTACATATTAAAAGATGACCCTTGTCTTAGTACGCACATATTTAAATAATAGGGTCAAGCAGCTACTTCTCTGATTTTTAGGTATGGAAATTCAACTTTTCAAATTTTTTTATTAATTGTTAAATACTTAACAGTATTAGAAACATAAATCACCTTATAATAAATCATAATTATATTCTAGGAGGGATTTTCTTTGATAGCTTTAGGTCCTATAGAAATAATGAATCATACTCCCTGGCATTTTCTGGCTGCATGTGTGCTCCTGGTCTTATTTTTTATCGCTACTTTTAGTGATGACCAAAACCTAAAAACAAAACTCCGTAAAATCATGTATGTTGTCTTTGGCTTCGCAGTATTAACAGGATGCTATGTTTGGACACTTGTTGATTTTAGCCTTCCATTGTTAATCAAGAGCATTGGAGGTTTCGCACTCTTTTGGGTGATGATCCAACTCACAAAGAACCGATTCAATAAACTTTATTGGGGGTTATTTATTTTAATTGCCGCTGTAGGTTTGACATTGGCTTTCGTCTACATTTAATTGAATTAATTAACCTGTTATAAGACTAATTATCCGAAACAATATCAGGCCGCTTCTAACGGAGTAAAGGGTTGAACAAAGGGAAATACAAACGCTGTCAAGTAGTAAAATATACTATAGAAATTGATTAAAATGGGGGGCTGTAACGAAACTTAGCCCCAAGCGAAAGACGTCAATTATGGCGTCTATTCTTTTTGGGGTGTTGCAGGGTTGCATAGATTTTCCGTGATATAATATTATTTGTAGCTTGTCCAATAAGAAAGGAGGCTTATTAGTATTCTCCAAAGTATTAAAGGAAATATTACCAAGCTATTTGGTATGTTTTCCGACTCAAAGGTATCCCTTAGATCTCCCAAAATCGTCCTAGGGGTAATTGGACTGAGTGCAGTATTAGCCGGGAGCCTGTATTACGGAAGTACGACAACGGCATCCGTGTTAATCTTAAACGGCCAAGACATAGGTTATGTAGCTACCTCCGACGAAGGTGAACAACTCATTGAACATATCCTTGCTTCACGAGGGGAATCTTTAGGATCTGTTGCAAAGACTCATGACAAAATAGAGTTCCGGGATTTACGAATCAGTAAAGGAACTCTTCAAGAGAGCTATGTAACAGAAGGTAAGCTTGACAACTTAATACATACATATTTTAAAGGCTATCAATTTTCCATCGAAGATAACCCTATTGCTGTCCTGTCTAGCGAAGAAGAGTTCAATACTATTCTTCAGTCCTATCAAGAAATCTATACCAAACCCAGCGCAAACAATCAGATTTCTTCCGTAGAATTTAGAGAATCTATAGCCTCTCAACCCATAGAGGTGCAGCCAGAGGAATTTAGCTCACCGGAGAATGTCTTAGAGTTATTAACTAAAGGACATGAGACTAGAAAAGAATATATCGCCCAAGCCAATGATTCTTGGTGGCTCATCGCCCGCAAAAACAACATGCTGACCAAGGAAGTATTAGACGGCAACCCAGGAACGGATGAAGACACCACCATCAAAGTTGGCGATAAAATCAATTTAGTCAAAGTGACACCTTACCTAACGGTGATAAGCAAAGGGATATATACAGGTGAAGAAACAATTCCCTTTGATGTGATTTCCAAAACGGATTACAGCTTGCCTAGCGGGAGCTCGTTGGTACGCCAAGAGGGAAGTGATGGTAGTAAGATCGTCACCTTCTCCTATATACAGGAAAATGGTAAAAACATCGAAAAAGAAATATTAGAAGAAAAAATAACTCAAGAACCGAAGACGCAAATTATTGCCAAAGGTCCAACCTATGTTTCATCTTCCAAAGTAGCTCTTTCTCGAGGATCGGGAAAAGTATCCGGATTGAGTTGGCCTCTGCAGGGAGGACTTAACTCATATTACGGCTATCGTTGGGGTAGTTTCCATACCGGCTTAGACATAGATGGCAACACAGGAGATCCTTTCGTCGCCGCAATAAGTGGCACTGTTTCGGCAGCCGGATGGAGCGGAGGCTATGGCAATATGATTCTCATCGATCATGGTAATGGCGTTGCTACTCGTTATGCTCATGCCTCTGAGTTATATGTTTCTAAAGGGCAGAAAGTAAGTAATGGTGAAACCATTGGCCTCGTAGGCTCTACCGGTCGTTCAACCGGAGCACATCTTCATTTTGAAGTTATTACTAATGGTGATACGACAAACCCTTTAAGCTATTTACCCTAATTATTTAGGCGCCTTAGGGCGCCTTTCATTTTACTATTTGAGTGTATAATAAATAATCGGTCGATAGCTCGGCGAAGCCGGGTTTCACTATACACGTCTTCGGAAGAGAAAGACAGGGTAAACTATAGCATGACTATAAGTTATAGAGGAAATATAGAGGAGGGAATTTTATGTTTTTAACACATCAGACTCCCGTGCGTGTCCGATATGCGGAAACGGACCAAATGGGCATCGTCTACCATTCTAATTATTTGATTTGGTTTGAAGTGGGCCGGACTGAACTGCTGCGCAATGCAGGATTAGCCTATACCACATTTGAAGAACAAGGCCTTGCCGTTGCGGTAGTTGACGCTGCATGTCGTTATCGTCGCCCAGCGCACTATGATGATCAACTAGTTGTTGAAACGTGTATTGAAAGCTTTTCTTCACGTAAACTCACCTTTGCCTACAAAGTCTTTAGAGAGAATACTTTGTTAGCCGAGGGAAAAACGACTCATGTGTATGTGGATCGAACAGGGAAAAGCACCGATGCACGGAAATACCCCCTATGGAAGGAATTAGAAAGGATTGTCAACGAAAACAAAGAGATCCCTTTTTAATTCCTAATTCGAAAGAGCGAAAGTTTATGCTGAAGTATACAAATGTATTAACATATGAGTTTCCAGAAGCATAAATAGATATCCGTCCAAAACGAAAGTATTGTAATGCACAAAGAATTATGGTATCATGTATACACAATACATTTTAGTTATTAAGGAGGAATCCTCATGTTTCTAGTCACATGGATTGAGTCCGAAGAGGTCAATTATCGTTTGGTCATGAAACATGAACTCTCAAGCTTCATAGCTATCCATTGTATCAACAGTTTGGATAATCATTTAATGGTTCAAGAATTGAACTCCTAATATGAGTATTTAAAGACATATTAACACAAACTAGTATAAGCCCATAAATATGGGCTTTTTTGTTTTACGCTTTGAATAATTCGGCAGGAAAAGTATGCGATTTTCACGAATATTAACCTACCAAGAATAAAGGAGCGTAATGATATGAGTTTTGTTGTCCTTGTCGATAGTTCATCTGATCTTCCTTTAGAACTATGCCGCCAAGAAGGCATCGTGGTCATTCCTATGGCTGTTAGTATAGATGGTAAAACATATAATGAAGGAATAGATATTTTTCCGGATGAGTTCTATCCTCGATTCTCCTCCTTCAAAGAACTCCCTAAGACTTCTCAGCCTAATCCGGGAACCTTAAAAGATGCCTATGAAGCAATCCTAGACCAAGGGAATGAAGTTGTTGCGATTCATTTGTCCTCGGGATTAAGTTCAACCTACAACACCGCTCAGATCGTCCGAGACATGTGCTCTCAACCGGATAAAATCCATGTCATCGATAGCTTAGGTGCTTCTCTAGGTTATGGACTAATCGCTTTAAAAGCCAACGAAATCCTTAAAAAGGCAACCTCTTGGCAGGAAGCTGAGTCACAGATTTTGTTGGTTCGTCAGCAGATGAGATATGTGATCACCCTAGATACCTTGGAATATTTAGTAAAGGGAGGACGAGTCAGCAAAACCGCGGGTTTTTTAGGTGGGTTGCTTGATGTAAAACCTATCTTACATATGACCCCAGATGGCCGTCTCGAGCCTATAGCCAAAGTACGCTCCCGTAAAGCTGCCCTAAGGAAATTATTCGATTTTTTACAGGCAGAGATTCGCAACCCGGAAAGCCAGGTGATTGGGATTTCTCACTCAGCATGTCCTGAAGAAGCTCAATCCTTAGCCGAGGAGATAAAACAAACTGTGTCCGTCAAAGATATCATTATTAGCGATATCGGGTGTGTCGTTGGTAGCCATACGGGTCCCGGAACCATCGCTTTATTTTATCAACGCTAATAGGAGGAACACCATTGAAACGCGTCCTAGCTATCATTACATTACTATTTTTCTTTTTTTTAAACGTTCCGATTCTGTTGGCCGATTCTAATACTTCTCCTCCGGAAATTAAAGGAGAGGCTGCTTATTTAATCGATGTTCAATCGGGGCAAACGCTTTATAGCAAAAATGGGGAGAAGCTCTTAGCTCCGGCGAGTACAACCAAAATAATGACTGGACTCTTGGCTATAGAACTGGGCGACCTTGAAGATACTGTGACAGCTAGTGAAACCATGCTCGATTATTCAATTGTTTATGGAACACGTATCTATCTTGAACCCGGTGAGAAGCTAACCCTTGATGATATGCTCTATGCACTCTTACTCAACTCAGCAAATGATGCTGCCGTAGCTATTGCCGAGCACATCGGTGGGGATCTACCCACGTTTGTTGGCTTGATGAATCAAAAGGCGGCGGAGCTTAACCTGAAAAATACCAACTTTAAGAATCCTAGTGGGCTAACGGAAGAAGGCCATTTAACCACCGCACACGATCTCGCCAGAATCGCCCAAGCTGCTTATGCTAATCCAACCTTTCGCGATTATATCAAAACTAAGTCGCATGTCATTCCACGCGAAACAGAGAATGTCCCGATTGAAATGTTCAATGAAAATAAACTCCTCTGGAAAGATGATTCCATAACCGGAATGAAAACTGGCTATACCGCAGTTGCCAAAAACTGCTTAGTGACATCTTCATCACGAAATGGACGTGAATTAATTGCTGTCATTCTTAAATCTCCGGGTCGCGAGATTTATACTGATATGCAAGCCTTACTGGACTATGGTTTTGAACAATTTGAAAATACCCCCTACAGTGAGCTCGGAGGCTCCCTAGGACAAATCGATGTCCAAGGTCAAGCAATCCATCTCTTAACAGACCAAGCACTTTGGATTACTAAGAAAAAGAATGGAACCCCGCCAGACCTACGTACGAATATATTACCCATATCGGGTGGATTATCTGGGGTCACGGCAGGTCAAACGATTACGCAATTAGAGGTATGGGAAGGAGATGAGCGCATCACTGTTGTTCCGCTGACTGCTGATCGAACCGTGCTGAACCAACTTTCCGAAGAGAAGAAACCCTTTGCCTTATGGTTAGGGTTGGGGTTTATTATAAGCGGCAGTATTCTGTTCGCTGGGATTCAACATATACAACATACACAGCGTCGCAAAGAACGAGCGCGATTACGAAGAGAACGATGCGAGCATTTAAAGTGAGGACTATTTCTAAAAATGAGATAGCCTCTTTTTTTCTGACTCAATTTAATGTTAAATTTCTATAAGTTCTGAATAAGTTCGTGAATTAACATGCAAATTAAAGTGAATATTTTAACATAATAGAAAAATATAAAATATTGTGAAATTTTAAAGGACTTTTTAGAAGGATACCGAATATACATTTTTATAGATTAGAAACCTTATAAGATTAAAGCATCTTTAAGGCACTAGGGAGGTATTATTGATGGGAAATTTTGATTTTCTCCAAGCTCGCGGAATCAATCGACGCGACTTCATGAAGCTGATGGCTGCTACGACCGCTGCCCTTGGACTTCCTGAAGTATTGACTCCACAGGCTGCGAAAGCGGTAGAGGCAGCATTGCAGAAACCCCCAGTTATTTGGTTGCATGGTATGGAATGTACTGGCTGTAGTGAATCCTTACTGGCGACCCTCAATCCCAGTATTGAATCCATAATTCTAGACACTCTATCCATTCGATATCATGAGACCATTATGGCCGCCTCCGGGCATGTGGCTGAACAGGCTTATCAAGATACCTTAAAGGAAAATTTCGTCCTCGTAGTCGAAGGTTCTGTCCCTGGATCGGCAGAGACCGATGCCTACTGTATGGTAGGAGGTAAGCCTTTCCGTGAGACTGTCCTGGAAGCCGCTAAAAAAGCCCAAGCAATCATTGCCATTGGTAGCTGTGCTACAGATGGCGCAGGTATCCCTGGAGCATGTGAAATTAACCCTATTGGGGTAAGAGAGCTATTGCAAAAAAACAATATTTCCACCCCTATCATCAATCTACCTTGCTGCCCAGTAAAACCGAATACCCTTATTGGTACTATTGTCTATTACCTCACTTTCAACGCTGTGCCTGAGCTGGATGAACAAGCTCGCCCTCTCATCTATTATGGAAAACTCCTTCATGATAACTGTCCACGTCGTGGCCAATTTGAAGCCGGCAATTTCTTAGCGGATTGGAATGATTATGCCCAAAAAGACTATTGTCTACTTCTTAAAGGCTGTAAAGGACCGAAGACCTATACCGACTGTGCTCAAGTTTGGTGGAATGACAATGCAAACTTTTGTATCAATGCCGGATCCCCTTGCTCAGGATGCTCTGAATCAGACTTCTATGGTCAATTCAGTCCCCTTTATTCTAAGCAAGAGAACTTCTCCTTGCCTGGTTTGGGTCAGATCAATGCTGATACTGTAGGAAAAGTTGTCGGCGGCGCTACAGTTCTTGGACTAGGCGCGCATCTGGTTGCCACAGTGGCCAGTGGAAGACTCAAGAATAATGATTCTGAGCATAAGAAGGAGGACTAAACCATGGGTAAAGTAATTATTGATCCCGTGACCCGGATTGAGGGGCACTTGAAAGTAGAAGTAGAAGTTACCAATGGTGTTATTACTGACGCTAAATCGATTGGTACCATGTATCGTGGGTTTGAACCCTTACTAAGAGGTCGCGATCCTCGGGATGCTACCTATGTTACGGAGAGGACTTGTGGGGTGTGTGCAGGGTCCCATGGCTGGGCATCGTCCTTGGCTTTAGATCAAGCCTTTGGGGCAAAAGTCCCGGCGGGAGGACGACTCATCCGCAATTTGATGATGGGTGCTATGTGGCTCCATGACCATCCTCTGCATTTCTATCACTTAAGTGCTTTGGACTATATAGATATTACTGCTGTTGCCAAATACCAAGGTAAAGATGCAGGTCTACTTCGAGTTAAGGATAAAATCGGAAAATTAATAGCTGCCGGAGATACGGCTCCTTTGACTCCGCGTTATGAACCCGATGAATTCTGTGTCAATGATCCTGAGCTAGTCACTCTTGCAGTCTCACACTATTTAAAGGCTCTCGATATGCAAGCGAAGGCTAAGAAAATGTCAGCCCTCTTTGCCGGTAAACAACCGCACCAATCCTCCATTGTAGTAGGTGGGGTGACCATCCTTCCCAATATCGAAGTTGTTGAACAGTTTCGTTCGATGTTGCTCGAGCAAATCGATTACCTCGAGAACATCTATTTACAAGATGTAATAACATTTGGAACAGGACCCTTGCTTCCACTTGCCCAAGCTGGGGTAGGGGGTAGCTATGGTAACTACCTATCTTACGGTGGCTTTGGACTGGATGATGAAGGAAAAGACTTCCTCTTCAAACCCGGCATTGTCCTCGATGGCGATTTAAGCAACGTCATGGCTATCGATCAGAGCAAAATAACCGAAGGGGTAACCCGCGCTTGGTATAAAGATAGCCCGAACGGAGACCATCCTTTTGATTCGGACACTGTGCCAGATCTAGCCAGAACAGACGCGTATTCCTTTGTTAAAGCTCCGCGTTATGACGGGAAACCTGTCGAAGTGGGCCCCTTAGCCCGTATGCTTGTCCTACAGCCGAAAGGGCTTATGGATATTATCGTGAAATACAATATTAAACCGGGTGCTGTTGCTCGCCATGCGGCACGCGCCTTTGAGACTGTTATCTTAGCTAAAGAAATGATCAATTGGGTTAACCAATTAGAAGCAGAAATGGGCAAAGGGCTCAGAATCCATGATACGGACCATTGGAATGCGCCAGCTGTCGGTCAAGGAATTGGTTTAACTGAAGTTCCTCGCGGTGCCTTAGGTCATTGGATTAAAATTAAGGACCATGTCACCGAAAATTATCAAATGGTTGTTCCTACCACCTGGAACTTCTCACCTAAGGATGCCCAAGGCAATTATGGCCCCTTAGAAAAAGCCCTAATTGGTGTTCCTATTCCGGATGAAAATAACCCGATCAACATCGTCCGAGTTATCCGTTCGTATGATCCTTGCTTAGCTTGTGCTGTTCATCTTATTGATCCGCAAACGAACGAAATCCGCAAATTCCGCATCGGTTAATAGGGTTAATAAGAACGAATAGGAAAGCGAGGGGAAAACATGGCTAATCCTGCTGAACATCCGTTATCCCATCGGATTACCCATTGGATTAACTTGATCAATTTCATTGCCTTGATTTTTACAGGCTTACTGATTCATTCTCCTTATGAGGGAATGCCTATGAATGCCATCCGCAACATTCATTTCTTCTTTATGTACAGCTTGATTTTCACAGGGATTATTCGTTTCTACATCTCCTTTTTGTCAAAGGATAGAGATTATAAGAAATTTTTTATCAACGCACACGATGTCAAAGGGTTTGTCCCTCAGATTAAGTATTATTTGTTTTTGCAAAAGAATCATCCTGATAATCCCAATGCCTATAATCCCATGCAAAAGCTAGCTTATATCGGTTTACCTATTCTGGCTGTTCTACAAATCGTTACTGGAGCTTTGCTCTATTTGCCAATGAAGTTTGCCTCCTTGGAGGCTTCCCTAGGCGGATTAGCTGCTATTAGAGGATTCCATTTTGTCGTCACATGGCTGTTTATTGCTATTATTGCTGTCCATGTGTATATGGTATTCACTGAAGCTATCGATCAATTCTGGTATATGTTCTTTGGCATCGACCGAAAAAAGAATAAGAGCACCGCGACAGGAAAAACCTCTCCACTAGAACACTAATCACCACGTTCCCTTGACGATATGCTTTGAACAACGTAATATTCAAAGTAGACAAAGGCTTAAAAGGAGTCAATGGAATGCAGCAACATAAAATAATGGTTATGGGAGTCGGAAATGTCCTTCTTTCTGATGAAGGACTGGGAGTTCAATTTCTGAATGTTTTATCTCAGGAGCCGTTACCTGATTTCGTCGAGCTTCTTGAAGGTGGAACAGCCGGGCTTGAATTGGTCCATCTCATCAAAGAGGTAGACTATCTAATCATCGTTGACGCCATTAACGCCAAGGATGAACCCGGAGCAATTTTCAGATTTGAGCCGGAGGATATACGTGTCATGCCTTCTCAATATGAGGTTTCCTTTCACCAGGTTGGCATCCTCGAAGTTTTGGCCATGGCCAACATTTTGGGAACCGCTCCGAAAACTCTCATCTTTGGGGTACAACCCAAGAGCCTAGAGATGGGCTTAGAGTTAACTCCCGAGATTCGAGATGTCTTTCCTAGAGTTAAGGATTTAGTTCTGCAAGAGATTCAAAACATTGCCGAGCATGGCGAATTTCGCCAGCTTAATCTTTAAGCATGCCTAGTTCTTTGACGAATTATTGAGGAATAATAAAAATAAGGGAACCGGATGATCCGGTTCCCTTTGCACTGTCTTATCCTAAACTTTTTCGCGACCATCACCTAATTCGAATGTACCACAGTCTGTTGCTTCTGTTGTACGTACCTGGCCATGATGCTTCGTTACTTGAATTGATCCAGCATTGCATTTCTTAGCGGCCTCGTTATACTTGCACTCGACCACATTACACAAAACTTTTGGACTATCGATCATGCATATCACCTCCATTATTAAGGATACCCAAACCGAATGGCTTCTACACCTGTAATAGCCTAGGTTATAATATAATTCAATACTATTCAATTGGTTTTTCTTGAAGCTTGGTAATTTGTCTTTTACAGTTAGATGCTCGACATGACTGGCGACTATAATTGAACTATGTTATCCTTTAAGAAGAAAAACAATACTACTTTCAGGAGTGAATGATCAACATGCCAACAGCGAAATCCGAGAAAAAGGTCGTCACTTTAGCCTATGGATGCCAAATGTCAGAACGTGATGCAGATACCCTGACGGAGATATCCGGCCAAAAAGGGTATATTCCTTCACAAGATCTTGAACATGCCGACCTTATCATCATCAATACCTGCTGTGTTCGCGAAAGCGCCGAAAATAAGATCCTTGGTAAAATCGGCGAACTTAAACGATTGAAAGCTATAAATCCCCAATTGAAAATAGCTATATCGGGCTGTATGGTTCAGCAACCTGGAGCCTTGGAGCGCCTAAGAAAGAGAGCGCCCCATGTAGATATTTGGGCAGGTACCCATAATATTCATGAGTTTCAGCGGCTGCTCGATGAATCTGACGAACGAAAAGTGGCTGAAGTCTGGGAAAAACCGAAAGAAACCCTTGAGTCGGTACCCCTTGCTGAAAAGGGGAAACTGAAGGCTTTTGTCAATATCAGCTATGGCTGCGATAATTTTTGCACCTATTGTATCGTTCCTCATGTCCGCGGACGGGAACGTAGTCGTCAGCCCCAGGATATTATCGAAGAAATTAATGCCCTTGTTAAAACCGGTTGCCGTGAGGTTACTTTACTTGGCCAAAATGTCAACTCCTACGGCCACGATTTGCAACCTCCTTATGATTTTGCCGATTTACTTAAGAACGTGGACTCTATTCCGGGATTATGGCGCGTACGCTTCATGACATCCCATCCTAAAGATCTTTCTGACAAGTTGATTGAAGTCATTGCTGCCGGTCAACATCTCTGCGAACACATCCATCTACCATGCCAAGCTGGAAGCAATGACATTCTTCTACGTATGAATCGTAAATACACAAGGGAATACTATCTAAGTCGAATTGCCGAAATCAAAAAACAGATTCCTCAAGCCAGTATAACTACGGATATTATCGTAGGTTTTCCCGGCGAGACCGAGGAGGATTTCGAACAAACTTTGACTTTGATCAGGCAAGTAACCTATAGTCAGGCCTTTACTTTTATGTATTCTAAACGTTCGGGCACGGCGGCTGCACAGATGGAAGAACAGGTTCCACTGGATATTAAGAAACGTCGCTTACAGCAGCTGATTAATCTTCAGAATGCTCAAAGTTTAGCTTGGCGGCAAAAAATGATTGGGCATACTTACGAAGTGCTAGTTGAGGGCCCAAGTAAAGCAAACCCAGACCGTCTAACCGGTCGTACGCGGGGCAATGAGCTGGTGGTCTTCCCTGGAGAATCTCGGTTGATCGGCACCCTGGTTCAGGTCATTATTCAAGATGCTAGCTCCTGGACTCTCTATGGTGAATTAACCGAGTAATTCGAATATAATTAATTTAAAAGTCGAAAGCAGGAATCAAAGAAAAAGTGTAGAATCAAACGAACATGGAGGTGTTGTAATGACGGCGGAAATTATGGAAAAAGCCGAAGTCCTAGCTGCAGCTATCGCAAAAAGTGTCGAACTTCAAAACTTACGCAGCACAGAAGGAGCAATGATGGCTGACGAACAAGCTCAACAAATCATTGCCGAATTTCAAAATGAACAACAGCGAGTATACGAGCTCCAAGCCGGAGGTCAAGAGTTAACTGAAGAAACTCAGCAAGCTATCGAAGCTATGGAAGCTAAAGTAGAAGGGTATCCTCCCATTGCTGCTTATCTTCAAGCTCAAGAGCAATTCACTAAAATGCTCGATACCATCAATGGGGTTTTGGCCCAAGCAATTGCCAATGATCCTAACGGTGGAGGATGCTCTTGCGACTCTGGATGTTCCGGTTGTGGCGGAAGCTGTTCATAGACTCGCTATAATAGTATAAGGCGTGGGATCTTTTTCACGTTTAGGATTTAGCGAAAACAAGGGAAGAGTATTTACTCTTCCCTTTAGACTATTCACTATCGTTAATTTTCACCCTCAGATAGTCTGATTTCTAAGGAGTCGTTGATTATGAGCACACCCATGATGCAGCAATATAAGTCCATAAAATCTCAAGTTCCTGACGCAATACTTTTCTTTCGTCTAGGAGATTTTTACGAAATGTTTGGCGAGGATGCTCAGACCGCCGCCCCTGTTTTGGAAATTGCCTTAACCGGCCGTGATTCCGGGGGAGGCCAGAGAACTCCCATGTGCGGTGTCCCTCACCATGCAGTTGAAGGATATCTTGTGAAGCTGGTGAACGCCGGCTATAAAGTTGCCTTGTGCGAACAAGTAGAAGATCCTCAAACAGCCAAAGGCATTGTAAAGAGAGAGATCACCCGTATTATCTCACCAGGAACTTTAACCGATTCCTTAGCGGAACAAAAAAATAATTTTTTAGCTTCCGTCTTCCATGAACAAGAGTGGGGGCTAGCTTTTGTAGATATATCCACAGGGGAGTTCACTATTTTTCAAACCCCCTCCATTGATATTCTAAGCACTGAACTGGCAAGGATTCGTCCTTCAGAATTACTCCTGCCTTCAGAACTCTTGAAATCTAAGCAATGGCATGACTATTATCTAACACAACGGGAAAAGAAGGTTTTTCAGCAAGCCGCTCTCGAGAAGCGTTTTACTGACCAATACGAAACCTTTCAAGAATTTCCGATAGCTATGAAGGCTGCCAATGGCCTTTGGCAATATATCTTGGAAACTTCACCGGGTATTGAACCCTCCCATATCTTAAGGATTGATACTTATCGCCCCGAGCATTGGATGCTCCTCGATCCATGGACACGAAGAAATCTAGAACTGACAGAAGCCATTCGCGGACAAGGAAAAAAGGGGACTTTGCTTTCTGTTCTCGACTTTACCAAGACTGCTTTCGGCGGACGGCTGCTCAGGCGCTGGCTTGAACAACCACTGCTTGTTCATGAGGAAATCGTAAAGCGCTTAGACAATGTGGAATCCTTGATGGAGGATAGTTTTCTGCGCGGTGACCTTATTCAACTCTTTAGCAAGGTATATGATTTAGAACGTCTGATTGGGAAGGTATCTTATGGTACAGCTAATGCCCGCGACTTATTATCCTTGTCGCAAACCCTCGGTTTGCTTCCCCAACTACGCTTCTTACTAACGGAAAGCAGCGCCATCACTCTAAAACGATTTATCCCCGCCTTTGCAGGGCTGGATTCATTAGCAGCTACTCTTGAACAAGCCATCAACCCGGAGGCACCCATCTCATTGAGGGAGGGTAATCTGCTCAAGGCTGGGTATTCTCAAGAAATTGATGAATTGCGCAGTATCTCCTCCGGTGGCAAAGCTTGGGTAGCAAAATTAGAAAACACCGAAAAGGAACGCACCGGAATTCGCTCTCTGAAAGTTGGCTATAATAGAATATTTGGGTATTATATAGAGGTAACCCATACTAATTCTCATCTTATTCCACCTGAATATATTCGCAAACAAACCTTAGCTAATGCCGAGCGCTATATCACCCCTGAGCTCAAAGAATATGAGCAAAAAATCTTGGGAGCAGAGGAGAAGGTTATGCAGTTGGAATACCAACTGTTCCTTGAACTCCGCGAAAAGGTTCGTCAACTGACCCCCAAGATTTTAGAAGCTGCTCATGCCCTTGCTGAAATTGATGTCTACACAAGCCTAGCGGAAGCAGCGGTTCGCTATCATTATATTCGGCCTGAAATGACCCTCGGTGGCGACCTTAAGATTATTGAGGGGCGGCATCCGGTGGTGGAATCCATGCTTCAGGACACTTCCTTTGTCCCGAACGATACTATTCTAAGACCAGAGAAACATCTTGCTTTAATCACCGGACCCAATATGGCCGGAAAGTCCACCTACATGCGCCAGGTAGCTCTCATTGTTTTAATGGCACAAATCGGCAGCTTTGTTCCCGCTCAACAGGCGATCATTCCCATCGCTGATCATATCTTCACCCGGGTTGGGGCTTCCGATGATTTGACCTCAGGTCAAAGCACCTTTATGGTAGAAATGCACGAAGTGGCCCATATACTTCGTCATGTGACACCTAATAGCCTCATTATCTTGGATGAAGTAGGCAGAGGTACGGCTACCTATGACGGTCTCAGTATTGCTTGGGCGGTGGCCGAGTATTTAGCCGGTCAAAATATCCAACCAAAAACCTTGTTTGCCACCCATTATCATGAATTAACGGATTTAGAAGAAACACATCCCGGAATCTTCAACCTGCATGTAGGGGTTAGGGAACACGGCGAAGAAATTGTTTTCCTACATAAGATAATTCCGGGGCGTGCGGACCGCAGCTATGGCATCCAAGTGGCAAAGCTAGCTGGACTACCATCCCAACTTTTGCAAAGGGCAAAAATCATCCTGCATGAGCTGGAATCGTCTGCTCACGACAGTCGCAAAGAGAAATTATTTAATGCGGATAGAATGACCCAACTTTCTTTGTTTGAAACCCAACCCTTAGATCCCTTATTACTGGAACTAGCTGAGCTTTCTGTGGATGATCTCACCCCAAAACAAGCATTGGACTATCTTTTTGATCTTAAGGAGCGTATAAAGACATCTGAATCACGGTAGTAGGAGGGTAACTATGGCATACCAAGTCGGAATTGACGTCGGTGGGACGTTTACTGATGGGGTTCTTATTCACGAGAATCGACTTATCAATAAAACTAAAGTTCCAACGCAATCAGATAATCTGTTGGATACCTTGCTCCAAGCTCTGGATGAACTTGGTGTCTTTACCCAACCTGTTGAGCAGATTACTGTCAGTACGACCTTGGTGACCAACGCCATCTTGGAGAACAAATTACCCCCTGTTGAATTATTCCTATTTCCAGGCTCTGGCATGAAGCTCGATGCGCTGCCCTGGCCGGTTCCTTATCATTCCTTAAAGGGAGAGATTGACTATCGCGGGAGGGAAGTCACTCTTCCGGATGAACTGGAATGGCGTCGAATATGTCATCAACTCGATTTAGATTCCGAATCTCAAGCTGCAGTGGTCAGCAAATTTTCCCATCGCAATAAAATTCTTGAAGAGAGCTTAGCTCAGTTTTTAAGCAAACGCTATCCTGAACTGGATATTGCCCTAGGTTATGAATGGGGACACGCCAATTTTTACCGACGCAGTCTTACAACCTATCTGAACACGGCCAGCAAAAATCTCTATGCGAATTTCTCTGCCCAATTGCATAAAGCCGTAGCAAAGAATGGTTCAAAAGCGGAAATCACCGTCTTAAAAGCGGATGGAGGGATCTTACCGAGCTCCCAGCTCCGGCCTGTCGAGTCCATTAACTCCGGTCCTGCAGCTAGTATTATTGGCGCCTTAGCCCAATCTGACCCCCAACAATCCTATGCAGTGGTGGATATTGGGGGAACAACGACTGATATCGGTTTAGTTCTTTCTGGGGAACCTTTACTGAGCGCACACGGGGCACAAATCGGTCCCTACTTAACCCTGATTCGGTCCCTAGCCACGCGCTCTATACCTATCGGAGGGGATTCAGCCATCCTTTCCTCAGCAGATGTTCCTGAGGGCTTTATAATCGCTCCTTATCGCCAGGGACCGGCATATTGCTTAGATGGCAATTGCCCCACACCCACCGATGCTATGCGCTATCTCAAACGGATCAATTTCGGTCATTGGGAACGTGCGGCACAAGGGCTAGCTACCTTATTGCCACCGGAAGCACGCAATCCACAATCTCTGCACGACTTAGCTCTTAGGATCTTAGATAAGTTTGCAGCAATGGTAACCGATACCTTTACGAGTTTATACAAGGAATGGCGAGAAGAACCAGCCTATAAAGTCTGGGAAGTCCTTCACCCGCATAGCTCTAAAGATTTTTATATCTGGGTTAGCGGGGGGAGTGCTCAAGGAATTGCTCCTTCTTTAGAAGATAAAGTTCACCTGCCCGTTCGCTTTAGTGAACATGCTGATGTTTCCAACGCCATTGGTTCAGCCCTTGCACGACCGACGTTTTCCTGCACCCTTCATCTGGATACCACCATGCGTTCTTACCGGATTGAGGAATATGGGGAGCAGGGTGAATGGTTTGGGGCAAAGCGTCCTCATAAAGAGGTCCAAGAATTTCTGATGAGGATTGCTCGAGATAAGGCCCTAAGTATTGGACTAAACCTGAATGAACTTGAGCTCAAAACCCAAACTTTCGATTTCTTTCCGGTGGTTAAAGGCTATGAGACAGTTGGACAAATAATCCGGGGTTCCGTGGTTGTTCCCCCGGGGGTAGTCGGGAGGCTTATGGTATGAAACATACAGGATTACTTTTCTTCCCAGCCTTTGACTGGTCTTTAGGTGCTACGCATCCGGAAAGAGAGGAAAGGCTCCTGTACACTCAAGAGCAATTATTTGAAGAGGGGGTAATGGATTTACCCCAAATCAAGCAATACTCACCTGGAGTCGCCTCTCTCAAAGATGTTTTGCGAACTCAAGCAATTTTTCCTTCACCTGAAAGCCATGACTTAGCTGCCCATCTCATTGCCGCAGGGAGTTCCTTGGTATTAGGGGAGGCCTGGGCCAAAAAGGAAATTGACAATGGGTTCGCCTTAGTCAGACCGCCGGGACATCATGCCGGTGCTACCGTTCAAGGCAATCGAGGATTCTGTACCCTAAACAACGAAGCCATTCTTATCAATTACCTCCGCACTTTCTATGGTGTTAAAAAGGTAGCTATTGTCGATACGGATGTTCATCACGGGGACGGAACTCAGGATATCTTTTATCATGATCCTAACGTGCTCTTTATTTCCCTCCATCAAGATGGCCGGACACTCTACCCAGGAAGCGGCTATATCTATGAAAAAGGAGGTCCCAATGCTTGGGAGACGACCTTAGATATTCCTCTTAATCCTGGAACCGGGGATGAGGAACTTCATTATGTTCTTGAAAGTTGGGTTTTGCCTCGGCTTTATGATTTTCAACCGGATTTGATTATTAACTCGGCAGGTCAAGACAATCATTTCACCGATCCCTTAGCCTCGATGAATGTCACTGCCCGCGGTTACGGTCGCATTACCGAGCTACTCAAACCGGATTTAGCTGTTTTGGAAGGCGGATACTCTATCGAAGGGGCCTTGCCCTATGTGAACTTAGCTATCGTTCTTGCTTTAGCAGGGGAGGACTATAGTGGAGTTATCGAGCCCCAAAAACCACGCCACTCACAAAATAGCTCACATTCCTTCAAAGGCTTCATTAAAGAGCTGAAAGACCAGTATCGTCGCACTAAGCCAGACTGGATGATTCGCACGGAGAGCTTTCTTCCTCTGGGCAGATGGATTTATTATCCTCATACCGTGTATTATGATACAGAAGGCTTCCGTGAGGTTCGCAAGGACTGGATTCGCCAGTGTAATCACTGTGGTGGGACAGTCCTGATCGAGAGTCAAAACACTTTAACCGGCAAGGAGTCAGCCTTGGTGCGGATTCCTTTTGAAGGATGTAGCCACTGTGCTCAAGCCGGATATGATTTATGGGAACAGCTTAAGAGACGGAGCATATCCGTATTACTTCAAGATCAGCTGAATAATAAGGTAGAATTTTGGTCTATAAATAAGGGGGTAGCGAGCTATTGACCGCTGAAATCAAAATTCTTGACACACAAGCTTCCAATCAAATCGCTGCCGGAGAAGTCGTGGAACGCCCCGTATCTGTGGTAAAGGAACTCATTGAAAACGCTCTGGATGCCGGTTCGACACAGATTGAGATCACTATTGAGGGAAGCGGGATTGAAAGAATTCGTGTACAGGATAATGGCCAAGGAATACCCGCCGAAGAATTGCCTCTGGCGGTCTTGCGTCATGCCACGAGTAAAATACGTAGCATCGATGACCTCATGCAGCTACAGACACTTGGCTTTCGCGGAGAAGCCCTGCCTAGCATAGCTTCTGTTTCTAGGTTAGAGATTATCAGTCGTCCTCCTGCCGAAATTTCCGGGCGAGTTTTACGAGTTGAAGGAGGAGACCAACTTGAGTTCGACCATATCGGTAGCCCTCCGGGAACCACGATCACGGTCGATGATTTATTCTACAACACACCCGCTCGACGAAAATTCCTAAAATCTAAAAACACCGAATTTGGCCAAATCTCGGATGTCATTGGGCGACTTTCCTTAGCTCGACCTGATGTATCCTTCATTTTAAAGCATCCCAAGGTGCTCGTTCTGCAAACTCCCGGCAGGGGACTACTGCTCGAAAGCATTGGCGCGGTACTGGGTCAGGCAACTGCCCGCCGCCTTCTGCCCATATCCTGTGTTTCCGGAGATTGGCAGCTCAAGGGCTATATCAGTCCACCTGATCTCGTACGTTCTACCAAGCAAGGCGAGACACTTATTGTGAACCAGCGGATTATCCGCTCCAATAGCATTAGCCGAGCCATTTTAGAGGGGTATCATACCCTGATTCCGGCTAAGGTTTATCCCATCGTGGTTTTAAATCTGCAAATACCACCCCATGAATATGATGTGAATGTGCATCCGACAAAAATGGAGATTCGCTTTCATAAAGAAAAAGAACTGATGGAATTTATTGCCGAAGGGGTACGAAGAACCCTTCTTGAAGCCCATCCCGTGACCCCCTATGAGAAATTCTCAGTGGATAAACGCTTTCCGGGAACAAACTCGAACTCGATTTTACAGAATGATTCTAGACAAGGCTACGATAGCAAAGAATTAGCTTCTCGAGAAGCGAAATCAGCACAATATACTTTTGGTTTCTCCCCTAAAGTCTCTCTAAAATCGCCTCAGTTGAATCTGACACCTACCCCAGAGGGATTCTATGCAAAGCCCCCAGCTAACTCTCTCAAGGAAGATAGGGCTCACTGGGAGCCATCTATAAATCCATCGCCAAGAGTGTCTAGCGAACCTTCCCCGGGGAATCTCAATCCAGAGGATATTAAGGTGACACCTCTTGAGACACAGTCTGAATTAGCTTGCGAAAAAGATCCCTATATTCTAAGAGAAGAATTCACTGAGCAGAGTCCTTTGCTTGCTTTAAGACCTATTGGTCAGGTCTTTGACACCTATATTCTGGCGAGTGATGGTGAACAGCTGGTGATCTTTGATCAGCACGCAGCTCATGAGCGCATTAATTATGAGCGATTATTAAAAGAACATCAAAAGAATTCAGGAGATTGTCAAATGTTATTGATTCCTCTCCCTATGGAGTTTAGCCCGGGAGAGGAAGATGCCCTGCTTGAACATTTCCTGTTACTTAATGATATGGGTTTTATTCTGGAGCAATTCGGCACGCGAACCTACCTCCTACGCGGTATTCCGGCCTACAGTGGACCCTATCAGGGAGAAACTCTTCTTAGGGATTTCCTTGAGCAGGTCTTGTTACATCAAATCCCTCCCTCCATGGATCAATTACTGGAAGAATGGATTTATATGCTGGCCTGCAAAGAATCCATTAAGGCTAAAGCAAGCCTGAATCTTATGGAGATGGAGCAGCTTATTGTTCAACTGAGTAAAACAGATAGTCCGTATACATGCCCCCATGGACGTCCCACTATGGTCCAGCTTTCTCAAGAAGAACTTGAGCGACGCTTTTACCGTAGCTAAGTCTTTGGATTTGCCATAGATACCTAGATTAGAGTTCTATAGAGGCTAAATATGATCAATCAAATAGTTCACAAATGAAATAGCTCGGAGTGGCGTTAAATGACAGGCTCAACAGTAATTCTTAACATTACCCATCCTAAGGACCCACATTTACTTAAGAAGTCCGCTTGGTTTTCTGAACAACCGGGCATCACTATCTTATCCCGCGAAAAAAAGCATAGCGAGCCAAGGGCTGGGCAACTCTATCCGACTCTCCACATTACCCGCAAAGGAGTATTTCTGGAAGCTGGGGAGAATCGTATCAAGTTTCATCCTAATATGGCTATATTGAGAGCCATCCAGTTACTCAGAGGGGAACCCGATCGATTCCTAAAGGCAGTCGACCTCCAGGAAGGGGATACCTTTTTAGATGCTACTTTAGGCCTTGGAACGGATGCCTTGATGGCAGCCTTCCGGGTCGGAGCGCGAGGCCGGGTTATCGGCATCGAACACTCAGCCATCTTAGCCGCTTTAGTTCAGGATGGATTAACTACTTTAGCTCAAGGAAATTACCCTAAAGCAGATAATCCTGATAAGATTAGAGCGTGGCTAGCTTTGTCTGATGCGGCCCAGCATATTCATGTGCAATGGGGAGACCACCAAGAATTATTAGCCCAGTCCCTGACATCTTCGATAGATGTTGTTTATTTTGACCCCATGTTCCGCCATACTCGAGATAAAAGTGATTCCATCCGCCCCTTGCACCAGGTTTCCAATCCCCAAGCATTAACGCAAGAAACGGTTGCCGAGGCCTTTCGAGTAGCAAGAAAACGCGTTATTTTAAAAGAGCGCAAAGGCAGCCAAGAGTTTGCTCGGTTGGGTTTTTTCATTGAAGATGGGGGAAAATATAGTCATGTAGACTATGGAATGATTAGAAAGGAGGGAGCGGGGGATTGAAGCCCTTAGTTATCATTGTGGGACCGACCGCTGTGGGAAAGACTGCACTCAGTGTTGCCCTTGCCCAAGCCCTCCAAGGTGAAGTTATCTCTGGGGACTCGGTGCAAGTATATCGAAAGTTGGACATCGGATCCGCTAAACCAAGCCTAGAGGAACAAGGCAACGTTCCGCATTATTTGCTGGATATCCTAGATCCAAGGGAGCCGTTTTCCGTAGCACAATTTCAAGACTTAGCCCAAAAACATATTCAGGATATACGAATCCGGGGCAAAGTTCCGATTGTAGTAGGAGGGACAGGTCTTTATATCCGTTCCTTGCTCGATCCTTTTGGCTTTGCAGAACACGGCTCAGAATCCATTCGCAAGGATTGGTACACCTTCCTTACTCAAAAAGGTAAGGAAGCTCTGCACAGCGAATTGGAGAATAGGGACCCACTCAGTGCCCAACGTCTTCATCCTAACGATACAGTGCGAATTATTCGGGCTCTGGAGATGTGCCAGCTAACCGGCAAGCCATTTTCTGAAATCCGCGGCAATCAAGACACCCAATATTCCAACCTAGATCCTTCAACACTCTATGTAGGGCTCACCGCACCACGAGAAATCATTTATGAGCGAATCAACCTCCGCTGCGAACAGATGCTAGCCTCAGGATTAATTGAAGAAACTCATAACATACTTAAAGAAGGGTATTCCCCTCATCTTAAGCCCCTCCAGAGTATCGGATACCGGCATGCCTTGCATTATCTCTATGGTAAGGTGACTCGGCAAGAAATGCTACGGATCTTCCAGAGAGATACCCGGCACTTTGCCAAACGTCAGCTTACTTGGTTTCGCAGAGACCCGCGTATTATCTGGCATGATACTTATAACGAGAAAATGTCAAATATTATTGAATCTTTGATTGACACTTGCAGTGCGATTGAAAGTCGTGTAAAATAGGAAAATAGAAATAGATGGTGGTGGAGGTAAAAAAATGAATAAATCGCCCATCAATTTACAGGATACTTTTTTAAACCAAGTCCGAAAAGAAAATATGCCAGTCACGATTTACCTAGTGAATGGCTTTCAATTAAAAGGCTTAGTCCGCGGATTTGACAATTTTACAGTTGTCCTTGAATTTGAAGGAAAGCAGCAAATGGTTTACAAACACGCTATCTCAACGGTTATGCCAATTCGTCCAATTAATTTAGTAGCCGCATCACAAACCTCTGCCGAGGATCGTTAAGAATAAGGTCAATGCTTAAAAGCCTGATTCACTCAGGCTTTTTTTGTGTGTGAAGGACAATCGTGATTCGGCATTACCAAAAGAGGATGAAGTCGAAACAAAAGTAAAATATAATATACTAAATTTACTTATTGTAGAGATAATAATGGCATGGTATATTTAAGTTTGTGGTAATTTTGTGTCTAGAAAGGGAAGTTTTATGAAATCGATAAATATTCGCAATATAGCAATCATTGCACACGTTGACCATGGCAAAACAACACTCGTTGATGCTATGCTTAAACAAAGCGGAACCTTCCGCGCTAATCAAAATGTTATGGAACGCGTCATGGATTCGAATGATTTAGAGCGTGAGAGAGGGATCACTATTCTCTCAAAAAATACTGCCGTTAATTGGCAGGGTACAAAGATCAATATCGTTGATACACCAGGTCACGCCGACTTTGGCGGTGAGGTGGAACGTGTTTTAAAGATGGTCAACGGGGTGCTCTTGGTTGTCGACTCTTTTGAAGGGCCTATGCCCCAAACCCGTTTTGTTCTAAAGAAGGCTTTAGAATTAAAACTAGTCCCTATCGTTGTCATTAATAAAATTGACCGTCCAGACGCCCGCCCGGCTGAAGTCGTCGATGAAGTCCTTGACTTATTTATTGAATTGGGGGCTGACGAAGACCAGTTAGATTTTCCGGTGGTCTATGCCTCAGCTCGAGATGGTATTGCCGGCACCGAACCTGATCAGCTTACAGAAAATTTAGAGCCTGTCTTTAAGGTTGTTCTTGAGCATATTCCTGCCCCCTATGTGGACCTTGAGGCTCCTTTGCAGCTCTTAGTGACAACTCTTGATTATGATGATTATGTAGGCAAAATCGTCATTGGGCGAATTGTCCGCGGCAAGGTCAGTCAGGGAGAAAGTATCACCTTAATTAAACGAGACGGAACCTTTGAGAGGGCTAAAATCGGCAAAGTCTATACCTACGAAGGGTTGAAACGGAGCGATGTACCCGAAGCCGGCGCAGGGGAGATTGTCGCCTTAACCGGTTTAACCACTGCGAATATCGGTGAAACAGTGGCCGATGCCAACAATCCGGAAGCTCTTCCGGTTATTGAAGTCGACGAGCCGACTCTGACTATGAATTTTATTGTTAATAATAGTCCTTTTGCTGGTCTGGAAGGCGAATTCGTTACCTCCCGCAAGCTCAGAGAGCGTTTGTTTAAAGAGGTAGAAACCAATGTCAGCTTGCGTGTTGAAGAGACGGATTCCGCAGATTCCTTTAAGGTGTCCGGTCGTGGTGAGCTTCACTTATCCATTCTCATTGAAAATATGAGGCGGGAAGGCTATGAGCTCCAAGTCTCTAAGCCTGAGGTCATCTATAGGATGATTGATGGCCATAAATGTGAACCCATCGAATTTCTGATTTGTGATATTCCCGAAACTGCCATGGGTACAGTGATCGATCTGTTGGGTAAACGGAAAGCTGAAATGGTCAATATGGCCCACATATCTCAAACACAAATGCGTGTGGAATTCAAAGTTCCCGCTCGGGGTCTCATTGGTTTCCGAGGCGATTTCCTAACCGAAACACGCGGTGAAGGGATTATGAGCCATGTCTTTAATGGCTACGAGCCTTATAAAGGAGACATCCCCGGCAGAAGTCGCGGAGTCTTGATCGCCTTTGAAACGGGAGAAGCTACAACTTATGGACTTCATTCCGCTCAAGAACGTGGCATGACCTTCATTGAGCCAGGAACCAAGATTTACGAGGGAATGATTGTTGGCGAAAGCAATCGTGAACAAGATATTGAAGTGAATGTAGCCAGGAAAAAGCACGTGACCAATATGCGCGCCAGTAATTCCGAAGAGGCTTTGCGCTTAGAAAAAGCGAAGATCTTTACTCTAGAACAAGCTTTGGAATATATTGATGATGATGAATTGGTGGAGGTAACTCCCAAAAGTATTCGGTTACGCAAAAAGTATCTGGATAAAAACGCTCGAGTACGCTATGCTAAATCCTTATCTTCCAATAGCGCAAAATGAGTTGATAAATTTTAGGACACCTTTCCCGTCTTGTTGCGTATAGTAGTAAAGACGGGAGGTGTCACATCTTATGGCAATTCGTATTACCTTTCGACCAGAAAAGAACCAACCTCCAATCGTTCAAACTTCACTGGTCCAACCCCTTACCTCGGGAGCGGATTCAATCCAAGAACCCCAGCGTGGACGAAAGGTAATACATAATGCAGCTGAAAATAAGGATATAGCTGAAATCCTTGCCGAATTGGATGCTTTGGTAGGCTTAACTACAGTTAAACGACTTATTAATGAAATCCAAGCCTATATAGAAATCCAAAAACGGCGAACACGTGAAAAGCTAACAGCCGAACCCCTAGTCCTCCATATGATTTTTCGAGGAAACCCTGGAACCGGGAAAACCACGGTTGCCCGACTAATCGGTAAGCTATTCAGAGAGATGGAAGTCCTCCAAAAGGGGCATATTATTGAATGTGAGCGAGCCGATCTGGTGGGAGAATACATAGGTCATACTGCACAGAAAACACGCGATCAGGTCAAGAAAGCATTGGGGGGCGTCCTTTTTATTGATGAAGCCTACTCTTTAGCTCGTGGTGGCGAAAAGGATTTTGGCAAAGAGGCTATTGATGCGCTCGTCAAGGCCATGGAAGATCATAAAAATGAGCTCATCTTGATACTAGCCGGCTATAAACATGAGATGGAATGGTTTTTACAGACCAATCCCGGACTCAGGTCACGCTTCCCGATTCATATTGATTTTCCGGACTATACAATCGATGAACTTTTAAGTATTGGCGATTCCATGCTGAAAGCTCGTCAATACGAATTTACACCCGAAGCTCGGAATGCCTTTCGCTTTATGCTGCAAGGGTTACTGAACTCTCATCCTTATGCCGGAAACGCCCGCTTGGTTCGCAACATGGTCGAAAAAACGATTCGCAAACAGGCTGTACGACTCTATCAAAAATCCTCATCTTCCCGTGAAGAGTTGATTCGAATTTTACCTTGTGACTTAAGTTTGGAGGAAGAGGACTTAAAATAACAAGCAGAATTTCATCAAAATACGGAGGTTCAAATGGATATTCTAGGTGATATCGCTGGAATCCGTGGAACCCAGCTTAAGGATCTTAAAGAATTGACTTTGCTCCGGACAGAACGTCCGGGGCTTATCCATTTTGATTTATTAGAAGGTATTTGCAAGCTAACCAGTCAATGGAATAAAGAGATTGCGCTGTATATTAACCGTTCGGGGATTGTCATTGCAGTAGCCGTCGGCCAACATGCTACCGTTAAGCTACCTCCTTTACCCGCTCGCCAGGCGGGTCGTTTGCGTTGTATCCATACTCACCCTAGCGGGAATGAGCATCTCAGCTCCATGGACTTAAGCGCTTTAAGCTCTACGGGCTTAGAAAGCATGAGTAGTTTAGGGGTTAAAAACGGCCAAATCACAGGGGTAGAAATTGCCTTTCCAGGAGATTCCGGGCATGAAATCCTTAACTTAACTCCGAAGGAATTTAGAAGTTTCTCCTACGATACTTCCGTCAACGATTTTCGTTCCCGTCCGGCTAGCCCGGTCTTGAAAATCAGCGACCAGGAGAAGGCTTTCTTAGTGGCTCTGGAGGACGAAGATCCCGGTTATGAACTGCTATCCGAGCTTGCCGAGCTGGCTTTAACGGCCGGGGTTGAGGTGGTCGGCAAGCTTCTTCAACCTAAGCGCTTTGGCAGCCCTGTCAGCTATCTCGGCAAAGGGAAATTACAAGAATTAACACAACATCTACAAGATAGTGGGGCGAATGTTCTCATTTGTGATGATGAACTTCTACCTGTCCAGCAACGAACTTTAGAGCAGGCCACGGGTATCAAGGTTCTGGACCGTACCACCCTAATCTTAGATATTTTTGCCCTACGTGCCAAGTCAAGAGAAGGGAAGCTCCAGGTAGAATTGGCTCAGCTCAAGCATCTATTACCACGTCTTTCCGGTCAGGGTATCAATCTTTCTCGATTGGGAGGGGGAGTTGGGACGCGTGGTCCCGGAGAATCTAAGCTCGAAATGGATAAACGTAGGGTGCGAAAAAAGATCAATCTACTTGAAGCTGAACTGATTGAAATCCGCAAAGTCCGCACTACGCAAAGGCGCCAGAGAGAAAAAAGCGGCATCCCTTTAATTGCTCTAGTGGGATACACGAACGCAGGAAAAACTACCTTACTGCAAAAGGCTATGGAACAGACCCGTTCCAAAGGGGAGGCTATTCAAGGAGAGGACAAGCTATTTGCGACCCTCGATCCGATCGTACGGGGGATTAAACTCAACCAAACTACCCATATCTTACTTAGTGATACGGTTGGATTTATTCAAAAGCTACCACATCAACTGCTTCATGCTTTTCTTGCTACCCTTGAAGAAGTTCAAAATGCCGACATTCTGATCCACGTCTTGGATGCCAGCCATCCTCGAGCCTTGGAACGCGCCGATACGGTTCACGGCATCTTGGGGCAGCTGGAATGCAGCAATAAGCCGCGTATAACTTTGCTTAATAAAACCGATAAAATCAGTCATCCCTCGGATTTAAATCGTTTAGCTCAAGAATTATCCCATCCTATTCCCATGTCCTTAACTCAAGACAGCACCCTGGAACCTGTATGGAATAAGGTCCTTGAGCTCCTTTCAGTGGATAAGGATGAAACGAACTAGGAGGTTTCACCATTGTTTTTGGATCATTTACCGAGTCAAATACAAAATGCCAAAACTATAGCCGAACAGCTTTTGCAACAACAGGAGCACTCTATTCTGGAGATCGCTGAGTATAATCACGCCAAAGTTCTTGAAGCCTTTCAGAAGGAAAGAGTATCTACCTATCATTTACAAGGAACGACCGGGTACGGTCTCGGAGATAGCGGCAAGGAAACCTTGGATCGGGTTATGGCACGCATCCTCGGGACAGAATCGGCTCTGGTACGGGGACAATTTGTCTCAGGTACTCATGCTATAGCAGCTGCTTTGTTCGGTGTCCTAAGACCTGGCGATCATTTTATTTCCGTCACAGGTGACCCTTATGATACACTAGAAGAGGTCATCGGGATCCGTGGAACAGGGCAGGGAAGTTTGAAGGATTTCGGAATATCCTATGACTCGATTCCCCTTGATGAATCGGGAAATATTCAAAATGACCTGTTAGTGCAGGCTCTAAAGCCGAATACAAAAATGTTAATTATGCAGCGTTCGCGAGGTTATGCTTGGCGCAACTCTCTTAATATGGAACAAATTGCCGAATTCGTGAGTTTTGTTCGCCAAAATTATCCTCAACTCATTATCTTTGTTGACAATTGCTATGGTGAGCTTGTCGAGAAAAGTGAGCCCGGGGATGTTGGGGTCGATCTTTTTGCCGGTTCCCTGATTAAGAATCTGGGTGGAAGCTTAGCACCCACCGGAGGATATATCGCCGGCAAAAAGGAATTAGTCGAACAAGCAGCTTACCGCTTGACAGCTCCGGGGATTGGCGGAGAAGTAGGAGCCACTCTCCAGTGGCAGCTACCTTTTTTCCAAGGACTATTCTTTAGCCCGTTGACGGTCAGCGAGTCTATTCGTGGTGCCATTTTTTCTGCGGCCTTTTGGCAGGCTTTAGGCTTCGAGGTCAACCCGATGCCGGAAGTCCCGCGTACAGATCTTATTCAGGCTGTTAAACTTAATTCGCGCGAACGCATGATTGCTTTTTGCCAGGGCTTCCAGAAAGGATCTCCCATTGACAGTCATGTATTACCCATCCCCTCGGGAATGCCGGGCTATGAGGATGAAGTCATCATGGCCGGAGGGACCTTTATCCAAGGGGCAACCAGCGAATTCTCTGCTGATGGGCCCATGCGCGAACCCTATATTGTCTACCAACAAGGAGGAGTTTCCTTGTACTACGTCAAATTTGGCAATATCTTAGCGGCACAGAGGCTTTGGGAACAAGGATTACTAAAGTGAGGTGTACAGTGTGGAAAATGAACGCTATATAGATAAAATCCTGCATAAACCCGGGAAAAGCACCCTAAAATTTGTTCTTGAGATTGTTGAAATAGTCATTATCGCCTTTGCTCTATCATGGTTAATTCGCACCTATGTATTAGAGGCAAGAATTATTCCTACCGGATCCATGCTTACAACCATCCAATTGCAAGATCGCGTGATCGTTGATAAGCTATTCTTTAAATATTTTGGGGAATTCGAACGAGGCGATATTATTGTTTTCCATCCGCCTTCAAGTGCACACTCCTCCGATGATTTTATCAAACGTATAGTGGCCTTACCGGGAGATACCATTGAGATTAATAAACACAAAACCTATATCAATGGTAAGCCCATCGATGAGCCCTATGTTATGGAACCTCAGATCAAAACTATTGAGCCCCTAGTCGTTCCGGATGGCTCAGTATTTGTCATGGGAGATAACAGAAATAACAGTGCCGATTCTCGGGAATGGGGCTTTTTACCCATTGAAAACATCTCCGGAATGACGTTATTTCGTTATTGGCCCTTGAACCGTTTCGGAGCAATTGATTAAGCTATTGATTGATGATTGATAATTGCTTGATTGATATTGAATAATGATATAGTAGCTTTTTTAGCAATTTGCATATAGTATAGAGAATTAAAAATGCCAGCAGAGAGGATGGGTACATATCATGACAAGGCAAAGAATAGTTCTTCTCTTTGGAGGACAATCCGGAGAACACGAGGTCTCTCTGAATTCTGCTACATCTGTACTCAAAGCAATAGATTCTGAAAAATACGAAGTTCAAACCATCGGAATTTCCAAATCCGGTCAATGGCACTGGGGAGTAAACCCCGTAGATTGGCAAAGCGATTCGTCTATTCACGGTATTCAAGTTAATCTCATTCATGACCCCTCTAATCCACACTTTATAGCCTTAGATGGTAGTCAACTTCCTCACAACGGGAAGTTTGACTTCATTTTCCCCGTCCTGCACGGACCATTCGGCGAAGATGGTACAATCCAAGGATTATTTGAAATGGCAAATGTTCCCTACGCAGGCTCAGGGGTCCTAGGCTCAGCTTTAGGGATGGATAAAGACCGCATGAAGGCGGTTTTTACCCAAGCCGGCCTGCCACAAGCTCCGTATCTCACCATCCTCAGAGAAACACTGCATAAAAACATGGAAAAAGTACTTAAAAGTATTGAACAATCCCTTGGCTATCCTTGCTTTGTTAAACCAGCCAATTTGGGCTCCAGTGTAGGTATATCTAAGGCAAACAGTCCTGAAGAACTACTTAAAGCACTTAAATTAGCAGCTGAATACGACCGCAAAATTGTGGTTGAGAAAAACATCATCGGTCGAGAAATTGAGCTCAGTGTACTTGGCAATGATGAGGCTCAGGCCAGTGTCCCCGGAGAGATTCTTCCCTCTAAGGACTTTTATGATTATGAAGCCAAATACATCGATACCGGCTCACGCTTAGTGATTCCTGCAGTACTTGATCCCCAAGTGGTCAGCAGTCTACAAGAAAAAGCTGTGCAAGCCTTCCACGCCGTTGAAGCCTGTGGATTAAGTCGAGTGGATTTCTTCGTTACCAAAGATAATCAGATCTATATCAATGAAATCAATACTATGCCTGGCTTCACCCAAATTTCCATGTATCCTAAGCTTTGGGAAGCGAGCGGAATTCCATACTCTGAACTGATCACTCGTTTGATTGAATTAGGCTTTGAGCGCTTTAAAGATAGTCGTTCAAGGAAAATATCGGTTTAAGGTAGTCTCCAATAGTATAAATGGGATAAAAAACAGACACAAAAGAAGGCCATAACCCCTCTTTTGTGTCTGTTTTTCATTAAATAAGAAATGTGAAATTAATGCAAAAGACGAAATACCCCAATCACTTTCCCTAAAACGACGACGTCTTGAGAATAAATGGGTTCCATGTATTGATTTTCGGGTTGTAGTCGAATCAAAGTTTTTTCCTTATAGAAGCGTTTAACTGTAGCTTCTTCACCAATCATAGCAACGACTATCTCACCATTGCGGGCAACTTGCTGTTGTCGAACTAAGATAAGATCCCCATCCATGATTCCGGCATCGATCATGCTTTCTCCTTTAACTCTGAGCATAAAAACCGTATCAGAGTTTACTAAATCAACAGGGAGAGGGAACGTATCTTCGATGTTTTCTTCAGCTAAGATGGGTTGACCAGCTGTAACTCGACCGATAATCGGCACAAAAACTGTTCGCTTTTCATCCGCATCACTGCCCAATATCTCAATAGCCCGAGGCTTTGTTGGATCACGGCGTATGTATCCTTTTTCTTCGAGAGTTTGTAGATGACCATGGACAGTCGAACTCGACATCAAGCCCACAGCATCGCCGATTTCGCGGACGGAGGGAGGGTAGCCTTTTTCGCGAATAACCCGTTTTATAAACTCTAAAATATCAGTTTGTCTTTGTGATAAATCAAGATACATCCAATCCCCCCTATGTATTTATGCACCTATTGTACCATTAAATTCATTTTGATGCAAACAAATGTTCGAAAGACTATTGACTAAATAACACTTTCTCCTTTATACTGTTCTCAAGAACTTATGTTCGGTCTATTCTGTTTTAAGGGAACATTAAGGAGGATTATTCATTATGAGTACTTGCACTTCTTCAATACGCCATTACCGGAATTATAGAAATTACCGCATGAGAAAACTACAACGGCAATTTTGTTCATATTTATTACTTTTTTTCGTTATTTTTGGAGGGATGGGATGGTTTGTCTGGGATTGGAATCAAGCAAATAGTAAGGTAGAAGCCCTAACCTTTCAACCCCAAATTGTTCAATCCGGTGATACGCTCTGGTCCTTGGCCGAAAACACTGGCCTACAAATTGATACCCGTACACTTGTTCTAAAAATTATGGAATTTAATCAACTCACGGATTCTACTATTCAGACGGGTCAAGTAATTTACACACCTGCTGACCCGCTACAGCCTTAGTAATACTTCTAACCCGAGCTCTCTCCCCATACTAATTGTAGAGAGGGGGAGAGGTGAATGAGATTTCGCAAGAGATTCAAGGCTCGAGGAAGGTTTTGGATGTTAATTATAAAGGCCGTAGTTGTCGTGGTGATCAGCTTATCTTTATGGAAAGGCTTACATATGCCTCCCAGGATTTCTTCAGATATCTATCCTTACCTTACTAATTTATCAGCTCATCTCATTTTGCACTCCCAAAAGGAAGGCCAAAACCTGTCAGCGACGGGCTGGGCTGATCTAATTGCTCTGAGAAGTACAGTCGCGGAAACAGAGCAGGCCTACCTCATCAGGCAGCTTGAGCAAGGCATTTCTTTTGAAGATTTAGCTTGGCAGAATGAGGTTATACAGATTAAAAAAGAAACGATCAAGCAACTACTCCGGCGTCGAGAGGTTCTTTTAACTCATCCTCTCTATGAGCCAAATCGTTTTGTTTTTCCGGTGATTGGTGAAGTTTGGTTTGTTGATACTTTTGGCGCGGACAGGGAAGGCGGGATCCGTCACCATGAGGGAACTGATATTTTTGGGGCGGAAGGGCTCCCCGTTGTCAGTGTCAGCGACGGTGTAATTGAAAAGTTAGGTTGGAATCGACTGGGAGGGGAACGAGTTGGTGTTCGAGGAGAGGATGGTAATTACTATTACTATGCTCATCTGCAAACCATCGACCCTAAGCTTATAATGGGTCAAAAAGTCAAAAAGGGAGATTCTTTGGGTACCTTAGGCCATTCAGGTGATGCTTTAACAACGCCAGACCACTTACACTTTGGCATCGAACTGCCAAACGGAGAATGGGTAAACCCTTATCCATTTGTATCTGTCTGGCAACAAAATCATGAGCATCTTCGGTAATTGTCGATGTTGTAACTCATTTTTGTTTTATATTGAACTATAAAGCTTGCTCAAAATATCAAAATTCTTTATTATATAAGAGCGAGACAGTTTATACGCGACGTTCAGATTGGGATCGAGATTAAGATTGAGATCGAGTTAAGATTGGGCCAAGGTGAACTACCTACATGAATTGTCAGCTCTATATACTTATAAAAGAAGGCAAGCTATGAATAAGAATACTAAAAGAAGAACTATAAGATTCACAACGATTATTGCTTTAGCGGTAATCGTTTTAAGCTTTTACCCTAATCTGCCAACATTTTCAGGATTAGCAAGGACGCTCCAAGCACAAAACACCTCTGAATTGGCTTATTCAGCATCAGGTACTACCCAAATAAGCGCTGGGAACACTGCCCCGAAAAGCACTTTTCCTACCAACAAAGTGAATGATTCCAGTGATCCTGCACGTCCTGAAGATTCTAGTTATCTAATGGTTAATCTTAGAACAGGGGAGAGGCTCTTAGAGAAAAATAAAGATATCCAAAGAGCACCGGCGAGTACCATTAAACTCTTAACAGGACTAGTCGTTTATGAAAAACTACAAGAGACAGAAGAGGTAACTGTAGGCAAGGAGGTTATGGTGGAGGGATCAGTCCTGGGCCTTAAACCCGGTGACAAGATTCTTGTTAAGGACTTAATTACTGCCTTGTATGTTGCAAGTGCTAATGATGCCGCTAATGCTTTAGCTGTTGCTGCATATGGTACTCTCGAAAACTTTATTGATAAGACGAACCAGTATGCTACTCAATTGGGATGTACTGATACAAAGGTTCAAACAGCTCACGGCTTGTCAGCACCCCAGCAGTATACTACAGCACAAGATTTGGCTAGAATTGCTGCGAAATTCACTCAAAATCCTGAGCTTATGTCATATGTAAAGCTGAAGAAATCTACAATTGAATGGACTGATGTGAATGGATGGAAGCAGATCAGAGAGTTCTCCAATACCAATCAGCTCTTAGGAGTTTATCCAGGAGATAAAGGACTTAAGACCGGAACAACTACCGAAGCAGGACAATGCCTCGTTACCTATGTAACGAGAGGGGATGGGGATCTATTACTTGTCCTATTAGGCAGTGATCAGCGTTATCAGGATACAATAGAATTATTGGATCAAGGATTGGCTAAAATACGAACACGCTCTGCTTTAAAAAACTTTACGAACGGCCCAGAGGCCTTTAATAATACTCCGGGATTTTTCGTGCCTTAGCACCTATATTTTTTTAAATAGAATTATTATAAATAAAAATAATTGTATTATAATGTTATTCTCATTAATGAAATTATAATCATAAATGATATTATAATCAGAGATAATATTATTATCACAAATATGACCATTACCATAAATAACGATATTGGAGTGTATAATACATATGAAATCATATGGAGAACCCTGTGTCATTGAAGACCGCTTATGTACAGAATGTGGCGAATGTGACTGCTGCGAGTTAGACAGCAATAAAATCTGTGATAATTGCTGTCAGTGTATCGAATCAACAGCTGATTATGTAGGAGTTGAAATCGAGGAAATCCTCGTGAACACTGAGGAGATTGATTCACTCAAAGGAGAGCAGTCTAAGAGAGCCTTTAGAATTAAACGCTAATCAGCTAATGATAATTAACTGTCATCCTACAAACACGAATATTATCTAGATGATACTATTATCGAAAGAGGGAGGATTATATTAAGCAAATGAAGACGATTATAACTTTTTTATTGGGTCCTATAATGAATATTATGTAAAGTATGTAAATGAATACAGGTGAGGGTAAGCATAATTTTAGCCTGGTAAGCTGATTTCTAGACAAAATCAGCTTACCAGGCTATTTAATATATGAGTTAAAGACTATTTAATGGTTTGAGTTCACCTGTATTCTCTGCTCTGAACGCTATGAGCGTGGTAGCCTGGTCATAACCACAAACCTAGAATTTGGGCGTAGTGTTTTACGACATCCCACTAAGCTAATACCCCTATCGTTTTAATTCAAAATTTTCATAGTAATTTCTGCTGCACTATGAACAGCATCTATTATTTTACCAGGCTTCACGCAATCTCCTACGCCGTATACTTCAGGAAAATACTTCTTGAGTTCCTCAATTAGTTTAGTATTTGGCATTGCACCAGTTGCTAATATAACTGCATCAACATTATGTATAGTCTTTTTCCATCCTTTTTCATCGAGAATAACGCTACTATCTGTTATTTCTAACAAACAAGTATTTGAGTGGATTTCTACATTTAATTCGTTTAATCTATCGGTATAATAAACAGTATCTGATCGCGCTGATTCTATATTTACCTCGTTCATTTCAACAAGCATTACCCTCTTATTTTGTTCTGCTAACTTTTCTGCTACTTCTACACCTACTAACCCGCCGCCAACAACTACACAATTTCTACCTGCTTCCTTTACCCCTGACAATATATCGTAAGCTGTGAATACCAGAGGGTTATCAATCCCCTTTATGGGAGGATAATTAAATTTTCCACCGGTTGCAATAATTATTGTATCTGGATTTATGCTTTGGGCTAAATCGATAGTAAACTTTTCATTTAGTTTTATTTCCACACCCATTTTGGGTAAAATATATTCATAATAATTTATTACATTAAGTATCTCACTTCTTTTTGAGGGAACAGCGGCTAATGGCAATAGTCCCCCAAGTCTATTATTTTCCTCATACATTACTACATTACAGCCCTTAATAGCAGCTATTCTCGCTGATTCTAAACCTGCCGGTCCTCCCCCCACAACAACAACATTCTTCTCTAATTTATTATTTTCTAAATTTTGGTTCAATTCAATTTCTCTGCCTACAGTCGCATTTAAAGAGCAACTTATCGCTTTGCCCCCATGCAAACGGCGCACACATCCCTCATTACAAGAGATACAAGTTCTTATTGAACGGTAATCCCCTTCTTGAACTTTTTTTACCCATTCCGGATCAGCAATTAAACCTCTTCCAACTGCTACCATATCAGCACTTTTCATTTCGATGATATCTTTTGCTAATACTGGGTCAGTAATACGACCGGCTACAATTATTGGCACTTTTATTGTATCTTTAAACTTTTTAGCTGCATCCACATTACATCCTCTGGGTATAAACATTCCGGGCATCATCATATATGGGTGGGAACTATTAGTGCCTGCAGTAATGTGTATGGCATCAGCGCCTGCTCCTTCTAAAAGCTTAGCTGCTTGTACAGATTCTGTTAAGGTTAATCCATCTGTCATATAGTCACTAGCATTAATTCTTGCTATAATAGGAAAATCGGCGCTTACATTTTTTTTGCAACATTTTACTACATCTATAAAAAACCTAGCCCTACCCTCTAAATCACCACCATATTTGTCATTGCGATAATTCGTTGCAGGTGAAAGGAATTGACTGATCAGATATCCATGTGCCCCATGGATTTCTACTGCGTCAAAGCCAGCTTCTTGGGCCCTTTTAGCAGCATCTGCATAGCTTTCTACTAATTCTTCTATTTGATCGCTTGTTAATGTAATGGGGTTTTCACCTTGACCATAACCTGAAAATGTGGTTGTAACTGCGGAGGGAGCCAACGGTTTTGTTCCGGTAACACTTTGTCTGCACTCTCTTCCCCCATGTGCAATCTGTAATGCTACTTTCGCACCATATTTCTTTATTTCGGTAGTAAGTTTAAGTAATCCCGAAACATATCGATCATCGTAAATATTTATATTTCTAAAATTCCTTCTACCATCCTTGCGTCCGTAGGTAGCCTCTACGATAATTAAACCCACTCCACTTTTAGCTCTCTCAGAATAATAGTCAATTAATTGTTGTGTAACAAAGCCATCTTCATCCGGAAAATTTGTCGTCATGGGCGGCATTACTACTCTATTTTTCATTATCATATTACCTATTTTTATTGGGTCAAACAATGTTGCCATAGAAACATCTCTCCTTCTACCTCGAAACATATCATATCATGTACCTGAGTATCTATTTCCTTATTCATGGGGTATAACTCTAATATCAATACATCTCATTTCATTTCATTGTATTTCTATCAATTTCCCTGGTACTATATGGCGTTATTTCTAAGCTTTGTAGAACTTCCTGTATACAAGTAAGCAGCTATACTGTAAGCGCCTAATAAGGTAGTGTATAGCCCCATCTCGGAAACTATGAGACAATCCTCGTAAATTGAAGTTTTTAGAGTTTTTCAAGTAGACTTGAAAAACTTCAAAGGAGGATTAAAGTGGATACTCAGAAAGTCACACAAAACTATCGATTGAAGAAATGGACTCGACTTATTAGTGAATGTCGCAGCAGTGGGCAAACAGTCTCCGCATGGTGTGCTGAACATAATATTCATCCAAGTAGTTACTTCTATTGGTTGAGACGAGTCCGCACTGCCGCCTGTGAGGCTCTTCCGGCACTTCAAAACGAAAACAATTCTATCGTACCCGTATCCTTTTCACTTCCCCAGGTCAGTTCTCCGGCGACAGATTCCTTGTCACCAGCGATCGTGGTTCGCTTAGATTCCGCAAGTCTAGAAATTCATAACACTGCCTCGTTGAACTTAATCGAGAATACTCTTAGAGCACTTCAACATGTTCGGTGACATCTCTAAGGCCGAGAAAATCTACCTCGCCTGCGGGTATACCGACATGCGTAAGTCCATAGACGGACTGGCAGCCCTAGTTCAGCAAAACTTTCAGCTCAACCCCTTTCAAAATAGTTTGTTTCTCTTTTGTGGCCGTCGGCATGATCGACTGAAGGCACTCTATTGGGAAGGGGATGGCTTTGTTCTTCTGTATAAGCGACTTGAAAAGAGCAAATTCCAATGGCCCAAGAATGCTGAAGCAGTTCGCGGGATTACCCGCCAGGAATTCCGCTGGCTTATGGAAGGGCTGTCTATTGATCAGCCTAAGGCCGTGAAAAAGTGGGATTCCACAGGCTGCTTTTCGGTATAAAGAAATGGCCCAAACCTGCATGGTTACTGGACTTTATGGCGTTTTCATGCTATACTAAATGCAGTGAGAAACGCAAAGGATTTAGGGCTGATGAGTGAAGTAAAATCGGTAAAAACTCTTGAAAACCGCATCACCGAACTAGAGAAGGAAAACAAACTTCTTCATGAAACCGTTCATCATCTGACCCGTAAACTCTTTGGTCGAAGCTCTGAGAAGACATCCGTCCTTTCTGTGGGACAGATGTCTCTTTTTGATGAAGCAGAAACGGAATCTAATCCTAAGGCTGTGGAACCGGACCTTAAGCAAATCGAGGGGTACCAGAGAAAGAAATTCGACGGTCAGCGTAAGGAACTTTTGAAAGACCTTCCCCATGAAAAGCGGTTCTGTACTCTCTTAGAAAATGACCGGTCCTGCGAAGAGTGTCAGACGACACTGGTCTCTGTGGGAGAAGAGTTCGTGAGAACCGAAATTGAATTCATCCCTGCAAAAGTAAGAGTAATCGATATTTACCGCGAAACCTTCGAGTGCCGTAGCTGCCGTAAGAATAACTTGCCCTATATGGAGAAAGCACCTGTACCTTCTCCAGTCATTCAGCACTCCATGGCATCTCCCTCCACAGTAGCTTGGGTAATGCATCAGAAGTTTGTCAACGCGCTTCCTCTGTACCGTCAGGAAAAGGAGTGGAAGACGCTGGGCGTTGAATTAAGCCGTGCAACCATGGCCAATTGGATCATGGTCGCAGCCCGAGATTGGCTGACCCCGCTTTTGCAACGGATGCATCAGAAGCTCTTGGAGGAAAACTTCCTGCATGCTGACGAGACTCCCGTTCAAGTCCTCAACGAAGAGGGCCGAAAGAATACCACGGATTCCTACATGTGGGTTTACAGTACGGGCAAACACTGTAAGCATCCCATCCGGATCTTCGAGTACCAACCGGGTAGAAGTGGTAAATATCCTCAGAAATTCCTAAAAGGATTTAAAGGATACCTCCACTCGGATGCCTACTCAGGCTACCAAAAGGTGGAGGGAATCACGCGATGCCTGTGCTGGGCTCATGTTCGAAGGAATTTCGTTGAGGCCCTGCCAAAGGATATCCATAGCCCGGAAGCCACTTTGGCAAGCGATGGGGTTCGATTTTGTAATGAACTCTTTGAGATAGAGAAAACTCTTGAAGGGTGTTCAAGAGAAGAGCGACAATCCGAGCGTCTGAAGCAGGAACAACCTGTTTTGGAGGCCTTTTGGGTATGGGTGGATTACACTAAGAACAAGGTTCTCCCTAAATCTAAACTTGGGCAAGCTCTTAATTACGCCATAAACCATAAACAGGAATTGATGAATTATCTGTTGGATGGAAACTGCGCCATCTCGAACAACTTAGCCGAAAACAGCATCCGCCCCTTTACGATCGGACGAAAAAACTGGCTGTTTAGTGGAAGCCCGAAAGGAGCAACTGCTAGCGCTGCCGTTTACAGCATGATTGAAACGGCTAAGGCCAATGGCCTGAATCCCTATAAATATCTTTGCTTCATCTTTAAAGAGTTACCCGGGGTGCAGTTCGGTCAATACCCAGAATTTCTTGAAGATTATCTGCCGTGGAGTCCAGATGTACAGGCTGTCTGCAAATAGGGTAAAAACTTAGTTTATACTGGTTTTTACCCTTTTTCTATACACCGACTTGTTTGACGCTTACGCTATACTGTAGGATACAGGAAGTTCCACCTTAGATAAATTGATTAAATTAGGCACTTTATACCGTTTACTTTATCCATCCTTTCTCTTTATAATATTTTTCTGCTCCTGGATGTAACGGTAACCCAAGATCTTGCCAAGCTGTTTCTGGATCAAATGTATTCCATGCGGAGTATGCAAGCACTATATCATCTTTGTTTTCACAGATAACCTTTGTTAAGTTATAAACAATCTCTTCTTGTAAATCTTTTCTTACTATTAATTCAGTAGCATCTATTACACAAGGAGTTTCCGTACCTACAGCTCCACCATAAAATTGTGCGGGAATAGTACCTTTATTTAACCCGTACTTTTCAGCGAGCGTATTAATTACTTCCTCTTTTACAGGTAACCATCTAAGTTTAGTCCCTGATGCCGTCTCCTGAATAAACCCTGCTTCACCAGGTCCTGTCCAGAAAAACATATCTATCTGTCCATCTTGAAATAGTGATGCAACATCGTTATAGTTGTTTGCAAATAATTTACCGCCCCAAGATGTAATATCTTTAAAACCAACTCCATATTCTTCAAACGCCCAACGACCAAACACTTCACTTACAGTACCAACCGGGCCATGTGCTAATTTCAACGGATACTTCTTTTCTAAAATATCTTCAATTGAGTATATTGGCACATCATCTCTTACAACTATATTTAAGCGGGTTATATCCTTTAAATTAATTATTGAAGACACGTTTTGAGTAGCTTTCTTATAAGGTTCTTGACCTTTTGCAGCCGCAACAGCCATGGTATGTTGTGTAATCGAAAAATCCGTTTCACCAGATTCTAACCGTAGAGGATTTCCAGAAGAACCTCCAGCCAATAAGTTTACAGTAGTTCCTGGGTAGTTATCAGAATAAAGTTTTCCTATGGCACCCATGCCAATGTACCATACACCGCCTGACGTACCTGCTACCATATTTAGTTGAGTACTTTCGACAGAAATAGAATTATTATCAGTAGTTTGTTTACTACATCCCGACATAAGTGATAGACTAAAAACGAGTAAGACAACCAACGCAACTGACCATCTTTTACGTTTATAAATTACTGTCTTCATAAAACCATCCTCCTTAATGTTATTAAAATATATTCGACCTAAAATATTATTTCTGAATTTATTGTTAAGGTCCAATTGTTGCTAACATTAATCATTTAGTTTAAGTAAATTAACAGCATTTTCGTAAAGCAGCTTTGGTAAAACTTCAGGTTTAAATGGTAACTCTTTGAAGTATTGCACTCCTTCTTCAAGAGGGATAAACGGATATGAGGTCGCAAATAAAAAACGATCCTGCAGATAAAAATTTGCTGCTTGGACATAATCTTGAAGGCCAGGCATATTGAATAAGTACATGTCAGGAGAAATGTAGATATTTGGTCTACGAAAAGCTACATGCAATATTTCCTGAACCCAAGGCCATCCACCATGTGAAATAATTATCTTTAACTTCGGAAAATCTGCGGCTACCTGATCAACTGCCACTGGATTTGTATAGCTTACATCAGGCCCGGCATTTCCTCCTGTCATCAAGATAATAGGAATATCCTTATCAGAACATTTTTCATATATTGGGTAAATACGTCGATCATTTGCATAAATAGGAACAGTCAATACACCAGGTTCTAATACAATACCTTTCATAGGACCATTTATAACCAAATCATCGATTTCCGAATAGGCTCTTTCACGTTCCAAAGGATCAATACCGGCAAAACCAATGAACTTATCAGGATACTCTTTAAGCAGAATCAATATATCATCATTTGAAACAATACCCATATGTGGATTAGCTTTTCTACCAGGAATCACACCCTTTGTAATACCAGCATTATTCATTTCTTTAAACATTAGTTCCATTGATTTACTTGCCGCTGAAACGGGTTGAGTCATTCCCATATTTTTCGATACTTTAGCAGAGCGCTCAATCTCCCTATACATAAAAGCTTTCAAAAAATCTCCAAAAGGTGGTCTTAATCTAAAATCAATAATCATTTTGTTACCCTCCAAATTTTTCTGGATTCTTCCAAAATATTGCTCTTAGTCCCCACTTACGGCTAATTTTAGTTACATCATACTCACCACCCCATTTTTCTTTCTTTTAGCAAACTGACCAACGATTACCAAACCCAAAATTACTATGCCGATTAAATCAGTTGTAAGCCCCGGATAAATTAATGTTAACCCGCCTACTATCAGCATAAACCTTTCGATAATAGTGGCTTTAACTACAAACCAACCCATTACTCCGCCAGCTAAACCAACAACTCCAATACAAGCTGTCAATAAGGATAATAGAACAATATGTATCGGTCCCTGCCAAAGCAATGCAGGTTGATAGACAAACATAAACGGTATAATAAATGCGACAATTCCTATCCTCACTGCAACCCATCCTGTCGTCATAGGGTCAGACTTTGCAATTGCAGCACCTGAATATGCAGCTAAAGCAACTGGTGGGGTAATAACAGAAAGAATAGCAAAATTGAATACAAACATGTGAGCAGCAATGGGATCTACTTGCATTTTAATTAGGGCTGGCGCGCCAAGCATCGCCACTATTATATATGCTGGTGTAGTGGGTACACCCATTCCGAGAATAATACATGTTATCGCCAGGTATACCATTAGCAAGAATAGATTACCCATCGCTAAATTTGTTACAGCATTTATAAATTTAAATCCTACTCCTGTTAAATCTATAACCCCTACAATTATTCCCGCACAAGCACAACAAGTGGAAACCATAACTGCATTTTTAGCTGCTAATTCTAAGCCGCCTAAAAACTTAGTGAAATTCAAACGTGTCTCTTTTTTAAACATAGCTACAACTACAATTGATAGTGTAGCAATAAATGCACTAGACATTACACTTCTTCCACTCATTAAAACAGCTATTAAAATTACTATGGGAATAATATAATACAACTTTGAAACAACCGTTTTTACTGCAGGAACTTGATCCTTAGGTAATGTACCAAGGTTTCTTTTAAGTGCCTCGAAGTGAATCATTGTATATAGGGACACATAAAAGAGTATAGCTGGTATCAGCGCAGCTTTCGCTACAGTTAAATAGCTTACACCAAGGATATCCGCCATTACAAAAGCAGCTGCGCCCATAATAGGAGGCATAATTTGGCCACCCGTAGATGCAACTGCCTCCACTGCCCCCGCAAATTCACCTTTGTATCCTACCCTTTTCATAAGCGGTATGGTGAAGACACCCGTGGTATATACATTAGCAGGAGCACTACCTGATATAGTTCCGAATAAGGCACTAGCAAAAATTGCTACCTTTGCCGGTCCACCTTTAGCATTTCTAGTGCAGTAACAAGACAAATCCATGAATAAGCTACTCAAATCTGTTTTTTCAAGGAAAGAGCCAAACAAAATAAATGCAAAAATTATTGTAGAGGCAACACCCAGGGGAATACCATAGATTCCATCCGTAAGCAAAAACATTTGTTCTACCAATCTAGGCATAGTCACTCCATTATGAGCCAGTGCGCCAGGTAAATATGCCCCAAATACTGCGTAACCTAATGCTACAGTTGCAACTATTACTAGGGGCCAACCCGATACCCTCCTAGTAGCTTCCAATACAATTAAGATAGTAATTATCCCAAAAATCATATCAATAGATGTAACAGTATCCACATAGCGCATGCGATTAAGTATACTATCTAAGTTGACCCAAAAGAATATTATCGTTGAAAAGGCTATAATCGCTAGAATTATATTATAAATATATATTTTTTCCTTATCACTGTTTTTAAACATTGGGTACCATAAAAAAACAAGCATTAATACCAATCCGAGGTGAATAGCCCTTTGTAGAGGTGCTTCCAAGACACCAAAACCCGTAGTGAATAATTGAAATAAAGATAAAGTTATAGCAATTGCTTTCACAAGATTAATAAAAGTCTTATTTTTAAGAAGCATTTTTATCACTCCTATCTATTACCTTTGGTACTAATATAAAGAAACTTATGTTATTTGTTAAGTCCTAATAGACGAACAACACCACCCACTTAACATTATCAATTTCTTCTATTCTTCTTGCTAATAATTACAGCTGCTTTACCCATACCGGAAGCTTGCACAGTTATCAACACTAATCTCCCAGTAAATACCTCTTAAAATATCCTTTCATTTTTGCTTATTAAAAAACCGGGAGATCTTATTATATCTAAAGACTACTCTAGTCCAAGCAGTTTAGCTGCATTATGATAAAATATTTTTGGTAATATCTCTGGTTTAACTCCAATATTAACAAAGTTATCTATGCAAACAGCTAAGCTATATCCAGGATATACCGATCCGAAAATGAATTTATCTTGCAGTACATTGTTTGCAGCCGTAACATAACTTTGATAGCCCGGATGAAGTGCTGTAAAGTAGCAATCAGGTGATAAATAGACATTGGCTCGCTGATAAGCCACGTGGCAAATTTCCGTCGTATATGGCCATCCGCCATGTGTAAGTACCATTTTTAAATGAGGAAAATCTTTTGCTACCTTATCTATAAAAATCGGATTATATAATTCTAATTCTTCACAATATAAACCACCAAATGTTATTGTTAATACGATATTCTCAGCCTGGCATTTTTCGTAAATAGGGTATAAAATTTTATCGTTAGCCGGAACAGGTTTCTTTATAAAATATTGTCCAGGCTCGATTATTGCGCATTTTGCCCTGCCTTCTACAATAAGGTCATCTATATCTTTAATTGGATTCTCTGCATAAGGGTCAATATGAGCCATACATTGAAAACGTTCCGAATAAGCGTCTAATAAATTGCCAATATCACCTTGATCTTGGCCTTTGCGGAATGGCACCATGCCAATTTCTACACCACATTCATTCATTTCATTAATCAATAAGTCCATAGAGAACTGTCTTGCTGATTCAGGATATGTAGGAGCTGCACTAAAATTAGGATCATTAAATATTTTATTTTTCAAAAATGAACCAAAAGGCGGTCTTAAGCGCCAGTCAATAATTTTATACTTTGCCATAAAGTTCCCCCCCAAGTTCTTTTGTACACAAGAATTGATCCATTGATGAAATCGGCTCCGTAACTGGCTAGGTAAACTTACAGACTTATTAATTACGGAGTTATTATTTCTTTAAAGTGAACAGTTCATTATTGTGACTTTTGATTACCATATCTTTCCACATAGTTCCTTCGCCTCTTCAGCTAATGAATGAATCCAGTCACTCTTGATCGATATCGATTGATATCATATTTGCTCCCCTTTTAATGAATAGAAGAGCTTGTGCCTTTCCTATACCAGATGCCAGACCTGATATTAATACTACACTTTCATTCAATTCATAATCTTCAACTTGATTTTTTATAACTTTGTGGGATATTGTACATTATTTTTGGCAAAACCTCCTTCCCCTAGGTATCAATGAATACTCTCCTTACTATCTAAAACAGATGTTTCTACTTATTACTATCCAATGAAGCTACCGGCATTGTTGTACATGACATTTTCAAGCACTTCTTCACGGAAACCGCATTGTAAATAATAATCCACCATTTTATTGATATCCGCATATGGATAAGCAGAACCGAAGCAAATTTGGTTTTTCAACCGGCAATTCGCTGCTTCAATAAAGTCTTTAGCACCAAAACAATTAATTACATACAAATCAACATTGAGATACACATTGGGATGGTTCATGGCAACGACACATGTTTCGCCATTACGAGGGAAACCAGCATGTGCCAACATCATTTTCATTTTCGGAAAATTTTTTGCCACGTTATTTATAAAGTTTGGATCGTAAACCCATGGCTCTGAAAGCAAGCCACCCCAAGTCATATAGACGGGTATATTTTCTGATTCGCATTTTTCATAGATAGGGAAAAAGAAATCGTTATCGACTCTCCATGGTATTCTATCTAGACCTGGTTCTAGATTTATGCCAGTAAAATCTCCCTTCAAAACACACTCATCGATATCATTTAATGCTTTTTCTACACCAGACAGGGGATCTATATACGCAAGCCCTACGAATTTTCCAGGATAATCTCTATTTAAGTCGCTAAAATCAGTGTTTTTCATACCAGCGCCTCGATTGTTAAACGGCGTCAAACCCCTTTCAACTCCAGCCTTCTCCATTTCTTGAAGCAAAAGTTCCATAGATTTTTCTTTAGCAGATGGTGGCATAGTCATATGATACGTTGCTGCAAAAGGTTCACAATGCTCAGGGTTGAAGAACGCTTGTTCCTTAATGGACTTATACGGTGGCCTTAAACGAGTGTCAAAAATTTTCATGAATAATATTCTCCTTTTTAAATATTAGCCTCTCATCATTCTCCGAGGCAGATAATCCTATGTTATTCTTAAACATCAATAATTCCTCCTACTTCTTCGCAGGGACTTTTTCGGATCATCCATTTGAAAACCACTTAAATATTTTGTTGCGAAATTCACTAAAAGCACATAACTTTTTAAATCCCTGTGAATGGAACGCTTTTCCTTAAGAACGATAAATCGAGTGTTACAGTAAAACTATCAAGAATTTCTTTAACAGAACTGCAGCAACACTTGCATGCTGGAATAATTGTAAACCTTTTCGTTATGTGGTAATATTATTGGAACGTCAAGACTTACCAGACTACAGAAATCAAATGAGTTTTCGATATTTATTTCCAGATATCTTATTATTTTTTCAGGTTACAGCGTGTTTTGTCCATCTGGTAAATTATCTGGATACCTTGGACCTTCCGGAAGTTAATCTACTAATTTTCATCCATTATCTTTCTTAAGACCAACTTATTATCAATGTTATATTCAATAATTTACACATCTCTTCTTACCATATCATTCAATTCTTCGCTTTGATGCGATGTTTAGAGAAAATTGGATCTGTCTTTATCTTTTTTCTAGCATGATTCTTCCAATTTTTTCTTAATTGATTAACTCTATTTTAATTATAACGTATTATTATAATATCTAACAGATATGTATTTATTAGTTTATACCATTAAAATACAAAACCACTTTTTTGTCTCGTAAGGGAATTCTTTACATGTATTATGCATGCCATTCTAAAAAGTAGTTCAACTAGCGATCCCTTAAGGCTTTGCCCCCCAAATAAATGAAAAGAACTGGTTTCTGTTAGAGTGCTATATAATGATCCTTTTTGTTATGTGGTGCTAATTTAACCTAATTTGCCGCACATAACACATTAGAGATTTATGATGTTCCTTGGCACAGAAAAAGCCATTGATCAAAAATCAGTGGCTTTAAATACAATAATTTCTTTTGTTGCATGATGAATATCATGATTACTCTTATTAACTGAACCGCCTACCGAGCATTGTTTATCCTTGGAAATTTAATTTTTCATAGCCTCATCAAAACGTTTACTAAAGGAAGTTATAAGGAGATGAGCCCAAATTGTACGTCGGCACTACGCTGGTATTAGAAAGCCTAGCTGACACGCCCTAGGAAAGTTATAAAAACGGGGTTTAGCTCGAGTATTTATGGAATACTACCGCTTTATCATGAAGATTTGCACTTAATTATCAAAGTACCATTTGCCAATATGTGTAGTTCTTAAAATGTCAAGAGTAATCTTTTGAAACACATGCATTTGGATTATCTTGTAGCATTCCACTTTTTGCTTTAATTCTATATTTCATATGTCTAATAGACTCTAGGAATATAAAGGAGGTGAATTTCTAAATGAAATGAATTAATCGGAAATTCGCTGGATTAATGAAATTCAAATCCCAATTGGAGACAGCCTCCATGTTAAACTACACACTTTTTTAAAAGTCATGAATTCCTTGTTAGATGTGGAAAACAATCGAGGGTTGTCTATACTACAGAATGTTCTTATTTTTTGCCGATAAAAGGTCACTTGACAAGTTCTGATGATTCGCTACTTATCATCGAACATCGCAACTTGGACCATTTCCGGGAATGTTCATAACGGTAATGTTTCATCTCCTTCATTATTGTTTTTAAGTTTACTAGACCTTAAGAGAACTGTCCATTTTAGTGTAACCTATCAACGTTATTCCGTCCCGGTGTTGTCGTTGGAGCCTTTTCACCTTTCTACTACTCTTTTGATTGGTATTTACATTTTTGTTTAGAGGGCTATAACTCCTTTTCTGACTCAGCCTATATATCTCCTGTTCAAAAACACTAAGAATGGCATTGCGGGGAACGCGACGAAACTCAACAACAGTTCGTTATCACTTTTCGAATAATCAACTGTGAGAATTTCCTGTTTATTAAGCGAATCCCGACCGCCATTCTGGTAAAACGGAGGATTATGAAATGTTGAGAAATCATATTACAAAGAAAATCATTTATGATAGTTTATGCGAATTATTGAATGAAAAATCAATGAATAAAATTACAGTTAACGATATTTTAGTTAAAAGCAAATGTTCTCGTTCAACATTTTACCGTCATTTTAAAGATAAATATGACTTAATGAACTGGTTTTATAAATATCACGTAGAACAGTTGTTTATTAATGGGACTTCAATGTACGAAGTTCAGTTAAATATTATAAAATTTTATGATAATAATCGAAAATATTTCCAGAGTATTCTAAATTTCCGTGGACAAAATTCATTTAGAGATTTTGTCCATCGAAATGGGGAAGAATTAATTAAAGATTTTGTGAAAAAGAAAATCAATGCGAACGAGTTATCACAGGATGTAGAATTTGCAATAAAAATGTTTAATTACGGTGCATTCAACATGGCTATAGAATGGCTTAATAATAATTTTAAACTGACACCTGAGGAATTTAATAGACAACGTTGTGACAATATGCCTCAAATTTTAAAAGATTTATGTTCTTAGCAGCATTTCTTCATGTAATTTAAAAAAACAAGTCAGGCGGGTCCATTGAAATTTTAGTCGCTTCCAATAATAAAATGGTATCCTTTTAGTAGTAGCTACGAGGAGGACCAAAGGAAGTGGTAACGAGATTCAAACGAATTATTTTCAAACACATTGAAGGTAAATGTAACAGGAGCGTTGCTAAAGAACTGCGCAATAGTAAGGATACTTTGATTGACGTTTTAGTTAGGCCAAATCTTATTAATTCTAATCTTATTTTTTCTGATAATATCGATTGCTTCCCTAACTATCAGCTAATATTTGAAATTTTAACAAATGATAAAGAAGCCGTTACTTTAGCAGATTATTTCATGATAAAGGATAACATCTTATATAAAAACAAAATATTAAACACTGTCAAACTTTCTCCTTACGAAGATTATTCCAGTTGTGTCTATGCTCTTTATCGTGAAAGCGATAACAATCCTTTAATACAAACCTCCTTAGAATTAATCGAGTGCTGTCAATAATCTTTCGCAAATTTGATATTCTGTTCAGTTTTCGGATAAGTTCGGGGGCTGAAACCTCAAGCACATGCAGGTTTCAGCCCCCTCCCCTTCTAGAGTTATTCGCAAAATGAATATTATGTAAAGTATAACCTAATTCTTTGGCCATAAAATCATTTGCGTGCATCGGAACATAGCAATTTTCTTACCAGTCTCAGCGGATGTGACTATTGCATCCCAAACCTGTGTTGTTCTTCCTATATGTTGTGCTGTAGAGACACAAAGGATTTTCCCGTCCCGTTGAGTACTAAGATGATTACTTTTCAATTCGATAGTTGTAAATCCCAGCGCCCCTTCTGGTAGATGTGCAGCTGTGCCATATCCGCAGCACGTATCTGCTAAAGCGATTATACTGGCTGCATGCAAATATCCATTAGGTGCCATATGAAAATGGCTTATTTCCATACTACCAGTTAGCCTCCCTTCTTCTAGACTAACTATTTCTACATTTAATAATTCCGGTAAAAATTCCTTTCCTAAACCATTTAAATATTCAGGAGTAACTTCCTTCCGCAAATGAATCATGATGTTTATTCAGTCCTTTCAATATAGCTTGGATGTATTAGCAATGATTGAATAATCCGGGCTAAAATGAGCCACTGTTCCGGAATATGAGAGCCAGGTCTCTGGAATTTTTGAGCCACTCCTCCGGATGGTGAGCCACTTGGTTAGACTTCTTGGTAGAATGTAGCAAACACTCAAGAGAGGAGTGTTAATACATTCAATGGGAGGTCTATGGATGACCAATTACAGAGAGATTCTACGGCTCATCAGCCAAGGAATCAGCCAACGGAGCATTGCGGTAAGCTGCGAATGCTCACGAAACACCGTCGCAAAGGTGGTAAATCGGGCAGTAGAGCTTAATTTAAAATGGCCACTGACCCCAGATATGACCAACGGTGAACTACAAAAACTTCTCTTCCCCGAATCGTCATTACCATCAACCCGCAAGCGTCCGGACTGCGAATACCTTCATAAGGAGATGGCTAAAAGCGGAGTAACACTTAGCCTGCTCTGGAATGAATACTGTGAATCTTGCCGGTTAAGTAATGAGATCCCACTCATGTATTCCCAATTCTGTTACTACTATCAGCAGTATGTCACGAAAACCAAAGCAACCATGCATATTAGCCACAAGCCTGGTGAGCAAATGGAAGTCGACTGGGCTGGTCAAACAGCTGGAATCATCGATAGCGATACAGGCGAAATCATCACGGCCTATGTTTTTGTAGCTGTTCTCTCATGCAGTCAATATGCCTATGTAGAAGCCTTTCTATCACAGAATCAAGAATCTTGGATTGCAGCCCATGTTAATGCTTTCAAGTACTTTGGCGGTGTCACGCGAATATTAGTGCCAGACAACCTTAAAACAGGCGTAGATCGGGTGTCCTGGTATACCCCGGTGATCAACAAAACTTATCATGAATTAGCTGAGCACTATGGCACAGCGGTTATACCTGCACGAGTAAGAAAGCCGAAAGACAAACCCAGTGTTGAAGGCGCTGTAGGAGTTATCTCAACATGGATTCTAGCTGCACTAAGAAGACAACAGTTCTTTTCCTTAGGAGAGCTCAATGAAGCGATTCAGGGCAAACTTGAGGAATTTAACCGAAAGCCCTTTCAAAAGAAGCCAGGGAGCCGGTTGAGTGTCTTTCGGGAGGAAGAAAAAGCAATGCTCTTGCCCCTTCCACCTACTCCTTATGAATTAGCGGTTTGGAAGGTCGCAACAGTGCAATTTAACTATCACGTTGCGGTAGATAAGAGGTACTACAGCGTTCCTTATGAATACATCAAGCACAAGGTGGATGTTCGTGTTACCAGCCATGTCGTGGAGGTTTTCTTCAATGGGAATCGGATTTGTTCCCATCCCAGATTACGCGGACGTGAAGGTCTATACAACACAGTCACGGAACATATGCCCGAGGACCATCAAAAGTATATAGCATGGAACGCAGAGCGATTCGTGTCTTGGGCGAAAAGTATTGGTGAGCATACTGAGGTTGTTGTGAAGGCAATCTTAGCTTCTTATCGAGTTGAACAACAAGGTTACAAAAGCTGCATGGGCCTACTCAAACTGGCGGACAAGTATTCCATCAATCGTTTAGAAGCAGCCTGCCAGAAAGCTCTTTCTTACACTCCAAATCCTAGTTTTAAGAGCATCCAGACCATCCTCCAGACGGGACAAGACAAAATCCTTAGAGAAGAGCCGGTTAACGTTCCAGATTCCTCCTCCTTTGGATTTACCAGAGGCGCAGACTATTACAGGAGGAACTCATAATGCTAAACGAAACAACCATTAGTAAACTCAATGAGATGCGGTTATCCTCGATGGTGGGATCTTTTCGCCAACAAATACAAGATCCGGCCTATAATGAGTTATCTTTTGAAGAACGGTTTGGGATAATGGTCGACATCGAATGGGCAAGGCGTAAAAACAATAAGCTCGCTAAATTGATTCGAAAAGCTGAACTGAATTTGCCCGAAGCCTGCATAGAGAATATTGAGTATCATGCCGATCGAAAACTGGACAAGGCACAAATCACCCGACTTTCTACATGTTCATACATTCAAGACAAACACAATATTATTGTTCTCGGAGCTTCTGGCGCCGGGAAGACTTATCTAAGCTGTGCTTTTGGAATAGCTGCCTGCCGCAACTTCTACACTGTAAAGTACATTCGGCTCCCAGACTTATTAAATGAGTTAGCCATTGCACGGGGCGAAGGAATTTACAAGAAGGTCATGAACCAGTACAAAAAGGTGAGTCTTCTCATTTTGGATGAATGGTTACTAGTACCTTTAGCCAACAGTGAAGCTAGGGATCTCCTAGAGATCATTGAAGGAAGGCATAAAAAAGGTTCGACCATTTTTAGCTCCCAATTTTCCCCCGCAGGCTGGCATGGCAAAATTGGCGAAGGCACCTTGGCGGATGCAATTTTAGACCGAATTGTTCATGATTCCTATACGATCATGATTGATGGAGATGATTCCATGCGCAAACGTAAAGGAATACTTGAATAACGAAAAAACATAAACTGTGATGTTGTGGAGGGTATACATATACTCTCCACGCATCAAACCTAGAGAAGCAAAGAAGCAGGAAGACTTCCCCTCCCTTGGCTACGCCAAGTACGGGACTTTGCTACCATTTCGTTAGGGCGGATATTGGGGTCTTTATGCCGTATTGCATGATTGGCTCCGTAAGCGGAACGGTGGCTCAATTTTTCTGGAGAGGTGGCTCAACTACCTTCGGAATAGCGGCTCTCGTGAACCGTAATATTCAATGATAGAATAATACTGTCTTTGATCAACTAGGGAGATTGTAGTTTATATAGACAATACTAAAAATGGCCTTGTCAGTCAATCATTATTTTCTGAATTATCTGTTTTCTTATCTTCTCCTTATTCTCTTCTGAAAAGTATAAAAGTACCATAGATTTTTACTAACCGAGTAAGGTATAGTTAGGGGTAAGAATAATCTACATTATCAATATATTTAAGGGAGGATACGAATTGGATTCTGAAAAAGTTGTCAATATGGTCCCTAAGCTGAAAATGAATAAAAGCTTCATTACTTTTGGTATTGTGCTTGTACTTCTCGTTATTCTAGCACTGGATGCCTTTGTCATTGTAAATGCTGGCCAAAGAGGCATTGTATTACAGTTAGGAGCTGTTCGCCCAGTCGTCTTAACGGAAGGTCTTCATTTTAAAATCCCTTTCATTCAAAGTGTGATTCCTGTAGATGTGCGGGTCCAAAAATCTCAATCGGATCAAACGGCCGCATCTAAGGACCTCCAAATCGTGACGACAACTGTTGCCGTTAACTTTCACCTCGAACCTAACCAAGTAAATTCTCTTTATCAAAGTGTAGGTTTGTCTTATGGAGAGCGAATTGTCGACCCAGCGATTGGTGAAGCTGTCAAAGCAATAACGGCCCAATACACTGCTGAAGAGCTGATCTCCAAACGTTCCGAAGTTAGTGCCAAGATCAAGGAGACGCTCTCGTCGAAATTAGCCACGTATTATATGATTCTCGATGAAATAAACATTACTGAATTTAAATTCAGTGTTGAGTTCAATAATGCCATTGAACAAAAACAAATTGCTGAGCAGCAAGCCTTAAAGGCCAATCTCGATCTGCAAAGAATTGAAATTGAAGCTAAACAAAAAATTGAACAAGCAAAAGCTGAAGCTGAATCCTTAAGACTCCAAAAACAAGAAGTTACACCCGAACTTGTAAAACTAAGAGAAATTGAGGCTGAGATGAAGGCAATTGAAAAATGGGATGGCAAGCTGCCGAATGTTACCGGCGGTGCTGTGCCTTTTATCGACGTCAATAACGGTCAATAAAATTAGCAACAAAAGCGGTTGTTACACATGAACATTGAGTTCATTGTGTAACAACCGCTTTATAGTTATACGACAATCTTGGGCAAACAGTGGAGAACTCACCATCTTAACTGAATGTGTTAGATGACATGAACCACATAATCATTAATGATTACGTTGACTAAACCTACTCCGCTCTTTGTTCTGGATTCATTCTTAAGTGACTTAGGGTCGATATTTGTCACGGTTCCACTCTCTTGAATAATATGCAGAACCTTAGTATTGTCCCCATTAACCTGGAGCACAGAAACTATATACCCTGTTTTCTCTGCATCTATCTTAGCAATAGCTATCCCTCGTCCGGAACGACCCTGAGATTTATACTCATCCAAGGTAGTCCTTTTGATATAGCCTTGATCTGTCACCGTTATCAAATCCCCTGAATTCCCTTCGGTACTTGCTTGAAGCATCAGCGCATCGACAACGAAATCTCCGTCGTTTAAGGTCATTCCCTTGACTCCTCGGGATTTGCGTCCCATGGGATTGACTTCTGATTCCGCAAAACGAATCGCTTGTCCTTGGTAGCTGGCGAGGAACAAATCACCTTCGCCTTCACTAAGAAATACCTTAACTATTTCATCCTGATCCTTTAATCCCATTGCATCTGGAGTTCTGGCATTGAGGAAATCAGTTACCGGACTTCTCATCACCTGACCATCCTTTGTGACAAAGACAAAGTGCTGCCCTTCTTTTACCTCTTTTAGAGAAATCAGCGCAACAATCTGTTCATCTTCCGGCAAGGGGAAAAAGTTAGTTACAGCTCTTCCTTTTTCTTTAGCTCCGGCCTCAGGTATCAGCTTAGCCTTTGCATCGTAGAACTTGCCATTCTGGGTGAAGAAATAAAGAGTGTCTTTTGAGGTACAGGGAGCTTGAGCGATGATTACATCGCCATCTTTAAAGGCAAAGGCTAGGGCATTCGTCTGGCTTTTTCGGGTTGGGGCAGGCATTTGTTTGACAAAGCCCTTTCTCGTTAAGTAAACTTCCATTGCCTTCTCAGGTTCTTCAAAAGTGCTGAAATCAATTTCTTCGCCAACATCCTCGGGAAGAATCAACGTACGTCGATCATCACCGTACTTATCGGCAATCGCTTTAAGTTCATCTTTGATAATAGCGTAGACTTTATTGACATCCGCCAAAATGCTCTCCAACTCAGCAATTAACTTTAATATCTCTGCATATTCTTTACGAATAGAATCCAACTCGAGGTTGGTTAAATGTTGTAATTTCATATCCAAAATCGCTTGAGCCTGGACTTCAGTAAATTCAAAACGAGTGATTAAACCGGCTTTGGCGACGGAAGGATTTTTACTAGAACGGATAATCGACAAGACTTCATCCAAATTGTTGATGGCAATAACTAAGCCCTCTAAGATGTGAGCTCGGGCTTTAGCTTTTTCCAGTTCATATTCTGTCCTCCGGATCACAACTTCCTTACGGTGTTGCAGGAAGGACTTATTAATCTCCTTTAAACCCAAAACTCTGGGGGTCCCTTCCTCCGTAATAACTAAGTTGATAATGCCAAAGGTCTCTTGGAGTTGGGTATACTTAAAGAGGAGCTTCAAGATTTTTTTGGGATCTGCATCCTTCTTGCATTCAACCACAAGCCGAATGCCTTCTCTGTCAGATTCATCTCGGACTTCGCTAATGCCTTCAATCTTGCCATTTTCCGATTGAGTCTCAATCTTCGCAGCTAAAGTGGATTTGGAAACCTGGAATGGAATCTCCGTAATAACAATCAGGGTTTTACCATTTTTTCCAGGTTCAGTGACTGCTTTGCCTCGCATAATCACCTTTCCCCGGCCTGTACGATAAGCATCAGTAAACCCTTGGGAACCGATAATCAATCCACCTGTAGGAAAATCAGGTCCTTTAACCTTCTCCATCAGTTCTTCAAGGGAAACATCAGGTTTGTCGATTTGGAGAATCAGGGCTGATACGACTTCCCGCAAATTATGGGGAGGGATGTTGCTGGCCATCCCTACCGCAATTCCGGAACCTCCGTTGACCAACAGATTAGGAAAAGGGCTGGGCAATACAGTGGGCTCTTTCAAGCGTTGGTCATAGTTCGGTTTAAAAGGGATGACGTTTTTCTCGATATCTTGTGTTATCATCTGGGAAAGATGGGTCATCCGCATTTCAGTATAGCGCATTGCCGCGGCGCTATCGCCGTCAATGGAACCAAAATTACCTTGTCCATCAATTAGAGGATACCGGGTAGCCCATGGCTGGGCCATTCTTACGGCAGCATCGTAGATAGAGGAATCTCCATGGGGATGGTATTTTCCCATGCAATCCCCCACCAGACGTGCGGATTTGCTATAGCCTTTGTCCGGATGCATGCCGAGTTCATCCATGGAGTAGATAATCCGGCGATGGACAGGCTTTAGGCCATCCCTCACATCAGGGACAGCCCGTTGCAATATGACATGTTTTGAATATCCTAGAAAGCTCTCGGGAAGAACTTCTTCCAAGGAGCGCTGGATTACATTTTCTTCAAGTAAACTCATACTTTCACCTCAACTCGAATTTACATATCGTCTTCGGTAAATACGATATTATCCATTAAAAATTCTCGGCGAGGATCCACTTGTTCGCTCATGAGAATCTTCAGCTTTCGTTCGGCCTCAAGGGCATCATCAATAGTTACTTGAATCATCCGTCGATTGACAGGATTGAGGGTGGTTTCCCAGAGTTGTTCAGGGTTCATCTCTCCCAGTCCTTTATAGCGCTGAATCTTAGCATTTTTGCCCAATTCCTTCATGGCTTCTTTTAGCTCATTCTCATCATAGGCATAACGGACTAGCCTACCCTTTTCCTTTTCTACTTTATACAAAGGAGCCTGGGCAATATAGACTCTTCCACTTAGGATGAGTGGCTTCATATAGCGGAAAAAGAAGGTGAGCAATAAACAGCGTATATGCGCTCCATCGATATCCGCATCAGTCATAATGCAGACCCGAGCATAATTGGACTTATCTGCTTCGAATTCTTTCCCAACTCCTGCCCCGATAGCTGTAATCATACTACGTATTTCTTCATTCTCCAGAACCTTATCCATCTTAGCACGATAGGTATTAATGACTTTTCCTCTTAAAGGGAGAATAGCCTGAAAACGGCGATCTCTCCCCGTCTTGGCCGAACCACCCGCACTGTCTCCCTCCACTAAATATAGTTCATTCCGATTCCGATCCTTTTCGCTGCAAGCTGCTAGCTTCCCACTGAGGGCCTTCACTTCAGCATCCCGAGCCTTCTTTTTCAACTCTTTTGCTCGCTTGGCAGCTAATCGTTCTAAACAAGTGGTTAGAGTGCGATTAATGGCATCTTTTGCTACTGTGGGGTTTTGTTCAAAGAAGATGCTGATTCCTTCGTTGGTCAGGGATTGGACAATTCCTTCTACTTCCATATTCGATAGCTTGGTTTTTGTCTGTCCTTCAAACTGGGGCTCCCGCACTTTCACTGAGAGAACGCAGGTTAAGCCATCCTTTAAATCATCTCCAATGAGGTTTTCATCCTTCTTGAACAGATTGTTTTTCTTTCCATAGGCATTAAAGACCTTGGTCAAGGCCATACGAAATCCAGACTCGTGAGTTCCCCCTTCGTCGGTCGGGATATTATTGACGTAGGAACGAAGGTGCTCGTCTTCCCCATCGTTATACTGAATAGCACATTCAACGACGACTTCTTCCTTTTCTCCTTTAAAATGGATGGGCTTTTTATGTACTGCATTAAAATCGGATTCTTTATTAAGGTGTTCAACAAAGCCGATAACACCATTTTGAGATTGGAAAGTTTCACTCCGAGGTTCCTTGCGGTTATCGGTCAAGACAATCATGAGACCGGGATTTAAAAAGGCAAGTTCCATCAGTCTGCTACGAAGTATATCAAATTTAAAATTGATACTCTCTCTGAAAATAAGTGAATCAGGCTTAAAGGTCACTTGAGTACCGCTCCCTTTAACACCTTTTTTCACCACTTTAAGATCAGATTTCAGTTTTCCCCCATTTTCATATTCAAGACGGAAAATTTTACCTTCACGACTGACTTCCACTACCAGAAAAGTTGATAAAGCATTGACAACGCTAGCACCAACACCATGAAGACCTCCCGAGGTCTTATAAGCATTACCGTCAAATTTTCCCCCGGCATGGAGTTGTTCAAAAGCAAGTCTCACGGCTGGAATTTTTTTAATAGGATGGATATCAATAGGAATACCACGACCATTATCCTTTACGGTCAAGGATCCCTCAAGGTTGAGAGCAACATCAATCCGAGTGCAAAAACCTGCTCCTGCTTCATCAATGGCATTATCAATAATCTCCCAAGCACAATGGTGTAAGCCCTTGCTGCCAATAGAACCAATATACATACCTGGACGTTTGCGTACAGCTTCCAAACCTTCCAGAACTTGAATCGACTCTGCATTATAGTTTGAATCCATGGACAAAGTGGTTCCTCCCTTTCGATATCTGACCTGGATATCTCACATTATACTTCATTAATTAGCAAAAAAAATAATAGATGGCAAGCTTTATTATTATACCATACAGTCTATTTATCGAGTATTTTTCTCTATAATAATAGCATTCGCCTAATATAGACAGTCATTCGATAGAAAGTCATTAGAAAAAGCCCGCCTAAGCTATGCGGGCTATATTTTATAGTCTACCAGTTTCAGTTTTAGTTTGTCAAAACCCCTTAATAGCATTGCGACCACTGTAACCAATAAAGCAACCTCAGTAAATTATGAGTATCTCAAACCTTATTCGGGCGTTTAAGGATTTCGATAAGTTTGACTATTCCCCAGGCAATCACAGCATAAACAAGCATTGCGACAAGGTTAGCAGGTTCTATAACGGCCTGAGTTTCAACCCCGCGTGCGGAGGCTGTGCGAAAGATCCCCGTGAAAGGACTTAGGAAAATATTGGTCATCGTATAAATTCCTGACACGAATCCGCTGGCCGGATTCGCTCCCAAGAGTTTTAAGATGAAGCGAAAGGCTAATAAGACTTCTATGACACCGAGTATGTAATAAACTATTCGTTTAATGGATTGGATCTCTTCAGTATGATTCATTGCTCTCACTCTCCAAGCTACTTTTTTGTTAGTATGTGAGATAACCACAGCATTTTATGTATAGTTTACTGAAGGTGTTTTTTCACACTTGAACTTTCGACGAAATCATGGGCCTTTTTTCCTATTTTACATCTTTTGCACTTAATTCTACCAATTATTATGGTATAATCGACATGCAGACAAGATGTTTGGGAGAGGATAAGATAGTGAAAAAAATAATATTGACCATAATCGTTTCACTTACCTTTGTGTTCAGTACTTCTAGCGTAACTTCCGCAAGCCCCTTAGCTTACCCCATTGAACGAATTGCAGGGCAAGACCGAGTTGAAACTGCCCTTAGTATATCCCATAAAGGTTGGACAACGGCTGAGACTATAATTTTGTGCGAATACGGTGACTATCCTGATTCCATCGCCTCTACTCCCTTTGCCGTGAATCTTGACGCCCCCATTCTACTTACCCAAGGTAATGCGCTGGATTCCCGGGTAAAAGAGGAGATTATCCGCTTACAACCTCAAAAAGTGGTTCTCTTAGGAGGGACCGGAGTTCTTAAACCTTCCATTGAAGAAGAATTGGGTAAATTCGACTTTCCCGTTGAAGTGGAACGAATCGGTGGTACGAACCGTTACGAGACCTCCATTCTCCTGGCGCAACAAGTGCCTAGTGATACTGTCATTCTTGCTAACGGGGATGATTTTCCTGATGCCTTATCCGCAGCAAGCTTTGCTGGCATCAAACAAATTCCCATCGTTCTCACTTCAAAGAAAATACCCGAATTGGTTCTCGCGTATTTGAATGAAACACAGCCAAGCGAGATTATCGTTATCGGCGGAGAAGGAGTCATCCCTTCCTCAGGACTCACGGATAACGGCTTCACTATAACAACTCGCCTCGGAGGGCAAAACCGCTATGAAACCAATGCCTCTGTGGTTTCCTATGTGAACGATGCGTATGAAACTGACGATCTCTTTCTCGCCTCGGGAATTACCTTTCCTGATGCTGTGGCGGGAACTGTTTTAGCAGCTAAAGCGAAGGCTCCCCTCCTCCTCACTGAAAAACAAGATGTTCCTTCCCCAGTTTATACTTACATGCGCGAACACATGAAAGTCGAGCCGCCGCCCAAGATTATAGAAACGCCAACAATCAAACCGCAGCAAGCAAGCGTCATTCCCTCCGGAGGACTTAATCTACGTGAAACCCCCTCTTCTTCCGGAGCAAAAGTTACTACCATTCCTCATGGAACAACCCTTACCCTTCTGGAAGAAAAGAATGGTTGGTACAAGACCTCTTTTGAATCTCATACCGGCTGGATTTCCGCCGAATACATAACTCTTATTGATCAAACCTCGCCTAATCAACAGAATCCTCCAACTGCTACCGATAAAAAACGCGAAGGAATTATAACTTCCTCAGCTGGGCTCAATCTTCGCCTGACTCCCTCCTCAACCGGTGAGAAATTAGTTACAATACCAAAAGACACAACCATTCAAATCATTGAGGAGCAAACGGGTTGGTATAAAACCACCTACCAATCGCAAACAGGTTGGATTTCTGCAGAATATGTAGCTTTGAGTTCATCTCCTTCTTCCGCTTCTGAGCAGGACAATACATCCCAAATCAAAAGAGGCCTAATTACAGCGGCAAACGGTCTAAATCTTAGAGCTACCCCCTCTTCTTCAGGAGAAAAGCTGATTACCGTTCCTGTGGACACTACCATAGAGATTATCGCCGAAGAAAATGGTTGGTATAAATTAACCTATCAATCACAAACAGGTTGGGCTGCCGGAGAGTATGTGGATACCGTAGAAGGCAACCATAACGATACCAAACAAGACCCCGACCCTAACGTGAATCCTGTTGAGAATGATGATTCAACACCGGATGTCTCAACCCCTGAAGTCTCTGTTGATTTGAGTATTAATGGAACGGTCTACATCTTAGGTGGATCCGGAGTTATTAGCCCAACAACTCAATCCATCATTGAAGGCAAGACCCAATCAAAGCATCCCGAAAATCAACGAGAGTTTCCTGCCCTACCGGCGAAAATCGAGACTGATGAAGAACCACCCTTGAGCGGTGAAGATCCCGAAACACCCCCACCTCTTCAACCAGATGATTTAGTCTATGACCCTTCTCAAGAAGTTTTGGTTGATCCCTTTGCCGGCATTCCCGAGTTAGCTTTAGCCGGAAAAACGATTATGATTGACCCTGGCCATGGAGGGCCGGATGTCGGTGCTGTAGGCCCCTCTAGAACCTATGAAAAGGATAACACCCTAGGAATAGCCCAAGCGCTAAAAGATATCTTAACTCAAGCTGGAGCCGAAGTTCTTATGACACGTGATGAAGATTGTTCACCTGCTGTCAAATATACAGAACTTGAAGACCTGAAAGCTCGAGTAGCTGTAGCAAATTCTTGTAATGCCGATCTATTCATCAGCATTCATAACGATGCTTTCACAAATCCTGTCACTAATGGAACCTCAGTTTATTATTCATCTGCTAATCCCAAAAAGAATGAAAGCCTTCATCTTGCCGGCAGTATTCGTACTGCTGTGATCAGTGCCCTTGACACCAGAGACCGTGGGGTAAAACAAGCAGGATTCTACGTTCTAAAGAACACAAATATGCCATCGATTCTCTTAGAGACTGCTTTCATTTCCAACACATATGAAGAAGCACGTCTACAAAACCCTACTTTCCGCCAAAACGTTGCTGCAGGCATATTCCGTGGAATCTACGCTTATTACACCACCCCTATTCCAATAGACTAATTGCAAATTGAAATGACTCATAGTTTTCTCTAAAACTGTTAATTAATTGATTGTTCTAGGCTTTGCCCTTCTAGTTATATATGCTAGAAGGGCAATTTTGTTATTGATTTTTTTGGTGGCTCCAGTTATCCTAATTACTATATATAAAAATGACTCCTAAGTGTTTAGGAGTTTTAATTATTTCCAAAAAGGAGTAACGAATATAATGGATCTCTTACAGGAGAATATAAGGACTTACGGCAAAATTCATGACAATCGGATCATTCAAGTGGATAGTTTCTTGAATCATCAATTAGATATTAAATTGTTTAATGAAATGGGTAAAGAATTTCAACGCCGCTTTGCTAATAAAAATATCACTAAAATCTTAACAATCGAGACCTCCGGGATTGCTATTGCTAGCATCGCATCTCAATATTTCGGTTATGTGCCCGTTGTATTTGCTAAAAAACACGCCGGCTTAAATATGAGTGAAGATGTCTATTCAGCTCAAGTTTTCTCATATACCAAAAATCAGGAATACACCATTAAGGTTTCGAAGAACTTCTTGAGTCCCACCGACACAATCTTAATTATTGATGATTTCCTCGCCAGTGGTGCCGCTCTTATGGGCTTATTAGACTTGCTCAAACAAAGTGGTTCAAAGGTTGCGGGTATCGGAATCGCTATCGAAAAAGGATTTCAAGGTGGGCGGCAGCTCATCGAAGAGCATGGAATCCAGTTAGAGTCCTTAGCCATAATCGAAAAAATCGAAAATGGACAAGTCTACTTTCACTCACCCAAGTCTTCCCAATGTTCATAAGCCTGATACAATAACTGGAGTCCACTGGATTTATCTTGGGCTTCGATGGCTCCCTTTAGGCTCGCAATGCTTAAAGATAAGCCTTCGATTTCATTGCGTTCCGCACTAAACTGGACTCGCTTAACTACTTTATCCCAGTCCTTTGATAGGCTATCCCAATGATTAATGGCGGAATCCCAATTATCATTTTTTATATCTTGAATAATCATCTCAATTGTTTTAGGTACACCAACTTCATTTCCTAGAGGGCGTTTTAAGACATTGCCGCTTTGCATGATAAGCGCAAACAGGACAATGGTAACTATGGGGATACTAATCACTAGGAATCTTCTCATGAACTATCTCTCCTTAGTAAGGCCCTTTATAGTCTCCTATATCCACCATAGTTTGCAAGCGGTCCTCATAACGATCCACATAAAGACTACCTGCAGGGTTTAAGGTCGCAAAAAAAACTTCGGAAACATCGTAGATACCTTGCTTTTTCAGCTCTTTCAAAAGCCATTTCTTATCTTTATTGAGCTGTCTTAAATTTTGTTCGATAAAGATACCATCGTAGATTAGTTCAGTACTAATTCCTGAGGAAGATACTTTAATCTTCATATCCTTAGGCGTTACGGGCAAGTGTTCGGGCTTTTGCAGTACAGAAAGCTGACCATTAGGTTCTAAAATGGCAAAGTCGACTTGATTGACATCGAAGATCCCCTTGTTGCGGAGAAGACCCATTATTTCTGATACTGTGTATTTCATTTTTTTCATGACGTTTTCCATAATCTTTCCGTTCATAATCACGATGACCGGTTCCCCTTCAAGGAACTTTGATGCATAACGCCATTTTACAGTGATCTTTTCCATGATGTATCCTAAGGCAGCCCATGAAACTAAGGCTACCCAATGGGGCCAGGCCCTACTGGATAAATCCGTTGACAAGGTGGCAGCCATGGATCCGATCGTAATCCCTAGCACGTAATCGAAAAAGGTTAATTGACTGATCTGCGACTTCCCGATGATTCTGGCAAAGATCAACAAAGAGAAAAAACCAATAACAGACCGTACAACAACAACTAAACCTTCATTCATGCACTACACCTTCATAAGTCATTATTCTGACCTTATTATCCGTCTTATGAGAGGTTTTATACTCGAGTTTTCCATCTGATAGCCTAAGATCAACTCAAAATTGTGAAGCATTCAGCCCCTAAGCAGGTTAGACAGTTGCTTAGGGGCTGAAATGCTTCATATTAAGTTAGAAGATATGACTTAAGGGCATAACCATGATTCCAGCAAATGTCGCATATAAAGCCAACCTTGGATGACCATATTGGCGTGAAGAAGGAATCAATTCTTCGATAGCAATATAGATCATAATTCCCGCTACAACTGCAAAAATAGCACCTAGGTTAAAACTATTGATGAAGGGCCGAAGGACCAAGAAGGCTAGCAATGCGCCGATTGGCTCAGCCATTCCGGATAAAAAGGTGTATTTTAACGCTTCTTTCTTTTTTCCAGTAGCATAGTAAATCGGTATGGCTACTGTGATACCCTCAGGGATATTGTGCATACTGATCGCCACAGCGATGGAGACTCCCATAGCCAAATCTTCATACCCCGCACTAAAGGTCGCAATCCCTTCCGGAAAGTTATGAAACATGATAGCCAGCATCGAAACAAAGCCAACTCTGTAAAGATTTTGGTGAGGTTTATCGTTTTCACTGGAGTCAGAGTGTTCATGGGGTACAAAATAATCTATACCCAAAGCAAAGAGAATTCCTAATAATAAGAACACAATAGATAAAATGACACCCAGTCTATTTCCTAAGTGCTGAACCATCGACGCTTGACCCTGTGCCCATAAATCCAAAAAAGATACAGAGAGCATCACTCCTGCGGCAAATCCTAAGGAAGCCGACAAAATCTTTTCGCTTTTCGATTTTGTGATTAAAATGATTACTGCTCCTAATAAGGTGGCCATCCCTGCAATTAGGGATAATAAGAGTGCTAAAAGCGCGCGCTCATCAAACATAACTACTCTCCTATTTATGACATTACCATCACCATGACCATCATCTTAGCTATAGCAATGGGTTTGATACTTATCGGTTTTAGAAACTTCCCCAATAATTCTATATAGTTTCGCTTAAAAGAGCAACCGTAAAGGCCCTCAAAGGAAGAGTTTACACTACTTTCTTGAGGGCGCTAGGTTAGTTGTTTGTTTTACTCAGATATTAATCTCTTTTCCCCTGTGATCCCTTGAATGGGCTTGATATCCTGAGTCACTTCCATGATGCCCAAATACTCCCCTTCTGCATTCCGAACCGCATAATAGCGAATCAGGGCATACTTATCACCCATCTTAATCCAGAAGTCTTCTTGATCTTTCTTACCGGATTTAAGCTCTTCTACTATTTTTTCTACCACATGAACACTGGCCGGCGGATGGCAGTTTTCCACTTTACGTCCCAGTACAGTTTTGGCGCGAGCGAAGATCCTCTCTTTTCCCTGGGTGAAATATTTTACTGTGCCATCACTACCGACAAAGGTTATATCTAAAGGCAAGGTATTCATGATGGCGTTAATTTCTTCAGGTAACAGTTTTCCGGCATCGAATTCGACAAGTCCATCATGAAACGGTTTCTTATCCTGTTGTCCATCCTTCTGAAGACCCTGGTCTTGACTTGGTTTCCATACTCCTTGAGGCTCATCAATCAGACAATATCCGATTTCACTGCTGGCCTCAGCGATTGAGACCCACTCTTCATCAGAAAATGCCTCCAGGATCATGGGGAAAAGAATATTTTCCTCTTTAAAAATCATCTCGGGTACACGGGTTACAACTTCCTTGGCTTTTTCTACCAACTTCTCTTTATTAGCTGATTCACTGTCAAGAAGTTGTCGCGTTTCTTTAATGACCGCGCGGATTTCATCATCCACCCCCCACATGACTTTAGGCGGGGCAGTAATATCATGTTTTTCCATGATGGGGAAGAGCAGATTTTCCTTACGGCTATAATGTTTGTCGATCTCCCAGAGCTCCTTAAAGGCTTCCTTAAGAACCTTCTGATTCTCCATATTACCATCAGCACTGTATTGATCGAGTTCAGGAGTTATGACATTTTTCAAAAGAGACTCAAGAGCCTTATTTTCCATTTTAAAGGTATGTATGGGGTGGCCGGATTGGGCATCTTCGTTATGTGGAGCATGAATTTCTTCGATAGATCCTTCAAAGACTGCTGCATGGACATCGCATAGACTTTGAATTTCTTCCACGGGCATTCCTTCTTGGATCAAGGCTTGTTCCATTTGCGAAATCTCCGTAACCGAAACCCCTTCGATGAGCTTAGCAAATCGCTCCTTAACTTCTTCAACAGTTTTTCCGTTATGCAGTTCTAATATTAATTCTCTGAGGACCTTTTGGCGTTGTTCACGATTATTAATCAATTCACTCATGGGATTCACTCCTATTCATTTATTTCAAAGCCTTTCTCGGCAAAGGTTTCTTTAATATAGCCCATGTCAATTTTCTTCATTGCTGCTCCCTTAGGAATAGTCATAAACCGTCCGGCGGTATTAAGCATTCCAGGGCTAGCGATATTCTTGAAGCCTATTTCTTTCATGATTTCCGCAACTTCGGGATACATTGAACAAATCTCATAGACAGACTTTGATAAATCGATCGTTTTCACGGGTATCACCCTCCTCTAAGACCATTATACAGGTTAGTATCGATTTAATCTGTGATTTCACTCATAAAGTAATGATATTTTTGGCATATATTGTGTCCCTTCTTCAGAGATTTTCCTTAACCCTACCGGAAGATTTTCCCAAAAAATAATAGGCGATAGCAGTAATCAAAGCAGCCATGGCACCCATTATTAAATCGGTCATAGTGTCTTCCAAACCGCCCTTCACCATTTTTTCGGGTAATATCATATCTGACACAAACTCAAATATCTCCCAAATAGAACTACAAGTAACGGAGAAACAGAAGGAAATTATCCCAATAAATATAGCGAACCTCTTCTGCAGTTGCTGATCCCTCTTTTTCAGGCTTGAGTTGAAAACATAGATAGCAAATAAAACAGCTAGAGCACCAAAGGCTCCGTGAAGAAATAGATCCCACCACCAAAAGGTTTGGTAAAACTTCTTAATCTCGCCAAAATATTGGGTTAAAAAAATAAAAATAAAACTAATTGGGAGAAAACCCGGGGGGAGCTTAAGCTTCATACGGTTACCTAAAGAGTTGATCAAATAGGGAACGAAAAGCGCCGCCATTGACAAAGCGGCGAGGCCTAAGTCCTTCCATCTATTTTCCCAAAATGCTTTTAAGCCAATACTCATGATAACTAGCTCGAAAACAAGTAAAATTACTATAGTTATCTTACTCACTCTGTTCATTTGTACTCTCCTTCAGCACCAAAAGGCCTTTTCTCAATGCCTTAATAGTCTATCCCTCTGAGAGGTTAAAATTCCGCCATCAACTCTTTTACAATCAGCTCTGTAAACGATACAATAATAGTTGTATAATAATATGAACAACCCCAATTTTCGATCTAGACGTAAAAGGAAGGTATCTATGACTATAGAGAACGAAAATATTACCCGTTTGAACTTTGAGGGTAAAGAGATTATCCTAATTGGAACTGCCCATGTGTCCAAGCAAAGTGCCGATTTGGTTAAAGAGGTCGTTGAAACCGAAAGGCCCGATTCGGTCTGTATTGAACTTGATGAACAACGTTATAAAGCCATACTCGATGGCAATAAGTGGCGAGAAACCGATATCTTTAAAGTCATTAAGGAAAAAAAGGCGACTCTTCTTCTCATGAACTTAGCGCTTTCCTCTTTCCAGAAGCGTTTAGCCAAGGAATTCGGCACCAATGCCGGCCAAGAAATGGTGCAAGGAATCGAGTCTGCAAAAGAAATCGGTGCCGAGCTTGTGCTTGCCGATCGTGATATTCAAATTACTTTCTCTCGAATCTGGCATAATGTAGGCTTCTGGGGGAAATGCAAACTTCTTGCGGAGATTATCGTCAGTATTTTTGATGATCAATCCATCTCCGAGGAAGAGCTTGAGAAACTTAAATCTACTGATATGCTCAATAGCATGTTAAAAGATTTTACCGTGAGTTTTCCAAAATTAAAAACGCCCTTAATCGATGAGCGTGACCAATATTTGTCGCAAAAAATCAAGGAAGCTCCTGGCGAGAAGATCGTAGCCGTCTTGGGTGCGGCACATGTACCTGGTATCAAAGAAGAAATATATAAGGATCACGATTTAAGCGAATTAACTGAACGTCCTCCCAAGTCCATCATTCCCAAAATATTAGGATGGTCTATCCCTGCCCTCATTATCGCTTTGATTGCCTATACCTTTTACGCCAATCCCGATGCCGGTATACAACAGACCCTAAGTTGGGTCCTTTGGACGGGTACACTTTCAGCAATAGGCACCACTTTGGCCTTTGGGCACCCCTTGGCGATTCTGACTGCATTCCTAGCGGCCCCCATCGCCGCCTTACATCCATTAATCGCTGCCGGTTGGTTTGCAGGCTTAGTGCAGGCCTATTTCAAGCGGCCTAATGTTGGCGATTTCGAGAAACTTTCTGAGGACATCCTGAGCGTTAAAGGTTTTTGGAATAATAAAGTAACGCGCATTCTTCTAACGATTGCTTTTGCTAACATTGGAAGCTCCATGGGCACCTTTATCGGGGGAGCAGATATCGCCCGTTTATTCTTCCAGAACCTTTAATAGGCGGAGTATCTAGACCAGAAAATGCTTTTCTCCGAAGATAAAGAAACGAGTCGTACCACGTTGGTATGACTCGTTTCTTTATCTATAATTATTTTCATCAAACTCTTCATCTAAGCGTCGTTCAATCTCTTCATCAGTCAGATCAAATTCCCGTGTGTATTCTTTCGCTCGGCGACGTTGCTCATAATAATAATTTCTGCGCCTTTCCCTTTCTTCATAGGGATCAAGATTTTGCCGCTTTTGCTTACGGAAATTCTTGAAAAGTGCATAGCTAATCAGCGAGGTTAAGAGGAGCATAAGAATACTTTCGATTGGATACCCAAACCCGAATCCAATAATCATCCCTATCACGACCTTTCAAACCACTGCAATCTCCCTTAGACGCCATTGGCCAATCGGAATTCTCCAGCCTTCCGATCATAGATAAAAACTTCACCGGTTTCGATCATATAGTGCCAACCGCTTATAATCAATTGGCCTGACATAACCTTGTCATAGATGTAAGGGTAGGACATCAAATGGCGCAATTGCTCAACAACATTGACCTGCTCCATCATCCATTCCCTAGCCTCCGGCTCATCCGCTGAAAATTCCTTAAGAACACGATTTTTAACCGGCTCAATTAGCTCCAGCCATTTTTTCGTATGGGGCAAAGCTGTCAGCCTTTCTGAAGCATTCAGGCTGGCTGAGCAGCCACCACAGTTCGAATGCCCGCAGACAATAATATTTTCTACCTCAAGCATTTGGACTGCATACTCGATGGCAGACGTAGTTGCAACATATTCGGTTGTTTCGCGATAAGGGGGGATAATATTGGCTACGTTGCGTATGATAAACAGCTCTCCAGGCAATGCTCCGGTAATCATATTCGGATCAATCCGAGAATCAGAACAGGCAATAAAAAGGGTATGGGGTTTTTGACCGTCCTTCAACTCTTGAAAGAGATTCTTATGGGTTTCAAAATCTACTTTACGAAAATTGACAATGCCATCGATTAGCTTTTGCGTAAAACTCACCCCTTTTAAAGTACAAAACTATTTTACTATATTTCTCCGATTTATCGAAACAATTATATCGCATTAATACGAAAAGACAAGGCGTCACACTATACGCTTTGTCTTTCGTTAATTATAACTCTTGGAGTTCCCTGATGATTCAGCCCATCGTAGTTCTCTTAGTAGGTTCTATTAGTTAGTTCTATCAATAAGTTACTTCAAAGTTACCTCAGCAAGTTCCTCTTAATATAATCCTGATTGGACAAAGCTTTGATAATCCACTGGGTTTTTGAGTAAATCTTTCGATTTAAGCCAGTTCAGAACCTTATCCACGTCTTTTTCCTCAGGTAATTGAGGCTCAGAGTAGTGTTGCACTTTATAGGATTCGGCAATGCTTTCGGGAATGTTGACATTCTTAACTAAAAGCTCTTTATACTTGTCTGGTGATTGATTGATAGCTTGCACCGCTTTCGTGTAAGCCTGATAATAACGGTTTAAGGCATCCTTTTTCTCATTGATCACTTTGTTATTGACAATAGTCACGGATTGGGAAAGGTTTTCACCTTTTGAGTCTTCAGCGATGATTTTTGCCCCTTCGGAGACCACATAGGTAATCAGCGGATCCGGAACAACGATGGCATCAATCTGATTGCTCAAAAGCATTTCGACACGGAGTGGGAGTTTGGCTACGGTGGTCTTTTTGACCTCCGAAGGATTTACTCCTCCTTCCAGTAGGAGACCGTCAGTAACATATTCAATGATGGAGTTAGTAGAGATACCAATTTTCTTCCCATTTAAATCTTGCACCGATTGAATGGTGCTTTTCGGGGAAGCGACGATAGCGAAGCGCCCCTCTTCAGGAGTAGCACCCAGCGCTATGGAAGTAACACGCAAGTCCTCGCCAGAGCTCTTCAATAAAGCGGCGATCATAATATCGGTGATCGTTCCGTCTAATTGCCCGGCTTGGAAAGCACTTTGTAGCTCTACAGGGCTTTGAAAAGGAACTAATTCCACTTGGATATTTTGCTCTGTGAAATAGCCTTCTTGCTGAGCAACTAAAATCGGTAAGTTTTCTTCAATGGTTAGTGAGCCAATCTTCAATTGGCTAACTGTTGGTTGAGAACCTCCTGTATTACTCCCATTACTCTGGCCACAGCCTGCAACAAGGGTTAAAACGAGAAAAATCGCTAATAGTGTTGCCATAGATTTTCTAGCCATAGTTGTGCCTCCTGCTTAAATCAAATTATGAACTCAAGTTCATTTCTTGATTTCTATTAAACCCCTTTTTCTGAAATTCGTCAATAGTTTTTTTAGATAGCTTTGACTGCATATTGCTGAATGATAATTCGCTTCAAGTCACCACTTTTTAGTTTGTCCTATGAATTAGGGATTAACCCAGGAACAAAATACTTTCTCACAGGTGTCCAACAGGAGGTACAGTAAAAAGCCCATGAGCCCCATAGCGATGATCCCGGCAAACATTTTATCGTAGGCTAGACTGCTCCATGAGTTCATTATGAAGAAACCGATTCCCTCCTGAGTGGCATAGGTCTCCACTAGGAAAAGGATGGCCATGGCTGTCCCAAGACCAAGTTTCAATGAGGTAAGAATCGAAGGTAGACATGCTGGGAAATACACATGCTGATAAAGGTCCCAAGGTGAAGCTTTTAATGATTTTACAGAAAGAACGTACTCTTGCTGCACATTGCGAGCGGCATCTCTTGTGGTAACCACAATCTGATAGAATACAATAAGAGTAATCATGACGATTTTCGAGACATTGCCAATCCCTAAAAGAATTAGAAAAATGGGGAGAAAAACAACCTTGGGGACGGGAAAGGTTAGGTAAAGGAAGGGTGCGGAAAATTGATCAGCGCGTTTGTTCTTTCCCAAAAATAATCCCAAAGGAATCCCTAATAATGCTGCAATAATCAAGCTGACCCCTACCCGATACAAACTTATCAGCAAATGAGGAACCATATCACTAAAAAACAACTGCCCAAAGGATTGCAACGCCTCACCGGGTGGCGGAAAAGCTGAAGTTTCCAAGATCATAGACAAGGCCTGCCAAGCTATACTAATAAGAATTACTGTAACTATAGTAATTAACAGCTTATTAGTGAAAAATCTTATCTGCATGCTTCACCTCTCCCCCGCAAACTCAGGCGCAAGGAGTTGCATACCTCAAGAAATTCCATTTTTCCCCTTGCCTCATAGTCCCCAGCCAAGGGATTATTAATCTCTTGGCTGATTGTACCTGGACAAGAAGACATGACAAAAATCTTGTGCCCTAAAAACACTGCTTCTTCGATATTATGGGTAATAATCAAGATAGTCAGCCCCGTCTCCTGCCAAACGTTCAGCACTAAATCCTGCATCTCTTCGCGGGTCAGGGCATCCAACGAAGAAAAAGGCTCGTCCATGAGCAGCAACTCCGGATTAAGCACTAAAGATCGAGCGATAGCCACTCTCTGACGTTGCCCTCCGCTTAACTGGATAGGAAAACGCTTTAGTAATTGAAGTAACCCTAATTGCTTAAGCATCCCTTCGGTTCTTTGCTCGGCCTCAGTATTAGAAACACCCCTAAACTGGAGGCCTAGCTTGACATTATCATGCACGGTTTTCCAAGGCAAAAGTCCGTATTCTTGCAAGATCAAGGCAACCTCGTTGCTTGCCCTAGGGGAAGCGCCCTTTAACAAAACTTGCCCTTGATAGTTCTTATTTAAACCTGCCACGACACTCAGGAGAGTGCTTTTTCCACACCCTGAGGGGCCGATAATTGCCCCGATCTGTCCTGAAGGTAGGGACAGCTGCACATCTTTTAAGGCATTGGTTAATTGACCATTTTGAGAATAAACTACATTCAACCCTTCTATGGATAAATAATCCATGTCCATCTCCTTATCCTTATCCTTATCTTTATCCTTCTTCATCAACCTTTATTCTCCCAATCCCTCTCATGTTGTAATTGATTAAGGTTCGATAGGCCAGATCAATATTTTCCGGTTCTCCTTTGCCAATCCAAGATAAAATAACCTCACGGAAGGTTCCTACGAAAGCCGTAGCCGTCACTTGAGTATCTTGCTTGGGGATCAATTGATCCTCCAAAAGCTCATCCAAATCAATCTTAGTCAACCGAATCAAGTCTTCCTCGATATCGGCATATTTAGTATTTAGAGCGGTCTGAAGTTGAGGAAACTTTTCCAGGAGAATTTTCGCTAGGTATTTTTCTTTTAAGAACAAGCGAATACACACCTCCATGGAGGCCTGAAGCTTGTCAAAGGGGTTGGTGTATTGCCCTCGTTCCTTTTTGATCTTTGCCAATAGTTCATCATAAATCTCTTTGACAATCATATCCACTAAGGATTCTTTATCAGCGAAATAGAGATAAAACGTGCCTGTAGCGATTCCGGCACGCTTAGCAATGGATTTAATCGACACCTTGCCGATCTCCTCTTCTTCAGATAGGATTTCCTTAGTTGCTTTGATTATCCTTTTCCGTCGCAATTCTTGTTTCTCAAGAACTTTATCCGTTTTATTATAGACCATACCCAACTCCATGCTTTCAATATAAAAAGTCCATAAACTGAACTTCGATTCAATTTATGGACAAATTGTACTCTTTATTATTTTATCAGTCAAGTAAATTATGGCAGGAGTATTATGGATGTAACATCTTAAATGCTTTCCCCTGTTTACGCCATTCTGCATATTCAGCTGCAGCTGTAAATAACACGTCAGTTGATGAGTTCAATGCCGTTTCGCAAGAGTCTTGGAGTACCCCGATGATAAAACCGACTCCAACGACCTGCATTGCGATATCATTTGGAATGCCGAATAGGCTACAGGCTAAAGGAATGAGCAAAAGTGAGCCCCCTGCTACACCGGAAGCGCCGCAGGCTGCTACCGCTGCCAGCACACTTAAGATGATAGCAGTCGGAAAATCAACCGGGATCCCTAGGGTATGAACGGCCGATAGCGTTAACACAGCAATTGTAATGGCTGCCCCCGCCATATTGATGGTTGCTCCCAAGGGAATTGAAATGGAATACGTGTTTTTGTCTAAACCAAGCTTTTCGCAGAGATTCATGTTAACGGGTATATTAGCTGCCGAACTCCGGGTAAAAAACGCCGTTATACCACTTTCCCTTAAACAACGAAGTACCAGCGGGTAAGGATTTTTGCGGATTTTAATATAGACGATTAGCGGATTGATAATTAGAGCTACAGCAAGCATACTGCCCACTAATAGAACCAGCAATTTTCCGTAACCTAGTAGAGCATCTAAACCACTAGTAGCAATGGAATCAAAGACCAAACCTAGAATGCCGAAGGGTGCCAAGCTGATCACCCATTTTACTACTTTTGATATTCCTTCGGATAAATCACTAATAAAGCTCTTCGTGGTTTGCCCTGCGCTTTTTAAGGCGAATCCAAGCAGAATGGCCCAAGCTAAGATGCCAATATAGTTAGCATTCATTAGTGCTTTCACGGGATTATCCACGATATTCATCAGCAAGGATAATAGAACCTCGGAAATCCCTCCTGGAGATGAAACAGCCTCCGCTCCAGCAGCTAAGGTAATGCTCACAGGAAACATAAAGCTAGCGATAACTGCCACAACGCTGGCTAAGAAAGTTCCCACAAGATAAAGCACCAAAATGGATTTCATATTGGTCTGCTTTCCGCCTTTATGGCCGGCGATTGCCCCCATAACGAGAAAAAAGACAAGGATTGGCGCAACCGCTTTCAATGCTCCAACGAATAAATTGCCCAAAATAGATACAGGCGCGGCCGCCTCGGGAATCGTTAAGGCTAAAGTAATACCGATAATGAGTCCAACAAGAATACGTTTGACAAGACTAATTTCGTTCCATTTTCTAATCAGATCTTTCAATTTTCCCTTTCCTTCCTTTCAATTATTTCGACTGATAATGTCGCATTATCTAAGATTTTCTTAGTTTATCATGATTTATGACACATGACAATTTAGTATCCTGTATACTTATTAAAGCGAATGGTGCAAAAAAGGAAATCTGCCAAGTATAGCCAATATATATATCATCTGAGTTATGTCTGCTTTATGATGTGGGGGAATTTTATTAATTATGAAGGAGCTGTTTTTCGTCCTCCTAGCGAGGCTTCGAGTCTGATTTTACAAATCACTGTCGGCTGCAAACACAATCAATGCACTTTTTGCAGCATGTACAAGGGGAAAAGCTTTCACATCCCCAGCAAAGAAGATATTATGAGTAGTATTGATGCTGGAGTGAAGGAGTATCCTATGGTGAGAAGAATTTTTCTCGCCGATGGTGATGCCCTCGCCTGTGATACCGACTTATTAAGTGAAATCTTGCAAACTATTTATCAGAGATTCCCTCATCTAGAACGAGTCGGAATCTACGGAGGACCTAAAGATATCCTAAACAAAACTCCTCAGGAGCTTTCATATCTTAAGGATCAAGGACTAGGTATCGTCTATCTCGGTGTGGAAAGCGGAAGCGAAGACGTCCTCAAGCTTATTGGCAAAGGGGTGACTCCAGAGGAAATGATAGCCGCCGGACAAAAAGTTGTGGCCAGTGGGTTGAAACTATCCTGCACCATTATCTTGGGGCTTGGAGGTAAACAAGCTTTTGAGGAACACGCTTTTGAGACCGGGAAAGTTCTCAGCGCTATTAATCCTCACTTTATAGGAACTCTCACCTTGATGCTAGAACCTGAGGCACCCCTCTCTAAAAAAGTACAATCCGGTGAATTTACTCTGCTTAATCCCTGGGAATGCCTTAGGGAGCTGGGGCTTATCATTCAAGGCCTTGAACTCCGGGATTGTCTTTTCCGCAGCAACCATGCTTCAAATTACCTTCCCCTTAAAGCTCATTTTCCCTATGATAAGGAGCTATTATTGTCCACCATAAAAGGGGTAATAGCGGAGAATCGAGCGGAAGTTTTGCGACCCGAAAACTGGCGGGAACTTTGAAACCACCCCCTTAAACAAAAAAGCTTAGCAATTGCAAGGGTGCATTTGCTAAGCTTTTTTAGTGTTTTAATGACTTTATTAGTTTTTCTTCTTTAGGGCATGGATACCGTAGTTGGGTTTATTCCATAAAGATTGAGCGATCTTGAATGAAATTTAGTCTATCTTCTACTGAATCAGTATAAGCTCTCTTATATTTCATGGCAATAAGGCAAACTGATAACCCGATAAACAATAAACCACTTAAGATATTCATAAAATCATCTCCCTGAGTTTTATGCTATAGTATTTCACTATTTAAGCTACAATATTTATCATTAAGTTCATAATATCGCTAACAATTAGAAATAAAAAGACTGCCCGATAAAGTCAGGCAGTTCTCATAAATCTGTATATTTTTATTATTTAAAATCAAAACCTTTGACCAATACGCCAAGTACAACTATGCTGCTCTTTTAACGAGGAGAAACCACTGTTTGGTCCCTTTACGTAAGAGAAAGTATACCGCTATAACCTGAATCAACATACTTATAAACTGCAGCACACCATTGAAAGGTGTCGAAACGATAACTGCGAATAATCGTGGCAAGTAATACAAGAAGGAAACTATGGTTACGCCGATATATATCTTCCGAGCCCAGTCCCTATTTTGGGAGACTTTATAGATAAAATAAATATTCATGAGCATTTCCAAGAGAATCAGGTAAGTATAAGCTTGGAAATGTTCGTGGTCCGAGGACACAGGAATATTAAGATATCCGACTAATATACCTAATGCTGTAGCAGTAATCATTAGCTTGATAGCCAATTCAACCTCTTTAGGGCGGATCACGATTTGGGAAGCTTCATCTAATTTTGTCATACGCGCCACTCCTTACCTAAAGCCTGATAGGCATTACTCTGCGTAGGTATTAGCTAAAATTTGTACCGGGTGAACGACCTGGGCATTAGACCCTGCTTGTTTCAGTCCATAGCTCAATTGCATGGTGCAGGTGGGGCAGGATGTAGCAACAAAATCCGGCTGAACAGCTTGGACATTGGTGATCTTTTTCGCCAAGACTTTCATGGATAGGTTATGGTGCATGACGGTAAAGCTTCCTGCGGAGCCGCAACAGCGATCTGCATTTTTCATTTCTACAAATTCTACACCAGGAATTTGCTTAAGGATTTCTCTAGGTTCTTTAAATACCTTTTGTGCTCGCTTCAAGTGGCAAGGATCGTGGTAAGTCACTCTGACTTTTCGTTCTCCATTATTGCCTGGTTTTATGCCGGTTTTCCGAATTAGAAATTGGTTAAGATCCCAGGTTTTAGAAGCTAGTTGCTTAGCCATCTCGAATTCATATTCGTTTTCGTCAAACAAGTGCAGGTATAATTCTTTAAAGGTGGATGAACACGAAGCACAATCAGTGATAATGGCATCATAGTCCTCTTTAAGAAATATCTCCATGTTGTGTTTGGCTAGTTTCTTAGCAGTGGTGAGTTCTCCATAAGCCATCTGAGGCATGCCACAACATTTTACCCCTTCTACTGTAACCACTTCACAACCATTCTGACTCAAAACTTTTACACCAGCCACAGGTACATCTGGATAGATATGATTTGTTGCGCATCCGAGGAAATAAGCAACTTTAAATTTCTTCTCTTCCTTGGCTGGGGTAACCACCGGAATACGCGAACGTGCTGGTTTTTTGCTTATATCTGGCATAATCTTGGTACAAGCGTTGAGCTTCTCGGGCAGAAGGTCAAATAGACTGGTCTTGCTCAGCAAACTATGCAAGCCCACTTTTTGATAGAGTCCAGCTAAGGTCATACTAGCATAGAGCATACCCGGACGCGTCAAGAATCCTTTTAAAAGCGCCCCTTTAATAACTGGCTGTTTCATAACTTCATTCATATAATTGCGGGAGGCAATGATGATTTCATCGGTGATGACCCCAGAAGGGCATTCCACGGCACAAGTCTTGCATAGGAGACAGGTATAAATAATATCTGCTAATTCTGGGGTTGGCTGAATTTTTCCTTCATGAAGCTGCTTAATCAATGCTAAACGGCCCCGTGGTGATCCGAATTCTCCTTTTATCTCTGAAAAGAGCGGGCAATGTGCACGGCAAGTTCCACATTTGACACACTTTTTAAGCTCTTCAGGGAAGCTAAGTTTATATGCAGATTCCATAAACTATTCCCTCCCCAGCTTCCATATCTTGCCTGGGTTCATTAACAATTTCGGGTCTATAGCCTTCTTAATAGCCCACATAACATCCAGGGCTTTTCCGTGCTCCTCTTCCATGTAAGGAACCCTAGCAAATCCTACTCCATGCTCCCCTGTGGTAGATCCACCCATTTCCAAAGCTAAACGATGAATAGCTTCAGCTACTTTATGAGTTCTTTCGACTTCATCAGGGTTTAAAGGATCCATAATGGGAGCTGTGTGCATGTTGCCATCCCCGATATGACCATAGATGACTACAGGAATATTGTATTTTGCTCCGATACTGCGGATATTCCTTAGGGCCTCTGGAACTTTGGAGATTGGAAAGCAAACATCTTCACCGGCAAAAATCCGGGTTTTACCTTCCATGAACCGAGCGGATGCTGCCCCAATAACTGCACGCCCTTGCCAGAGCTTTGCCATCCGATCAGCATCTGTAGCCCACTCCACACTAGAAGCCCGCTTTTCAGCTATAGCTCTCACCTGTGCCCCTTCTTCGGCGACTGCAGGTTTGGATCCGTTAATCTCAAAGAAAATTGCTGCTTCCACCTCAGGGATATTTAAATCGGGTTTAAATATATTCGCACAGCGTATTCCGCCATCGTCAAGGATTTCAATTCCAGAGGGAATAAGCCCGGCTTTAAAAACATCAAGAACGGTCAGAGCACTATCTTCCAACTTCTCAAATAATGCTAGCATAATGCCACGTGATTGAGGTTTTGGTAAGACTTTTAAGCGAATCTCAGTAATAATTCCTAACGTTCCTTCGGACCCACAATAAATACGTGTAAGGTCGATCCCAGAGACGCTTTTTAAGGCTTTGGATTTTAGCCCGCCAGTTTTCATAACGTCTCCATTCGGTAGAACTACTTCTAAACCCAGTACGTACTGGAAGGTAGCTCCATATTTTACCGCTCTTAAGCCGCTAGCATTATTAGCTACCATCCCACCCACAGTAGCCATCTTTGAACTGCCTGGATCTGGTGGAAAGAATAGACAATAGGGAGATAACTTATCATTCAGATCAGAATGGACAATACCAGGTCTGACGACGACCTGCATGTTGGCATCATCAATCTCCACAATATCATCCCATCCAGATAGATCTACAACAATGCCGCCCTTTATTGCAACACTTCCTCCAGTTTGGCCGCTGCCGCCCCCCCTCGGCGTCACAGGTACTTCATTGTCCCAAGCATATTTCATCAGCCTTGAAACATCCTCAGTGCTGTCTAAACAGACAACCACATCGGGGTAGTATTCGGTTTGCTGAGAAACGAAAGAACTATCGTATGTGTAACAATAGCGCTGCAGCTCACTCTTAAAAACTCGCTCAGGCTTAAACATGCCCTCTAAATCCTGAATAAGTTGATTCTTCGAAACCACTTTACTTCCTCCCTGTTCTTACAACTTTACAATTTGATCCCTATTCACTCGCGGAAATCTCACCTTTTAAAGCTGATAAAGCAACGGTTAATGGAGATGCCAGAAAAATTTCTGCCTCTTCTGAGCCGATTCTACCTGGTGAATTCCTAATTGTCGTCGTAATGGCTATATCTTGAGGAGATAGCAATCCAAAATGTTTGCCAGGGCAGGGGCCACAACCGGGAGGCATGACTACAGCACCGCTGTTACGCAACACTGAGGTGATTCCCATTCCATCCATTTTATTGGCCACTTTACTCGAAGCAGGAGTAATAATTAAGGTTACGTCGGAATGTACCTTCTTGTCCTTTAATACGGAAGCGCAGAGGAGCATATCTTCCATACGCCCGGCAGAACATCCTCCGATAATTGCCACGGTAATTTTCTTTCCAAGAAGCTCGCTTACCGCTTGAACATTTGTAGGGGTTGGTGGTACCGCGACCATCGGTTCCAGAGTACTTACATCGATAGTATAACTTGCTTCTTCTTCAGTACTTTCTGTTGTGGGAATAACAAATGCAGTAAGGGCACCACCTTCGGGAAGTAAATTACATAAGGTCATTTTGGAATCTATACTGGCCTGTTCCAGATAAGAGCCGGTTAAAGCTACCGCCTTGCCCTTAATTTCCTTATGGAAGTTGCCGAGGATTGTTAAGGCAATATCTCTTGCCATGACATTAGGAATCGGTTGATTTTCTAAAGTAATCGTTACTGTTTCAGGAACAGTTACGGTATAATAGCCTGTTTCCAAAGGTTTAATAAGTTGTTCTGGGGATAGTGAAAATGCAATTGCTCCAAAAGCACCGGCCGTAGCCACATGACCATCGGCACCCACAATCAACATTCCGGGCGTCAAAGCTTCTTCTTCGGCGAGCACTTGATGTAATACGCCCTCCCCATGTTTATATAACTTAAGGTTTTTCTCTTTTGCTAATTGACTGAGCTCTTGATGAAAGATCCGGTCCTTAATGGACAGTGCCGGAAAACCATGGTCAAGAGTTAAGAATACTTTATTGCCGGCGGCCAGCTTATAATTAGTGTTCTTCCATGCATTTAACACTTTTGGCCATGTTCCGTCATGTCCAAGTATGAGATCTACCTTGAGATCGATTTCTTGTCCAGTTTCTATATGAGGTAAAGATGCTGCTTTAGCTAATGATTGATTAAAAAAATTCACTAGAATCCCCTCTTCCACGAAAAGTACAGCTATTGAAGTTCCTGGGATTTATTTTTAAGGGGAGCCCCCCTAGAAATAGGGGGGCTAGATTATCGGAGTTTTAACAAGCCAAACAGGGTGTTTTTTATACTACTTCAACTAATGATGATATATGGGATTTGGTATATGAGATTTGTTTTATGCGAGTCCCAAAACGGTGAAGAGTAACCAACAAAGTACTGCACCAAAGACTGACATAGACAATCCCCAAATCATCATCCCTTTGAATAATGGCTTCGAATCAACTGAATCCGGTGCTCCTGAAATAAAGACAGCACCTGTTGTAGAGAGAGGGCTCATATCGGTAAGGTGGCCTGCGACAACAATGGTGGTGATCAAGGCAGGCAATGCTGCAGGGTCAGATCCGATTTTCTCTAAGAGGAGTGGCGCCATAGGTAAGAAGGCTGGCATGATAACTCCAGAGGTACTAGCGTATGCAGATACAATAGCTGAGAAGAAACCAACGACTAAAGTAGCTGTATAAGGAGTGGAGAAGTTAGCCATGATCTCAGCAAAGAGATCCATTCCACCGATATTTTTCATGAGACCGACCATAACGCTTACACCAGTTACCAGGATAATAGCTCCCCAAGGCATAGCTTTAAATGCGGCTTTTTCATCAGCACATTTCATAAAGATAAGAATTGAGCCAAGGAGGAAAGCTACTAGTCCGATATCTAGACCGAAACCGATTACGGAGATGACTAAGATGGCAATTGCTGCTAGAGTCGCTTTTTGGGCAAAATTAAAAGGTTCAACCATCATGGCTGCTAATACTTTTGCAGGGCTATTGGCATCATTGCGGTTCTTCCAAAGCTTTGCCCCACCGAAGAAGAAATAAGCAAAAGCGGCAACGAGAATGTGAACAAGAAGCATGCTGATCCACATTTGCATAGCCATGTCGGTGATGCCCATTTCAGCAAGAACACTATTACCAACAATTCCATTAGGGGCCAGAGGTGACATAGCACCAGCTTGAGCACCATTACCGACAACAAGCGCCATGAGTAGAGGAGGAATACCAACTTCTACAGCCAAAACCATGACTGGAGCAGCCATCAGAGCAGAAATGGAAATTTGTCCTGGTCCAATTGAGGAAAGGAAGAATGCTAGGAAGAACAGAATAATAGGGATAATCGCCACATTACCTTTAGCAGATTTGACAGTGTACTTTGTAATTTTATCTAATGTTCCGTTGACCTGAGCAATACCGAAAAGAAAAGTTACCCCGGCCAACATTATGAGCAAACTTGTCGGATAAGCTTTAATGAGAGTTTTAACCGGTACCCCACCAATTAAGTTTCCGATAACAAGAGTAAGACCAAGGGCTAAGGTTCCAAGGTTCGTGTTTTTCCATATGGATAGAATAATGGCTAGCACTAAGGCGACAAGAGAAATAACATCCATATTGGCAGCTAGTGTTTGGGCTAGCGCAGTATCGGCTAGAAAATCCAACTCAAACATAGTACTTCTCCCCATTCATATTTTCTTTTATAACACACTATGTTGCTTGAGAACTTTGATCAATTCGTCTTCGCAATCTGCTCCACCTTTGAAGCTTGGGTCTACTGCGATAAAAGTAACGTCTTGAGCCTTTTCTCCTAGGACATCCTTGGTTACTCCTAAGGCGATTACCTTACCTTTGGGTTTTAGTCCTTTGGTTACATCACTTACTGCAAATAAGCTGTTATCTAGTACGACGATGACATCTGGGGTGGTCTCATTCTCTGAGCGCTCAATAATGACCTCATCAGCAACTCTAAGGGTGGAGTTCGTGAGATTTCCCGGTCGGAATGCTCCAAATCCGTCAAAGACTTGGACATGCTTTCCTTCGGTCATAAGCTGTTTCCCCATTGCTCGTGTAATTTTCCCTACGGGTTGCCCAAAGCGTCCCAATAATTTTACTTCGACCACTGATCTCACTCCCCCCGCTTGTAATAGGAATCCACAGATTTTTGAAAACTTGAGATTTGCTCATCGCTTAAATTTTTAAACCGACCTTGGGATTTAAGATAATCTGCTACTGGAGTAAAACTTGGTTCATAAGTCTGGGTTCGTTTTCCTTCATCCACTTCAAAAAGTTCCCAGAGTCCGCATTCGGTTGCCTTCCTGGAGATTTCAATGGTTTCTTCAGGCTTAATCTGCCAGCCGCGGTGGCAAGGGGCTAGAATATGAATATAGGAGAATCCCTTCTTAGCGGCAGCTTTTTTGAACTTAGCCATAAGATCTTCAGGGTATGCGATGTTCGCACTAGCGACATAATCAATACCATGAGCTTCCATAATAGCAAGCATGTTCTTCTTATGAACTGGTTTCCCTAAAGCGCTATTACTGGTAATAGCGTACAGAGGGGTTTGGCTGCCGGTTTGACCGCCTGTATTCATATACATTTCATTATCATAAAGAACGTGAATCATGTGTTCTTGGCGCTCAGCGGCACCTGTGAGGGATTGGAACCCAATATCGGCACTCCCTGCATCGCCGCCCCATGATACGACATTGACATCCTTAATCCCCTGGATTTCTAGAGCAGCTCTAATTCCAGAGGATATTGCCGGAGCACACTCAAACAGGGTATGGTAGAAAGGCACTCGCCACGTTGTTTTGGTATTATTCCCACCGAGGGTGGCCATACAAGATGCCGGAATTGTGATAATTGTCCGTTCCCCGAGAACCTTCATAGCTTGTCGACCAGCAATTGCTGCTCCGCATCCTTTACATCCTACATTACCCTGTCCAAAGAGTTCTTCTTTCGGAAGTTCCTTAAAATCAATCATTATTCATCCCTCCTTTATAATCCGATCCACTCGGAAGTATTTGTATTAGAAGCACTGCTCTCAGTATGTTCGACTGCTTCTTTTACCTCGTTGATGCCGCATTTGCGTCCGCCTAATCCAAGGATTACCCCATTAATCACTTTATTTCCATAGCCATAAGAAGCCGCTTTAATGTCTGTAGCTAAAGCTCCCCCCACCCCGAAAACAATATTTTTATCCAGTACTGTCACATACTTAGCATCTTTTAAATGGGCTAAAATGGCTTCTGCCGGGAAAGGTCTCCAGACCTTAACTTTCAATAATCCGATCTTCTTCCCATCTTTTCTTAACTCATCGACTAGAAGTCTTGCTGTACTGACGATTGACCCCATGGCCACGATCACATGTTCAGCATCTTCTGTTTTATATCCCTCGACAAGTCCACATGCTGCTGCGCCAAACTCGGCATTATACGTTTCTGCTACTTGTGGGATTAGCTTTATGGCCCCTAGCATAGCCTCGTTCTGTTTGTACTTATAATCGGTATAGAATTCAGGACTAGTGACTGTATTTACTCCTCTGGGGTTACTGATATCAAGAGCTGGTTGACGGTTTAAAGGTAAGAATTTTGCCACCTTTTCCTGCTCGGGTACATAGACTTCCTCTAAGGTATGGGACTGAATATAGCCTTCGTAGTTCACCATAACGGGAGTGCGTAATTCTTCGGCAACCCGGAACGCTTGAATGGTATTGTCCATGATATCCTGATTGTTTTCGCAGAACATTTGAATCCAGCCACTGGCTCCTTGGGAGACTGCGTCACCATGTTCTGGAAAACGGCTGTGAGGAGCGGATAGCGCCCGATTGGCAACGCCCATGACGATGGGTTGGCGAAGGCCTGCTGCGTGATAAACCACTTCTGTCATCAGTAATAATCCCTGAGAGTTTGTTACTGTATAACTGCGTGCTCCAGCTAAGGAAGCTCCAAGTACAGCGGCAAGAGCACTATGGTCGGATTCCACCCTGATGAATTTGCAATTAAGTTCGCCATCTTCAATGTATTTGCTTAGTCTTTCCATGGCTGGGAAAGCAGGAGTAATTGGGTAATACCCGAGCACTTCAATTTGAGCGAGCTTGGCACCAAGAGCGGCTGCTTCACTTCCTGTAATAAGTACTTTGTTCATTAGATTTTCTACCTCCTTCGCCTAAAAAAATCCCCGTGGTCCCGTATATTCCGGCACCATCTCAATTCCTTTACTTTCCTTGGCACAGATACCGCAACCCTTGCAATGTTGATAGCTGACTACGATCTCATCCCCTATCAAAGAAAGAGCTCCATCTGGACAAAAAAGTAAAACAATGGGGTTGACTTGGGTCTGATCTTTTATCACTGGACGATAAATACGCTGAATGGCTGAGTTCGGTGATTCTGCCAAGGAACCTGGGTCACCTGATGGTACAACAGGTAGCTCCTTTAATGCCATATCCTAAACACCTCCTTGCTTGTTGACTACGCTTATATAGATAAGCAAGAAGCATGCCAAACCCCGTGCTTCAATCTATTAATCTCTAAAAAACTCACATTATATTTTGGTTTTTTAGTTAAGCTCTGTATTTTCAAGGATTTAAGATCCATAAAACCTATACTATGTTTCCGAATAATACGGCAAATCTTTATACATAGAATCTTCAGTCAATTCTTGCTAAATAAAAAAACGCCATAGGTGTTTCATATTTGTAACACTATGGCGTTCAGATTCGTAACAACCGGTCATTTATGGAACATAAAATTCATAGAATAATCATTCTTGAAGTTTTCTCCATAAGGTCGTTCTACTCATTCCCAAACGTCGAGCGGCTTCTGTTTTGTTTCCTCCAACTTCCTCAAGAACTTGAAAAATCACTTGCTTCTCTAATTGATTTATAACCTTCTCACCTACGAAAGTCGTAGTCTCAAAAGCGAAGGTTTTATTTTGAGAATTCAGCGTTATTGAGTTAGTTGGCCTTTTTTCGACTGAGTCCGTTACTCCTTCATCCAGCAGTAGAACATTGGCGATTTCTTCGGCTATAATCTTTTCCTGCCAGGAGCGCATAGCCAATCTTTCCATGGCATTGCGAAGTTCGCGGAGATTTCCCGGCCAGGTATAATCTAAGAGGGCTTTCTCAGCCTCAGAAGTAAACCTGCCGAGCATCTTTCCGCGTCGTGAACAGAATTCATTTAAGAAGCGATAGGCAATCAGAATAATATCCTCACCTCGAACCTGCAGATTAGGAATCTTGAGGGAGAGAACATTAAGTCGGAAGTAGAGATCTTCTCGGAAAGCACCACTTACTATCATGTTTCTCAGATTTCGGTGAGTCGCAGTAATAAGTCGTATATCCACCGGTATAATGCTGCTATCTCCCAGGCGCATCACCTCACCCTGCTCGATAACCCTTAATAACCGTGCCTGCAACATAGGGGACATTTCTCCTACTTCATCAAGAAAAAGTGTACCCCGATGCGCCATCTCAAACACCCCGGCTTTGCCACCCTTTCGGGCACCTGTAAAGGCCCCTTCAACATAACCGAATAGCTCACTTTCCAAAAGGCTTTCAGGTAAAGCTGCACAGTTTATGGCGACGAAGGGCTCATTTACTCGTTTACTCGCATTGTGAATAGCATGAGCAAACATCTCTTTTCCGGAGCCTGTTGCTCCCCGAATTAAGACCGTGGAATCTACCCCCGCAAATTCTTTGGCAAGATTTTTGGCATTAGCCAAAACCGAGCTATTACCAAGAATATCATTAAAATGATATTTCGCCGCTAAGCCCCGGTCGGCAAGCTTGCGTCGGACTTTTCCCTCGAGCTTTTGCAATCTCTCGATTTGTTGAAACGTTGTAACAACTCCTTCAATCTTATTATCAACAATAATCGGCACCCGATTAGCAAGAACCTTAGTGTCTCCAATCTCCAAAAACTCCGCGATTTCAACTTGTCCACTATGTAGTAATTTTTGACACCCGGCTTTAGGAATGACTTGGGTAATATATTTTCCAATGGCATTTTCGGCCTTCCAACCTGAGATTTTTTCAGATGCCTTATTAAAAACGGTAATCTTCCCTTTACTATCAAGAGCAATGATTCCATCATAAGAAAATTCCAAAATGGCCTTGAATTGTTCAGCCTTTTTCATTTCTTGTTTACGGACAAAATTAACCCGGCGAGCCTCTTCTATCGCTCGCCGAACAGAATCCATGCCCGATGAAATCACTACGGACTTCATCCCTTGCCTCCCGGCTTCGTTGGCCATAGCAACTTTACCCATGACCACATCCACTCCCTGTTCCCGCAGGCATTGGACTCCTTTGCTTATATCCTCCAGATCATTATGGCAGGTATATTTTACAAGCTCGTCATTAATAACCTCTGCGAAAGCGTCTAAATCCAAATTATTTACGACTTCTTCCACATCCACAATTCCGATACGTTTACCTATTTTTTTAGCTTCGAAATATGCTCGAACGATATCATATCCTCCGATGGAAACCTCCACAACAGGAAGTTCGATGCCAGCATTGCGTAACTTCCAACAGGTAACCCCCCGCGTAATGAGCACATGATAACCCATATTTTCCGCTTTCTTGGCCAGTTCTACTGCCGCATCCATGCGGGCTACTTTAATGTCGACATCATCGCTTCCCTTGCAAACTTCATGAGCCACCTGAGCAATATCTGAATACGGTGCTAAGAAAAAAATCTCCGGCACTGCTTTTTTCCTCCTCAAATGAATCCATTTCTAAAAGAATAATTCGCTTTAAAACATATAATTTCCTGCCCTATTGTCTGACTCTTCAAATTATTTAAATGTATGGCCAATACACTCATTGATTTCCATAGGAAAAAAAACACTCAACTGAGTGTTTTTTAGGTTATCCATTTCCAATTATTATTTCAGTAAACCTAATCTTTGGATGAGATAAGGAATGGCTCTTTCAAAGCAAACTCCGTATCGACATTCTTGATTAGTTTCGACTGTCAATTGAATACTTTTCAAAGTGTAGTCTACCGCAATTTGAGTCGCTTCTGCTAAGGAAAAGCCATTGAGAAGGCCGGATAATAAGGTGCTGCCGAAAACATCCCCAGTTCCATGGAAATATCCTGGTACTCTATCGTTGAAGGCATAGCTTATGGTATCTGTTTCCCGATCATAGCATGCGGCTCCGAGCTTAGTCGGATCAAAAGAAATACCGGTAAGGACAACTTTTTTAGCCCCCATGTCGGAGAGCTTCCTCAAGGTTTTTCCGATATATTCTTGGGTATAATCATCCCCTACATAATCTTCTTCAAGCATAAATGCGGCTTCAGTTAAGTTGGGCACCATGATGTCAGCCATTGAACATAGTTTTGCCATTCCTTTGGCCATCTCCGGGGAGTAAACGGAGTAGAGAACCCCATTATCCGCCATAACTGGATCAACCATGACTATGGTGTCTTCTTCTCTAAATTTTTTAAAGAGATCGGCGACTAAGTCAATCTGTTCAAAAGAGCCCAAAAAACCGCTGTATAAAGCATCGAACTTAAGATTAAGGGATTGCCAATGCTTGGTTATAGGTTCAATATCCGCGGTTAAATCCCGATATGTAAAACCTTCAAAGCCTCCGGTATGAGTGGATAGGACTGCAGTGGGTAATACTCCGGTATCAACTCCAGCAGCCGAAAGAATAGGCAAGGCCACGGTGAGTGAACATCTTCCTACACAAGATATATCATGAATGGCTGCAACTCGCTTTTGTCTTTCCATTATGCATTTCTCCTTGTCGCGTAAATATAATTACATCCGTTAATTATATCTTATCTTTTTTCGATTGCAAAGGTAGTCCCCTCGTTGAATGAAGTAGTAAAGAATAAATAATTCCGCTACTTAACCTTCGGTTTATTTTTTATAAAGTAATGGATGATATTAGGGTTGCTGGTTTTACGAGGCTGAATCTCAAATTGCTTTAAAGAAGAAATAAGAGGGGTAAGTTTGGTATGCCCATAGTTTCTTGTATCAAAATCCGGATAACGTTTGTTTAGTCTCTTCCCCACTTCACCTAAAAATGCCCAGCCATCCTCGTCAGAGCTCTCCGTTACAATTATGCGTATGGTGCGAATCAATTCATCCAGGGAGGCCATACCATCTTTTTGTGGGTCATGTTTCTCATTTTTCAACTGAACCCCATTTTCGCTGGTATTTGTCGAGACTCCCGCCAAAACTTCTAAATATTTAAATTTCTCACAGGCAGCAATAAACGGAGTAGGGGTTTTTTTCTCGCCCATCCCGATCACATACATTCCCGCTTCCCGGAGGCGAGAGGCCAGTTTGGTGAAATCACTATCACTGGATACGATGCAAAACCCATCTACATTATTGGAATACAGGATATCCATGGCATCAATAATCAACGCCGCATCGGTTGCATTCTTACCTGTAGTATAACTGTATTGCTGAATGGGACCGGAAGTCGACCGCGACGAAGTCAAAGAAAGTATGAGACTCATTTCTAATATACCGCAATACCAGTTTCAGACTACCATTCACCCTGATTGTCTTCCGGAACCAGAAGAAATTGGAGAAAGAGCTTTACTGATTAAAGAAGTAACGGGAAGTTCAGATCAACCCTATACTCTTAAAATGGAAGATCCCCAAGAGCAAGACCCTATTACCCTAATTCCTTATTATGAGGCAGCTAGAAAACACCAACTTCTTACAAAGATCGAATATCCTAAGGACTCTTGGCAATGGGAGGAATCGCAACAACGGTTTGTTCCGGTTACCGTGGAAAAAAAGTAAATGGCCCACTCCACATTTCTACACCCATTTACCGATCCGCTTTGTTTACCTTTCGAAGCCGGCCCTTAATTGGAGTATTTTGCAGTTCTTGCAATACCAGCTCACCTTTATTGTTTAAGATTTCGACAAAGGTTGATATATCAAGAATATTAATAATCCCGATATCTGCTGCAGTTATTCCTGGAATACTACAAAGTGTACCGACGATATCAACCGGCCTCATCTTTGTCTTCTTCCCTGCATTCACGTGGATCTTCATAATTTCAGTGCTTAGTAGGGCATCTTTCGTTTCTTTAATTTCTAGGGGGGCATTGCTTTTCGTCATAAAATCCCGTTTTGACTCATGTACCGTTTTCTCCTCCGGTCTTTCCTTTAGAATCATCTCTTTTCCAATATAATCATGGATATCTTTTAAAAACTTCTCTTCATTTTGTGTCACAAACGTAATTGATTTCCCCAACTTGTTGACGCGGCCCGTTCTTCCAATCCGATGAACATAGCTTTCCCGGTCATAAGGGATATCGTAGTTAATGACCAAGGTAATGTCCTCTATATCTAGACCTCGCGCTGCCACATCGGTTGCGCATAGGTACCTAAATAACCCTTCTTTAAAGTTCTTCATAACGTTCAATCGATCTCTTTGTTCCATTCCACCGTGCAGCTTCATACAAGAATAATTCAACTTTCGCAGTTCTGCGTAAACATCATCAACTGTTTGTTTCGTATTGCAAAATATCATGCAGCTATCCGGGTTTTCGACAATCGATAGATCTAATAGGAGCTGCATTTTATCAGCCTGCACAGTATTATATCTTTCCTGAAGGATGCGATCCGCTGCTGAATTTTCCTCTTCAACCTCGACTTGAATCGCATTGTTCATTATTTTACCGCATAAAACAGTAATATCTTGAGGCATTGTGGCCGATAAGAGGAGGGTAACTCGTTCTTGATGTAAGGTAGATATGATGGTTTCTATTTGCTCGATGAATCCCATATTTAGCATCTCATCGGCTTCATCAATGACGAGATATTTTATATATGATGTATCTAAGGTCCCTCGCTTGATATGATCAATCAACCGACCCGGTGTTCCAACGACGACATGGGTTTTCTGTTTTATTTCCTTTTCTTGAACATAAAAAGGGTACTGCCCATAAATAGCCGCTACTTTTAACCTCTTGAATCTTCCTAAATGAAACATCTCTTCCCTTACCTGGACTGCAAGTTCTCTGGTGGGGGTAAGGACTAAGGCTTGCGGCTTATTCTGTTCCCAATCAATTAATTCGCATATGGGAATTGCAAAGGCTGCCGTCTTCCCACTTCCAGTCTGAGATTTAACGATGATATCCTTCTGTGCCAATACAGCAGGAATCACCTGTTCCTGGACCTTGGTGGGATAGTTATAATTCAATAATTGGATTGCTTTTAACAATTCATCGCTTAGATCGTAATCGCTAAAATTATTTTTAATCATTCTTAGTCATCTCTTTTCATATGAATAACGCAACTTATAATTATAAAGCAAAACTAGATTTATGCAAAATCGCCCCAAAGCATCATGCACTTCGTCATCTTCGTTTTCACTTTAGTGAAAAGCAAAAAGACCATCATAAAGACGGTCTTTTTCGCGTTATCTGGCAACACGAAATGCGGGCGAGCATTTCGCCACACTGCGTCCCAATACGCATACTCCTGCAGTGTGGATATTACTTTCCCAGGTAGGCGGCGGGTTCAGTATCATTTCCCCACAGCCCGCACGCCGCGAAACAGTCCACCGGACTGTTTCGTCTGCGGTCCAAGTATCATCAGCCCTGGAGGTCTTAACTTCCGTGTTCGGGATACGAAATGATCCAGTGGATCATTTCGGCCAAGCCACACGGCCACATAATCCGGCTACGTGGCGCCGGCAAACGGGTGGAACCGACCCCAAAGCATCATGCACACGTCATCTTCGTTTTCACGTAGTGAAAAGCAAAAAGACCATCATAAAGACGGTCTTTTTCGCGTTATCTGGCAACGACTTACTTTCCCAGGACCCTGCGGTCCAAGTATCATCAGCCCTGGAGGTCTTAACTTCCGTGTTCGAGATGGAAACGGGTGGAACCCCTCCGGAATAATCACCAGATCTTGAAGTTATAGCGTCCCTCTCGGGACCCTGTTCCCTCAAAACTACACAGATTTTTCATAACTGTAAACTTTAGATTCCATCTTCCTCACTGCAGATATTGAGCCCTTCAGTGAGTCACCTTCCATGCGTCTTGTTAGGTCAAGCCCTCGACCTATTAGTACCCGTCAGCTCCATACCTCGCGGCACTTCCACTTCGGGCCTATCTACCTGATCATCTTTCAGGGGTCTTACCAGCTTATGCTGTGGGAAATCTCATCTTGAGGCCGGTTTCGCGCTTAGATGCTTTCAGCGCTTATCCAATCCGGATATAGCTACCCAGCTGTGCCTCTGGCGAGACAACTGGTACACCAGTGATCCGTCCAACCCGGTCCTCTCGTACTAGGGTCAGTTCCTCTCAAATTTCCTGCGCCTGCGACGGATAGGGACCGAACTGTCTCACGACGTTCTGAACCCAGCTCACGTACCGCTTTAATGGGCGAACAGCCCAACCCTTGGGACCTACTACAGCCCCAGGATGCGATGAGCCGACATCGAGGTGCCAAACCTCCCCGTCGATATGGACTCTTGGGGGAGATAAGCCTGTTATCCCCAGGGTAGCTTTTATCCGTTGAGCGATGGCCCTTCCACTCGGTACCACCGGATCACTAAGCCCGACTTTCGTCCCTGCTCGACTTGTTGGTCTCGCAGTCAAGCTCCCTTCTGCCTTTACACTCTTCGCGCGATTTCCATCCGCGCTGAGGGAACCTTTGGGCGCCTCCGTTACTCTTTAGGAGGCGACCGCCCCAGTCAAACTGCCCACCTGACACGGTCCTCAACCCCGATTCAGGGGTCTAAGTTAGAACTTCAGTACAAAAAGAGTGGTATCCCACCATTGACTCCACCAAGGCTGGCGCCCTAGCTTCTTAGTCTCCCACCTATCCTGTACATTTCATACCAAAGTCCAATGTCAAGCTACAGTAAAGCTCCATGGGGTCTTTCTGTCCTGTCGCAGGTAACCCGCATCTTCACGGGTATTACAATTTCGCCGAGTCCCTCGTTGAGACAGTGTCCAGATCGTTACGCCTTTCGTGCGGGTCAGAACTTACCTGACAAGGAATTTCGCTACCTTAGGACCGTTATAGTTACGGCCGCCGTTTACTGGGGCTTCAATTCAAAGCTTCGCCTTACGGCTAACCTCTCCTCTTAACCTTCCAGCACCGGGCAGGCGTCAGCTCCTATACTTCTCTTTTCAGATTGGCAGGAACCTGTGTTTTTGATAAACAGTCGCCTGGACCTCTTCTCTGCGGCTCTATTGCTAGAGCACCCCTTCTCCCGAAGTTACGGGGTCATTTTGCCGAGTTCCTTAACGAGGGTTTTCTCGCGCGCCTTAGGATTCTCTCCTTACCTACCTGTGTCGGTTTACGGTACGGGCACTCTCTTGCTCACTAGAGGCTTTTCTTGACAGCTTGGAGTCGGTTACTTCGCTACTTGTTTTCGCTCCCCATCACCTTTCAGGCTATTGTGAGACGGATTTGCCTATCTCACACCCTAAGGGCTTGGGCGTGCTCAACCAACGGCACGCTTAACCTATCCTTCTGTGTCACCCCATTGCTCAAACGCTTAAGAGTGGTACTGGAATCTCAACCAGTTGTCCATCGCCTACGCCTTTCGGCCTCAGCTTAGGTCCCGACTTACCCTGGGCGGACGAGCCTTCCCCAGGAATCCTTAGGTTTTCGGCGGGTGAGATTCTCACTCACCTTTTCGCATACTCATACCGGCATTCTCACTTCCATCCACTCCACACAACCTTACAGTTGAGCTTCTCTGCTGATGGAACGCTCCCCTACCCCTGGAACGGAATTATTAAACCCTTAGCCTTTCTTTGGAGTGTTTACTCTCCTTGAGCCCCCGAGGACATTTGGAAATTTTGCTCTTATTTAAGCTTTTGTCTTCCTCATCGGAAGCAAAATTCCTGATGCAACTCTCTTCTTGTGCTCTAATCTAAAGACTTAATAATTCCGTTCCAAGCCATAGCTTCGGTGATACGCTTGAGCCCCGTTACATTTTCGGCGCAGAACCACTCGACCAGTGAGCTATTACGCACTCTTTAAATGGTGGCTGCTTCTGAGCCAACATCCTGGTTGTCTATGCAATTCCACATCCTTTTCCACTTAGCGTATACTTTGGGACCTTAGCTGATGGTCTGGGCTGTTTCCCTTTTGACTATGAAGCTTATCCCCCACAGTCTGACTCCCAATCTAAATTCTTGGCATTCTGAGTTTGATAAGGTTCGGTAACCCGGTAAGGCCCCTAGCCTATTCAGTGCTTTACCGCCAAGAATCATCAATTGAGGCTAGCCCTAAAGCTATTTCGGGGAGAACCAGCTATCTCCGTGTTCGATTGGAATTTCTCCGCTACCCACAGCTCATCCCCTGCCTTTTCAACGACAGTGAGTTCGGGCCTCCAGTGAGTTTTACCTCACCTTCACCCTGTCCATGGGTAGATCACACGGTTTCGGGTCTACAGCATGTAACTAATCGCCCTATTCAGACTCGCTTTCGCTCCGGCTCCGACTTCTCGTCTTAACCTCGCTACATACCGTAACTCGCCGGTTCATTCTACAAAAGGCACGCCATCACACCTCAAGGGTGCTTTGACTGCTTGTAAGCGTACGGTTTCAGGTTCTCTTTCACTCCCCTCCCGGGGTGCTTTTCACCTTTCCCTCACGGTACTGGTTCGCTATCGGTCGCTAAGGAGTATTTAGCCTTGGGAGGTGGTCCTCCCAGTTTCCCACGGGGTTTCACGTGCCCCGCGGTACTCAGGATACCCTCACAGAATGTCTTTCTTTCGCTTACAGGAGTGTTACCTTCTTTGCTCGACCTTTCCAGATCACTTCAGCTAGAAATTCATCCCTAAAAGAGGGTCCTACAACCCCGACCCCCGAAGGGTTCGGTTTGGGCTCTTCCCGTTTCGCTCGCCGCTACTCAGGGAATCGATTATTCTTTCTCTTCCTCCGGGTACTTAGATGTTTCAGTTCCCCGGGTTGTCTTCTTAAACCTATGTATTCAGCTTAAGATATCCAGATATGACTCTGGATGGGTTGCCCCATTCGGATATCCACGGATCAATGCATGCTTACTGCTCCCCGTGGCGTTTCGCCGCTCGCCGCGTCCTTCTTCGACTCTTAGCGCCTAGGCATCCACCGTACGCCCTTAGTAGCTTGACCAAACATTTTTACGCCGCCACTTCTAGGTTTTTAGATGTTATCCTAATTTACAGTTATTTCTTCTCTGTGCAGTTTTCAAAGAACATAAGAAACCAAATGTATAATGGTGGAGGTAAGCGGGATCGAACCGCTGACCCCCTGCTTGCAAGGCAGGTGCTCTCCCAGCTGAGCTATACCCCCATGTCGTTGAGAGGGGAGCCGCTCCCCTCTCAATACTCACCCCTGTTAGGTATGTTCTGGTGTGAAGTATTGTTTGAAGGTACGGGTCTCTATCCTCTATGAATATATGGTGGGCCTAGGTGGACTCGAACCACCGACCTCACGCTTATCAGGCGTGCGCTCTAACCAACTGAGCTATAAGCCCATAAAAGAGATATGGTCTCTCAAAACTAAACAACAAGTAGCTTTCGCTTAAAACAGTTTCATTTCTCGTTTTGCAGGTTGCCCTGCTTTTTGCCTCTTCGGCATTTTTTCCACTCCGTGGATAAGTCAACTATGGCTTCTGCTCATTCTTCACACAAGCCAAGTTTCCTATAAGAAGTCTCTAGGACTTCCACCACTCTGATCTCGTTTCACTTGCGTGACGTCGTCCAGAGCTCGACCTTAGGATATGACTACTCATAGAGTAATCATGTCTCCTTAGAAAGGAGGTGATCCAGCCGCACCTTCCGATACGGCTACCTTGTTACGACTTCACCCCAATCATCGGCCCCACCTTCGACGGCTAGCTCCCTTTCGGGTTACCTCACCGGCTTCGGGTGTTGCAGACTTTCGTGGTGTGACGGGCGGTGTGTACAAGGCCCGGGAACGTATTCACCGCAGTATGCTGACCTGCGATTACTAGCGATTCCGACTTCATGTTCTCGAGTTGCAGAGAACAATCCGAACTGAGACCGGCTTTCTCGGATTCGCTTCACCTCACGGCTTCGCTTCCGTCTGTACCGGCCATTGTATTACGTGTGTAGCCCAAGACATAAGGGGCATGATGATTTGACGTCATCCCCACCTTCCTCCGGTTTGTCACCGGCAGTCTGTCTAGAGTGCTCGACCTTACTCGTTAGCAACTAAACATAGGGGTTGCGCTCGTTGCGGGACTTAACCCAACATCTCACGACACGAGCTGACGACAACCATGCACCACCTGTCTCTACGCTCCCCGAAGGGCACTCCTAAGTTTCCTCAGGATTCGTAGGATGTCAAGCCTTGGTAAGGTTCTTCGCGTTGCGTCGAATTAAACCACATAATCCACCGCTTGTGCGGGCCCCCGTCAATTCCTTTGAGTTTCAACCTTGCGGCCGTACTCCCCAGGCGGAGTGCTTATTGTGTTAACTGCGGCACAGAAGGGGTCGATACCCTCTACACCTAGCACTCATCGTTTACGGCGTGGACTACCAGGGTATCTAATCCTGTTTGCTCCCCACGCTTTCGCGCCTCAGCGTCAGTTACAGTCCAGAAAGTCGCCTTCGCCACTGGTGTTCCTCCACATATCTACGCATTTCACCGCTACACGTGGAATTCCACTTTCCTCTCCTGTCCTCAAGATAACCAGTTTCCGATGCAGTCCCAGGGTTGAGCCCTAGGTTTTCACACCAGACTTAATTATCCGCCTACGCGCCCTTTACGCCCAATGATTCCGGACAACGCTTGCCCCCTACGTATTACCGCGGCTGCTGGCACGTAGTTAGCCGGGGCTTCCTCCTCAGGTACCGTCATGTATCTACATTATTTACATAAATACCGTTCGTCCCTGAAGACAGTACTTTACAACCCGAAGGCCTTCGTCGTACACGCGGCGTTGCTCCGTCAGACTTTCGTCCATTGCGGAAGATTCCCCACTGCTGCCTCCCGTAGGAGTCTGGGCCGTGTCTCAGTCCCAGTGTGGCCGTTCACCCTCTCAGGCCGGCTACTGATCGTCGCCTTGGTAGGCCTTTACCCCACCAACTAGCTAATCAGACGCGGATCCATCCATTAACGATAGCATATTCAGAGGCCATCTTTCCTTATCTCGTGATGCCACGAAATATTCTTATCCGGTATTAGCCCTCGTTTCCAAGGGTTGTCCCGGTCTAATGGGTAGGTTATCCACGCGTTACTCACCCGTCCGCCACTAACTAACGTCTAGCACTCAGTGTTCTTTTCTAATCCACTGTGTTGGTACTCTATATTGCGTGGAGCTCTCTCTTCGCTTCGCTACGTTCCCCCTTGCCAGGGATAACGCAACTACTGATTCTGCTTTGCACAATCAGAGTTTTGTTTAGAGCTCTCGCTTTATCCAACATCACTGAACACTCAGTGCTAAACGCTAGTCCGTTCGACTTGCATGTGTTAGGCACGCCGCCAGCGTTCGTCCTGAGCCAGGATCAAACTCTCCATAAAATTTATGAAGAAAATTTGATTGCTCAAATTGTCTTTACTCATTGACGAGTCATTGGCTGTTCCTTGTTGTTTAGTTTTCAAAGACCATTTGATTTGTTGCATATTCTCGGTAATGGGACTTGAAAAACGTTGTTCTCACAACCGAGCGCTTGATTATATTATCATAATGACATCTCAGTTGTCAATCCTAAAAATAATGTTATATTTTTCCTCGTTTCAATCTTCTTATGCGTTTCACTCACATGATTGATTACCTAACGACATTTCTCCCCAAAATGCAATTATACTCTTCTAATGAGTTCCCTCTTAATACTCTCATATTCAGAATCCGCTATGCCAAATAATTCTTTTACTTCAACATCAATAGCTTCGTAGAGGTCATGGACTCTATCAGGATCATCGCCTGCCAAAATACCATCTACTTTTTGAACAATATTAAACTGCTGCTCTCTAGCCAAGATAGGTATAGGTAAGTCTTCAATTTGGGAACGCAAAATTTTCAAGGTATTAAAGCGTTTATTAAAATAATATTGGACAACCCTAGAATTTAAAACGGCGAGTATGTATTTAACACTAACATCCTCAATTTTAGGGATCATTATATTCGCGCTATTTAGAGTTAGCGTTTGAGTAGAATCGTAAGCAAAAATCAGTTTCCCCCCGATGAAACGATAAATCAGCTTCTCCTTTGCTCTATAGAGATTAATAGGTGCTATTTGCTGATATGCACTAGGCTCGAACCTTAAAAAATTCTTAGCAGGTCGACATTTATATTTAAAGACATCACTTCCTCTATAAATAGGTTCAGAAAACTCATCCCTTATATTAGAAAGAAACTTCTTATTATCTCCTGTTACAATCCCTAAAGCAAAATCAGCTTTGTCTTTTAATTGAATGATTTTATCGGCGGATTCAATTTTTTGCAGCAAGGTGTATTCTTCATCAGTCAGGTTAAAATTCCAATTGGCTTGAGCAAGAACTCTTTCACTATTGATATTAAACGCACTGTAGTTTGTAACAACCTCCATCCCTTTAATCCCCAACTCTTCTTGGTCCTTCTCCAAGGTTAAAGTTATTGCCGGACATTGTACCCCGTCAAAGACATCATCCCAATAACGAATGCGTTTAATTTTGGCGTTTCTCCATAGATAATCACGCAAAGGCTGATGTATTTTCACATTGAGAAGAGACTGAGGCAAAACAAATGCAACTTTGCCTCCATCAATTACATTTTTCAAAGCAAATTCGGTGAAAACACAAAAGGACTCGACGGTCTTCGTATGGGCGGAACAATAGACTTCTCTTAAAGTTTTTTGTTCCTCTAGATTGTAGTTGAAGCCCCAAGGAGGATTACCGATAATCACATCAAACTCAGATTGCGATTCACGAAGTAAAGCATTTTGGCAAATGAAATTACGATAGAGCAGCTCAATATTATCCGTCTTGGTAGCCAAAGCCATATTGATCCGTGTCAAGGATACACTTAAAGGGTCAATATCATAGCCATACAATCCTTCTAACTCTTTCATACATTTATGGGCATAGATTAAAAAATTCCCTGTTCCACAGCAGGGATCAAGAAGTTTACTATTTTTATTAAGTTCAGGCATGAGCTGATCTACGGCATCCCTTACAACAGTCGAAGGGGTATAATATACACCTTGAGTCTTTCGTGCACCTATGTTCTGTAAGGACATATATAAGAGACCTAATACGTCTTGACCATCAATGTATGTTAAAGGAAAACATAGTGTTGGAGATAAGCGACTGATTTTTATTTCGAGATCCTTTATCCCCTCAAGAAGATCACTAATCAACGAATAATAACAGCCAGCGACCTGTCTGTCTTGGAGATACAGTGGCAGTATACAATTCTCAGGATTCTTAGAAAAAAGATCTCCTCTTTTCGCCGATTCCCTCATTCCCATGTTACGACTGTTCAATAATTTCAACGCATATTCTGCCAATATCACGCGTGCGTAATCCTCCGGCAAATCGATAGCATGGGTCTGGGCAATAATATTCTCAACAATATCGATACCCAATTTGTTTTGAAGGTAGTTCTTGGGAATTACTGCTCCTGAAACAAAGGCTTTATTACGTCGTGTCTTTAGATTGGGTAAAGCTCCACTCTTTATTTGTTTTAAAAGCGCTGCAACCTCACCTCGCAGAAAAAAACTCTTCTGCCCATATCCTTCAATAGGTTTAAGCTTATTGCTCCTAATCCAATTTTTCGCTGTAGCCTTAGATATAGATAGATAAGCACATACATCATCAATATTCATATATTCTGCCTTGCTTTTAAAACTGCTTCTGTCCATGGTAACCCCCCAAAACAAAAAACGCCGCAAACCCTTGCGACGTCTCGACTACTTATGGAGCGGAAGACGGGATTCGAACCCGCGATCCTCGGCTTGGGAAGCCAATGCTCTACCGCTGAGCCACTTCCGCGTGACAATAAATATTATAACAAAAAATAGCGAACAGTCAAGTATTATTACTAATCCCCCCAAAAAACCTCTTGTCCCCTACCGCTGCGCTCTCTCCATTTTTTCAACTCCCTGCGTGCTCCGGAAATTGTCATGGGAATATCGTCTAGTTCGAAGTCATCTCGATTCGCTAAAATCTCCATGAGATGTCCAACTCTTGGTAGCCTGAGATTAACACTGCGCAGGGCCTCTTTCCTAGCAAATACTTCTCCGCAGGTTCCTTCTAAACAGACTTTTCCTTCATCCATAACAAACACATAATCGCAAAAGAGCGGAACTATATCGATATCATGGGTAGCAATAAGTATCGTTAAATCCATCTCTTGTTGAGTTTGTTTTAAGAGCTTGAGAATCTCCGATATTCCCTTAGGATCCAACCCTGCCGTCGGTTCATCCAATACCAAGATCCGTGGTTCCATAACTAACACCCCGGCGATTGCTACACGTTTTTTCTGTCCAAAACTAAGTGCATGGGTAGGTTTATTACGCAAGTGAGCAATTCCTGTTCTCACCAGAGCACGCTCCACCCTTCTCCGCACTTCTTCCTCTGGCAACTGAAGATTTAGCGCCCCGTAGGAAATATCCTGATAAACACTAGCCGAAAAAAGCTGGTTATCCGGATCTTGAAAAACCATCCCGACCGATTGTCTTAGATCGACGAGCCCCTTTCGGGAGTAATTCACAGGCTGATTATTAAAGAACACGATACCTGAAGAAGGCTTTACAATCCCATTTAGATGGTGAAACAGAGTGGACTTACCTGCCCCATTGCCCCCCAACAAAGCTGTAACATGCCCTTTCTTGATCTTTATGTTGACGTCTTTGAGAGCATGCGTCCCGTCAGGATAATAATAATGGAGATCTCTTAATTCTAATATAGTATCATTCATTCTATCTCTTCTTCCTCATCTAACGTCATCTCTATCCTGATCCGAAAATCCAGTTCCCGAACAGCTTGAACAGGGTTGAATTCCAACTAGTCGACGAATCACGACGAATTTAATTCGCGAAGTCCTACTTTAGTACACTAGCCAGTAAGATTAACAGCCCGTTAATACCAACAGCCATGTAAAGTAGCGATTTATTGCCAACATATTTTTCTTCCAGGACTCTAAGCTCTCCATCATATCCCCGAGCCTCCAAAGAAGTATATAATTCATTGGAACGCTTATAAGAGCGAATAAACAAAGCTGAAACTAGGCTCCCCATGGAACGATACCCTGAAACAAGGTTGACATAACCCAGTCGAGAATTTTGGGCGGTATACATGGTCCCTGCAGTTTCCAAAAGTACAAATATGAAACGATAAATTAGCTCCATCATTTCTATCATCAACTTAGGAAGTCGAAGTTTTCGAAGGACGGAAAACAAATCCACCATTGGGGTGCTCAGAGCAAGAAAATATAAGCAGGATACAGAGCCCAATACTCTAAAAAACAGATTAATGCTTTGCTGCAATCCGCTTTGAGTGATACCCAGCCAAAAATTTGCTACAGGTATGGCCAATATAAAATTCTGTTGATCGATTGAGAACCCAATCGCAATGGTAAAAGCACTTATTATTAAAAAGGCCATGGGTATCGATATTAATTTCAGAAAATATGGTAGGGGTGTGCCTCCACGTAGTATGACAATGCTACTCATGATTATTATTACAGCTATGGAGATAAGACGGTTATCCGCCCAAAGGCACACCCCCATCGTCAGGATGGCAAAGATAAATTTCTGCATCGGTTCGATGACCTTGAGCTGTGAAGCATAAGCATAAGTATCTGTATTAAGCATTTTTCACAGAGCTCCTTTCGCGCATCGTTCAGCAGTCACCGAATTCCGCTTCTAGTCCTTACTTCGTCCTTTAAGATATCCTAGACCAAAACCAATCACTCCAGCCCCAAGAGCAGCTTGAAGCGCAAAAAGTAAGCTTTCAATCTCTCCGCTGGCAGGCACAAAGAGTGGGGAAAACCAGGGGGCGTAGTCGGCTTGAAGGTTCATGATTTCTTCCTCTGCCAATCCATCTGCTCCGGAAAATTCAGCATTCTTGAGGAGAAACAAGGGTGTGACAGTTATAACGACAACACTCAATAGGAGCACAAGATTTACCTTCATACTGAATTTCTTTGTTTTTTCAACAACTGAATTCGCCATACCTTAGACCTCCTTTGTATAAAGCTTGAGATCTTTCATTTCTTCTTTGCCATAACTACTCAAGGCGTTAAAGATGATTACAGTTAGGATTCCCTCACTAATAGCTAGAGGAATCTGAGTCACTGCAAAAATCCCCATGAACTTGGCTAGAGAAACCGCAAAACCTCCCACTTCAGCCGGAAAAGCTAAAGCAAGTTGCACTGATGTCATAACATAAGTAGCTAAATCAGCTAATGACGCTGCCAAAAACACGCCCAGCCATTGAGGGCCTCTGAATTTTTGAACTAGCTTATAAACACCATAGGCCACAAAAGGGCCGACCACTGCCATTGAAAATGCATTTGCCCCGAGAGTCGTCAGACCTCCGTGGGCTAAAAGCAGAGCTTGAAACAAAAGCACAATTACCCCGATGACAGTCATCGCAGTAGGGCCAAAAAGAATCGCTCCAAAACCTACCCCAGTGGGATGTGAGCTACTCCCCGTAACCGAAGGTAGTTTCAAAGCCGATAGAACAAAGGCAAACGCTCCTGCCATAGCTAAGAGTATTTTTAAGCGAGGATTAGACGAAATGGTCTTTTTAATGGAGAATATCCCCAATACAACAAAAGGTATGGTTAAAGCACCCCAGGCAACTGCCCAGCCAGGTTGCAAAAATCCTTCCATAATATGCATAGCTGATGCTTTGTATGGAACACTAAGCAACATCAATAATAAGCCAATAAAGAGTTGTAAGCGCTTGGACATGGCCTCACTCCTTCAATCTTAATAGCACAAAAAGACCCTTTCCAACGGAAAGGGTCCTATCCTGAACTTGATACAAATATCTCGAACATGATATCTACCTCCCTAACATCCCGTAGGTTGCTTTGAACTATGGAGGCGAGCAGGTTTCCTGGCTTAAGTTCTTCATTAACCCACGTCTTCTCAGATAAACTCCAGTGACATTAGTGTGGATTAACTCCCTCTTACAGTGGCGGGCACCGCGTCAGATCGACTGACTTCCCTTAAGATTTTCCTTTCGGAAAATCTAACTCTTCCTCTTTTCAATTATAAGAACATTATAGCAAGTTTCTATACAAAATGTATATAATCAAGAAAAATCTTATCCATAATATATTGCCATTTTAAGGTGACGCATCGCATGTTGAACTTGCAGTTGTTATAATAGGAATATAACCCAATAGAAATATAAGAAGATTGAGGTGCGCAACAATGCAAAATAATATTCAAGAATGCTTAAATCAGGAAATTTGGGCGGTCGTCGGAGTATCATCGGATCCAGCCAAATTTGGCCACAAGGTTTATAAAAAACTGAAAAGAAGCGGCTACACTGTCTACCCCATCAATCCAAAGCTTTCTGAGATTGATGGAGAGCCTTGCTATCCCTCATTGAGCTCATTACCTACCCTGCCTGACGTAGTCAGTATAATCGTTCCACCCTCAGTAACTGAAAAAATAATCGATGAATGTGCTCAACTTGGCATCAAAAGAGTATGGATGCAACCCGGCGCAGAATGTCAAGAAGCGCTTCGTAAGGGACGCGAAAAAGGCTTAATGCTAGTTAGCAACGAATGTGTTTTGGTTCAAGCTCAACCAAGATAACAGGTTTTATATAATGATTCGGTATATATTACAACAAAAACCGCACTGATTTCAGTGCGGTTAAAATTTCTGTATGGAGCGGGTGATGAGAATCGAACTCACGTAACTAGCTTGGAAGGCTAGCGCTCTACCATTGAGCTACACCCGCAGGTGTGGTAGCAGGGGAGAGATTTGAACTCTCGAATGAGCGGGTATGAACCACTTGCCTTAGACCACTTGGCTACCCTGCCATGGCTCCCCGAGTAGGATTCGAACCTACAACCTACCGGTTAACAGCCGGTTGCTCCACCGTTGAGCTATCGAGGAATAGTGCTTTATATATTGACTGGCGGAGAAGGAGGGATTCGAACCCTCGCAGCAGTTACCCACTCTAACGGTTTAGCAAACCGTCCTCTTCAGCCACTTGAGTACTTCTCCGCAATATTTACTTATGGTGCGGAAGACGGGACTTGAACCCGTATGGAGTTACCCACACGCCCCTCAAACGTGCGCGTCTGCCAGTTCCGCCACTCCCGCATTGTTTATGGAGCCGTTAACCGGATTTGAACCGGTGACCTCATCCTTACCAAGGATGCGCTCTACCAACTGAGCTATAACGGCGTAAGGGATTGTTTAATACAATTTAAAATGGTGCGCTCGGAGAGATTCGAACTCCCGGCCTTCTGATTCGTAGTCAGACGCTCTATCCAGCTGAGCTACGAGCGCATTGTTTTGGAGCGGGTGACGAGATTCGAACTCGCGACTTTCACCTTGGCAAGGTGACACTCTACCACTGAGTTACACCCGCATCTCATTGCCTTGTTAGAAAATGGTGAGCCATCCGCGACTCGAACGCGGGACACCCTGATTAAAAGTCAGGTGCTCTACCGACTGAGCTAATGGCTCATAATGGCAGGGATGGCAGGATTCGAACCTACGAATGCCAGAGTCAAAGTCTGGTGCCTTACCGCTTGGCGACATCCCTACGCTTCTATTAAATCAACTTCCGTTGACTTAAAACCTTTGGTTGCGGGAGCCGGATTTGAACCGACGACCTTCGGGTTATGAGCCCGACGAGCTACCGCTGCTCCATCCCGCGACGTTTTTTTAGTGGTGGGCAGGGATGGATTCGAACCACCGTACCTTTCGGAACAGATTTACAGTCTGCCGCCTTTAACCACTCGGCCACCTACCCACTATGTGTTTCGCGCTATTAAATTAAAATGGCGACCCCGATCGGACTTGAACCGACGATCTCCTGCGTGACAGGCAGGCATGTTAACCACTACACCACGGGGCCGTATTTTGGTGGGCGATGACGGGATCGAACCGCCGACATCCTGCTTGTAAGGCAGGCGCTCTCCCAGCTGAGCTAATCGCCCTAATTTGGTGACCCATACGGGATTCGAACCCGTGTTACCGCCGTGAAAGGGCGGTGTCTTAGGCCGCTTGACCAATGGGCCATTTTCGCGGAACATTTGTTAGTATATCTGAATTGAACTTAAATGTCAATGGAATGTTTCGTTTAAACTTAAAGACCTTTAACCTCTTGAATAATAGGAATAATCATGGGTCGTCTCTTTGTTTTATCGTAAAGTTGTTTGCCAACCCCATCACGAATCTGGTTTTTAAGACTAGCCCATTCTCGAATGCCATTTTGCTGACACCGAGCCATAATTCTACGTGTGTTTTCCTTAACCTCATCAAGCATCGGTTCAGATTCCCTTACATAGACAAATCCTCGGGTAACAATATCCGGTCCTGACAAAATAGATCCATTAGCGCCATTTAAGGTCAGCACAATAATAAGGATCCCATCTTGTGAGAGTTGCTTGCGATCTCTCAATACTATATTACCCACATCGCCTATACCTAAGCCATCGATGAGAACTCGACCGGATGTTACTTTATCAGCAATTCTAGCGCCATGTCGAGTGAACTCGATAACATTGCCGATTTCGGCGATAAATGTATTTTCCTTTGGTATACCAAGTTCACCAGCAAGGTCCGCATGCTTCATAAGCATACGATACTCACCGTGCACAGGTAAGAAGTAACGGGGTTTAACCATGCTAATCATCAACTTTAATTCTTCCTGGCTTGCATGCCCAGATACGTGCATCCCCGAAATGTGCTCGTATATCACCTTTGCACCAAGCTTGAAAAGCATATCAATATTACGTGCAACAGCCTTCTCGTTACCGGGAATAGGTGATGCAGAAATGATTACGGTGTCCCCAGGGCTGATAGATATTTGACGATGGTCATGTTGAGCCATCCGCGTTAAAGCTGACATAGGCTCACCTTGGCTACCTGTTGTAAGAATGCATACTTCTTCAACGGGTAGATTAACAATTTCGTCCACTTCAACCAACGTATCTTCAGGGATATCCAAATAGCCTAAATCAGAGGCAATATCCACGACATTCACCATACTACGCCCAACAACAGCAACCTTGCGATTGTATTTGTGCGCTGCTAAAATAGCTTGTTGCAATCGATTGACATTTGAAGCAAAGCTAGCAAAAATAATTCGTCCTTCGGCGCTCGAAAACGCCTCATCGATATTCTGTCCTACAAATTTTTCTGATGGAGTAAAGCCTGTGCGTTCGACGTTGGTACTGTCCGATAGCAAACAAAGCACCCCTCTATCCCCAAGCTCAGCAAACTTGTGAACATCGAGCATTTCCCCGCTTGCCGGGGTGTGGTCCAGCTTGAAGTCTCCGGTGTGTACGACAGTTCCCAGCGGAGTATGAATGGCTAAACCAACAGCACCGGGAATGCTATGACTGACATTAATGAATTCAACTTTGAATACACCGAGCTTCACCGAATCTCGCGGAGCAATCTCAACAGTTCTAACATTACTTAACTTAGCTTCATTCAATTTCGTTTGAATTATGCCAAGAGCCAAACGTGTTCCATAAACGGGTACGTCTAAGTTTCTGAGCAGATAAGGTAGGGCTCCGATATGATCTTCGTGACCATGAGTGATTAAAACTCCGAGGACTAAATCCTTATTTTCCATGATATACGTCATGTCGGGAATAACGACATCAATCCCTGGCATATCATCATCCGGAAAAGCCATACCCACATCAATAATTAGAATCTGGTTATTATACCGGATGATGGTCATGTTCTTCCCAATTTCCCCTAATCCACCGAGGGGAATAATCTGTAATTTGTTTTCTTTAGTCAAGATAAACCTCCTAATTTTTAAAATTATAGCTACAGCCATAAAATATCGTGTTATAAGTCACCCTTTTCCAGGTGACATCATCCTTGTTTTTTGCAGCAAGAATTAAGAAGACACCACCACAAAACACAAACGCCCCAGTGTTATCTGATGTATCCTCGTGGCAAACTTTCCGCTCAGAAACAATTATCGTATAATTTTATCATGATATGCAGATTGTTGCAAACATTATTAAAAAGATGTGCGTTATTAAATAAATGCAATAAATACAACCAGCTTTTTTCATAATGAATTAAACAAAAACCGCACTGATTTCAGTGCGGTTAAAATTTCTGTATGGAGCGGGTGATGAGAATCGAACTCACGTAACTAGCTTGGAAGGCTAGCGCTCTACCATTGAGCTACACCCGCAGGTGTGGTAGCAGGGGAGAGATTTGAACTCTCGAATGAGCGGGTATGAACCACTTGCCTTAGACCACTTGGCTACCCTGCCATGGCTCCCCGAGTAGGATTCGAACCTACAACCTACCGGTTAACAGCCGGTTGCTCCACCGTTGAGCTATCGAGGAATAGTGCTTTATATATTGACTGGCGGAGAAGGAGGGATTCGCTCCGCGTACTTTCAGTACGCTATCACGCCGGGCCTAAAAATGCTTCCAAAGGGCGCATTTTCTTAACGGCCGTTCGAATCCTTCTATGAATATATTATGGCAAGTTAGGTGAATATAGATGCCATAGTTTTTCTTCTCGTTCTGCTCATAATCTTCTGCTCGGAAATCATTGTTCATCTCAGAATAAAATCTATATTTTTAGCAGTCATCCGAACTGATACTACCAGCTACCAGCGATATGGTTACCGTGGAAAGTGCAGACCGGAAATGCCAGCCTCTTGAAATATCGAAGTGAGATCACCATCCTTTAAGTCAATCCATAACAAAAATTTCTAGACTTCAATTATATTGAACAAACCTTCTAACTTTGGCAAATCATCTTTAGATAATGATGGTATATTGATAAATAATCTCTCCACAGCTCTACTTATTGCTACATAAAAAATTCTATGTTCTTCATCGCCGAATAGATTTGTTTTCAAAAAAAACTCAAAATCTTTTTCATTTTTTAATACAACAAAAACATTGTCGAATTCATCGCCCTTCGCTTTATGGATGGTCTTATTCTTACTAATATCCTCGTTGATCCTTACACATAAAGCTAATTGTAGATAACTATGATCTTCATAAAATGTTTTAGGCGCACCACTTCTTAAACTTGAAATATCTGGTTTAATTTCACTTTTCACAAATGAATAAAAATCAAACAGAGAGTTATTTTTCAATTCATCATATTTCTTTAAAAGTAAGCATAGATATTTAAGTCCTTCTTTTTTTCTTTCGCTCTTGTTATTCTTCTCCTTAAACAATTGCTCTAATTCTTTAATTGCATCTTTATATTTTCCTTCATGAGCAAGTTCTGTTGCTTTTACACAACCAATAATCACTTTGCTTCTATAATGATTGCTACTACCTGATTTGTCTATATCTGAAAGTTGATCGATTAGTGTATCATCAAAAGATGTACCTCCGATTTCTTTCTTCATTAAATTAGATGTTATATTATCTCTTGACAATGAATATATTGCTTCATTTTTACTGTTTTCTTTTGCTTTTTTAAGAGCGGCAACTCTCTCGCCAATGATAATAATTGGTTTTTCTCCATTTACATTTCTAAATTTATTTTGTCTTATATCTACACGAATTTTATTTAATACATCAATGATGAGGTTGGTGCTTCGCCTATTATCAGCCATTTCATAATCCACAATATATGGCAATTCAAAAGAATGAAATTGTTTTGGGTCTGCACCTTGAAATGAATAAATAGATTGAGCTTCATCGCCTATTATTCCAACAATAGTTTCTTTTTCAACTATTAGTTTCAAGATAGCCACTTGAATTGGATTGGTATCCTGAAATTCATCCACGAAAAAATATGGGAATTTGGCTTGTAAAACTTTTAAAATAAAAGGGTACTTTTTTATAAGTTGATAACTGAAAAATAGAACATCGTTGTGATCTAAAAAACCTTCTTGCCAATAAAGCTTTTTGTATCCAAGTAAATCTGTTTCAAGAATATCCAGGCATTTTTTATTTAAATATCTACGTTCAATCTTTCCGTTTCTTTCTTCTAAATAAAAGGCTTTTTCTCTATCTCCTACAATTCTCAAATTATTGGAGTTATCGATTTTATAACTTAACGATGATAACCAACCTATAAGCGCTCTCTTGTTGGTATCTAATTTTGTTAATTGATTTACAGCATATGGGTGCTTTAACTTATTAGCATTAGGATGATTTTCAATCCATTCAACAACTTTTTTTAAGTGTAAAACCGAATCATCATGGCCATCTATTTCTGCTGCATCCAAACCATAATCAGCGACTAGGAATGAAGCATATGGTTTTACTATATGCTTATATAAAAAACTATGAATCGTAGAAACTTCAACTTGGCTTGCACTAGTTCCTAAACGTTTTAATATTGTTTCTACCGCGATATTTGTATACGTAACACAAGCAATTTTACGAGTTTTCATTAATCTTTTTGACGTATGTAAAACATTTTTTATCTGATTTACCATCCAATATGTCTTACCAGCACCGGGACCAGCAGATACTCGAAAATGTTGTTCAATTGGAATCAATGTATCTGAATTTATTGAAATCATTTACATATCCATGCGATGGCTCTTTTCATATAATTAGGAACAATAAATTCTTTATATTTGGCAGTTCCCTTATTAGCAAGATTTTCTTCTAGTACATATGCTAATTCCAACGCATTTTCTCCTTTCCCAACTGAATTAAGATATCGAGAAGCTATGATAGCTTTAGCTTTTTGATCATCTCCCCATAAGGAATTTGATCTTATACTTGCTATAATTCGTTGATTTTCATCACTGCCATTTAACTTCTTTTCATAGTCAGAAATCTGCTTCCCGCTTTTATACAGTTCCATTAGTCCAATAATTTCTTCTCTATTGCTCATCGATTCAGTTATTAATAAGTCAAGTGTTGGATTGTTTATAATCAAATCATATTCAAATGTTTTCCCGTACATATTATCTTGAGTATATGAAGCAATATTAGGGTGTTTACCTTCTTGATACTTATCTAAGCTAGTATTGGTCTTATACTCATAAGTCGTATTATCAACATTCAATTCAAATGGATAGCATTTTTTAAAATTTATTCCTTTATCTTTATTCTTCCTCTCGGGGTCTATATCTGTTAGGCAAACCACTTTTTTATTTATTGTATATGGCTTTTGAGAGTCAAACAAATGCAAAAAATGATCAAAATATCTTCCAGCTACATTTATTACTGTAATATGATTTTCTTCTAGTGATTTTCCCTCATATCTTGCCAAAATTGATAAAAGTAATTGCTCAGCCAATCCTTCTACTAAAATCACTTTTTGAGCAAAAAGCATATCTGATTTGGTTGCATCTAAAAAACGTTGAACATATTTTTTGCTTTTTCCATCACTAGGAAATACTTTTGCTGGATATCCCACTAATGTTTGCCCCGCTTCATTATGTAGACAAATTAATTCATCTATTAAAACAGAAGAAGTAATATGTGTTGAGTGAGTCGTTACGAAAATCTGCCTTACCTTTTCCTCTGTTTTATTCTTTTTTAAAAATCTCAAAAACTGATACTGCATCGCAGGGTGAAGGTGTGCTTCAGGTTCTTCAATCGCTAAAACAGGAAAAACCTTTGCATTACTTCCTAAGTATTTGCCATCTGAATTTACTTGCATTTTTGATAAAAGTAACGACATGAATATCAAGTTATTATATCCCAGTCCATTGTGTGTCGCTGGTATTTTTATACCAGTTTCATACTCTACAATTAACTTAAGTGCAGAGAACATTTCAACATCTGAAATGCTCCCCTCAAAATTTGGTATGGCTTTATTAAACGAGGCACCTGTATCCTTTGCATATGAAAGGATTTGATCCTTACCTTGCTTCATTCTTTCTTGAAGATCGAGAAGTAACGCATCTGCATGGTCGGAAAAATCTTGCTTCTTCTTTTCTATTTCTTTTCGTTTATCTTCTTCTGATTTGGTGACATCAGATTTAATTTCATAATCCATAAAAAAGTCTAATACATTTCTGAGAAGCGTATTTTTGCCGGTAAGCATATCTCTTTCAACATCACGAATTGCATCTAAAAATTGAAAATCAAATTTCTGTAATGACTCGCTGTCTGCAACAGTTTGAGTTATTGGGTCACCTCCCCATACTTTATATGCAAAGAGTCTTATGAAATCGTGCTTTATTATCTTCCATGCCATATTCAAATCTATAGCAGTTGTGATTATATTCAAATAATTACTTTTTTCTTTTTCAGGAAGGAAAAATTCATAGGTCAACAATGACTCATAAGGTTCGTTAAGCTGAGTAAGCCAATTGCCTACAGTAACTAAATCATCAGAATTTAAATCTTCGTCAATACTTTGATTGATTGTAATAGCTATACTTATTTTGGGTGGATCAGCTTTTAGTTCATCAAGTGAAATGTATTTATTGAAATCGTCAATATCTAATTGTCTTGAAACTTGAGAATCAAGCACTAATGATAATGCTTTTATTAGATTTGATTTTCCTGCATTATTATGTCCGATTATTACATTTACACCATCATTAAATTCTATTTCTGTGTTTTTAAAATTTCTAAAATTTATCATTCTAATTTTGGATATGTACATATTATCCTTCCCCCCACACTTATAAATCTTTTTAACGACAGTGTTCTTCTGCGAGTCGAGCTTCTTCCTTTTGCCAACTGTCATTTAATTTTTCCATGGTTTCATTATCGGAACCAGAAGCAAGCCTTCGCATAGTGGAGATTTCATCCATAATTCCATTACCCCAATTAACATCAACCAATTGGAAACGGTGATAGGTCGCTTCATTAGTGCATCGTTCCAGGGTGGATGTTTTTTCATTCAAATGAAGCATCGTATATGGATACTGTAGTTTAATAACTGTCAAGTTTTGCTCAAGTTTGGGCGAATCTTTATCCCAACATAGCAGAATGAATTGTCCGCTGTTAAATCGGAAAATATAGGATAGCAATAAACCTTCAAACGTTTCTACTTCAAATGGTTCTCGGATACGAATCTGCCCAGTTGTATAATCAATATTTTCAACCATACTATTGGCCATGAAAACAGGCGACTTACACCATTGTAATTTCAGGTTCCCAAACATAAAGTCCGGTGCTGGTGATGTGTTTACAGCCAAGCCTGCTAAGACAGTAACATTATCCATGGGTTTAGCGATATCTTCGTTCAATAAAAAGCCAAGGACATCTTTATTAAAGAACGATATATCGTCTTGTCTTGCTCTGAGATCATTGAACGCATATTTCAGTAGCATCTTTTGAAGTAAAGTATAATTGTACTCAATTTCGACAACAGAATCGGCTTCATATTTCCTCAAAAAATATTGTTGAACGATCTGCTTGGCATAACTATCAATATAAGAAATACGATCATTATTGCAGGCGGCGCATACATCCTTTACCATGGGATCAGCTTGATGAATTACTTTATGATTTCCGTCAAATGTTAAAAAACATTCAGGGAATAAATCCAATATTCCACTTGAAATAATGTGTTCTCTTGTTGCTTTTGATTCTCTGCCACAATATGCACATCTCATATAATTACCTCGTTATATTCTGCACTACTCTGTTAAGAATATCATGCTAAAGATTTATGTATTTTTAGCTTTATAATATCATTAACCCGATAAATTAGCCTATTTTGCCTGCTCATTCTTCTTATATCTCCCGTCCTTTGGCTTCACAGCATCATTAGGTATTGCCCAAGTGTTACCAAAGCGAACGGCACCAGGGATCTTTCCCTCGACACATAGCACCTGTACTCGGCGCTGAGTAATGTTCCATTTATCAGATGTTTCTCTTGCAGTCATATAGTCCATACAACGACCCTTCATCAGGAAAATATTGCATATTTTTATTATATATCCATAACGCGAATAATACAATGGATTGCTATCGAAAACACGTGTATGTGAAATATGCAATAATCTGCGGTAGTATATGACGTATTCGTACTCACTTTAGCCGGTTGAATATAAAAAGCCCTCGCATATTTATGAGGACTTTCCGTTTTATTATGGAAATCTGCGGTTATATATACTGTTCCATCTTAAAGCCGCCCTTGAAAATAATGAGTAGCTTATCTTCGCTCATAACTTTGATGGTGTCGATCAACTGCCGAACGACGCTGTCCTTGTATTCGGTGCATTCGAAGGGAGCATCCTGCAGGGTCCTGCAGAGATCCTCGATCTGCAGAGTGAGGGCGTCGGGACCGTTCTGCTGTGCTTTATGGCTCTCCAGTGCTTTTTGCAGGGACTGGATTTCCTCCGAAATCTCCTTGAATTTGTCCTCGTAGCTTCTGGCGTTTCCGGCCTTTACACTGACCGCCACAAGCTCCATCATGGTTTTTTGCAGTTCGCGGATTCTGCTTTCCAGAAGGAGGGGGTTTACTTCTTCGCAATTTTTCTCGGAAAGTGTGATTTCCAGATTGGATTTCAGGATGCCGATGAGCTGCTCCCGATTTTCCATTGCCTTGTTGATAGCGTCCAGCAGCGCCGCATGAAGGGCTTCTTCCTCGATGGTAGGTGAGTTTTGGCAATATTTCGTGCCGTAGTCCAGGCGGCTGATGCACCGCCACACCACCTTTTTCTTGCCCCGCTTCGCCCAGGTCACCCGCCGGAAGGCACTGCCACAGTCGCCGCAGACGAGAAGCTCAGTCATGGCGTAGCGGCTGCTGTACTTGGACTGCTGGGTTTTACTGGTCTTGTCCGACACCTTGCGTTTTCCTGCCCTCCGTGCAATTTCCGCCTGTACCAGTTCAAAAAGCGGACGGCCTATAATGGCTTCATGATGATCCTTGACAAGGTATTTGGGCAGCTCTCCGTTATTTTTTTTAATCTTTTTACTGATACAGTTTTCTATGTAAGTCTTTTGAAGGAGCGCGTCACCGCAGTATTTCTCGTTACGGAGCAGGTACTGGAGTGCACCCTCCGACCACAGGGGCTTGCCACCTGCGGCGGAGATACCATCGGCTTCCAGCATCTTCTTTATGTTCGCCACGCTCATTCCGGCAAGGTAGTTTTCAAAAATCCTTTTAACTACTTCGGCCTGTTCAGGTATCACATGGGGTCTGTCATCCTCACCGCGTTCGTAGCCGTAGATGCGGGAGTATTGGAAGGAGACCTTGCCGCTTTTGAAGCTTTGACGCTTGCCCCAGCGGACGTTCTGGCTAATGGATTCCGATTCAGCCTGTGCAAAGCCGCCCAGCATGGTGATGATGATCTCACTGTCGGCCTTCATGGTATTGATGTTCTCCTTTTCAAAAATGACAGGTATGCCCAGTTCTTTAAGTTCGCGGATGTAGTTCAGGCAGTCAACAGTGTTTCTCGCAAAACGGCTTATTGATTTCGTCAGTATCACGTCGATCTTGCCTCGCTTGCACAGACGGATCATCCGGAGAAATTCCGGCCGTTTTTTTGCCGAGGTGCCGGTAATACCCTCATCCGCAAAAATACCTGCCATGGTCCATTCGGGGTTGGTCATGATTTTGTCGGTGTAGTAGGCCATTTGCGCTTCGTAGCTGGTGAGCTGTTCCTCCTGATTGGTGGATACCCGGCAGTAGGCCGCCACCTGCAGCTGGCGCTGGACGGTTCTGAGCTGCGTGGTTGGAATGGCGGGGATGACGATAATTTGGGGTTGTGCTAAGCATTCTGCTGTTTGCATGGCGGGTTGCTCCTTTCCTCTGTGTTTTGGATTATCATTCCATTGATCAGCTTAAGGAAAACCGTGCTGTCAGGCTGGATTATGACAGCGTCCACGGTCTGCAAAATGAGTTCGGGATCAAGTTCCGTTATTGAGGCATGGTTTTCCAGCGTTTCCTTGATCCTTCTTGTCTTTTCCGGCAGCAGGGCATCCGGGCAGTGTTCATATTGAATAGCGGCGCGGGCCATGATCAAGGTTCTGGCGAGGCCCTCATTGCAGTCAGGCTTATCCAGTTCCCGGTTGATCTCATTGGTCAGCCGCGTAATTTCAAGGTTATGGAGTTCTTTTACTATTTGAAGGCTATCAAGCTCTCGCGGATTCTGTATCATCCGGTTCAGCAGTGAAACCACCTGCGCGCTCAGATGGGCATCGGTGATTTTAACCATTGGTCGGCATTCCGTGTTTTTGCATTTCCACCGTTCCCCGAAACGGCTGTCAGGTATTCTTTCGTATGTGGCACCGCATTCGCCACACACCGCCTTTTTCTTTAGGGCGGTAATTTCAGGCGCAGTGCGGATGTCTTTCCGGGTGTATTTCTCCTGTTGGAGCAAGGCTGACTGTATGAAATCATCCTCCGCGATCAGCGACGGATAATTGTCATTACCAGTATATTTACGATTTTGCAGGATGCGCCCCACAATGTTTTTGTTCCAGCGGGATGTACCTTCTCTATAGGGTACGCCTGACGCTTCCAGTTCGGCGGCGATCTGGCTGTAGGACTCTCCGGCAAGATACCGATTGAAAATCATCCTCAACAGATCCGCTTCCGTGTCATGTGTGATGATTGAGCCTCCGGAAAGCCGGTATCCGAAGGGTATATATCGCTGCTTCATGCTATCTCACCGTCCTTTCTATCGTCTCGGCAAGCTTCAGACCGTTTATCAACTTAAATTTCAGGCGTTCGCTGGATTCTGCGACGACAAGTTCCACCATGCTGTCAAATATCGTTTCGTCAAATTCGGTCAGCAGTTCTGGACTGTCCTCCAGCATGGAGATGAGGCACCGAGTTTCGGTGATGGTACTGTCATCCTCATCCTGCTCCATCAGCTTGTTTTTTTCTGCCTTGAGGACACGGATCTGCCGGTTCACCTCACCTGTTTGGGATAAAAACAGAGCAGAATCGATGATGCCTCTGGACTTCAGTCCGTTCAGCACATGATTCTGCTCTGTAAGCTCCGCAATATTCTGATTGATTTGAACCACCTGCGTGTTGCTGAGATTGCGGTTCCTTTTCAGGGTCTGCATTTGTTCCAGTATGGGGTTCAGGATGATGGAATAATGAATTTTCAGCTTGTTGTATAACCGGAGGAACGCTCCGTAGATTTCCGCTTCGGGGATTTGGGTGATGGAGCAATTTGATTTGCCGCTGTTATGGTTCCAGCATATCCAATAGATTTTTCCACGGCAGATTTTACGCTTAAAGGACGATCCACACTCCCCACACCGGATTCTTTGGCTTAAGGGGTATTCTGAACGCTTTGACATGGTTGGAAGAACCCTGCTTTGATTGAGTTGCTGTGCCTGCTCGAAAACCTCAGGAGAAAGAATAGGCGGATGGGAATATTTGAAGTAATATTTGTCCTGTTCGCCATTATTCCGCTTTTTCCGGAAGGGCAGAGCGTTGGTAGTGTATCTCTTTTGCAGGAGAGCGTCCCCCATGTAGCGCTCGTTTTTTAACATATAGTCGATGGTGGTGTACTGCCATTTTTTCTTGCCGTCCCTTGTGGGATAGCCCATAGCAGTGATCTCCTGCGCGATCTCATCCTTGCTTTTTCCGTTTAAATAGCTGTCAAAAATATAGCGGACGATCTCCGCTTCCTGTTCCTGAATCTCCAGCCTTCCTTCCACAAGGCGGTATCCAAAAGGAGCCTTGCAGGTGATAAATTTGCCCGATTTCATGCGGTGCTCGTAGCTCCAGCGCATGTTGCCGGATATAGACATCGACTCATTCTGTGCATTTCCGGCGAAAAAGGTGAAAATGAGTTCATCCGTCATCGTGGCGGTGTCGATGTTCTCTTTTTCAAAATAGACGCTGACGCTAAGAGCCTTCAACTCCCTGATGGTGGTCAGACAGTCCCTAGTGTTTCGGGAAAAGCGCGATACGGATTTAGTTAAGATGCGGTCGATCTTCCCTCTGCGGCAGTCATGGAGTAGGCGGAGAAAATCCTCCCGCTTATCCATCCGCAGACCTGTGATGCCCTCGTCAGCGTACATGTCGACCATATCCCAATCCTCATGCTCACGGATGAAGGAGGTGTATGCCTTGACCTGGGCGGCAAAGGAGTTTTCCTGATCGTCGGAGTCGCTGCTGACACGGGCATAGGCCGCGACGCGCAGCTTGTTGCTTCTAATTTGCTGGATTGGGTCAATGACGATGACCTGCGGGGCTTCCGTCGCCAGCTTTTTCGCTAGGGCTCCGTCAGTCAGATTTATGCTTGGTTTCACGGCTTTTGCCTCCTTTCTTTGTTTGTCAACAACAGACATTACCACACAATCGTTTCAATAGCTATCATAAAAACCACTAAACAATCAGGATGGATACCCCCAGCTGTCCGGCAATGCGAGAGGCAGTCTTTCGGCTATCCTCCGAAGTGATTTTTCCAATGGAAACCAGCCAGTTCAGGGCATTTAAGATGCCGATATAGTCGGCGTTGGCGGTTGCTTTTTTCTTTGCTTCTTCCATAGCGACATCCTCCTATTCTAAGCTCATAACAAGCTCATGGTACAGTTCATCAAATTGGGCAAATCTGATTTCGCCTTCCATCGGGGAGTAAAGCCGGATACCCAGTTGGTCGAGTCCCCGGAGAAACTCCAGTATTCTCACCATGTCCCGTCCCAGGCGGTCAAGCCTTTTTACCAGCAGTACATCCATTTTTCCGTCCCCGGCGGCTTTCATTACCTCCAGAAGGCCGGTGCGGTTAAAATCCAATCCGCTGCCGAGATCCTCGGAGCTTCCGGTTACCGCAAAGCCCATCTGCTCCGCATAATCAAAAAGCTCTTTTTTCTGGCTTTTTAAGCTGCCGTGTGCATCTTCGGGCGCATCAATCCGGCTGTAAGTCCATGCGCGTTTCTGTTCTTTCATGTATAACCCTCCGTTTCTGTTTTCCTGAGATAAGCAGGCGGCAGGAATTACTCTCCTGCCGCCTGCTAAAAACTAACTTTCTAGCTTTAGAGAATAACCCATGCTATAGCATCCGGAATTCGGTTTTAATCACGTTCTGTTCTTCTTCGTCCCAAAAGGTCTGAACTTCTTCTTCACCGGCAACCGGGATACTCACCGGATCTTTATCGCCCATCTGCATGGGTACAAGATCTTTTAAGATTTTCTGCAGAAGTTCCTGATTCGGGCAGCGGTTAATAAATTCGCCAAAGGTATTCAGTACAAGCCTATCAAGCCTATCCGTCAAAATCATTTTGTTTGCATGCTCTTTATGCAGCATTATAAAATTAGCAATGTTGGATGGAGAATTTTCGAAATAGTAAACCTGCTCGTTTCCGTCATATCTATACACATGTCCGACGATTAGATCCTTGCTTAACAGTTCTGCTAATACTTCTTTTTCCAATCTGCTTTCCCCCTTGCTTATTTTGAATTTAATCTCACAAGGACGCTGCAGGACAAAATTGTCCTGCAGCGTAGTTTCTGAGATCAAAAGATCTGCTTATTCTTCATTCGCACGCTTTTACTCGACACTACTTCCCAAAGCGTAAAGAGTCATAAAACTCTTATAGGGCAACAGCTTAAACGGTTTGTGGTCGGCAAACCTCATAGGAATTTCACCTCTCCCAGGATCTCTGCGAGCCGCCCCCATTGCTTGAGTCTGTGGCTGGACGGAAGTAGCATTGTCACTGTCCATTTCATTGCGAAACAGTCCACCATAGACTGTTTTATGACCGGGCTTTGCCGCTCGTCACCTTCGATGCCATCGGTTCGACAGATGTCTGTCACCCATCTGCAGGCAGTCTTGGCGCGCCCGTCAATGTCGCTGCCGCTCATCACGGCTGGACAGCTCATGTATTTAAGCTGCCGGATATGATATTTTCAAGGAGCAAAAGGGAGAATAGAAAAACCCCCTCACTTACTTCCACGTTGAGCAAGGGGGTTGAACGGAAAAATTTTTAAATTTTCATAAGTTTTTTTAGCTTGCCGAGAATTTTAACTTTTCTGTCATGAATCGTCATCTGTGGGACTCCGGTTTGCCTTGCCAGTTGATGCTCGCTCTTGCTCCTGAAAAACAGCTCGGTGATCAGCTCCTGTTCTTCCGTTGAGAGCAACTTAAGACAGTCCAGCATTTTCTCAATCAGCACAGCCTTCACAGCGGCATCATCCACGCCTTCAGCATCGGCGGCAAACTGCCTGTTTTCCTCCATGAGTCGTTCATAGGAGTCCTCCCGGCTGGGCAGGTATGTAACGGTTCCTTTGACGTAGTCAATCTTATGCCGTTCGATTTTCAGATCGAGCTGCTGGTATTCCATCTTGCGGTCGCTTTTTTCCAGTACCTCAATAATTTCGTCGCTCAAATCGGGATATTTCTCCCGATAATTTGTCTTTCTATTATATTTAGCCATAGGGCTTGTCCTCCATTTCTTGATGTTTGAAATCCTGAAATGAAGAACAAGCGGAGGAGAGCGGCAGCCTATTGAGTTCGATTTTTTATTTAGAGAACAGAAAAAGCCCGCAATTTGCCAATAGCAAATTACGGACTCTTTAATGTCGTCCGAATTACTTGTTAATTGATTTATGTATTGAGTCTTACGAAAGACAGGAATGTCTTTATTTCAAGCCCTTTATAGCTGCCTTTATCCTCATTTTGCCCTCCTTTTTATCCGGGCAAAATGTTTAAAAGACGGGATGACAAATAAAGCCACATTCACGGCATTTGAATTTATAAGTTGTGCCAAAAATAAAACCCTGCCTAAAAAAGGGCAGAGTTACGTTAAGAACACAATCAGTTCGGTAGCCAGGCTGTCATAGTACTACTGCAAGTAGCCCCTTAGACCCTGTGGCTTTGCGTCACTGCTTTTAAACAGTTTTGCCCTTGTCGCATGATTAACTTTTTCTTTGAAAAGTAATAAGACTGGCATCACTTCCTTAAAAGTTACGACCATAAAATTTATATTATTCCAATTAATTCCATTATACAATGATTAATTTCAAATATTTGTCATTTCATGTCGTTTAAATTGTTAAAAAATATTTATTAACTATTTTTTAATAAATTGACTCCATTATTAAAAACAATCCCAAAAAAACCGAGTGCGTTTTTGCACCCGGTTAAGTAGAGTTCTAAATTTTAATATCGTTAAGCTTTGTTTATGATCTCCTTGCATGATGTACAAACATGTTTATCCATCACATGGATAAGATTATCTTTACCCTTACAAAAAACACATCGTTCTGTTGCTTTATGTAAAACGATAGTTCCTTTTTCATTAGTACAAATATCAATTTCATCACCAGATTGAATGTCGAGGCTTGTCCTTAATTCAATCGGCAAGACAACCCTACCAAGCTCGTCTATTTTTCTTGTAGTAATCACTTTCATAATCGTTTCTCCTTATATCTATTTAAGCCGTTCTGATGCCTTATGACGGGTATGGTTATACCCGCTGAATTTTATGCTATATTTGTTTGCATAAAGTTTTTTCTTTGTATTCATCATTACAAACCGGATTGATCTTTGCCAGACTCGTATATATAGATTCTAGCTGCCAGATGCTGTTGCATTGACGATCCAGGCGTTTGCTTAGTCTCAATATCTCGTCAGAAGTATATGGCGGCCCTTTCTCAAAAAGAATTTTACCTTTTTTTCTACATCGCATAATAAGGTACCAATGCCACTCGATTCTGATTGCTAACATCTTCATACAGAGTTTTTTGTACATGAATATCACTCCCGTTACTAATACTAATAGAGGTAATGTAACTCTACTAGTATTAGTATATCATGGTTAATATGTCAATATCTGTCGAAAGAAAAATATATAGATAAAAATAATTCTTTTTATTTTTTATGTATTCTATGCTCTAAAATAACCAATCCAGCAAGCACTATAACCAGTATTCCGATCAGAGTGAAAATATAAATAGGGTCAGGCATTTTCCCATATTTACTGTAGTAATCAAGTACAAAATTCACATTTATCACTTCCTGCCGTTTTTATTTAAATGAATGATGTTCTCATCAAGGATGTTTACGCTCTGCCTAGACTGTTTCTGTTTGGATTCCTCATGCTGCTTTTCTCTATGCTTTTTTATTAAATTCACTATACCTGTTACAGCAAGAATGCCGGTTAAGACAGCCAAAGCTATCAGGTTGTCTCTTGGATTATCCGAATACCACATCATCGAATCTCGCCTCCTTTGGAAAAAAATGCATATATTCCAAGTATAGACAAAATTCATACCTCAGTCAAGGCTTATTAGTCATAATCTTAATAAATCTGACTAATATAACCTTGTCATTATCACCGCCACCATATAACTTCTATATGATGGGTGGTGATTTAATGAGTGATATTTCAAAAATTGTAGGTGACAGGATAAGGATTTTAAGATCTGAAAAAGGGTTGAGTCAAGAGGACCTGGCAGGAAAAGCAGGCATAGATTCCTCTCATTTAGGCAGATTGGAAAGAGGAGAAAGGAACCCTTCTTTAATTAGCTTAGATAAAATCCTTAAGGCCTTGGGAGTAACTTTCGAGGATCTGTTTAAATACATACAGCCGACTAACACGGAAACGGACAGTACCACAATGTCCCTGATAATAAACAAGCTTAATACCTTAAGTCTTGAAGACCAAAAACTGATTTTAAATCTTATCGACACGACGTTTCAGCTAATGAAGCATAAAGCCTAGCAGTTAAAAAAACTGTTAGGCTTGTTTTTTATGCGGCTCTATAAAGTTCTGTGTATCATCTGAACATAGTTATTTAGACTTTGCCTCTTTTATCAGTGTTTCCACAACTGAAAAAATTCTTCTCTGTTCATCCTGCGGCAAATTGCCGATTGCTTCAGACAACTTTGATGCTTTGATTTTATCGCCCGCATTGATTACATCCATTAAAATATCATCCGCTGATACATCCAGGCTGTTTATGATCTCAATTAAAGTTTCAACACTTGGAGTTTTTACACCGCGCTCAATGGCAGATAAATAATTAGGAGTCAGCTTAACAATTTCTGCAAATGATTCCTGTGTATAGCCTTTTGCTTCTCTGTATTGCTGAATCCGCTTGCCGATAGCCTTATATTTCATAATACTCACCTCCGATAACTCTATTAGTATTATATTAACGCCATAAGTAACAGTATATTATTCAGACATATAGACCAACAGTTTCCATTTGAGTTAGTATAACGCCATTGGTGTTACATATATAAATTTCTTTATGGGAACGAAGAAGTCAGGCGGAACATTTTTGTTCCCCCTGATATTAGTTTTATCATATTTCGGCCTTACTTTTATACTGTTCTTTTTTTAAGTCAGTTTCACTCTGATCAGCAAAGAATTTATTGTTCTTTTTCTGTAGATAAGATCTCTTAGAGTGAGAGGTTCGCCTTCATGGTTCACCATGAACCATTCCTGAGTTCACCGAATAAACAGACACCCCCCTTGGTGGAAAATGATTTTATTCTTTATTCCAGCTACAGGGAGCTTAAAGAATAAAGTACATACAACTGCTCTTACCGCCGTTTTCGCGCCACCTTTGTTCCTTTCTTATGTGGCTGCTTTTTTCTAGATCAGCAAGAGCACGCTTGACCGTACTGCGGGACAGCTTCAAATCCTTCGCTATGGTACCAATCGCTGGATAGCATTTGCCGTCCTTATCAGCGCGGTCATGCAGGTACATATAGACAGATCTCGCCCGGTGCGGCAGCTCCGATGCATAAACGGGTGTAAAGTAACCCACGGCTTCACTTCCTTTCAGGTCCCTGTGGTTGTACGAATTGTTCAAAGGTTATTGTTTGCGTTGGCGTATGCACCGGGCCGCCCGACGCAGCCGCTTCTGTTTCAGCTTCCTCCGGCACCTCCAAACAGGCGGAATGGCGCCGGATGATTTCTTCCTCCACCTGGCGCCTGTCGGCATACTCTACCTCTCTGGCAGATTGCTCGGCGATCTCATACGACTTGCCGAAGGTGATGCCCCATTCCTTGAACAGCTTTAATCGAGTGCGCATCGGGTATGCGCCGGTCTTGGTAACGATAAAGCGGCCTTTGGGCATGGATTTAAGCTCATCTGGAGTCATCAGCGGCCGCTCGATCATCTGCAGACTTTGCGACGGATCGTTTTTACCGCGACTGACCGAGCCGCTCATGACCGTCTTACTTCCCATGGCTTTCGATAAAATCTGCGCCGACTCGCTGTTAGGGGCAAAGCCGCCGAACACCGTGTCCTGGCAGTTGTCGATGATGATGGCGGAGCCCTCTCTGCCATAGTTTTTCTCCAGCTGCGCAAAGCTCTGGATAATCGCTACTATTGACACCCGACGCGAGCGCGAGGCACTGAACATCATCTCAGCCGACTCGATTTTCGGGATGGTCCCGATCTCGTCGAGGAACATCATTACGCGGTTGGGGAGCTTACCGCCATACTCGTCGGCCACCGACAGGATCTCGCGGTAGAGCTGCTGGACAATCAGGCTGATGATGAAATATTTTGTGTTATCTTCCTCCGGCATAACGAGGAAGATGGCGCTTTTTTTGGTACAGAACCTTTCCGCGTCAATTGCCGTGTCAAAGCATAGTATCTGCTCCAGCTCGGAATCCAGAAAAGCGTTGAGCCGGGAGAGCGCGGTTGAGAGGACGCTCTGCATGGCCTGCTCCGCCGAGTTAAGCGCCGCCCCCGCAAACCACTTGGTCTTATGGTCGTCCGGCAGATGTGCAAGGAGCAGCTGGAACAAAGTCCTGCCCTTGACACCGCTGGGCGCCAGCAGATCCTGTATGAGCTTGAATACCGACACAATGTGCCGCTGCTTCGGCTCACAGTATTCGGCGATGAGCAGAATCACGGAGGTCAGCAGACCTTCCGCTGCGTCGTAGAAGAAAGCGTTTTGTCCCGCCATCGCCGTATCGAAGCCTCCGGAGGATATGATGGTCTTTGCGGTGATCTTGGCATATTTCTCCGCTCTGGCCTTGTATGCCAGGTTCTGAGGGTTTTTCAGATAAGCGTCCATATACCTGTTGACCAGATGGAGCAGGTTGTTTCCATCCGAGCGGGTGGGGTTTCTCAGATCGATGACCGCCACCTCATAGCCATAACTGTCCTTGGCGATCCCAGCATAATTGCGGTAGAGGTCGCCCTTGGTGTCGGTACAGAGCCAACTCATGCCGCAGGCACAGGCGTATTCCAGATTTGGATAGAGGAAGTTTGCGGTCTTGCCGACGCCGGCCGCGCCGATCATCAGGCAGTGGATATCATCATCGTCCACCAGCGCGTACCCGTGGGGAGCGGTATCGTCAAACAGCGACGCTTTCCTCCAACCGACGATGAGACCCTGCGCTTTCGGGAGGCTTTCGCCCTTCCGCCATTTTTCAGGCTCGTATGGAACCTCGGTATATGTCTTTTTGATCTCCCGCTTGGTTGCCCAGCGAGCTGTGCCGTGCTGGCCGTCGCCAACTGTTTTGGACTTGATGCCGTTCAAGGTATAATAATGCGCTATGAGCGACAGCAGACCGATTACACCGAACATGGTCAATCCGGCTGCAGTCAGGATTATGATTTGGGATGTCTGCAATGCGACCCCTCCTTTACATGGTCATAGAAAAATTTACTGCCTGCTCCTGCGCCGGAAGCATCGACGGCAGTCCCTGCTCAACAAACATGATGGTTTTGACGCTGTCCAGCGCAAGGCGCTGATAAGAGGACAGGAGCTTTTCCTTATCCGCCAGTGTCCTGATGCCCGGCGCATGATGCTGGCGGTATATTTCCGTTGCATCCTGGCACAGTTGTTCCGCCTTGGTGCGAAGCCAGCCCCTGTCCTCATGGGGGCGGTAGCTGTCCCGCAGCTTTTGGATGAGCTGCTCCAGCTTCACCGGCTGTTCCATCTGACGGAGCTGACTTTGCATGGCAATAATTGAACCGGCCGCCATACACTGCAGGCATTCCCGAACAGCGTCCGCGTTCTCCATCGCAGTCTTGCCGGAGGCAAGGAGCGGCTCCACCGCCTCGGCGCACTCTGCAAGGAAAGAGTCTATATCCTTATGTGTAGCAAGTGCTTTGCACAAATCGTGCAGTTCATCCGCGACCTTCGACAGAAGCTCCAATTTCGGATGCTCCTGCGCTGGGATGGGACTGACACCGTTATTGGCTTTGAGATCCTCATTCCAGTCCTTGAACCGCGATTGCTTTACGGAGATATCCGCATAGTCCTTTACTGTCAGAATGTCCTTCAGGCGTCCGATGGCTTCGATGCCTGCTTCGTCATGGTCTAGGCACAGAATGATGTTTTTCAGATGAGGATTCAACTCCAGCTGACGGAGCATAGCGTGTTCAGACACCCCGTCCAGTGTGACAAAGCTGTGCCGCTGCCAGTCCTTCCGGTTCAGTGTGATGAAGGAGAGCATATCCACCGGAGCCTCGAACACATGGAGGTCGCCGCTCTCTCCGATTCGGTGAAAGCTGTATTTCGGATCGCTGCCCTCCACGTTTCCTTTATAGGGTTCGCCCTGAGTGTTAGTGCCGCGCTTGTGAGCATGGCGGGGGATGCTGTTTTCATCTAGCCCGACAAATACAGCGTTGTGATATTCCTTGTCCTCATAGATCAGCTTTTCATGGGCGAAGCGGGACAGCACGTCGCGGTCGATGAACCGCTGCTTGATCAAGTATGCAAATACCCGGCGCATATCATGATTGGCTTCCGGAAGAGTGAATTCCTTACGGGGAGCAGGCGCGCTCTTGACCATCTGGTTCCACTCCACGCCGCAGTCCTCTCCGAGCAGATAATTTACCGCTTCGGGAAAGCTCATATCATAGAACTGCTGGATGAAGTCAATGGCGTGGCCGCCTTCCTTGCGGGAGTGGCGGAACCATTGATTGCCGCGCACGGTCACACTGTCATGACGCTTCCAGCGCCACTCCCGGCCGGAGCGCACAAGCTGTTCTCCTTGACGCTGGAGAAAATCTACCAGGTCGACAGAGTTGGCCTGCTGCTTCTGTTCGTCTGTAAAATGAATGTATGCCAATGTGCATTCCTCCTTTGTCAGCGTTTGCGCTTACCGCACCGGCGAAAAAAAACCACCCGCCGATAAGCGGATGGTCTGCGTGACACCGGATTGAGTTTTTCAGGGAGCTGTTCTTTTCTCTGCAGATATTTTGGTTGAGGCTTTTGCATGAAAATCCTCCTTTGCTAATAGGTTGTATGCCTGAGCTCGTGATCGTCCGGGGCGTGACCCTGGGCGATCTTCTTTTCGCGTATCCTGCGCCGGAGCTTGCTGTCGGTTTGCATGCCGGGACTGCCGAGAAACCTTTTTTGCTCGTCATGGAAGATCCGGCTTAAGTGATGCAAGAGCCTTGTCGCCGCCAGGAAGAGAGGAGGATCACGGAAGGCGTCCGGATGATCGAGGAAAAACTGCGCATAGATGTTGCCCTGTGCCGCAGACAGTGTGAGCCAGTGCATGGCGGCTTCACGGTCGCGGGGAACGCCCCTGCCCATGAGATACAGCTTGCCGAGCGCGTACTGGCTATACTGATTACCCAGCTCCGCGGACAAAGTCAGCCATTTGACGGCGGCTTCCACATCCTTGGGTACATCCTGTCCCAGCAGATAGAGTTTGCCGAGCTGATACTGAGCGAATGAATTGTTCTGTTCCGCCGCTTTCGTGAACAGTTCCACCGCTTTAGCTATGTCTTTCTCCACATAGAGGCCGTCGCGGTAGAGCTTGCCCAGGGCATACTGAGCCAGGCCGTTGCCGTTATCCGCAGCCTTGGTCAGCCACAGGACAGCCTTCTCCGGATTTCTGTGTCTGCCATCCTCGTCGAGATAAACCTTACCCAGCATATACTGCGCATGGACGTTGCCGAGGCGGGCAGCCTTTTCTAAGTACTCGATGGCCGCTTCCACATCCTTATCCGTTCCGGTTCCGGTATAGAGCATCTGCCCAAGGCGGTATTGAAGCTTATCATCATGGCTTTGTTCCTCCAGACGCTGAAAGCCATAAAAGGCTTCCTCAAAATTTAGTTCCGCTTCCTCGGCGTCCTTCTCCGTGCCGATACCGTCCCGGTACATTTTCGCCAGCTCGTAATTGGCGTAGGGAACGTGCTGGGCGGCGGATTTACCATAGAGCCGGAACGCTGTTCCGTAGTCCTGTTCCACGCCTTGCCCCCGGTAATACAGACCGGCGAGAGAATATTGGGCATACTTGTGATTTCGGGAAGCCGCCATTTCAAACCATCCGGCCGCTTCCGCATAGTCCCGCTCCGTGCCAAGTCCCGCCGCGTGCATTTTGCCGATGCGGTATTCCACATAGCGGCTATTCCTGTTTGCTTCGATGTCCATGAACGCGGAGAGCGCTTTTTCGTACCAGCTGAATGCGATATCGGCATCCATATCGACGCCAAGCCCGTCGGCGTACATCCTGCCGAGGTCGTGCATGGCGAGAGCGTTACCGGCTTCAGCTTCCTCCATGAACAAACAGAGAGCCTGCTCAAAGTCAGGCTCCAGTTCATCGCTGCCATAGAGAAAAACACGGGCTTCCTTGTAGCGGGTACTCCATTTGATATGCGGTCTGCCGGATTCAGCCTCGTAGGAATCCGGACGTGATAAATTCTCCGGAGCAGAGGAAGGTATATCTTCATCACCCTCCGGAGCTTCATCCATGGCCATCTGGTATTCATCCTCCGGCAGCGGGGTATCAGAAGCTTCATGTAAGCTCTCCGTTGCATCGTCGCCCTCGAAGGTGAAATGGTGATTGCCGATATTCACAGCTTCCGTGATCACCATATTTTTTATGTGCTTGAATTCCTTTTGCTGTGAGAGCGGAACGGGAGCGGGGAGCTTATCCAAATATGTCCGCAAAACTTCATTGCGAAGCTCTTGCCATTTTGCATAGGATTCGGCCACCCGAGTGTCCTTTGCCAGCTCATCCACGATCTGATCCACGACGGCTTTTAGAGGCGCCTTGAGATAGCCGTACTGCTTTTTGCCGGAGGTATGCTTCTGACGCTCCGCCAGATGAGAGAGCAGGGACTCAATGGCTTCGCTCTCGCACATACCGCCGTTCATCCTGCCGATGATTTCTTTCAGGGCTTCGCGGCTCTGTTCGGCAAGTGTATTTCTCTGTTCGGTTTGTCCTGAATATATCTGAAGAAGATCCTGCTGAAAGATTTCCCTTGCCAAGCCACTCCGCATCTTTTCGATGGCCGGCTTGGTGACATACCCCTCGCGGGGATTCACCGAGTAAACCAGCATGTGGCAATGCGGATGATGCCCTTCGTTATGAAAGGCAGCGTACCAGCGCAGGTTTTCCGGAACGATCTTCATCTGCTCGGCGAAGATATTCCGCTGCTTGCGGATGAGCGCCATCCACGCGGAGGCATTGTCATACCCCAGCCGGGCAGCGTCCTCCCGCCGCAGAGATATGATGGGCGTCCACACATTGCCGGTGTGTTCACCGACCTCCGTCATCACCCTTGACAGCACCAGCGGAGCATCCGTATCCGAGAACAGCCCATGTGCTCCCAGCTTTTCAGCACGGGGACGGGTAGCAATGTAGCTGACATAGGTTTCCTGATGCGACAGATGATCCATATTCTGATCCAGCGCCGCGGTGATAAACTCCGAGGCGTTCTCCACGGTCGGCTGCTTGATATAGTCCTCGTATTCAAATAAATCTGTGGTATCCGGAAACTGAGCGAAGATATCCGCGATGAGCTGCTCCTGTTTTTCTGTAGCAAGGCGTTCGCGGGAGGCGGTAGAGATTATCTCCACGCCATCCCGCGTCGCGACGTATTCCACAAGGTTTTCAAGATGTACCGCGGCGTTTTTAATGTATCTGCATTTAAAGACAATTCTCGGCATGGCTATTTCCTGTCTTTAGATTTTGCGACATCTTCAAACGTCACAGTACCAATGGACTTCTTCACGTCCTCGACGCATTTGCCGCGCAGTGTGTGAAGAGATGCGGGATTGTAGTCCGCATTAAACGCTATGACATTCATCATCATAGACATCTCCACCGCCAGCTTGAAGATGAGGCGCGCCATACGGTTTTCGAGGCTGTCCATCATACCGGTCATGGCCGAGGTGATGGCGGCCGGCAGGAAGCGCATGCCTTCCTCCGCCGAGATATATCCGGTGTAGAACTTGATGGCCTTTTCAATAAATTCGCTCTGGCTCTGGCAGTTGTCTTTTTTGTACCAGTCCTTCACCAGCTTTCGGGTTTCCGGATAGATCCATAAGGCAAATTTATTCTTGAGCTTGTTTTCTTCTGTCATGCTGTTACCTCCAATCGTAATAAAAGGAGCCGCAACCCCTGTTGTAGCTCCTATGTAAATCCTTTATTTACGGCGTTATTCGGAGTCGCTTTCGTTCCACAACCCCGGAACCGACTCCAAGGGGTAAAATCTGACCCCAGTGAAAATCGCCCTTCGACCCGCATTGCGGGGCGATGTGAGTCGGAGCGGGGAAGCTCTGCGACCCCGCTCCTTTAACCCGCATGGTTTTCGACCCCTCGGTTCACCCCAAAATCGGCATTTTATGAAGCTTTGTCCGGAGGATGGTTTTGTCCTTTCCCAAGCTCCTTCACCAAGCCGCGACACGGGGCGTTATCCTATTCACGGGTGTTACGATGCCACCCCCGCCGCCAAAAGCCGACACAGGGGCACACGGGTGGCGACATTCGCGCCACGGTCCGGTTATTCGCCGCCGCCCGTGGGATGGCCTTGCGGCCTTGCTGGAGCTGCAGGTCTGGAGGGGCGTCTGGTCGCTTCCGGCTCGTCCGGTTCACGGTTTTCAATGTAGTCCCTGACGGGAGCGGGAACGTGCTTTTCATACAGCTTCTGCATGAAATCCTCCAGCTCGCTCTGAAACTCCGTATCCTTTTTGGCCATGTACTGGCGAATGGCACCGAGCTTTTCGGCGTCATAGCTTACCTGAATGGTTGCTTTCTTCATAGAAAAATCTCTCCTTTTAATGAAATATTTGTGCTTACATGCTCATGGTCATGCCTTGGTTTTCTTCCTCGGCGGGTTCCTGCGCCTCGGTCTGAACCTCCGGAGCGGGAAGAGCTTCAGGCACGGATTGCTCATGCTGACGGCGGGATTGACGGGGCTGACGCTCTCTCGAAGCGGAAACCTGATTCTCTGCTGGCGCGGAATCCTGCTGTGGTTCCGCCGTCTGTTCTTGATTCTGTTCCGGTTCAATTCGGCTCTCGACATACTCTCGAACATTAAGAGGCACAAACTTTTCGTAGGTCTTGTCGAGGTAATCCTGCAGTTCCTTTTCCACGGTCTGCTGCTTCTTGTCCATAAAAAAACGGAGGGCGTCCAGCCGCTCCGAGGGAAAGGGGACCTTTAATTCGGTTGTACTCATTTTCGTTTTCCTCCTTTATAATTTCATCTGCATGGCAGGCGGTTCCTGCTCTTGCTCCGGCTCCGGCATCTCACTTTTGTCAAGATTCGGGCAGTAGTCCAGATAAAACATCATGTCAAAGCCATCCTCCATCGGCTCGATCTCAGCCATCTCGGGCCTCGTTTCGAGGATTTTCAGGAGCATGGAGCCGACGCCGTTGTCGGGTGAAATGGGGATATGATAACGCTTTTGTAGCTCATCAAAGTAAATTATCCATGACCCGCTTGAGGTGTTTTGAGTGCCGTCTTTTATGATTTGGTCGGCCAGATTGTTAAGGCGAGTGTTAACAAATTCACGCGCTCCGGGCATGTAGCTGGAGTATCTGGCGTAGTTGTATCCCTCCGCTTCGATCAGGACGCCGTCCGAACAACCCTCGCCCAGCACCAGCAGGCAGTGATATATTCCGTTTTCGTCCCGGCACATGAGGCCGGTGTTCTCGACAATGAAGGACATATCCCGGAGGGGGGCCTCCTTGAAATACTTGTATTCGTTTTCGGGAAGCTCGACGATTTTTTCGATTACGCAGTCCGACGTGGGGTAATCGCCAGCCTTCCGTGTAAAAATTGCTTGCAGATTCAGCATGATTTTCACTCTCCTGTGTTGTAGTTGATGTAGGGGATTTCGAGCCACGCCGACCATGAACGGTCGGCTAAATTCGTTTTAACGACGCCATATTTGGTGCCCATGGCTTCGATGACATTGCCGTTTCCGATGTAGATACCGATGTGTCCCGACTTCCAAACAGCAAGACCGGGGATATCGGGCATGGTATCCATGGAGCCTGAAACCGATGCACTTTTATACATACTGTCCGCGCCGATATCCGGCATACCGTTGCTTCCGTACTCTATTTCCAGTGTGTCAGGGTTAAGCCAGCCGTATCCTTTGATCAGACCGACACAGTCCGTCGTCCTGCCGCCAAGCCAGTTGCTTCGTATGAAATCTTCATAGTTACCAACACCGTCAGGGTATTGCTCCAGCTTATAGCTGAACAGCGAATCCGTGAGGATATCGCCGTATGTACCCCAGACATAACCCCATCCGGCATCAAAGGCTTGTTCGGCATAGGCCGCCAGATCCAGATTGTTCTTCGTCGCCGGATCTGTGAACAAGGAGATATCCAGCACTGTACTCCCTGTACCGCCGTGTTCAATCTCGCCGGTGAACAGTTCCGCGCCGCCGAACACCATCCGCTCATAGATTTTCTGAGCGTTGGTCTTGACCTCGCCGGTTACCGTAATTCCTGCCAGGGATAACTTTTCATATGCGGTTTCCGTGCTAATGGGAGCAGTGGCACCGTCCTCATAGGCTAAGAAGCAATCGACGAAGGCGCGAGCTTCGGCTTGGGTCAGAGACAGATTTTCAGCACCGAAATTCAGAGAATAAAAAATGGACTTGATGCGGATGTTGTCCAAAGCACCGCCTTCCATCCGGACTTCGACCTCGGATATGGCTTCATCCAGAACAGTAAAGCAGCTGCTCATGTCACTGATATGCGAGACGTATTCGGCAGGTATGGTTGCGGGAATATTGCCACCGTTGAACGACAAGTCGATAGCAGCTTTGTTGTGGTCGGAACCCGCTGAGAGGATGCTGGCGATCATTACAACGAGCAGAATGAATGGCGTCAGGATAGAAGCGATGACCACTCCGATTGTTTTCCACGTCCGTTTGTCGGTGGCGACGGCGACGGCGGCTTTGACCGCCATGGCAATGGTTGCGGGATCTGCCATAAGCACATCACCACCACTTCATGTCGAACAGCGTGCCCTGATCCGGCTCCCGTTCCTGTTGCTCTTTCGCCAGCTGTATGGATTTCTCCACGGCTTGCTCAAGAAATTCGGTGTCAAATCCCGCTGACTGATAGCCTTCCATGATGGTGTCGAGGTAATAATCCGAGGGCGATCCTAAGGGATGCCCGTCGTTCATGATGTAAACCATGGCGGGAATCGTTTTGCTCTTCAGCTCCACGGGAAGGATTTCCTTGCGGTAGAAGGATGGATATCCTTCATAACGGTCGAGAGCCTGCAGGTCGCGTTCCTTCAGCTTCCACAGAAGAACAGGGACGCTGGAGCCTTTGAGCGGTTCCACGGTTGCGACGGAGCTTTTCCATCCGCCCCGGAACAACAGTTCATAATCCTTGATCTCGCTTGTCCCGACTACCTTGGCTGTTGGGCAGCGGAACGACATCTGCGGTAGATTAAGGTTGCTGCCGTAGGCAATATACAGAGTTTCGGCTTTCATTTTTCTTCATTCCTCCTTGCTACATTGACATGGAAAGACCGGGGCTTTCATCCATCGCCCCGGCCTGTTCCTGCTCGTTTTCGCTTGTCTGCTCCTGCTGCTCCGCCGCAGCATGCGCGGCCTCCGCCAGCTCCTTTTCTTTTTTCTGTCTTAACCGCTGCTTTTGCTGCTCGGCCTGTGCCGGGTCCTTCCATGCGATACAACCGTCCAGATGCTCCAGCAGATGCAGCCGGGCGGTTTTGTATTCGTCGCCGATGAGCCCCAGCCGCAGAAGCCAGGTGCGGAAAGTATATTTTTCATTGGTGCTGTGTGTTTTCTGACGGCTAGCACACCTCTGGTTCAGAGCCTGTGCGGAAATGGCGAGGCAGAGCTGAATATATGCCTTGATTTTACCTGCATGAGAGGTGCTGTTAAAGAGCCGGAACTCAATGGTGCCTTTCTGGAACACGCTGTGCAGGTTCAGGCAGTGGTATCGGCTGTCGTGATAATGTTCCCAGCGGCCGTCATTGCCGTGATACCAGATGCGGCTGACATCGTCCAGCGTTTTAGGCTTTTTGCGGTTCAATTCGTCGAGGAAGCTCTGCTCCACCTTCTTGCAATACTGCCGCTCTCTTGCCACCTCCACCTGCATGGCTTTATAGATCATATCCTCCTTGGAGGCCATGATGTTGGTGATGTTTCGCAGAGTGTTGGCGTTATGAGGCGAGGCGTCCAGGTGGATGTGAATTCCACAGGAATTATTCACCAGCATCCCAGCCTCCCGCAGCTTGCGCACAAGCTCCTGTATGGTTTCGATATCTTCGTAGCGGCAGATGGGACTTACAAGCTCTACGCTGTAGGTATTGTCTACCGAAACGACTCGCCGCCCTTCTTTTCTTTCTGTGGTTATGCTTCCGTCACTCATGACCTTCCACCGGCGGCTCTGACCATCCAGCACAGAATATTCTCCGTAATAGCCCCCATCAAAGTTGGTTGACTTCCCGAAGTATTCCGATAGAACCTGTGCGGCACACTGGCGGGTCAGCCCCGTCATTTCAATCTCAATGCCGAACCGCTGCTCCTTCATGTCCATGCCTCGTCACTCCTTTCTTCATCGCCCACCGGCCTTTCCGAAAAGCGCTGCCTTATGCTCCGGAGCCTGAACCATGAGGTTGTATCTCTCGTTGCCGCACTTATACAGGCATACGCCCCTCTGCGGATAGCGGATGAGATTGTATTCGCTCTGCTCCAGTTGGAGGGTATCGGTATAGAATTTGGCGTCAATCGTACCCGCATTGAATAGAAACTGGTGCGTCGGGATGGAGAATAGCGGCTTGGTATACTCCCTGATGCCTTCGATATTGAAATCCTCCAGATTCTGTGAGGAAAGGATCACCGCGCTTTCCTTTTTCCTGACGCGCTTCATAAAATTGCGAACATACTCCACGGCAGTCAGGTTGGAGAGGAACAGATAGAACTCGTCGATGCTGGCGGCGGTATTGCCTGCGGTGAGAAGCTCGTTGCTCATATAGGAGAGCACATTGAACAGCAGAGCGTTTCTTAAATTTTTGCTTGCCTGCAGGAGTCCCTTGACGCCGAAGGTCACGAACTCGTTGCTTTTGATATTGGTATGTCCGTTAAAGAACTTGGACTCGGCACCCTTGCACAGGGAGTGAAGTCCGAGGCAGATTTCCCGCAGGGTATCCGCCGTATAAAGCTGGCGACGGCTTTCGTCAAAGGTCTTGTATTCCGACTCAATCAGCTCATACAGGTCGGACAGGATGGGGTAATCGTCATGCTTCAGCCTGTCAAAATTACTGCGGTCTGAGATGCTCCATTTGTCGTAGAGCTTGCCCAGCATGATCTCGATGGTGTCGATCTGGCGGTCATCAAAATCCTTGTACGCTCTGAAAAAGTCTTTCAAAAAACTGATGTGCTGGCTGAGCTTGCTGGTCTGACGGAACGCCTGGGGTGCTTCGGCGTCCTTCGGGTCGCCAGCCTCATCCCAGGTCTTTGGCTCCAGAACATTGATGATGTACTCACCGGTCATTAGGTCGATGAAGCAGCCGCCGAGGTTGTTTGTGAGATCCTCGAACTCCATTTCGGGGTCAAGGCAGATGATCCTCATGCCGGATTCCCTGAGATTACACAGGATGAGCTTTAGCAGATAGCTCTTGCCCTGGCCGCTGTTGCCGAGGATGAGGATGTTGGCGTTAGTCTTATCGTCGGCTCTCCGGTTGAAATCTACTAGGATATTGCTACCGAATTTGTCCCTACCAAGGCAGAAGCCGTTAGGGTCCGTCTTGCCGCTGTAGTTGAAGGGATAAAGATTAGCTACAGAGCTTGCGGGCAGCACCCGTTCAAACTGATCGCCAAACACATTCCAGCCGGAGGGCATGACAGAAATAAAGCCCTGCTGCTGACGAAGGAGGAGTCTGTCCACGTTGAGCTTGCTCCGCACCAGTTCAGTCAGCACCTCGGTCTGCAGGAGCTTCAGCTGATCGGGATCATGGGAGGACAATTCGATATATACAGCCGCATGAAGGAGCGGTTCCTTGCTCCGGTGCATCTGTGCCACGACGGTTGCCACATCCTGCAGATTGCTTTCGGCTGTGACAGTCTGCTGGAGATCCTGTGTGCTGCTTCTCTGCATCCGGTTCTTGTTGGCGGCATTGCTGATGATTTTCCGTTCCTCCACAGGGGTCACATGCCGGGTGTAGATATGCAGGGTTACGCCGTCTTTCTCTCCAAGGTGCCGTAGTATAGCCTGTTCCTCGGTGGCGGTCGGGTACTCCCGCAGCGCCCACACGGAGCGGTAGGTATTGCCGCAGATGAAGTGGTCAGTGTTAAATTTAATTACGCCCGGAGCGATCATATCGAGGAATTCCTGAACACGAACGTCCTCCTGCGGCGAGAGTAGCTTAACTATTGGAGGCATGGTTATCTTCCTTTCTGGCTTTTATTTGATATGAAAAAGCCGCCACATTTCTGTGACGGGCTGAACAGTGTGTTCACTTTGATAGATAATTATGGTATTATTTTAGTCAATGAGATAAACAGGAATTTGGAGAAAAAATGAGAAATCAGGATATATATGATATTGCGGAAACTTTTCGTGCGGCAATATTGGAGGCAAAATATAATAGAAAGTTTGATCGTAGCGATAGAATGAGTAATTTCCCAGGTGGTTGCTGCGATGACTCATGTGATCTTTTAGCGTATTATCTATTTACTACATATGATATTAATACGAAACAGGGAAATGGCATATATCGTGATAATAACCCTAATAACACTACGAATCACGCGTGGCTAGTAATGGATGATGGTACAATTATTGATATTACCATAAATCAATTTGAGTTCTTTTCAAAATATGCTGAAGGAGTATATGTCGGAAAGGAAAATTCTTTTTACAAACACCTCGAAGACTACCGAATCTATGAAAATTATGATATCATGCAGGATGCGCGATTATGGAATGATTATCAAATTATAATGAGCAGTATAGTCAGATAAATTCCAATTTATCAGGTTCCAAATATGCCGGAAGCCGTGAGCATTCGCCCACGGCTTCCTTTTTAACTCTTATTCTCCGGTAATCACCCAGCGTTCGCCGTCGAAATCCTCGAAGCGCTCGGTCGTGACATTCTGCTCAAAATATATCGCCAGCATGCGCTTTATATCCTCGCACTCAGCCCGCTTTGAAGAGAAGCCTTGCTCACGCAGGGTCTTTTCGATACGGTTTAAATGCGGGAACACCTCGGACTCCTTTTCGCCCTTCAACCGGATGACCACAAGGAATTCTCTTGCCGTCGCCATCTGTACCTGTATTCGGTCAAGGTGATGGAGGTCATGCTCCAAGAGCCTCCTGACTGCGGTATTGTTCTCCTGCTCCATGCGCTTTTTTAGAAACTGCTTGTTGTCCTCGAAGTTTTCACGGCTGTTCAGGCACAGGAATTCCAGCTCTGCCATCCCCTTGAGGACGGTCATCAATGAGTAAATCCTTGCCGATACGCTTTCCTCGGACAGGACGGAAATGTTGGTCGGCTTGATGAGAAAATATACAAGCTCGTCGCCTCTGTAGGTCAGGAGACTGTAATCCGTGACGCCCTTTGTGTTGATGAGCTGCCGGGTATATTGCTTCTGCCTGGTTGTCTTTTTTTCTTTTCTGCTCATTGCTTTCCGTACCCCCATTCGTAGGTTTGCTGCTTCGTAATAAAGAAAGCGCAGGCGTATTTTATAAAGTCGAGGATGCTGGTATCGTCAAACCGGATAGTCAGGAAGACGTATAAGGCCGTAATGACGATAGGCGGCAGGAACTTAAGCTGCGCCAGCGCAAACACAGAAAGCAAAAGACCGACGCTGATGACGCCGATATCCCTGAGCTGCCACAGCCACAGCACCGCCTTGGATTTCAGGTTGTCGGGGTAGATGTACATTCGGATTCCTCCTGTTCTTCATGAAATTTTCGCAAAAAATAAGCGATTCCCCGGAGCACATGCTCCACACAGGGAATCGCCACACTGTTGCCGAGGGCTTTATATCTCGCGCTGTCCGAGGCACCGGGGATATCCGTCCAGTAATCGGGAAAGCCCTGGAGCCTTTCGCATTCCAGAGGTGTCAGCCGCCGTATGAGCTTGCCGATGCGGACCGGATGCACATTGTTCAGGGAGTATCCTCCGTCTGTCTTGGACTGGAGCGTTCCGCTTAAGTCACCATTTTCAGTACCATTTCGGCAGTCAAGCCCGGCAACGTCCATTTTGTACACAAGGTCGGTCGAGTCCTTATACTGCCGGGCGCTCTGAGTACTGACCACATCGTTGGACACATATTCATCACTCCGCTGCTGGGAGAAAACACAATGCCGGTCCGCAGTGTTCAGCGTGTAGCTGATATCCGCCTGGAAGCCCATGCCGTTGCCGCCATTGTGATCCTGGCGGTCGATAATGTTTCCGGCAATGCAATAGGTTTCAGCTTCCTGTGAAATGAGAGGCACATTGTTGCCGCCTGTACCGTAACGGGCGGACATGGTCGGAGCCACCGCATGGGGACCGGTATATCTGGAATCGATGCCGTGATTTTCATACAAGACCGGCTGGTTGTTTCCGCTGGTTCCCGCCGCCGATGTAATAGTCGGACACAAATTTACACAGATTTCAGCGCCGCCTTGCTGGCTGCCCAGCACTAGCGGAGGGTGACCGTCCATCTGGGCACGAAGTGTCGCCGTTATATTTTCCGTCACGTCCATACGGTCGCCGCCCTGATCGTTCAGGCACAGAATGCTTGGCACCATATTGGAGCCGCTCTCCGACGCCTTCAGGGTCGGAGAGCATTCCTCCTGATAACCGATTCCTCCGGCCTTTTCTCCCTGACCTGCCGAGAAGCCGGCGGCGATAAAGGTCTGCTGCTTCATGCCCGGCTGGGCTTGGATTGCACCGGACACAGCATGCAGATCCCGTACCTCATCCCGCTGATTGCAGGCGAATGCGATAGGACCGGTATCCGTTATTCTGTCAGCCGGACTCCCGCCTGGATCTCCAGCGCCTGCTTCAGAACAGGTGGCAGCTCCTTGCCTCGTTTCTTCGCCCGGCGCAGAATCCCCAAACATGCGGTCTTGCTCAAATAGTATTTTGGGTGCGGTGTATCCTCCAAAATCTGCGACAAGATAGATTCTTTTGCGCCTTTGTGGGACGGACCAGTATTGAGCGTCGTATACCCTCCAAGCAAGTGAGAATTGATCTCCCAATATGGCCCCAGCAGGCTTCCATACCCCTCCCGGAGGTCGAGGTACAGATGCGTTGCCGTCAGCAATTCTGCAGATTTCCTCCAGCACCGCGCGGAAGTCCTCTCCGTCTGCGGAGGAGAAAGCTCCGGGGACGTTCTCCCAGACCATATATCTGGGTCTAAGTCGAACAGGGTCAGCTGTTCGTTTTGCTCTTGCGTCATGCTCTCTCAACTCCTTTATGACACGAATCTGCTCCATGAACAGGCCGGAGCGCTCACCCTGAAGTCCGGCGCGTTTTCCCGCGACCGATAAATCCTGACACGGCGAGCCCCCGCAGACCACGTCCACTGGGGCAAGCTCCGAACCTTTTAATTTTGTAATGTCGCCTACAGGGAGCATATCCGGAAACCGTATTTTCGTTACCCCAATGGGGAACGGCTCAATCTCACTGGCCCACACAGGGGCCAACCCCTGCCGGACGCCTGCCAGCGGAAATCCGCCGATCCCGTCAAACAGGCTTCCGAGGAACAGCGATATGGTTATAATATCAGCTTCATGCCGGGAGAAGGCGCTTCCTCCGGCATGAATGCTCTTTCTATAGAATCGTATGACTTCATGTGACATCCTCCTTGTATTAGCTCTGCTGATATGTTTCTGATGGGTATGCCAAGCCGCTCGGCTTCCGCGATTTCACAGCTCATGCCGTGGCTGTTACGCGATCCGCATATCCACAGCTCGTCGCTGGAGGCCAGCACCCGCAGCCCCATACGGACGCCTGTTTCCCGTTGGGCGGGTACGGCATCATCTAGTATCTGCGGGTACATCAGGTGGACGGCGACAGGAGCGCAGCCCTGCTCCGCGGCATAACGGCAGGCGGCTTTGGCGAACCGGACATTGCTTTCTATGTCCCCGGCATAAGGGGAACAGATATATACCTGTTTCATTTCGCGGCCACCGCCTTTACCACGGTTCTCGTCATGTTTACCGCGGTCTGAGCCGTGTAGACCGCGCTCATGAGGTTGGCTTTGGTGCTGGTGTCCAGCCCAAAGGCTCCCGCGATACGGGGAACTTCTCCGGCAGACAGCATCAGACCAAGCCCTAGCAGGGCGTGATCCTTAAGCACCATGAGCCCCGCGATGAGGATGGTGGACTGCAGGAAAGCTGTCAGGCACAGGCCGACGATCTGCTTGCACCAGCTGACAAACCCGTCAAGGTATCCGCGCGGAACAGAGAACATATACAGGCTGCCTACGGCGATCTGGATGAGCAGAATGCCGCCGCGCTTTAAGTTTGCGAAAAAGACCTTGATCACCGCGTAGCCCATGAGGATGAGAATGAAGATCAGCATAAGGGGATTAGTGATCGCTCCCATGCCGCCGAACACTCCGGCATTTCCCGCGTTTTCAAGACTTCCCGCGGCACTCAGCTGTCCAATGATATTTGCGGCGACGGTATCGATACCCGTTCCCAGGCCGGTGATTCCCGCCGTGAGGCTGCTCTGCAGGGAGATGGATAATTTGTATAGCTCCACTGGCACAACGGAGAACAGGCTGACAGCCATAAAGCCTTTGATTGCGTTTATGGCGGTATCCTTGATGCTGCCCCTGCCGGACTGGTACTCGATGCCGCACTCAAAGGCCGAGACCACCAGCCCTGTCCCGTAGAGCGCCCAAGCCAGATAAACAAAGAACAGGACGATGGACTGCACCCAGGTCATATCAAACAGGTCGGCGCCCATATTTCCCATAGCCGAGAAAAAGTTACCGAGGAAGCCGATGATCTGGCCGTAGATCCAATCAACGATCTGGCCGAGGACGGTGTCAGCGACAAAATCCCATATGAACACGGGACGTCACCTCCTTTCGGATAAAAAAATACGGGAGCCTGTCATTTCACAAGCTCCCGAAAAAATTTGCTTACATGCCGCGCATTGTTAGGCCGTTTTCGCACTGACCGGACTCCTCCATCTCCAGCTTCGGTTCACGGTATACGTCAAGGTAATCGTTGATAACCTCGGATATCTGATCATAGTCCGCTTTTGTCGGTTGATAAACATACCATTCGCTTCTGTCCCCATACCTCCATATATATGGGGTGACGCCTTCCCTGAAGTTCGGATTGCTGACCGTTTTCTTGCCGAGCAGGTCGGAAAAGCGCAGCGTGACAGCGTCCACTGGCCCGTCGGTTCGGTTGATGACGGTTGCCTTGATCGCCTCGTAATGATCCGCCGTGCCCATCGTGACGAATTCGACTCTCACGCGGAGGCTGTCGGAGAGCTTTCCGAAGAAAGCTCTGCCGATAAACCTTTTATCAGAGATAGCCGGGTCGTTTCCGAACAGCTTGCGAAGCTCCTGTTCAAAGTAATTCATATTTCGCACCTCCTACATTCCAAGGATCTGCCAGATGTATAGCGGCGCGGTCAGGGTGAATACCAGGCAAGCGAACAGAATCGCCGGCGCCGCCCATTCGAACTGCCCGTGCTTTCGGTAGTCGAAGTAGGCTGTGCCGAGCTTGGCAAAGAAAAATACGGCGAGGATCAGGTCGATTGCTGGGAATACCACCTTGTTCACCACGGTCTTGATCTGCCCGGAGGCGTCGTTCCAAGTGTTTTCAATTGCTCCGGCCACGTCGCCATTGGGCGCAGCATAGGCAGTTGTACAGAGCACGCAGCCCAGCAGCAGAGCCATGAGGAGAACAGGCAGGATTCGATTAATTTTCATAAAATTACCACCTTTCAATATTGATTTTTGCAAAGAAAAAGACCACAAAGCTTTTTAGCCTTGCGGTCTCGTTTCTTTTTTCTGTATTTATGGCTTTACCGGCACGACCGGCATCCAGATAGGAGTGTAATATCTAAGTACTCTCTTGACATATTTTCCTTTCAGAGCGTTACTATTACCACGGGGGTTTCCCCGAACTAAAAAACGTCATAGCAGACTGGTGCGCTTGCGACACACCAGCCCTGCGAAAGGTGAACGAACCACCCCGCGCAACCGTAAACGGCACTATGACGCTTCCATATTACCATTTTTCATGGTGTTTTACAATAAGTTTAGGCGTATGCAAGGGGTCATGGCGGCTGAGCCGCCCGCCTTAGTGTACGCTTTTTTGCCTATTGGGGAACCTCCCGACTAAATAAGAAAGGTCGGGAGAAAACATGAACATTTTTGAAAACGAGTCCGGTTTTCTTGGAGATGCCTCGGTGAAACATCTAAAAAATTTGTTTATTGAATTCATCAAACAGGCAGCCGAGATTCGGACAAATTTAGGTAAACAGGGATATCTGCTGGACAAGTATCTATCCTATCTTTTTGAGACGTCGAACGAGATAATGGCTTATGAGGCGGCATCGGAAGGTTTTGAGACTGGGGGAATCCTAAATGGCCTATGCTCCGGAATACTCAGTGGCGATTCCAAAAACACAGACCACCCATTTTACAATGAAGTCAAAGCGTACATCGAAGCACATCCGTTGAGATCTCAGGAACGTGCCACCAAGGTTTCTATATATTGCTCCGTTCTTTTTGAACGCTGTCTTGGTAGCATGAGCGAGGAGTATTACGAGCGGATTGAGTCGAATGCACATGATGTCTTAGATGTCAGTGATTTTCGTAAGCTATATGACCGAATTGTTGAAGTGCTTGGAGATGAGGAAGCAATGAAGAACCTGAACCTGCTGTTCCGCCAGCGGTTTCTGATTGTTACTGCAATGGCGGCTTTCCTTCAGGGGATTACCAACGATCTTCTGTACTCGCTCACATATCGGGACAGGGAAAGCTCCAAGCAGATTTTTCAACTATTACTAGATGAGCCTTCTCTGATATCTGAGGGGGAGTAAAAAGCACCGGAAAAATTATAAAGAGCTGCTCTTCGAAATCTTCAAAGAACAGCTCTTTATTTTAATGATTCTTTGCTTATGGCTTTACCGGTGCGATGTACCAGTCATCCCAAAGGCTTCCCCGGATAGTCACCGAGTCGGTGAGGTTAATACTGAGCATTCCTGCGGGCGTCCAGCAGTCGGCGAGCCAGGTATACGGTGTGTAATTTCCATCCGGCATCCATATAGGGGTGAAATGCGTCCGGCGTTTGTAAGTCGAGTATTTATTGGACGCGAACTCAAATTTAGAACTGTACCCCCGGCTTGTTCTTTCCAGCAGCCGCCAATACGTTTTATACTGGTATTCAGGGAAATAGGTTACCGCGTTCTGCGCTTCGGTTACCGCCGAAGATTGGTTTGTACTGACATTTACAGTGACTGTTTGATTAATTCCATAACCGCTTTTCATCAATTTTTCAGATGCTGTTGGAGCTTTTGCATCAGGAACGACGCTCATGGAAGATGAAAGGCTTGCATTGTAAGCGTACCAGTCGAATTCCCACCAGCCATGGTCACACCAGTATCCATCTTCTTCAGTTCCATGCCATACCCAATAGGCATGCCACCTTGGATGCCACACGCCCCAGGAGGACGAGGTTTTCTGCGGCTTATTGGGTACGGAGGTACTGGAGTAGGAATTGTTGCGATCATCAGCCACCGGATTGGGTGGATCGTTTCCGGAAAGGTCCACGATCTTTGCAGTGATGGTTCCTTGACTCGCTGATCCGCCGCCCGATACCGATACATGAATATTCATGGTCTGTGGAGTGGGCGGAGTTGTCCAGCGGACCCACACCAGCTGGCTGTCGTCCTCTGGATAATACACACCGCTTACGGTATATGTCTGACCGCCGATTGTAAATCTCACCGTGACGGGATGATAAGGATCTGCCTGACCGCCTCTCACAGTCACCGAGGTGATGACCTCTGTATTGATCCGGTACTCATAGTCGTAAGTGGTGACCTCCGGAGGCTCCGGCTCTGCTTCATTGAAGCGCACAATACCAAGTCCAAGGGAAGAAATAATATCGGTGTTTGATGCAGCGGTGGTCGTAGATCCGTCCCATGCCGGATAACCAAGATCCGGGGTTTCAAGAAACATTGCCAATGGTAGGTTTTTATGGCTAAGCGAAACCATCTTGCTCCGCAGACCGCCATTCAGTTGTTGGTCAAAAAGCGCGGCCTCGGTGGCGGTCATGGCCATTTTGACTCCCTGAAATGTCATATAGGCGATGGGTTCCAAAAGAATTTTATATTGACCGTTTATGAGCACTCCATAATCCATACCAGTAACATCGGATATACGCATTAAAGTGTATTCAGAACAGAAATATCTCTTAATTTCATCAATATCTGCTTGTCCGCTACCGGAGCTTATAATGTGTGGCATGGCTATGCCTGGGGTGTTGTAAGTATAACCATTCATATGCGGAGTAAGTGATGTTCCACTGTTGTATTGTAGCTTGCTGATTTTTCCGAAATGAGCTGTTGTACTGGAAGGAGCCTTATCTGTAAAATCTATTGGCGTGGTAACGACAGCCCGGTCACTTGCACGAACAACAGTGATTCTGACCCCTTCATCTCCGGGATTCCAGTAATTTTCGCCGTTGCCGCTCCCCATTCCACCACCACCGTGGTCGATATTTCCGTCGCCCTCGGCATCAGCTGTAACGGGAAGAAAGAAAGAAAAAAGCAGCACCAGTATAAGAAAAACACTGAGACGCTGTTTCATAGGCTACCTCCTTAAAAAGCAAGAAGCACCGTTTTTTACGGTGCTTCTTGCTCTATATAAAGTTTGTAATAAATCAATCCATGTTTCCAACCGGTTTATTTATATCACCCTCACCATCCACTACTGTTCCGGTATTTGCTCCTTCATCATCGACCCATCCAAAGCCAGGAAACCATATCTGCCCTTTATCATTTTTATCTCCTGCCTTTGGCGTAGACGTTTCCGGAGCTGGAGTTGGCACATTGCTATGTTCCACCGGAGTCACTGCGTCCACCTTTTGGCCATCGGGAGTTTTGGACGGATCGGTCTTTACTTCCTGCGATGGTTCCGGAGGCTTTGTAACTTCTGCCTGAATGCTCTGATCGGTGCCGGTGGAATCACCGGTGTCTGTTGAGGTTGCAGAAGTCACAGTCGAATCAATTGGCTGAGCGTTTACCTCCTGTGTATTGGTTGGACCTGTGGAAGGAGTGCTGGGAGTGACCGTATCCACTGCTGTTGATGAAGGCTGAACGGACACTTCTTTGGGTTCCTCCGTTTTAAACTGCGAGGCTATAACTATAACAAGGACTACACATACCACGCCGAGCCCGGCGATGGTAAGCCATTTCTTTGTTCTGTCAGTAATCTTCATTGGTTTTACCCCCTTTTCAAAGGTTGCTGGTTTGGTCTTTTCAACCACACCATACTACAAAATTTTCCATAAGTCTACGATTATTTTAATTTCGTTAAAATAGCGGCATATATTTTGCCTGCACCTTGAGGTTAATCGTCATAGGAGGCAGGCTTTTGCCACCAAAGGATACAGGAACCTCTAATCGTATAGTCGCATCCGCTAGAAACCCCTTGGAATTATCAGGATTCGCTGGTGCTAATGGCATATTTTTGAGGGAAACGGAAAGTCCCGACAAGCGAAACTCTACAGCGTTTCCGGCATATTTCACATGGTATCCGTTTTCCTGCCGGAGTCCCAGCAGTTGATCCAGTCTGCCATACATATCGCCGTAATCCAGGCTTTCCTCAAAGTCATCCGTGGAGGGCTGATAGGCTCCGCTATATCCTTCCCGAACACCGTGATACACATCGTCATAGCTGTCGTTTACTGTCGAAATCACAGCGGACTGCACGGCATCCCGAACACCTTGGGCGATGATCATCAGCCGAATGTATTCGGATATGCCGCAAAAGACAATCACAAGGGCCAGGGTCACCGCTACGATAAGCGGGAAGGACGTGCCTTTTTTGCTTCTAATTATATCACATATTTTACCAGCTGTCATTTCCAGTACACCTCACTTTTGCCTGACGCCTGCGCCTTCAGGGTAACGGGAAAGCTCCCGAAGCCGCCGAACAGGCCGAGATCCATCTGCATGGTTACTGTAACGGTAAATTCCTCATTGAGCTGGAGCCTTCCGGTTTTTGACCATGATATATTAGGGGAAAGCCCTGTCTTTTCCGAGAGAACCTGCGCCCGGAGTGTTGTTTCGCTGCCGACGCGCCCGGCGATTTCCGCTTCCCGGCACAGCTCGGCGGCATAGGTATCTAGCTGGTTCTTGCTCACAAACACCGGCAGAACGCTGACCGCCAAGGCGATGACCAGCATCACGCACAGCACCAGCACTGCCACATCGATATACCCCTCGCCACGCCGGGACCGGAGATGCTTCAGCATAGGCGCACCTCCTGTTCGGGCGGACGGAAGGCTTCGTCCAGCTTTTCACGCAGCGCCTCCAAAATTTGATTGTTTGTCATTTGGCATACCTCCTTAGAACATATTGCCGAGAGAATTGAGAATCTCCAAGGCGATGATAGCCAGATAGGTAAGCAGGAAGCACATCAGCATTACAAAGGAAAACACCCTGATTTTCGGAGGAATCTTCTGAGCCTGACCTTTGAGACGCTGAAGTTCCAGAGCTTTAAAGTCATGCGCCAGCATCTGAAAATACACGGCACTGTCATCGCCCCGCAGGACACCGATCAGCCCCCTGACCACATCGGAAAGCATCGGGGAGTTGAGCCTTGCTTCAAACCTGGTTAGTGACGCCTCATAGCTGGAGGAGCGCATATCCGCAGTCAGCACGTCCAGTTCCAGAACAAAGGCGGGGCCGGCGTTTTTCTTGTAGTTTTCCATCATCGCCAGCACATCACGGCTGGTCTTGAGAGTTTGCTCAATTGTTGCAACAAACCGGGGCAGCTCACCTTCGATTTGATCCCGTTTCGCCTTCAGCTGCTCATCCGCTTTCCGGATTTCTTTGAAATAGGATAATACGGCAAGGATAATCAGCACCGGCGAGAGCAGCGGGAGCAGAATCAGGCATGGAATCACTCCAAGCAGGATAGCTCCGGCTTTAGTAATTGCGTAGGCGGAGTACACCTCCGGGGTCATGGATATCCCCGCCGCCTTGAGGATATTGGCCATCCTGCTGTGCTTATACTCATCTATGCGGATATATTGTGAGAGTTTTACCGCACCGGACATAAGCCAGGCTTCCACCGTTTTGGCTGCTTTTTTACTCTCTCTCCCCGCACCCAGCATGGCCTTAGCGGTTTTCATGGTCGGCAGCTTCAGCACATCTGCTAAAATGAAATACAGCCCCACAGCAAGAAGGATTCCTGTAAAAAATAATTGTGTCATCATCTCCGTCACCTCCTGTACTCAATGGGCTTAGTCAGCTTAATGACAAACGCCGTCGAGATAAAAATCGCCGCCGCACAGACCGCCAGGATGGCCTGTCCCACCGCGGTATGCATCAAAGTGTGATACCAGTCCTTATTGAGAAAATACATGACCGGCACATTCCCAACGACCAGCAGAGCCATGATGATGAATTCCTTGCGGGGTTCGAACACCAGATATTCCAGCTCCGCATTAACGATGCGCATGTCACTTAGCTTGCTGACAATCGGGGTCAGCGTGGTTTTCAGGCCGCGGTCATACTGACAGGCGGCAATGGCATCGCACCATTCACGAAACACGTCGTTGTCAATTTTGGGCTTCATGGCATGAAGCGCTGTGTCAATATCCGGATTAATGAGCTTTACCCTCGTCAGAAATTCCGCGAACACGCTTCGTACAGGAGGATTGAGATATTGAACGCTTTCCTCCACAGCCGTGAGGATATCCTCGTTTCTAAGATAAGCTGTGGTAATGATGGAAAGGGCCGTTTCCAGTTCCGCGGCGATGCTCTTTTTGTAATGAGTGGCCGTAAGCCGGATATACCAGAAAGGGATAAACATCATACCTACAGCCAGCACAGGAACAAGAAACATATTCCCCATCAGAATGGCTAGACTGCCACCCGCGGCAAAGAACAGAAGAGACGCCGCGCAGACGAGAGAAAAGCGGCTGCTACGTCCGGTGATTGTAAGAATCTCCTGTACTTCTGCAATTTCCCTGCGAAGGATGGATGTTTTTTTACGACGGGTAGTCTCGTTAATTTCTGCACGGATGCTTTTGTTTTTACGAGTCAGGAACCCAAACAGCCCGCCGGTAAATTCCAGCGGTGAGAGTCCCATCAGCAGAAAGGCGCCGATGATAAGACCGGCACATGCAATTAAAAGAATTGCGGTCATCGATTGGCACCTCCCATAGATAGGATTTGTTTTAATGTATCCTGGGGCATACCATTTTCAAGAAAGCGCTTCTGCAGACTCTGGGAAATCTCCTGTACCGCACTGTGCTGGCCGCTCACGATGAATTTTCCATCCTCTACACGGTTTTCAGTGATTTTGAATTGGAACAGGCTCCGGTAGTTTCTACTGCCATCCGGCAGAATTTCGCATTCCATAATCTCCATCAGCTTGCGTTGTTTGTTTTCCAGCTGCTTTGCAAAAACCACTATGGGGAATGCCTCTGTTACCAGATCCATGAGAGTATTGTCCGCCATGTCATATTTCCGTTTGCACAAGGTAACCATGCGGCGCCATGTGGCTTCGCAGCTATTGGAGTGGATGGTGGTCAGCACCGTGTGACCGGTTCTGGCGGACTCCTGGGCGGCATAGGCTTCCGGTCCGCGCATCTCTCCAACGCAGATGATTTCCGGATTAAAACGCAGCGCCATGTCCAGCAGGATATCCTGATCAATGTTCTGTTTCTCGTTTTCACTCATGCGGGTCAGCGTGTGGATGACACTGTTACAGACCATTCCGTCATCTTGCCGTACCAGCGCCAGTTCGCGCGAACCATTTTCAATGGTAAAAATACGCTTGTTATCCGGTATGGTGGTCAGCAGCCAGCCTGCCAAAGTGGTTTTCCCGGAGCTGGTTGCGCCTGCCACGCAGATGGAGATGCCGTATCGCAGGCATTCCGACAGAAAACCCAGCATCGGATCGGTGGCCGTCCCACCGCGGATAAAATCCTCCTTCCGCATGCTCTGCGGATTGACGATACGAATGGAAGCTGCTACGCCTACATCCTCATCCACCAGCGGAGTTTTCAGCACGGCGATGCGGATATTTTTACTCAAATGTCCCAGAATTGCCGGGCTGGCGTTATCCAGCACCATTCCTGACACATGGAGCATACGGCGCACCACGTTGATGGCATGCTCAGGACTGTCAAAGTGTTCATCCAGCTTCTTGGTGATGCCGCTGCTGTACTGCACCTCGACGTCATTCCAGGCATTGACGTCTATTTCCTCAATACCGGTGCCGAAAATGTATTTAGTCAGAAACGAAAACTCCGCCATTTCCGTATACAGGGCATCCACCAGCTGCGTCTGTGTCATACCTGCAACAGCGATGCGGTAATCCTGTACATATTTGGTGATGTACCGTTTGACCTGCGCCTTCACTTCTTCTGTTCCTCCGCTGGTGATCAGCGTCGCGTATTTACTGGAGATGTACTCCTGCACTTCATGCAAGACCGGGCCAAATTCCCTGGCGGCTCCATCAGATGAAAAAAACAGGCTTTGGTTACCTGTCATGCTGATGGTATGTGACTTTTCACCTGTTTCCTTTGAGGTGACATCCAGTACCGGCGCCAAATGCGTCGGTATATTGGTGGCGTCCCGCCTGCGGTTCTTCTTACTCATACGCCAAACACCTCCTTTGAAATCTTTGCGATCTCAGTACGAAAGCTCCGGCTGTCTTTGAGAGCCAGTTCTCCCAGCGTGTTTCCTGCAAGGGCCAGGTTTTCAAGCTCATCCGAGTGCGGCAGCTTGAAAGAGACAGACCCGAGCACCTGCTCGATATGCTCTCCAGCCTGATTGGATTTGATGTTGGAGGCCACCTTATACTGCTTATCCGCATCCCATTTCTGATCCTTGAGGAGCGGCAATTGTGACGACAGGTAGCTGATGGACTTGAGATCGCAGTTGACCAGTCTCAGCACCGTGTCTGCTTCCAGCAGGGAAACCGCCGACAGGATGTCGTTGGCGATGGAGCTACCGCAGTCAATGATGATGTATGGAGCGACGTCCCGCAGATGATCAATGAGCTCGGCCGCCAGCTTCTGGGTATATGGCGGATAGGTGAACACATTCTCGCCCTTGAGCATGCCGATCATTGTGAGATAGCTCAATTTTTTATGGGTAACACAGTTTTGCTTGATCAGCGTATCGTTGATATGGGTTGCTGCGAGGATGCTTCCGAGGGATCTCTCGCATTCCAGCTCTGCAGGCGGGCAGATGCAGGGCAGCATTGGGGTGGTCATATCGCATAACAGCAGCACAACGTTGTGTTTGTGGTCCGCCAGATACCTGGCAAGGCGTACACTGACCGTGGTTTTTCCGCTGCCTGGGCTGCCCCATACCGCCAGCACCTGCACATCCTGTTCCGGTTCCTCCTGCATTGATTCTAATTGCTTTCGGGAGAAGATGCTCCCTTTCATGAAGTTGAGCAAATTACTCACCTCCGGCTTCCGGAACAGTATTTTCAGTCTCCGTGACTGTATTGTGCGGAGGGGATTGTGCTTGTCCATTAGTTGTTTGTGCCGCGGGAACCGGATACAGTGCTTGGATCACCTTATCCTGCAGCTCAATAAATTTGGCGGCGTTCTCCTTGGCGCCTCTGTAAACAAGGGAAAGATGAAGCTTGCCGTCCGCATCCAGCTCCGCAAGGATCTTTGCCTGCTCCGGAGATGCCAAAAGCGTCACGGTGGCAGGAAGTTGTTTTTCATCCTCGTTCTTGCCTGTATCCTCATCCCCGGAAGACTGCTCTGAATCAGTGTCATAACCTGTACTGGCCGTTACACCGATGACCTCGACATAGGTCAGCTCCGGAGGGATTACAGTAGATCCCTGTTTCTTATAATCGGGAGCGATGACAGACACGATGTCGCCGGAAATCAGCTTGCCGGACAGACCCTGGGCGAAGCTTTTGATGCTTACGGAAATAGCCTCCTTATTACCGTTCAGGCTGTACAAATAGGCGTTATCCGCAGCGGGGACATCAGTCAGCTTGGTGGAAATAATATAGTCACCGGGAGACAGATCCGCAATGGTATACTTGCCGATGACCGAATCAGCCTGCTTCATTATATTTTCGGGTAGGTTGTAACCGCCCACCTCCACGGTCTGCACCATATCCTTGGTGATCTGATCGCCGCACTTTATATCCTTTACTACCCGGACTATGGATGTTTTCTGCGATACAGTCTGGTTGAACAGCGGAGTCAGGGCAAAACAAATAAGCAAAGACAGCACAATGCAGATAACGCCTAGCACTGTGCGGTTTTTAAGAAAACTCATAGAGTGTTCCTCCTTAAATTAAGAAATATGCTGCAAAGCAGCCAAGAGAAAGAAAAGGCGCGAGAGGGTATGCCTTTGGAGCATTCCTCCCGCGCAGCCTTTGGATCAGGGTATAGATTGCATGGAATACCAGCATGGCTGTTAAACCAATGATTATGGCGGCCATGCTTTTTTGCAGACCCAGCACCAGCCCCGCAGCCGCCATAAGCTTGATATCCCCGCCGCCCATACCATCCCAGATCAGGGCAGCAAGCAGAAACGGTAAGGCGGCAAGCACCCCGAACAGTTTCAAAGGTTCAAATATGAACAATCCTGTCAGGACAATGAACACACAAATGGTGTCAGGGATGATCCTTTTTTTAAGATCCCATAGGGAAGCAGCAGACAAAAGGGCAATAAAAAAACCGCCCTGCAAGAGAAGCGGCATATCAGTTTCCAAAGTTGAACATGTCAATAATACGCTGTTTCAGGGTCGGCAGGACGGTTTCACCAAACAGGGCGTACAGGCCGGCAAGGACGAGGGCACCGATGACCACTGCCATTAAAATTTTAATGGCGGTATCCACAAAGCCTTCCCCACGCTGGGAGTAGAGTAATGATTCTGTCATCAGGTACTTTAATGTCAGCTGAGCCTTAACTTTTTTTAAGGTGAAGGAAAACTTTCTCTTCATTGTGTACAGGAATTTTTTCATTATGATTTACCTCCAATATGTTTGTTTTAGTGGTTGAGTAACAAAGATGGCGGGGCTTATAGTCCCACCATCTGCATACCGGCGCTCTGCTCCGGTGCCTGTTCCAAAGACGGTTTATCCGCCGTCTTTTGCTGGTTTTGGTTCTGACTCTGGGTGAAGGCCTGATGGTAGGCGTCGATGACCGCATTGTTCAGCTGTTCCCGGAATTCCTTGGTGACCGGAAAGCAGATGTCCTTGTACTCTCCGTTTCCCGCCTTGTAGCTGGGCATGGCAATAAACAGCCCCTTGGAGCTGTCTACCACCTTCACGTTGCGGATGGCGAAGCAGTCATTCAGGTTGATGGACGCGTAAGCCTTGACATTGCCTTCCGGACGGATGGAGCCGATCTTCACATCCACCTTCATAGGTAGAGGCTGCTCCGTAGCGGCTTGCGCAGATTCCTGCGGAGTTTTGGCGGTAGCTTGTGCTTTACTCATGGATGTTTCCTCCTTAAATATTTGTGGGTTAAAAAAACAGCCTTCCGGCTGCGACTGATAGTGTTACAGGCTCATCGTCGGTCCCTGGTACAGCTCCTGCTCCTGTGGCTGAAAGGGGATTTCCTTAAATCCGAATCGGTCAACATAGTGGAAGGAGCTGCCGGAATCATCATACAGCTCCACCACGTCCGACATGGAAAGGCTGTGTCCCTCATAGCCGAGCGGATGGTCAAGGTTGAATTTGGCGAAGAGTTCCTCCAGATTATTGGTTTCCACCTCGCCGTCATAGACCACCCGGTAGTTGTCAGGGTCAGGTTCTCCGAAGTGCTCCAGCAGTTCGTCATACCCGATGAATTTCATCATTACATCCACATCGGGCTTGAGCTGATGGACCCTGCATTTTTTCAGAACCTGCAGGTTGCCTTCCGGATCGATCTTTCCCTCTGCCATCCGCGCGAAGGTGCCGTTTCTCCACTCCAGCTCCAGTCCTTTTTTCTCTGTGAGATAGGACCGGAGTTCCTCGTTCTGAAACATCGGGTCTACAATAGCCCTGTCCTTTTCGATATAGCCGGCTGTATTGCCGTAGTAAAGGATGCGGTTGTTCTTAATCTGAATACCGTTCATAACACTTCCTCCTTTCCCGGCAGGACTGCCGGAGTATTACTGAAAATAGAAGGTGACAGAATAAGTGATATTGCTTTTGTTGTACATGCAATCGTGATTGGTATAATAGTAGAACTCAAGCTGGCTATAGAGTCCCGGTGATAATGAACGGCTGAAGGTAATGCCGTTAGTGGTTGTGCCGTAGTCTAGCTGATCCCATTGTCCGGTCAATATGTTGTAGCCGCGGACACGTCCATAGTCCTGACCACTGTGTCCATCGACAGGCGGCACCGTGAAGGTGTAATTGGTAATGGTCGCTCCCGCGATACCCTGTTCCAGAATGACGGACTCCGGACCGGTCAGTGTCATGCCGCCGCCGTGATTGGGGTCGGCGATAAAGAACACGATAGCCGCCCAGGGCGACTCGGCTCCGGTGGAATCCACAGCCTTCACGCGCACCACATTCTTACCGAGGGGATAGGCAGTGCTGGTCTGTGCCGGGCGTCCTTCCCATATATAGGTGATGGCATCGCCATCGGGGTCTGTGCTGGAGGCGGAAATGGTGATTGCTACGCCGGGTGCAATGCTGTTGCCGTCAGGAGTACGGGTGATCACCGGCGTCGTGGGAGCAGAGTTCGTTACTATAAAGGTGATGCCCGTCCAGTCCGAATACAGCCCCCACGCGTCCTTTGCTCGAACCCACACGGTTTGGGTACCTACGGCATAGTAGCTGTCTGCTGTGTTGCCGGAGTATTCCAGGCTCACAGCATCGCCGTCCGGATCGCTGGCATAGGCTGAGAGGTTAACCAGCAGCTTGCCATCCTTTGCGGTTCGGGTTACCGACGCGCTTCCGGTCGGCTTATTCGGTGCGTTGTTGGTGATGGTGATGTTCTGCGAATAGCTGAAGTTTCTGCCGGTGCTGTCGGTGGTGCTTGCAGTCAGGACATAGCTTCCGGTACTTTGGATAGCAATGGTTCCGCCGCTGTTTGAGAGGCTTCCGGTGTAACCGGCCGCGTTTCCACCCTTGGTCAGCGACCAATTAAGAGTCCTGCCCTCCAGTCCGGATGTTCCCGGCAGGGAAACGTAAAAGCCGGAGCCGATATGAGCGGAGGACGGAACCGTAAACGGGAAGCTGGCAATAGGCTTGACCATTCCTGCATTGGAGGTGAAAGTGAATCTGCGCCCATTGGTATCGGTGACCACTGCCTGCAGCTTCACGGTAATGGTTTTATCCGTATAGAGCCGCAGAGTGCCGCCGCTGATACCAAGGGAGCCAGTGGCATATTCCGTGTAGGGCTTTGCTCCGCCGTTATCCACCGAAAGGAGCCAGTCAACGGATGCTCCGCTCAGCTCAGTACCGGAGGCAGTGACTGCCATAGACTCGCCGCTGTAGGTCAGCGATGGTACGCCAAGGCTCATGGTTGGAATGGGGTACACCGTGAAGCTCTGACTTCCGGCAAAAGTTCGGCCGGTGGGGTCTGTCAGGGTGAGGATCAGTTCATACTGTCCTTTCCAGGGGAAGGTCAGGCTGCCCCCTGCTTTGGTCAGGGTCCCGGAGGCATAGGCAGTATAAGGCTTCGCGCTGCTGCTTCCCTGAATGACCGTCCAGTCTGCAGTAAGATTCTCCAAATCCGTGCCGCTGACGCTGACTGTTCCAGGTTCACCAGCGTACCAAGGCTGCTGGACGCTGAGTGAAACAGACGGGATGGGGTGCACCGTGAAACTCTGGCTTCTGGTAAAGGCACGGCCGGTGGGGTCCGTCATAGTGAGGATCAGCTCGTACTGTCCCTTCGCCGGGAAGGTCAGGCTGCCACCCTCATTGGTCAGGGTTCCGGAGGCATAGGCTGAATAAGGCTTCACGTCGCTATTCCCCTGGATGACAGACCAGTCCGCAGTGAGGTTTTCCAGATCCGTGCCGCTGACGCTGACCGTTCCAGACTCGCCGGCGTGCCAGGTCTGCGATATGCTGAGTAAAATTGAAGGAATGGGATAGACCGTAATGCTCCGGCTTCTGGTAAACGTTCGGCCGGTGGGGTCCGTCATAGTGAGGATCAGCTCGTACTGACCCTTTGCCGGGAAGGTCAGGCTGCCCCCTGTTTTAGTCAGAGTTCCGGAGGAGTAGATGTAATACGGCTGTGCGCCACCGTCACCCTGGATGATTGTCCAGCCCACAGTGAGATTCTCCAAGTCCGTGCCGCTGACACTGACAGTTCCAGCATCTCCGGCGTGCCAGGTCTGCTGAACGCTGAGTGAAATTGACGGGATCGGATAGACCGTAGTGGATGCACTATAGGAGAACACCCTGCCAAGCGCGTCCGTCATAGAGGCCGTCAGGGTATAGCTTCCGATATCTTTAAACTGTATTTTTCCGCCGTAGGCGTTCAGCGTTCCCTCCAAAGCATCAGAGATTTCCACAGGTTCTCCGTCTTTGATAAGCAACCATTCCACCGGCAGCACATTGTTGTTGCCGCGGGTCCGGAGATCAACAGTGCGGTCGGTGTGGGTCGATTCAGGAAACTCGAAGGATATGTTCAGAACCGGCAGAACTTCGATTTTTCCTCCGTTTTCAAACAGGAATACCCGCCCGGTTTCATCTGTGATTCGGGCGATCAGCTCATAGGTACCGGCGTGCTTGAATCGGATGGAACCGCCGTTGTTGTCCAGAGTTCCATCAACATAAGTCGCAAAATCCTGGAATCCGAAGCCGTTCTCTAACAGCCATTCCACTTTTAGGCTGCCTAATTCCAAGGTTTCTGGAATTACACTGACAATGGTATCGGTGTAGGCGGTTTCAGTCAGCTTGTATGAAATGCTGGGAACAGGATAGACCTTAACCGGTGCTGTGTAGCTATATGTCCTGCCAGCAGGATCTGTAAAAGCTGCTTTCAGAACATATTCGCCTTTTTCTTTAAAGAAGATGAAGCCTCCCTCGTTAGTCAATTCCCCCAAGACCGCATCGGTTAAGGTGACAGCCTCTCCATCCTTGGTCAGCGACCATTGGATTGCGGCTTCTCCAAGGTTTTCGAAGCGGCTCTCCACGCGGACAGCCTTGTCTGTATGGGTGATTTCCGGCAAATAGAAACCAATGGAACCTACCGGGTAGATGGTGATGGTTTTAGAGGTTTCAAAGATTCTGCCAGTTTCATCGGTGATCGATCCGGTGAGCATATACACACCCTTGTCCTTGAAGCAAATTTTTCCGCCGTCATTGGTCAGGGAACCTTCCAGTTCATCGGCAAGCACAGCAGTTTCACCGTTCTTGGTAAGGTTCCAAGTTACAGTAAGTCCGTCCGCTTCTGTAAGTGTTGTTGAAACCTCAAGAGTTGTATCCGTATGGGAGGCTACCGGAAGCTCAAAAGCAATTCCAGCCACCGGATAAACTTTTGTTTTTTCTGTATGGATAAAGACTCGTCCGGTGTCATCCGTGATGGCAGCGGTCAGTGTATATTCACCTTTTGCTTTGAACACAAAAGTACCGCCTTCGCTCCCAAGCTCGCCATTGAGAATGTCGGCCAGCTGAACGGTTTCTCCGTCTTTTGCTGCTGTCCATACAATGTCGTGGCCAAAGAGTTTTTCGAGCTGGAAGGTGAGAGTAACCGATTTGTCCGTGTGAGTCGTTTCCGGAAGGTCAAAGCTCAGATCGATGACCGGATAGACTGTGATCTGTTTGGACAGCACAGTTTCTTTTCCAATTACATTCTTTGCCTTGCCGGTCAATGTGTATTGCCCATCCTGATTAAAACTGATGGAGCCGCCCTCTAAACCGAGAGTACCGCTAACGGCATCTTTCAGTTCTACAGGCTGTTGGGAGCCGTCCACGGCTGTTTTGGTCAGCGACCACGAGAAGCTGCTCATGTATTTCCACACGGGCATTACTTTGATTTCCGTATCGGTATGGGCAGTAGCGGGAAGTTCAAACCGTACCTCGGCATCAGGGTAATAATATGAGCCGCCTCCTGAACCGCCTCCGGAGTCATTGCCGGGATTATTCGGCGTGGGTGTTGGAGTCGGCTGATTGTCATCCGGATTCGTTGGCGTGGGTGTCGGCTGCTCCGGGGTCGGAGTTTGTGAAGGAGGCGTTGGAGTTGGCGTGACCGGCGGCGGTGTAGGGGTTTCCGGTGTAACCTTGTCGATCAGGTCATCGGCTTCTCCCTTGGTCACCGGATCATTAGGATGGATTTTGTTATCGTCCGTTTCTCCTATGATACCGTCCTCACGGCCGACAATGAGGTATCCTTTGTCCTCATCGTTAATGGCATCCTGATCCTCATAGCCGCTGTGTCCCTGCGTGTTTTTCGCTTCCTCATCCTTTCCGCTGATCCGCACGAGCATCTTGATGATCTCAGCGCGGGTTATAGGGTCATCAGGATGGAAGCCGTCCGGATAATCAGCAGGGTCAATGATGCCGGCGTCGATGAGTGCCTCAATGTTTTTCTCCGACCAGTGGCCGTCGATGTCAGGAAAGCTGGGTGGGTCTTTCGCCGCGTTTGCGGTATCCAGCGGTATATCCCGCACCATAATGGCGGCAAACTCACCGCGTGTGATGATTTCATCCTGCCGGATGAAGGCTTCCGGATGAAGGCGGTATGCCGTATAGATTCCGCCGCACACCAGAAGGATGAGAACAAGGGCGAGAATGCCGATGCGTTTTCCTTTTTGTTTCATGGGTTTTCAGTCCTTTCTTTTTGATTTTAACAATGACAAGGCCGGAATCAGCAACCTGACCCCGGCCTTAAGTCTCAATTGGTTTCATAGCTTCAGATCCATTCCGCCTTGCTCCTGTTGTTCCTTCTGGTAGGCTTCCATGGTTTCCGGCAATGGATGGACGATCTGTCCCGCAATCATCTCAAATACACAGAAATCTTCACGGTCGCAGATCATCACCCTGTGCTGGTAGTCCTTCTGCATCTCGATGTAGTCCCAAACCTCCTTGGCGCTGCATAGTCCTACACCGGAGGTGTAGCGTCCGTCCGGCAGAAAACAATAGCCGCTGTACTGCGGCTCGTTATTTTTCAGATCTAGTGCACCGTTTGGACGGATTTGCGAGAGCTGCAGCTGTGCATATTCAGGAAGGAGTTCTGGCTTTAGAATGCCAAGAATGTCGTTCCTGTTCCAGCGGAGTTTTTCGCCTTCCGCCAGGGATACTGTGAAGATGGAGCGGCCGATGGGATTCGGATTGCTGCCGTTTCCTCCTGTACAGAAGTACATCTGGTACTTCGCATTCCGGAATTCCTCCGGCAATGAGGACGGATGAAGTACAATAACCTTTCCGTCAATGGACATGTCATATCCAGTTAGCAGGCAGTCCTCCTGAGTAAACAATACTTTTTCACTCATGGCTCTGCCTCTTTCTCTGCTCGATCAGCTCCAGCAGCCGGGCGGCTATGGCGATTTGGGTGTCCTCCGGCATCTCACGGATAGCAGCATGGACAAAGGCTTCCACCGCCTCAGGCGACTGATCACCTACCTCAATGAGATCCACCTTCTTTGCTGTGACAACGCCCTGATGAATGCTCAGCCTCACAATATCGCCGTAATCCATACCGGAAGCTGTGCGGAGTTCCTTGGGAATAAGAACACGGCCTTTGCCGTCCACGATTTTATAAATGGGTTTAGCTTTCATATAAAATATCCGTCCTTTCTCATAACCTCCCGGACTGTGCCGGGGTCGATGCCAAGCTCGCCGAAGAGCTCACGGAGCTCGTCAGGCAGGTTGTCCAGAACATCCGATTCCATAATGACAATAGCTCCGGCCGTGCAGACGATCTCCAGATCGCTGTCCGCCGGAATCTCCGCCGCTTCCAGAAGATCGTTAGGCAGAGTCAGATCACCTTCCTCATCGTCCTCCCGCCAGCCGGTCAGCTGCACCGCAATTCCCACGCCCTGTGGTGTAATGACAAGCTGCGGGCATAGGTTTTTCGTTTCTTCCTGCCCCACAGCGAGAGTGGCACACAACTCATCGCCGGGCTTCAATCCCGCTGCGCCAAGCGCCTCTCCCGGCAGGATGATGCTGCCTTGTTTGTCTACGAATGTACGCATTTCAATCAGTTTCATAATATTGACCCTCCTAATAAATTTGGATTAGTTATTCCATGCCGTTAAAACAGGCGAGGTCGAATAGTCCCAACTGGGTCGGCATGTCCCTCAGTCGTTCACCGGTATCGTAATTGGAGATAAGAACTTCAGCATATTCGCAGCCGTTGTCATAGCGCTGAGCAAGGTTGTTGATGCGGCTGACCGCTTCAATATTAAAGTCCTTGTACAGCTCACGGATGAATTCGCAGTCGTTGTAGCTGACCAGCCATTTTCCCTGGCAGGCCACCAGGGTATCCCTGAGCCTCGCATGATCTTCCTTTTTAAATTCCACCGCGTAGTGACCTTCCGTCTGATAGTAGGGAGGGTCGCAGTAGATGAAGGCATTTTCACGGTCATACTGCCTGATCAGTTCTTCAAAGTCCTTGTTCTCAATGACCGTATCCTTCAGTCTGCGGCTGCCCTGCCAGAGAAGATGAAAAGTTTTCCGGATGTCGAAGGGCTGACAGCCATAGCTGGTACAGCCGCTTCCGTAGCTTAAGCGGATCTGCCTGTAAAAAGCGGCAGCGCGCTTCACATCGTTCATCTGCGCGTTTTCCAAAAGGATTAGCTTGATTTCTTCAAACTGCGGTTCCGGAAGATATAGCTCAGCAATCTCCAGTTCCTCCCGCAGGTACTCGTTTGTAAATTCCTCCTTCTCCAGATACCTTTTCAAGACAATGAATTCATCCCGCCCGTTCAGCGGAAGGAAATTCAGCTCCTTGAGTAGAGCGAAGGGTCGGTCGCGGACGCAACGGAAAAGATTCGCAAGGTCAGAATTAAAGTCGTTGTAGACCTCCATGGCGACGTCGGGCGTCCGTCCGAACAGCACCCAGCCCCCGCCGCCGAAGACTTCTATGTACCGTCCGAATTCTTTTGGCATCCGCTGGTAGATCAAATCCCGCAGTGCTTTTTTGCCGCCCACCCAGCTGATGATGCTGTTCATTTTCATCACCTGCCTTTGCTTGGACGGCTGAATTTATCAACCTCGGTTTTCATGCAGGAGCCGTCCGGACTCCAGCAGATGAAGCCGACTCGGGGATAAGGACACCCTGTACAACGATCGAGATCTTTGGGCAGAGGTAAGGAATACTTAATCGGCGGATCGCATACTCCCGTGACTGTTTTTTCTTCTGGTGTTACATCATGATTCATGATTCAGCTCCTTTCTCGGAAAAACAAAAAAGGCGCTGCCTTTTTCGTAAGACAGCGCCTTTTCGTTCTTTTATTTAGTTGTAAAGCTCACAGCAATCTGCTGTAATAAAAAAGCGCCCTCCAGCTTCAGAAGAAACCAAAGAGCGCTATTTGTCCGTTCACTTTTTCATTCATTGCATCACCGGGCCTCCGTATCCGAGGTCAGGCGAATTGTTTTTCATATCCTGTTCAAGCTTGAGAGAATAGTTTTCATGATTCCAGAAGCTGACGTAAATCTCACCGTCAGGAGTTTTAATGGGCCTCTGTTCAAATCCTTCGCCATAACCGTCACTCGCCTGACCAGTCACAAAGTTTAACAGCTCGGCTGTTTCTTCGCCAGAGAGGGGTTCTTTAAGCCCTGCGGTCATAACGCCCCACAGCTCGCCGTCGACAACCTCCACAGATGGGATCAGGCTATACACCTTTCCCTTTAGAGCTTCGTCATGGATGTACTCGGCGAGACCCCGGTCATTTTCAAAGTGTCGGTTTTCCTTTGTAATAGCAGCGAGAATTTGATCCTCATACGCCACCGCCTCCCTGGGTGAGATATCCTCTCGCTCATCCTCCGAGCAGTTATACTGAGGATAGGTGAAGATCGTCAACGGTAAGAATATACGCATTGTTTCGTTTGCCATTTTGGTTTCCTCCATTCTTTTTGAGTTTGAGCCCTAAAAAGGGCATAAAAAGCGGGGGTATCTTCGTTAGAAAATACTCCCCGCTGATTTTCAGGAAACAGTTATATTCCGTAATGTATCATAAATTTATATCTCTGCTTTGCTTCATCTATCTTTTCAGAAAGAACTTTTCACGTAGGTTTTAATGAGATCAACCATCACCTGTTCGACCTCAAATTGTTTCGCAATAGCCTCACTCGCATCGTTACCCTCAATCAAGGTTTGAACTATTTTCAGTACCTTACCAATAGTAATGTTCTTCTTGAACTTGGAATTATCGAGCAATGCATTTACGCCATTTTCGTCTAAGACAAGCTGTCGCTGCTTTTTTTGCGGAACAACATTATGGGAGGTAATCTCTTGCACAGGCAGAGTTATCTGAACCTGAACCGGCGGCTTAGATTCAGAGCGAGGCTGTGCATCCATATCATACAATGAAGGCTGCTGAGGCAACGGCAACCGACTATCTGTGCGTTTAGGCTGATTATCGAGCTTTTGCATATCTTTCGTGTATAAGGTCTGTCCCAGCGCGGATTTCCATTTTGTAATGGTTACAATAGCGTATTTACCGTTCGGAACAGTTGCCGTGCCGATTTTACGCATACGACCAATTGCGGTATTTACCCAATCGGATTCATGAGTCTTTGCCTCTGTCACATCGGCTATTTCAGTATGTTTACTGTTATTAGCGAGTAAGAGGTCGGTAAGCCGGATAAGGCAATCGTAGTCCTGGACCACTTTCCACTCGATCGGAATCCAATTAATGCCGCAAAGCATACCCAATAAACCGCCAGTAATGGAGGCGATGGTATCCGTATCTGTTCCGAATGAAAAGGCGGGAACCTTTATACCGAGCGTAGGATTGGTTGCATACCTTGAAGCCAGATAAATTGCGGCCAAGATAGCTACATCACCAGCGCCGTTTGCAGTTGAGAAGCATTCTAACTGAGTCAATACCTTTGTATCGTCCATCATTAAGCCCTTCTTGAGTGAATCCTTGATGAACTCGAGTTGCTTCACCATACGGAAGCGAGTATTCTCCCATTCCGTTGCGTACTCATAGTCGCGATGCTGGCTTGCAATATTAAGCCAGTTTCCAAAGGTATCGTAACTAAGGCATGCCCCCCAGATTTCCTTGCCTTCTATCACTGCGGTCACAAGTTCGCCGTATTCTAATACAGCATCTTTCCTCAGAAGATAGTCCAGCGCATATGCGTAGCAGGTGGTGCCCAAAATTGCCCTCGGATGACCATGGGTGATAATGGCGTCTTTTATAACATCAAGTAATACACCCTTGATATCAGACGTTTGTGCCAATGCTATGACGTGAGGTAAAATACGCATGACAGCACCGTTGCCACCCGCGTTAAAGTAGTCCTTTGAATAGCTGGACTGCCACAGCACCGAACCTTCTTTGCAGGATTTTGCCGCCTTTAATAAGGCCCCGCCGCCACCGCGCTCGTAATTAAGCCAGAAAGGGAGTTCTTTTTCAGCGAAAAATTTCTCCCAGTTGCCCGTGATAATGCTTCTTGCAACGGATAAGGTCATCTGGGTGTCGTCGCTATATTCACCTGGGAGAATCTTCTCGTCATGATAGCATGGCTTGTTATTGCGACGAGTCCACTCAACAAAATAGTCGTTGACTTTGGAGTTCTTTATTTTGTTTTTTGAGCGTAGCTCATTAGGCCAACCTAAAGCATCACCAATGGCGGTGGCCAGCATTGCTCCTTTGCATTTTTCTATATGGGTTGGTATCGCTGTAGACATAACTTACTCCTCCTCTGACCAGCCGCACTGGGTCTCGATTGGTCGACGACCATTCTTAATCATACTGCTCCAATTTGGCATCACTACATCTGGAGCAATATAAAGCGGTATTTGTTCCATGCCGTACATTTTCAGCATCCCATAAATCCGCTTCGCAACCTCCTCATTCCCAACGGCCATGCCGATAATGTACTCTCGTGGAATACTGTCCCTAATCAAGATTTCCGCTTGCCCGTCTGTCGGGCAGGAAGCGAGCATTTGTGGAGACCTCGGGTATGCAAACGTAGGGATAGAAGTTGCAAAGATTGAATCGATATTTTCCATCCTATCATCTATATGGGTTCCATATGATTTGCTCGCATTGCAAGGGCAGAATTTCGCGCTTTTATATTTTAGTATGCTCAAATCGACATATAGAACAACCCAATCTTTGAAGATCTTATCGGTGTTGTTCTGCATAGCCTTTTTCAAGAACCACGAGTTTGGGTACTGAACAGAGCAGCACACATAATCCAATTCGCCGTCGTACCGAGCCGTGTCGGTGACGTTTTTCGTATCTTGGCGTATCGAGCTGCTCGCCAGAATGCCATCCGCCGAAGGAATAATGTGCGTCAGGCTCTGGAACTTCGTAAAGTGGCATAAGCGGGTCACACCACGAGCCGTCAAAATTTCATATGCGCTCATTCCACTTCCTCCTCATCGTGAAAATCACAGCTATCTGAATCCTCAGGGAACAGCGGAGACAACGTGCCGCTATATGTCATGTATAGCCCGTATTTCGAGCGGGTTGTCGCAACGTAAAGCAGCTTTATCTCATCAATATATGCGTCCTCTTCAGATACGGCATTCGCAACTGTATCAGGGTCTGGGAGTTTATCGTCCGTCAAAAATGGGACAAACACGTTGTCGAACTCCAGTCCTTTTGCGGCGTGGAAGGTCGTAAGATAAACCGTCTTTATATGGGCATATCCGGGAGTGTCTTTATCGATTTCCGTTGCGTCGCATCCTTTGTTCTTCAACACTCGCAAAAAAGAATCAATGTCAGCCCTGGTCCTGCAAACAATCACCGTAGACGAGGTTTTTCCTGTGGATATAGCTCGCTCAACTACCCAAGCCATCTCTCGCGGCTTATTTGAGAATTTCACGAGTATGGGCTTAGGTCCTTCGGCAATCTGGGCAGTAGCTTCGACCATATCGCCGTCTTGCCGCCAGTATTCGCTTTCGGTTATGTCTTTAGCAAAAGCCGTAATGGTGGCGGGGTTGCGGTAATTCACATCGAACCGCCAGACCTTATCAGCGTTAATTCCAGAGTCACGCCAAGATAGACGGCTGCCGTAAATCTGCTGCGCTACATCCCCGAAGAAGGTAAACGACCCGCCGTCGGCCACAGCGTCTACCAACGACTTAATCATCATTGGGGAGAAATCCTGCCCCTCGTCCACGATGATGTGGGTATATCTGCGTTCGTTTTCGTCATCCTGCAGTTCGTTGTAGACATAAAAAGCCAAATCATCCCAGTCATATTTCCGACCAGCTGCCTCGCGCAGTTCTATGTATTTCTTATATACCGCGAAAATCCATTTGCGGTTTTCTCGCTTAATATTAGCGGCTGCACGACCAATACGTTCTGCTTCATTGTATGCGGCAAGATCGGCAACCCCGAATTTCTCGATGAAGGTTATCTCGTCAATAAAGAACTCCTTAGAGCGCCTTAACGTGGATTCGGCAGGATGCTCCTTTTTTAATTCTTCTACGGCTTGCTCTATGTAATAAGCCTTTTCGTCCGGGCTCAGAATTCCGTTCCAACGAGGCATCTTTCCTCTACTGTTCAAATAGCCCCTGGCAAACTTATGATAGTTCTCGACAACAAGTTTTGCTGACCGAGATTTACTTATACCACGCATATATTCGACTAACGCGCCGTTGAATGTAACGAGTAACACCCTGCCGTTTTCGGGTATGTTGGCAAGGTGATGGGAGCGAAGCAAAGCAATGGTAGTCTTGCCGCTACCGGCAGTACCAAGCACAACGATGTGGCCTTTTGCGGGCAGAGCCATGACCTCTTCCTGTTTTCCCTTTGGTGTAATCCCATGCATACTTTATCCCCCTCGGATGTTCTATTTACCATTGTTATATCCACACTACGGTGTTGGTATTTGTTTATAGTGCCTATTTATATATGCAAGTAAATCATTCTTATATTTTATATCTGTATTTGCGAAATCATCTTTCCAAAACTCATAATACTTTACTGCTTCTGGTGAAACTAAAAATGGTATTTCCATTCTGATTAATGTATTTGGAAAATTCTCGTAAGAATCATAGTCTTCGTCATAATCAATAGCAAACAAACCCCAACAATCATTTATAAAGGGATCTATTACTTCAAAAACGAACTTAAGTGTAGTCTTTGAAGCATCTATATTACCTGGTATTGGTGAAAAATGTTGTATTCCATTTCTTAGTTTACCAAAATCTTCAAAACTTCTTTGGTTCGGAATTTTTATTCCTGTTGTAGCCCAAAGTCTTGTAGGCAAGTCACTCCACTGAGCGGTTTTTCCTTTTTCGAATAAACTCTGTATTGTGAGTGGAATACCTTCATCTTTAGGTAGCTTTGGAAATTCCTCGAAAATAAGTAGTGGGTGTTCCTGTGCTATTCTTGCTTTGATAATTATTTCTGCTGCGTGTGCGGCTTGTAAAATTGATAATTCTGACCATCGTGAATTTTCAGGATCATGGTACGCAGCATGCCGATTTGCATGTGCCAAAGCGGCTAATCCAAGATCTCGCATATGTTCCCATATACCTTCTAATTCTCGATTCATTCAGCGGCCTCCCCTGATATTTTAAATATCGTTATTGTGCAACCATTTCATTAACTGTCCGTTCAACAGTCTGACTGATCATAACTTTCCATTCCGGAGCCTCACAGTCTGATCGGTATTGCTCACAGTCATTCATTAAATTAATAACTGCTTCTGGTGCTACATTGTTTGTAGTAAACAACGCCTTAAAAAACATATTAAATTGAGAAATAGTTATGGGGATAATATGCAGTTGCATTCTCTCATCGCTTCGTGAATACCACGCACCAATTCTAAATGTTTCTGCGGTGTTGGAATCTATATTGTTGGCAATAAACAAGCCATACACGGGCTTCCCATTAGCTTCGGCATACTGGTTCATAAGATCAGCCACATGACGACGGACGGGTTCTCCTTCGGCAGCCTCCTGTCTAGAGCTCTCGGTCAAAGTAACTTCGATAACAATAACGAAATCACGAAACTCCATAATTAAGTCTGGGCCATTGCCAGGTGCGGTACCCACCGGTAAAAAGTCCTGATCAATCCTAAAACGCCTTGCTTCATATGGCTTGTTCTCCAAACTGTCAATAGCCAAGAATGCGCGCCATAAAGTCCACTCTAGATATGCTGGAGTCTCGCTTCGAGGAATAATGATCTCGGTTTCCTCATCAATACGGCGACGATCTCTACGCGAAGCAATGAGATCAATGTATGTAGCAATTTCTTCCCATTGACCAGCTTGCTCGCTTGCGTAAATTTCTTCTTTTTGCTTAAAAATAATATCTTCAACTTCGTGCCGGATAATGGCGATGTCAGCCGGCGTATTAACTGGCCGATCACCAAGCACAAACGGAATACCCATCTGTGATAACTGTGCAAGTAGATCGTGTAGAACGTCCAACGCCGCATCCTGTGTGTCTGTAGGAAGCACCGCGCCATTACACAGCGTAGTATACCTATCAAGTTCAGTTGCCGGAGCAGATGTATCTCTTGCCATCAACTCTGAAAACAGACGTTTTTCTGGTACTAAAGCAATACCGCGTCCTCTATTTTGGACAAGACCGGTTGCTTTCAAGTATCTGAAATTGGCGTCAGCATAGTCACGGAAGGTTGATGCTTTTAGACCGAAAGCAATACCCGCCTCTTCGTATTTGGCCGAATCGAAACGACGTTTCGATTCAGCGGCGTTGCGTTCATTTCTTAACACGATTATGCGTTCAGCTACGTTCACAATGTTATCTGCGCTACTGGTAGTCTGAACATGAAGAGCCATCTCAATAAAGCTAACAGCAGCCACACCAGTTTGGCGTTCCACTTCGAGAAGAACTGCCAATGTGTGCCGGAGCGGTGAAAACCATGTAGATTGCCCATCGGTATTTTGGATTTCTATATATTGAGCAGCTAGAGCACGCAAAAAACACTCTTGCATGGCAGGCACGGTTTCCGAGCGTATCAGTCGCCATCCATTGGGAGTGATGGTATCCATGGCACCAACGTCTTCCTGACGAATTGTAGCAGAACTCGGAATCTCCGGGTACAGAAATCCCAACTTGCCAAGAGCTGATCGCCATTTCCGTCCTACGCTGTTTGTTTCATCTGTTCCAAGCGAAACAATGCCATGCTGCCCTAGCAATTGACGAAAAGCGCGGTCACCATCTTGACCACGCATGTTGCCTTGTAGGTAAGATGTAGAAAGCGCAACTAAACCGTCACGTAGGCGGAATGCACTTCTGACGGATGTGTTACCTATATACCAAAGTGTCATATCTGCACCTCCTTAATATCCCACAAAAAGGTATTCTTGGACTTGGTTTTTGTTGTTTCCTACTTTGTTACCCTGATTACCGAAAGAGTACCGGTAGTCCACCGGAATAACTTCAACGTGTTCCTTGTGCTTTGAGAGAATGGAAACCATCTCATCAAGTGTTGGCAAACTGTTTGACGAATAGGAAACGATGATTATACTACTTGCATACTTTTTGAACAGTAGATCAAAGGCATCAGCAGCGCCTTTCCTCGTGGAGAAGGGTGTAGGATACGACTTAAACTTTTTTGTTTGCGTATGTTGCTGTATCTCAACGCCTTCCCAATTTCGAGCGAGGCCCTCAACAAAATGGTAACGGCGTACATACTCATTATCAGAGTATGGGGAATAATATGGGGGATCAATGTATACCATGTCCGGCGTTTCAATTCGCAACTGCATGGCATCACTGTTTTTTGCTTTGTTAACTTTCCCATTATTAAAAACAGAACTATTCACAGCAGTTACTGCATCCATGAACTGCTCTTCAAACGATTTTTTAAGATCTTTTCTTCCATCGTCATAGCGTTCCCCAGTGTAAGTAAAAATGCCTCGAGCGCGCTTCTTAATACACGCACGGATTAATGCAGACATAGCAATTGCACGTTTATAGGGGTCTCGGATAGCTGCTATATTTGCACGTAACGTGTCAATAACTTCGTTATCATGATCAGAGAAATATAATCCGGCAAAAGTAGTGTAAACGAAATGATCAGACGCTTGTGATTCTATCAGAAGTTTTTGCGCTTCATTCCGTGGAAGGATAACCGAATTGTTCTCAATCATGGCTTTTGCATAAGTTGCAGACATTGCCATGTAATCATTGCTAATAACTGTTTTGCCTTGAGCTTTAAACATGTATCCAACAATACCAGATCCCGCAAATAGGTCAACAACGCTATCAAATTTGAATTGGGAGGCAATATCCCATATCTGTAATAGTAATTTACTCTTAGATCCCATATAGCGAGTAGACGGATATTTATCAACCTGTGCAGGTAAAGGTGCAGGTACAATTGATAAAGAAATACTCCTTTTCGGAGGAATTGTAATGATGACATCTTCACCTTTACGACTGTTACCATTGCATGAGATATATCGCTTGGTTTGCACAACATCAATATTAAAGGTACTATATAGTTCATGCACTAATGGGTGGTTGGAATTTGTAAGAATTACATAGCAGCCTAACTCATGAAGCCGCTGTACCTCATTTGCAAGTTCTACGTGATCTTCCTCATAGAATTGCTCCTTTGTGTATCGCTTGAAATCCGAGTACTCTGACACAGGAAGATAAGGCGGGTCAAGAAACACAAAGTCGCCCGGCTGTGCATAATCATTTAAAATCTGAAGATAATCAGCACACACAATTGTAGCTCTTTGCAAAACAGCAGATGCTGCATACAAAGCTTCAATATCACAAATTTTTGGGTTCTTATATCGTCCAAAAGGCGCATTAAACTGCCCCTTTTTATTTACTCGGTATAAACCATTGAAGCATGTTTTATTAAGATAGATTGTCCTCGCTGCGGCTTCTGATAATGAAAGTTCATGCCAGTCCAGTGATCTGACAGCGTAAAACATCTCTTCTGTGTTACTATAAGTTTGAAGGTATGTAATAACATCATCCACATTCTCTGCTACTTGCCTGTACATATTAATTAATTCGGGGTTGCTATCTGCTATAATACCATCAGAAGGATTAAGAGCAAAGAAGAGCGCTCCTCCACCAATGAACGGCTCTATATATCGACCATACGGAGTCGGTATTTTAGGTAAGATTTCATTGAGCATTTGGGTCTTGCCGCCCGCCCATTTAAGTAAAGGACGTGCGGGGACACTCGATTGGTGCTGTTCAGCTTTGTTGCGTAATGAATTTAGCACTGTATACAGCCCCCTTTCTTTTGTGGTTATTTTTTATCGGACGTATTTGAATCGTTTACGATCTCCATAATATCACTAATGTCACAGCTTAAAGCAGTACAGATCCGAACAAGTACATCCGTTGTCACATTTTCGTTTTTTCCAAGTTTGGCCATTGACGCGTGACTTATGCCAGCTTTAGAACAAAGGTCTTTCTTTTTCATTTCGCGATCAATTAAGAGCTTCCAAAGTTTTTTGTAGCTCACAGACAAAACAATCACCTCGCTGTCAGGCTTATCTTTCCATAATTATATCGTAATAATTCTGCGATTACAATATTCAATTCAGCGAAAGTAGAATAGAATACATACAAATCTTATTTTCATCATGTTCACTATTTCACAATATATTGGCATCACAATTCCGGTTTTGAATTGGATTTCGATCAGTTCATTATTGATTACCTTGATGCATTGCAGCAAAATTAAGACGACAGATCTATGTAAAATGCAGAGAAGTATTGCCATGACAACAATGCTTCTCTTATCACTTTTTGCATATCGGCAAAGATACGATTCAATAAGTTACCCTATTGAACCATGTCTTTACACAGGACTTTTTAACTCTTAATTCCTGTTTTATCAAGTGTCCGATCTCACTATGGTAGGATATGAAAAAACCACAAGGTCATTTGGCCTTGTGGTTTATCGTCTTTTGGTGGAGATAAGCGGGATCGAACCGCTGACCGCTTGAATGCCATTCAAGCGCTCTCCCAGCTGAGCTATACGACCATATATCAGTATCCAAACGTGGGTTCGAATCCCTCCAGTATGTCAAAATGGCTCGATGTCATCTATGAAACTGAGGGACAAAAAAACGAGGGTAAAAACCCCCGAAAAGGCAGATGCCATGCGGGTTTGACCGCATGGCATCTATATTCACCTAAATTGATGGCGGAGAAGGAGGGATTCGAACCCTCGCAGCAGTTACCCACTCTAACGGTTTAGCAAACCGTCCTCTTCAGCCACTTGAGTACTTCTCCGCAATATTTACTTATGGTGCGGAAGACGGGACTTGAACCCGTATGGAGTTACCCACACGCCCCTCAAACGTGCGCGTCTGCCAGTTCCGCCACTCCCGCATTGTTTATGGAGCCGTTAACCGGATTTGAACCGGTGACCTCATCCTTACCAAGGATGCGCTCTACCAACTGAGCTATAACGGCGTAAGGGATTGTTTAATACAATTTAAAATGGTGCGCTCGGAGAGATTCGAACTCCCGGCCTTCTGATTCGTAGTCAGACGCTCTATCCAGCTGAGCTACGAGCGCATTGTTTTGGAGCGGGTGACGAGATTCGAACTCGCGACTTTCACCTTGGCAAGGTGACACTCTACCACTGAGTTACACCCGCATCTCATTGCCTTGTTAGAAAATGGTGAGCCATCCGCGACTCGAACGCGGGACACCCTGATTAAAAGTCAGGTGCTCTACCGACTGAGCTAATGGCTCATAATGGCAGGGATGGCAGGATTCGAACCTACGAATGCCAGAGTCAAAGTCTGGTGCCTTACCGCTTGGCGACATCCCTACGCTTCTATTAAATCAACTTCCGTTGACTTAAAACCTTTGGTTGCGGGAGCCGGATTTGAACCGACGACCTTCGGGTTATGAGCCCGACGAGCTACCGCTGCTCCATCCCGCGACGTTTTTTTAGTGGTGGGCAGGGATGGATTCGAACCACCGTACCTTTCGGAACAGATTTACAGTCTGCCGCCTTTAACCACTCGGCCACCTACCCACTATGTGTTTCGCGCTATTAAATTAAAATGGCGACCCCGATCGGACTTGAACCGACGATCTCCTGCGTGACAGGCAGGCATGTTAACCACTACACCACGGGGCCGTATTTTGGTGGGCGATGACGGGATCGAACCGCCGACATCCTGCTTGTAAGGCAGGCGCTCTCCCAGCTGAGCTAATCGCCCTAATTTTGGTGACCCATACGGGATTCGAACCCGTGTTACCGCCGTGAAAGGGCGGTGTCTTAGGCCGCTTGACCAATGGGCCGTAGCGCAATAACTATAATACATGGACTAGCTTTACTTGTCAAATGGTTTTTTCAAAGTTGGTGTCAAGTAGACGTGGGCAAAAATTCTATTCCTCGTAGTTGTGTAGATACGTAATAAAATCCCTTTTGCTTCCAGATGCAGTTCAACTCTGGGGTAGACTTGACATGGGACCCAACGGCGGATGCTTCCATGGGTCAAGGCATGGGGCTCACAAGATGTATTCCTTTGGGGTAGGCCCCATCCCCCTGATTTAGGGTAGCATCAGCCGCCCCCATGTCAAGTCTTGATCTGGGGTCTTTTGGTTAAACCTTACCGGTAGATCATCTCGCTAAATGTTTTGAGATTGAACATATTGCGAATGACTTTCCTGCCGTTTGTTACTGAGCAGTTTGTGTAGGGCAACTCTCCTCTATGTACCGGGTATATTGATTTCTTTACGGCCTTCTTTAGTCCGCTTTTGCTGTTCGTTATGGTTTCTACGAATCTCTCAGTCAACCGGTCCGGGAGCTTTCCTGAAACTAGGGCTGCTATCTTTTCCTTGAAGCCTTTTCCCATTTTTAAAGCGATTATTTTGGAGAGATGGGTTGCTCCTTTTTCGCTCCAGCTTCTTGCCCCTTTCATGCGGGAAGCGAATACCCTCACTTGCCTTTCCATCGTGCCTAAATTCCTGTATTCTAAGCCCTCAGGGGCTTTGGGTAACGTCATATCTTCTCTGTCCTTATAGGGTACTATCCCGTCAATATTGCTTCTTATGTAGCTTTCTAGTCTACCAAGTTTTTCTATCTCTTTGGCCACTCCGCCGCTTTCATGCTTGAGCTGCTCAATCTTTTCGAATACCTTTCCAAATTCCCCAGCCTTAAGCCATTTTAGGATGGGTCTTCTAGCCTTTTTGTCTGATACATTTCTAGTGACTGCTTGAGCAAGATGAAAGGGATCGAGCTGAAATTTATCTGTTTCTTGATCATGATCTCGTCTTATCCATGATGCTCCATCACCATTTAGGACTCGATAGATAATTTCATCTACATTGTAATTCTGAGATATTGATGCGTCTCTTAGTTCTTTCATCTCTTCCGATTTCATGTAACCTGCAAAAGCCATTTTGCCCACGGTTTCGTACTCTTTAGATGACGGATATCTTGGCTTCCAACCCTCATAAGTAACACTAATCTTAAGCTCTTTTCTGCCTTTGGAGCTCCCTTTTTCTCTGCTCTTTCCCTGCATAGATAACCACAGGCCATCCGCTTCCTCAAAGAGAATGGGAACGTCTTTACTCCCGCTTAATTCATTTTTCTTAAAGGAGTCCACTAGTGCCTTTTCTGCTTCAATTTGTTTCTCTCCCACAGCTTGCACGATGTTCCATACTCCTTGGTGGCTGATGGTTTGATTCGTTAAGGTTGAAACCGCTTGTGCTACTTCTCGGTAGGACATTGCACAACTGTATTCTAAAATCTTCTCTACGAGATTAGGAGACATAAAGCCCATTGTTTCCAATCTCAGAGCTTCATGCAAAAGATAAACATACTCTTGACTACCATCGTCTTTGGCTTTCCTATATATTGCTCGATCGACTGATACTTCTCCCATCAGGGTCTTCATTGAGGTTGACTTTTTGCCTCTATGTCTTAGAACTGCTTTATCCCTGCTCTCTGCAAGCTCTGTATCCATTTCTTCCAGAAACTTTTGGAGGAGCAGTTTCGCAACTTCACAACCTATTTTGTAAAAATCTCTCTCAATATCCTTGAATGTTATCTTTTCTTTGGTTAAACTATTCATGTCACGCACCCCTGTATTTTGTGGCTTTAGCAACTACCAAACTACAGGAAATTCGTGATTTTGGGAAGAGTTTTTTAGCTCTTCCTAAATTTTTTGCTCTTTTGCCCACGATAATTTTACTCTAACTTTTTCAAAATTAACTACCCTTACTTGTTAAGAGAATTACTGTGGTAATAATAAAGGCAAAGCCAAGGATATCGGCTCCAACAAAAGGTGTATTCAACCAAAAGGCGGAGAACAAAGTAGCTGCCACTGGTTCTACACAGGCGATCATACTGGCCTTGACAGGCCCAATATCACTAACTCCTTGTAAATACAAGGTAAAGGACACTACTGTTCCAATCACAATGATAGCCAGCATTCCCAGAAACACTTGCCAATCCAGGGAAACAGGAATTCGCCAAGGCCGAACCAATACAAGCAAAATCAACCCGCCCATTAACATACCGCAGCTAGTCACTACAATGCTCCCCCACCTGCTGATAATCCTTCCCGGAATTATCGTATAGAGCATCAACCCTAGGGCGGACATTAGTCCCCAAAAAAGACCTTGGGAAGAAATGACCAGGTTACTGAGACTTCCATGCGTAGTCAAGAGAAAGGTGCCGGTAACGGCTAGGACAATAGCTATACCTTCTATCTTCGTCGGCAACCGCCGATCGATTCCGCACACGAAAACCATAATCAACAAAGGCCCTAGATACTGTAGCACCGTCGCTGTTCCCGCATTGGTATATGATATGGCCAACAAATAGGTATACTGGCAAAAAATAAGTCCAAATATACTAAAGCCAATGAGCGTCCAGCGGTCCTTTTTATTACTGAATAACCCCACCATTTTCTCTTTGTATTTAAATAAAACAAAACAAAATATGATCAACCCCGCCGTAAACATCCGTACGGCTGTAACCCAATGAGGATTGATTCCCTTCACAGAAAAAAGGTATTGCCCGCAGGCACCGGAAAATCCCCAACTAATTCCGCCTATCAGTGTAAACAGTACACCTCTAATAGCTTTTCTCGTGATATCCTGGGTCTTTTCTCTATTTTTATCAACACCAATCTCACTCATAATTCTACCTCAAGCACTCACTTCCCTAATAGCATTTGCCGTTGCCTCAATTTGGGATTTTTTAAAAATCCTTCTATATAAGAAGCTATAACAATTATGTGAATTCCTCAGATCTTATACTTTCCCGTCTGACGATTTTGGTCATCTCTTTCTGATGTTTCTCACAATAGACTTTCCAGGCAAATTTATCTGGACGATTAAGACAATATCTTGCCATTCGCGTATTCACAGCTTTTTGGCAGAGGCAACAACGAATATCACCATGCTTTGGTCTCTCCTGCATTCTCATCTTGCGAAGGCGAGCAGCATATTCATTGCGAATCCCTTGATCTTTTACATTGATGCTCTCAATAGCTTCTAGGACTCCAAGAACCTCTTCATCACTAAGCACCACAGGTTGAGTCTGAGCCAGCTTCATAATGGAAGCAAGAAGATCTATATCATAAAACACCGAGCTCAAGAAGACTTTCAGGTTACTGCGGCAGTTAAACGTCACATAAGAAAACACAGGGATGTCCTCATCAAGACCTGCTTGCTCTCGTAATACTTCAATGCGGGCTTGGTTCTCTATGACAGGATTAGGAAAGGTTTTTACCCTCCAGGTAATCATCTGATACCACTTCAGATCGTTTTCTTCCCCGACAATTAGTCCTGACAAATTATAGGCCTCTATAACAAAAAGCCCATAGGGAGAGACCAAGAGATGATCAATCTGCACATATCCCCCCTTGGTATTCAATAGCACACTGCTTATAAGTTTAAACCTTTGAGGTAAATGGGAGAGTTCTACTTCCAGTTTATATTCACCAATTTCATCTTTTCTCTGCCTTTTACTTCGCAGGGACTCTCTATTTCTTATAGAATTCTTAGAATAGTAATTACTTTTATATTTCCTGCACTTCAGAGATTTTTCATGAATCTCTGACTTAGGTGCATTAATTTTCTTTTCTTCTTTTCTCTTTCTGAATAACAAGGAATCCCCTCACTTTCCCCATCGGTCCTCGTCCAAGAGTATATACGATGCCACTATTTTACCATATATGAAAAGGTAATAACTAATCTGTAGATGTCTATCCAATAAAGTAATGGAATTTCCACGTATTACATATACATGAAATGAAGGAACTTTAGGTCTTGATGTCGAATCAAATTGAGTCGAATCAAAATATAATAATATGTGAATCATAGAATAAAGCTGAACCTAGATAAACCTAGGACGGGGGACTATTTCTTGGGGTGAATCGCGTAGCGCACGCGTAGGGCTCACACTTTTGCCCGAATCCGTCAACTAACCTCGTAAGCTAAGAAAGGTGTCAAAGCATGCATTTTCGGGAGAAACTGTCTCAATTTAGAATCGCTTCAACTGACCAAGTCCAGAAATTTGCGAAGACTATTCCTTGGAAATCTCCAAAAGTGATTGGTTCTTTATCTGCTGTCCTGATTTTAGCAGGTGGCTTAAGTTTTTATTCTTTAACAACTACCTCTGTAGCTGCTGTGATGATTAACGGTCAGCAAATGGGGTATGTAGAGAATGTTAAGAGTGGTCAGCTTCTTGTGGATAACTTTCTTCAAGAAAAAGGCGAGCCATACGGTGTCCTTGCCAAAACACGGGACCAAATCGCTTATGAAAATGTTCGAATCAAGAATTCCGCCTATGAGGCCTTGATAATCAACGAGGAGACATTAGCTGAATCCTTAAATTATTATCTAGAAGGCTATAAAATTGTTGCCGGCGGCACACCTATAGCTTATTTGCCTAGCCAAGATGATGCTGAAAAGCTCCTTAAAGAATACGAAGAGTATTATGCTAAAGCAAGCGATGAGAACCAAGTCACATCCGTCAGCTTTGCTGAAGAAGTGAGTATTGAAAAAGTCTCTATCAAGCCTGACCAGATGAACCAAGTAGATCAAGCCTATGAAAAACTCATCGATGGCAAGGTCACCTCAAAGGAATATAAAGTAGAGAAAAACGACTCCTGGTGGTTAATTGCTCGTAAAAACAACATGTTAACCGAGGAAGTTCTGGCTGGAAATCCTGGAACCACTGAAGATTCAGTGATTAAACCAGGTGAAGTGATTAATCTCGTAACGGTTGAACCGTATCTGACCGTATTAAGTCAAGGTACATATTCCGGGGAAGAGATAATTCCCTATGATGTTGTTACAAAGACTGATTACAAGCTCAATCCTGGACAAACGAAGGTTATCACCAAAGGAAACAACGGTTCAAAGTTTGTCACCTATTCTTATGAACAAAGAAATGGTGTAGAAGTAGCCAAGAAAGTCTTGGATGAGAAAATCGTTGAAAAACCTGTGGATGAAGTTGTTGCTAAAGGACCACGTAAACAAACGACCAATATCGCCATGGCGACTTCTCGTGGTAGCGCTGATGGTTCTTCCATAGTCGATCGTGCTCTCAGCCTTCAAGGAACCAGCTATGTATTCGGAGGAACTTCCACAAGTGGCTTTGATTGTTCCGGTTTTACGAAGTATATCTATTCCGGTGCCGGGATATCCCTCCCACGTACCTCCTACGATCAGTTTAGTTCTGGTTCTCAGGTAAGTAGCGATAATTTGCAATCAGGGGATTTAGTATTTTTCAGCACCTATGCTTCCGGAGCCTCTCATGTGGGGATTTACATCGGTAACGGCAAATTTGTTCACGCAGCCAATCCTGGTAGTGGGGTAAAAGTATCCGGTGTAAGCGATAGCTACTACGGTCCTCGCTACCTTGGGGCACGTCGATACTAAGATGCAACTATAATCCTATCGTGTTATATCATCGAAAAGAACCCCATCATGGGGTTCTTTTTTATGTGCATTCAGCTTCCCAAATAATCCTCATTTATTGATACTTAACTCAATAAACCAAATGATAAAAAACACCCTCCTTACAAAGCACGTAAAGAAGGTGTTCGGACTTTTAAGCTCTCTTCGTCGAGCTAAAGAACGCACCTACAAACATAATAAATGCAAATAACCCAAGGTAATAAAGAACAGTTACAAAACCATGTGCGTAAAACGCAGCAATCACCATAAAGATGCAGGCACAGATAGCCAAGACCGGCATCACAAATCTCTTAAAGGAACTTAGGGTCTTCTCTTTAACCATCATCATAATAAAAATTGGGATATACATCGCATACAGGGTAACAATAGGAAGCTCTGAACTATCAAAGCTAAAGGGGCCGAACCAGGGCACGGGTACCAAATTAGCACCGAAGAAATATAGTAACCAAGCCCCACTAAATAACAAACCTAAGATAGCAGAATTGCTAGGCATATTTGTGTTTGCATCAATGTTTTTATAAACATTAGGTTGAGGTCCTAGCCCTCTGGCAGCTAATGAATAGAAACCTCGAGTACAGCCAATCATTAGACCATTGAGGGTCCCTAAGCAAGAAATGACAACAAAGACAAAGAGTACACTTCCGCCAAGACTAGAGAACACCGTGGCGAAAGCAATTTTAGCACCGGTCTCCCCCCCTTGCATGATGACGCTGTTTTCCACGGCGCCTGCAAGACCAGTGTAATATAAAATATAGATGAGTGCTACAAAGAGGGTTCCAAAGGTTAGGGCCCGCGGAAGATTCTTTTTTGCATCTTTTAATTCCGCATTAATACTCGTGGCAATAATCCATCCTTCATAGGCAAAGGCTGTAGCCACCACGGCTGTAAACATAGGATTGGCTGTGGTCACATCGGCAATGACTCCACTAGTGAAGTTCTTGATTAAAACGCCATTGCTTAAGCCAGCAATTGTCCCTAAAACAGCCATAAGAATCAAGGGTATGAGCTTAATGATCGTGGTAGTAACTTGAAACTTCCCAGCTAATTTCGGTGATAATGCATTTAAAGCATAGCTTCCGATCAAATAAAAACCGGCTAGGGCCATCGCCTCTGCACCTACAATATCCCAACCTAAGAGTACACAGGTATAGCGAGCCGAAACCCAAGCCAAAACAGAAGTTATAGCCGGATAATAGATTGTGGTCATAAACCAACCAACGTAAAAAGCATATTTGCTACCCATGGCTGCTTCAGCGTAGTCCACGACTCCATTTACTTTCTCATAACGCGTGGCCATTGTAGCAAAAACATAGGCGCAAATAATCATAATAATGCCGCCAATAATCCAAGCCAATATACCTAACGGCAGATTGCCTCCGGTAGCCACCAAGATCTTCTCCGCTTTGAAAAACACCCCGCTGCCGATAACGATTCCGATAACCATAGCAATAGCCATAAATAAACCGTACTTTTTCTGTAGCTCATTTTCCATACGCAGCTCTCCCCTACTTTTATAATTTTTAGACAAGATCACTTAGTCACATGCACAACTTTAGCAAATAAAGAGGGATTATTCAATAACTTCATCGTCTTACCTACAACATATTTTTCTTCTCATTTCCTGGTATCATCACGAAAGAAAACTTCCTTAATCTCCGCTCGCCATCGCCTTTATTATTTTCAAAACTGCTAAGGGTATTCTTTACTATATGAACCAATTGATCGCACTCCTCATCGCTTAGATAAACAGAGTAATCTCGAAAGGATACTCGATCCTTTTCAAAATTGTGCTCCTTATATTTTGTACCAGCCGAGCCATTTAAATAGTTCTCAAAATCACTGAGCAAGACCATGTTGAAGGAATAAAAATCTCCAAAAAGCTCTTCTGTATTGGCATCCTTAACACGTTCATCGTTATAGAAAGGATTGCTTTTCAGACGATACACCCTCTCCACTGTTCCCCTGATTTTATATTCCGCACAAATTTCGATGATATCAGCCTCAACCAATTTGTTTATATGACGATATAGACTAGCAGGCGGAACGTCGGGAAGCTCTTCGGCAATCCTTTTCACCGTTTCCGTATCATGGCGTAAAAACAGTTGAAAAATTTTCATCCGAACTGGATTCAACAAACTACTCATCTCTTTACTATCCATCAGATACCCCTCGTTTCTTTTGATTTTACAGCATCAAATTTAGCAATTAGCAATATTGATAATGTTCTCGAATATAATATTACTATCACATATGATAATATACAAGTGTAATAAAGTATAATAGCACTTACTTTAGATGTTAGTAAGTGTGCTTTTAGAACTTCGGAAACCTAAAATGTCCCGTAATAGGACTTTGCCAGCTGAGCAATCGATCCTCTTCGGAGGCCACCGGACCACCATTATGTAGCAAATAGGGAACCCCATCCGGCCGGCGCCGGTCGGAAATTATGGCAATATGCTCATAGGGATCGCCAAAAGTGACTATATCCCCTGGCTGCCATTCTGTTAGATTATCTACATCCCCTGGGATAACTTTTGTGGTTAACGCTTGACCATAGCGTTGAAAATAAACAAATAGATTCTGAACTCTGCGGAAATCAATATTCGGTTCTCGCACTCCATCTACTCGAGGGTACAACGATATATTCTGCTGAATGTCTTCATCCACATTTTCTTTGAGGTCATATCCAGCATCCTTAAATGCTCTCCAGATTACATCTGTACATACACCCTCATTCCGAGGCGGATAACCCCCTGCATAATAATTGTCTCGGTAGCGTGGCCTCCGCGAAACTTCGTCTTTGGCGCCTTTCACGATGTCCTTGAGATCATTGATACCGTCGAGATCTATGTCGACAGGGCATTCGATCGTGGGTACCTGAATGTAAAGCTGCGGTTCGAGGTACTTTATTTCATTGGAACTGTCCCTGCTACAACCTGAACTGATAAGTATTGTGAAAATACTTAAGGTAGCCCCCAAGACTAAAGATTTCCTGTACTTTATAAGGCACATAAACTGCTTCCCCCTATGGACAAAAACATGCATTTATTCATATTCAAAGGAAGTTAAAGCTATGATAATGCTGTGGATATTAATTCATTCTTTAGGTAGGTTACATACATTTGTATAAGTATAAAGGGAGTGTCGCAAAACTACTTTTTAGAGTAGTTAGCGATGCTCCCTTTTCCTTCTTGGATAAGACTTTAATTGCAAATATTATATTCTTTCAAATTTTGTTAGGTCCGAACTAAATTTGAGCACACAAAAATAAGCCTATGGTTTTCAAAGATTTTTTAGGCTGTTTTTAATGGATGAAGGGGCTTACCTATCCTTTCATTTTGTATTTTGGCATGAAGCTTATTCACGTTATAGCCCAAGCACAGCAGCATAAATTCTGTCTTTACGTTACTTTTTCCTCGCGTCAAAAATCGGTTGAAGTTGTAGTCGTTTTTTAAAACGCCAAATGCTCCTTCAACCTGAATTGAACGGTTAACTCTAAGCAAGATTCCTTCTTCCGTTGTGATGTTTTCATAAGATACCTGACGTTTTTCTATAAACTTTTTAGATACCTGCATCTTCCGATTGCCCTTCGCCTTGGTACAGCGGCTTTTATGCGGGCAATCACTGCACTCTTCACATTCATAGACGGTTATTTCTGAACGATAGCCAGTTGCTGAGGTTCGGTAGGTAATTCCCACAGGCTTTAGCTGTTTACCATTGTGGCAGGTATATTCATCCGTCTCCGCATTATAAAACATATTTTCTCGTTTACCGATGTTCTTTTTGAAACTCCGCTTTTTCCATTGTTCATGGGTTTGAGGTTTTATGTAGTAGGTCTGCTTTTGTTTTTCGAGATAAAGATAATTTTCTTCGCTCTCATATCCGGAGTCTGCAATCACATTTTCATAACGCATCTTTAGTCGAGACTCCATTTCCTTTAAGAAAGGAATCAGGGTGGCTATGTCATTTCGGTCTTGGAAAACTCCAACTCCAGTGACGTACTCACTTTCTACACCGATCTGTACATTGTAAGCAGGCTTTAACTGAGCGTTGCGCATATGATCATCTTTCATATGCATGAAGGTCGCATCGGGGTCAGTCTTGGAGTAGCTATTTCTTCCCTCAAACAACTGGTTATGAGCATTGTATTGTCCCTGGCGGGCAGAGAATGCCTGCAATGCTTCTGTAAACTTTTGCAGCTTTGATTTCCGTTTACCAATCCCGTGAACAAACTCAAGCTGCTCCTGCTGACGTTTCTCTTTTAAGTACGCTAACGCGACGTTTAGGTCCGCGAGCAAGCTCTCTTTAGAGACTTTGAAGTCAGCCTCATAGGTAGCGTTCATCTCCTCTATGCATGACTGAATCTTTTCGAACATCTTCGCTTCGTTTTTGTTAACGGCCTTTTTCCAGACAAACGTGTAGCGATTAGCATTGGCTTCAATCTTTGTTCCATCGACAAAGAGGTTCTTAAATTCTATCTCATTGATGCTATGTAGATAGTGAACCATTTGATAAAAAAGATTGTCGATACATCCTTGGAGATAGTCTTTTCGGAAACGGGCTATGGTGCTGTGATCGGGAGTTTTATTGCCTTCCAGTAACCACATAAAGTTAATATCCCTTTTGCAGGCGGATTCAATCTTTCGGCTAGAATAGATATTGTTTAGGTAGGCATACGTCAATACCTTGAATAGAATTTTAGGCTCAACTGCAGGTTTTCTTCCAGTGGAAGAGTAGGCCTTGTAAAGTGCGTCGTAATTTAATCCCTCCAAAATGTGGCTTAGCAGTCGAACGGAGTCATCCTCAGGTATTAACACTTCAAGATTAAGTGGCAAAACTAGTTGATAGATGCCACCTAATTGAGTATAATTCTTATTGTATGATTTGGTTTTTTGCATAACTCAATTATACAATAACTGTGGATCTTTCGGGATCCACAGTTTTATTTTTACACGAAAAAAGGGCTGTTGCTCGACGAACTCTTCTGTTCGTTTTGCAACAGCCCCAAATCGTTAGCTCAAACTCTGACTAATCTTTACGTTCCCAATCCGATCTTTTCGGCAAAAAGGGGTCATGTTCAGCCCTAGACTTCATCAGAATATTTAACCATTCATCTTGAGTAAACAGTCTACCTAGCTGAGATATCTTATTTTTCAATGTATCATATTTTTCCGGATAGTCTTCTTCTATAATATCCATCACCAATTTAGGCTGCTCAGGTTCTACCTGTGATATATTCTTTTTTCTTGGGAGTTTCCTTAGCTTTATGAATCGACTCATAAAAACCTCAAGTTTTCGCTTTATTTTATTGTGATTTTATCTCTGTCCATATTCTATCATAGATTGGTAAAACTTCGGAGAGATCTTCAAAAACTTCTGAGTTTTCCAATTGACCATCCGCAGGGTAATATGCAGGATCAGAAGTCAGCTCAGCAGGTAGCATTTCTATAACTTCCTTATGCGGAGTAGAATACCCGATATAATCAGCGTTTTTAAAGGCTACGTCCGTGCTACACATAAAATCAATGAACTTCTGGGCCATGGCCTTGTTTTGGCTGGTCTTAGGAATAACCATTGCATCATACCAAATATTGCTACCTTCTTTAGGAATGACATACTCCAAATCTGGATTTTCGCCTTTCATAAAGACAGCATCCCCTGACCAGACCACAGCCATGGCTGCTTCGTTGCCAATCATCTTATCCTTCACTTCGTCCCCGACATAGGCCATTAGCAAAGGCTTCTGCTGAATCAGCAATTCTTTGGCTTCTGCCAGCTCTTTTTCATCTCTGCTGTTCAGAGAGTAACCCAGCTTTTTCAAAGCTACAGCTATGGAATCTCGTTGGCTGTCCAGCATGAGGATCTGCTTGGTGTATTTTTCATCCCATAAGACATCCCAGCTATCCACCGCTTCCTTCACCATAGTCTTGTTGTAAATTATACCCACGGTGCCCCACATATAAGGAACCGAGTATTGATTCTTAGCATCAAAAGCTAGATTCTTAAAACGATCATCGATTTTGGCGTAATTAGGAATAGCGTTCATATCAATAGTATGCAGCATATCTTCCGTGATCATTTTCGAGATCATATAATCCGAAGGAATTGCCACGTCATATTTTGCAGTCCCTGCTTTAATCTTGACATACATTTCTTCATTCGTCGCGAACTGTTCGTAGATGACATCCACATTATTTGCTTTCTCAAAATCCTCAAGAACCGATTCATCGATGTAATCTCCCCAGTTATAGACATAGAGCTTTTCCTGACCGGATCCACCACAGCCGGCGAGACCTAAGACCATTCCTGCCAGGAGCACAACCACTCCCATTTGCTTAAAGATATTTTTTTTCAATACTTCTCCCTCGTTTCATTTTGTTTATCTTTGGCCATACGGTAATTCACAAAGACTAAGATTATCATGATAAATATAAACATTAATGTTAGCAGTGCATTGATTTTGGGGTTGATTCCTCTTCTAGCCATGGAATAGATGGTGATAGCCAAATTAGATACCCCAGAACCCGTGGTGAAAAAGCTTACCACAAAGTCGTCGATAGACATGGTAAAGGCCAGCAGAAAACCCGTAATGATCCCCGGTGAAATCTGCGGTAGAATGACTTTCTTATAAGCTTCAAAGGGGGTAGCCCCTAAATCCAAGGCTGCATCATAGGTGTCGTTATTGAGCTGACGTAGCTTTGGTAGTACAGAAAAAATCACAAAGGGTAAGTTAAAGGTTATATGGGCCAAGAGCATGGTTATAAAACCCAAATTAAGCTTAACAAAAATAAAGAGAAGCATCAAGGATATCCCCATAACAATATCCGGGCTAAGCATGGGCAAATACGTTACATTTAATGTCATCGCCTTGGGAAACCCGTGCATATTATTAATCCCTATGGCCGCAAGGGTGCCGAGGACTGTAGCGATCAGGGAAGCAAGAATTGCCACAACTATGGTGTAGTACAGAGCTGATGCAATCTGACCATCCTGAAACAGCTCAATATACCATTTGAAGGTAAACCCATCCCAGTTTCCCCGAGACTTGGAATCATTAAAGGAAAAAATCATCAGGATGAGGATCGGTGCATAAAGGAAAAAGAAAATCAGGAAGGTATAGCTTTTCATCAAGAAGGACTTCACCAGAGTCCACCTCCTTCTTGATCCTTATCAGTCTTGGCCATGATTCCCATAGTCAACAACAAGAAGATCATCAAAATCAGGGCTAGCGATGAGCCGAAGCCCCAATCGCCTGTTGTCAGAAACTGCTGCTCGATCAAGTTTCCGATGAGCATATACTGTCCCCCGCCTAACAATCTGGAGATGACAAAGGTCGTAACTGCTGGCATAAAGACCATAATAATCCCTGATGCCACACCGGAGAGACTTAGGGGAAAAATAACCTTAAAGAAGGTCCTGGTGGGAGTCGCCCCCAGATCCTCGGCTGCCTCGATCAGAGACCGATCGATTTTCCGTAAGACGGAATAGATGGGTAAAACCATAAAGGGCAAAAAGTTATAGACCATGCCCAGAACCACGGCCTTATCTGTATAGAGAATATTCAAAGCAGGCAAACTCAAGGCTGCCAAAATCTGATTGATAATCCCGTTGTTTTCTAACAACGTCATCCAAGCATAGGTTCTGGCTAAGAAATTCATCCACATAGGCAACACAAAAAGAACAATTAAAAAGTCTCTCATTTTAAGCTCTTTAGAAGCTAAAATCATAGCCAACGGATAGCCTAGCAACAAACAAAGTAGGGTACTGATAAAAGCTAGCCCTACGGATCTCATAATAACTTTAAGATAAATTGGTTCAAAGACCCGTTCTATATGCTCAGTGGTAAACCGAACCCCAGCGGGCCCAGACTCAAACACACTGAAATAGACCACCAACACTAGGGGGACAATCGTAAAGATTAACATCCATAGCAGATAAGGGGTGGTCAAAAACTTTCTTTTCAATCCCCTCTCACCTTCTTCATAATGTGAATATCATTAGGCAGAATCTGTAGACCGACCTTGTTCCCCACTTCCACCATCTGGGTACTATGAACCATCCAGAGGGACTCGCTACTCCGAATCATCATTTCATAATGTACACCCTTAAAGACCACAGATTGAACTTCTCCGGTGAGCATGCCTTCCTCTACGGTTAAGAGCTTCAGGTCCTCCGGACGAATGACCACGTCCACAGCTTCGTCGTCTGCAAAACCCTTATCCACACATTCGAATTGGCGACCATGGAAATGCACCAAATAGTCCTGTAACATGACCCCGTCAAGAATATTACTTTCCCCGATGAAATCTGCTACAAATACATTTTTGGGCTCATTATAGATATCGATGGGAGTCCCGATTTGCTGTATTCTCCCTTCATTCATCACCACGACCGTATCGGACATGGTTAGTGCTTCCTCTTGATCGTGGGTGACAAAGACAAAGGTAATTCCTAAACGCTGCTGAATATTTTTCAGTTCCATCTGCATCTCTTTTCTCAGCTTAAGGTCAAGGGCTGCTAAAGGCTCGTCCAGCAAAAGCACCTCAGGCTCATTAACAATAGCCCTAGCGATGGCGACCCGCTGGCGTTGTCCACCACTTAGGGAATCAATATTTCTCTTTTCAAATCCTCTTAGATTCATGAGTTCCATAACCTGAAGGACTTTTGATCGAATCGTCTTATTGTCTAATTTCTTAATGCGTAAACCAAAGGCAATGTTCTCAAAAACATTCATATGAGGAAACAGCGCATACTGCTGAAAGACAGTATTTACTTTTCGCTTATAGGGAGGAAAATCGTTGACCTTCTGATCTTCAAAGAGAACCTCCCCGCTGGTGACATTTTCAAACCCTCCAATGATCCGGAGGGTTGTCGTTTTTCCACAACCGCTTGGTCCAAGAAGGGTTATAAATTCATTACGCAATATGTATAGGTTTATATTATCTAAGACTTGTACCCCGTCATACTCTTTCGTGACGTTGACAAGCCTGATGATTTCTTTGTTCATACCTGACCTCCTAATTAAAAGCATAACAATGTCTATTTTACATTTTAGCAGAATATCGTCAAGAATTCTTCAGGAAATATAAAAATAGAACATATATCCAGTGCCTAAGAGTATTTCAGCGAATCTTAGCTCCAAAAGGGATAAGCCCCAGCATTGCAAACTTAAAATGCTGAAGTCCAAAGGGAATACCGATAATCGTCAAGCAAAATAATGCGCCAATCACAAGATGACCGATAGCTAGCTCCCAACCCAAAAAAATGAGCCAGAGGATATTTAAAAGAAGACCTCCCACTCCAAAATGACCCAGCTCGATTTCTTTACCAAAGGGCCACAATACAAACTGAGCTATCTTAAAGCATTGGAGCCCAAAGGGTATCCCGATCACGGTTATGCACAAAATCAGACCTGCTAGAAACCAGGCAATAGCTGCAAGAATTCCGCCAAAAACCAGCCAAATGATATTTCCAAGTAAATTCATTATTTCTCCCCACATTCTCATAAGTCAGTGTTGAAGTCCTTCAGTAATATCTCTATGTCTATAAAAGACTCTTGTGCTGACCGTATTCAACTTATTGATTTACTTGCGAGCATGACACCTTAAGGTTTTAAATACTCAGCAAAAGCAAAGGTAAAGGGCTCTGTACCCTCACACTGGTAGGTTTTAACGAGCATGTAGTTTTCAAGTGCTTCAACTGCGCGGTTTATTCTAGTAACTGTCAACCCGGATTGTTTTTCTAGTTTGAGACCATCTATAAAATTCACTTCTTCAATTATTTCAAGTACCTTTTCAGCATCAAGCGTAGGATCAAATCTCAATTCCTTCTCAAAGATGAAGAAAAGCATGAATGTAGGTCTTACATACGCAAATTGAAAGGGTTCTGTACCTGGTAATCTTTCAAGCTTAACAATCCCCCGTGCTTCAAGCTCTAGAACCCCCTTGTTAAATTGATCAAGACTTAAACCACTTAAAACTTCATGAAAAAGTTCTCTTGCATGATATCTCTTTTCCACGACTTTTACTTCACCTTCACTATATGCCATAACCTTTCCAATCTGTGACGCTTCATTGGATAATTCAGTATTTGATAGTTTCTGTTGATATATTATTCCTTTAATATCCACTTTACTCATTCCCAGTCCTCCAATAAAGAAAAATGTGTGTACCAATAGTATAGCATAAATTATATCGATCCGGTCTGGAGGTAACTGGCATGTCTAACAATCCGACAGCGCTGTCGGATTGTTAGACATGCCCTATAAATGAGATTATCACTTTTGTCATCATCTGCATATCCTGGGGATAAAAGCTATAGAAAGGATCAGCATGTTTATGAGCATAATCACAGAACGCACCCCGCTTGTAGTAGCGGCTGAAATCAATTCAATTAGAAATCAGACGGGGAAAATCCTTCTTGTCAGTGCTATTGAGATAGGTAGTCGTCTGAGTGAAGCTAAAAATATGCTTCAGTATGGGGAATGGCTGAAGTGGTTGAGTGAGTCAGTAAATTACTCTGAAAGAACAGCACAAAGATTGATGGGCCTCTTCGAAGCCTATGGAGAGAACTTGTCTCAACAGCCAAATTCCCTTGACACCACCAACATGCCGAATTTAAATTATACTCAGGCGCTCATCCTATTAGGAATCTCTGAAGAAGAGCGAACCCAACTGATAGCGGAGATAGATGTGGAAAGTATGTCCAGCCGTGAGCTGCAAAAGGTCGTTCAAGAGCGAAGTCATGCCCTAGAAGAACGGAATCAAGTCCTTCAAGAAAAAACAGATCTTCAGATAGCACTCGATGACCAGGTAAACAAAGTAACCCAGCTGACCTCAGAGCGGGATGGCTTAAGGAGGAAAGCAGAGGAATTAAGAAAGTACCAAATAGGGATTGAGACCAAGGTGGGGAAGCTTAGCTCCGAGTTAAACTCGGTCAAGAAAAGTTCATCTTACGAGCATGTCCAACGAATGACAAAGAACCTTACTGAAGCCTACTTCAAGACCTCAGCGAATAAGGTTGCCTTTCTCTATGAAAGTTTAGATAAAACCTTTAAAGATCTTGTATGGGAGCTAGGACAATTGTCTAACAAAAACCCCGAAGTTTATGAAGAGTATAAAAATAAACTAACTAAATTTCTGGCAAAGAACTTGGACAGAATCTGATGGAATGTAAAAAGGCTTAGGGTTGTACCCTAAGCCTTTTTTGAATGGCAATCCACTAACCATTAACTACTGTTCCCCCATTAACATGAAGGATCTGCCCCGATACATACGCAGAACCCTCGCAAGCTAAGAACAAATAGGCAGGTGCTACTTCTACGGGTTGGCCAGCTCGTTGCATAGGGGTAGTGCTGCCGAAGGTTGAGACTTCGTTGGCATCAAAAGAAGCAGGAATCAACGGCGTCCAGATGGGACCAGGGGCAACTCCATTGACTCGTATTCCCTGTTTGATTAGTGATTCTGATAGAGAACGGGTGAATGCTACTACTGCTCCTTTGGATGCGGAATAATCGATAAGCTTAGCATCACCTTTATACGCAGTAATCGAAGCTGTATTGATAATCACAGAACCATACTTAAGATGAGGAAGGGCTGCCTTGGTTAGATACAACATGCCAAAGATATTGGTGCGGAACGTCTGCTCTATTTGTTGTGCAGTAATATCCAGAAGTGAATTCTGGGGATGCTGTTCCGCCGCATTATTTACGAGAATATCCAAACTGCCAAAGGTTTCTAGTGTTCTCTGTACAGCCTGGTGACAGAAACCTTCATTTCCGATATCCCCTGCTATCAACAGACAGCGTCGACTGAGCTGTTCAATTCTTTCTTTTGTCGCCTGTGCATCTCCATGTTCATCAAGATATACAATAACAACATCCGCACCTTCTTTGGCATAGAGCAAAGAAACTGCTCTGCCGATTCCGCTGTCTCCACCACTGATGAGAGCAACTTTCCCTTGCAGTTTGCCACTGGGACGATAGTTCAGATTTTCAAAAATGGGGCTAGGATTCATAAGTGTTTCAATACCAGGTTGCTGATCTTGATGCTGGGCTGGAAAGGTGGGTTTTGGGATCTTTGTTTCACTCATAATTGTCACTCCTTTGATTGTCGGGCTCAACATAAAACTCTCATTAATGTTGCCCTGAAAGGGTGACATTACTCATAATATTAGAAAAAGCCGTCCCACGGACGGCTTTAAAAGTGTTTCTAATAAATAAATTCAGTCTCGACTGCCCGTTTAAGGTAACAACATATCATATCCACCTGTGAACTTTTCTCACAAGCTTTCCACACGTCGGACTATCAAAACATCGTCTTTTCATGTTAAGCGCATCTAAATCCCTTTCCAACAGCCATATCTACGAATTCTTCCTTACTACATTTGACCTTGACGATGCAATTGTATAAATTTCTGAAGTGCGTATTATTATTCTCCACGAAGTCTACTTCCCATTCATAACCTGCTGTATCTGCAAACGTTAATAACTTCGCTAGATATTCCAAACTAACATTGACGAGCCCCCCTGGGTAAACACAGACATCATTATTTGTTGTGAATTTATTGATAATCTGTATTCCACTAATATCATTCGCAATCTCGCCAGCCTTCTCTATATATTTCCTGATGAGTTCCGCATATATTTCCTCATAATTTTCTTTTTCACGTTCGCAGAGTTCTCTAATTCCGCTGTTTTTATTTAATGAAGCGTATTTTTGACTAATGTTAGCTAAGGTTTGGCAACAATCTGACATAACACTACCTCCTTAGAATACGTTTTGTACGGGCAGCTTGTTATTGTAATTTCTTTCACTTTTATCATATAACAAAACTCTCACTTCTTCAATCCTTTTTTGTATTTATCTGTGTCCATCATTTCCTGAAAAGCATTCACATTATAGAAAATCATTACAATAAAAGGCTTAGGAACATACCACATTGGTATACCTCTAAGCCTTATCATTTAAGCCTTTATCGCCCGCACCAGCGGTCTTTACAATTTTCACAGCCCGATCCACACTGGCTGTAATTCGGAATCATGTCAAATTCCTTGGCGATTGCGATGGCAACCTGGTTATCTTTACCTAAATTAGACACAATGCACTGGCTGTGAACATCACAATTTTGATCTGTGCTGTGTATTAGTTGCCCACCTTTATTGCAAAATACGCATGTTTTATTTGATTCCATCTTCTGTATCTCCTTCTCAAACATATATCTCTAGTTTCAATGTTTCGGTTCCTTATGATGGTCACTTAAATATAACATTCGTAATTATTGCAAAGCAATGGGCACATTTTCCTATCACCTTATCAATGTCGACTTGCATAATTGACATAGCTCACCCGGAGCTATTTCCTTTACAGGATAGATCTAATTAAGTCAGACCGGTTCATATTTTGACAGCGAGTCGGTCGGGGTTGTGATAGAAGTTGTTGGTGCAGAAGAGTTTGGGTTTGGTTCTGGTGAGGGAGATGACGTTGGGTCTGGAACAGACTCAGAAGAAGGTGGTGTGGTTTGGATCTGAGATTGCGATTTATTATCCGGGGCAGTTGTCGAAGCATTTCCACACCCTGTAAGACCAAGTGAAATTAGTAAAACAATGAATAACGATAGAATTATCTTTCCTGATATAATTCTTCTCAATTCCAAAACTCCTTTCTTATCCTGTAGATCGGTCATTCAAATTATAAGCAACCCGCGACACGAAGCCGCGGGTTTTTTACAACTAACTAGTAAGGGTTGTCTTAGTGCTTTTGATTCACCACGGAGCCTAAATCAATCTTGACTGTTGACTCGAGTAGTAGTCCAATACCCTTGTAAAATGGATGTCGAGACTCTTTGGATAATTTAGCACCAAACTTGGGCAGCCATGGAAAAAGGTGTTCCATAAAGAAAGCATTTGCCTTTTTCAAGTAAACATCCGAATCTTTTTCCTCAGCATACGCCCGTGATAGCAAATAGTACATGAATTCCAACTCAATTGCTACATGGTCACTAAGTTCAGCATAATCAAGGGTTAACTCTAAACCTTCTTCAGCAAGGGCTATTTCCATAGCCTCAGAAGAAGGCCCCATCAAGGTGCCTTGGAATTCTTGGGGTCGATTTGTATCAAAATACGATTCATACGGAGGACACGCGGGTGACATGGGACCGAGGAACAGACGAGTATACTCAGCTTTTAGATCCTGGTGACCTAATTTTCCGGCGTTGTTTACACCGTCTAATGTATGAAGTATTTCTTGCATTAGCTCTACGCCCTTTACCTCCAGAAGCAACCGGCTAGCCTCAAGCAGATCCTTCTTACTGTCCTCTTGTTCAAGTTCCACCAGGAAATTATCCGCTGGTTCGTAAAAGGTCATCGCTAAAAACTGATACAGTATCGTCCGCGCAAACTCTTGATCAGCACAATGTTGGCGGTTCATCATTTCGCAACACCACTGGTGAGATTCTTTCCACCGACAACTTTACGACTAGCAGCATTACCTGCATTCACATCGGTTTGTGCTCCCATATTTCTGACAAGACCGGTGCCATAGACGATTATAAAAGCGACCAAAGAGAGCACCCCTACAGTAATGGCGATCTCGCTAAAGGTTGGAACATAGGAAGGAATCAACGAAAAAGAAGTTTGACCGGCTTCAAAGAAATTCCCTGTGCTTTCAACAAAACGTCCGGTTGATACACCAGGTGCAAAACTAATGTTTTCAACCAAGAAGCCCGGTAAGATGATGTTGATACGCTTAAGGAAAACAGCTACCATAACTAGTAAACCGGCTATAGCGAGCCAACCTGTTGAGCGATTTGTCGACTTATTACCCAGGATGAACAAGGGGACCACCATGCCCACAATCAACTCAAACCAAAGTAACGGAGCAAATTTACCAGTCAAGATCAATAAAGCTGCTTCTGCTTGGACTGTTCCACCAGAATAGACCAAGGTGAAAAGGTCACAAAACAATAGAAATAGGTCAAGGAAAATAAAGCCGACAAGAACCTTGGCCAAAGTGCCTAAGTTTTCTTTATCGAGGCCAGGAATACCTACTTTTCTGCCGAAATGAGCTACAAGTAATAACAGCCCTACACCGGATACTACAGCGGATGAGATAAAGATGGGAGCCATCAAAGCAGTATCCCAATAAGGTTTACCTACTTGCAGACCAAAGATCCAAGCTGTAATAGAGTGTACCAATAAGGCAATCGGCAAAGAGAAGATAGCTGCTTTCGCTAATTTATGCTCGCGCTTTTCTTCGCTTTCCCCTTTCCATTTATTACTGAAGAAGATCCAGCACTCATAAAGACCAACTAATAAATAGATACTGATCACTAGGAAGTCCCAAGCAATCGGGGAAGTAAAGCGCCCACCGAAAACGATATTTAATACACGTTCCGGATGTCCAACGTCAGCCATAATCATGGCAGCCGCCCCGATGATACAAGCAACGGCAACGACAACACCAATAGGGGCAACACTTTTCAATCTTTCGATCTTAAGAACATAAGCGGAGGAAGAGATAATCAATCCACCCGCGCTCAAGCCCACGAGAAAAGCGAAAGTAACGATATAAAGTCCCCAGGATACAGAGTTATTCATACCGGTAACTTGCAGGCCGTTTATTAGCTGATTGACATAAAAGCCTCCGCCGATTAACGCTAATCCGGCCAAAACAGCCATCAAAGTACGTCGGGTGTTGGATTCATTATTCACCATAGTAACCGCTCCCTTCAAAAGCAGGCTTTTTGAGTTTACGGCGCGGTGGCACATAGTAAACACTAGGCTTAGTGCCTATATCCTCCAATAAAGGCTTAGCACCACGCTCCCTAATCAACCGGGAAATTTCACTATTTGGGTCATTTAAATCACCGAATACACGGGCATTTGCTGTGCAACCGGTAACACAAGCAGGACTTTCCCCTTGGGCTACTTTCTCCTGACAGAAAGTGCATTTTTCGACTACGCCCTTTGGACGACTGGGAACACGCGCATCGCCAATGTGATCATCATCAAAAGCTGGTACGTGCTCTGGCGTTCCCCAGTTAAAGACACGAGCGTTATATGGGCAAGCAGCCATACAGGTCCGGCAACCAATACACTTCTTATAGTCTTGTCTGGTAATCCCATTTTCATCCTTATAGGTGGCCCCGGTAGGACAAGCACGTACACAAGGTGCATTTTCACAGTGCATACAAGCGGTGGGCTGGTAGTATAGTGTGGGTTGTCCGTCTAAACCCGTGGCCGGAGTGGTTCCGTATTCATCTGTACCGTTACTGAGGATGCGGTTCCACCAGTTCCCTAAACCAATATTGTTCTCCATCTTACAGATAACCGAACAAGTCCAGCAACCAATGCAACGATCTTGGTCAATTAACATTCCTAATTTCACACTCATCTTTATACCCCCTTAACCTGGACTAAGGTTGAATTAAGGGCGTGCCCATACGCTTGGGGATGAGTATAGTCATTACTCAGGACACTAGAGCAATAGCCCTGTTGCATCCACCAACCGTTAGGCATCGATACAACCCCAGGACGAATTCCATTACCCACGTGGGCAGTTACTTTAACAGAACCGCGATCGTTAAATACTTCTACCATATCGCCATCCTTGATTCCTCTGGCTTCGGCATCCACTGTACTCATAGTAACCCATCCCTTCGGATAAATCTCCGAAAGCCACGGCATGATTGCGTAAGTGCTGTGGACCTTGGTCCGAATTTTATTAGCTACTAGGCTTAACGGGTATTTCTCGTACAGCTCAGGTGCAGTCTCTTTTGATTCCTCAGGTGGGAAATAATTGACAAGCGGTTCGAATCCTTTATCTTCCCAGCGTGATGCGTGGAACTCAAAACGCCCGGAAGCCGTTTTGAAGGGTGTGTCAACAAAGAAGGTGAAGGGTTTTTTATCCCACTTTACGCCGTACTTATTCAATTTTGGATCGCTCCATTGATAAACCGGACCACTCTTACGCAAGCTCTCGACGGTTAGTCCGGTTTGTTCCAAAACAACATCGATCCATTCTTCTTCAGTCTTGTCGAAGTATTCACCAAAGCCCAAACGTTTTGCTAATTCGGTATAGATCCAACCATCGGATTGAGCTTCCATGAAGGGCTCGATGGCTTTATCCATGAGATGATAGTAGAAGGAGCGGGAGTTACACATTACATCATAGCGTTCAAACAAAGTCGCTACCGGTAAGACGATATCAGCCAAAGATGCGGCATCACCAAAGAAATGCTCTTGCACTACAATGAAATCCATCTTCTTAAAGCCTTCAACAACCTTATTGGTATTCGGCAGCTGTCCCATACCCTTACCTTGCCAATAAATCGCTCTGATCGGATAAGGCTTACCCTCGCTCAAATATTCCCCAACCTTGGTAGCCGGGATTACTCCCTTATTATCAGCCTTAAAGGGTGCATTTATGGCCACATTAGTACCATGTGAGAAACCACCGGTATCGTTAACACCGCCACCCAGTAATCCAATATTTCCGGTCAAGCCAGCAAGGTTTAAGAGCGACTGGACGAAATAGGCGCCGCTACTTGTGCGTTGGGCACCGGACATGCCGCTATCGATCATAGCCGGTTTAACAGTTGCATAAGTGTAAGCAACTTCGCTGATATCCTCGGCCGGTACACCTGTGATCTCACTGGCGTATTCGGGGGTAAATTTCGCAACTCTTTCTCTCAAGCGTGCAAATACTGTGCGCACAGTTAGATCACCGATTTTAAATGTTCCCTCGAGGACAGGAGCTACTGCCTCATTGGGAAGAGCAGGTCCATTAGTCGACTGATCCCAGACCACAAAGGCCTCATGGTCACCACCGGCAACGACATCGTCTTGGCGTAATAATTTACCGGTTGCTTCGTTAACCAAAAAGGGTAAATTACTTCTGCCTAAGGCAAATTTTTCGTCGTAAAGATTCTCTTCGATGATGATTCTAATCATGGCCATAGCCATTGCTGTATCGGTACCGGGTTTAATGGAGATCCATTTATCAGCCTTAGAGGCAGTCTCACTGAAGCGTGGGTCGATTGTAATCAAACGACAGCCTTTATCCAATGCATCAGCCATTATGCGTGAGTGCGGAATATAGGTAACGGCCGGGTTATGACCCCAAGCAATGAGTAGTTTACTATATGCCTTCTCTTCAATTCCGGCGGTACGATAACCTTGGGTAGCTGTTGAGGCTTCACCTTGAGCCGCACAGCATAGGGAACCTATTCCGCCGGTCATTACACCTTTACCAAAAGCATTAGCAAATCTTCTTTGCATGGAATTCGGCAAAACTGACATTACTGCCCCAGCTGTAAACCAGACTGATTCAGGACCGGACTCATCGCGGATTTGTCCCAACTTAGTGGCGATTGTATCTAACGCCTCTTCCCAAGAAATGCGCTCCCATTTTCCTTCGCCGCGCTCCCCGACCCTTTTGAACGGATACTTGAGCCGATCCGGATGGTAATTCCACTGTAAGCGGGAACGACCACGCAAGCAGGGTCTGGTGTAATAATTGGGATTCGGAGAAATTCTGACAAGCTTACCATTGCGAACATGAACTTGTAAGGAACAGTTGTTACATTCCGGGTTACAGCAACTATAACTGATTTTTTCTTGGTCATTTACCGGGGCTGCGTTAACTTCCTTTGCTATACCTAAACCCCGTAGGATGGACGCGGGTGCTCCAGTTGCAAGAGCGCCGCCGAGCGCCAGACCCCCGCCTAAAAATTGTCTACGTGAAAAGCCCATTAGTTCACCCCCATAATTTTTGGACATTAGCTAGATGATTATTCGAGCAATCATCCTTCGTTCAAACGACTCAAACCACCATCTTTCGATAAAATAGTTGTTATTTCAACTATTTATATATTCTCTTTTTCTAGTCATAAGCCTGTGGAACTTTCCACAAGAAAAAGGAGTCCTCTTTGTAGAAAACTCCATGGAAAAAATTATTAATTTGGGGAGAAGCTATTTACATTTCATCGTACTCCATATTCAGAATTTGCAGGGCAATATAGATATTGACAAGGTGGTCCACTCGGTTAAGATCGAGACGGAGCATTTGTTCGATTTTTTTAATTCTGTTGCGCAAAGTATTTTCGTGAACATAGAGAACCTTGGAAGTATTGGAAATTTGACATTTTTGATCAATATGGGTTCGTAGTGTGCTCAGTAAAGCCGTTTCCATCTCCAAATCATAAGCTATGATTTCACCAAGAGTTCGTTGTGCGAACTCTTGGAGCTCTTGGGCTGGCGCCGTAAAAATGAATTTCAGAAATCCCATCTCATCAAAGTGGCTTATGTTACCCGATCCGAACACTTTACCGAGTTCTAGGGCAATCTTTGCTTCCTGAAAACGTTGATGTAAATCGGTTAAGGCAACTGCTGTAGAACCCACACCCATGTGAACATCTTTTATGCTGCAAAATGACAGGTTACCTAAAAGTTCAGTAATAAACTGGTTTATGGCTCCCTTAATCTGAAGGTTTGGTAAGTTGGTCAGGGAGAGGATAACAACGGCATTTTCATTGATAACCGTGTAGATCGGTGGGAAGGAATTGAACCGGGACGGTCCTAGCCGCCTGACCTTGAGAAGCTTATCCGTGGGAGATTCTAGGACAATAATTGCAAAAGGTCCCTCGATATTCCAATGCAAACGCTGGGCCTTTTCATAAAGTGCAATTTTAGAATGATAGTTATTATACAGGACATCGTATATAAACTCATCCAGAAGCCAACCCCGCTCAGTCTCCCTGATTGAGGCCTCTTTTAAAGCCAGTAGCAGTGTCAACGACACTTGCTGGATAAGAACCCTTTGGCCAGGCTGTAAATCCTGGTTCGCACAGAGAACGATACAATGGCCAAAAAGTTTACCGGGCACTTTAATCGCATAATAGACATAATGGAGTACTCCCTTTTGTGTTTCCCATAGACCCTCGTTAAACTGGTTCACTTCAGTAAAGAAATCAGCTTCTATATCATCGCCATTTCCAAGGCGAAGTGGGAAGAATTCCCCAACACTCACCCCGGTTCCTCGTGGATCGTGAAGTACCAAGACACGATTAACAGAATCAGTAATAATGATGGCTTTGCCTATCTCTTGAGCAAGCCTCGCCGCAATGTGAGGAATATCTTGGCCTTGGGCCAAATCCTTCATTGAGCGGACAAAGAGCTCACTGTAATTCATCCTCGTTTCCATACCCATCCCCTTTCCTTCTTGGATGTCGCAAGATCTGCTTTCCTATCTTCAGTGCAACGTAGCGAATCGAGGGTCGCGTGAGTTGGATCTTTACAACCCCTGGCAACCTCCGCACGATATCCGCAGTCTTTGAATTGGTATCGCTTAAATCTATTAGGGTTAATGCCTGTACTGGACACGAGGATACACAAAAAGGCGTTTCTCCTTCGTCCAATTTTTCATAACACAAATCACATTTGATTACTCTTCCCGTGGCTGGATTGACGACTGGTGCTTCAAACGGACAGCCTCGTGTGCAAGTTCCACAACCTGTACATTTTGTTTGGTCAAATAACACTACGCCATCATGTCGTTTTCGGTAGGCTTGCTCCGGACAAAGGCGGAAACACTCCGGATTGGCGCAATGATTGCACGAAGTAGAAAGGTAGTATTTTATAACCTGAGCCCCTTTTTGAAATTCTTGCAGCTCAACGTTGCGCAAATAGATACCAGGTGGCAAATTGTTCCCAGTAGCGCAGGCCATGACACAGGTCCGGCACCCTAAGCAGCGATTGGGATCAAAAAGGAATCCTCTTTGTGTTCGAGCCATTTTCTCACACCCTCGCTAAATTCACATACGTATTGTTAAAGGCTAACCCTTTAGCATCAGAACAGCTCTCTCCCAAATCGGTATCAATTAAAGCAATAATGTTATTTAATTCAATATCATGCTTTGAGTCACAACCGATATATACCGATACAACATCGGGTGGAATACTCTCAGACAGACTCACAGGTAATACGATTTGACCTAACTGGTTATACACCCTAACCTTTACCCCTTCCTCGATATCCTTCAATAGAGCCGTCTCTGGATTAAGCAAAACCTTTGTCTTTTCGGAGACTCCCTCCATACCCACAAGATTCCTGAACTGCGAGTTAAGGGTCGCGTAACTACGAATGCGCAATAACCGAAAAGGGTAGTCTTTACCTTCTTGACCTTCCTCGATATCCTGAGCAAAGGAAGAGATCTCATGGGTTAAGGCGGGTTCCGTAAGGAATTCATATTTCCCGGACCGAGTCAAAAAAACCTTGTCTTGCCAAGGTACTTTGGGCAAATCAACCCGCCGGTATTGTTCCATCAAGTCGCGATAGTCGGATATCCCTAATTTAGGATATTGAGGCTTCATCTCCATATCAAGCCATTCTACAGCCTCCCGTTCCACGGGAAAGGTACTGAATCCCGGCGCAAGCTTGTTTAATACAATCGCTAGTTCACGCATAATCTCGAAGTCAGATTTACTTTCACCCAAGGGAGCAATCGCTCTTTGATTAATGGCAGCACCATAATGCCAGTATGATATAACAACATCCTCGTATTCATAATGGGATGCCACCGGTAAGAAGTAATCAGCGTATTGAGCCGTAGGGGTAAGAAACTTGTCAGCAACGACAACAGTCTGTATGGACTTTAATGCTCTCTTAACGGCTCCTGAATCGGGAGCTTGGGCAACCGGATTGTGAGAAGCCACCCAAAGCAGGTCGATTGGGGGATCCATTGACATAAGTTCTGCAAATCTTCCTGTTCCTACATAGCGATGTTGATGCTGCCCTTGAGCATCTGGAATACCACATCTATCTTCAGGGGGCTTAAGCGACGTAAATTCCCCAGCGAAATCCCAGGAATCAAAAGTAGCATAATGAATATTTCCACCGGGTATACCAATATTTCCAGTCATAGCTACTAAAGCAGAAATTACTCGGAAACTTTGTCCCCCCATAGCGGTATGCTGTACTCCGGCTCCTAACCAAATGGTCATTGGCTTAGTGTTACCAATCAAGTGGGCTAGATTCCTAATCTCATGTACGGGGATTTCTGTCGCTACAGCAACATCTGCTAAATTTACCTTTTCTAATGTGGCTTGAAATTCAGGCCAACCCTTCGTATAATGACTCAGAAAATCTGCATCCACTAAATTTTCTTCATATAAAACCTTGGCGATACCTAGAGCCAGGTCCAAATTGGTCCCTGGTTTGATTTGAACGTATAGATCACTCCTTGCCGCCGTAGCCGATAAAATCGGATCAATGACCACTAAAATAGCGCCTTTTTCCCTAGCCTCAAAAACTAGGCGCATCTGATGATGGGTTGTCCAGGCTGGATTCCCCCCCCAGACAAGAATTAAGCGAGCCTCAATCATATCTTCAGGAACTGGCTTTTTACATGATCCGAAGCTCAAATCCAACGCATCTATCCCAGTAGCTACGCAGGGAGAACCCGTCATCAAGGTAATATAACCGATACTGTTAAAAAAGCCTTCGATGCTTCTGGAGAGCAAGCCCATAGTCCCTAGGTATTTATTAAGGCAAACAGGAAGCATAGAGTTATACTTGTTCTGAATGTCAATTAGCTTCTCGGCTATTTCATGCAGTGCTTGATCCCAGGAAATTCGCGTTTCCGGTACCTTTACCCACTTGTTTCATCGGGTAAGTGATTCTGTCCGGGGTATAGATCCGTTGTAAATGAGCGTACCCTTTAGCACATAAAGAGCCTAAGGTATATTCATCAATAGGATCTCCCTGAATGCTAACAATTCGGCCATTTTGGACCTTAGTCTTGATCCGACATGAAGCTCGGCAATCCGATGAACAGACGTTATTGTATATAGACTCCATACGCACCCCCATGGACTTCCATTACTTAATGAGATTTCCGTCAAATATTCAAAATTATTTTCTTATAACGATAATACATAGGTCTATAGAAATCAACTCTTTAAACTCCTGCAACTCATCAAGTCAAGAATTGGACAACGAATGATCAGTTAACAAGCCAAAAAGGCTTACGAATCCACTTATAAATTCGCAAGCCTTTACTTTCTCATGACATACCCCCTGCAGGAGCCTCCACCTTCAGGTCTAATCTTCTTTCTTTTCTTCCTTCGGGTTTACATTCTTTTCCTCACTGATAATCTCGGCATCAACAGTATTCATTTCCCTTTTAAAATTCTTAACACCCTTACTCAACGACTTTCCGACTTCGGGAAGCTTTCCTGGGCCAAAAATAAGGAGAGCAATAATCAGAACAATAACCGCTACCACTGGGGTAATCATTCCAAAGGTTATCATTATCCTTCACCTCTATTTCTTTAGTCTATCAAGAACGTTCAAGCAATTCTATCTTTCCCAAATTTCAAATAATCTTGTCTTCATTATATAGCAGTCACCCATTAAATGCTAGAATCTAATGAACACACTCAGACTGACAGAGATTATATTATCTGATCATAATAAAACTAAACATAATAAAAGGCTTAGCCGTGAGTTTATAGCTTCACGTCTAAGCCCTGTAGCTTTAATTCAACAGATTACCATTTACCCACTTTCATATGTCCAGCTAACTCGGCTTTACATCTTTGTTTCATAGTCCAAGCTTCATCGATAGCTTTCTCGAAGGTTATGACACAGTTAGGATCCAAGTCATCCTCGATTCCTTCTAGGCTAAGCTTAATAATCTTATCAGCTAACGCGATAACTTCCATGTGGATCACGTTAGTCTTGTCAGAACGGTAAACCTTCGCAGCTGCTTCGCTAGAAAGTTCTTCAAACTTCTCAGCGGGAGCACCGCATTTAGGACATTTCTCTGGTGCTGATTCACCTTCGCCGATAAAACCGCAGACTGTACACTTAAATAATTTTTTCATTAGTGACCCTCCTTCAAATTTATTCAATTATATTTTTGATAGGATGACCTAGTTTATATTATTTACTATTCTATATTACTTTTAAAAACCCTTCATTTTTAGTCAAAATACTTTGCCTCCATTTCCTCTCAATCTATACTCAAGGATTTCCATTACGCTATGACTTGTTCAATCAAGCGGGCGACATTTTGGAGGTCGATAAAACGACTCTCTCTGAGCACTTCCTTTCCCTCGTGCATAACCAGGAGAGTAGGCACAGTAAAGACCAAGGTTTGTCCGGCCACTTCCCTATGTTTCTGAATATCGATTTCTACCACAGGTATATTATATTCCTTAGCTAATTTCAACACCTTAGATATAAAGACATGGCATACGTTGCAACTAGAAGAGCTGAAGTAGAGAAGGTTAAGTTTCTCTAGCTTCAGTAATTGCTCCAGATGTTCTTGATTCTGAAGAATGTGATGGGGTTCATAGGTCACTCTTATCTCCTACCCTTCAATCTGAAAAAGAGATGCCTTAACGCAACGCCTCTACTTTTTCTTTTTCTTCTTACTTGTAATAATCTCTACTCGGAAGCCTTTGCGGCTTTGTCCCACGGTTGCAGCCATAAATCCAAAAAATACGGTTGCCCATACTATTAAGGTAACCGGAGCCCCTATGAGCACCCGAGCCCAAGTGTCCCAAAGCAAGGGGCGACTGAGAAGGTAAAGGCCGTAAAGGAGGGCTGACCAGAATCCCCCTTCATAGGTAAATGGAGGAAGTCCTTGGAGGATCACCACCAGCTCATCAGGACGGAACAAATAGAGAAGTCCTATGGACAATAAGAGAACAAACAAAGTGTTCACCAGATACATAAACAACGAACCACCGGGTGAAATCCGCTGCTGCGGACTATCCGGATTAAATCGGCAGTTATTGATGGAGTAAAACAGCCCGATGGAGCTGGAACCAAAGGAGAGGAAGATTGCCCCGATAGCCAAGGCTAGAATCATAGTGGTACTTAGATTGATAGCCACTGCTGTTCCGACCAATAAGGCTTCCATCAGAACTAACGTGGGCAGAACTGCCGCCAGCAATTTCCCCCAAACCACAGGCCACCCCCCCAAAGGGACGCTGTTCAAAAGCCAATCGGATTCCCCTTCTCGGCCAAAGGATTGGAGGGCCATGTTTCCGCTAAACATAATGGTATACATGATGAAGATTGTAATCAGAGAGCCCTCCGAGCCAGGAGTGGCTGCAAAGAGGTACTGTCCGATGAAGAAGGCCATAATAATCAAAGGGGTCAGATAACCAAACCACTCTCGAGTATCCCGTTTTAAGTAAAGCAAGTCTTTCTTGGCGACAGACCAAGCCCCGTTCCATAAGGAGGCCTTCCTCGTCGTTACTTCATCACGAGTCAAAAAGCTTTCAAGAGGGGAATGCTTTGATTCAGATGAGTCTGAGGCCGTGGTAATCGAGCTCATTTTTCGACGCTTAGTCCTTCGTCGTCCTCCCTCTCCTTGACTGAGGGAGATGAATCCTCTACGGAAACCCCGTTCCACAAAGTTAAAGGCTAGCATGTAGAGGAAGACTCCCACAAAGAAAATCAAAAAACTCCACCCTAAACCACTTAAAAATTCTCCGGAAATCCCTGCCACTAAAGCTTGGGCCCCCCAACCCCAAGGAAAGAAATTCATAACCTCCAAGAGCTCTTGATTGCCTGTAATCCAAACCGACATATCGACTTTTTCATCCTGATTCATGAGCATATTAGGAATCTGAAAAAATAGAGCAATGACAATTCCCGCTAGAGCACCAATGAAGCCAACGGCTTCCCTACTGCGATGGGGCGGGACAAGGCGCATGACCAGCATATTGAGAAGCTGAGCAATAGCTGTTCCCAATGCTAATAGTCCCAGAGTCACCAGTAGAACTAGGACATAAAAGGCAATCCCAGCCTGAAAAAAAAGACCATAAAACACTCCCGGTAAAAACACGAAGAAAGCAGCCGCAACAAAATTGCTACCGATGACGGTCAGAGACTTTACCGCAAAAACAGCTTTGAGGGAAACGGGTGCCATAAAAAGCAGTTCGAGATCCTCCGACATATAGAGTGCCGCAAAGGCTGCTGTAATCCCAAAGAAGATCTGGGTTACTAATCCTCCCATAAAGAGCAAGGAAAGAAAACCCTGAAGGGAATCATAAGACATTGAGTCCAAAGCCCCGTAAGCAAGGTAACCTAAAGAAGAAATAAAGATAACTATACCCAGACCAATCAACAGTCCCACAAGGAGGGTGGTCTTGGCACGGTGCCGAAATTTGTTCCAGGACACGCGAAGCTGGTTTTTTAAGAGGAGCATAAAATCTTGACCGAAGGATTGCTCAGCAGGCTGTGTTTCTAAGGGCGGGGGTAAAATAATTCTCACTGGCGATCCCCCTCCAAGCTTTTGAGTAGTTCGTCATTTTCTTGGCCACCTGTGAGTTCCAGGAAAATATCTTCGAGGCTCTCGCCACCGTGGCCGACCTTTTGGCGCAATTCCTCAGGGCTTCCTTGGGCAATAAGTTGTCCCGCTTTAAGAATACCTACCCGATGGCACATTCGTTCTGCGATTTCCAGGATATGTGTGGAGATAAAGATTGCTACTCCTTGCTTGGCGAGTTCTTGTAAGACATCCTTTAGAAGTCTTGCGCTCGCTGGATCAAGCCCCACCGTCGGTTCATCCATGAGTATTACCTTAGGTTGGTGAATAAGGGCCGAAGCCAGTACGACTTTCTGGCGCATACCATGTGAGTATCCTTCTAAGAGTTCGTCCGCTCGTTGATACAGGCCAAACATCTCCATGAGTTGTTCAGCTCTTTTCCGAGTAACGTCTTTTGGTATTCGATAAAGGGCGCCCATCAATTGTAGAAATTCCCACGCGGAGAGCTTGCCATAGAGTTTAGGTTGATCTGGGACATAGGCCATCATGGCTTTTGCTTGAGTTGACTGCTTGCTGAGATCATAACCACAGATAAAGGCTTCTCCCGCACTGGGCTCCATCAGACCGGTCAGCATTTTGATAGTCGTGGTTTTTCCTGCGCCGTTCGGGCCAAGAAAGCCAAATATTTCTCCTCCCTTAACCTCGAGATTAAGGCTGTTAACCACGGGGACATCCCCATAGCGCTTAGTTAATTGATGGGTCTTGATTAAAACCTGATCCATAGATTAGCTCCCTTCTGCGGATTCTCCTATAACATTAGTTTGAACTCAAAAAGATATTCTAATCACCAAAATAAGCTGTACTCATAAAAAGCAAAAGCAGGAATTCATACTCCTGCTTCTAGTTTAGAATTAAAATCCTCTTCTAAGGAAATTATAGACAACATAGGGTGTATTATCAAGAACTTCAAACTTGAGGAGTATAAAATGAACAGAAAAACCTCTTTCATCTTTCGCCTTTATATCCTACTATGCATCTCAATTATCCCCTTGTTCATTATCCATCTTATGAGTTCTAACTGGTTATCTACAGGGATGTGCCTACTCACCATCTTTTTCATGTCTATTCCTTTTCTTTTGGAGAGAAAATACAAGCTGGTCATTCCCCAGGGGTTTCTTACGGTCCTGATACTCTTTTTCTATGCTTCGATGTTTCTCGGTACTGCCAACCACTTCTATATCTGGTTTTGGTGGTGGGATAAAATGCTCCACGGGTCTTCTGGATTTATCTTTGCTCATATGGGTTTTTTATTAATGATATACCTCTGTCCTAACCTCAAGGAAGACACTCAACACAGCCGTATCCTTGCCGCTTTATTTGCTTTTTCATTCTCAGTAGCTGCCGGTGGAGTGTGGGAAATCTATGAATACACAATGGATAGTATCTTTGGCACCTTCTACCAAGGGGTAGAAATCGATGATACAATGCTAGATATTATCTTGGACGCTCTGGGTTCATTGGTTTTCGCCTTTGTTCTATACTTTGTTCCCTATTCTAAATTCAACCGCTTGCTTAATATTCTCTCAGTAATGAAAAAGTAAGCTGTAGCTTCTAGAGCAGCTATCATAAGGGTAAGGACGATGATGGTGTGCAGTTCAGTCTGCATAGAGTGAAAATTGGCTAAGTTAATCTCAATATGCTGATCTAAGTTGAAGCCAAGGATTTTTGTGATTGCCATGGTGATAATTTGGGTTAAGACATTGAGGCCGATAAAGGCTGCAAAGGACGCAAGGACGCGATATTGGTTGAACAAGTGTCCGATGGCAATAGAAGCATAAAGAATCAAAATCGCCGAGGCTAGAGTAAAGATGACTCCGAGGATACCCTCGAAGGAATACAGATATAGGGAAGAACCCAGAAAATCAGATATTTCTTGCCAGACCGGTCCTGCTTCTCCCATGAAACGTCCCCAGTCTCCCGCTTTATAGGCAATCATCAGTATGGAACACAGGGCAATAAGAAAGCTGAGCACAACCCAAAACATAGAAACTAACATCTTACATACGATGTGCTGCCAGGGCTTAACAGGTAAGGTAAACATAAGATAGCCTTCTTCGGAGAGAAGATTCTTATAGAAGCGTTGAATGGTCATAATCAAGGTCATAACAAACATACCGACCATAACCGATATATACATGATCGTACTTATAATTACTGGGGTTTCCCACTGTTGCCCCGCGCTGAAAGCGCCCGTAAAGCGTGCAATTAGGGCAAAGGCTAAGGCAGCTAGAAATAGGGGCAGGAACACACGCCCTGTGGCTTTAAGTTCGTATTTCATGAGTTTACTTAACATTTGAACACCTCCCGGAATAAGGCATCTACTGATTTACCCTTCTCACTACGAATTTCATCCACTGTTGAGGTCAAGGCAACTTTCCCTTGATTGATGAATACTACAAAGTCAAGGATATTTTCGATTTCTGAAATAAGGTGCGTGGAGATAAGAACGGTTGCCTTTTCGTTATAATTGCTTAAAATAGTTTTCAAAATATAGTCACGAGCTGCCGGGTCCACTCCCCCAATGGGCTCATCCAAAAGATAAAGATCCGCTTCACGGCTCATGACCAGGATCAATTGGACTTTCTCCTTGGTTCCCTTAGACATAGTTTTTAGTCGATCATTAGGATTTATATTGAGGCTGTTCAGCATATCATAAGCCTTTTCCGGTTTAAAATCCTTGTAAAAATCCTGAAACAACTCAATGATTTGATGAACCTTCATCCAATCGTTAAGATAGGTTTTTTCTGGGAGATAGGAGATAAGCTTCTTGGATTCGATCCCAGGTTTCTTACCCCCAATAAGGATCTCACCACTCGTAGGAGTTAATAGCTCATTGGCTAGCTTGATAAGGGTACTTTTGCCACTACCATTTGGCCCTAATAGGCCCACGATCTGACCCTGCTCTAATGTTAAATTGAAATCGTTCAGAGCGACCTTGGTGCCATACTTTTTTGTCAACCCCTTGCATTCTAGGATCGGACTCATCACTTCATCTCCTCCGCTAACTTATTTATGATGGTTAAAACCTCTTTCCGTTCAAATCCCATCATGTTCATTTTCTCAAGAAATTCAAGAATCTGCTCTCGGGCAACTTTAGTTTTTATCATCTCTACCATTCGTGCATCCTCCGTTACCGACCGACCGCTCGTGCGGTAGGTGATAATCAATCCATCTTCTTCTAATTTGGCTAAAGCTCTCTGCATGGTGTTGGGATTAACGGCCGCTTCTTGGGCCATATCCCGTACTGATGGGAGCTTCGATCCTAAGGGGTACACTCCAGAGAAAATGTTTAACTGAATCTGTTCAATGAGCTGGGTGTATATGGGTCTGTCATTTTTTAGTTCCCATGACATGATCTCACCTCTTATATCAATGTATTATTGTATTAAGTCCTTAATACAATAATACATCATTCGTTAGAGAAGTCAAGATGGAAATAAACTATTTTCTTAGCAAAAAAAGGCCATGACTGGAGACTAAATCTACTCTCCCTGTCATGGCTTGTCTTTAGATGGCTTATCTTCATTTAAGCTGATGCAAACGCAATTTTCCTATTATTTCTCTACGAGAATTTGTTCAATTTCTACCACATACATTGTGTGGTAATCCTTCAGAGGATAATTCTTTTCATCGATTCCCGCTTCAGTAAAGCACTCGGGTTTTAGTTCTTGAGCATAGAGCTTTTTACAAAAAAGGGTAATTTTCGCTTCTTCAAAATAGGGTGTCCCATCTTCAGCCTTCAAAACAGTTAAACCGGATTCTTTAATCTTATCTACATCTCTGCCTGATACTCGGCCTAGATAGCCCATTTGCTTTTTGTGTGCGGAGTCAAAGAATGATAGCGATAGGGTAGCCGAAGCATCGACAAACTCCTTCGTGTAGCGCGTGGGGCGAATAAAAACATAGGCGACATTCTTATTCCATAGTACACCTAAGCCCCCCCAGGAGGCTGTCATAGTGTTGACTTTGACCTCATTGCCTGCGGTGATTAGCATCCACTCTTTATCTAAGAGTTGGAAAGGACTATGTATAAATTGTTCCGGGGTAATTTCCTTGAATGTACGCATAACTGATTCTCCTTTAAATAAATTTAACGAACTGAGTTTCCCTTAAGAATCTCCATGCACTTCATCAGGAACTTCTCTATAGTCCGCTCTTCTTCCTGCTTTTTCTCTTGGGTCATTTCCCCTCTACCTAATCGGTCACAAAAACCTAACAGGGCGATTTCTTCAACGGATACTTCTGCAGCCATTTTCTTGACATTGGCGAAGGGCAATCCCTTGACCACAAAGAGGATTTGCATATGCCAGCGAACCATTTTAGCTACTTGCTGAATGAATACTTCGTCCTGGGTCAATTCTCTAAGGAATTGGATAGTCAACTTCTCGCCTTCTGAATCATGGTCATAGGAAGTGATTCGTCCTTTGCGCATGCGGGTCGTAGGAGCTTTGCCCAGGTCGTGGAGCAAGGCCGCCCACATGAATATCTGGGGATTTTTGCTGATGTGCTTTCTTTCAGCAGCATGGTCAAGAACCATGAGGGTATGATTCCAGACACTCCCTTCAGGATGGTGCTTCGGCGATTGGGGTGTATTCTTCAACGCTCCGAGCAGGGTAAAGGGGTATTCGGACTCAAATATTCCTGTCTTGCTTAATTCTATTATGTAGTCTGAGGGTTTATTATCATTTATAAGGTGATTGTCCATTTCTTGAAAAGTAAGGCTTGGCATGACATTATTTCTCCTCACAGAGTTTAATCTATTCATAACTGATTTATAGTGTACCCAAAGTAGGAAGGTTATGCCACAATCTGCAACGAAGTTATATTTTCTGCCCTCAGTGGTTCCGTAAAACAGCATGGCAGTCTGCTCGTAAAAAAGTGATCCTGCACTCTTATCAACCTGCAGGATCACTTTACCTAAAAACACTACCGACCTCATCTACTTTAAAAGGAATCATCCATAATCTCGGGATAGGTCAACGTCATTCCTGTGACCTTATTGTTTGGTTTGATCTCTCTCGGATATTGAGCTGGATCGGTATCAAAGTTAAAGGCCAGGGCAGCAGCACCTTCAACCTTGAAGATTCCGTACAGTGTTCCACCATGAATGCTTTCCGGTTCAATATAATTCGAGCGATAGGCTGCGAACAATTTATCTGCACTATCCCCCATCTTCACCCCTAGATTCGTGATCGCTTCTGGGGAGGATGCAGTGATCTCCAATACTTCACCTGACTTTTCCCCGATAAACACTTTATAGCCATCATAATCCCAACGATAGACTTGTTCAGGGAAGTGACCTGTTTCTCCGCTCGGTGCAGTCTCTTTATAATTTTTCCCTAAGGCTGCAATCACTTGTTCACGAGTATCTCCGAGATGCACTCCGGAGATACTCGGCCGAATAGTTTGGGTGCTCTTCTTCTTGGTTTCTTTTCCGAGGATATCCTCTTCAGTGTAATTGATGTTTCCCTCTTGATCCCATGACTCTACTTTGTAGTAGGTGTCTTGAGCCCTCCAGAAATATTCACTCTCTTCTTCACCGAGGGTATAAATCTCTAAGGAGCCCCAAATATCGCCATACCCATGGAACTCACTGCCGTAAGCGATAGCTTTGCTATCGGAACTCCAAACTGGTGTCTGCATACTTTTAGGCTTAAAAGCACCTTCATTTAAGGTTTCAGCATTTATGATGCTATTGATGGAGCCATCTCCTAGCTTCTCACTGATAATAAAGTAATTACTATCGGGTGACCAGGATAAGCTACGTGTCGTGGGTTGAACATCCCTGACAAATTGAGCTTTTTCTTCCCCTACCTGCCATAGATAGGCTTCGTCAAGACCTTTCTTCTCGGCATTGCCGGTTTGAATATATAGAACTTGTGTATTGTCCGGTGACCATGTGATTTTAAAGATATCTTTATTGGCCACTAAGGCTGAATCGATCTTATCTTTGGTTGCTTCCTGCAAATTGTTCGTTGATTCGGGTGGTTTCGGTTCATTATTCGAACCCGGCAGAGTAGAACAGCCTGTAACCATTAAAGCCATGCTAAGCAGTAGTGCTCCTAGTGTTATTGATAATTTCCTCATAATGCCCTCCCTAGAAATAACTAATTCAGTATAATCCTTGAACAAATGGCTCCTATTACGATTATCCTGATTTTCATATAGTTAGACGTATGTATCATGAGAAATCTGTTTCTGGAAGAAATCTCTAAATAGACTTTATTAGCCCAGTAAGTATCAGCCCGCGTTGATATTTACTCTGTTCTTCAGGTATCAGTAAATACCTTTCCCTAAGCACATCTCCCAATTTTAGCACATTCTCCATTTGACCACTTTTTAGTTCAAGCTCAAGCTCTGAGATAGGGTCCTTCTTTCCTTCTGCTTCAATCTCTCCAAAATCAAGGGCCAATTCAATGATACTGCCATCTTCACAAATGAGATCAAGGGAAGTGCGTTTAAAACGAGTCGTAAAAATCGGTAATAAATCGCTGTCTCCTATTCTACTTTTCAGTACTTGCCCAATGTCCAAATCCATGAAAGAATCCAAGGTTGCATTATTATCGCTCAATTTGCGATTCCATTCCTTGCGAATAGATAATCCCCCTTGAGAAGAACCAAAGCCCTTAATGGTTGCGGTGTACTCCCCTGCCGAATTTCGGATTCTATAGCATACTTGATTGTGAAGCAAACGATAATCGGATGTGTCATAGTAGGTCGTCACATTTTCTTTGACTAAGGTCATGGAATCTTGGCTTAACTTTAGAATTAGGGAGTCTTTCAAAATGCTCTCCATAAGTTGGGGGTCGTGAAGTTTAAGCTTTAACTCTATTTCTTGAAATTCCATGTTCATTTTGAATTCTCCTTTGCGCTTCATAGCGATTTCCAATAGCGGGGTATTCTATGGATAGTTTATCATCCCGACTGGAATAAATCACTTTCTTGTGATTATTTACGTTGTTTGAAGGAGTTATTTATGAGTATCTCGAAGTACTATCTTTATTAAAATATTAGTTACAGCCCTTGCCTAAGGCACCCGAGTCATAATTAAAGACCAGCTAATTAAAGTCAAGGTGTAATGTAAAAAAGATTAGTTTCAAGGTCCAAGAAAAAATGGGTACAGGAAACCAAGCCATTGAAAAATCCGAACAATGACCAAATCGATGTATGAGGGAACGAAACGCTCGGCGCTTGCCAGGCAAACTCTCTTTAATATGGGGTAATACTTTGGGGCTTAAGAGACTTTGCCGTCTTCAAGCTTCTGGTGTTGTTCCGTGTCAATGGGATGATGTCGAGCATATCCTCGGCCCGAGGGCCTCCGGTATCCCTCGCATCACCCTTGACACGGGCAAACTTACAATCATGTAACAAAGAGATGTTTAAGCCGCAGGTGCTTGTCCGAGCTTAGTATTTCTCCAGGATTGATGATCCTTAGGTTGCCTGATCTCAAAGGGTTTCTGGTCACGAAGAACTGCAAAGATGTAGTGGAGAAGTTTATGCATTACGGCTACGAGAGCTACCTTTTTCTTCTTGTTAACGCATTTTGCCGCGTAGAATTCTCGCAGAACCGGATTAATCTCATCACCTTTGCGCGTTGTACGAATGGAAGCCATAGCGATGGTAAACAGAATTCTTCTCCCTATCCGTGTGCCGCGCTTAGAGATTTTGTTTCTGTCACCTTGGAATTTTCCAGACTGATTGACAGATGGATCAATCCCAAAGAAGGCTGTAAAGGCCTTAGCAGACTTGAAAAGACTGAAGTCTCCAATCTCCGCAATGAGCGTAGCTGCTGTTAGAAAGCCAATACCGGGTATACCATCAAGAAGCTCAATATTCCGCTTGGCATCAGCAGGAAAGAGTTCAGAGTCTATCATCGCATGAATTTGCTTTACAATTCCGTCTAAACTGGCCTGCATGCTTTCGATCCCATCGATATGGACTTTGATCTTAGCATCCAGCAAAGAGAACTCATGAGGCATGGATGAGGCAAGCTGCGCGCAGTCCTTGAGTAAGTTCACCTTCTTTTCGGCCCAATCCGTACCCTTACGACTGATTTTCGAAATAAGCGAAGTTAGCGATTCTGTATCAGCCGCCTGAATGGCTCGCGGTGAAGGGAACTTTTTCAGAACGGTTAAAGCTGTTTTGCCAAAGATATTAGAGAACACATCAAGGAATCCTGGGAAAAGAAGATAGAGATCGGTGCATAGCCTATTCTTCATCTCAGTGAGGGTATCCGACAAAGCATAATATTCTCGGGTCATCATGCGTAGAGCCAGAATTTGAGGCTCAGGAACCAGAGAAAACTTAACATCTTGGTATTTAGCAAGCCTAGCAATCGCTTCAGCATCTTTTTGATCATTTTTCACTTTTCTTAAGTCAAAGTTTTTGATAGAATGAACACTCAAGGGGTTGAGCACAAAACCTTGGAGGTCATTCGACCTCAAGAAGAAGAAGAGTGGTAAATGAAAGATACCCGTAGATTCTACGAAGTAGATGGGCTTTCGTTCTAACCGCTCTTCTTCTTTTTTTAGGATATCGAGCAGTTTATGAAAGCCAGCAGGATTATGATCAATCCGAAAAGGTTTGCGGATTAGTTCCCCGGAGGGAGCGAGCATTGCAACGATTGAGAATTCAGAAGAAACATCGATTCCAACAACAAAATCATGAAGAAACTGGGACAAATTAACACAACCTTTCAACAGATGAATCAGAGCATCCACTAAAAAAGAATGTCAACAACCTTGCATTTGAAACGGGTAACACGAGAACGTGACCCAACCAGCTAAACATCGAACCATTCTTGTGGAGTGACACGCTTTTTCACGGATAAGCCTCAAAAGAGGGATCCAGGAGGAACGCACATCTATCTCTCTGACCAAAAATGATTATACCAGAGGTTTAGCGATATTGGTTACGTAGAGTGTCAGCTCATTCATCTGAACAATAAGGATTATGGTTTCAAAGAACGTTCGGGTAGGTTTTATAACCTTAACCCAATATCTATCTTACAAGGAGGAGTAAATATTTTGGACTTATTTAGCAACAATCTTTTTTCATATGTATTGATTTTCATCCCCGCTGTATTTGTAGGATACCTATTTAACACTTACTACTGCCTATTTAACAAGAAGGTTAAAAATATCGGTGCCGATGAAGCCTATGAGTTAATAAAAAATAATCGCGATAGTGTGGTCATCGATGTTCGCTATAAAGAAGAATATTTGAACGGTCATATTGGAAAAGCAAAAAATATTCCACTTGATGCATTGGAGTTCAGAATCAGTGAACTAGGAAAGTATAAAGAGCGGCCCTTGATCGTCTACTGTGCCACTGGTGCCAGAAGTGTTAGAGCCGTGAAAATTTTACTGAAGCGAAATTTCACTCAAATTTATCATCTTAGACGCGGTCTTAGGGGATGGAATTATCCCTTAAGATAAATTGCGCCGGGATGCTAGACATTATTGTAGTTTATTGAGTCAAGATAATTAGTAAAGGGCGCTGTATCATGAATTGGTTGTTCATGATACAGCGCCCTGATTTTTGTCAGGCCCTCTTTTACCTCATTAAGTACATTCCAAGGGACATGGCGGTCTCTTTTACCCACTGTTCCTGATTAATGAAAAGGATGAGAAGCACCACGACGAAATCATGTTTAGGGATAATTCGCGTGATATTAGTGGCATGTATAACAGGTTAGTTCCCCTGTGTGGTGGCAACTTAAGCAATTTGCTTTGTTATTATAATCCATATGCATTTTATGACATTCATAGCATTCTACATTATCCTCATGATTTTCATTAGGACGAACATGGGGATTGACATAGCCGCCTTCTTTTTTCTCTAACACTGTGCTATCTGCTGTACGGGTTGCTATCTCTTCATAAGATCCATGGCACTCAAAGCACATTTCCTTAGGCATTCTGACATTGATTACCCCTGGGACTTTAGAACCACCTTTGTGTGCTTCTTGAAGGGTTTCTAGTCCATGGCAGTCCACACATTTTTGACCTGCTTGGGCATGTTGCGAGATAGTTAGTGTGCTGTTACCCATAGATTCCACATTCTTAGAATGGCATACACTGCAATCCATGTCCGGTGACCACCAAGCCTCTGCCACTGAACTCGGTGGAGTGGTCTCCCCTGTTGCCGGTGGAGTTGACACTTTTGCTGTGCCTGAGCAACCGACAATAGCTCCCACCATCACGAGTGATAAGAATAAAAGGAATACTAGTCGCATTACATTCTGTCTCTTCAGGTTGATCACTCCTTGGATTAAACATTTTCTTGCGTCATATATACCGATTCATTATTTCCTCTTCAACTTTTCAATTTACACTCTAAAATACAGGATAATACTCCAATTCAACCCTTCTTTTGGTTTTCTCTATAATCTCAACAGTCGCCTGAGATGATAGAAAATTATCTTTGGTAACATACAACTCCTGCATTCCTCCTGCCACTTCGAGACTGGCAATACCGTATTCATCCGTTGTTGCTTTGTATAAACCCAACATGACGTATGCACCTTCTATAGGTGTATTGTTGTACTTGTCTATCACTTCAATCGTTACCGTATATTCCGGTGGCTTTACAGTACGGAACAAAAAGGTCTCTGCATTGATTTGGTGCTGTTGTTTTAGGTCTAGAGTATGACATTGGACAGCCCAACTGTGGATGATTTCGTCTTCTGGTGCGTCGATTTCTTGCTCTGTCCAGTAAGTTCCATTAGTCTGGGGTAATACTTCTTCTCCTAATTGACTAACAGTTACCTGCTGATGGTTGTCATCCTCGATAATTATAGGAAGACCAGCAAGAGAACAGCCAGCTGAACACTTGGCTCCGATATTAAGCTTAAATTTTTCTCCTTGGCTCACAGGATATGGCACACCCCAAACACTAAGCGAAATTACATGGGGCTTAATCACAAATGGAATCGGCAGCGAACTTTCCTCGAAAAAGAGCCCTTCCTTTTGCTGAGCGGGGAAAAGTACTGTCCAAAGGTATTCATCAGGTCTATCTGGAGCTTTGACCCATAATTCATGGGTCTCATTGCTTTCTCCGTCAAGTAGTGCCAGCTCAGCTTCTTTTACTACTTCATTTAGAGCATCCATAATTATTATCTTACAACCCAAAAGGTCGCTACCCCATAAACTTTTGACCCTGAATCGGAGCAATAAGTCTCTACCTGCATCGACTTCCATTGGAACAGGATTTAACAGCTCGATTGTGGTTTTATGCTCTGGTTCATGTATTAATTTCTCCATAGCAGTCTTCTCCTTGGTGATATTTATTGAGTTAGTAAGAGGGCCTAGACATTTCTTGGCCCTCTTTATCTTTATGACCAGGAAGTTAGAGCTGCAACGTTCTTACCTGCAACACGTCCGCATACGATACATTCGGTAAGGTTACCTCCCGCTTGATAGGTGAATTTATATACTGAGGATATTTCACCGGCGGTATAAAGTCTTGGTATCGGATTGGCGTTCCAGTCAAGAGCTTCTCTCTTGGCATTGGCATCAATTCCACCCTTGGTATTAGGTCCTCCTGGATAAAGCTTCATAGCATAGAAAGGAGGTTTCTCAACAGGACCCATTGTAGCAGGAGTTCTGCCAAAATCTTTATCTTCGCCAGTAGCACATAATTCGTTAAACCTCTTTACGTTATCTACTAGAGTTTTAGTATCAATAAGCTCACGATTCTCAGGATCAGCCTTGATCTTCTCTGCTAATTCTTCAATAGTATCTGCCTTGAGAATCCACCCTCTTTGAATGGCATCCATATTATCTTTGGTCCATGGCAAGTATCCATATCCCACTGTGGAGATCTTCATATTAACAACAGAACTTGAGGTTCTTCGAGTTTCATCAAAAATAATCCAACTTGGAATGCGAGGATAATTCATGGTTAGAAGATCGTAGTGTACAGCTTCCTTGTAGAATTGATAACGGTAAGGCCGCTTGGAATCTGTGATAATGTGTTCATCGGTATATCTCTTGCCGTAGTTATCGACAATAACGCTATTTTTAGAAGAGGTTACACTGGTGTTAGATCCCATCTTTAGACCACTTTTCTCAAAGTGCTCACCATGGGGGAAAGCGGACTCAATACGGGAGGCTGCTTTTGCAACTTTGACTAGCCCAGCACCAACAAGGATTGCCATCTCGATACCATCACCCGTATTAGATGTCGTACCATAGAATCCCCAACCCGTTACTCCAGGCCCTTCCAGGAAAGCTTTGCGCATGGGCATATTATATTCATACCCACCGCTTGTAAGCACAACACCCTTTTTGGCTTTAATTTTAATTTCTTTACCCTCTTGTATAGCGATAACACCCTGGATTTCTCCGTTCTCACCTTGAATCAGCTTTTTGGCAGGAGTGCTGAACAAAAGTTTAATTTCTGGACGTTTTGTTTTGATCCCTTCTTCCACAAGTGCCCAATAAAAAGCTTCCCCAGAAGACTTTTGCTCTTTGGGTTGTTCATAGGACGGAACTTCACTGTTTGCATTTTGAAAATCTTTATATCGAGTACTAATGGTCTTACCATATTTAGCTTCCTTAAATTTAGGGAACATTGGGAAAGACGCCTCTCCGCCAGGGGCCATACCAGCTGGATCTAAATCAGGAGCTTGAGTCATTAAGAATTTCTCAACTTCCATGATTCCATCAGCAAACATTTCTGCCATATCGGCGGATACGTGTTCTTGCTCGCCTTCGTTTTTCCAAGGAATATTCTCGCCGCTCATCATCGCTTTGATATATTCTACTCGAGCTGCTCGATCACCGGTGGGATCAGGATTGTGCCATACGCCGCCACTCATTCTTGTATTGGGGTAATGCGTCTTCTCATCTTGTTTTTCAACAACAAGTACTTTAGCTCCGGCGTCATGAGCTTCAATGGCAGCTGAAGCACCCGCGCCACCTAAACCAATGATAACGACATCTGCTTCATGGTCCCACACCTCAGCCGAAGCTGGTGCAGGAGTTTCCTTTGCTGCGCCAGTTGAACAACCAGCCATGAGACCCGTACCAAGTACTGCACCTCCAGCTAAGATACCGGTATTCCTCAAAAAGTCTCTCCGAGATAGTTGCTTTCTTTCAGAGTCTGTCTTTTTTTCTGACATTGTTTACCTCTCCTTTTTCCTTAAATTTTTTTCTTTCATACCCTGAACTTAACCCTTCTAAGCTTTCACCTCCACTCTTACTCTTGCATACGGGTTGTGAAAACAGTCACGTATTCTTAAACAATTGGACACAAAAGTTATTTAATGTATGTATACTCCAAATAATGCAATCCATGTTATAATTGTAACAAACATATAAATCTTATTACAGTTACAGATTGAGTTAAGTGTAAACTTGCAAGCTAGTTATTTTACATTTAATTCATATCATCGGCTTAAATTGTTTCTAAGTGACAATATAGGTATATATTCATGTAATTACGTAATATTTATTATTTGCCATTCGTGAGGATAATCTTCGCAGCTCTTGTGCATAATCGAGAGTTTAGTTCAACTTAATGTAAGAGGTTCTGTAAACAGGAATTCTATATTAAGGAGTCAGCAAAATGAAAGAATATCATGAAGTGCAATGGCGTATATTTCACACCCTAGGTTACCTATTAGAAAAAAGTAATCTTGAACATATTAGTATCAAACAACTTTGCGAAGCGAGCCACGTTTCGCGTCAGACTTTCTATCGATATTTTTCGGATAAATATGCGGTTGTCACTTGGCATTTTGATTTTTTGGCTAAGGATACTCTCCATGAAGTCGGGCGCACACTTACCTGGTTAGAAGCACATATCAAATTATTTACTGAACTTTATAAAGAAAGAGCGATCTATGCTCATGTTTCCGATTCTGAGGATTACAACGCTGTTCGGAGATATGCATATCGTCATTCAATAGACATCTATACCAAAACACTGATTGACTATAAAAAGATTCAACCCACTACCACCTTACTCTTTCAGATTGATGCTGCAGCATTAATTGCCTCTGAACTTACTTTCCGATGGGGGCAAAGAGGTATGGAAGAGTCCCCAAAGGAGCTTGCAATATTAGTTGATAGTGTGCTTCCTGAGGAATTGAAGGATGTTTTCGAACGAGGTATTTGCTTTCATAAGCAAGCCGACCCATTATCCCTTTGAAGGCTAAATAGAAAAAATCATCGGAGAGTCAATGATTCTCCGATGATTTTTTCTATCACACAAAAATAACTTTCCTATACAGCAGAAAATTCCACACAGTTGCTGCCCCCATCATGTAAAATTTAGCCCAAAAATCCATTACTCCCCAGCCTACAAGGAGTGTAATCATCCAGGTCGTAAAGACCATGTTGAACAGAATGAGCGAAAGATATAAGCATAAACTGCGACTAACCCTTGCACTACTGCTAAAGGACCAATTGCGATTCATTAAAAAGTTAACTCCTGTGGCAATTCCAATGGCAATAACATTAGCTGAGACCACATCAAATCCCATTTCCCTCCGCAATCCGAGGAAGATAAGAAGTTCCAGAAGTGCCGTGGATCCACCCACAATAAGGTATTTGAAAAAGATACAATCCCCTCCCCTTGGGACGATTGAATAATCATTACTGGATTCTTCGACGGATACTTTTGACCTCGCTTTTTCTCTGTTCAGTGATGATATAGCGAGGTCTTCCTTTGACTTCGTCATAAATTTTCGAGATGTAGATGCCAATAATCCCTAGACTAATCATGATACAGCTACCGATCCCCAGGGTTAAGATGATGACTGTCGTAAAACCTGTAAAGGCTTGACCGCTAAACTTCATATAAAGAGTCTGACCAACTAAGACCACATCAAAAAGCAGAAGTCCAATCCCTAGGCCTGTAATGATATGTAGGGGCATGGTGCTAAAGGATGTAATAGAATCGATAGCCAACTTGACTAAGCTCTGTACAGACCACTTGGATATCCCTTCCCTTCGCTCTTGCACCTCGAAAGGAATCTGAATGCGTTTGTACCCTAGCCAAGCCGACATTCCTCGGAAAAAGGTGTCTGCTTCTTTTAGACTCTTCCATGCTTCTACGACTTTACGGTCCAAGAGTTTAAAATCCGATGCATTGGTTAGATTAATCCCAGTGGCTTTATTGAACAATCGATAATAAGTCATTGCTGCGATTTTCCCTCCAAGGGTTTCATTACCCCTGGTGGCTTTGACCCCCTCGACCACTTCATATCCTTCTTCACGCCAGAGACGAACCATCTCGGGAATGAGTTCAGGTGGATGCTGAAGATCCGCATCAAGGATTAAGCATGCATCACCATCTGCGGCTTCCAGTCCTGCACACAAAGCCGCCTCCTTACCTAAATTTCTGCTTAATTTGAGAAGGAATACATTATTAAAGTCTCCAGTCAGTCGCTGCATCTCTGACCATGATTCATCCGTTGATCCATCGTCTATCAGGATAATCTGGTTCTTAAGCTTTTCACTCAATAGAATAGTTCTTATTTTCTGTACACTAGCGTATATTTGATTTTCTTCGTTATATACAGGCAAAATGATTGAAATCAAAGGACTTCCCCCAACTATAGAATCTAGAGCTTAGATTATCAAACCCTTTAATGACTCGATCTTTCTAAATTATTGACGCAATCCCCCTACTTTTAAACAAAACTTGGCAGGTGACGGAGGAAGCTGCCTTAGTTGCGTTATACTATCTGCCGATAAATTTGGTTCCTAGATAGTGCAAACAAAACCAATGGAGTGATCTCTTGCTTAAAAATACCTTTGCTAAGATGCGGCATACCTCCAAATTAACTATGAGAGAAGGATTAATCCTAGTCCTCTTTCTCTTGGCTATGCTCTGGATTCATCGTTACATTTTCCTTTATGCGGATGATTTATACTACAATCGTGATGCCCAATATGGGCTAAGCTACCTGCCGGAAGCCATACTCGATGAACTGAACATGAATGGACGAGCTTGGATTGGTGGAGCTATGATCCTAATACTTAAACCACAAATCGAGCTTTTCCGCCTTCTCAATCCCCTTATACTAATGCTAGTCGTCTATATTCTAGCCAAGATGGCGACACTCTCAGAATACTCATGGGATGTTAAAAAGGGCAATCCTTCTCTCTGGATTGCCCTACTTTGCAGTTCTTTATTCTTCTTATTTTTGCCTCTAAGAATTGCCCATACTACAATTTACTATGCTGCCTGTGCCTTTAATTATCTTTATCCCATGGCCCTTGCTCTTCTTTATGCTTACCTACTCTATACCCGCATCAGTTCCTATAGTAAACGCAAAAAGGGATGGCTCGCACTCCTAGGCTTTTTTGTCGGCTCTTCTACTCAGCAGGTAGGGATGATAGGGATCGGCTATACTGTTATGATCTCCATCTATCTATCCTTGTTTCGCAAAAAAACATCTTTGAGATTGTTTCTCCCCTTTTATGGAACTATCTTCTTGGGCTATGGAATCGTTACCTATGGTTCCTTGAGGCGTCTCTTTTGGGAAAGGACCGCTGGTAATGATGTTGTTCTTTTAGAAGTAATTACTGAACTTCTCAAGACAAATCTATATTCTTCACCTGCAGCACCCTTTGTTTTATTTATCGGCTTAAGTTGTATCTTTTGGCTAGTAACTTTTTCAACTCAAACGACCTATAGAAAACCTATTCACAATTTCAAACTTGTCTTTCATGGCTTTCTGAGCATTGGTTTAAGCCTAGCCTTAATGGGGTATATCTACTTTCTTCTTTATAAAGAGGTTCCTATAGAGCTAACCCAAGAAAATCTGTTCTCTTTTTACGGGCTAAGTATCCTTGGTTTTGCTTTCCTTTATCTTTTCTCCTTAGTCTACACATCGGCTATCCTGCTTGTAAAAAAGAACTATCCCTTTCTGCTGTTCAATAGCATCAACGCTATCGGTGCTCAGATTATGTTGGTTGTGGTGGACTCACGCTTTGCGGCAGCTTATAAGATCATGTTTCCTTCGCTGCTTTTATTAAGCATTTTTATCATCTATTCAGTTTTTGCTTTCCGGAAAAACACCCTATACTTGTCCTTAGCTTTCTTCATGGTTATCCTAAGCCTACAAGAAAGGTCTCTTGCCTTGGCAGCGGGTGTAATCCTTTTACTGACCCTTGGGCATTATCTCTTTACCTGGTCCCAAATCGGAGAATCTGAAAGAAAAGGCAAGTTCCTGCGGTACAGCTTAGTCGCACTTTTTTGCCTTATCCCTCTTATGGTCTTCGCAGTTACGTTGCATGGCTATTACCTGGCATCTATTCCCCAAAACTATAATCTACGAGCTATTAAGCAATACCATAATCTAGGAAAAGAAGGAGATCTGCTCCTGAAGAAAGTGCCTCCAAGCTACTATGGCTACAATCTAGGGAATTGGAATAGCATGCCCTACTTTATGAAACAGTGCTATGGAATCAAGGAAAATACACCGATAAAATACATTAATTAAAGCTCAATACTTGAAAAAAACGTTATATTCTTACAAAGAAATATATGATCATTAGAATTTCCACTCCGAGCTTGATGATAGTCCCCCCAAGGAGTCCTACCAAGGTGCCAAAGCCCACGCGGATGGCCTGACTGAGATCCGCCTTCCGTAGCAATTCTGCGACCACCGCTCCTATGAAAGGGCCTACGACGATTCCTAGGGGTACAAAGAATAGACCCACAATCAAGCCGATTGCTGCACCCCAGCCAGCCTGCTTGCTTCCGCCAAAGCGACGTGTTCCCTCTACAGTAGCCCAGTAATCGACTAGAAGGATAAAAGCGAAAACAAGGCCTTGAATGAGATAGAAGGTAAAGTCCAAGGTTGTAAAGCCTGTCATTAGACCATAAATTAGCATCCCAACATATATGAGAATGGCCCCCGGTAAAATAGGGAGTACCGTGCCCAGCAGGCCCACGATAAAGAGGATAATAGCGATAATTAATGCCCCAGTAGCCAAGCTTATCCCTCCAAACTATGTCTGTCGTCAATCCTTGCTTCGCAGACCCTTTGATTTTATTCTTCTAGGTCCTCATCTCTTAATGCTCTTAGTCTCCGAACTCAATTCCCATACTGCGTGCAGCAAGTAAAACGGGATCATCAGATTTTATCTTTTTCAATTGATGAACAGCCTCTTTTATAGGCACTCTGACTATATCTTGCCCCTGCAAAGCGACCATCATGCCGTAATCCTTATCTAACACAGCTTCTACTGCGGCAACTCCATACCGAGTAGAGAGCACCCGATCCACGGCGATAGGTGAACCTCCCCGTTGCAAATGCCCCAGCACTGTGACCCGGCTCTCTATAGCTGTTAACTTCTCCAAATCTGCTGCCAGCTTGGCCCCGATTCCACCTAACTTAATAGGATCTGTTCTCCCTGGCACTGTTCTCTCCACAACCATTTCCCCACCTAAAGGTTTAGCTCCTTCAGCCACCACAATGATGCTGAAGTGCTTTCCTTGATCTGCTCTTCTTTTGACTGCTTTCGCAATACTTTCGAGTTGATAAGGAACCTCAGGAATCAAAATTACATCGGCTCCACCTGCAACCCCTGCATAAAGGGCAATCCATCCGGCATAACGCCCCATAACTTCCAAAATCATAATGCGGTGATGAGACTCGGCTGTGGTGTGAAGTCTATCCAAGGCATCTTGAGCCGTAGCCACAGCGGTCTGGAAACCAAAGGTTAGATCCGTGGCCATGAGATCATTGTCTATAGTTTTGGGGACACCTACAACGTTAAGCCCCTTTTTGGCGAACTCCTGGGCAATACTTAAGCTTCCATCTCCACCGATGGTGATGAGTGCGTCAATTCCTTCTGCTTTAAACCTGTCCATAACTTCATCGGAGCGGTCTTGAATCTGCCGCGTTCCCTCAACTTGAACCGAATACGCAAAAGGATTATCTCTATTGGTCGTTCCCAGAATGGTTCCTCCTCGAGGAAGAATGCCCGAGACATCCTTAAACCCCAAGGTGCGAAAATCTCCCTCCACCGCTCCACGGAAGCCATCCTGAATTCCAACAACTTCAATTCCACGGTAGCAGGCTGTTTTTACAGCAGCACGAATCACCGCATTCAGTCCGGGGCAATCCCCGCCTCCTGTCAAAATAGCCAGCTTTTTTATAGCACTGCTCTTTCTCTTTTTCTGTTGTTCCCCACTCAGGTTCTCCATGGTATATTCCTCACTCTCGTTTTAAGTTTCAATCCAGTCCCTCGAATTGCATCGTATAATAATGAGCATATATCCCATCTAATAAGAGGAGTTCCTGGTGATTTCCTCTTTCTTTAATTCCCTCATCCGTAATCACAATAATTTCGTCGGCATTGCGTATCGTACTTAGTCGATGAGCAATGACAATGGTCGTCCGGTTCTGGGCCAGCTCCTCTAAAGACTTTTGAATATAACGCTCACTCTCGTTATCTAGAGCTGAGGTGGCTTCATCCAATATCAATATGGGCGGATTCTTTAAAAAGACTCGGGCAATAGACAAACGCTGTTTTTGCCCGCCGGAAAGTCTTACCCCTCGCTCACCGACATAGGTGTCATACCCTTCTTCCAGAGATGTAATAAAATCATGAATATTGGCCTTTTTCGCTGCCTCTATGATTTCTTCATCGGTGGCTCCCGCTTTACCATAGGCGATATTTTGCTTGATGGTTCCATCAAACAGATAGACATCCTGCTGCACTACCCCGATGGCATTGCGTAGTGAATCAAGGGTCACCTTGCGAATATCCTGACCGTCAATGGTTATGGTTCCCGAAGTCACTTCGTAGAATCTTGGCAACAAGGAACATAGAGTGGTTTTCCCGCCGCCGGAAGGACCGACCAAGGCAATGGTTTCGCCAGCTTTGATCTTCAAACTGACCTGATTGAGAACATGGGATTCCTCCTCATCGTAGCCGAAGGTGACATTCTGATACTCAATATCCCCTTTGACCTGGGTTAAGGGTCTGGCATTAGGCTCATCTTTAATATCCGGGTGAGTCTCCAGCACTTCGACGAAGCGCTTAAAGCCCGCATAACCCTTTTGGAATTGCTCGGTAAAGTTAATCAAAACGTCAATCGGATTAATGAAAATATTGATATAAAGGATATACACCGCTAAGTCAGTTGCCCTTAAGTTCCCATTAGCAATATTAATCCCACCTGTAACGACCACCACAATGTAAAGTAGCCCTTCAAAGAAAGAGTTCCAAGCATGGAAACCTCCCATGATCTTATAGGCTCCTGTTTTCGATTTTAGGAAAGCTCCATTGCTTTGAGCAAATTTCTTTTTCTCGATGGTCTCATTGGCAAAGGATTGCACTACCCGAATTCCCGCCAGACTATCTTGAACACTGGAATTCACCTTAGCTATTTTGACACGATTATCACTGAAAATGGGCTGCATTACTTTATTTTTATAAAGGCTGAATAGAATGATTATAAGAGTAACAATCGAGAGTGAGAGGGTCATCTGAACATTTAGAGTCAGTAAGATAACAAAAGAACCGACGATCTTCAAAATAGATATGAAAAGGTTCTCTGGTCCGTGATGAGCTAACTCCGAGATATCGAATAAGTCAGCAACCAACCGGGACATGAGCTCACCCGTATTGCGTTTGTCGTAATATGAAAAGGATAGTTTCTGTAAATGGCTGAACAGATCCCGCCGCATATCCGTTTCCATGCGCGCGCCCATGATATGTCCGTAGGAAACAATGAAATATTGGCAAAAATATTTGATGATGTACATTGCCAAGAGGCCTATTCCTACCACAAGGATAGTGTCCAGAATGGCTTCCCTACCTTTAGTAAATACACTGTTGATTAAGTAACTGAGAATCATCGGAAAGGATAGATCAATGATAGACACGATAATCGCACACAGCATATCCGTGTAAAAAAGCAATCGATAGGGCTTATAATAACTGATAAAGCGCTTAAAAATACTCACTTGGTATCTCCACTCTTTCTACTAATAGTCGTCGTATCTTGAAAAATGTTGGCATAATTATCCTAGCACAAAAATGTCCAATAACCAACGAGACAAGTTTTCATTTATTATTTCTCCTATCAGCTCACAAAAAAAATACTCTATCCTTCCAAGGGGAAAACCAAAGAACTTTCCCTCACTTATATGTGGTCCAGTTTTTCCAAGAATTCCTTCACCAGGTGGTTGTATTGTTTGGGCTGACACAGATTCGTCGGATCAAAGGAATGAGAAACGATTTCTAAAGAGGACTGTGGAATCTCCTTCATAGCACTTTTCATCCAGCGTACCCCCACTTTATTCTGATCTCCTACAATCCCTAAGACAGGGCAGTTCACTTGCTTAAGATAGGGAGTAAAATTAATCCGATTCATAGCCAAAAGCTGGAGTAAGAATTCCGTTCGACGCATACCTTGGACGAAATCGACCATATGTCTTTGAGTCAAGGGCCATTGTTTATATTCTCGTTTAATCAGGAAGGTCAGTAAGGGCTTGGGGAGATAGAGACCCCAAAGCCCACAATAGTGTAGTAACACCAAAAAGGCTTCCCGAGCACTGCTGATCTTAGTATCTCCAAGGGTATCTGCAACAACTAACCCTGACACCTTTTCAGGATAACGAAGGACAAAGTTAAAACAAAAGGCACCACCATAGGATGTCCCCGCCAAAACCACTTGATCAATTCCCAGCTTCTCTATTAAGGCCGCAACATCGCTGCACTGGGTGTCCAGAATTTTAGAAATAGGAACGTTAAGTTTGCTAGACCGAGCATTTCCCCGTAATTCGGGGCAAATAACCCGATGAGTCTTGCTAAAAAAGTTAATCTGAGGGTCATAGAAACTCAAGTTAGCCCCTAGTCCATGAATAAAGACCAAGGGCTTACCAGTTCCACGATCCAAGAAATGTAGTTTTCCATTGGCGAGGGTTGCAAAAGGCATTGGCTTACCTCACTGTCTTGATAGGGTCAGCTATAGTAAGGATTAAGCTGCCTTATCTTTTTGTACTGGATGTACGGTTTAAAGCAACAAGTGCGAAAACAGTGCTTTCGTGGCGAAGTAGGGTTTTCTTCATCGATCTAAGTTTCGCAGGGTAGGGATTATGCCAGGAAGCACAGCGATTCCCATGATCAGTATTCCCGAAATAAGAAACCAACGATTCACTCCTATTGTATCCGCAAACAAAGCGGATAACACCAAACCAAGAGGCATCGCCACAGAAACAACGCTACCTAATAAGGCAAAGACACGACCTAGATATTCTGGGGTAATCTTTTCTTGGAATAAAGCCGTCTGCACTCCGCTATAAAAGGGCGCAGAAAAGCCCATAAGGGTTGAGCATAGAACAAAAAATCCATACCCCTTCACCGGCAATAACCCTGATACGGCGAGACTAGCACCCATGAGCACGATGGAAGCCGTAAGACTCATCACACGGTTTTTGAAGCCTCCCCAGACTCCTAGGACAAGTCCTCCCACCAGCATTCCTACGGCGAAGCTGATCTCAACGATGGATGCTTGGAAGGTGGTTCCACCAAAGTATTTTATACTCATTAGTGGGAATAAGGCATTGATGGGCATAAAGAAGAGCATATATAGTGCCCCCACCCAGAGAAGGCCAAACAAGCCCTTATTCGATCTGAGCGCTAAATAGCCCTCTTTCATCTCTAGGATAAAATCCCCCTGAACTGTGGTTTGGCTAGCCTCCAACTTGGGAATATACACAAAAGCCGTAAGAATACTGGCAAAAATTGCTCCTCCTACATCCAAAAGGATGATGGCATTAAGATCCCAGATAACATAGAGTAGAGCAGCCACAGCAGGGCCAAGAATATAGCTAGCAGACTGAATGGACTGAGTATATCCTGCACATTTTGTCAGTTGATCCTCTGGCACCAATAGCGGTGTGGCTGCATTCAAAGCCGGAGAATGGAATGCTGTACCCACACTGCGCAGGAATAAAACAATCATAATTAGCCAAACAGGCAGTTCCATGGTCAAGGAGGCCAAGGCTAGAATCAACCCTACAGCCGCAATCAAAAGATCAGCACCGATCATGACGTATTTACGATGATAACGGTCCACCAATACTCCAATAACAGGTCCTAAAATCGCCTGAGGTAAAAAACCTACCAAAGTCGCTATGGACAGAACCATAGCTGAACCGGTCTTTTCGGTAAGATACCAAATGATTGCCATTTGCAAGACTGCGCTGGTGATGAGGGAAACGGCCTGACCCGCCCATAGGGTATAGAAGCTACGCTTCCAATGTTCAGTTTTTATAGTCATAGTATTTCTCCTTTGAATAACATAGCTTGTATTGTATTTCTTCTTGAAATTAGTTCAGTTTTATTTTATTCAGCTCAATTGACTTATCGATTTTAGTTACCAATACCAACAAAAAACAGGCTAAAGTCCAAAATTTGACTTTAGCCTGTAGGCTTCAACGTGATATAAAGACACCAACAGAAATTGGGAAAACTCCCTTGAGCTTCCCTTTCCTTACCATGTCTTCATCCGCCGATAAGCACAACAAAAAAGCCCCACTTCGGAATGGGATAATGCCTTTTGCTGGTTACTTACCGAATACGAACGGAATGCAACATGGTTTAGATGTCCTCCTTTAATGAAAATTATTTAAATTATACCATTAGGAAAAGTACATATCAATATCTAAATAGAGCAGTCAATTGCCTGTTTGTTCTACAGCAGCGCTTCCTACAGATTTTCCGTAAACACCAATGTAAAATAACTGGTGGTTTCGATGAAATCATTGCGCAGGATGATGCCGGAATTGGTATTGTCGAGCACCTTGAACGCCCTGATACCTTTTTGTTCTGCCAAGCGAATAGCTGCTACCAAGGAGGCGGGCGAATCTAAGTAATCATTACCCAAACCAAATAAGGCCGGATAATCGAAATCTTTCATATATTCTAGTGTCTCTTGATCTTTGAACTGGGCCTCACTTCTGGTTAGATAATGCGAAAAATCCACTGATGCGATTAATATCGCCTTATCATCCACAAAAACTTCCAGTCCCTCTAATAGCGCATCGACTTCCTTAAGACTAATATCATGATGCAAGATAAGGGGGACAATATCCGCTTCCGGCAGAAAATGCTTCAGCATTGGCGCGAGAGCTCCGATAGAGTGCTCTTTGGCGAGGACTTCTTCGTCCGTTACAACCAGACCTTTCGCCAAAAGATGATCGACGACCTCAGCATCAACCTCCATAACTCCTTCCGGAGTCTGCCAACCGGAAAACCCGCTAATTATTCTTCCTCCATGATTAAAATGGTTAGGTCCTACTAAAATCACCAAATTAGGTTCCTGTAGGGCCAAAGCTTCGATAGCATCCACTAACAGACGACCCGCCAGCAAATGATGAGGAAGGACAGCACTTACTGCCCTTCTTTCGGTAATTTTAGGTTTTCCTGAACCACTTGCCAAAATCGTGGTTAATTCCTGTTGCGTCACAAAGCTTGGGTGAATAGCGACTGTCGGGGCATTTTGGGCTCTTGGGCTACATCCTGTTAGCAAAAGCAGGAGAAAACAACATAAAATCAAGCTGTTCCTAAGCAATGAAGGCTTAGTTATTAAAATAATAAAATATTTCATGATATTACAATCCTCGTTTGTAAGGCATGGATTATTGATCCGTGTTAATAGTAAGCTTTGCTGCGGCTCCGCTGGTAAAAATCTCGCTGTTCGTAATATTACTTAGAACCGGAGCTTCACAGATAAACTCACCGGGAGAGGTCACACGGGCTAGATACTTAATTTGCTCTTGGCCTTTGCCTAATTGGAAGACAAGTCGTTGACCATTCACTTCAACCGGGTAATTCCATGGCCTATTATTATCCTGATAATTATTGGGGCGGGAAATAGGGGCCAGTCCGGCAGGCAGAATGTCGATAACCTCATAGTGCCCATCAGGTGCTTTATCACCAATGTTGACATCAATAACAATCTGAACCAAATCAGAGCTGTTTAGCGAAGTGCGTTCACTACCATTGACGAGATAGCTGCGACCGATGCTTAGATCTGTACCATCGCCTGTTTCTCCGGCTTTAATCGGTTGGTTATAAGTGCTCACGATTCCAACTTGACCATTCACTTGACCAAACTTTATTTGTTGCAAGTTTTTCGGCAGTAGAGTCAATTTGGCGATTTCCCTGCCTTGCAGACTTTTGGTAATCCTTTCACCGCCCAGCTCGTAACTGAAGCTCACTGGTGAAGCCTCCATGTATTTGAGATTGTACTTGAGAATTTGGATTTGTTCGACCAGATTAAGAACGTCCTTCCCTTGGTTTTCCAAGAGATATTGATACAGTTTATTCTTTTCCGGTTGATTCAAACGAGCGGCCAGCAAAGTCATCTGGGTTGTAGCCTGGATCATCTCATCCTGATCACGTCCCACATTAATCCTTATTGAGCTACCCAAATCTTGACTAAATAAGCCTAGTAATTCCTGAACTACTTTTTCGGCGAAAGCCCCATCCCCTAATTCCAGCAAAGCAAGTGCAAGGTGAATTTTAACCTCCGGTGCCAGATTCCCTTGCTGAAGATAATCTTCAATTTGGAGCAGCACCGGTTCTTTAAGGGCGGCTAATCCTAATAAAACCAAGCTTTGATCGACTTCTTGTTCTCCCTCCATCATCCGATAGAAGTATCCTTTTAAAGCTCTTTCGTCAACTATTCCTGATGTACTGGAAGCAACCATGGCCGATAGTGCTAAATCACTTTCTGCATAAGGCAGAATGCTGATACCACCATCCGCTTGTTGATAGTTTAGTAGAGGATCTTCGTCTTCCTCTTCTTCCTCAAATAGCTTTTCTTCAGGAAAATACTCGTTCAATAGTTTTCTAGCTTCTAACCCCGCCAGCTTTTGCTCTAGGCGACTGCCGTTATTCCAAGCCAGTTGGTACAAACCATGTAAATATTGGCTTTTTTCATAATCACTGAAAACCACGGTTGTAGGCTCCTGCTGAGAGCCTTTAACCACCATACCTTCCGTCAGAAGCTCCTGACTGGTAATCGTTCTGGCTTGGTAAGACTCGACTACTTGGAATTCTTTTGTGAGCACGTCTTGTAAGCCACCGCTTTCTGCCGCAACTGTAAGGGTATACTTGCCTTTATTCAGATCCGGCAGCTTCCAATCCAGCGCTGTATAGGAATCAGCGGTCACATGCCAAGTTTGCTCTTCGCCTTCCTTATTCACTAGTCTCATATCATAGGCTACTTCTTGATTGTCCTTTAATTGATCTCCATAGGCACGGAGGATAACTACCGGAGAATCACCTTCGTGATAGGTTTTATTCAAATTCATCTCCACGAAGAAGGGTAACCGAACAGGAATCTGAGCCGTACCACTGCCGGCTTGCAGGTCTTGAGCAAACGCGTGATAAGTCACTCGCCAAGAAGTTAAATTATCCGGCAATTCAAATTCAACCTTTGCTCGACCATTATTGTCAGTTTGTAAAGTAGTAAATAGTACCGTATCCCGGAAATCCTTTCTTTCCGAACCGCCTTCACCACCCTGCTCAGCCCCTCCAACCATCTCAGGGTGATAGTGGGTCTTCCTAGTGAGGAGATTCAGGTTAATCCGATCACCATAAAGAGTAGTTAAAAAGCTGGCATTTTGTTGACGCAAACTAAATACCGCCTCATCGACCAGATTAAGGTTCACTTGAGCTCCTGGCACGGGTTGCTCATTCGAATTTGTGACCTGAAGATTCAATTCCACCTTACCACCCGGCCGATACTCAGCTTGATCCGTCTCTATTCTTACCTGAAGGGCCTTGGTCTGGTGAGCAAACGGAATACTTAGGATATCAGTTTCGCGATAATTGTAGCCATCAAAATAGACGCCTGCCACATTTATATTGGGAATATGCTCCTGTTTAAATAGAAAGCTATGATGTGGCTCTTTGCTAACCTGATACTGCTCAATCTGTTTTTGACCACCAAAGTAGAGAATTTTCCCTTCTGTCGCAGTCAACTCCCCGTCGTTAGCCATAAAAGTCACTTGAACCTGCTCCTCAGGCTCATAGCCTTCCTTCTTTGTTTCATTTAAAAGATAATAATATTGGTACTGCTGATTGCCGTTATCCTGACCAATATGGAGGCGCTTCTTAAACGGACGACCTTCTTTATCTTCGACAACTAAATCGAGATAATAAGAATTCTGGCGTTCCAAGGAACCGCCTGTATAATTAATCTGCCCCGTGGCATCCGTCACTAAATCTAGATCACCTAAGTGCTTCGTTGAGTATTCATAATAGTAGGTATTGACTACTTCTTTGCTAATGAAGTCGTAGCGTTTGCCTGATTCTACCGGTGTCCAAATCTCTTGATAGAGACTCGCCCTAACGGGGCTATTTGCCACAGGTTCTTTTAGGAAATTCTCTTCGGCTACATATTCTCCATTATTAATACCCGTTAGATCCACTGTAGAAAGCTTGGCGTTCAGGGTATAGCCACCATTTTGGCGCTTAGCTTCTCCAGTCAAGTAAACTTTGCTTTTAAATACATATAACTCTGCTGAGTTGTAGATTTCACCGATTTCCGGCAATAAAGCATTCACCCCTAAGGATACATAATCATAGGAATGATAAGCTTCCTTATCCACCGTGGCAGTATAAGTAATCTGCGCTTCTCCTTGTTCATCGGTGATTACAGAATTGCTTTTACCATGAACATAATAATTTAAGGATAAACCTGGCACAGGTGTCCCTTCAAAGAAGGTCGCGCTCGCAGCAAAATTCATGGTCTCTCCGGCATATATGGCCTTTTTATCTTGAGATACAGTCAATTGGTAAGCAGGTTTTCGGTAAGTCTCTACTTCAAGACCTCGGGAAAGCAGGATCGTATCATCCAACTTCAGTTGCAATGTATAGTATCCAGGTTTCAACACCGGCAGTTTTAATTTCCCATGATAGGTTTTGTCTTCGATTGAGATGGTCTGCTTAAGGATTGGGCTGACCTCAGTTTCATAATAAAAAGGATAGTCTCCCCCCATAAGCTCTAAGGTTATTTCCTTGACTTGATCGACGCTCTTGCCTTGAATATCTGTCTTGCCCCGAGGAGCCAATACTCCCCAAAAATGAACGGTATCTTCAGGCTGGTACAACTCTCGATCGAGATAGAGGTACTTCCAGTAATCCATCGCCTTACTATCTTGGCTGTACCACTGGGGCCAAGACTCTAGCAGAACTAATATTTCTTTGTTTTCACTTTTCACGAGAGCGTAGTCTCGGTCATTTCCCGTTAGATTTTGATCGATTAAAGCCGTTCCCGAATCATCTGCTGTTACAGATAATTGCTTACTCTCAATATAGATTTCAGCATTGGCTGCCGGAGCTCTGCTTTGCAAATCATTAGCCCAGAAAAGGGTACTCCCCTCCCCTTGAGCAAGATATACTGCTAAATCAGTGACCTGAAACCATACTTGTCTTGTTGTATCTCCCGCTTTAAATTCTGCAGCATAGTAACCGGCTTCTAATTTCTCTGGAAAAACGATGTAATTCACATAATCATTGACTTGCAAAAACTCAGTATCGTATTTTGCCACTACTAATTGGGGATCCAGCTCCTCCCTATAGCCATTCCAAGTATAATAAGACCAACGGGGAATTTGATCTCGTTGAGCAAGGGAAGTCTGAAAAGTCTGGTGATCAGAATAGCGGTAGAGATCAATATGAAGAGGTGGAATAGTCGTCGCCGTTCCGTTTTGGCGTAATGCTTGATTATTGAAGTATGCTGTAAAGGCAGGGATATCACTGGTGCTAAATTCTGTTAACTCTGCATCTAAATCATAACGAAAAGAAGGGCTAGTTTGCTTCGCCGGCTCTGTTTCAAAACTAAAGACATAATCCTCTGACAAAGTTTGTGTGGTTTCGGGTAAAGTGAACCCCTTCTTTATCGTAATTGTATAAACTGTGGACGGTTGTAATGTATCGGGAACAAAAACCAAAGTCTTTTTATGTCGTTCAAATGACCCCTCTATAACAGGCGATATGCTAAAATACTGCTTTATCTGATCGATATCAAAATTTTCGTAAGAAAAAGCAATCTCAATTCCCGTATTAATAGGAATATGGGTACTCTCATTGCGTGGCAAAGAACTTAGAACTCGAAATTGTCCTTTTGTTTGGAAAGCCCAGCTTAGATTTTCACGACCCAACCCTTGGGGGTCAAAAGACAGAGTGTAGATGGTATTTGCCTGGAGCGGTTCCTTGGGGATAATCTTATAGGTCAAGCCCCCGGCCTGCTCAGCCAAGGTGTAGGGAAATTCCGGATTTGTCCTTAAGGCTTTTTCGATAGTCTTTGTGTTCAAGGGTTCCTTGCTTGTCAACAAAAAAGCGCTCTCTGGATCAACTCCTAATTTATCAGAACTCAGAGCCTCGAAGGTAACTTCAGAAGCACTGACTTTCTCAGGGGTAATCTCCAGCTGGCTCACGCCCCAAAAGATGCCGGCTAATAACAAGATGACGAATCCCAATCCTATGGAAAACTTCCTGTCTTTAAAAGTCCCTTTATTCATAGCGCCTCATCCTTTCGCCTACCATGGTTCAAAGAAGAATTGTATTAATTTAGAAATTCTATAAACAATTACGATATCCTTTTTTAGTATCCTATGAATAAGAACGTTTTAATTTGCTATTTCCCATATCAGATGTTCATCGCTTTTGAAATAATAAGTCCACTATTCTCTTCGATTATGAGAATAGTGGACTCTTCTATCGCTTTTTATTCGATTAGACATTCTCAGCAATAAAGCAAATCAATTTTTCCGTGCTTTCCCAACCTAAGCAGGCATCCGTAATCGATTTGCCATAGATGTTCTCCCCGATGCCCTGTCTACCCTCTTCTATATAGCTCTCGATCATGAGCCCTTTGATCATCTTCTTAAGCACGGAATCGTACTTCCTGCTGTGCAAAACTTCCCCGGCAATACGGGGTTGTTCATAATAGCGCTTCATGGAGTTAGCATGGTTCACATCGACTACGATAGCAGGATTGGCCAACTCAAGCTTTTCATATTCCTGAGCTGTCTGGATAAGATTTTCGAAATGGTAATTAGGGATATTTTCGCCATTGGCATTGACCGCTCCCCTTAAAACGGCATGAGCATAAGGATTACCGGTGGTTTCAACTTCCCAACCATTATAAATGAAGGAATGGTCACTTTGAGCGGCAATCAAGGAGTTAAGCATGACTGTAATGTCGCCACTGGTCGGGTTCTTCATACCCACGGGCAAATCAATTCCACTGACTGTCAAGCGGTGCTGTTGGTTTTCTACCGAACGGGCTCCGATGGCAATATACCCTAGGACATCTGCTAGATAACTATAGTTTTCCGGATAGAGCATCTCATCAGCTGCGGGCATGCCAAATTCGGAAATAGCGCGAATGTGCAGACGACGAATGGCTTTAATCCCCTCTACCATATCAGGAGCCTTTTCTGGGTCCGGCTGGTGAACCATTCCTTTATATCCCTCTCCTGTGGTTCGGGGTTTATTGGTATAGATTCTCGGGACGATTAGCAGCGTTTCTTTGACTTTCTCCTGAACCTTGGCCAGTCGTTCAATATATTCACAGACAGGGTCTTCATGATCAGCTGAGCACGGGCCGACAATCAATAAGAAACGTCGGTCCTCATTAGCTAAAATCTTTTTAATCTCATCAACCCGTCGATCGCGAATTTCTCTAACTTCTTTACTCAAAGATAAGTTTTCAATAATCTCTTCGGCAGGGGGTATTCTCTTTACAAATTTCATACTCATCTATACATACACTCCTAATCTCTTGGTGGAAACCATTGAAAGATATTTATTATTACAAGTATAGATATATTATATAAAATTCGCAAGAAGAAAGTCTATCTTTTATATAACAATTCTTTAATCTTCAAATCTTTTTTAGAATACCCTTTAGGCGCAGGTAAAAAATTAAGACTAGATGACCTTCTCTAAAAGAAAAAGGATATCTAGTCTTTATGACGGCCAGGTGCCGCCAAAACCCTTTGTTACTTCGAAATATCATAAAGAAGAGCACGTAATGATCTATCTTACACCAAGTGAGATAACTTATTACCTAGTAATAATCTTTCGACTACAACCAAGCATAATCGCCACCTCAAATGATGGTTCGGTCGACCATACTAGATATCTACCCGACCTAATTTAACCTTGCGGCTAAACAAGACCGAAAAATTTATATATAGCTACGCACCTTTGGGGTGTATGTCTATATACAAAAGATGTTCCAAAACCCAGTATGATCTTAGCTCGACCCTTGTAGATAAGTTGGAACCCTCAGATAATCAAGGTTAGTCGACTATCTAAAAGCTTTTCCTTACCCAAAAGAATCTTCTCTCCGACAACTTATAAACGAACGCCTATAAATCATCTTTGACCGACTTATCTATACCTCTTTGACAAAGCATATATAAATCTTGGCTCAACCATTACGTACCCTTCTACATTATAATGTGTATATAGCGAGTAAATATTCATCCAATAAGCGGCAGTTCACTTATCAATTTAACTAGAAAATTATTCAGCAAAAGACCTCCTCGAGTGATATGCTCCCTTTTGGGTAGACACCTGAAATAACAAAAATTCAGGACTACACGAAGGGGAGTTTTTTTATGGGAAGAAGAGGCATCTGTTATGAAAAGAAATTGGAAGCAGTAGAAAGATACAAGCGCGGAGAAGGAAGCCAAGACAGTATAGCGCATGAATACGGAGTAGATAGAACCAGCTTTCAGCAATGGATTGCGAATTACGAGGCTATGGGTGCATCAGGGCTAGCAGTTTTAAATAAGAATAGTAAATACAGCGAGGAACTAAAAACCGCAGCAGTAGAGGCGTACCTTCGAGGCGAAGGAAGCTTTATGGAGATATGTAAGATATATAACATCCGCAGTAAGACGCAACTCTTAGATTGGGTAGCGTTGTATAATGGTCATAAGGAACTTCGGGCGACCGGGGCCCAAAGGAGAGGAATCTATATGACCAGAGGACGGACAACCACATTAGACGAACGGATTGAAATTGTCAGTTACTGCATAGCCAAAGGTAAGGATTATAGTGCAACAATCGAGAAGTATGGCGTATCCTACCAACAGCTATTTAGTTGGGTACGCAAATATGAGTTAAAAGGCATAGACGGACTCATAGACAAGCGCGGGAAACGTAAGCTGTTAGATGAGATGACTGAAGTCGAGCGCCTTCGAGCAGAGAATAAAATACTAAAAGCCGAGAACAAACAAAAAGAAATGGAGATTTCTGTGTTAAAAAAAGTTCAAGAAATTGAAAGGAGGCGGGGCTAAGCGGCGTCCGTCAAGAAAGGCTTTATATAGCTGTTAAGGAGCTCCATGAAAATGAAGGATACCCAGTAAAGAACATCTGTAGAATATTAAAGCTAAACAGGTCATCCTATTACAAGTGGCTACACCGCGACAAGAGTACCCACGAACATGAAAACGAAGATATTGTTCACAAGCTCGGTTATCTCTACGCTGAATTTAATGGGATATATGGATATAGGCGATTGACAGACGAACTAAACGAAAGATACAAAACTGGTTACAATTACAAACGAATATACCGGCTTACCCATCTGGTGGGCTTAAGAGCCGTTATTCGCAGAAAGCGTCCGCAATACCAGCGGTCTACCCCGGAAATTACAGCGGAGAACATTTTAAACCGTGATTTCACGGCTGAGAATCTTAACGAGAAGTGGCTTACTGATGTCACAGAGTTCAAGTATGGAGATAATTCAAAGCTCTATTTGAGCGCAATCCTCGATCTCAAGGATAAAAGTATTGTCTCTTTCGCCCTCAGCCGCAACAACAATAATCCGCTTGTATTTGACACTTTTGATTTGGCAGTTTCCAAATACCCTGATGCACACCCACTGTTTCATAGTGATAGAGGCTATCAATACACAAATAAGCAATTTAAGACCAGATTGGACAAAGCAGAAATGACACAAAGTATGTCGCGGGTCGGTCGCTGCATCGATAACGGCCCTATGGAAGCTTTTGGGGCATTCTTAAATGCGAAATGTACTACCTTAGAAAATTTAAAGATTACGACAGCCTGGTAGCAGCTATTGAGAGATACATATACTTCTATAACTACGAACGCCGACAAAAGAGGCTTAACAAAATGCCTCCGATGACATATCGCCAATTACTTGAGAAAGCGTCATAAAAAACTGGACCCCCATTATTAGGAGTCCAGTTCCACAATTTTTCTTTTTTACCTGTCTACTTGACGGGGAGCAGTTCAGAGTTTGAGGAGGTCTTTGCCTTAGATTTCATAATAATTAGGCTTGCGCTCTTGATCATCGTCTGAGTTACCTTGGTAGGAAAACAGGTCCGAGGCAAATTCTTGATTTTTAACGTTTCGATAAAATTCCTTGACGCTTTCCAGTATTCTCTTATCCATTATTTATTCCTCCTCGTACAACGACAAGCTATACATCGAACTTGAATTTAGTATGCTTGAGTCGGAATCTAATTATAATGGCAATTGGAACCATGGAAATATTCGCTTATTTATAATTGTATTTCAAATCCCATGCTATTCATATCAGGTTACAATATGATCTTCTCCATAAATCATATACTTCATAGTTGTAAGCTCTCTTAGTCCCATAGGTCCACGAGCGTGAAGCTTTTGGGTGCTGATACCGATCTCTGCACCGAAGCCGAATCGACCTCCATCTGTGAAGCGTGTGGAAGCATTGACATAAACAGCCGCTGCGTCTACTTCATTTAAGAAGCGTTGAGCTGTCGTGTAATTCTCAGTAATAATCGTCTCCGAATGCTTAGTTCCGTACTGGTAGATATGATCCATGGCCTCATCCACATCCTTCACAACTTTGGCGCTGATGATGAGATCCAGATACTCAGTTCCCCAATCCTCTGACCTAGCTTTAGATGCATAGGGCAAAATGGCGCAGGTTTTTTCACATCCGCGAATTTCCACCCCGTAATCCCAGAGCTTTTCTCCCAGCAAGGGCAAGAATTCGGAAGCAACCGCTTCATGAATAAGCACAGTTTCTAAGGCGTTGCACACTCCCGGTCTATGGGTTTTCGAGTTAAAAACGATGCTGACACCTTTGTCAAAATTCCCCTCCTGATCCACGAAAGCATGGCAGACCCCGGTACCTGTCTCGATAACTGGGACTGTGGATTCCTTGACAACCGTTTGAATGAGTCCTGCTCCCCCACGAGGAATAATGACATCTACATAACCATTCATCTTCATCAATTGTTGGACCCATTGCCGGTCGGTATTTTCAAGTAGTTGAATAGAGGCTGTTGGCATTCCTTGCCTTTCAGAAGCTTCCGAGATCACCCTGCTTAAGACTTTATTACTTTCTATTGCTTCTGAGCCTCCCCGCAAAATCACGGCATTTCCGGATTTAAGACAGAGGGCTGCTGCGTCCACGGTCACGTTGGGACGAGCTTCATAGACCATGGCTACGACTCCTAAGGGAACACGGGTACGCTGAATGCGCAGTCCATTGGGACGAGTCCAAAACTCCCCTTCTCCCACCGGATCGGCTAAATTTACGACTTCCCTTAAGGAATCACTCATCTGATGAATGCCTTCTGAAGTCAAGGTCAGGCGATTAACCAAGGATTTTTTAATTCCTTTTTGAATAGCAGCCTCTACATCCTTTTGATTAGCGACTAGGATCTCCTGCTCATGGGCAAGAAGCGCATCGGCCATGGCCAAAAGAGCTTTATTCTTATTCGCTGTGCTTGAGTAAGCCAATTTACGGGCAGCATCCTTAGCTTTTTGGCCTATAGCTATTAGTTCCGGTGAAAAATCCATCCTAATAATCTCTCCTTTCTAACATTCCAGCATCATCGTCATATTGTCACGATGCACGACCTCTTTACCCTCCAAATTCGGGATTAAGTCTAACATCACATCTGAATGTTTCCCCCGTACTTTTTCTAGTTCATCACTGTTTAGCTCCACGAGTCCTCGGGCGACTTCAATCCCCTCTGGACTATTGATACGAACTAGCTCCTTGCGCTCCCAGGTTCCTTCTAGTCCCGTGATACCGGAAGCTAGTAAACTCTTTCCTGTAAGCAAAGCATTGACTGCCCCTTGGTCAATAAAAATGCTTCCTTCTGAAAGCCCTCCATAGGCAATCCAACGTTTTCTTCCCATAATGCGATGCTCAGCTGGTAGAAAATAAGTACCAAGGGGACGTTCTCCCTGAATAAGCTTAGTAATATCCTCCATATGTCTGGAGTGAAGAAGGAACATACCGATACCAAAACGGGTAGCGATCTCCGCAGCTTTAATCTTCGTAAGCATTCCACCGGTTCCTAAGGAGCTACCCGGTCCACCAGCCACCCCCACAACTTCGGAAAGATCTTTAACTTCCGTAATGAGCTTGGCCTCAGGATCCAGTTTAGGGTTGGCAGAATAAAGACCCTCCACATCCGTGAGTATTACCAGCAAATCTCCGTGAACCAGCCCTGCCACAAGTGCCGAAAGGCGGTCATTATCCCCAAAACAAAGTTCCTCAACAGCAACCGTATCATTTTCATTGATAATCGGAACGACGTGAAAGCGGAGCAATTGTTCCAAGGTATTCTGTGCATTCCGATAGCGTGAAGCTTCAGCCAGGTCGATTCGTGAAAGTAAAACCTGAGCACAGACTAGACCATGGGCTTCTAGAGCAAGAGCGTATTTCTCGATGAGAACCCCTTGACCAACAGCAGCCACAGCCTGTTTACCTGCTACGTTCTTAGGTCTAGACTTTAAATTCAGTTTCCCGACACCGGCAGCCACTGCACCCGAGCTGACTAGGACGCATTCCACTCCGAACTTACGAATCTCAGCAACCAATTGAGCAATTCTATCAATTGCTTGATCATCAAGGCCACCTTCAGGGTGGTTTAAGCTACTACTTCCAATTTTTATGACAATCCGCCGAAAATCACTCACTCTAGATACACCCTTTCCATCTCTTCAGCACGTGCTTTGCACGCTTTGGCTGCCCGCGCCACCAACTCCTCCAACCCGTTTTCCCAAAACACGTTCAAGGCTTCCTGGGTTGTTCCTTTGGGAGAAGTAACCGCCACTCGCAGCTCGCTCGGTGATTTGTCGCTCGTGTCCAACATTTTCGCAGCCCCTATGATGGTTTCTTTGGCAAGTATCTCTGCTACCTCCAGACTAACGCCCATCTCCACCCCAGCTTTAACCAAAGCCTCTGTAAAGAGATAAAAATAGGCCGGCCCGCTTCCGCTCATAGCAATCAGTGGATTCATCTGTTCCTCGGCAACCCAGACAAACCTCCCTACCGCTCCAAATATATTTTCCGCATCTTTTGTATCTTTTTCACCGACCCCTTGCCCCTTTACTAACCCCGTCATGGAATGCATAACTGCACTAGAGGTATTGGGCATAGCTCTAACAAGGGGATTCCGGGGCAAATGTCTTTCCAGTAATGCCAAAGGAATTCCTGCCGCCACACTAATAAACAACTGATTATCCGATATGACCTCGCTGATTTTTGACATAACCTCATTAACATCCTTAGGCTTCACCGCTAATAGGATAATTTCGGAATCCTTAATCGTTTCCGTAAAGGAAGCCGGGATTACCCCATACTGTTCCCTCATCTTCTCTAACTTAACCTGATTGGAACGATTGGTCACTCGAATCTCATATCGACCTGTAGTGGCTAGTCCCTTAATAATGGCTTCAGCCATATTTCCTGCCCCGATAAAACCAATCTTTTGCATGATAGCTTCCTCTTCTCTCTTGATTAAGTATTATTAAAAACCCATTAAGTGATTCTTAGCTTCAGGTGGAGTTTGCCGTCTTACGGCTGGTAGTCATCGGATAAATGGATGATATGCAAAAAAGGCCCTTACATTCCTTAAACAAGGACGAAAGAAGCCTTCCGCGGTACCACCTTAATTGCAATACGCCACTTAAGCCCGATAACGGCAGGAACCGTTTGATTCATCATCAAAGCCTCACGATTGGGTTCAGTCACTCATCTTCAGGAAGTTGCACCAACCCTTCCCTCTCTTATAGAACGAGTTACTTACTAGATCGTTCCTCGGCGATATATTCAATACACAACTAAGCCTCTAAGGTCTAGTGAATGTTTTATACATTTTACCATAATACCTCTATGATTTACTAGGGATTTTCCTAGGTTCATCCAAAAATCTTTTTTATAAGGTGAAGGTAAATTATTCAATGGCTCAACCAAAAATTCGCAGACTTTATTGACTTTTGGCGCTCAGGAGGATAGATTGAATTGACTCGAGGAAGAATGCTGGAGTATGCTATGCTAGTAGCACTTTGTTCGTTTTTGGAGGAATCTGTTCAATGTCATTTATTCATATCACTGAGCAAGAAATTCGCACTCTTGCTTCTAATAGAAGGGTCTATGATCATGGCGTAGCCTACGCACTTGATGACAGGGTAAGTCATTTATCCCTGAATCCTGAAAAGCAATTGATTTCAGCCGTCGTCACTGGCAATTGGCTTTATGATGTTTATATCAAGATGCGCAACAACGGTTCCGTCTATTCTTATAATTGTACTTGCCCGGCATTTGATGAATACTCCGGTGCTTGTAAGCATGTAATTGCTACCCTTAAAGCGGTTCAGAAGCAGATTGCTTCGCCATTAGAAGATGCTGGTTTGCGTCAGTCAGTATCTGATTTTGTCGCCTTATTTGCGAAACCAGAGCAAAAAAGTACTCAAGATCAATTAAACCTTGAGCTCGAAGTGGAAATCGTTTGTAATCGCCAGATTTATGGTTATCTACAACTGAAAGTAGGGCTAAAGCGTCTTTATGTGGTTAAGAATTTAACAGAATTCTTATCGGCAATCCACGACCGTCGCCCACTGGAATTCGGAATGAAATTTACTTATGATCCTCATCAGCACTTTTTTAGTGAAGAAGATCAACAAATTATCGATATGCTTCAGGAAATGCTCAAGCAATATGAGGCGGTCAATGATCTTCGCAGTATTTACCCTTCATCTTATACCTCCCCCTTCAGCCAAAAACCTTTTATCTTAAGCAAGTATTACTTAGGTGTATTTCTTGATGCCTTGGGTGATAGGGCTTTTACCTTAACACTGACATCTTCCCACGAAAATATTAATTGCCATCCCCATTCTGGCTATATCGTCCGCTAAGACATCCCCTTGGATTTTGCTGTCTTGTCAAAAGAGGACGATCTTGCTCTGGCTTTAAAAAGTAAACTCCCTCTGTAACTTACAAATGATGGACGTTATTATATTTATGATCAGATGATTTACCAGGTATCTCCGGAACAGAAGGCGTTCCTCCCTAACCTGATTAAAACCCTGTCAGGTAAATCCCACCAAATCCTCACCTTTCCCGCGAATCAGAAAGATCACTTTGCTTCGGAAGCCATCCCTCTCATGGAAAAACTAGGATCGGTTTCTATCGAACCTGAGCTCGCAGAGCAGTTTGTACGGGAAAAGCTTCATCCTCAGATTTTCTTCGATAGGATTGGCGAAAACGGTATCCGCGCTCGTCTGGAATTCCATTACGGAGAACATATGGTCAATCCCTTTGCTTCGCAAAAAAAATCAAAACAGGCCGACACAGCCCATTCGCAAATTCTCATCCGCGACATTGAGCAAGAAAGAAAAATCTTAGGGATCTTTGAGCATGCTGAATTCACCGTTTCCCAAGGCACCATCAGTTTGGAAGATGATGAGAAGATCTTCGCCTTTATCGTGGAGTGGCTACCTCAATTACAAGAACTGGTTGAGGCCTTCTATTCTGACGACTTCAAGCTCAGAATTAGAACCTCCACCAGCTTTTCAGGCCGGGTACGTTTAGATGAATCCTTAGATCTACTAGAAATATCCTTTCAATATAGCGATATTGATCAGGGTGAACTGGCTCAGATCTTTCAGTCCTTGCATTTGAAGAGAAAATACTACCGCCTGCGGGACGGATCCTTTCTCGATCTGAAGCAACCTGAGCTAGAATCTATGGCCCAGCTTCTCGATTATCTAAACCTCAAGGAAGGCGATCTCAATGGTGAGACCCTCCAGTTACCTAAATTCAGAGCCATGTATATCGATAGTTTTCTTCGTCAAGCTAACTTACCTGGGATTCAACGCAATAGAGCCTTTAAGCAGCTCGTCCAAAGCATCCTCGAGCCACAGGACGGAGAATATGAACCCCCTACCTCACTTAAAGATGTGCTACGGGACTATCAGAAGACGGGGTTCCGCTGGCTTAAGACCCTGACTTCTTATGGCCTCGGCGGTATCCTAGCGGATGATATGGGGCTAGGCAAGACCTTACAGGTTCTCGCCTTTATCTTAGCAGAGAAGGAAAAGACCTCTGCCAATGCTACTTCTATTAAAGATAATGCAACTGTCTCTCCCGCTCTTGTCATCGCCCCAACCTCTCTGACCTATAACTGGCAGGCGGAAGCAGAGAAATTTACTCCCGACTTGAAAATACTGGTCCTCGATGGTACACCGCAAGAACGTCAGGAACAGTTAAAGACCATAGACCAAGCGGATTTGGTAATTACCTCATATGCTTTATTAAGACGAGATATCGAGTTTTTTTCCGAATTTAATTTCTCTTATTGCTTCCTCGATGAAGCCCAAAACATCAAGAATCCTCAGACCCTTAATGCAAAGTCTGTCCAAAGAATTAAAGCCAAGAGCTACTTTGCCTTAACCGGAACACCCATTGAAAATTCACTTGCGGAGCTTTGGTCCTTATTTAACTTTATTATGCCTGGCTATTTGCTCTCCAGCCAAGAGTTTCAGCGCAAATATACCCTGCCCATTATTAAAGGGGAAGACCCTCAGGCTCTATATGAATTGAGTCGGCACATTAGGCCCTTTATTTTGCGCAGACTTAAAAAGGATGTCTTAAAAGAACTTCCACCCAAAATTGAGACAGAAATCAAAGCGTCCTTAACCGACGAGCAGCGGAAAATCTATCTTGCCTACCTACAGCAAACCAAACGTCAGATCGCCCAAGATCTCGCTACCTCCGGATTTGCGAAGAGCCAGATTAAGATTTTGGCTGCGCTGACTCGACTTCGCCAGATCTGTTCCCACCCAGCTATGTTTATCGACAACTATAGCGGCGGAAGCGGAAAAATGCTCCTCTTCCAGGAGATTCTTGCCGATACCTTAAGCAGTGGCCACCGAGTTCTGGTCTTTTCGCAGTTCACTACCATGCTAGATATTATTCGTGACTATTTAAGCTCTGAAAACATAGAGTACTTTTACCTCAAGGGTTCCACAGAAGCCTTCGCTCGCTCCCAAATGGCAGCTTCCTTCAATAATGGCCAAGGCCAAGTCTTTCTAATTTCTTTAAAAGCCGGAGGGACAGGTCTAAACCTGATCGGTGCCGATACGGTGATTCATTTTGACCCTTGGTGGAATCCGGCTGTTGAGGATCAAGCTACAGACCGAGCTCATCGCATCGGCCAGAACAGTTCTGTCCAAGTGATTAAGCTTCTTACCCAAGGGACCATTGAAGAAAAGGTCAATGCCATGCAAGCCAAAAAGAAAAAACTTATCGATGCCGTTATCCAACCTGGTGAGACCATGTTATCGAAGTTAACTGAGCAGGAGTTGAGGGAACTTTTTGATTTGACCCAAGGACAGATCGACGATTCTTGGGATAGTACCTCCTCAAATTAGACAACGGAAGAAGAATCTCCATGCTCAAAAGACCGGTAATTGAAAGTAAATACGTCGATAAAACTCGCGAAATAGTCTATTGCGGAAGTCGTGACGACATGACAGAGGAACAAGCCTCTGCCTTCCTTTCAAAGGGACACGATAAGCTAAAGAATGCTAACCTAGAGAATGATAACCTAGACGATTATGTAATTAATAACGGGCCACTTTTCGCTATCCAAAACGAAAAGCCCACCTGCTCGCGAACAAGAATGGGTTCGGATTGGAACTGTCGGTTATGTGTAAAGTATTTTGGTACCACTTGCAAGGCCTGGTAGACTTACTTTTTTGAGATCTCATTACCTAATGTAATCTGATCTCTTTTCTTGTATGGACATTTTTTTATTGACTATGCTCCTCCTGCCTTGTTACCTTTATTAAGGCAACAAGGCAGGAGGAGATACATAATGAATAAAAACGATGTAGCAAGTATTCGTAAGGAATTTAAGCTGGATAATTCGCGATTGAAGCTTGCTGATGTGGTAAGTATTTATGTCAAAGGTGATAACAAGCAAATCATCGGCACCGAAAAAGAGAATTTCGGCAGAATGGCAAAATCGGACAAGAATCAGAATTTGCATGGACAACTTCAAAAAAAGGGCCTACCGCCTACGTTTATTTTCAAACGTTTGGCGGCAAGCCCTTTTGATCATCTAACGATTTCGGCATTATCTTTTTCCTTTACAATTGCATTCTAAATACGCTTTGAATTGACCATCTGTTGCTTTTGCCCTTTCAACGGGATCATTCCATTGTAGCGATTCATTATTCTTTTCTCTAGTAGCAGGGATGGTTGACGGTAATCCTTTGAAGCAACACCATCTTCCTTTTAACATGATTATCACTTCTTTCTAAAAAATAGATTAATCGCCTTGTGAAATATAGTCCTAGTTTAGGCATGTTTCCCATGTGAATGTCCCCACAATTACATTATAAAGTAGTTTATGTCTTAAGCCAAACCAGAAAACTGAGCGTATGCACTTGTTTTCTCAAATTAGATTCCAAAATGTTGCTTTAGCTTCTGCTTTAGGAATATTTCAATTAATAACATAAACCTCCCGGGCTTAATCATAAGGCCTGGGAGGTTTATGTAAAAATATGCTATCTCCATACAACGACGTTTTAAAATATAGCTAACACTCTTTTAGAGCACAGCAACTAACCGACCTTTAACTTCACCACGCTTGAGACGATCAAGACCATCTTTGATTTCATCAAATGGGATTGTAGAAAGCTGTAGATTGAGCATACCCGTGGCAAAGAAATCATAGACTTCCTTGATATCCTCAGTGTCGCCACCATTGCTACCTAATACTTGGGCTTGCTTAAGAATCAACGTGTAGGTACTAATTGTCGCTTCAAGCTTACCCATACCGACGACGACAACCCGTCCAAATTTAGCGACAGCTTCAAGTGCCTGAGCAGTGGTACTGCCGAATCCGGCATAATCAACGATGAGCTCACAGCCAACTTCAGCTAGATCCGAGACATTCTCATAAACTTCCTTAATGCCAAGTTCTTTACCGAGTTCGCGCGCTTGGGGATTTATTTCAGCTGCGTAAACCTCACAGCCTCTTAGAACAGCCATCCGTGCCGCAAATTGACCTAGTCCTCCGATCCCGATAACGCCGACCTTCATACCTTTCTTGGCACCGCCTATCCTAAACATGGCGTGATATGCAGTCATTCCGGCATCAGTAGCCGCGGCCCCTTGCTCAAAACTAACATTATCCGGAATAGGAACCAAGCATTCAGCTGGAACTAAGCATTTAGTAGCGTAGCCGCCATCCCTTTGATAGCCAATCGCTTCCCCTGTGCTTTTCGCAATCGGGCAAACGCCAACTCTGTCACCTACTTTAAATCCGGTCACACCTTCGCCGACCTCGGTGATGACACCGGCACACTCATGACCCATATACAGCGGGGCCGCAGTAATCAGATTCATCCAGCCCGGATCTTCTAGCGCAGCCACATCTGAGTGACATAATCCGGTTGCTTTAACATCGATGATGACTTCTCCGGGTACAACTACCGGGTCTTGTTTTTCAACCATTTTTAATGGAACGTGCGTTTCCGTGAATACCCAACCTCTCATGTAAAGCACCCCTTTCTCTGCTTCTCTCACGTTAATAATAGAGAGAATTTTCTATAATTTTAATATTTATAATAATGGTAGCATTGAATCTTTTTTGTGTCAATGAAACTTGACAATTGGGATAATGTTTACTTTCATTAACAAATGACACCAACCATTAGTAAATGATTGGTGTCAAGTTCTGTGGCTACTCCCCCAGATTATTCTCCTGAATTGTTCTGCTTTTCCGATTGCTTAGCATTCTTTTTAGTTTTCTTACTTTTTTCAGTCATACTTGATCCCCTCCATTTGAGTTTACAATCAGTATTCCTAAATAAGTATTCATTCATTCAATGATTATTGAGTTGGCGACTAAATTATATTTTAAAACTCATAATTTCTGCTTCTAACCTATTAGCACTTTCTCTGGTCTTCAGAGTCTGTTCTCTAACCTCATTGGCCTTGAAATTAACCTCTGTTGCTCGATTTGCGATATCTGATGTTCCACTTGCACCTTGGCCGGTACCATTCCTCTAGTTTCAATGAGGCCTAATGCCTCTTCTCCAAAGTACTCCATGAAGGTCATTCCTCTTTCCTACCATAATGAAAAATCGCACATGCGGTGTCCTATTTAATCTCTTATTCCTTTTAACTATCTTTCCTTTAGCTTATATGTCTTAATTTCTCTTATCCAAAACATGTATCTATCCTGTTGTCATCATTATAATTGCATTTGTTAAATATGTAACATACCGTTTGCTTATACGGGATATAGAATTAATAATAGGTGCTCCATGAGTACTCATAAGATACTCCGTTGATGCTCCAGTCAAATACTAACGCTCTATTTGACCAATTAAGAAGCTAACAAACTAAAAACAGGGAGGTTTATTCACTACTCATAGTAGCGAATAAACCTCCCTGTTATGTTCTAGTTTCAATCCAATGTTCTTACAATACCGCCAACACTGCGTCAGTCATTTCCACTGTTCCTAGAACTTTATCGCCAGGTCGTGCTAGATCTCCGGTCCGATATCCTTGTTCCAGTACTTTTTCCACTGCAGCCTCGATGCGAGCAGCTTCCTCATCCATTGCGAAGGTGTAGCGCAGCATCAGGGCAGCCGAGAGAATAGTAGCTAAAGGATTTGCCAAGTTCTTACCCGCAATATCCGGGGCAGAACCGTGGGCAGGTTCATACATCCCTTTCGTCCCATTAAGGCTTGCGGAAGACAGCATACCGATGGAGCCGCCCAACATAGAAGCTAAGTCCGTGAGAATATCCCCGAACATATTCTCCGTAACGATAACATCAAATTGTTTGGGGTTGCGCACCAATTGCATAGCTGCATTATCCACTAAAAGATGGGTGAGCTCCACTTCCGGATAGTCTTTCGCGAGCTCAATTGCAATCTCCCGCCAGAGACGTGAGGTTTCTAAAACATTAGCCTTATCTACTGAGCAGAGTTTTTTGCCACGGATCTGTGCCGTTTCAAAGCCTTTTATGAGAATGCGCCGAATCTCCTCTTCCGAATAGGACATCGTATCATAGGCGGCGCGAGGGTTATCCGAGCGACCCTTTTCCCCGAAATAAACGCCTCCGGTTAATTCCCGAATGACCACCATATCGACCCCATCCAAGACCTCTTCCTTGAGAGTAGAGGTGGAAATCAAGCTGGGAAGCATGCGCACCGGGCGAATATTGGCATAGAAGTTAAGACCTTTGCGCAGACCCAGAAGGGCTGCAGTTTCTGGTCGTTCAGGGGATGGCAGATGATCCCATTTGGGTCCTCCAACTGCTCCTAAGAGGACGGCATCAGCTTCTTGACAGGCCCTCAAGGTCTCATCCGGCAAAGCTTTTCCCACCGATTCGATGGCTACTCCACCGACAAGATACTCCTTGAATTCAAATTCTGCTTCTTTAGTTCCTAAGACGGCTTTGATCACCCTCACCGCTTGAGGAATAATCTCTTGACCGATCCCATCCCCAGGCAACACAGCAATTTTAGGCATTTTCACGTCTCCCCTTCACATATGGAATGAGTCCCCCAGTTTTAATCAAGTCCTGCATAAAAGGAGGGAAAGGTCGTGCTTCGAATTCGGTGTTCTTTGTTAGATTAATGATCTTACCCGACTCTAAATCCACGCTGACTTCATCCCCTGTTTCAATGCCTTGGACAGCCTCAGGGCTCTCTAAAATAGGCATACCAATATTTAATGAGTTACGATAAAAAATTCGAGCATAGGATTCTGCGATAACGGCCTTCACCCCTGCGGCCTTAATGGCTACCGGGGCATGTTCGCGCGAGGATCCACAGCCAAAGTTTTTACCGCCGACGATGACATCACCAATCCTCACTTCCTTGGCAAAATTAACATCCGCATCTTCCATACAGTGGGCTGCTAAATGCTCAGGACTGAATTGATTCATATGGCGTGCCGGTATAATAGCATCTGTATCGATATCATCCCCAAATTTCCATGCTCTTGCCATTATAACACCTCCTCTGGATGAGAGATTTCTCCGGCGATTGCAGTAGCTGCCGCCACTGCCGGTCCTGCCAAATAAACCTCACTTTCCGGATGCCCCATACGCCCTACAAAATTACGGTTCGTTGTTGAAAGGGCTCTTTCCCCTTTGGCGAGAATTCCCATAAAGCCACCTAAACAAGGTCCACAGGTCGGAGTGCTGACCACAGCCCCCGCATCGATAAAGATATCCAGCAATCCTTCTTTCATAGCTTGCTTATAAATATCCTGAGTGCCGGGAATCACGATTAAGCGCACATCGGAATAAACCTTTTTACCCCTCATGATTTGAGCGGCTACCCGAAGGTCCTCTAAACGTCCATTCGTACAGGAACCGATCACCACTTGATCAATTTTGATGCCTTTTCCTTCACTAACAGGCTTAGCGTTCTCCGGTAGGTGCGGGAATGCCACCTGTAGAGGGATATCCGCAACATCCCATTCGTAAACCTTCACATATTCGGCATCAGGATCACTATGATAGACTTTATATGGACGTTTAGCTCTTGCTTGGAGATAGTCCAAGGTCTTTTGGTCTGGTGCGATAATGCCATTTTTAGCGCCAGCCTCCACTGCCATATTGCACATGGTGAAACGACTATCCATGGATAAGGCAGCAATGCCCTCTCCGGTAAATTCCATAGCCTGATAGCGAGCGCCATCCACCCCGATTTTACCAATAGTATAGAGAATCAGGTCTTTACCGCTCACCCAAGGTTGAAAGTTTGTGCCCTTGAAAACAAATTTAATGGACTCGGGAATTCTGAACCAGGCTTCTCCCGTTGCCATTCCAGCGGCTAGGTCCGTACTTCCGACACCCGTTGCAAAAGCTCCTAAGGCACCATAAGTACAGGTATGGGAATCAGCACCGATGATTACGTCACCGGGTAAGGTGACCCCTTGTTCGGGAAGGAGACAGTGCTCTACTCCGACTCGTCCTTGTTCCCAGTAATGAACGATTTCTTGCTTTTTAGCAAATTCACGCATGACTTTGCTTAACTCAGCGGAAGCAATATCCTTATTAGGGGTAAAGTGGTCCGGAACTAGGGCCACCTTATTCTTGTCCCAAACGTTTTCCACCCCGAATTTCTCGAATTCCCGGATGGCGACAGGACCGGTGATATCGTTAGCTAAGGTCAAATCAAGCTTCGCTGTGATCAGCTGACCGGGCACAACCCGATCCAGCCCTGCATGCTCGGCAAGAATCTTCTCAGTGATCGTCATTGCCATACTATCTCAATTCCTTTCCTCTCAATAGAACGGTGCGCTTTGTTTATCTCGAACAAAGCGCACACATGTGTAATTATAAACGACTTTATTAACGATCTCTTGGTGGGATGAACCATCATTCCATCGAGACAAATGACAAGGTAACTGGTGCGGGAGACTCTATATCCTATGGGGGATAAACTAGATGCCGCGTTTTTTGATAAAGGGCATCATACCACGAAGTTCAGCTCCGACTTTTTCAATTTGATGATCGGCGTCTTTACGTTCGGTGGCATTAAAGAAAGGACGATTGGTTTGGTTTTCTAAGAGCCAGTTCTTAGCAAAGGTACCGTCTTGGATTTCCGCAAGAACCTTTTTCATTTCTTTACGGGTTTCATCGGTGATGATCCGCTTTCCTACGACCATATCGCCATACTCTGCGGTATCAGAGATTGAGTAACGCATCCAGCTCATACCGCCTTCATAGATCAGATCAACGATGAGCTTCATTTCATGCAAGCACTCGAAATAAGCGCTCTCCGGTTGATAACCTGCTTCAACTAATGTATCAAATCCAGCTTTGATCAATTCGGATACCCCACCGCAAAGAACGGCTTGTTCTCCGAAGAGGTCGGTTTCAGTTTCTTCCTTGAAGGTGGTCTCTAGAACTCCTGCACGAGTACAACCGATACCCTTTGCATAAGCCAGAGCGAGATCATGGGCACGACCGCTAGCATCTTGATGAACTGCGATTAAGCCAGGGACCCCTGCCCCTTCTTCATAGGTTCTGCGTACCAAGTGGCCGGGGCTCTTCGGAGCAACCATGAATACATCCACATCAGCAGGAGGTACGATTTGTCCATAGTGGATGTTAAAGCCATGGGAGAAGATCAAGCATTTGCCTGCTGTTAGGTTCGGTTTGATATCCTTTTCATAGACAGCCGCTTGGCGCTCATCAGGCAGAAGGATTTGGATAACATCTGCTTGAGCAGCCGCATCGGCTACAGTAGCTACTTTCAATCCAGCCGCTTCAGCTTGTTTCCAGCGACGGGAATCAGTGCGTAGACCCACGACGACGTCAAGACCGGAATCTTTTAAGTTCTGGGCTTGAGCATGACCTTGGCTCCCGTAACCCATTACTGCAATTTTTTTACCTTGAAGTAACTCTAAACTTGCATCGGAATCATAATACATCTTTGCCATTGATAAAACGCTCCTTCTTGAATCCTAGTGGATTATCTTAGTTTTTTTATGATAAGCAACTTATTTTATAGTTCTAATAATAACATATTATTCACTGTTCTACAACAGGAAGAGAACTAATAAAGTGTTTTTATAACAATATGATTCTTACCCTTGTGGGATACATCTTAACTATCTAAGCGGGTAATGGCGATTTTACCTGTTCGAACCAATTCCATTAATCCAAAAGGACGAATGGTCCGCACGAAGGCGTCAATCTTTTCTTCATCTCCGGTGAGTTCTACGGTAAGATTGCTGCGACCCATGTCCACTACTCTACCCCGGAAGACATCCACTATCTGTAGAATTTCCAAACGAGTATCCGCTTTTACCTTAATGCGAACTAAGGCCAGTTCCCGATCTACGACAGTTTCTTTGGTCAAATCCACTACCTTATGAACCACCACCAGCTTATGAAGCTGCTTGGAGACCTGTTCTATGACTGTTTCATCCCCATCAACGACAATGGTCATCCGAGAAATACCGGGATTCTCTGTTTGGCAGACGGAAAGGCTATTGATATTGTATGCCCGGCGGGCGAATAAACCGGCCACCCGGGTTAGTACTCCTGGGTTATTTTCCACAAGAACAGCTAAAGTATGCAACATATCTTTACCTCCCCAGCATTTCTGTGAGTGCCTTCCCCGGGGGAACCATGGGGTACACCACTTCATCTTCGGAAATTACAAAGTCCATCAGAACTGGGCCGGGATGATGGATGGCTTCTAATAGGGCATCCCGTACTTGCGAAACCTCAGTGACGCGGATTCCGTGAATACCATAAGCATCGGCAATCTTAATGAAGTCTGGATTGGCGGAAAGTTGGATTTGATTATAGCGTTCATCACAGAAGACTTTTTGTAACTGGCGAACCATTCCCAAAACTCCATTATTCATCAGAATGATTTTCACGGGGAGCTTATATTGAACGGCAGTGGCAAGCTCCTGGATACTCATTTGGAAAGAACCGTCCCCGGTCACCAGAAAAACTGTTGCATTGGGGGCTGCTACTTGTGATCCGATCGCTGCCGGCAAGCCAAAGCCCATAGTTCCCAGTCCACCACTGGTAATAAACTGGCGAGCTCCCGGGACAGGAAAACTTTGCGCTGCCCACATTTGATGCTGTCCTACATCCGTGGCCACGATGTCATCTTTCCCAGCCACTTCCCCAAGGGTCTCGATAATAACCTGAGGATTTAACACAGTGGGATCAGTGACTTTAGGTTTTTCTTCTTGCCAGAGGTGGATTTGATCCCACCAAGTTGAGATAGTAGGTGGAGTTAAGCGTGGCAGAAGTTCTTCTAAAACTAATTTAGCATTTCCGACGATGGGGACATTGGTCCGCACGACTTTGCTTATCTCAGCGGGATCGATGTCAATATGAATGATTTTGGCTTTTGTAGCAAATCGATGACCCAAGCCACTGGTGACGCGATCATCAAACCGTACCCCTACAGCGATAAGAAGATCACAATCATCCACCGCGTAATTTGCGGTTATCGTTCCGTGCATGCCTACCATGCCAAGGACGTTAGGATGGCTTGTGGGCATGCTACCAATTCCCATCAAGGTGGTGACCACCGGAAGATTGGCACCTTCAGCCACTTCTTGGAGAATTTCACTGGCTCCAGCTGTAACGACTCCACCCCCCGCATAAAGAACAGGGCGTTGGGATTGGGCAATGACACGAGCCGCTTCCTCGATCTGTCCAGCGTTTCCTTTGCTAAAGTACTTATAACTCTTCAAATGCAGTTCTGACGAGTCAGGAACCACATCCGTTGCTGATAGAACGTCTTTCGGCAAATCAATTAAGACGGGGCCGGGTCGTCCTGTGCTGGCAATATGAAAGGCTTCCTTGACTATCCGTGGAATCTGCCGTGGATCTTTGACAATATAGGAGTGTTTTGTGATTGGAAGAGTGATCCCGGCGATATCTACCTCTTGGAAAGAATCCGTTCCCAAGAGGTTGGTGGGCACTTGGCCCGTTAATACCACAATGGGTATAGAATCCATATAAGCATTGGCAATACCTGTAACCAGATTGGTCGCCCCTGGACCGGAAGTGGCGAGACAGACCCCCACTTTTCCGCTGACACGGGCAAAGGCATCAGCCGCATGGACTGCTGTTTGCTCATGACGTGGCAATATATGCTTAATGGAGCAGTTGATTAGGGCATCATAAATGGGTAAAACTGCACCGCCGGGATACCCAAAAAGGACTTCTACCCCTTCTTGAACTAAAGAATCCAGCAAGAGTGCTGCCCCTGTCGCATATGTGGTACACTCCTTATCTTTCCCCATACTTTATTCCCCCTTCAATCGTCGTAAGGCCGCTCCTTTTGAAGCAGATTGCACAAAGTAGGCATACCGTCCCAGGTAGCCCTTGCTTAATTCGGGCTTGAGATGGTCGCTTTGCATTGCTTTTGCATCAAATTCTTTTCTGCGTTGACTTCTTTCTTCCTCTGAAACAACCCATTCCAGCTGGCCTTTGCCGATATCGATACGAATAGTATCTCCATCCTCTAAAAGAGCAATATCGCCTCCGATGGCTGCTTCCGGTGATACATGGCCGATAGAGAGCCCACGGCTGGCACCGGAGAAACGCCCATCGGTGATTAACGCCACCTCAGCGTCAAGACCCATGCCTGCCAGAGTAGCTGTAGGCCCTAGCATTTCTCTCATGCCCGGTCCGCCCTTAGGCCCTTCATAACGAATAACAACTACATCACCGGCTTTAATCTCTAGGTTGCGAATAGCTTCAGCTGCAGGATCTTCACCATTGAACACCTTGGCCTTACCCTCGAAGACAAAATCCTGGCTCTTTAGTGCCCCCTGCTTAATCACCGCACCTTCAGGAGCTAAGTTTCCATAGAGGATACGCAATCCCCCTCTTTGAGAGAAGGGTTCGGATTGCGGGCGAATAATATCCCTATCCACAACTCTAGCCTGCTTTAGTCGTTCAGCCATAGTTACCCCGGAGGCAGTCAGAGTCGATCCGTCGATTAAACCAGCATCAAGCAATTGTTTGAGTACGGCACTGACGCCGCCCGCTTCATGAAGTGCTGCTAAGGGTGTCTCTGAGGCGGGTGCTAATTTGCAGATTTGGGGAGTTTTTTCACTGACTTCATTCACTTTGCTCAACTCCCAGACTATGTCCCCTTCATTGGCAATAGCCGGTAGATGCAAAATGGTATTGGTGGAGCAACCTAGGGCCATATCGAGAGCCACCCCGTTTTTCAAGGTAGTTTGGGTAACGATGTCCCGAGGTCTAATATTTTGGCGATACAGCTCCATAACTTGATAACCGGTTTCCTTGGCAAGAATTAACCGCTCCGAATAGACTGCGGGAATCGTGCCATTACCAGGTAAAGCCAAACCGAGGGCTTCAGTTAAACAATTCATAGAGTTGGCAGTAAACATCCCCGCGCATGAACCGCAAGTGGGGCAAGCCTTGGACTCTAACTCATGGAGCCAAGCTTCATCTTTTTTACCGGCGTGTACCTGACCGACCCCTTCAAATACGGTGCTCAGGGTGACGGGAGCACCCTCAAATCGTCCCGGTAACATGGGACCGCCACTGACCACAATGGCAGGTATATTTAAGCGCATGGCCGCCATCAACATTCCTGGAACGACTTTGTCACAACTTGGGATTAAAACCAAAGCATCCAATTGGTGACCCTTAGCCACAACTTCAATTGCATCAGCTACTATTTCACGACTCGCTAGGGAATAATGCATACCTTCATGACCCATAGCAAGCCCGTCACAGACAGCTATCGTGGAGAACTCAAAAGGTGTTCCACCGTTTTCACGAATGCCAGCTTTCACTGCTTCGGCAACTTGACGAAGATGCATATGACCTGGAACTAGCTCTGTAAAAGAATTTACGACCCCAATAAAAGGTTTTTCAATCTCACGATCGGTAAGTCCTAATGCTTTCAGAAGAGAACGATGGGGCGCTCGGTCAATACCTGCTTTTACTGTATTGCTGTTCATTCTTCCTCTCCACTCCTTTAACATAGATATAAAAAATCTATTGATTATTTTGCAAACTGTCTTTTCAAATGCCTTTAAAATTATATATTACTTTTCCTGCAGCTTTCCTTGGTACATTTTGGACTGCAGGTCCTAAGCATATTGTAACATTACTTCCGAACTTACCCAATGCGTCATTCCTAATTATTACCTACTTATTAATAAGAACCCCGTCGACCAGAGTCAAAGCACGGAAATCCTGCAAGAGATCTTTAAACACGTTTCCCGGTTTTCCATCGCCGATGACCCGACCATCTGCTTGAACTACGGGGATCAATTCAGCAGCGGTTCCGGTCAAGAAACACTCCTCAGCATTGTAAACATCATGGCGGTTAAACAGCTCTTCTCGAACTTCAAGACCTGCCTTCTTAGCTAAGGCAATGACAGCATTACGGGTGACCCCTTCAAGACATCCAGCGGATAAAGGCGGTGTCAGCAAGGCGCCCCGGCGCATGATGAAAATATTATCCGCAGTTCCTTCCACCACATAACCTTCTTGGGTCAACATGATGGCTTCGACCACACCTGCTTGAGTGGATTCGATCTTGGCCATAATATTATTCAAGTAGTTTAAGGATTTTACTCGTGGGCTAAGGGAATCCGGATTTGTCCGACGGACGGCAACTGTTTTGACTTCGAGCCCATTCTCGTACATGTGTTGAGGATATATTTTAATTTGGTCTGCAATACAGATAATACTTGCCGCTTTGCAGTTGTTAGGATCCAAACCTAAGTCTCCCACTCCACGGGTAACTACTAAACGAATATAGGCATTGTCCAAGTTGTTTTTTCTCAAGGTACCGCAAAGAACCTCTTCCATCTCAGACTTAGAGATGCCGATATTTAACATAATCGTTTTAGCTGATTCGTAGAGGCGATCTAGATGCTCCTGACATTTGAATACTCTGCCATGATAAGCCCGAATGCCTTCAAAGATTCCATCCCCATAGAGAAAACCATGATCAAAAACTGATATCTTGGCCTCTTCTGTTGTTAGATACTCCCCATTAAGATAAATAAGCTTTTCCATAAAAATCTCCCCTTCTATTCATAAGTTAAGAAAGCAAATGGTTCTTCTCTACACCCCACTATGAAATTATAGAACTTGGCTTACGTCAAGATTCTCAATAAGATATCACTCAATAAAACGAAAATAATACTGATGGTAGCTATCTAAATAGAAAACCGAGCGGTGTTCCTTGCACTTTGGAGGAACTTTCCGCTCGGGTTTTTTCTGCCCACGGTGTAAATCCATACTCTGGATCTTGTACCGCTCGGACCAGTCGGAGAATTTCCCGGAACCCTAGGTACACTTCCTTCTGTTATAATACATTCATTCATTTATAAATAAGTTTATAATACACAACTAACAGTGTCAACCTATTTTGAAAAACTCTTGTCAAAGAAAAAAAACCATATTATAATGTCCACAATGCGAATACATTTGTTTTCTGGAAACGGATTGGAGGAAGTTCAATGCAGGAAGTTTCAATCGGACTTTTGGGTCTCGGAACCGTCGGTAGTGGCGTAATTCAGATACTCCAGCAGAATGCTAGTGATATACAGAACCGTTGCCAAACTCGAATTAAGGTTTCCAAAGTGCTGGTGCGGAACCTGAATGCCCCTCGCAATATACAAGGGGATTTTACACTTACAGATCAAGTCGAGGATATTCTCGCCGACCCCCAAATCCATGTGGTGGTCGAAGCCATGGGTGGGATAGAACCGGCTCGAACCTATATCTTAGAAGCCTTTAAAAACGGCAAAAACGTCGTTACCGCAAATAAGGATCTACTAGCCATCCATGGCCATGAACTCTTAGATGCCGCCAAAGAAGCCGGTAAAGACCTTTTATTTGAAGCCAGTGTGGCCGGCGGGATTCCCATTATCGCTGCTCTAAAGCAGTCCCTAGCCGGCAACAAAATCACAGAGGTTTTGGGGATTATCAATGGCACCACCAACTACATCTTGACTGCTATGACCGAACAGGGCCGAGACTATCAAGAGGTGTTAGAAGAAGCTCAAATGCTGGGCTATGCCGAAGCCGATCCTTCGGCGGACGTGGATGGCTTAGATGCGGCGCGCAAACTAGCCATACTTTCTTCCATCGCCTTCAACTCTCGAGTTACAGTCAATGATGTTTATGTAGAAGGAATCTCCAAAATCACTGCCGAGGATATTGCCTATGCTCGAGAATTAGATTCAACAATTAAGCTTTTGGCTGTGGCCAAATCTCAAGCAGATGGTATAGAAGTTCGTGTCCATCCAGCAATCTTACCTAATACTCACCCTTTAGCTTCAGTCAATGGGGTCTTTAATGCCATCTATTTGGTGGGAGATGCGGTGGGCGAAACCATGTTCTATGGTCGCGGTGCCGGTTCACTTCCCACCGGAAGCGCTGTTGTATCCGATATCATTCAGGTGGTTCGCAACCTCAATACTCATTCTACTGCTAACATCAATTGTACTTGCTATAACGAATTACCCATCAAGAGCGAGCAAGATTTCAAAAGTGCTTTCTATATTCGCTTGCGAGTCAAGGATGAACCTAGAGTTTTAGCTACTTTGGCCTTACTCTTTGCTGAAGCTAGTGTTAGCTTTGCCTCGATTATTCAAAAGCAGAAGAAACGCCATGAAGCTGAAATTGTTCTTGTGACCCATCCTAGCCAAGAATCCCAGCTTCGCGAGGCTTTGGATTCCGTCAGAGCTTATGGCAAAGTCCTTAGCATTCAAAATGTCATTCGCTTTGAATCGGGGGAACTCAACGACGAATAAGGAGGCTCATCATGGTTTTTGTCAGAATACCCGCAACTTCAGCCAACTTGGGGCCAGGTTTTGATTGCCTCGGCATGGCCCTTTCTTTATATAATTTTGTCCAGATTAATAATAGTGATTCTTTTCAGATTACCTTAACAGGAGACTACTCCGCAGGCATTGCTACAGATGATACCAATCTCGTCTGGCGAAGCATGTGCACCTTGTGGACTGAAATCGGGTTTAAAATTCCCACCGTATCTCTGATTTTGGAGAACAATGTCCCTCCCACACGTGGTTTAGGCAGTAGCTCAGCGGCCATCGTGGGGGGACTTGTAGCGGCTAATGAATATGCCGGAGACGTCTTAAGCAAGCAGGAAATCCTTCAGTTAGCCAATCGTATCGAGGGGCACCCCGATAATGTGGCGCCTGCCCTTCTAGGGGGAATCACTCTGGCCGTATCCACAGAGACCTCGGTAATCGCCAGAGTCTTGCAAGCCAATCCTCTATTTACTGCCTTAGCCATTGTACCCGACTTCCACCTGTCCACTGAAAAAAGTCGCAAGGTGCTGCCCACATCAATATCTCGCTCCGATGCGGTCTTTAATCTTTCCCGGACAGCTCTATTGGTAGAAGCCCTCATCCACGGGAACTATGAGTTTCTCATGGAGGGCATGCAGGATCGGCTGCACCAAAACCAGCGAGCAGCCCTCGTACCCGGTCTTGGGGAAACTTTGCAAGTGGCACTGGATTTTGGGGCCTACGGTTCTGCTCTTAGCGGCTCTGGGCCGACCATCCTTGCTCTGGTCTCTTCTGATAGGGCTGAAAAAGTGTCCCAAGCCATGTTGGACAACTTAGCAAGTCATGGCTTGACAGCCAAGGCCTACCTCCTCTCCGTTGACTCAGAGGGAGCGACGGTTATTTAAGAGGTTATAATTTAAAAAGGCCATTGCTCAAAGAACTGTAAGGTTCCTTAAGCCATGGCCTTTTCTTATAGGGCAAATCCCCAAAGGTTGGGAATTTGAAGAAGATGTGTAAGATTAGTCTAGCCTTTTTTCATCTCATCCAAATACTTGATGGCACTCAGGGCGGCAGTGCCCCCTTCCCCAACAGCTTTGTTCAGCTGATAGGGTTGCCCAGAGCAATCTCCTGCAGCGAAGAGTCCCGGCACATTGGTCCCCAAATCCCGGTTAACCTTAATCGCTCCTTTGTCCATTTCTAGCCCCGGAACAATCTGCTCTGCCGGCAAGCTTTCTCGGAGGACAAAGACTCCATCTACGATGATTTCCTCACTATCCAAGACCAGCTTCTCCACTTGCTGAGTCCCGTAAATCTCTTTGATCTTGGCCTTCTTTTGGATGATTCTTGAATCGAGTTGACCCACTTCTTTATAGAAAGGTATGTAATATACTTCCGAACAAAGCTCAGCCATGAAATTAGCTTCCGCTTCACCCTCATGACTGTAGGAAATAATGGCGACTTTTTTTCCTTTGTACAAAGGACCATCGCAGGTCGCACAATAGCCTACCCCACGACCCAGAAGCTCTGTCTCTCCAGGAAGAAGCTTGGTCGGTGATACCCCTGTGGCCAGAATCACAGCATCAGCTTCAAAGGATTCATTATTACCCACTAAGGTAAAAGGCGGTCCGGGATAAATATTGAGGACCTTCCAGGTCGTGACTTCAATTCCCATGGATTTTAAGTGATTCAGATAGTGTTGCCGTAACTCTTCCCCTTTAATTTCCGGAAAGCCCAAGTAGTTATCAATCTGTGGTGCCTTAGCTAATTTTGGGCTGCAAAAATCACTCCCTAAAAGAATAAAGTCTTTATTTCTAATCTTGGCATTCAAAGCAGCCGACATCCCAGCTGGCCCACACCCAACAATAGCAAGCTGATAATGGGATTTTAGTTTCAACTCTTCACTCATACAACTCAACCTCCTTAGTTCAATATTCTTCATATTCTCCAAAAGATCTTGGAATCCCTCTCTTACAAATCAAATAGTGCGTAGTAGTAGATGTGTTACCTTCAGATAGTCTTAGTATCGACAAAGAACAGCGAAATAAAGCACTCAATATAGAAACACGCTCAATTTTCAGCGTGTTTTCTTTAACCCATAGAGTTCCTGATAATTAGAATAGTTCTCTAAGACCCGTTGCACATATTCCCTGGTTTCTCCAAAAGGGATATCCTCAATTTTTAAATCATCTACCTTAAGCTGTTCTGTTTTTAGCCACTCGTTGACATGCCCACGCCCACCATTGTAAGCCGCCAAGACGAGCTCAGTATCTTGGAATTCCTTTTGCAAATCGGCTATGTACCAGGTTCCATACTGTATATTCTTTCCCGGCTTTTTTAATTGGCTTTGGCTGAAGCTTTGATCGCCAAGGGTTTCAGCAATCCATTTAGCAGTATCCGGCATAAGCTGCATCAGGCCCATGGCCCCTTTGTGAGACTCGGAATAGGGGAGAAATGTGCTCTCGGCGCGAATTACGGAAATGACAAGCAAAGGATCAACCTCATATTGCACTGCATATTCCTCAATTAGAGTTCGATAGGGATAGGGGTAAAGCACCTTTTTCAGGGTTGGGGTCTGAGATAAGGCAATTGCAGCCACCAAGAGAATCAGGATAAAGGAAAATCCTGATCGTCTTCTCTTACGTTTTACTTTGAACCCTTTTTTCTTCATAGGGACTCCTTGAATTTCATCAGTATTTACGCATTCTTTAAGTGTAATACGCGTCTTATTTTAAAGTTATTATTTAATTCTATAGACCATGGTCTATAATTATTCTTTCCATTTCCTTCCTCAATTGTAATTCAGTTTGCTGCCAATTTCCAGAATTATCGATGACAACATCTGCTTTTTTTCTTTTCTCGTCTAATGAAAATTGGGCTTGCATACGTAGCTCAACTTCGCCAAGAGTGAACGCATCTCGTCTCATCACACGTTCCTTCTGGGTATCTGCTGGAACCCAAACGACCCAAATCTCATCCATATGTTCATGAAAACCTGCCTCAAAAAGCAAAGGAACGTCCCAAATGCATACTTTTTGTCCTGCTAATGCGATGGTTTCTTGTTGTTTAAGCATGTCTCGTCTGACTAAAGGATGAAGAATCTGCTCAAGCTGCCTAAGCGCAAAATCATCAGCAAAAACAATACTACCTAAGGCCCGGCGATTGATCCGTCCTTCGTCGGTCACAATACCATGACCAAATGCAGCCGCGATGGCTGCAATGGTTTCAGGTGCATCATATAATTCATGGACCGTTTGATCCGCGTCAATAATCGGTATACCGTGTTCGGAGAGCCAGCGGGAGACCGTGGATTTTCCGCTTCCAATCCCTCCCGTCAAACCTATGACGAACATAAACGCCACCTCGACTCGCTTAAATCATCTTTCTTAGAGCTATGAGAATCAGCATCGTCCCGGGCAGAAGCCCCAACTTTGCTAGGTGTTCTTCAGGAAGCTTTCCTGCTAAGGCCTGACCGAATTTGATCATGACGATTTGCATAAAGGCTACCCAACCGATCATCGATAGAGATTCTAGAACTCCCATGGCAAGGCCTAAAACCAGTCCGGAGGCAAAGGCATCCAAAGACAAGGCTGTTCCCAGTAGCACACTTTCCTTGGCACTAATCACCCCAGAACCATCGAGGTCCGCCTGCTCCGGCGTTCTTAGAACTTGCACTACGATGCCAAGAATTTCAAATTCCAATTTTAGAACGGGTTCACGCAAAGCCGCGGTTTGTACCGGAACGGCTTTGGGGAGGTCTCCTTTTATTAAGCTGAGAACCGCTTTTGTCAGTTGGAAGCCACCTAGGGTAAGCAAGATAGCTGCTGCTAGTAGATTGGGCGGGATAAAGGTGATGATGTCCATGAACACATCCCCTAAAAATACCGCAGCTCCCATGGCTACTACTGTACAAAGAGTCATGACCAGCATAGAGAGTAGGGGTATACGTATTTTCCTAATTCCATAAGATAACCCGACGCCAAATCCATCAAAACTTAGGGCTAAAGCGAAGAGCAGTGCTACTCCCATATCTATCCTCCTGTATGTTCCATTTCCTTGCAGGATAATATATGGGTAAACTCTCCCTATTGTGACCCTAGTCTTCTGTTATTTCCAGCCACTCCAGCATAGTACTGTCCAGTAAAGCTTTTTTCTCCTCATAAACATGATGGAGCTCCATGGCTTTTTCGTAATTTGAAGTAACTTCCTCCATCTGACTTTCTAAGGATTTTAGTTCCTTCTCTAACTCAGCAACCTGTGTCTCCAGCTGCAGTACCTTTTTCTGGCGTCGCTTGATATCGCGATCCGTAGCTCCTTTAGAGTTACCCTTAAGACGTGAAGTCACGTCGCTAGAGCTATTTTGATTAGATATATTACGAGCCTGAGCAGTCACAGCTGTCTCTTCCTGTACCTGAGTTTTATAGGTGCTATAATCCCCTACATAAAGCCGAATCCCCTTAGGGGTTAAGCGAGCTATTTTATTGACCACCCGATCTAAAAAGTAGCGATCATGGGAAACGACTAAGAGTGTACCATCAAAGTCCTGGAGAGCTTCTTCTAAGACATCTCTCATTCGAGTATCTAAATGGTTAGTCGGTTCGTCCAAGAGCAACAAATTACCTTGAGTAAGAAAAAGCTTGGCCAAGGCTAGACGACTCTTTTCCCCTCCGCTCAAAACGGCAACAGGCTTAAAGACTTCCTCTGACACAAAACCGAAACGTGCCAGCAGGCTACGGATCTCGGGGTCCAGTAGATCAGAATCCTCTCGTATTTCATCGAGGATGCTACCCTTCCCTCTCAATTCCTCATGCTCCTGAGAATAGTACCCCAGCTTCACGTTGGCACCTAGACGAATCTCACCCTTATAGTTCAATCCACCTTTAATAGCTTTCAGCAAACTTGTTTTGCCGACCCCATTTTCACCAAGCAGGGCTACACGATCACCCCGGCGCAGCTCCACATTGGCTCCCTGAAAAAGCTTCCGTCCAGGAAACTCTATAGAGACTTCTTCGAGCATAAGGGTCCGATCCCCGCTGCGGCGCCCCGTTGATAGAGAAATTTGCATAGCTTTCGGGGTTTTGCTCACATCAATGGGCTTAATCTTATTCAGATGAGTTTCTCTACCCCGGGCTTGCTTGGAATTCTGACCAGCCTTATTACGGCGGATGTAATCCTCTATTCGTGCAATTTTTTTATTTAATTTATCTGCTTCCCTAGCCAAGGTCATCTCTTCAAGAGCTCTTTGCAGCTCATACTCTGAATAATTTCCCGAATAGCTCTGAAGGCTCCCGTTTTCTAAGTGAAGGACTTTCTGGACTACATTATCAAGGAAGTAGCGATCGTGGGAAACTACCAAGATTGCCCCTGCATACCCTTTCAAAAACCCTTCCAGCCACTCCAAAGCATCCATATCGAGATGATTTGTAGGCTCATCTAATACTAAAAAGTCTGGAGAACGCAGCAGGAGCTTACTGAGAGCGAGCCGAGTTTTTTGCCCACCGCTTAAGTGTTGAATAGCGCGGTTAACCTCGTTTGATAGCCCCAACCCAGAGAGTATTTTCCGAATCTGAGCCTCTAAGGCATATCCGCCCATGGTCTCGAAACGTTCTGTCAGGGCACTATACTGTTCAAAAATCTTCTCATCAGCAGACTGGGCCATACGCTCTTCGAGAATATGGAGCTGGGCCCTCATATCGATTAAATCAGCCCGTTCCTCCAGCATGCTGGACCAGACCGTTCCGTTCTCATCAATGAGTGGATTCTGAGGAAGATAACCCAAGGTTCCCGTAAGAAAGACATCCCCGCTTTCCAGACGAAGCTCTCCTAAGCAAGCCCTTAACAGGGTCGTCTTACCCGCCCCATTGGGCCCTACCAGGCCTACCTTTTCTCCTTTCTCTACTGCAAAAGTTACTTGCCGAAAAAGGGCTTCACCGGAAACGTCCACCCCACAATTCCGACAGTAAAGAATACTCATATCTAAATAACTCCTTTTATGGGTGAATCATGAGGACAGGTCCCTTTATTCACCTTTATTTGGGTCGAATAGCTTACTTCTACTTCTGACAGCTTGAACAAAATACTGTGGAACGGCCTCCAAGTCGAATCCTTTCTAACGGTTGCCCGCAACATCGACAGGCTTCCCCTCCGCGGCCATAGACCTTTAGCTCCTTTTGAAAGTTTCCCTTATTACCATTGGCATCCTGATAATCACGAAAGGAGGTACCCTTGGCGTCAATTCCTTCTTGAAGGACTTCACGGATTGCCCTATAGAGACTCTCCACTTCTTCATTAGTCAGGGTGTTGGCACAGCGTTCAGGGGCAATCCCGGCCCTAAACAACGACTCATCAGCGTAGATATTCCCAATTCCCGCCACTAAGGATTGATCCAATAAAGCTGCCTTGATCGCTAGTTTTCGCGCGGCGATTCGTTTTCCGAGCTCATCGGGTGTAAAATCTTCCTCTAATGGCTCCGGCCCCAAACGAGCTAAGGAGGATTGGTTGAGCCGTTCCTCTGTTCTTACTAGCTGTAACCGGCCAAACTTTCGCGTATCGGTGAAATGAATTTCCCCTTGGTCAAGCTTTAAGACGACGTGGGTATGTTTCTCTGGTTCATGGTTTTGTGTATGGTATACCAGGCGTCCGGTCATCCGCATATGGGCAATGAAGGACCATCCTTCATCCAAAGTAAACAATAGATATTTCCCACGTCGTTCGATACTTTGAATCCTCAGCCCTTTGACTGTTTCAGCAAAGGTTCTTCCCTCATAATCCTCCACAGCGCCCGGCCAGCGAACCTCAATCTCATTGATACACTGGTTGAAAACATGCAGACTTAAGCTGCGGCGAATCGTCTCTACTTCCGGTAATTCCGGCATAATTTACACCTTCATGTTAAAAGATTAATCATTTGCATCTATAAATTCTTTAACCCATTAAATATCTCTCTACTTGAATATCCTACTACGTGTATAACCTACTCCTGCTGATCCTCTGCAAAGAAATAATTCTCCATATCATACCAATTAGGACCACTCTTACATTCCACAGTCAACGGCACTGACAGAGGAAAAGCGTTTTCCATCTCTTCACGAACAATTTTGGCTACAACTTCTAACTCTTCCGGGGCCACTTCAATGACTAATTCATCGTGAACCTGCAACAAAAGGTGAGCTCGATAAGGCTCGATGGCTTGAGCTACCCCTAGCATAGCTAACTTCATAATATCTGCAGCTGTTCCTTGAATGGGGGTATTCATAGCGATCCGCTCACCGAATTGACGCTGCACTCGGTTGGGGTGCCGTAATTCAGGAATCCGACGTAAGCGATTGAGCAAGGTGCGAACCTGCGCTTCTTCTTTAGCTTTGACAACAATCTCTTCGAGGTAGCGTTTAACTCCTTCATAACGATGGAAGTATTTCTCGATGTAGTCCTTTGCTTCCTTGCGAGGTACCCCTAAATCTCTGCCCAAGCCGAATTCCGTCAACCCATAAACCAAACCAAAATTAACGGCCTTGGCTTTACGACGCATATCCTTAGTCACTTCTTCCATAGGAACCCCAAACACTTCAGAAGCTGTCCGAGTATGAACATCTTGATTCAAAAAGAAGGATTCACTCATTACTTCATCCTGGGAATAATGGGCAAGGATTCTCAGCTCGATTTGGGAATAGTCCGCCGACAAAAGCACCCAACCCTCTTGAGTAGGCTTGAATACTTTCCGTAATAACCGCCCAAGCTCCAGACGGATCGGGATATTTTGCAGATTAGGCTCAGTACTGGATAAACGTCCTGTGGCGGCAACAGTCTGTTGGAAAGTGGTGTGAACTCTTCCCTCACGAATCTGTGCCAGTAATCCATTGACATAGGTCGACATGAGTTTACTCAACTGTCGGTAATCTAAAATTTTCTCAACCATCGGATGAGAAGTCCGTAATTCTTCTAGGGTATCGGCATCGGTTGAATACCCGGTTTTGGTCTTTTTCATGGGAGGAAGTCCTAGCTTCTCAAAGAGAATATGGCCCAACTGTTGCGGAGAGTTAATATTGAAGGTTTCCCCAGCATCCTTGTATATCTCTTCTTCCAAGCGTTTAAGCTCCCCGGACAAGTTCTGTCCAAATTCCTCGAGCATAGGAACATCCACCGCAATCCCCTGTTTTTCCATCTGAGCGAGGATAGGGCTTAGGGGTTCCTCCATTTCATGAAGGAGGGCATTCAAACCAAGCTCCTCTAAGGTTTCTTTGTAAGAGCCCACTACTTGTGCTAAAGCCGATGCCTCTTCGCCTAGATTTTCGAATCCAGTAACTCCGGGAATGTACTCTTTCACCAACTCTAAGGATTTAAATTTCGAACGTGTAGGGTTGATTAAATAAGCCGCCAGGCTGATATCCATGGCAACTCCCTGCATCGTAATCTCTTCATTAAGAAGCAGGGTGTAAAGGAGCTTACTGTCTTCTACAAGCTTCGGCACATCAGGGTCTTCAAGCAAATTGATGAAGGCTCTACGCACTTCCAGATCCACTTCAGTCCATGCCAAAGTAAATGACTCCCCAGCTACCGCGATCCCCCAACCCGTGATATTAGCCCAGTGGGAGTTTCCTTCAGTATTAGCATAAGCCAAGGTAAGTGGTGTCTTTTCGTTGTTCCACTTCTGAAGATGGAGCACCCACTCTTCTGTTGTCAGTTCCTGGAGCGGCCAAGGCTCAAACGTTGATTCCTGGGCGGTGCTGTTGTTCTCTACCCCTACTCCATGATGCTCCTGCCAGATGCGAGTCACACTTTTAAGTACATACTTGTCCAATGCCGCTGCAAAAATCTTTTCATCGGGTCGACGATAGGCAAATTTATCCAAATCAATCTCTAGAGGAACATCATAAATCATAGTAGCCAACTTCTTACTTAAGATGGCTTTGTCCGTGTTATTGCGCAGATTCTCTTGAAGCTTCTTCCCTGAGATCTTTTCGATGTTCTCTAAGACATTTTCCACACTAGCATATTCCCATAAGAGCTTCAGAGCTGTTTTTTCTCCGACTCCGGGCACACCGGGGATATTATCGGAGGCATCCCCCATCAGTCCCTTAAGATCGATGATTTGGGCTGGACTGAGTTGATATTTTTCATAGAGGGCAGCTTCTGTGTAAGCATCCACCTCGCTGATTCCTTTACGGGTCAGATAGACGGTGGTATAAGGAGAAACCAACTGTAGAGCATCTCGATCCCCTGTATAAATCTGCACTTCCCATTCCCGTTTCTCAGCCATGGATGTAACCGTAGCGATGATATCATCGGCTTCATAATCTGCACATTCCAAAATAGGCATCGAAAAGTCAGTTAAAAGCTCTTTTAAAAAATCAAATTGTGGCTTAAGGGCCTCTGGCGTTTCTTTCCGCTGGGCCTTGTATTCCGCATATTGCTCGATTCTTACGGTAGCTTTGGTTTTATCAAAAGCCACTACCCAATAATCCGGCTTTTGTTCCAAAAGCAACCGCAAGAGCATGGTCATAAAGCCATGGAGCACATTGGTGGGCTTTCCATCGGCTGTGGTCATTACAGGTAAAGCATAAAAGGCTCGGTTAGCCAGACTATTTCCATCAAGTATAAGGATTTTCGACATATAAAAACCCCTTTCTATCCGAATATAATATACCATACCTAGCGATGCCCTGCCAAACCTAATAAACTCAAGCAACGAGCTTAAGTCCAATTGCAGAAGACAATATCATGGCTATAAAAGCCAACCTTTTCCAGTCTCTTGATTCACCGTAGAATATCATTCCGATTAAGGTTCCCCCTACGACACCAATTCCTGTCCAAATCGCATAACCCGTCCCCATCGGGATAGACTTTAAGGAATATCCTAATAAAGTAAAACTCAACCCAAAACCCAAAACTAACAAAACAATTGTTTGCCAATTTCTCTTTTTATGCAATTCATTCATCATAGTAACACCAAACGCCTCAAATAAACCTGCTAAGACCAATGAGAACCAAGCCATCACGATTCAGCTCCTTCCTCTTCTTTGCAGTCTGTGACTGATTTTAGACCGATTACCCCCATTAGCAAAAGTATAATTATAATAATTTTCTCCCATTTAAAAGGTTCTCCAAAGAAGAGAATTTCCGAAATGACAGTTCCTGCCGTTCCTAAGCCCACAAAGGCTGCATAGGCGGTGCCGGCTGGTAGAACTTGTGCTGCAGTAATCAATAAGTAGTTGCTGATAAGAAGTGCCATAATTGTTCCTGTCCAAGTCCAAAAGTTATAGGAGTGTGCTAAGCCAATCACCCAAAATATTTCCAAAAAGGCTGCAACGAACAATCTAACCCAATATTTATTCACTACAAAGCACCCCCTTTGAAAATTCTACCTCAGAAAAACGAAAAGCCTAAGAGAAACTGTACTACAGCTTTTCTCCCAGGCTTTTATCCCTCCGTGACACAGTAGATTACTGTGAGCTTTCTCTCGGACCAGGCCAACGTCTATGGTTTGCGGAACCCTAGAAAGCATTTAGTCTATGGAATTAGTATAAATTATACTGAGATCTGATCATTAATTCAAGTCTCAAGCATCGAGCCACCTTCGTCTATCAATTACGCCTAATTAAAGTCCCAGTTCCTCCATGACCTTCTTCAGACGAGCCACATGATGAGGTTTCGAGACTTCATCCCCGTGAAAATAGCAATCTAGAATATCTGCGTCCTTGACAATTTCTTCTAAGGCTGAGCCCACCTTATCCTTCTCCGAATGATGGATGACAGCACGGATGACTTCCTCTTTGCTTGTTTCCGCTATAGAATAACTCTCTAAAAAACGTCTCACAGGTTCTTCACCATGAATTGCATGATCCTTTTGTCGTCCCGTATACCACCGACCGATATCATGAAGGGAGCAGACCAAGGCAGCCAGTTCCAAATCCGCTCCACGTTTTCGAGCTAGCAACCTACCCACTTGAGCGCAACTTGTGGCATGGACCCGCTCCCAGGCAAAGGGATAATCTCGATCACTTTTTTCCTGCTCCAACTCCTGCAGAAGATTATAAATTTTCTCCATATGGTTGATGAATTCCCACTTCATAATAATCCCCCTTATAGTTTTGAATTAATATCAATCCATGTAGCTCATCCTAATTCTAGCCTAATAACGTATCTGTCTTTTGGCGGGTTCGCCAATTTAGGACGAGCACGGATAAAAAGATGAGAAAGATACCTAGGGTATTTTGCAGGGTAAGTTGTTCCTTAAATATCAAAATTCCTACCAAGGTAGCCACCATGGGTTCAACAAAAGCCATCACAGAGGCTTTTCCTGCCTCCATATGCTCCAGCCCTTTGGTGTAAAGCAAAAAGGGGATAAGGGTAGAAACCACCCCTAAGAGCAGTCCATTGATAAGGACATTTCTATTCTGTAAGGCAATCGCTGCGATGTCCATGCTATTGCTAAAGGGCAATAGACTGAGAGACGCCACAATAAAAGTATAGGCCGTGACCGTATAGGGGTGATATTTTTTTAAGGCGATGCTCCCAAAAATGCTATACAGAGCATAGCCAATCCCCGCCCCCAGACCAACTAGTATTGCCAGCCCTGATAGATTGGACGATCCGTTCCCCACTATACCGGCAATCAGTACACACCCACCAAAAGCTAAAATCAATGCTCCTATTTTGCGCTTGGTGATGGGTTCACGAAACAAAACAGCCGACATAATCATCACAAAACAGGGTGCTGTGTACAATAAAATAGAAGCTATCGACAAGGTAGCCAGTTTTATCGCTGTGAAGTAGCAAATATTAAAGAACACAATGCTACAGATTCCTGTGCCCAGAAATAGCCAAAGATCTTTAAGATTGATCTTTAACTTATCCCTATCCTTAATTAACAGAAAAGCCGATAAGCAAACAGCCGTCACAATACACCGTGATGCCGTAATCTGAACTGAGCTTAAGCCACCCCACGCTAAATTTCTGGAGAATAAACCGATAATTCCCCAGCATACTCCGGCCATGATTATCAATGCCGGCGCGATGCGTTTTTCCCAGGTAAGAGGAGCTACTTCTGTTGAAGGAGAATGTGTTTCCTTCGCTTTGGCGATGTTAGCTGGCATGCAAATAACTTCCTCCGATATTTTCGTTATCTAAGCCGAACCCCTGCAGCTCAATGCTATCTGCCCTAGAGTACCTGAACAGTGCGGATATCCGATATACCAAAAAAGAGCCTTGCGGCTCTTTTTTAATTCTTTGTTGGTGCGAGTGGTCGGAATCGAACCGACACATCCGTAAAGATAACGGTTTTTGAGACCGTCGCGTCTGCCTGTTCCGCCACACTCGCGTACTGCATCTGCAGGTCACCACGGCAACAGGTGACTTAAATATAATAGCATAAGCATGGAAAACATGTCAAGGCTTTACCTATGAAACTGTTTCTAATAAACCTAATAAACCTAACGATTGCTCTTAGAGCTTATCATCATCTGGAGTACCGGAAGGGTAAACATCAGGGGAACCTTGACCATCAGGATAAGGTTGAGATTCTGATAGAACAACTTGATCGTCCTGAGCATCTTGGGCATCTTGAGTATCCGGTGTCAGTTGTTCCTCCCAAGCCTGCTCTGCAAATCTACCATAATTCATCAGCTTCTCATAACGCATAGCCTGGAGCTCCTCCGGTGAAGCTTTGCGAAGCTCGTCAAACGCCTGGGTGATGACCTTCTTCATTTCCTCAGCAGTGCGCTCTGCGCTCCGATGGGCACCTCCCAAGGGTTCCTTGATAATACCATCAGCAATACCCAGTTCCAAGAGGTCTTGGGCTGTAAATTTTAAAGCAGAAGCCGCTTCTTGGGCTTTGCCTGGATCTTTCCATAGAATCGATGCACAACTCTCGGGGGCGATTACCGAGTAAAAAGAGTTTTCCAGCATCAAGATGGTATTCCCAACCCCTAAAGCCAGAGCTCCGCCGCTACCCCCTTCGCCGATAACCGTACAGATAATAGGAACCGTATAGTGGGCCATAGCCTGTAAACAACGGGCAATAGCTTCCCCTTGTCCTCTTTCTTCGGCCTCGAGATCACAGGCGGCACCGGGAGTATCGATAAAGGTTAGGATGGGTCGGTGGAACTTCTCCGCTTGATCCATAAGGCGAAGGGCTTTACGATAGCCTTCGGGATGAGGCATACCAAAGTTTCTCTGAATATTCTCCTTGGTATCTTTACCCTTGATATGGGCAACCACCGTCACCGGAATTCCTTGAAATGTAGCAATCCCGCCCACGATGGCGCGATCATCAGCATAAAGTCGATCCCCTTTGAATTCGATAAAGTCCTCAAAAAGCAAAGGGATATAATCATAGATATTTGGACGTTCCATATAGCGAGCAATCTGGACCTTCTGCCAAGGTTCCAGGTTACCGTAGATTTCCTTCCTTAAGCGAACAAGTCTGCGCATGAGTTTGGAAACTTCCGGCGAAAGATTAATATCCTTCTCTTTGGAAAAATCCTGCAACTCCGCGATTTTTTTCTCCAACTCAAGAATTGGCTTTTCAAAATCAAAGTGTTGAGCCATAACCTGCCCCTTCCTGATGATAGCGTAATAAACGTCCTAGCGTCGCACGCATCTCGGCACGCTCTACCACGCAATCAATCTGTCCATGGTCTTGATTGAATTCGGCAGTTTGAGCCCCTTCTGGAAGTTCCTTGCGCATAGTTTGTTTTATGACTCGAGGACCGGTAAAGCCAATCAAAGCACCCGGTTCAGCAATATGTATATCTCCTAAAGAAGCATAACTAGCTGTAACTCCGCCAAAGGTAGGGTCAGTCAATACAGAAATATAGAGCAATCGTTCTTTTGCCAAACGGCCCAAAGCTGCACTGGTCTTAGCCATTTGATACAAAGATAGGATACCCTCTTGCATGCGTGCACCACCGGAAGTAGAAAAAATAATTACTGGACAGCGTAATTCAATAGCTCGTTCAATGGCTCGGGTAATTTTTTCACCGGTCACCGAACCCATGCTACCCATCATAAAATTCCCTTCATTGAAAGCCAGAACCACGGGTAATCCTTCGATACTAGCCTTTCCCGTTAAGACGGATTCTGAAACATCGGACTTTTTATGGGCTTCCTCCAGCTTTTGCTCATATTCAGGAAACCCTAGAGGATTGATGGTTAATAGTTCACTATCCCATTCCTCGAAGGTCCCTGGGTCAATGAGATGATTAAGTCTTTCCCGAGCCGGAATCCGAAAATGATACTTACATTGGGCGCAAACCCGCTGATTTTCAACAAGATCTTTATTAAACAGCACTTCTCCACATTTAGGGCATTTTGCCCAAAGTCCATCAGGCAATTCCTTACGTGAAGACCCTTGCTCGACAGGCACAGATGAATAAGCCCGCTCCCCTTCAGCTACAGGTTTAGGAGGGAGTGAACTAAGTGTTGCGTATTTGCGTTTTTTGCGGAATATATCTTTTAACATGTCTAGCTCCCCATATAGCTAGTGATAATTTCATGGGCTTCTTCCGCTTCTGACTCAGGTACTAAAATTTCGACCGAAGCGTGATCCCCTAAGTGAGAAGAACCAATGGGACGAAGTTGTACTAGCATTCCTTCGTCACTAAGAGACTTTTTATACTTTTCAGCAATTACCTTATTAGGCGCAATATAGATAACGGTCCACATGGCGAATCCTCCTTGTTCAAAAAGAGAAACATACCCGTTAATCTATGGATATGTTAAATACCGTTAGGAGCAAATCAAGTGTAGATTTAGAGACCAGCTAATATTTTTCATAATAACACAGGGCTAAATATCTTGCAACCGAGCCTGTCTATTGTCACTCATTCAGGATATATGCTATGAGATATGCCTTATTCTTCATCCTGATGATATTTCGCATAAATAGCTTCTTCCACATTCGAGGGAACAAATTCGCTGATACTTCCATCTAAACTTGCAACCCATTTAATGGAGCTCGAGCTAATGAAAGAATATTCGCTTTGAGTCATCAGAAAAATTGTTTCAATATCCTTGGCCAGCTTTTTATTCATCAGAGCTAATTGGAATTCATACTCAAAATCCTGCATAGCTCTCAGACCACGTATGATAGCACTAGCTCCCCATTCTCTGGCAAATTCAACCGTAAGTCCCTCGAAACCTTTTACCTTCACATGGGGCATATCTTCAGTGGATGTTTCTAAAAGCTTAATGCGCTCTTCCAAGGAAAAGAGGGTGGCTTTATTGCTGTCCACAGCCACCGCAACGATGACCTCATCGAAAAATGCTGTAACTCGTTTAAGAATATCGAGATGTCCATTGGTCACTGGGTCAAATGTTCCGGGATATATTGCAATACGCACTAGTCCTGCTCCTTTTCCTATCGCATTTACATGGAATTAGCCTTCCATGCAACATTTCCTTCTCCTAGTATGTTTGACAAGTCTTGAACTAATTCCTCTATATCCTTCACCCAAAATTCGCGTTTTCCTTGTACCAGTTTTTTATCCTCTTCGAAAAAGAAAAGGACGGGATTGGGGCCGGAGTATTGACGAAGTACAGGTAAAATCTCCTCGAGTAGTGGGGTCTCGGCACAGGGAAAGCGCAGATAAAGTTTCCGGGATGGATGAGGTGAAATGGGATGTGGATTTCCAGGTTCAATGGACTGCCTTAAACTAAGGGAGGTCTTTCTGCCTGAGAATTCCTTATTACCTAGGGGTTTAGTACGTTCGGCAGCATTCTCAAGATCCGTGATTCGTTCTGCGAAGATCTTTCGTTCCTCATCCCGGATATTATATCTTCCTTCAATCACCACAAGCTGATCATTTGTCAGCCGCGCACTTTGGGCAAAAATTCTTGGAAAGACAAGGACATCGATTGTTCCGGTTAAATCCTCCAACACAAAGCTGGCCATCATTTCACCGCGTTTAGTCACTGTAGTACGGTAGCCGGTAACAATTCCCCCCAGGATAACCTTCTTTTCTTCATCCCCTTCGAGACAAGTCAAAATATCCCCAGAAGTAGCATTCTTCAACTTCGGAAGCACACTTTCCAGAGGGTGACCACTGAGATAAAGGCCAAGGTACTCCTTTTCCATAGCCAGGAGCTCTTGGGGTGCATACTCTTCCACATCAGGGAGGGCAACCCCTTCATCGAGCGAATCACCAAAATCAAATAATGAAAACTGCCCGCTTTCCTTGTCCTTCTGTCGCTGTTGAGCCATTTCTAGAACGGAATCCAGAGCCACTATTCCTTGAGCCCTTTGACATATTGAGCTAAAGGCCCCAGCTCTTAACAAACTTTCCAAGACGCGTTTATTTAAGACCTTAGCATCCACTCGAATGCAGAAATCATAGAGTGATGTAAAGGGCCCCTCTTCACGAGCTTCAATAATCTTTTCTACCACATTCACACCCACGTTACGAATGGCCCCTAAGCCAAAGCGGATCCCTTGACCCTCGATACTGAAGCCTACTTGACTGCATTGGACATCCGGCGGTAGAATCTCAATCCCGCTTTGCCGTGCATCATGAATATAAAAGGAAACCTTGTCTGCTGAATTCATGACAGTACTAATTAATGCTGCGTTGAACTCCAAAGGATAATTTGCTTTCAGATAAGCCGTCTGATAAGAGATGAAGGCATAGGCTGTCGCATGGCCCTTGTTAAAGCCATACTCAGCGAATTTTGCCATTAAGTCGAAGATTTCCCCAGCCTCGTGTTCTGTCAGCCCGTACTTTAAGGCGCCGGGTATAACCTCTTCTCCCGTGGAGCTTTTCAAACCATAGATAAAGCTTTGTCGCTCTTCTTCCATGATCTCCATCTTCTTTTTTCCCATAGCTCGACGCAGTAAATCCGCTCGTCCCAAAGAATAGCCGGCAAGATCGCGAGCAATCTGCATGACCTGCTCTTGATAGACGATAATCCCATAGGTGCTTTTGAGGATTGGCTCTAGCTTAGGGTGAATATACGAGATGGCGCCACCATGTTTACGGCGAATAAATTCCGGAATCTGTTCCATCGGACCCGGCCGAAACAAGGAAATCACAGCAATTATATCTTCAAAACAGGAAGGTCTTAGATCTTTAAGGACATTGCGCATGCCCCCACTTTCCAATTGAAACACCCCGGTGCTGTTCCCCATAGAAAGCATCTCGTAGGTTGACTGATCATCGAGGGGCAACTCTTGTAAATCTATAGTCTCGTGGCAGTTTTCCTGAATTTGATGCAAGGCCTCTTGAATGATGGTCAAGTTGCGCAACCCCAAAAAGTCCATTTTGAGAAGGCCAACCTCTTCTACCGTCTTCATGGGAAACTGGGTCATAGTAAAGCCCCCGTCAGAGGTTCTCTGCAAAGGGATATAGGTATCTAAGGCGTCCTTGGCAATCACCACCCCTGCGGCATGGGTTGAAAAGTGACGCGGCATTCCTTCAAGGGCCCGAGCTATATCATAGAGCTTTTTGATCTCCCCATCCTCTTCCACAAGCTTGCCCAAATCCGGGGATACGGCAAGGGCCTTTTCCAGAGTCATCCCTAAATCAGAGGGGATAGCTTTGGCTACCTTGTCCACTCTAGCCAGGGGAATGCCCAGAACTCGACCGACATCGCGAATAGCTGCTTTGGCTCCCATCGTTCCAAAGGTGATGATTTGGCAGACCTTATCCGCACCATACTTTTCCATCACGTAGTGGATGACTCGTTCTCGCCCTTCTGGGTCAAAGTCTATATCTATATCCGGCATGCTCACTCGCTCCGGATTCAAAAAGCGCTCAAAAAGCAAATCATGCTGCATAGGTTCTACCGTGGTAATCCGCATAAGGTAAGCCACCATGCTAGCAGCAGCCGAACCGCGTCCCGGGCCTACGGCAATATCATTTTGGCGAGCATACTGGCAAAAGTCAGCCACAATCAGAAAATAACCGGAGAATCCTGTTTGGGCTATAACTCCCAGCTCATATTCCAGACGCTCCGTCTCCTCGGTAGTCTGATTCGGGTAGAAGCGTGGGAAAGCCTCATAGCATTTTTGTCGCAAATAAGTATCTAGGGTATAGCCCTCAGGCACCTCGAAATCCGGAAGATAATGGTCCCCAAACTTAAAATCCACCTGACAGCGCTCAGCAATCTCAGCGGTGTTCGCCAAAATCTCCGGATGTTCCCCAAAGAGAAGATTCATTTCCTCTTCGGATTTCAAGAAAAATTCCTCACTGGAAAAACTCATACGGGAGGAATCAGTGAGATTTTTACCCGTCTGAATACAAATCAGCACATCTTGAATAAAGGCGTCCTCTCGGTTAACATAGTGGACGTCATTGGTAGCTACCATGGGGATACCCGTTCTTTTATGTACCTGGAACATTCCCGCATTTACACGTTGCTGTTCCTCAAGTCCGTGGTCTTGAACCTCTAGGAAGAAGTTCCCTTTTCCGAAAATATCTTCATATTCCAGAGCGCTCTTAATGGCAGTCTCTAATTGATTATTTAAAATATACTCCGATACTTCTCCGGCTAAACAGGCTCCCAAAGCAATGAGTCCTTGACTATGCTTTCTTAAAATATCCTTATCCACCCGGGGCTTATAATAAAAGCCGTCCACATGAGCCATTGAAACTAATTTGATGAGATTTTTGTAGCCCTCCTCATTTTCAGCCAACAGCACCAGATGGCGATTGTTGTCATCGCGACCAGGCACCCGCTCGGTTCGCCGATGAGGTGCCACATATACTTCACAGCCAATGATAGGCTTTATTCCTGCTTTCTTACATGCCTTGTAAAAGTCGATGACCCCATACATCACGCCGTGATCCGTGATGGCCACGGCCGGCATGCCAAGCTCAGCCGCCTTTTTCACCAATTTCTCGACCCGAGCTGCCCCATCAAGCAGACTATATTCTGTATGAACATGAAGATGAGCAAATGCCACTTAGCGATGCCTCCTTCCGAATGTCATCAACTTAATGTCTAACGCATTAAAAGTCTGATTATAACTTTATTTTAAGTCTTTTCCAGTGTGTAGTCCATTAGTTTTCAATAACAAGTATAGCAAATCTTAGCGGTCTCTGGTGACTCATAAATTATGACAATGAAAATGTGCTAATCACTGCTGATTAGCACATTTTGCATTGGATAAGTTTAAGAAGCTTTTTTATCGCCCATTCTTGCTGTCATTAGAGCTTTAGCTAAGAGCTGATTATTGGCATACACATCGATTTCAATGTTGCAATGCTTCTTAGCAACGAGCAGTAATTTAACAGTTATGCGTATTTCAGTCCCTACCGGAATCGGCTGGAGTTGATAAAAGGTGAAGTTCTCAGTAATAGCATCCAATCGATACTTCTTACGCAATGCAATATAACCGGCCATATTCATCAGAGTCACTAAGACACCCGCGCTTGCCGAGCCGAACTCATTGATCATGAACCGGGTAATCTCACCCTCAATCGTCAGAAACTCGGGATCCTCAACATAGCGAAACCCGCTTAGAATCAAATTGTCTACAGTTTCACCGAACTGAGGTTGCTTCTGAATCTGTTGATAAGCTTCCAGTACATCCTGCAGGCTAATTATGCCGATCAGAGCTCCCTGATCCACGACTGCAGCAATCTCCCAACCTTCCCAAAGCATGATCCGAGAGATATGTGTCACTGAGTCTTCGCGGCCTACCACGTAAGGGCTGGGGTTCATTACATCGACTACGGAAGTACTCGTATCCGCACTTGCCACATCAATAGCCGTAATCATCCCAACCACTATCTTGTTTTCATCAACGACAGGAAAACGACTATGGCTGGTTTTTTGCGATAGCTCATGCCAGTCTCCCACGGTACCATCGGTAGTTAGGTAGTTGACATCCTTGACCATGATATCCTCAACCAGAATCAGTTCTTTCTCAATCAAGCGATCATAAAGTGCCCGGTTGATCATTGTGGTCACAGCAAAGGTGTCATAAGGGGACTGAATTATGGCTAAGTGCTTTTCCTTAGCTTGCTGGATGATATCATCTTGAGGCTCAAATCCTCCGGTAATGAGAAGAGGAGAACCCATCTGTAAGGCCATCATCTGCGCATCGTGACGATTACCCACGATACATAAGGCATCTTCTTCCAAGTAGCGTTCCATGGCATCCAATTCCATGGCTGCAATCAAGAACTTATTGGGTGAATTATCAAGACTTTCAAAACCACAAAGAACAATTCCTTCGACAATTTGGGAGACTTCACGCAAGGTTAGATCTTCAATGCGTCGCTCTTTTGCTCCTTCAATACGTATGGTTCCTACTTTGGGGATGGAACGCACATAACCTTTATTTTCTGCCTCTTTGATTGCCCGGTAAGCAGTGCCTTCACTCACGTCCAGCTCTTTCGCAATAAAGCGAACAGATACCTTGCTACCTACAGCAAGGCCTTCAATAAAGCTTAAAATTTGTTGATGTTTCGTCTGACTCAATCGTAACGCTCCCTACTCTTTCAAGCGATTTCAGACTTAATTATATCACAGTTGACGGTCTGAAAGTCATATTGCCATCCCATTTTGAAAAATTAATTGTCGAAATTGAATCTGTTATATAATGCATGCTATTTACTCTTCGGATTGATTTGACAAATGGTTGGAACTTTTATTTTTCATCCGCTGTGTCATGATCCCGCCTATTTTTCCGGCATCCTTCGCAGAGAGGGAATGCCACCCCTTTACCCTTACTTGGTCAAGCAAACCTAACTCAGCAGCAATCTCCATCTTCAAATCCTCTAGGAGATCCGTTCTTTTTAACTTTATCTTTTTCTCCTTCATCAAATCATCCCCCTACTCATACTATGGGCATCAAAATAAGGGCAGAAATGTTTTCTTTCAATGGGCTGTTGTTTTAAGCGACAGCGACCCTCAAGGTAATATGAGCAATTTGCGGCACAAGGTCTACGTGTCATGTGAATCAACTCCTTTAGTAGAGTTTTTCCTAAACCACAAAAAAAATACCTGCTCAATATGAACAGGCATCTCAATGCGAATATTTTAAAGTCCTCAAATCATAAGCGACTGACCGGGAATAAGTATTTTTCCTTTGCTGGCCGGAAATTTACGATCCAAGAGATCGACAAACTCCGCTGGGTCCTGTTGGATCAAGGGAAAGGTGCTATAGTGCATAGGGATGACAACCTTCGGTCGCAAAAGGTTAGTAGCATAGACAGCTTCCTCTTGTCCCATGGTATAGTTATCTCCAATTGGTAGGATAGCCACTTCCAGAGGATGTCGGCGTCCGATCAACTCCATATCACCGAATAACCCTGTATCCCCTGCATGATAAAGCCACTTTCCCTCCATCTGAATTAAGAATCCGCAGGCTAGGCCTGCATAAGTATAGGATTCCTCTTCCTCTCGCGGCTCAAATACAGACCCGTGGAGTGCTTGCGTCAAACGGACCGTGCCAAAGTTGAAGGTATGCTTACCGCCAATATGCATAGCATGAGTGTTTGCTCCATACTTCGCACACAAGCGTGCCAGTTCAAACACCCCAATGATAGGAGCTCCGGTTTTCCGGGAAATCTCGATAGCATCACCTAAGTGATCCGCGTGGCCATGGGAAACTAAAATACCATCCAAATGGGTAAATTCTTCAGGTCCGATATCTGCAGTAGGGTTGTCCCTAAGAAAAGGGTCAATAAGAATTCTTCCTTGTTCACCTATGATTTCAAAACAAGCGTGACCATGAAAACGAATTTCCATTTTATCAGCTCCTTAAGGCATAGTATTCTCTAGCGGCGAACCCTTCACTTGCTGTGTCTTCGGCTCATGGCTGAGAGCAGGGTAGCACGGCGCATTAAAATAATTAGGAGTAAACCAAAATCAGCAATTAAGAGGGCCGCAGCTAAAACCCAAGAACCCAAAGCACCTAAAACTGCCGCAATGCCAAAGCACCCGCTCATGCCATAAAGCAATAGCACCGCTTGACGTTGACTCAGACCCGCATCCAATAACCGATGGTGGAGATGCCCTCGATCAGCTTTAGCTATCGAGAGGCCCCTCACCTTTCTGCGAATGATAGCGAAGGTCATATCCGTAAGGGGCATTCCCAAGACAAGCAAGGGAAAGACCAAGCCTAAAATAGTCGCAGTTTTTAATAAACCCATGATTGAGATTCCACCAATAATATACCCTAAAAACATACTCCCTGAATCACCCATGAATACGCGTGCCGGATGAAAATTAAAAAATAAAAATCCTAAAGCAGCACCCGCTAAGGCTAGAGTAAGATGCGCTTCCGTGAACTCATTGATGCGAAACGCTGACCAACAGAGTAATAGGGCCGCTTCGAAACAAATCCCCGCTGCTAGACCATCTAGGCCATCGGAGATATTCACGGTATTGACCAACCCGACGATCCAAATCACAACGAGAACTAGGCCAAGCCAGCCCAAACCTATGGCTGCGAAATTTAAGGGTTCGCCCACAAAGGGGAGAGAAATCTGATTCATGGAAAAACCGAAGAAAAGTAGCAAACCAGCAGCCACAATCTGCCAAAGCAGTTTTATTATGGGGCGCAAGTCAAAAATATCATCAAATACTCCGACCAGCATAATGATGGTACTGCCAAAAAACAAGCCCCAAATTTCTCGTTCCCAATTCCCCATAAAAATAACGGCAACCCAAAAAGCCACATAGATGGCAATTCCTCCGATGCGTGGAACCGGTGTTTTATGTACACGTCGACCGCCTGGATAGTCGATCGCACCCCACAGTCGTCCTAGCTTCATCGAGAGTGGAGTAGCAAAAATAGCAACGAATAAGGCAATGGCAAATGTCAAAATAAAAGTCATTTCTTTTCCTCCAGCACATCAATAGGGGTATTCTCATCCGTCGTATTTAAACAAGTCCAGGGTTACCCCACTGACGTAATGCTTCATAAACCACAACCGCCACGGAATTAGAAAGATTTAAGGACCTTGCCTCCTCACGCATGGGCAAACGAATTGCTCCATCCGGATAGCGCTCCAGAATCTCTGGAGCTAATCCCTTTGTTTCCTTACCAAAAAGGAAGTAGCCACCTTGCTCGTATTGAATTTCTGTATGTAAGCATTTAGCCTTCGTCGTCGCTAAGTAACGAGGACCATCCGGATTCTTCTCCTCAAATTCTGCAAAGTTTTCATACAAGCAAATATCTAACAAGTGCCAATAATCCAAGCCCGCTCGTTTTAACTGCTTATCGGATATCTCAAAACCTAAAGGCTTAACCAAATGCAAGGTCGCTCCTGTCGCAGCACAAAGTCTTGCTACATTTCCAGTGTTGGGCGGAATTTCTGGCTCTACGAGAACAATATTAAGCATTAATCTACATATCCTTTCACGATGCGAGTAAATCATCATTCTATTATACCCTAAATCTTGATAATGCCCAAGATTGTCTCACCGATTTATTCAGAAAAACTGAGCCACTTTCGTCTTTAACCGATTTTATCTTTCGAAGAAGATTAACTTAGCTAAGCTTCCATGATATGATATTTCGGTAAGTGCTTAACCTAGTCAAATGCTTTTCTCTGTTAATCTCATATAGACCAATTCACACAAATTCCATCTTGTTGTATTACAGAATATTGTGATATGATGGGTAAAAATTGTAGAAAGGAGTTTGTACATGCTCACAAACGATGAACGAAAACTTCTCGAACTGATCTCAACAGATTTTCGCATGAGCTCTGATGAACTATCTATTCAAACAGGCTTGTCTAAGGAATTTATCGAAGAGCGAATCAAGCAGTGGGAAGAAGAGAAAATTATTGCCCAATACTGCCCTCTTGTCAATTGGGAACGAACCGGGGAACCGATGGTTACTGCCTTGATCGATGTCAAAGTCCTTCCCCAGCGTGGTTATGGATTTGATAAAGTGGCTCGACGTCTTCAAAAATTTCCTGAGATCAAAGCGGTCTACTTAATGTCGGGTGGCTATGATCTTTCCTTATTGATTGAAGGTAAAACCATGCAGGAAGTCGCTTTATTTGTAGCAGAAAAACTTGCTCCACTAGAGCATGTTACCGATACAACCACTCATTTTATCCTGAGGCGCTATAAGCAGAATGGGGTAGAACTGCTTGGTGAGGAGGATGTTCCTGAGAGGTTGGTGATATCTCCGTGAATCACTATCTTTCACCAATTGCTGCGAGTTTACCACCCTCAGGAATCCGCAGATTCTTTGATCTAGCTTCAACAATGAAAAATGTTATTTCCCTTGGAGTAGGGGAACCGGATTTTGTCACTCCTTGGACCGTGCGCGAAAGCGGCATTTTTTCCTTAGAGCAAGGACAAACCATGTACACAAGCAATTCAGGACTTATCGAGTTGCGTCAAGCCCTTTCTTGGAATATGGAAAAAAAGCTGGGACTTGAGTACAATCCTCAGAATGAAATTCTCGTTACTGTAGGTGCCAGCGAAGCTGTGGATTTAGCCATGCGGGCTCTTCTCGGTCCTGGCGATGCCGTTTTAGTTCCTGACCCCTCCTATGTTTCCTATGGACCTTGTGCCACCTTGGCTGGCGCTGAGGTTCATTTCGTTCCTACTCGAGCTGAAGAAGATTTCCGTCTGCGGGTTGAGGATTTGGAACGAGCTTATACTCCCAATACTAAGGTCCTGGTGCTTTCTTATCCGAATAATCCTACTGGAGCAATCATGACTTGGGAAGATTATCAACCCATTGCTAAATTTGTCCAAGATCATGATCTCATTGTCTTAGCCGATGAGATATATTCTGATTTGACCTATATCGGTAATCATACAGCTTTCGCCAGTTTACCCAATATGCGTAACCGCACGTTGCATGTCAGTGGTTTCTCCAAATCCTATGCGATGACTGGTTGGCGAATCGGCTATGTGGCCGGACATCATGACTTTATCCAAGCCATGACCCGAATCCACCAGTACACCATGTTATGTGCTCCCATCACTGCCCAAGTGGCAGCCTTAGAGGCGCTTCGTTCGGCTGAACAATCCATGCAAGATATGGTAGCAACCTATGACCGTCGTCGCCGCTTAATGGTCCATGGCTTCCGCAAAATAGGCCTATCCTGCTTCGAGCCCCTTGGTGCCTTCTATACCTTCCCCAGCATCAAGTCCACTGGATTGACTTCTGAGGAATTTGCTGAGGAACTCCTACGGGAAGAAAAAGTAGCCGTGGTTCCCGGTAATGCCTTTGGTCCTTCAGGAGAAGGCCACATCCGCTGTTCCTACGCATACTCCACAGAACAAATTCAGGAAGCGTTAAACCGGATGGGACGATTTCTAAGCAAGCGAATCAAGTAATGTCAAATGCAAATGCTAAATGCAAACTGAATCTAATGCGAATCTAGCTTAATTCAGCTACCTGAAAACACTCCTAACAAAAAAAACGCTGAGGTGCCCTTGAATAGATTTGTTCTTGGTTGCCTCAGCGTTTTATCATATTAAGATTCTGTAGGACCAGCTGGGCATTACGCTGTAGAATTCCTTTCCCTCTCCATCCAGCCGCACTATTCTTCCACTTTCGGATGAACTGGCTTTTCGTTAGATTTAGAGTTTCCCAGAGATCAACACCCCTCGTTCCCTCTAAACCTTCCCCTTCCTTTTCCAACTCATCTTCCTTGTCCAGCCGATTCCGATTATAAGGGCAAGCCTCTTGGCAAGTATCGCAACCGAAAATGCGATTACCAAGGTAATTCTGTTGCGGCTCAGTTAGACACTCCTTGCTTTGGGTTAGATAGGAAATACACTGGTTGGCTTGAAAATGCACCTGCCCCAAAATCTGGGCAGGGCAAGCTTGGACACAGCGAGTGCACTCTCCACATTGGCTCTGGATAGGGTTATCGGGAGGAAGTGCCTGATCCAAAAATAATAAAGCTAAGGCAACAAAGGAACCGACCCCAGGAACAATCAATTGCTGATTCTTGCCGACCCAGCCGAGCCCAGCCCTTTTTGCGAAAGCCCGTTCATTTACGGGTCCTGTATCCACTTGGGTCAATGGTCGTTGCCCTTGCCAACCCGCTGCGGTAATGGAGATGACGAGTGAGTCTAAACCCTTTCGCACAAGTCTATGATAATCCTCCCCCACCGCTGATCGAGCAAGCACACCTTCTCCTTCTCGAGGCTTCGCTGATAAGGGCAAAGGATAAGCCAAGGCCACTACAGTTTCACAAACAGGCCAAAGAGCTTTGGGATCAACTCTTTTTTGGAGATCCTTATCCTCAAAGGAGATTTGATACCCTAATTCACTTCGCTCTTCTAGGTATTCCTTTAAGCCTTCAAGGGGGTCACCACTTGTAAAGCCAACCGCAGAAAAGCCGGACTGGTGCGCCAATTCCCGTATGCACTGCTTCCAGTTGTAACCCTCAGTAAGCTCCATCTCTGTGCCCCCTTTCTATTACTCACTGCTGACTTCGAAGTCTAGCCCTGGAGCGCCTGAGCACGTGATTCTCCGATAAAGAAACCAGAATGGTTTCAGGAGATCACGCCCGAAGGTCGCGGATGTATGCTAGGCTACTCGACCCAGATAAGTTTTTCATTCATCAGGGATGCACTCTGAGCTGCCCGGAAGTTCTATTTCGTTGCCCTATAGTAGGCATACGTCATAGGCTCTGCCTTTTGCAGAACTTCACCAGCCTTAACTTCCCCAAGGAATAATGTATGGGTCCCGGCATCCAACTCACCGATAACTTCCGCTTCCATAGTCGCAACGACATCATTCAGAAGGAGGATTCCCGATTCGCCACGGTGTACGTTCGGTAAATCAGCAAACTTTTCAAAATCCCGCCCCGAGCGGAAGCCGAAATGTCTTACATAATCATGACCCTGTTGATTTAAGACAGATACTCCGAATTTGCGACTTTTCGCAATCAGTTCATGGGTATAGTTGTTTTTATTGATGCCAATGGCAATCCGTGATGGCTTATCTGTGATTTGAAAACAAGTATTCGCACACTGGCCATTATCCACTCCCTCATGATGAGCCGTAATAATATACAATCCATAAGAGAGATTATAGAGAGATTGAATTATAGCTGTTGCTCGATCCATTTGTTCAACAACTGCTGTGGTGTCCTTCGATTCTTGGACAACAGCTTCATTTACTAGCTCAGGTACATCCTGAAGCTTCTCAAACTGTTCTGGGCCAACTCCACAAATTGGGCATACCTCAGGAGGGTTATCGCCCTCATGAATGTATCCGCAAACTAAGCATTTCCATTTTGTACTCATCCCTTGCACCTCTTTCTCATCTTTTGAGTTAAGCATAGAATATTACCATTAATAGGTCAATAATTTTTGTCCCTACCGCGAAAGTGCTTGTACTCCTTTGCCAGATATTCTTCATCTAACAGAATCGTTTCCTCACTTAGCACAAGTAACCTTCTCAGGGTTTCCTTAAAGTCCCCCCATTCCCTACCCTCGATAGTATGGTCTCTGGCAAACTTCACCAGTTGATCCCAATCCAGCTCCTCATTCCTTCTTTGGACAGCTAGGTTAACAATCCGAAGCTTTTCGATAAGCTTATCAAAGATTTCTTCCTCCTGAGGTTCTCGTCTTTTCCCCCCATAAAAATCAGCCCGCCATAGAGATAAGAGTTGATCAACTCTTTTCAAGTTGTAAGTTCTCCCATCCCATCCTTTATCCCAGACAAAGCGTCTCATCTTGTGGTGCAGATGTGCCCCACTCCCTTCACCCCGGAGTTCAGAAAAAAAGCTTTGGGTGCCACTCATATGATTTTCCACGAGCCAGATTAAATCCTTTTCCCCGCCCGCTCCTTCCTTGCCCAATACCATCGAAAAACGAAAACGGGATAAGATTTGCTGACTCAGTTGACCACTTTCTTTCTCGTGACCAAGAAAATGACGTTTTCCACCCTGAACCCATTCAAAATCACTACGACGAGAAAGATCCTTGCCCATCCTTTTCACTTGGATTTTTCGGGGGTAATTGTCCAAACGGGCTCCGTGAACCTCAACGAACTCGCCGTTATAGCGATGCAAATGCCGCCCGAGAATTTGATAATCGCCAATAAAATATCCCTTATCTTCAGCCCTGCACTTTCCCCAGACATAACATTCTCGACTGGCTACCTCCCATTTTCCCAGATCGTGAAAAAGTCCGGCTAAGCGTAAAATCAGCTGTGCGGGGGTGTTACTAATCACATGTAAAGTATGCTCCCAAGCATCCTTGAGATGGTAGCGATTCTGGGCTAAACCCTTCAGCCGAGTCAGTTCCGGTAAAAACAAATCTAAATAACCGATCTCATCCAACAAACGTATGCCCGTTATAGGATCATCTATGGTAAGGATTCGACTAAGCTCCTCGGAGATCCGCTCAGGAGCTACCTCCAATAGATTACTCAAAAGTTCTCGAGCCGCAGCAAAGGTTTCTCCCTCAACTTCCATGCCATATTTCACCCTGAAACGAACCATCCGAAGAATACGCATCGGATCCTCCTTGAAGCGTTCTTGTGGATTACCACAAGCTCTAAGGACCTTTTTTTCGAGATCTAATCTTCCATTCAGGGGATCAATGATTTCTCCTGTTCGGGCATCGAGGAAAATAGCATTGATGGTAAAGTCTCTGCGTAGGGCATCAGCTACCAAGTCCCCCTCATAAGGGTTAAAATCAACCCGCTCTCCTTGCTGAAATACACTGAGTGTCTGATGTTTAGCACCAATCCTTATAGGATGGTACCCCCATTCCCGCAAGTGCTCTTCCAATTCTTCTAAAGATATCTGAACAATACCATCTACATCCTTGTTAGGGCGATTCAGTAGCTGATCTCGTACAATTCCTCCCACCAAATAAAGGGGGGATATGGTGCAAACCTTTTTAATTAGCTCTTCTATGAACTTGTCCATTCCTCTCCCCCTTTTCTATACCGGAAGTGAAAAAAGGACCTTAGCGGTCCTTTAGCAAAGCACGGTGAGTTTTGGACCCATTTTAATCTCCCATGGACTATCCGGTCCCCACTCCCCATCCAAATCTGAAAAAACTGACCGCTCTGTAATAACTTTTAGACTAGACGTTTGAAACTGAATGATTTGATCACTGCCTACTTTTCCTCCGCCAACTAGATGCAGGAGCATGCGCATTGTATCCGGCCAACCGCTATCGCGAACGATAATAACATCCAATTTTCCATCGATTAGAGATGCCTTCGGAACCAATTGTTTGAATCCACCTACGGATATCCCATTGACAGCCAGCAGTAGCATTGCCTCGACACTCGAAGACTCGCCATCTAATTCATACTCAACCATGAAGGGGCGATAGGTGGGTAGAGTCTCAATTCCCTTGAGATAATAGGCCAGTTGACCCAATCGATTCTTGATACGAACATCAACCTTAGGCGATACATCCGTTAGCAAACCGGCACTAAACACATTGATAAAATATCGATCATTCGCTTGCCCAAGGTCTATATCAAGAGTCGAGCCTTGAACGATGACTTCACAGGCATTCGATATTCTTTTGGGCAGACGCAGTCCACAAGCTAAATCGTTGGCCGTTCCCACCGGTAGAATACCCACTATAGGACGTTGTTGGGGGGGGATTTTCATCAAACCATTAACAGCTTGATGAATACTACCATCTCCTCCGGCAACAACCAAACATTCTACATCCATGCTTTGGGAGGCTACATATTCAATGTCCATTGGCGATTTCGTCCGATGAACAGAGACTTCATATCCCCCTTCCTGAAAAATGCGAATAGCCGTATCCAGCTCGTTAACAAGACGGCGTCGACCTGCATAAGGATTGTAGATTAATCGAAGTTTCTTGCCGTTCACTTCACATATCTCCTTTGGACTCTCAGAAGCCAATCAGCTCAGCCCTTCTTATTCCAACTAAGAGCACGCCCACCAAATACGTGACGCTATATTTTACTTCAGATTTTCTGGGTTGAGACCTTGTAATTCAGCAACCATAAAGCGTCCATCTTTACGAACGAGGACATCGTCAAAATACATTTCTCCGCCACCATATTCCGGACGCTGAATGCATACCAAATCCCAATGAATCGCAGACTTATTGCCATTATTACAATCATCATAGCAATTTCCGGGGGTGAAGTGGAAGCTTCCGTCAATCTTCTCATCAAAGAGAGTATCCTTCATGGGATGTAGGATATAGGGGTTGACTCCGATGGCAAACTCGCCAATGTAACGAGCCCCCTCATCCGTATTAAAAATCTTTTCAATCCGCTCCGTATCATTGGCCGTCGCTTTGACGACTTTACCCTCCTTGAACTCTAAGACTATATTCTCATAGGTAAAGCCTTGATACAAAGCAGCCGTATTATAGGAAATAACACCATGGACTGAGCTCTTAAGGGGCGCGGTATATACTTCCCCATCGGGGATATTCAGATGCCCATCACATTTAATAGCTTTCATCCCTTTAATCGAGAAGGTCAGATCCGTACCCGGTCCGGTAATCCGCACTTTATCGGTACGTTCCATAAGCTCAACTAGGGGTTCCATGGCCGCGGACATCTTTGCATAATCCAGATTGCAGACCTTGAAATAGAAATCCTCAAAGGCTTCAATGCTCGTGTTGGCCAGCTGAGCCATGGAAGCATTCGGATAACGCATAACCACCCATTTCGTGTGGGATACACGTTGGTCAGTCACCGTTCTAAGATATTCTTTTTGATAAATACTCATTTTTTCTCCCGCCACGTCAGCAAGCTCATTGGCATTTTCCGTGGCACGAAGACCAACAAAGGCATCCATTTCCTTCATACGAGCGAGATCCCATTTTGCCCAAGCCCGAGCCTGTTCCTCTGTCATTCCTTTTAAAAGTTCGCGCAATAAGGTATGATTATTAACAGATACAAAGGGAATCCCGCCGGCCTCATAGGCATAGCGAACTAAAGCTTGAGCTAAAGGAATCTCTAAACCATTAACTTCAATCAGGATTTTTTCGCCTGGCTTTAACTCTACTGCATAATTGATAATCGAATCAGCTAATTTTTCAATCCGTGGATCTTTCATACTCAAATCCTTCTTTCTCTGTAGATCTTCTATAAGTCATCATTCTTTTTTTATAGGTATCCCTTACTTAAACACCGTTATACCCGCTATGTAAACATGCTAACAAATTTAGTATAAGCAAATCTCATATTTAGTTAAGGAGCAGCATTTATGAAAGAACAAACTGACTTGTGGACATACATCCTTCAGCCTCAAGATGAGGGATTAAAATATCAGGAAATACTTTACCGCCGCTTTCACTTTTCCCGAAGGCTCCTCCAAAAACTCAAGCACTCAGAACGAGTCTGGGTCGATGGAGTATTTACTTTTCTAACCGCTCGAGGCAAAGCTGGCGAGACCTTAGCGGTTCAATTACAGACCCCTGAGAGCAATAGCTTTCCTGGTGAAGATCTACCCTTGGAGATTCTCTTTGAAGATGATTACTTTCTAGCTGTCAATAAGCCTGCCGGGCGGGTTGTTCATCCTAATCCTCGTTACCCTACGGGAACCATCGGCAATGCCGTAATCGGCTATTGGTTGGCTAAAGGAGAATCTCGACCCTTTCGGCCTATTCACCGTATAGACCGAAATACATCCGGAGTCGTTGTCGTAGCAAAAAATCAGTTTGCCCACCAGCAGATGTTCTGGCAGCATAATCATCAGCGCATTCACAAACGCTACCTGGGTGTCGTCGAAGGACAGGTTCTGGAAGATCAAGGTACGATAAATGCTCCCATCGGACATACACCGGGTAGTTATCTGGTCAGACAGATTTCCCCTGATGGAGCACCTGCTGTCACTCACTACCGAGTCCTCAAACGATATGCAGACGCTACCCTCTTAGAATTTGTTCTTGAGACGGGCCGGACCCATCAGATCCGTGTCCATTGTCAACACCTTGGCCATCCTCTCTTTGGTGACGATTTTTATGGGGGCAATATAGCACGCTTTGACCGACAGGCACTGCACGCCTTTATCTATGAGTTCAATCACCCCGTAACAGGAGAACTCCTGACCATTCGTGCTCCCTTACCTGAGGACCTACGTTTGCTTCTGCGCAGCCTCATAGCGAAGTCATAGCTCTTAAATCCATGGTGCGTCAAGCACCATGGATTATTTTTTCTCTAAGACCGAAGTACAATGGGGGCAACGTGTGGCGTCTTTATGGATTTCCACAAAACAATAATCGCAGAGCTTAGTAGTCACTTCTTGTACAGCTTCTTCTTTCATTTCCTTCTTCTTCTTAATACGGTTGATCTGTTTGATGACGATAAAGATCGTGAAAGCCACAATCAGAAAATCAAGGATATTGTTGATAAATAACCCATAATTGAGAGTGGGCACTTGAGCAGCTTGAGCATCGGCAATGGTTACAAATTCTCCTTCGCCTAGAGTAATAAATCGATTAGAAAAATCCACTTGACCTAAGAGCAATCCAACCATCGGCATAATAACGTCATTAACTAACGATGTAATGATTTTTCCAAAAGCACCGCCGATAATAACACCTATTGCTAAATCAATAACATTTCCCTTCATGGCAAACTCTTTAAATTCTTTCCACATAATTCTCAGTCTCCATTTCTATTAACTTTCATGGGGTACTATTTCTTCGGATAGATTCCTATCCCTAAGCTTTTTCGCTACCTTCTTATATAAGCTTCCTAAAAGAACTCCTTTGAATATACTACCATAAATGTGGTATATTTTCCCACCTTATCAGTTGTTCCCTTTGCAAAGGAGAAAGGAAGAGTTCTATGGAAGAAATCAACGAACTTATGGACCAGACTAAAACTGTCGAGCAAATGAATTACTTTGAACTGTTAGCCTGGTTAGGTATTGGGAGCTCTCACCCTGGAGGATTTCCCGCCACCATCAGAAATATAGAAGTTATGGAAGTAAAACCCGAAGATTTTGTCCTCGATGCCGGATGTGGTAGCGGCTTGACTGCTTGCCACTTAGCTAAACAGCGAGGTTGCAAAATTATCGGAATCGATCTCAACCCCCAAATGATTGAAAAAGCTCGCCAGAGAGCTATTCACGAAAATGTCACGGATTTAGTGGAATTTCAGGTCGCCGACGTCTACCAATTACCCTATCCCGACAACCATTTTGATTGGGTCATGTGCGAATCCATTTCCGTATTCTTAGATAAAGAAAAAACCTATCGGGAGTTCTTTCGAATTTTGAAGCCGGAAGGGCGAATTGCCGACCTGGAAATGTCCTTGCTGCATGAGCTACCGGCCCAACTCCATTCTCAGCTAGAATTATGTTATGGAAAAGGTACGAATCCCCTCTCCTATGACGATTGGTGCAAGGTAGCATCTGAAGCAGGCTTTGTCGACGTCGAAATCAAGAATCCTCAGACGTTGCTCAATACCAATAGCAATTTGATTTTCAATGAACTGAAAAAGGATTTCATGCTCATCAAGGATCTTGTGCAGAAGGTCTCGAATCATCCAGGATTGTATACTCGCCTCCAGCAAAATGCCAACTTTATGAAGCACTATAAGGGCTACTTTGGTTTCGGTATGGTCTACGGACGTAAGCCTACCCAACCGCTACCGCTCAAAAAACCCACTTTACTTGAAACCCTGGCCACTTCAGTGCAAAGTGTCCTCGGAAACACTGTGCGCAATCTAGGGAATATTAGCAGAAAACTCCTTCTTCCGCTATCTAAGTATCATCGTCAATAAAACTCAGAACCGGTCTTTTAACGCAGATCTTTTTCCGTGTAATAAACTATCCCAACAGCCCCCGGGCCCACGTGAAGGCCAATGACCGGACCAATCGGAATCACCTTCACCTGGGCCGCTACCTTTTCCTTGATCTTCTTCACGAGTGATTGAGCCTCATCAAGACAATTAATATGATGCACGGCAATTTCCCCCAACCCATACTTGCCAATATCCTCAAACATCTTATCCATCATGGCCAGAATAGCCTTTTCCTTATGTCGCACTTTTGCCAACACTACAACCTTCCCCTCTTCTACCGTGAGGATGGGAATAATCTTGAACAGGTTGCCGATTAAGGCACTGGCCCCGCCGATCCGGCCGCCCTTTTTAAGATAATCCAGATTGTCAGGAACAAACACAAATCGGCTACGCTTTATATTCTCAAGTACGATTCCCTTCACTTCAGCAAGGGATTTTTTGGCTTGAGCTGCACGTGCTCCTTGTAACACAGCAAATCCTAGCTGCATGGAGTTGGAATGAGCATCCATAATTTCGATTTGAGCATCAGCGTATTTTTCCAAGACCATCTCTTTTGCCAAGAGCGCCGTGGAATACGTACCACTCATATCTGATGATATGAAGATTCCGCACAAAGAATCTCCTTGGGCAACCACCTTCTCCATCTCTAGATAAAACTCCCCAATCGAAGGTTGAGAAGAGGTAGGGATCCCCTCCTTCTCCATCATCTGATAGAAGTCTTCGTTGGTCACATCGATTTCCCGCATCGAATGCTCCCCAAAGGAGATATTCAATGACACCTGTCTGATATCCAACTCTTTTCTGAGATCATTATCAATGTAGCTTGTACTATCAGTTAAGATTCGGACCGCCATTTGCTCATCTCCACTTCTTTTATTTCTGTTTCTTTCATTTTACTATAGAACGGAGGAATAATTAATAACCCGTCAAAAAGACGGGTGTCAAACTAATCAAAGGCTAAACCGAGATACCCATTTTTTCCGAGCAGTTCGGTATTGCTTGTGGTTAACATGCCAAAGGGACGGGTCTGACCTCCCAACGTTTTGCACCCAACCGGAGTTCGTATGATAAATTCTTCAGCATCAACCTTTTGCGCTAAAGCAGCCAATCCTCCGGGGATAAGTTTTTCCGGAAGTAAAAGCTCCTTAACCAGAACTCTCTCCTTTTCCATTCGCTCGACAGCGGCACAGCCCTGGGCCCCATTCAGATTGAACTCATAGATATCCTCACCTGAGAGCTGGGAGACTCTTTTCTGATAAGCAATCTCCTCTTCCCCATAGGCGATATATAGACTTCCTCGGAGAAGCTGGTTGCGGATTTCGTTATAGCCCTGAGGGGTCGACCGCCGGACAGAACAAGACAATCCCGAATCGGCCATAGCTCTCATTTCTTCACAACTCAGTACAGTCTCCTGAACAATAAATCCCTCTTGGTATCCTTGCCGAGCATAGAATTTATACAGATGAGCCTCCGCCGGGACGAGAACACATAGTTCCACTTGCTGGTCCCGCAAGTAATTCTTAGCCCAATCCATGAGTTCTGTAGCGATGCCTTGGTGCTGGAAATCAGGATGGGTAGCTATGGCATATAGCATAGCCCCATCGATCCTTATTGCTTCAGGTAAGTCATCGACCCACTGAATAGGAATCATGGTCAGCATAGCAGCGATTGAATTATCCTGCAGATACACTGCAGTTTGCTCTGCTTTAAAGCGATACGTATAGTAGAAGTCAATAAAGGAATCAGTGTCCCCAAAACAACGCTGCCATATTTCTTTGAGCCGGACTATGTCCTCAGAGTGAGCCAGTCGCATTTTTTTCATAGATATTCTCCGTTGCTTGTACTAATCCTTAATCAAAATACTTGGCTAAGTATTTTTCCTCCATTTTATCGGGATAGTAGGACAACTTGGCTTTGCGCAGGCCCTCATATCCCATATCCTCTTCCCGATTCACATAGATAATATCCGGATAGGTCTCAACAATCCACCTTACAAACTCACGATTGATGATTTGATAGGCACCTTGTATTTCACTAAAAGCCTTCTCCACGTGGATGATATAGGTATCGGAATTCAAGCGTTCGCCCATGGTAAAAGCAACAATTTTACCTTCGACACGGATGACTCCACCTTCAAGCTCCAAGACCTTAAAGTAATCAAAATCCTTCTTTACCGCACAATATTCAGCCTTGAGCTGCTCGTCATCCTTGCAATTGTTCCTGCGGCACCATTCTAGGTTCATTTTCCAGCACTCAGCTAAATTGTCTGGAGTAAGCAATTCAAAAGACCAATCATTGTTAGCCTGAAAACGATTAATATGGTTTCGCTTAGCTTGTAGCTTTCGCCCTGCCAAAGTCGCCAACCTCTCAGCCAGATAGACATAATCAAAGCTATCCCGCATATCTTGATATTCGAAGTGGTCAGGGTACAATGCTTTCAGAGTCGTCATATTCTCCACAGAAATCCCTAACACAATGAACTCATGGTGATTTTCCTCAGCATCTATTTTCATTTTGTTTAGAACCGGTTGCACATCTCCTGTTCCTGCGGGATAAAAATAGTAAGTAGGTTCGCCGTCGATTTGTCCTTTAATAACAAGATATTCATTGACCTTGGCCACTTGGTAATTGTACATATCTGACCAAGAAAAGATATTTGTGTAATTCTGATGTCCACCACTTAAATTCGAAGCTTTGAGCAATGGTTTCATCCACTCTTGATCACTAATTTCTACTCTTTTAAATTCAATCATGTTCTATCCACCTTATGTACTGCGTTTTTAAAATCATCGTAAGCATGATATTATTATTTTAAAGGAACAACTTGGTAATGTCTATAAACTAAACACCATTTAGCAAGCATACTTTACTATCATACCCCAAATTCACTTCGAATCAAATAGATAAAACTTGGGATGCTATACAATGAATTATAGCGTAAGCTATTGTTTTGAGAGAGGTATTACTTTGATTAGATTCATTATTCGACGTTCCATCCCCCGCTATGAAAATACCACAGATAAACAAGTTCGTGAGTCTTATGGGGTCTTAGCCGGGGTACTGGGCATCGTCTGCAACCTTATCTTATTTACACTCAAGCTGATTATAGGGCTTCTTATGAACAGTATTGCTGTTATTTCTGATGCTTTCAATAACCTTTCCGACTGTGGTTCCTCAATCATCTCAATCATTGCCGCCAAGATGAGCAATCAACCACCGGATTTGGAACATCCCTTTGGCCACGGTAGAATTGAATACATTTCTTCACTCATCGTCTCCTTTATTATCATCATGGTAGGCTTTGAACTACTCAAAAGTTCATTCAGCAAAATTCTTCACCCCGAAGTCGTTATTTTCAGCTCTTTCTCACTGATTATTTTAGTGCTTTCCGTAGTCCTCAAGCTCTGGATGGTCTCCTATAACCGCTATATCGGTCGAGTCATTAATTCCAGCATCATCAACGCCACAGCCACGGACAGTCTCAATGATGCCATAGCCACCAGTGCTGTCATCCTTTCGACATTGATCGGACATTATTTACACATTGCTATTGATGGGTACGTGGGTTTGCTCATCTCATTTTTTATCCTCTATACTGGGTATACTATTGCTAAAGATACGGTCAATATTTTGCTGGGGGCATCTCCGAATACTGAGCTAGCTAATCAGATTTCAGGCATGGTTAATAAAGGAATGCATATTATTGGCACTCACGATCTAAAAGTCCATGATTATGGTCCAGGTAGAACCATCGCCTCCATCCATGCTGAAATTCTCGATACTGTCAACATCGTTGAATCTCATGCAATTATTGATGACCTAGAAAAACGCATCTCAGAGGAGCTCAACATCAATATTGTCATCCATATCGATCCTTTGACTACAGATGAACTGAAGATCCATTCTATGAAGCATCTCGTGAAAGACTCGGTAAAGGAAGTAAATGAAGTCTTTGTAGCGCATCATATTCGTATGACAAAAAGCTATCGCAGTATGAACGTCATCTTCGAATTAACCGTTCCCTCTACTCAGCTTCCTGAATCCGCTAACATCCGTGAGCAAATTACTAAGAGACTCAAAGATAAAGACCCTCAACTTAACGTTATTATCAACTCAATCACAGCCCAATCCTAAACTCGCCCCTATTGACAATTGCTTTATCCAAAAATGAAGGAGCGTGACCCTCATATGTGGTTTAGTAAACCTCAGGAAGATGTTCTGAAAGAGCTCAAGGTTAATCCCCGCACAGGACTATCCTCTCAAGAAGTCCAAGCACGATTAGAACAATACGGTGCGAATAAGCTGAAGGGAAAACCTAAAAAAAGCCTCATCTCTCTATTCTTTGCTCAAATGAAGGATATGCTAATTTATGTGCTCCTTGGAGCTGCTATAATCACCTTGTTTATCGGCGAATATGTCGATGCTATTATCATTCTCCTTGTGGTTCTCCTGAATGCAGCAATTGGCGTTTTTCAAGAGTTTAAAGCTGAAAAGGCCATCGAAGCTTTGCAACAGTTGACCACCCCTAAAACTCTAGTTCGCCGGGATGAGGAAGTTAAGGAAATCAACTCTGTAGATCTTGTTCCTGGGGACATTGTCATCCTTGATGCGGGACGATTTATCCCTGCGGATTTGCGCCTGATCGAAAGTGCCAACCTCCAGATTGAAGAATCCGCTCTTACCGGTGAATCCGTTCCCACCGAAAAAGAGGCCCAAAGAATCCTCGACGAGCCCAAGACACCTCTTGGTGATCAAGCCAATATGGCCTTCATGTCGACCTTGGTCACCTATGGACGCGGCGAAGGGGTCGTTGTCGGCACAGCTATGGAAACAGAGATTGGCAAAATCGCTAAAATACTCGATGAAGAAATCGATGAAATGACACCCCTGCAAAAAAGAATGGAAGAGCTGGGGAAAATACTGGGTTATCTCGCCATTGGTATTTGTCTACTGATCTTTGTCATCGCCTTTTTCCAAAAACGTGATCTCTTCGAAATGTTCTTGACCGCCATCAGCTTGGCCGTAGCTGCCATTCCCGAAGGACTGCCTGCCATCGTAGCCATTGTCCTAGCTCTTGGGGTAACTCGGATGTCCAAAATCAATGCCATCGTAAAAAAACTTCCTGCCGTAGAGACTCTGGGGTCTGTAAACATCATCTGTTCCGATAAAACAGGAACCCTCACCCAAAACCAGATGACCGTGGTCAAGTATTATACCCTTGATAATATGAAGGAACTTCCCCGCGAAGGCTCAAGTTTGGACGCAGCCAGCCAGGAAAAAGAGTTAATGAAAACCTTTGTTCTCTGCTCCGATGCTACCTATGAGCATGGTCAGGGGACAGGGGATCCTACGGAAATTGCTCTTATCGTCTTAGGGGATCGTTTTAACCTAACCAAAAAATCCCTTAATGCAAACCATAAACGAGTGGGCGAAAATCCCTTTGATTCCGATCGAAAGCTTATGTCCACCCTCAATGAAGAAGATGGTAGTTATCGCGTTCATACGAAAGGAGCCATTGACAATATCCTCAACATCGCCACCTCAGCTTTGGTGAATAATCAGGTGGTTCCCCTCACCGAAGCAATGAAAAATGAGTATCTAAAGATTGCCGAAGAGATGTCCGATGACGCCCTGCGCGTCCTCGGTGCTGCTTATAAAGATGTGGATCATCTCATCACATCCGAGGAAATGGAGCACAATCTCACCGTCCTCGGTATGGTGGGAATGATTGACCCTCCCCGCTTGGAAGTTAAAGACTCTATCCGCGATGCCAAATTAGCAGGCATCACTCCGGTGATGATTACCGGTGACCACAAAAACACTGCTGTTGCGATTGCCAAGGAATTAGGCATTGCCGATTCCTTGGCGCAAAGCATGACTGGTGCTGAGATCGACGAAATATCCGATGAACAGTTTGCTCAACGCGTAGGTGAACTGAGGGTCTTTGCTCGAGTGTCTCCTGAACATAAGGTAAAAATCGTCAAAGCCTACAAATCCCAAGGTAATATCGTTTCCATGACCGGAGACGGTGTCAATGATGCACCTTCCCTTAAGAATGCTGACATCGGAGTCGCTATGGGGATTACGGGAACTGATGTATCAAAAGGCGCCGCTGATATGATCTTAACCGATGATAACTTCACGACCATCGTCCACGCTATCGAAGAAGGCCGCAATATCTATAACAACATTAAAAAGTCTGTTATATTCCTACTCTCTTGCAATCTCGGAGAAATTGTGGCCATCTTCTTTTCGGTTCTCTTCTTCTGGCCTATCCCCCTCATGCCCACCCAACTCTTATGGATTAACTTAATTACCGACACCCTCCCGGCTATCGCCTTAGGGGTAGACCCCGGCGATAAAGATGTCATGAAACAAAAACCTCGTGACCCCAGAGAGAGCTTCTTTGCCCATGGGGCCGCACTGAGGGCTGTCATTGGCGGTGTTCTCATCGGTACCTTGACTCTTGTAGCCTTCTATGTGGGACTCCGTGAATATGGTTATACTTTAGGCTCGGCTACTATCCCAGATGATGTCCTCACCTATTCCCGCACCATGGCCTTCGTCGTTCTAGCAGCCTCACAACTTTTCTATTCCTTATCTATGAGAAGTGCTACCAAGTCGATCTTTACAGTAGGCTTCTTCTCCAACAAATACCTTATCCTAGCGATAATAGTTGGCTTACTGCTACAGCTGATGGTTATTTCCGTCCCCTTCCTCTCCAGCGCATTTAAACTGCAAATGCTCTCCCTCAGAGACTGGGGTATTGTTCTTAGCTTAGCCATCATCCCCCTCATCGTTAGGGAACTATTTAAGATCTTTCAGAGAAAAAGCTCCTAAGAAATCGGTATGGGGGCATCGCAAAACTACTTTTTAGAGTAGTTAGCGATGCCCCCATACCGATTTTCTCTATGATTTTCTCTATTATGGTTAGGATTGAAGATGACCTTTTAATAAATCAATCACTTGCTCTTCGGGCAAGGGCTTACTCATTAAATATCCCTGTATGGCATCGCATTTATATCTCATTAAGTATTCTTTTTGTTCCGGTCTTTCGACACCCTCGGCAACAACCTTCAAACCCAGTTGGTGTGCTAAGGTCACAATCATTCCGGTCAAATTTTTGCAATCTTGAGCATCATGGATGTCATCAATAAATGATTTATCCACTTTTAAGGTTGATATAGGCAGTTGCTTGATGTAATTGAGCGAGGAATATCCTAGGCCAAAATCATCCAAAGATATTTTAATACGATTTTCTTTAAGACTATTTAAAACATTGTGGATTTTTTTATCTAAAAATTCGATGAGCATTGTCTCGGTAATCTCCAGTTCTAAGCGGTTGGGTTCAAGGCCATTTTCCTGTAATACCTGGAGAACGTTTTCCACAAATTCCTCCTCTTGCAATTGCAGTGCAGAAATATTGACCGCCATCGTTAATTCATGATGGCCCATGTCATGCATTCTTTTAAGAAAAGCACATGCTCGCTTAAGCACCCAGTCCCCAATCGGCACAATCAACCCTGTTTCTTCAGCGATACCGATGAACTTATTGGGAGGAATGAGGGTATCATCCTTTTGCCAGCGAATTAACGCTTCTAAGCCAAGGACTCTACCTGTATAAGGATCAACCTGAGGCTGATAATGGAGTATGAACTCTTCATTAACAATTGCTTTGCGTAGATTGTTCTGGATCTCGGCCTTCTCAGCCACAGCCTTCTTCATTTCCTGATCAAACACCACAATTTGGCGCTTGCCTATTTCCTTTGCTCTATGCATGGCTGTATCCGCATTGATTAATAATTCTTCATAATCATCCCCATCATCAGGGTAATATGAAATGCCGATGCTGGCCGAAACATAACACAATTGGTTTTCAACACTAATGGCCTTTTCGAATTTTGCCATAATCATATCCGCAAATCGTACCGCATCCTGTTTCTCGGAAATATTGCCAATCAAAATAAGAAATTCGTCTCCAGCTAACCTGCTCACCACATTGTTCTCGACAATTTGAGACAAACAATGACTAATCGCGACCAAAAGCCGATCCCCCATGGGATGTCCAAAGGAATCATTAATCATTTTAAAATTATCAACATCCAGAAACAAAATCGCCAACATCGTCCCATTCTTACTGGCAATTTCTATCTCGCGCTCAATAATCTCTTGTATCTTAGCCCGATTGGGTAGCCCTGTGAGAGAATCATGGTAAGCTAAATGCCCTATTTTCAGCTCTTGCTCTTTAAGAATTGAAATATCCCGATGGGAGCCCACCATTCGATAGGGTGTTCCACTTTCGTCAAACATCACTTTGCCAAAGGAACGGATCCACTTATAAGCCCCGCTTTTATCCTTTATGCGATAATCGCTAAAATATCTTGAGGTTTTCATCGTAAGATGCTCTGCTAAATTGTGTTGAAAAGACGACAGATCCTCTGGGTGAATGAGGGACATCCAGTCCTCTATCCTTTGAATTTCCTCTCCATAATATCCAAGAGCATCCAGGGTTTTAGTAGAGAAGACTCGTGTATTAGCGATCATATCCCAATCCCAAATAGTATCGATTGCTGCATCTAGCACCAATTGATAGAGCTCTTGAGTCTTTTTCAATTGGTGCTGATGATCAATTAATTCGTCGAACTGACTTCGAAGTTCTTCCTCGGTAGCCGTAAGCTCTTCATGCATTGCGGAAATTTCTTCGTTTGAAGTGCGCAAGCTTCTTTCCACCCTTTTACGTCTACGAACATTAGCCAAAAGCACCCCAATCAAGAAAACGAGCACCAAAAAGACCGCACTTGTGGTATAAACCAAAGTTCTATAGGTATCCATAAACGAGAAGGGTTTATTAATCACGATGCTATTTTCAGGTATCAAATCCTTAGGAATAGCAAAACGTTCTAATTCGTTGTAATTAAGCCCCGTTACAAAGGTTTCTTTTTCTAAAATCGGCAATTCAGTGATATTTTGACCAGCTAAAACCCTTAAGGCCTGCTCACCAGCATATTCTCCTTGGAGAAGACCACTTACAAGATTGCCCCCTATTACTCCGCTATCCAGGAGAAACTCATAGAGGGAATACACCGGAACACTGCTGCTTTCACTGATTTGCCTTGCAGCGGTTTCCGGAGAATAGATGATGCCATCTCCATCCATATTGTAGGAGCCAATTATAACGATGCTGTCTTTTTCGAGGGTCGTTACCTTTTGCATAATTTCTTCGATGCCTAATACACTTAAACTATAAGCTACAAGATTTGTTCCTTGGTTAGAATTCAGAGCTTGGATGCTCTTCGTCACATCTTCGCCGCTAGACCTCCCGCTTTCCGACAGGTCGTGGACTATATAAACATTCCTCAATTGCGGATTAAGCTGTAAGGCCAGTTTAAGGGTGCCTTCCGAATCAAGGCTTTCATAGACTCCTGTCACTCTGTCATGACCTTGCAATAATACATCAGCGCTACTCTTTAGAATACCACTGAAAACAATCGGGGCATTCGAAAAAATTTCTTCCCGATGTTTTAGGGCAAATTCCAAAGCAATATCGTCGGTGGTTAAAAGCATATCAATCTTCTTATCTGTGTATTTTGCCGCTAAATTGGTAAATAGGTGATCCAGATGGTCAGCTGTAGGGTACCTCTTCCAGTCGATATATTCGATATAAACAAGCTGTTCACTTAGATTATGGAATTTTTTCAAAATCCCTTCTGTTTGATCATCCGTCCACTTTAATCCTTGATGATAAGAGTTCAAGATAAGTATGTTCACTGGTTCTTGGACAGCAAAGCCTGAGGCCGGTACAACGCCCCCTAGGAGAGTGATGATGACAAAGATAATAGCAATGCTTCTTCCCTCTTTTTTATACCAGTCGAACACCTTACTCATAGGGCCCCTCCTCACTCAATGTATTCGCTTTAAAATTTCTGAATATTCTTTCTATATTCTTCATAAAATTGGATATTCCTTCATAATAATTCTTATTAATAAAAAAGGGTTATTAAAGCCCAGAAGCTTTTTTGCATCTGGACTTAATGTCATTTCCGCAATATATGATTCTTCAATTCAGCCAGCCCATGAACTTCATTAATCAAGATATTATCCCTATGATGTCCTTTTTCCATAAAGAACATAGAAAGCGCCCCCAGTCCTACATGGGTCCCTACGGCAACTCCCATCTGCATGATATAAATTTCACCTTGAAACTCCGTATCCTTCTCAAGCTTAAGCTTAAGATTTTCTGCAAAGGTCAGATCTGAAGTATAGCCGATAATAATAAAGTCAGTGTATTCCGGATCGTTTCTCCTTATAAACTCTGTAACATAATGCTCGAGGACTCTTTTCCGTCCACGTTCTTTGGCCACGATGGAACCTTTCCCCTTTTTCATGGTCATAATTGGCTTAAGCTTCAACAGCTTACCTACGAATGCGCTGGCATTGCTCAATCTGCCACTCCGGATTAAATGATCAAGATCATCCACGGATAGATAATGCTTCACATTGGTTTTTTTGTTTTCAACAAATTCTACGATTTCTTCAAAGCTGGCGCCAGCTGCCCTCATTTTGGCACTCTTGAGAATAAGCCAGCCACTGCCGTGACTCATACACTTAGAATCTACAACATGGAGGACACCAGCTAAATCCGGGTGTTCTTCAACAAAGTAAGCTTGGGCTAAAACAGCGGACTGATAAGCTCCACTCGTCCCGCTGGACATACAGATGCAGAGGATTGATGTATGACCGTCTTGAAGAGCTTGGTTAAAAATCCTTAAATATTCGGTCGGACTTGGCATTGCGGTTTTGGGTTCAGCGTCTAGACCTTCAATCATGCCATAGAATTCATCGGGAAAAATATCAATTCGATCCCGATAATCCTTATCACCAATATTAATGGTGAGAGGAGCAATATCGATATTATACATTTCAAGCACTTCATCAGATAAATCACAGGTCGAGTCCGCAACAATTTTAATCATTTTTACCCCCAGTTTTTTTGGTTGTGAGTATTCTAACGAGCTTTTACTGAATTCGTCAAATTATTCTCATTTCCTTCAAAATTAAAAAATATAATACAAAAATCCCCCAAAAAGGACCAAAATGGTCGAACTCGGGGGATTTCACTTAGCACTATTATTTCATACTATTTACTTCACGCTACTTACTTCGTCTTCTATTTCCTGATCACATGATCCGAAACAACTCCTATCCCACCAAAGACAAAAGCTTTATCAAGAGAAAGAGTATTGAGGTACTCAACGACCGTATCCTTAGCACCATTCACTCTGACAAGGATAAGGGGGGTATTATTCTTCGCTGCCCAGACAGCACCCGTTAAAGCATCAGGGTAGTTTTCACCGGTAGCAACGGAAATGGCGTTGTATGGACTTCTTGTTTGAAAATGCTTGGCGATTTCGAGCGCTGTGTCGTAGCGGTCATCACCACCTAACCGATTAATTGTAACCCCCAGAGCATCCAGTTCCAGATCCACCGCCATGGAAACTACCCCAAGACCTCCGGAAATAATGACATTTTCTATTCCCCAATCCTTAATCGCTTGCTTAGTATCATCTCTTAAGCTGTCCCTATGGGTAAAGAGAATGGGGATACCCTCCTTTGCTGCATAAGGGGCGATAGCTAGGGTATCAGGGAAATTATCCTGTGTTGCAATGATTACAGTGTCAAAGGAGGATAGCTTTCTGAGCTCTTCTCCAACTTTTACCGCAGTATCAAAAACTTCAGGACCACTGATGCGAATCACCTGATAAGATTGCTTAAGTTGCTCTTCAATCGCCCTGGATACGGAAGTGTAATTACCTAAGATAGTAATAGTTTGAGCACCAAGACGTTGAATTTCCGCGCTTGTGCTTAGGTCTAGCCGCTCTGAAGGAGTGATCAAGATGGGGGCGTTTTTCTGGTAGGCCAAGCTCGACCCTACCAAGGCATCAGGAAAGTTATTACCATTAACGAGGAATACTTGTTCAGCTTTTTCCCATCCCCGTTTGCTGATGGCTACAGCCGTCTCATAGCGATTATCCCCTCCGAGGCGTTCTACGTCCTTGACCTGGATTTGTGTTGCATTTTCTGTGGTGCTATCCGTGCTTGTATTAGGGGCCATGATTAACTTTCCATTGGCTTCCTCAAAATTACCAATGTATAATAGACCCTCGTCACTCCTGCCTTGAATATATTTGGAGCCAACGGCTACATAGCGATCTCCAAGTGCGAGAAGATTCATCAAATAACGATTACGACTTCCCACATCTTCTTTATCCCAAAGCCTCACCCCCTGGGCATCATAGCGAAGAGCAATAATCTTTTTCGCCTCAGGCATATAGCTGTCTCCTACCACCGTATAAGTCCCATCTTGACCCTGGGCCACCCCAGAAAAGCGTGTATAGGCCTGATTTTTATAGGTATCATACCACTCCACTTGTCCCGCTGAATCAAATTTTCCTATCCAACCCTCTTCATTTACATTACTACTACCATCGGTTTTGCGTTCAACATAAGTCCCTTTTCCGACAACGATGAAACCTTGATCCGCTGTAGCCTTAATATCTTGAAATCCATTGCTTGAAGAGTAGATTAAGCGTTGATACTCGGGGTCAGTTAAGTCCACCGAGGTCTTCCAAGTCAAACGGAGATCAGCACCGATTTTCACGATGATACCCTTGAGCAGGCTCGTTCCCGTTCCCTGCATATCTCCATCTTGGCTGCCACTATGCCCTACCGCGACTTGGCTTCCATCCGCAAGCAAGACAAGGTCATTAAAGCCATCATCGGAGGATCCACCGAAGCTATAAGCACCCATAAATTTGCCGGAACGATCATAGGAAGCATAGATAGCGTCACTATTCCCTTGGGAAATTTTAGCTAGATCACCATCGATCGACCCAGATTCTCCAACCACAAGGAAACTTCCGGCCTCTGTCTCGACAACTGCATTGAAAACATCCAGCTGTCCTCCGCCAAAATCCCTCGACCACTCCACCTCACCGGTAGGACTAAACTTGACGATAATGGCATCCCCATTCAGGTTGTCCTGCCCTTCCTCGCGAATCATTTTACGCGAATTAAGCATATCCATATCGACGGAGTAACTAGACCCCGCAGCAATATAACCTCCATCCTTGGTCTGCCTTACGCTTTGAAAACTATCGATTGAACTACCGCCGAAGGTTTTCACCCACTGGACCTCAGCTTGATTAGAAAACTTCACGATGATTGCATCTGAGTGTTTTTTATTAAGCCCTTCCAGGTGGCCATTATTTGAGCTACTATGCCCCACCACCACGTAACCTCCATCTCGAGTCTGATCCACTGCGTTAAACACTTCCCAATTGGAACCGCCAATGTATTCAACTGTGGGGGATGAAGCCGCTAAAGCAGTCGAAGGAATCAACAGCAAAAAGAAAACTGCTAAAAGGGTTAATTCTCTTACTCGTTTTTGGATATTTTGATACAATCCGATCTCTTTTATCACACTCATAGTTACTGTCCTCCCTTTCATTTGCTCTAAACCTGGAAGTGATACATACAAACTTTATACATACAAACATAATTCATAGACATACCGTAAGCGCCTAATAAGGTAGTGTATAGCCCCATCTCGGAAACTATGAGACAATCCTCGTAAATTGAAGTTTTTAGAGTTTTTCAAGTAGACTTGAAAAACTTCAAAGGAGGATTAAAGTGGATACTCAGAAAGTCACACAAAACTATCGATTGAAGAAATGGACTCGACTTATTAGTGAATGTCGCAGCAGTGGGCAAACAGTCTCCGCATGGTGTGCTGAACATAATATTCATCCAAGTAGTTACTTCTATTGGTTGAGACGAGTCCGCACTGCCGCCTGTGAGGCTCTTCCGGCACTTCAAAACGAAAACAATTCTATCGTACCCGTATCCTTTTCACTTCCCCAGGTCAGTTCTCCGGCGACAGATTCCTTGTCACCAGCGATCGTGGTTCGCTTAGATTCCGCAAGTCTAGAAATTCATAACACTGCCTCGTTGAACTTAATCGAGAATACTCTTAGAGCACTTCAACATGTTCGGTGACATCTCTAAGGCCGAGAAAATCTACCTCGCCTGCGGGTATACCGACATGCGTAAGTCCATAGACGGACTGGCAGCCCTAGTTCAGCAAAACTTTCAGCTCAACCCCTTTCAAAATAGTTTGTTTCTCTTTTGTGGCCGTCGGCATGATCGACTGAAGGCACTCTATTGGGAAGGGGATGGCTTTGTTCTTCTGTATAAGCGACTTGAAAAGAGCAAATTCCAATGGCCCAAGAATGCTGAAGCAGTTCGCGGGATTACCCGCCAGGAATTCCGCTGGCTTATGGAAGGGCTGTCTATTGATCAGCCTAAGGCCGTGAAAAAGTGGGATTCCACAGGCTGCTTTTCGGTATAAAGAAATGGCCCAAACCTGCATGGTTACTGGACTTTATGGCGTTTTCATGCTATACTAAATGCAGTGAGAAACGCAAAGGATTTTAGGGCTGATGAGTGAAGTAAAATCGGTAAAAACTCTTGAAAACCGCATCACCGAACTAGAGAAGGAAAACAAACTTCTTCATGAAACCGTTCATCATCTGACCCGTAAACTCTTTGGTCGAAGCTCTGAGAAGACATCCGTCCTTTCTGTGGGACAGATGTCTCTTTTTGATGAAGCAGAAACGGAATCTAATCCTAAGGCTGTGGAACCGGACCTTAAGCAAATCGAGGGGTACCAGAGAAAGAAATTCGACGGTCAGCGCAAGGAACTTTTGAAAGACCTTCCCCATGAAAAGCGGTTCTGTACTCTCTTAGAAAATGACCGGTCCTGCGAAGAGTGTCAGACGACACTGGTCTCTGTGGGAGAAGAGTTCGTGAGAACCGAAATTGAATTCATCCCTGCAAAAGTAAGAGTAATCGATATTTACCGCGAAACCTTCGAGTGCCGTAGCTGCCGTAAGAATAACTTGCCCTATATGGAGAAAGCACCTGTACCTTCTCCAGTCATTCAGCACTCCATGGCATCTCCCTCCACAGTAGCTTGGGTAATGCATCAGAAGTTTGTCAACGCGCTTCCTCTGTACCGTCAGGAAAAGGAGTGGAAGACGCTGGGCGTTGAATTAAGCCGTGCAACCATGGCCAATTGGATCATGGTCGCAGCCCGAGATTGGCTGACCCCGCTTTTGCAACGGATGCATCAGAAGCTCTTGGAGGAAAACTTCCTGCATGCTGACGAGACTCCCGTTCAAGTCCTCAACGAAGAGGGCCGAAAGAATACCACGGATTCCTACATGTGGGTTTACAGTACGGGCAAACACTGTAAGCATCCCATCCGGATCTTCGAGTACCAACCGGGTAGAAGTGGTAAATATCCTCAGAAATTCCTAAAAGGATTTAAAGGATACCTCCACTCGGATGCCTACTCAGGCTACCAAAAGGTGGAGGGAATCACGCGATGCCTGTGCTGGGCTCATGTTCGAAGGAATTTCGTTGAGGCCCTGCCAAAGGATATCCATAGCCCGGAAGCCACTTTGGCAAGCGATGGGGTTCGATTTTGTAATGAACTCTTTGAGATAGAGAAAACTCTTGAAGGGTGTTCAAGAGAAGAGCGACAATCCGAGCGTCTGAAGCAGGAACAACCTGTTTTGGAGGCCTTTTGGGTATGGGTGGATTACACTAAGAACAAGGTTCTCCCTAAATCTAAACTTGGGCAAGCTCTTAATTACGCCATAAACCATAAACAGGAATTGATGAATTATCTGTTGGATGGAAACTGCGCCATCTCGAACAACTTAGCCGAAAACAGCATCCGCCCCTTTACGATCGGACGAAAAAACTGGCTGTTTAGTGGAAGCCCGAAAGGAGCAACTGCTAGCGCTGCCGTTTACAGCATGATTGAAACGGCTAAGGCCAATGGCCTGAATCCCTATAAATATCTTTGCTTCATCTTTAAAGAGTTACCCGGGGTGCAGTTCGGTCAATACCCAGAATTTCTTGAAGATTATCTGCCGTGGAGTCCAGATGTACAGGCTGTCTGCAAATAGGGTAAAAACTTAGTTTATACTGGTTTTTACCCTTTTTCTATACACCGACTTGTTTGACGCTTACGACATACCAATCTAAATCTTTATATAAACTTACCACAGTTTTCAGAAAACAGTTATTAAATAATAATAAACAAAAACTTACTAGAATCTTAAGAATCTTAGTAAGTTTTTGTTTATTTATGACGTATTCATTTATATATATCTGACTGTCAATAAAATATTATATCGAATACTACACTATGCAATTACGAGTTACTTGAGCCCTGTTCCTTCACTTCATGAATTAAAGCCTTAAAGCCGGGCAATGCCCTTTCAATAGTCGCGTAATTTACGCAATAAGCAATTCGAGCATACCCCGGGCAGGAAAACGCGCTACCTGGGACAATCAGGATATTCTTTTCCTTGGCTAGATTGCAAAATTCAACATCATTCTCCAAAGGTGTCTTAATAAATAGATAGAAAGCTCCTTCTGGCTTGATACATTCATAGCCGAAAGATACTAATCCATTATAAAGAAGTTCCCGATTCCGATTGTAGCTTTCTAGGTCCACTTGAGCATCGAGGCACTTGGCAATGACCCGTTGAAAGAGAGATGGTGCGTTGACAAACCCGAGGATCCGATTGGCGATATTAGCCGCACTGATCAAGTTGTCGAAATCGGTTGCTTGGTTTGGAATCACTAGATAACCAACCCGCTCACCAGGCAAAGAAAGGGACTTGCTAAAGGAGTAACCGACGATAGTGTTCTCATAATACTTAGTCAGATAGGGCACTTCCACCTGATCATAGGCAAGCTCCCGATAAGGTTCATCGGCGATCAGGTAAATCTCTGACCCATATTCCTTTTGCTTTTCGCGAAGAATATCTGCGAGGAGCATGATCGTCTCTTCCGAATACACAACACCGGTCGGGTTGTTAGGAGAATTAATGAGGACTGCTTTGGTCTTCATGTTAATCTTCCTCTTAAGCTCTTCGAGATTGGGCTGAAAATCCGCAGTATTTGGTGAGACAACAACGAGCTGGCCCTGATGGTTTCGCACATAATTGCGGTATTCTCCAAAAAAGGGTGCAAAGGTAATGACCTCATCCTCAGGGTTGAGGAGGGTTTTAAATACAACATTTAAACCACCTGCAGCTCCCACGGTCATCAAAATGTTTTCTGCAGTAAAATGTGTAGCGAAGCGTCGATTCAAAGAATCTGCAATAGCCGCTCTTACATCCTCGAACCCCGAATTATTCATATAGCCATGAACAGCCATGGAGTTCTCTTCATTAATAATCTCTAAAATTGCCTTTTTCACTTCATTGGGTGGTTCCACGCTAGGGTTACCCAGACTAAAATCATAAACATTTTCAGCACCATGGATCGCCGCTAAGCGTTTTCCTTCTTCAAACATAGCACGAATAATGGAGTTGCTTTTGACTTGTTCCCTCATTGCTTGAGAAATCATAGAGATCCCCTCTTCTCTTCATATCGCTGAATCTCTATTATCATAGCACCAAAATCCAGATTACCGCAATTATTAGTTCAATCGTACAAAACAGAGAAACCGCGTATTTGCCACAACAGCAAATTCGCGGCTTCTCTTATATCAACTCTTTCTAATAATCTTTTCTTACTCCAAACTCCGCATTTTCCACCCACTCCTCCGAATGGCTAAGTAAGGTGACTAATTCATCAATGATGGAATAATGCTCTTTTTCCTGTTGGATTAGGTAGTTGAAAAGTATACGAGCTTCGTCATCAGTTGCTTCAGATGCGTACTTTTCATAGAGATTTATGCTCTCTCTCTCATTTTCCAAGGCTGCCCGATACACATCAATCTGACCGGGAATCACTTTGATTTCACTTTTAACACTATCCTTATTGCTAAAGACATGTTTAGCTGTCGCCAGAGTCTCATTAGGTTCTAAGGTATAATCTAGTTTCTTCGCTTTCTGCTCTAATATTTTTGCGTGCATTCTTTCATCATCAGCCAACATTTGAAAGACTGTGTGCAAACTAGTATCTTTATTAATTTCTGCTTGTTCCCTGTAGTATTGTTCTCCTTCAAGTTCCATTTTAACAGCAAATTCTAAAGCGTTCATTGATAATCCCTCCACTTTTATTGAATTTCACGTAGCAGACCACCCAAGTAGCGTAGGACACCATGAAATCGGTTAATTTTTCTAATTATAACATAAAACTTAATATTCTCAAATTATAATACTTTTAGGTATTCAGCCCATAAAGCCCAAATGTTCCAAAAGGATTTTTACACCCATCAGAATAAGAATGACGCCACCAAAGAATTCCGCCTTGGATTTATAGCACTCCCCAAAGACATTGCCAATCTTGACCCCAAGAAAGGAAAAAATGAAGGTGATCACCCCAATCATAGAGACAGCAGGAAGAATGTCCACTCGCAAAAAGGCAAAGGTTACACCGATGGCCAAGGCATCAATGCTTGTAGCAAGAGATAATACCAACATATCCTTCAAATTAAACCGATCCTCGATTACTTCACAAGGGCCACGGGATTCCTTGATCATATTAAAACCAATAATGGAAAGGAGAATAAATGCGATCCAATGATCAATGGAGGTAATATAAGACTCAAACCGAGTTCCCAGTATGAATCCAATCAAGGGCATTAAAGCCTGAAACCCTCCAAAAAAGGCCCCCGTGATTAACGCTGTCTTATAGCTCATCCGTCGCATGGACAATCCCTTGCTGATAGCCACTGCAAAAGCATCCATTGAAAGCCCGATGGCAATTATGAACAATTCAATATTTCCCATTGATGATACTCCTAACTGCTTTATATTGGTTTAGTCAAAAGCAAGACTCACGGGCAGCTTTTATTAAAACTACCCATGAGTCTTGCTTTTTAAGACAAGCCAGACCCGAAAGTCATGATGTTGACTTGCCACACAGCACAGCTATGCTAACTACTCCCCCATGGAAACGCCATATTGACAATTATTATATCATTTACCCATAGCTTTTCAACATTTTTCTGGTTAACCTTACATACCGCACTGCTTTTGTTATCCCTCTTCTACAATGTGACATCCAGTGAGGAATCCACTATAATGACAATAGAACGATGATCTATACCCCTTAAATATAACCTAGAGAGGAGGATACTATGCGGACTGGCAAATCACTGGGGCGAAGCTTACATACTCCCCTTACTGATGAAGAAAAACGCGACCGCCCTAAAGTAACTAAAGCCTTTCTTAAGCGGGTCTTTAGCTACCTTCTTCCCTACTGGCCAAGACTTGCCTTAGTATTCTTCGCCATTATCGTATCATCTATCCTCGGCCTCTTGCCGCCCTTATTATCTGGGCGAATTATAGATGACGGATTGATAGGGAAAGACTTCAATCTACTTACCCAATTAATTCTTCTTTCCTTTATCGTTTTGATCGCTGCTAATTTGATCAATGTCTTTGAAAGCTACCTTACTACCTGGGTCGCCCAGCATATCATCTATGATATGAAAAATCAGATGTATGAACATCTGCAAAAAATGTCCCACCGTTTCTATACCAACAACAATCAAGGCGACATTATCACCCGCATGACCACAGACATCAACGGCATTCAGAACGTGATTGTCGGGACTTTAACCCAGATTGTCAGCAACTCGATTATCCTCATCACGACCTTAGTCGCCCTATTTCAGAAAAACTGGATCCTCGCCCTAGTTAGTGTCATTATTGTTCCACTCTTCATCTACCCCACCCATCAAGTGGGTAATCGCCGTTGGTCCATTACCATGGCCAAGCAAGAGCACAGCGATACTTCCAACCAGCTATTTAACGAGACCTTAAGTGTCAGCGGACAACTGTTAGTCAAGTTGTTTACACGGGAAAACAAAGAGTTTAAAAAATTCGAAAAGATCAACCAGGCCATCACCCGTCTCAGTATTCGCGAGTTTCTCGTCGGCAAGTCGTTTCGGGTCATCTTTGATACCTTCATCAATATGGGGCCCATGATTATCTATCTGACCGGAGGCTTTCTAATGATTAAGATGGGATCTGGCCTAACGGTTGGGGATGTCACTGTCGTTGTAGCCCTCTTGGGTCGGCTATATCGTCCGGTGGGTGTACTCCAGACAATTCAGGTCGATGTTATCCGCTCCCTGGCCCTATTTTCACGTATTTTTGAGTATTTTGATATCCCTGTCGAGATTCAAAACAGCCCCAATGCTATTATCCCGAAGAGCTGTGCAGGAAAAATTATCTTTGATCATGTCTCCTTTCATTATGACGGCAAACCTATCTTAAAAGATGTGAATCTAACCATAGAAAAGGGCAAATCTGTGGCCATCGTAGGGCCTTCCGGGACGGGGAAATCCACCTTAGTCAATTTAATTCCTCGTTTATATGATGTAAGAGCAGGTAGGGTGCTCCTCGATGGACTGGATATACGAGATCTAGATTTGACCTTCCTTCGTCAAAATATCGGCATGGTTTCCCAGGACACCTATCTCTTTAATGGGACCATTCGCGAGAATCTTCTCTATGCCGACGAATTGGCTAAAGAAGAGGATTTAATCAGGGTATGCCAAGAAGCCAATATCTATGATTTTATCCAAACCCTTCCCGAGGGCTTCGACACTTTGGTCGGCAACCGTGGCTTAAAGTTATCCGGTGGTGAAAAACAGCGGCTCTCGATTGCCAGAGTTCTCCTCAAGAATCCAAAGATACTCATTATGGATGAAGCGACTTCCTCCTTGGATTCCATCAGCGAGTCCTATATTCAGGAAGCCATCGAGCCTATCCTCAAAGGGAGAACCAGTGTCATTATCGCCCATCGCCTCTCTACCATTATGGCCGTGGATGAGATTATTGTGCTCCAAGACGGGGAAATCGTCCAACAAGGAACCCATGGGGATTTAGTCGTACAAGAAGGTATCTATAAAGAGTTGTACGACACCCAATTTAAAGCAGCTTTAGAGGATATTAAAAATGACCTAGGAAGGTAATATCAACCATCCAAAGGTCATTTTTCTTTTTAAGTCATGCACTTCCTAAATCGTGGCCATTTTGAATTAAGTGAAGGATCTTTTGCGAATAAAGCGCTTTAACCTTGAGGATTTAAGGTGCGCTTCAGAAACTCTCGCGTCCGCTCTTGATTCGGTCGATTAAAGATTTGCTCAGGAGATCCTTCTTCAGCAATGACCCCTTTATCCATGAAGACGACTCGGTCAGAGACTTCTTTAGCAAAGCCCATTTCATGGGTAACTACCAACATGGTCAATCCCGAATCAGCCAGTTCCTTCATAACCTTCAATACCTCTCCAACCATCTCGGGGTCCAAGGCAGAAGTAGGTTCATCGAACAACATGACGTCCGGTTCCATGGAGAGGGCACGAGCAATGGCGACCCTTTGCTTTTGGCCTCCGGACAATTGTCTGGGCTTAGCATTGATATACTGATCCATGCCCACAACTCTGAGATATTTCATGGCCACTTCCTCGGCCTCGGCTTTAGAGCGCTTCAATAATTTGATTTGACCAACCATGCAATTACTCAACACATTGTGGTTATTAAACAGATTAAATTGCTGGAAGACCATCCCTAATTTCTGACGATACTTATATACATCATGCTGATCATCCAGAATGTTTTCCCCTTTGTAGATAATTTGGCCACCGCTGGGTTTCTCGAGAAGGTTAATGCAACGCAGCAGGGTTGATTTACCCGAGCCGGAGGAGCCAATAATGCAAACCACTTCTCCCTTGTCTACTGAAAAATCGATGTCCTTCAAAACTTCGTTGGCACCAAAGGATTTGCTTAGATGTTGAATCTCAATGATCTTTTCCATGGTTTCACCTCCTTCTTACTGATTAATTTTGAGTACGCCGGAGCATATCTTCCGGTGTTTCCACCTGCATTTGATTCATAATGTAGCTTTCCGGTCCATCCATTTTCCTTTCAATGTAACGAAGAATGCGGGTTACAGTGAAGGTCATGATAAAGTAGATAATGCAGGCGACGAAGAAGGATTCAAAGTATCTAAAGTTGTTGCCGGCAATGGACTTCGTTTGGAAATAGAGCTCCGTTACGGCGATTACGTTAAGAACTGAGGTATCTTTAATGTTGATTACAAATTCATTCCCGGTAGCCGGAAGAATATTGCGAATCACCTGAGGTAAGACCACGTTGATCATCGTCTGAAAGTGATTCATACCGATGGCATGTGCTGCCTCAAATTGTCCTTTATCTATAGATATAATTCCGCCCCGTACAATCTCTGACATATAGGCCCCGGTATTAATCGAAACGATGAAGATTGCCGCAAATAACTTATTCATATGAATATCAAACGCCAAAGCAGACCCATAATAGATAACCATCGCTTGCACGATCATTGGAGTGCCTCGGAAAAATTCAATATAAAACCCTAAAATTCCGTTGACTATTTTAAGAAGTATCCTATTAAGTCCTCGTTCCGGATTAGGTATCGTTCGAATAACACCGATAATCAGGCCGATGGCCGAACCAATTAATGTTCCTGTAATGGAGATCAAGAGAGTAATACCCGCTCCACGAAGGAACATCGGCCAATTCTCGGATAATATTCGGATAATCCACTCTACGCTCATTATTCTCCTCCTTGTAAGATAGATATTGGGTTAAGGTTATAAAACCTACCCGAACGTTCTTTGAAACCATAATCCTTATTGTTCAGATGAATGAGCTGACACTCTACGTAACCAATATCGCTAAACCTCTGGTATAATCATTTTTGGTCAGAGAGATAGATGTGCGTTCCTCCTGGATCCCTCTTTTGAGGCTTATCCGTGAAAAAGCGTGTCACTCCACAAGAATGGTTCGATGTTTAGCTGGTTGGGTCACGTTCTCGTGTTACCCGTTTCAAATGCAAGGTTGTTGACATTCTTTTTTAGTGGATGCTCTGATTCATCTGTTGAAAGGTTGTGTTAATTTGTCCCAGTTTCTTCATGATTTTGTTGTTGGAATCGATGTTTCTTCTGAATTCTCAATCGTTGCAATGCTCGCTCCCTCCGGGGAACTAATCCGCAAACCTTTTCGGATTGATCATAATCCTGCTGGCTTTCATAAACTGCTCGATATCCTAAAAAAAGAAGAAGAGCGGTTAGAACGAAAGCCCATCTACTTCGTAGAATCTACGGGTATCTTTCATTTACCACTCTTCTTCTTCTTGAGGTCGAATGACCTCCAAGGTTTTGTGCTCAACCCCTTGAGTGTTCATTCTATCAAAAACTTTGACTTAAGAAAAGTGAAAAATGATCAAAAAGATGCTGAAGCGATTGCTAGGCTTGCTAAATACCAAGATGTTAAGTTTTCTCTGGTTCCTGAGCCTCAAATTCTGGCTCTACGCATGATGACCCGAGAATATTATGCTTTGTCGGATACCCTCACTGAGATGAAGAATAGGCTATGCACCGATCTCTATCTTCTTTTCCCAGGATTCCTTGATGTGTTCTCTAATATCTTTGGCAAAACAGCTTTAACCGTTCTGAAAAAGTTCCCTTCACCGCGAGCCATTCAGGCGGCTGATACAGAATCGCTAACTTCGCTTATTTCGAAAATCAGTCGTAAGGGTACGGCTTGGGCCGAAAAGAAGGTGAACTTACTCAAGGACTGCGCGCAGCTTGCCTCATCCATGCCTCATGAGTTCTCTTTGCTGGATGCTAAGATCAAAGTCCATATCGATGGGATCAAAAGCATGCAGGCCAGTTTAGACGGGATTGTAAAGCAAATTCATGCGATGATAGACTCTGAGCTCTTTCCTGCTGATGCCAAGCGGAATATTGAGCTTCTTGATGGCATACCCGGTATTGGCTTTCTAACGGCTGCTACGCTCATTGCGGAGATGGGAGACTTCAGTCTTTTCAAGTCTGCTAAGGCCTTTACAGCCTTCTTTGGGATTGATCCATCTGTCAATCAGTCTGGAAAATTCCAAGGTGACAGAAACAAAATCTCTAAGCGTGGCACACGGATAGGGAGAAGAATTCTGTTTACCATCGCTATGGCTTCCATTCGTACAACGCGCAAAGGTGATGAGATTAATCCGGTTCTGCGAGAATTCTACGCGGCAAAATGCGTTAACAAGAAGAAAAAGGTAGCTCTCGTAGCCGTAATGCATAAACTTCTCCACTACATCTTTGCTGTTCTTCGTGACCAGAAACCCTTTGAGATCAGGCAACCTAAGGATCATCAATCCTGGAGAAATACAAAGCTCAGTCAAGCACCTGCGGCTTAAACATCTCTTTGTTACATGGTTGTAAGTTTGCCCGTGTCAAGGGTGATGCGAGGAATACCGGAGGCCCTTAGGCCGAGGATATGCTCGCCATCATCCCATTGACACGGAACAACACCAGAAGCTTGAAGACGGCAAAGTCTCTTAAGCCCCAAAGTATTACCCCATATTAAAGAGAGTTTGCCTGGCAAGCGCCGAGCGTTTCGTTCCCTCATACATCGATTTGGTCATTGTTCGGATTTTTCAATGGCTTGGTTTCCTGTACCCATTTTTTCTTGGACCTTGAAACTAATCTTTTTTACATTACACCTTGACTTTAATTAGCTGGTCTTAATTACTATGAACCTCAAAAAATGGGGTATCCAGATCTTAATCGCGATTTGCAAAGTATAAAACCGACTGCATGAAATGTAGCCGGTTTTATACAATAATTATTCGCAGTAGCACAAATGTTCCGAAACTATACTTAGTTGGCTGCAGGCTGATTCTTAATAGCCTCATCCATGATCTTGACCCGATCTTCCTCAGAGATACCCTTCAAGATTTCATTGATTTTGGCTGTGAGCTCGCTTCCTTTAGCAACTCCTACAGCAATAGCTGTATCTTCAGCCGAGGTTTGGAACCCTTCTGTGAATTCTACCATTTTATAAGCACTATTGGCTGCTTGAGCACTAACCCCTTCGGGACGCTCTGAAACATATCCATCAATCATGCCTGATTCTAAAGCTACCCGCATGGCTGGGAAGTTATCCATAGCTGTCTCTTTAACGACCCCATTGATTTGGTCAATAACGCTGTAATGGAAGGTATTGAGCTGGGCAGTGATTCTAGCACCTTTAAAATCTTGAATTGACTTAGCGTTTTCATAGGCGCTACCGCTCTTAACGACCATAATGAGATCTGATTGATAATAGATATCGGAGAAGTCAATGGTCTCTTTGCGATCTGCAGTAGGAGACATCCCCGCAATAATAGCGTCAATCTTGTTCGAGGTTAATGATGGCACAAGCCCATCCCATTCGGTTTTAACGATGACTAGCTCTTTGTCTAAGCCTTCGGCAATTCTTTTGGCGATTTCCACATCGTAGCCACCGGCATATTCGGCACCACCATCAATTTTCACCCCACCCTTGGCCGCATCCATTTGCGTCCAGTTAAAAGGAGCATAACCTGCTTCAAGACCTACTCTGAAGACTCCCTTTTCCGAACCTGCAGGGGCCTTAGTGTCCCCTGCCTTTTGACCGCCGCTCGAGCCACAACCTGTGACAAGTAGCATAGCCGATAAGACCACTGCACCCAATAATGATAATTTTCTCTTCATTGATGAACCCTCTCCTTCTTACATCCTTCTTATTTAAATTGTTTACAAAAATAAATGAGACCTGAGACGGAGCTCAGGTCGCAAAAATCATGTTGCCTAAATACCCCTCTTTTCCCCCGCCGAGATAGCACAACTCAATAAACTGGGACGTTCATTGAGACAGTTCTACAGTTATTCACTGCAGACCCAGCAGACAATACTGAGCGTATTATTAGCTTCGGCGATATTTCCTTCTCCTTAGTATCATCACTGCTCCTGTTCCAAAAAGGACTAATAAATACCGCGCCTCTACCCCACCCAAAAAGTGAGGTGTGTATGAAATTATGTTAAGTCTACAATACTAAAACTTATCTGTCAACCGCCCTACTTGGTTTAAAACTTGGTTAACTTAAGAGCAATGGGCACATCAGCCGGAAGCAAGTTATAGTCCAGAAGCTCATCTGTATTCACCCATTCATAGCAATCATGAACCCTAAGCTGAGGCTCCCCTCTAAGGATATTTACCTGGTAAGCTAACAAGCGAATTGACCCTTGAGGGTAAGTGTAGACACTTTCCATTACAAATTCTTTAACTTCAACCTCTACCCCAAACTCCTCGAAGAGCTCACGCCTTAAGCATTCTTCAGGAGATTCCCCCACTTCCACTTTGCCCCCGGGGAATTCCCAACCCCCGGCATGTTTTTCGCCGGGAGCTCTACGGGCAATTAAAACTTGGCCATCTATGATGATAATGGCCGCAGTAACATCTTTCATGTTTAAAACCTCATATTAGAGATAGACTTTCAATTCCTGCACACTATTTTCTTCAAAACGCAAGAGACGTTCCATAAGCTTGAGGATATGGGCTTCTGCGTCCTGATACTTTTTGATATTCTTCACTGCATTGATTATACCCATATTGCTGCCGACAATCAGCATCTCCGCGATATGAGAAGGGCTTTTATCCGTTAGGGTGTCAAAGCTAATCATTAGATAGGTACGTATTTTCTCTAAAGCGCTGATTCCCTTTTCATCAAAGCCGTTCTCTTTCAACATGTCTTCAGCTGCCTTATGGAATTCTTGATATTCTTGGTATTGAGATTTTAGATGATTCTTGAACTTATTGTCTTCGATGATTTCAATCAACTGATTAAGGGTTGCCACACCCATCTGGGAGTTCTGATAGACAAAATTCAAAAGCTCAGCATTGCCGTTCATGATGGTCACACTCCTTTTCGCTAGTATTGCCGAAAAAGATTTGTATATGCTAGCATGGCGTCTTAGTCAACTTGCAAAAAGTTTTTGTCATAGATTTCCTCTGCCGAATCCGCCTCTAGAGGCTTGCTGAAGAGATAGCCTTGGATTGTATCACAACCGCTAGCCTTCAACTGTGCGTACTGCCATGGTTCTTCAATACCCTCGGCAGTAATCACCAAATTAAGACCATGAGCCAAAGCGATAATACTATCGATAACTCTCGTATTATCCGAGTTTAAGAACTTGTCACACAAGCTCTTATCCAGTTTCACCTTATCCACCGGAATATAGGTGAGGTAATTGATTGAAGAGAATCCTGTGCCAAAGTCATCCAAAGCTATGCTTATCCCCAAGCTTTTCACTTGCTCCAAGAACTCTAAAGTGAGGGCTGTTTCCTCCAGTAAAATACTTTCAGTAATCTCGATCTCGAGATACCGACCATCCAGATTGTACTCTTTCAGGGTCTGAACCAGGAACACAAGATAATCTTTATCGCGCATCTGTTTACTGGAAAAGTTAATCGAGATCGGTTTTCTCGGATAGCCCTTATCTCGCCAGCTTGCTAACTGCTGGATGGCTTTTATGGTCACAGCTCTACCAATCTGACAGATCAAGTCCGATTCCTCAGCAATCTGAATAAAGACATTGGGAGGAATCGCGTGATCCTTCAAACGAGCCAAAGCCTCAAAGCCCTCCACTTCACCCGTCTTTACATTAACCTGAGGTTGATAGAGGAGATAGATGCTATCATCTTGGAGGGATTTACGAAGAATTCCTTCGATCTCAGCCTTATTGCGAAGCTCTTTCTGCATCTCTTGATTATAGAACATATAATTGTTTTTCCCGTTTCTCTTCACGTGATATAAAGCCGTATCAGCATTCATAATCAACTGATGAATATCCGTACTATCTTCTGGGAAACGGGTAATTCCCATACTAAATTTAATACTAAATTCAGTATTATCGATGAGGATGGGTTCGGCAAAAACTTCGCGAATTTGCTTTATACATCCCTCAATGATACCACTTCCATTGGTCGCAAGCACTAAAAACTCATCGCCGCCAAACCGCGAGACAAACATACCTTGGCAAGCATTACCTGACAGGATTTGTGCTACTGCGCGCAATACCTTATCGCCCCAAACATGACCAAGTGTATCATTGATTTCCTTGAAATTATCAATATCCATGAAGATGATGATTAAAGGATTCCCCTTTTGGGTTTCTTCCATCAATTTATTCATAAAGGACATGCGATTTGGCAAACCGGTTAGATAATCATTGTGAGCAAGTTGATCGATATATTCTTCCTGTAGCTTCGTCTGGGTCACATCAGTTAAAATACCGTAAAGTAGGACCTCTTCTTGATCTCCACTTTTGGCTTTCCCTTGAATCTTTAACCATTTGGTTTGATTATCCCCTGCATCAAGCGGAATCTGAATGTTGATTTCGCTCTTCTTTTTGCTGAGATAAGCTTGAGTTTCCTCTTCTAATTCTCGAATAATCTCTTCATCAAAAAAGCTTCTCAAAACTTGATCGATATTTCCTATCGAATGCAGAGGTAAAGACAATAGACTATTGATATTTTCAGAAAAGTATACTTTCCGAGTTTGTAGACTCACTTCCCAAACAACGCTATTCGTACTATTGATAGCATGCTCGTATTTTTGTTTTAACAGCTCACTTCTTTGGGCATTTTCTTCAGTGACCTTATATTGAAAGCGCAGTTCTTCTTCCGTTGCCGCTAATTCTTCATAGGTAGCAGAAAGTTCCTCATTGCTTTCCTTCAACTTCCTTTGCATGGTTCGATGCCTTAGATTATCCAGCCCCAGCAAAGTGCTAATAATCAGCATAACAATTAGTACAGCAAAGACGCCTAAGATAAAGTAAAGATGTTCCTCAAAGTAGCTAACTTCTTTATTTATGAGTACCGAATCCGGAGGAACCATGCCTTTATCTATATTAAATTTCTGCAGTACTTTATAATCAAAAATCGGATAATAGGGGCTTTTATCAATCATCGAAATTGTTTCAATAGGAGTTCCTTCTAAAACCTGCAAAACCATATCTCCAGCGATCTTCCCCGACTCTTGGTAGGAGATCTGGATTCCTCCCACTATGCCCTCGCCGACTCCACCGATGGAAGGCCGATACACCGGGACATGGGTATTCTCACCAATAAAAGCCGCAGCTTCTTCGATGGTCTTAAATTCTCCTGCTTTATCATGATGCATATCTAAATACAAGATGATTGAGTCGTCTTGTATTCCTCGGAGGATTTCCGCCAATTCTTCGAAGGTATATTCAGATGTATTAATATCCTCAAAGCGAAGACTTGGGTAATAGCCCACTGCACCATAGAATTGGTCCTTATGACCGGCTCCTGTAATGCTGTTGTCCAAAATTCCGATTACCCGTTTGACATTCGAATTAAACTTCAAAGCCAGTTCAATATTTTCTTTATAAGGAGTAATCTCGATGACTCCTGTTATATACTTATTCTGAGCTGCCTTTTCGGCACGATTTACATCGTTAATCCCTAAAAAAATGATGGGAAGTCCAGCAAAAAGATCTTTTTGATATGTCGTGGCAAATTCAAGAGCTTGATCATCACCCACGATGATGGCATCATAGGGATCCAGAGCCTTCAGTTTATATTGCAACGAGGAATAAAAGTTATCGATATGTTCTGGGGTGTCGAACCGTTTGGTATCCATATATTCAATGTCTAACTGGATGTGATAGGGATCAAGTGCCTCATGAATCCCTTCTATCTGATCGGGAACAGAATTATAGCTCTGGGAATAAGAGCTAATGAATAAGACCCGTGGATCATCCTGAGCATAAATGCTGGAACCGGTCCCCATGGTAAAACAAACCAAGGCGAGGATGATTGTTATTTTTGTCATTAAGTTTCTTCTGCTAATTCTCATCCACATGCCTCCCTCTATTATTTATACTATATTTCCTAGTTAGACACAATTAATTTTATAATATATTCTAGAAAATTCGAAAATAAAAGCGAATCTTCCTATGTTATAATGATTAATGGTGATGAAAATGCAAATATTGAAGAACGATTGGCACGAATTGCTTGAAGATGAGTTTAACCTCGACTATTATCTATCCTTAAGACGATTTTTAGTTGACGAATACCGAACAAAAACTGTTTATCCGAATATGTATGATATTTTTAACGCTTTACACTTCACACCTTATCATGAGGTGAAGGTCGTTATCTTAGGGCAAGATCCTTATCATGGCCCTAACCAGGCCCATGGCTTGAGTTTTTCCGTCAAACCCGGTGTTCCCGCTCCACCATCCCTGCAAAATATTTATAAAGAGTTACACAGTGATCTTGGCTGCAGAATCCCTAACAACGGTTATCTCAAAAAATGGGCTGACCAAGGTGTCCTCCTTCTTAACACTTCTCTGACGGCGCGTGCCAGTCAAGCTAATTCCCACAGTCAGATCGGCTGGCATCAGTTTACCGACAAAGTAATCTCCCTCTTGAATCTGCGCGAGGACCCTGTTGTGTTTATTCTTTGGGGTAAAAATGCCCAAGGCAAGCAAGCTCTTATCAGCAATCCTCAACATTACATAGTGAAATCAGTGCACCCCAGTCCATTATCGGCCTATGCCGGCTTCTTCGGCAGCAAGCCCTTCTCAAAAACTAATGACTTTTTATTGTCGATAGGAAAGGAACCGATTGACTGGCAAATTGAGGATATCTAATGATAATCACAAAAACTGACTTTAAAGCAAAAACCAGACTGAAAGGAAATTTTCCTTAACAGTCTGGTTTTTTTACCTGCTTTATTTTGTGTTTAAGATAGTTTACTCATTCTAATAACACTACCCTATAGCTTATCTGGCTTGATTGTAGCCAAATCCTCCCCAGGCGCCACAGCCGCCACCTTGGCCACGACCCATCATACCACCATAACCATTGCCCATCATTCCCCCACGGCCTCTACCAAAACCATCGCCGTTGCAATATCCTTGGTTCTCTTCAACGGATGTAATAATCCGATCCGCTTCTTCCTGGGTCAAATCTCCGGCTTCAACTCTTTGAGTCACTACATCCTTCTTTATCTCTAGCAGCTCTTTTTGGTACTCATCAAGCTTACCCGCTTCATCGGCAATGGCCCCAAAGCTCTTGCCTGTTTCATATTGCTCCACAAGTACCCCTTCTACTGTTTTTCCGGTGATACCAGCTAAGGCCTCCGCCGGATTGTTGTAGATAGAAGCTGCTAAGACTGTGGATGAGGTTGCCCCCACTCCAAGCACGATGGCTCCTATCAGTAAAGCCTTTTTAAACTTTGTCATATTCATACCTCCTAATTATTTTCCCCCTAGGGCTTCCCCTCAGGGAGATTCAAGAGCTCTTCCTGAATCTTTGATTATAGAGTAACCTAAAATTATGGCATAACTATGACTTTTTCAAGAAAAATTATTATATTTAAAACTTTATTTCATTAACCAAATGACGTACTTTTGTCACAATTTTTCTCACAATTTTATGGTAGAATATGATGATATAGCAAACTTAGGAGAGATCATTATGTTAACACTATTGATTGCGGATGATAATAAACAAATTACATCAATATTAGAAGAATACGCAAAAAAAGAGGGCTACCAGCCTCATCTAGCTTGGGATGGCCTTGAGGCTCTGGATCTTTTTCATAAGCTTCAGCCCGACTTGGTCTTATTAGATGTGATGATGCCCAAAATCGATGGTTTTGAGGTTTGCCGGGAAATTCGCAAAAGCTCTAATGTCCCGATCATCATGATTACCGCCCGGGGCGAAGATTTTGAAAGAATCATGGGTCTGGATATTGGGGCCGATGATTATATTGTCAAGCCCTTCTCCCCGGGCGAGGTCATGGCAAGAGTTAGAGCCATTTTGCGCAGGATCAGTCAAACCGACGAGCAGAGAAAGCAAGTCTTATCCTTTGCAAATCTAATGATCAATCTGGACGACTATCTAGTGACCATCGACCAACACCCTGTATCCTTAACTAAAAAAGAAATCGAAATTCTTTGGACTCTGGCTTCAAGCCGCAACAAGGTATTCTCTCGAGATAATCTCCTCAATAGCGTTTGGGGTTACGACTACTTTGGTGACATCCGAACTGTAGATTCCCATATTAAACGTTTACGTTCCAAACTGGATTCCTTCACTCATGAAGATTGGGAGATTAAAACCATTTGGGGTGTGGGCTATAAATTCGAGGAAAAAAACAATGAAGAATAAAATCGCCCTTAAACTCACTCTGTATTTCTCCATGAGCCTGCTCCTGTTCTCCCTGATCATCGGCAGTGTGTTTATGTCGTTGTTCAAGGACCAGACTGTTCAACTTCACCAAGTTGAAATGGAAAAACGCGCAACCTCTATGGCCGGAACCCTTTCAACCTTGTTAAGCGACTCTAATACCTCCACCGAAAGCCCTAGCAACGATCCCGGAAGAAGGGGCATGGGCAACATGGGTGGGGGTATGATGAACGGTTATGGCATGGGCGGCATGATGTACGGTATGGGCGGATATAGCTCTTACCTCCAATTCCTAGATGAGATTGCCATGGCCGATGTCTGGATTGTGGATGAATACCTCCAGCTGATGACCATCGGTCATATGACCAACCGACAGATTAACTATGCTGATTTACCGGCGGATGCCGATCAGGTTGTGAAAGAAGTCTTTCTGGGAAGAACCACCTTCAGCGAAGGCTTTAGCTCCCTTCTCACTACCCCTACCTTGACTGTCGGTGCCCCTATCAAAGCCGGTGATAAAGTCGTCGGTGCTTTGCTTCTTCATTCTCCCATTGAGGGTACCAAGGAAGCTCTTCGGCAGGGGGCTAGGATTTTGACCCTGAGCATCGGGGTAGCACTCCTCCTCTCCCTTCTCCTTTCCACACTCTTAGCCTACACCTTCACCAAACCCTTGAACCGTATGAAAAAATCTACTCTTCAACTGGCTAACGGGGACTATCAGGTCAAAACCGGCGTTCAACAAAAGGATGAAATCGGCGAATTGGCGTCAGCCATCGATAGTCTCAGTGAGCGTTTGGAGTTAGCTAGTCACGAAAGCGAACACTTAGAACAACTGCGTCGTGACTTTATCACTAATATCTCGCATGAACTAAGAACCCCCGTCACCGTCATCCGCGGCTCTTTGGAAGCCCTTTGTGATGAAGTCATTACTGATCCGGATCAGGTCAAATCCTATCACCAGCAAATGCTTAATGAAAGCATCTCACTTCAGCGCTTAGTCAATGATCTGTTAGATTTAACTCGTCTGCAAAATCCTGACTTTAAAATTGAGATGTCAGAGCTGAACCTTTGCGATTTGCTTAAAGATGTGGTTCGCAGCGCCCAGAATATCGCCCGTAGCAAGGACATAGTAATAAAGACTGAGAACGAACAAGACCCCTTCTTATGCACCCTCCAAGGAGATTATGTACGTCTTCGTCAGATGTTCTTAATCATCTTGGATAATGCCGTCAAATTCTCTCCACCGCAAAGCGAAGTCCTTGTTACTTTTACTAACCAAGTATTATCTATTAAAGATAAGGGAGTAGGCATCTCTTCTACAGATTTACCCTATATCTTCGACCGTTTCTACAAATCAAAAGACGAGCAAAATAAGACCGGTACAGGCCTCGGCCTGGCCATCGCCAAACATATCGCTCAACAGCATAACATTAAATTAACAGTAGCAAGTAAGCTTGGCGAAGGTACAGAATTTAAGTTTAGTTTTCCTAATCTCTAATTGACGAAAGGGTGATTATATGGAGTATTTGCTTTTATTTCTCGAAGGGATTATCACCTTTATCTCCCCCTGCCTATTGCCCATGTTGCCCATCTATATTTCCTATTTTGCCGGGCAGGGATCCGAAGATAAGAAACAGAAAGCCCTGACCAATGCACTCGCTTTTGTCCTTGGCTTTACACTGGTTTTTATCACCCTAGGAGCTTTTGCTGGAACAGTGGGCAATGTTTTACGACAATATAGCACAGGAGTGAATATCGCCTCGGGGCTAATAGTCATCTTATTCGGACTCAACTTCCTAGGAGTCCTGCGGATTCCCTTTCTCAATCGGTATCGACAGCTCGAGGCCAACGTAGTTAAGCTAGGCTTTTTCTCATCCCTACTCTTTGGTATTATCTTTTCCATTGGTTGGACGCCATGTGTAGGGGCCTTTTTAGGATCTGCCTTGATGTTTGCTGCCTCCGAGGGTGGAACCCTCAAAGGTGTTATAATGCTTTTATGTTTCTCCTTGGGTTTGGGAATACCTTTTATCGCAAGCGCTGTACTCATTGACCGTTTAAAATCAACCCTTGACTTCATTAAGCGAAACTATCGCCTCATCAATCTTTTCTCAGGAGGGCTTTTAGTCATCGTTGGTATTTTAATGGCGACGGGGCTGATGGGGTATTTTCTAGGCCTACTTTCCTAATTAGGGTGTTCCATGATCTTAGCAGACACTAACACGAGCAAGTGAGGAGGATATTATGAACAGTAAAGTAAAAATGTATCTAGGTATAGTGGCCTTTATCTTATTCCTCGGAGGGGCTTATGCCGCCTACTCTTCTTTATCTGAAAAGGTCGATCCCAGCCAAGGGGCCCCAATAAATCAGGAAGTTTCTATTTCCCAAGACGCGGAAAAAGACTCCTCAGCGAATAAAAGCAAGCTATTAGCAGCTGATTTCACCGTCTATGGAACCGATGGTACCCCATACAAGCTTTCTGATTTTCAAGGTAAGCCGGTCGTTCTAAATTTCTGGGCTTCATGGTGCCCACCCTGCCGTGAAGAAATGCCCCATTTCAACGATGTTTATCAAGATCATAAGCAGGATGTGGTCTTCCTCATGGTTGATTTGGTGGATGGTCAACGGGAAACTGAGGAGTCAGGGATAAACTTCGTTCAGGAACAAGGCTATGACTTTCCCATTTATATCGACAAAAACCTGCAAGCCGCTACAATTTATGGCGTTACGACCATTCCCACAACCTTGTTTATTGATGCGGAGGGCTATGTCTTCACCGGGTATAAAGGTCCTTTGAAGAAAAGCACTTTAGAAACAGTAGTAAATAGTATGCTTAAGAAATAATTCCTGGTTGGACTTTATCTCCTTCGACTCTATCAATGGGGTACATTTACCCTCGGCGATGTACACATTACCAGAAACTTAATAGCTAAAATCTAAAATGCTCCTCCTTTTAATTGACAGTTTTAGTAATAAACTATCCATCATAAGAGAGGAGCATCGCATTTGCCCATCTTTCGCGGTTCTTTTATCCGTGGAATTACTTCACTAACCTAATCCTCGTTCTCACCAATCCGGCAAATTCTCCATTCACAGTATAACTGCTATAGGTGATTAACATGCCCACTGCAGTTTTGGTAAACTCCTTCATCTCCCCTGCTTGAAACTTAGTGAGAAAATCGCGGATTTTTTCGCGGTTCTCTGGTCTATGGCAGTCTAAAACATCTAAACCAATAACGGTCTTCTTATAGAACTCCTCTTCAAATCGATTTGCCCAGATTACTTTGAAGTTTGCATCGGTAACTAAAAGTCCTGCTGAGCTTTCGTAAAAAGCCTTCTTAAAATTCAATTTAAATACCCCCTCTATTATCTAGTATTTATTTAGCACCTACTTGACATACTATTGTCTAAAAATCACAAGCTTCGATCAAAATGTTTGACTTTTTTTTGCAGGTACATATTATGGTCCGCAGTTTTCAGCAGACTATTTAAATCCTCTCCATCTTTAGGAAAAGAAGCATATCCTAAACTCAATCCTTTAAAACGAATTTTGTTCTTGTAGGCTGGGATTATTCTAGTCTCCAATTGGCTACAGAACTCCACAATCGAACGACCTAGATATAAGAAGACAAATTCGTCTCCCGAAAGTCGATAAAGGGTACCTTGGTCGTTATAAAACTGCCGTAAAACATCGGCAAATTGGACTAGATAGCGATCTCCTTCGGCGTGACCATAACGATCATTGACCTGTTTAAATTGGTCTAAATCAATGAAAACAATAGAAAATGGTTTTCTGCTTTCCAATCGTTTCTGGGCATCCCGAAAAAATGCATCGCGATTTTTCAAACCCGTTAGAATGTCGGTCTTGGTCCTTTTCGTAAGCTCTTTCGCTGTATTGCTAATTACAATTAATGAATAAAATACCTTATAGGAAAGAATAGTGCAAAGGGCCAACACTAAAGTAATCACAAATTCAAACCAATCACTATCATATCTGTCAAATTGAGTATTAAGCAGGATATAGGACAGAAACCAGAGGCTTCCTAAGACAATAAAATTAGTCAACATCTCATCGTCAATTTTGCCCAAAGCATAAGTAGTCCTTTTTAATGAGGAGATAAAGAAAGGTAAAGTGAGGATATACAACAGGGTTAGGGTCAGCAGCATCACCCCGTCCGACCATGCTTCATTAAGCAATGGAGCTACTCTTATAGCTAAAGATAATAAGAAGAGTGTATGAAGCCAAGATGTGCAGGTGATAGCTAAGGAATACTTTAGAGGCTGGTCATACAATATCTTTGAGGGTAATAAATACAAAAAACCGAATAGAAGAAAGACCCCATTATGATTTCCAGCGGGGAAAACCTTTGTAACGAAGAGATACGTCATCCCGATCAGTCCTATTGTATAGACCGTTAATATCAGGAGCGTCTTCAACGGGGTAGTTTGACCCTTTGATGAGATGGTCATCACATACAGGTTAACCAAGAACATCTCAAGAATCAACAATACTTGCAAGTCGATATCCATTAACTTTCTCCTAAACTTAAATCTATGGATCTCATTCTCATACAATGTTCATTATACTACAGAATCTTGTCATTTTTTTGAATTCTATAGAATCGAAACGTAATTTTACAAAGATAAATGTATAAAGCAGAACCCTTTAGAAGAGTTCTGCTTTATAACCGGAATTTATTTAAGCCCTATTATACTTCAACTGATTTTCTAGAAGTCAAGACTATGGTTATGATTAACGTAAACAAAGCAGGTATGACCCAACCCAGTCCCAACTGATAAAAAGGCAATGCACTCAACATCTTCGCTATGATGCTTAGATTTACACCTAAGCTTAAGCCAATATCATAGATGGTGTCGAGGATAACGAAGAGAATAATTATTCCCACCGTATAAACATAGACCGCTCTTTTACCCTTAAAGAAATTATGAAACAGTGGAAGCATGATCAAGACAATGATAATGGGATACACAAATTCCAACAAAGGCACCGAAAACTTTAAGATGTTAGTTAACCCCATATTCGCTAAAACAAAGCTAACCATGGTTGTGATGAGAGCAATCGTGTTATAGCCTACTCGATAATGGGTTAAGCGACTAAAGTATTCACCGCAGCTGGCAACCAAACCGATGGATGTCGTAAGGCAGGCAAGGGCCATAACAACACCTATAATTGTTCTTCCGGCAATGCCCAATAAAGATTCACTGATAAAGAGGAGCATCTGACCATGATTTTCTCCGGTAAATAAGGTTCCTGTCGTGGAACCGATATAAGCCAAGCCGATGTAGATTACACCAAGACCTATCGCCGCAATCATTCCCGAAATAATTGCTATCTTAGCAATTTGATTATTATCGGTTATCCCCTTCTCTCTGATGCCTTTGACAATAATCATCCCAAAAATAACGGAAGCAATGGCGTCCATGGTATTATAGCCTTCTAAGAAACCTTGGGAAAATGGGTTCGCATAGCTATTCACACCTGCAGTGCCGAGTGGATGCGTAACACCGACATAAATAACGAGAGCTAGGAAAATGAGCATCAGAGGAGTCAGGATTTTACCCACACTGTCCAAAATTTGAGTTGGTCTCAAAACAAAGAATAAAGTTAAGGAAAAAAAGATAACGGATGATAAAAATAAGGCCAATTGCGAATTAAGCCCTTGGGTCACCGGGGCAACAGCGACTTCATAGGTTGTGGCAGCTGTTCTGGGAATGGCCAACAGGGGTCCAATACATAGGACGGATATAGTGGTAATGATTTTACTAAAAGCGGGGTGAACCCGATTAGCAAGCAGTTCCAGGTCCCCACCTGCTTTGGCCACCGCCGTAACCCCTAAAAAGGGAAGTCCTACTCCGGTAATGATAAAGCCTAATAAAGCCCAAGAAAGCTGGTCTCCGCTTTGTAAGCCTAACATAGGAGGAAAAATCAAATTCCCCGCTCCGAAAAACATTGCTAAGAGTGCAAATCCAGTGATCAAAATGTCCTTGTATGATAGCTTCATCTCTTCGACCCCTTCTCTAGAGTTTCTTCTTATTACTATATAATTTTACTTTTTTCAGCAAACTATTCTAAGATACCATCTAGCCTCAAGTCATGTCAATTGAATCAAAGTCATGCAAATCTTCCCAAAATTCTCAGTAATTTTTAAAACAAAAGACTTAGCACACAGGATTCCATCCCTGTATGCTAAGTCTTTTCATCTCAATGGTATATGTTCTTTGCTTCAATGAATATCCTTCTTCTTAAAGCGTCCGCCTTTGACCTCACCCACATCGCCAATGATCACAAAAGCTGAAGTATCGATTTCCCGAATAATATCCTTCATCTTTGCTTCTTCCAAACGAGTAAACACACAAAATACGACGCGCTTTACATCTCCTGTGAAAGACCCCTCGCCTTGTAAAAAGGTTACACCACGTCCCAGGCGTGATGAAATTGCCTCAGCAATCTCCGTATTTTGATCACTTATAATATAGACCGATTTCATATCATCAAAGCCCTTAACCACAATATCGATCGTTTTAAAGGCTATATAATACGTTAACATAGAGTATAAAGCATTATCTAACCCATAGACAAAAGCAGCAACAGCAAAAATAATAACATTGATAATCATGATAATTTCCCCCACAGAAAAGGGGGCTTTTTTTTCGATAAGTATGGCTAAAGTCTCTGTTCCATCGAGTACTCCACCTGAACGAATAACTAATCCCACCCCAAATCCCAGCAATAACCCACCAAAGACTACTGCAAGCAGGACATCTTGGACAAAGGGAGTAATATGATGAAGATATGAAGTTGCAACAGATAAAATGATGATTCCATAAAGCATACTCAGAGCAAAGGTCTTTCCTATTTGCTTATATCCTAAAAAGAAGAAGGGTAGATTGAGGAAGAATATATATACTCCTAAATTTATTGAGGTTAAATGGGACAACATCATCGATACCCCTGTAATCCCACCATCAATTATCTGATTGGGAATGAGGATACCTTCTAATCCCATGGCCATGCTCGTCGCACCCATGGTAATAAAAACGCCCCTTCTGATTAGGCTTCTGATCCTCATCTTCTGATGACTCTTCACTTCTCTTTGTTGTAGCCCTATGGCTGCAGCTTGATCATCACTCAATACGCATCATCTCTCTTCCCTAGCTTATTCAAAATACTGTTATTATCGCAATCATAAATTAATTTTATCTCGATACTGTTGATTAAACAATGTAATATTATGGTAAACGACATGTCCACTACCTTTGGATCGGTATCACCGTCGCGGCTTGGTAAGCTATCACCAGTAGGACAACGATTATGATTACCCAGAGTATGATCTTATGCCAATACAAATTCCATTGATCCGTGATAAATTGGGTGCGATTCTTATGTTCGACGAACTCATGTAGCCACCTTTTCTTGAACCAAGCTAAGGCTAAGAAGAAAAGCAGCAGAACTAGGGACACGACAACAGGATTAAGGTTCTCATAGGTCAAGCCGTTTCCCATAAACACTAATACTGCATACCCAGGCAATCGACCTGCTACAGAAATCAAGATTAAGGTGCGGATAGGAATAGCAGTTAATCCAGCAATAAAAGCGATCAGATCATCGGGGAAAGCCGGTAAAAGGAAAATAAAAAAGAAAACCCAAGCGCCTTTTTCCTTAGTAAGATGGTCAAAACGGTCCACATTTTTCTTGTCCACGACTCGTTCTACAAAGGGTCGCCCCAGCTTTCGGGTGAGCATAAATACCAGAGTAAATCCAATCGTAGCTCCGATAATCGAGTAGAGCAAACCCAAGAAGGGGCCAAATAAAAATCCCCCAATCAAGCCAATGACCTGACCAGGTATGGGCGCAACTAAAATTTGCACGACCTGCATGCTGATAAAGACCAGTGGCCCCCACGTCCCGGAGCGAATAATAAGATCTCTGATTCTATCAGGGTCACTCAAAAGGCTAAGGTAGGGCCAACCCCAATAGACAAGAGCTGCAATGACGATTAATATACCTACTCCTATGATAAGTAAAGAAGAATTACTCTTTCTTGAATTCGAATATCGATTCATTATCCTTCGTCCTTTATATAGTAGTCTAATTCATTCGATAACCGCTCTTCGTGGACTTGCTTAAGGCATAATTTTATCACTCTATTATACCATTATGTCCGCTAAACGAATGAAAAAACTCCCGACTTTCTAAAAGAAAAATTGGGAGTTTTTTCATTCGTTTGTACAGTCTAATTTGCTTTAATGTGTATATGCTTACTGATGAATTTAGACCAGTTTTCGTCATTCTTATTAATCTTATTGTAATCTTTAAGCAAATTTTGAATTTCTCGTTCATAAATCCGGTAATGGGGATTCTTCATAATATGCTCATAGATCTTCCTATATGCGATTCGTTGCTTCTCGATATTAAAGGCTGAGGTTTGACGTCCAACTCTAACCAGAGTCAGGGGTTCATCTATACCGCCAACCGGAATAGTGTAGGCAATATCGATCCACAGACACACATCTTCACCGAAATCAATGGACTCATCAAATGTTCGATTGATCAGTATTTCTCGTTTTATCATGACAGTTGGAGTTGCAATGCCACAGCTAGCTAGGATTCTAGGAAAGACCTTGCCAGTAAATCGTCCGGTAGGAACGACCTCCCTAGGAATGCCAAGCATGCTCATTCTTTGGTAAGATGTATGTGAAAAAGCTAGGCCGTGCCCCTCCATATAATGAAGTTGCTTTTCAAGCTTGTTTATAAGAAAGAGATCATCAGAATCTAAGAAAGCAATGTACTCTCCTGAAGACAAGCTTATACCCAGATTTCTTGCGATAGAAACCCCTTGATGCTTTTGGTACACATAATGGATCCGAGGGTCCTTTAACATTCTGATTGGGCTGATATCGTCTGTTGATCCATCATCAATGAGGATTATTTCAAAATTTGTATAGGTCTGGGCCAGTACACTGCGGATGGTTTCAATCAACAAAGGAATTCTGTTGTAAAAAGGAATGATCACACTAATCTTCCCTTTTGCTTTTCTGGCAAGTGCTTCTGCGTAGTTTTGGGCTTCGGTATAATTAGTAAATTTCCGTAAAAATTCCGCAGTGTTTTGATAAAACGTATAGGGAGAACCGTCAATCTCGCACATTTCCTTAATCGTTATCTTGTTAATCAAGGAAGTCCAAAGCCCATTACATTCTTTTAGAGTCAGTTCTTCTTTTCTATGGGTTTGTTGTTCATCATGAATCCGTGTCCTAACATAACTACCGGGAAGAAAATGAACCTGAGCCTGCCTAAACATTTTGAACCAAAGGTCATAGTCTTGGGTTAATGGTAAATTTTCATCAAATAATCCAACTTTCTCAAAATGACTTTTGGGTATAAGCAGGGTACATCCGTTGATTAGACCCCTGAAAACTGATAAGAGAGGAATATTTAATTGTTCTTTAGTGTAAAGACTGTCCGGCTTGACTTGGGAGACAGTTTGGGAAAGCTTATTGATAAGCTCATAGCCACCATAGATGATAGTATCTTTTAACTGCTGTTCTAATAGATACTTAAGTTGAACTTCAATTTTCTGAGGATAATACACATCATCATGACTTAACCATGAAAAATACTCACCATTCATCTTTTCAATGGCTAAATTAAGCGCAGTAGAGACTCCGCCATTCTCCTTAACCAAATATCTGATTCGATTACCGTAAGAAAGAGCAATTTGATTCGTAGCGCCCCCATCCTTAGACCCATCGTTGACAACGATAACCTCAATGCTTGGATAAGTTTGACCTAAAGCGCTATCAATGGCTTCACGCATATACTTCGAGCCATTATAAACAGGAATGATAACGGATACCTTTGGAAGCATATTTCCTCCCATTCTTAATCCTTCCTTATTGCGCATATCTTGAGTCTTCATTACTTTAACCCGTATACACTCCTCATCCATTCTAGGGTCCTAGGAATACCTACTTCTAAAAAAAACTGAGGTTCATAAAATAAATCTCTCTGGGCTTTGCTAATATCCGGTTGTTTAATTTTTGTGGTGAAGAGCTCTTCTTTTTTATAGGTAACTTTGCTGTCATCCTTACCTAAATAATTCAGAATCTGATCAGAGACGGATTTCATATCATGCATTTCTATGCCGGCAATATTGTATACTTCCCCAGCTTTAAAATTCAGGGTGATATTAGCTAAGGCTATTGCACAATCTTCAATGTAGAGCGCATTCCGTTGATGCCCTAAGTAAACGGTATAGGGTAGATCATGGAGCGCTTTATATGAAAAGGTGCAAATGGCGCTACGAAATGGTGTAAAATGTTCTCCAGGGCCATAGGTATTGAAAATCCTGATTCGAACCACTTGATTACCATGCATGGCTGCTTCATTAAGGATCTGCATTTCATTGACCCATTTCGTAATAGCATAGTCATTCATCTGCTTGATTTCCAGAAGGTCCATTATATCCTCAACCATCACGCCATCATAGTCGCCATAGACTTCCGAGCTACTGGTGAACACCATTTTATATCCATATTCAGTTTGTAAGCGCAACAAGTTTTTCGTACCCACAGCATTTGTCAGCCATAAATCCTCGTAATAGTCTTCTCCATTCCAGCGGCCAAATTCAGCAGCAAGATGATAAACATAATCAAAAGTATGATGTTGAAAAATAGTTTGCAATTGCCTGATTTTACTTACATCACAGCGATAATAATTGTTCTCATGACTATGCTTAAGATCACATACCCATACTTCATGCCCCATTCTCTTTAATTTATCTACTAAATGAGTTCCAACGACTCCTTTTCCGCCAGTCACTAAAATTTTCATTTAAACCTCCCGTATCTAAATATTCAACAAAGTCATCATGCGATGATGTATCATATGAAACACACTCTTTGGTTGAGACACATTAAGCGATCCGGCAGTAGTAATTATTTTTAAAATTCAATAGTTGAAAATTTTGGTATCAATGGTACAATAAATTTGGGATACATAATACATAAATTTGCCAAAAAAGAAGGAGACAAAAGGAGAAGAGGAAAATGAAAAAAATCACATCGGTGCTCTTGGTTGTCCTATTAGTAGCCCTTATGGTTACGGGATGCGGCAGTTCGGCCACCAATAACCCGCCTAGTGCCGGAACGAACACTGAAACTCCAAAGGACGGTTTTGAGATTGCTCTCATCACCGACAAAGGCAATATCGATGACAAATCCTTCAACCAAGGTTCTTGGGAAGGCGTCGTTGAATTTGCTGAAGCCAACACCATCACCCACAAATACTATAAACCCGAAGAAGCATCCGATACAGGCTACCTAGCTGCTATCGATTTAGCTGTCGCTGGCGGCGCTAAGGTTATCGTCACACCGGGATTCTTATTTGAAGTTCCTATCTTTGAAGCACAAACTAGATACCCAGAAGTGAAATTCATCCTGTTAGATGGAACTCCGCATACTGCTGATTACAAAACATTTGAAACCAAAGAAAACGTGGCAAGTGTCCTCTACGCTGAAGAAGAATCTGGCTACTTGGCCGGTTATGCTGCAGTTATGGACGGCATGACTAAGCTTGGCTTTATGGGCGGAATGGCTGTTCCTGCAGTTCAAGCATTTGGTTATGGCTATTTACAAGGTGCTGAAGCGGCGGCTGCAGAATTAGGTCTTGCTGATGGCGCTATTTCGGCAATTTATCATTACACTGGTGATTTTGCAGAAACTGATACCAATAAAGCTACCGCAAAAACCATGTACCAAGGTGGTACGGAATTAATCTTTGCCTGTGGCGGTTCGGTGGGTAAAAGTGTTATGTCCGCAGCTGCTGAAGCCGACAAAAAAGTCATCGGCGTCGATGTGGATCAACGATATGACAGTGAAACCGTTATTACTTCAGCAACTAAAGGCCTGCGCGCTTCGGTTGTTCAAGTTCTCGAGTCTATCTACAAGACTGACAGCTGGAGTACTTTTTCCGGAAAGACAACCTACTTCGATGCTAAGAATGACGGAATTGGTCTCCCCACTGTCGTCCTCGACCAACCCGACGGCAATCCTTTTGACCGTTTCCAAAAATTCACCAAAGAACAATACGCCAAAGCTTATGCAACGCTTGTTGATGGCGCTGTAGATCCTATCCGTACCATCACTGTAGCCGATCCTAACGGTTATGCTACGGCCGATGAGCTTGTTTCCGGTCTTAAGCTTGCTATAGTTAAAGTTGAAGTTAGATAATATCAATAACTAGCCTCATTTTTGGCAACCTGGTATAGGGGAAAGGGACTACCCTTTCCCCTTTTCCTTGTTTTTGTGTAGTTGATTTATAACGAAGAAGAGAGGTTAGCATGGACGATAATATTATTGAAATGCTCAATATAACTAAGGAGTTTCCCGGTATTAAAGCCAATGATAATATCACCCTGCGCTTAAAAAAGGGTGAAATACACGCTTTGCTGGGAGAAAACGGGGCCGGGAAGTCTACTCTAATGAGCGTTCTTTTTGGTTTATACCAGCCGGAGCACGGTGAGGTCCGCAAGAACGGACAAGTCGTAAAAATCAATAACCCCAATGATGCTAACGCTCTAGGAATTGGCATGGTCCATCAGCACTTTAAGCTAGTAGAGATTTTCACTGTTCTTGATAATATCATTCTCGGGGTAGAGCCCCATAGTTTCGGATTTTTGCAGAAGACAAAGGCTAAAGAAAAAGTCTTAGCGTTAAGTAAACAATATGGTCTGGAAGTGGATCCCGATGCTGTCATTGAAAAAATTTCGGTAGGAATGCAACAACGGGTTGAAATTCTTAAAATGCTCTATCGAGATAATGAAATCTTGATTTTTGATGAACCCACAGCCGTTTTAACCCCTCAGGAAATTGATGAGCTGATGGGAATCATGCGCCGTTTTGCTCAAGAAGGTAAATCGATCTTATTCATAACTCATAAATTGAACGAGATTATGGCGGTTGCCGATCGTTGCACCGTATTGCGTAAAGGTCAATGTGTAGGCACTGTTGAAATAAAGGAAACAACTAAAGAAGAGCTCTCGCGCATGATGGTCGGCCGGGACGTGAGCTTTCGGGTCAAAAAAGAAGGAAGCCAACCAGAAAAAGTGGTTTTATCCGTAAAAAATATCTCTGTGCCTTCAAAAACCAGTAAGAAGGACGCTGTAAACAACGTGTCTTTCCAAGTTCGTGCAGGAGAAATAGTTTGTCTCGCCGGCATTGACGGTAATGGGCAAACTGAATTTGTCGCAGCACTGACCGGTTTGGAAAACCACACCAGCGGATCCATCACCCTTTGTGACAAAGATATTTCTAAAGCTTCGATTCGCACCCGTTCAAAATCCGGTATGAGTCATATACCGGAGGATCGACACAAGTACGGGCTCGTTCTGGATTATACTTTAGAAGATAATTTGGTGATTCAGCGCTACTGGCAGCCAGAATTTCAACGTTTTGGGTTCCTTAAACGCCAAGCGGTACGCTCCTATGCGGAACGATTGATTGAACAATACGATGTAAGAAGTGGGCAAGGCCCGTTAACTGTCGTACGTAGCATGTCCGGTGGGAATCAGCAAAAAGCGATTATTGCTCGCGAAATCGACAAAGAGCATGAGCTTTTGGTAGCTGTTCAACCCACACGAGGACTGGATGTTGGGGCCATCGAATATATCCATCAACAGCTTGTGGCCGGACGAAATGCCGGTAAGGCTGTTCTGTTGGTCTCTTTAGAGCTTGAAGAAGTCATGAACGTCAGCGACCGAATTTTGGTCATGTATGAGGGTGAAATCGTCGGCGAATTAGATCCGCAGACCACTACCGTTCAGGAGCTGGGCCTCTACATGTCAGGAGCAAAACGCGATCAACTAAAGGAGAATGAGCATGAAACGATTTATCTATAGTAAAAGCTTTTCTGCTTTGACCGCCGCCCTCATGTCCATCATTCTCGGCTTTGTTTTTGCCTTTATTATTATGGCCTTCGCCAATCCTGCCAACGCATTTTCCGGTTTGCAAATGTTACTCATCGGTGGCGTTAAGCGTTTTGCCGATGTTATCTATTTTGCAACCCCGATCCTTATGACCGGATTAGCTGTGGGCTTTGCCTTTAAGATGGGGCTTTTCAATATCGGGGCTTCCGGGCAATACACGATGGGCATGTTTTTTGCTTTATATGTAGGCTTTATGTGGGACCTTCCCGTTGGTATCCATTGGGTCGTCTGTGTCCTCGCCGGCATGGTTGGTGGACTACTATGGGGCTTGATCCCAGGAATTTTCAAAGCTATTCTAAACGTCCATGAAGTAATTACCTCGATCATGTTCAACTATATTGGCATGTACTTAGTGGATATGCTCATTCAGGGCAATGCTACGATGTATATTTCCTCCAAAACTCGAACAGCCTATCTTCCCGCCTCCGCTCAATTGCCCTCCTTGGGCATAGAACGATCCAATGCCAATATTTCCATCTTTATTGCCATACTTATTGCTGTGGCACTCTGGGTTATCTTGAACAAGACCACTTTTGGTTTCGAACTGAAAGCCACCGGTTTTAACAAGTATGCTAGTACCTATGCCGGAATGAACGGTAAGCGCAATATTATCCTTACCATGGGCATTGCCGGAGCTATGGCTGGACTTGGTGGAGCCTTTGCAATTCTTGCACCCTCGACGATTGCTGGCAGTAGCATGACCTATGAACCCATCAACGTTATCGCTGCCAATGGCTTTAACGGAATTGCCGTCGCCCTCCTCGGTAGCAACAATCCTCTGGGAATTATCTTTGCGGCAGTATTTATCTCCCATATCCAGAGAGGCGGCACCTTAGCAAGCCTTTACGGGTATAAACCGGAGATTATCGATATTGTAATTGCGGTCATTATTTATTTCTCAGCCTTTGCCATGCTGATGAATACAACAGTAGCCTCTTTCTTTAAGAAAATCTTTAAGAAAAATAGTAAGGAATTCGTGAATGAGCATTCTGCTCAACATGCGTCTGCGGACATAAACGCTGAAGAAATATATTCTAATCATCATGATAGCTCTAGTGCTTCAAAAGAGGAGGAGTAGTATGGATACAATCTATTATTTGGTACAAAACACGCTTCCCGTAGCCATCCCCTTGCTCCTCGTGGCACTGGGTGGGATGTTTAGCGAGCGCAGTGGGGTCATCAATATCGCCTTAGAGGGGATTATGCTCTTCGGAGCCTTCTTTGGTTGCCTCTTTGTCTACTTTACTCAGGGCTCGACGATGAACACCCAGTATATATTACTCCTGGGCATGATTGTTTCTGCTTTGGCCGGAATACTCTTTTCTTTACTCCTTTCCCTAGCTGCCGTAACCATGAAAGCTGACCAAACCATTTCCGGAACGGCCTTGAACATGCTGGTTCCTGGTATGATCCTCCTTTATTCCAAAATTTCTTTTAATAGTGATGGAATCACCACCAACGTGAATTTTTATATTCGAGAAGTTCCGATCTTAAGTGATTTGCCCGTGCTCGGAAGATTGTTTTTCCAAAACACCTACATCACCGTCTATCTTGGTTTCCTTTTCCTAGTTATGGCAGCCATCATCTTCTATAAGACACGTTTTGGGCTGCGCCTGCGGGCCTGCGGCGAGCATCCTCATGCTGCTGATTCCGTAGGGATTAATGTTCACCTGATGCGCTATGCCGGTGTCAGCCTCTCCGGTTTTCTGGGAGGAATCGGCGGTTTCTTCTACGCAGTAGGGGTAATGAACAGCAACATCAATGGTCACACCGGGGTAGCCGGTTTTGGCTTCTTGGCTTTGGCTGTAATGATCTTCGGTCAATGGAAGCCCTTCCAGATCTTGCTCGCAGCTCTTTTCTTCGCCTTTCTGCGCACCTTGGCCTATTCCATTGCTCTCATTCCCTTCCTGCATGCTTTGGACATCAACCAAACCTTTTATAAAATGTTGCCTTACCTTGCCACCATGGTGGTACTCGCCTTTACCTCGCAGAAATCAAGAGCACCGAAAGCAGAAGGCATACCCTATGATAAGAGCCAGCGTTGATAGCTTGAGTAAAGCAATAGGGAACCGTCCTTGGTTAGGGCGGTTCCCTATTGTATTTATCTGGTAAAATTGTCCATACTAAATACAAGTATGCAAGTCATTAGGATCTTGTTAGAGAATGGATGATTGAATGAGACTCAGAACCTTTATTCTCATTTCCTCAGCTTCATTAGCAATCTTTGTGTTAAGCGTTAGATTTTCTTGGAAAATTGACATACCAATCAGCCAAGAGGCAAGCGCTGGCAAGGACGTTTGGCAGAGCCATAATTGTGTGAGTTGCCACACTTTGCTTGGGCAGGGGGGGTACGTGGGAGAAGATCTTACCCACATCATGGCTAAACGAAGTCCTGATGAAATCAATGCTTTCTTCCGTCACCCGCCCGTTATCCCTCCCCATCAAGAAGAGAAACATCCCTCATTAACCCCTTTGGAAACCCAAGATATTATTGCTTATTTCGAATATATGAGGACCATTCCCACCTTAGGGTGGCCACCCACACCGATAAAGTTGGAAAGCGGGGATATTCTTTGAAGGCGCTCTCCGGAAAACAAGTTGCCCGTAGATATACGCTCTATGCCGTATTCCTTTTTGGAGTTCAAGGAATCGTTGCTTTGCTTGGAGCAACCTCGCTGGTTATCCCCGATTTACCCTCACCGGTTTCTGGTGAATATGGTCGTGCAGTTCACCTTGCTTTGGCCACATTTTGGCCGGTTATCGGAATGCTGGGGATGGTCTATTATTTCACCGCAGAGCAGCTTAAGACCGATATCCACTCCCCAAAGCTGGCCCGTTGGCAATTTGCAATTTTGCTTGTGACCTCCTTAGGATTGTTGGGAAGCTTAGCTTTAGGAATCGGCAATGGGCGCGAATATCTCGATGGCCTGCCCATTTTTTATGCGGGAATTTCCCTGGGGATCCTAATCGGAGCCTACAATTTAGTAAGAACCCTTTGGGAAAATAGACAAAGATTAACGCCAGCAACGGGAATAATGACCGTCGGTGTCGTCTTACTTTGTGTATTGCTTATTCCCAATATACTACACTATAGCAATCCGGTTGCTGATGAAGCCGTGAAATTTTGGGTAGTTCACCTTTGGGAAGAGATGGCCTTTGAATTAACTACCAGTGGCTTTATCGCATCTTTCTTCGTGTCCACAGGCATTGCCGACAAAAAGGATATAGAAAAGTGGCTTTATCTCGAAGCCACTTTATCGGTCACGGGCGGATTATTCGGTACGGGGCACCACTATTTTTGGATTGGCTTTCCCTCGATTTGGCTCTTCTTAGGATCGTTCTTTAGCGTCATACAAGCTATCCCCGTACTTCTCCTTGCCTATATGATTTATAAAGGATTTAAAAACCACAAGGTGCTGAGCCTCAAAGAAAAACTTGCCATGTGGCTTATTTTAAGCAGTATATTTCACCATCTGACCGGAGCTACTTTACTGGGATTGCTGATGACTATTCCCTGGGTCAATCTTTATACCCATGGTACCTACATAACTTCCGGTCATGCTCACTTGGCTCTGTTTGGTACCATCGGTTTTCTGATACTTGCCGGTGCCTATACAATTTTAAGCGACCGCGATAACCCGACCCCCAAGACCTACCGCTATGGAGTTATGGGAATAATCCTGCTCAACTTTGGACTCATTGGCATGAGCTCCTGTCTGCTTATAGCCGGTTTTCTCCAGACTTATCTCTGGCGAGTTCTCGGTCTTGACTTTATGGCAGTCAGCTCCATCCTTAGTCCCTACCTAATTCTCCGGGCTCTAAGCGGTTCTCTGTTCACCTTAGGAGCCATGATCTTATGCACAATCATCATCAGAACCTGGTGGAAGACACGACCTGTACGGCGTAAAACAGCCAACTAATACCTTACTCAATACGTTCGGAAATCTTCAGCCAAGTCTCCTTGGTTAGGAAGCTCTCTTCCACCTGTGCCTCAAGCTCCAAGTAGCGTTGATAGGGCATACTGAAGGATAACAGGTCTTTGTCAATATATTTACGCGCTGAAAGATCAGTGAGACCGATATAGCATTTGGGATGCTCCGCATCCACTTGATTGAGAGCATAGAGCACGGTCTGATGACAGCCCGCCCCAAAGTTCGCCTCCACATTATTCTGTGTAGGTTGATCAAAATTAGCTAACACGGTTAAGGCAGAGATTTGGTCCGCGTTGACTAAAAAGACTACGCCCTCCGGCTTTTCGTCCTCATTTACTTCGGCCAGAGGCTTAAAGACAACGAATTCTTTATGAGGAATCTCGGGTAAATTTTCAATGAATGCCCCTGCTAATTCAGGGTTTTTCTTGTAATACTCACCTTCTCTACCGCCTACACCACCTGTAGATAAAAAATATTCAATAAAGCCCAGCTCATAGCGTTGAAATCCTAAACCGGACTTCCCTCCCCTACAAGTAGTCGTGGGGAGACTAAACACAGCTGTACGACCTTTGGTAGCCATATTCAGCAAGGAGATAGTACAACCCCATGTTCCTTCCACAAACTCCATGGCCCCTTCCGGCTTGGAATCGGATCGGAATACGGCTACGGGATGACTTTTTAATTTGATAGCCTCAGCAATTTTACTTTTCATGAGATTAACCTTCCTTCTTAAAGTATTATGCCTTCATAAGCCACTTGTTTTTTTCTGCAAACATTTTTTCTTATTATAACTATTATCGCTCAAGGTAATTGGCTTTTCCCAATAACTGTACTTCATGAGCACTTCTATACTATTTCTTACATAGTTCTCTACTTCTTTAGGCAATTCCTTCCATAATCTGCGTACCCGGTGGAAATATCTGAGGTCCAGCGTGACATCAGTGGACATCAACGGGCATCAGCGTTGATTATGTTATCATTCTAGTTCAAATGCACCCATATACAACTGATAATACTTACCCTTTTGAGAAATCAGCTTCTCATGGTTGCCTCTTTCGATGACTTGCCCCTCTTCAAGAACCATGATCACATCCGAGTTTCGCACCGTGGAAAGTCGATGAGCAATTACGAATACCGTTCTCCCCTCCATCAGTGAATCCATTCCTCGCTGGATGATGGCTTCCGTGCGGGTATCGATTGAGGATGTAGCTTCATCCAGGATCATGACAGGTGGGTCCGCTACCGCCGCACGGGCAATAGAAATCAATTGCCTTTGACCTTGGGATAACCCACTTCCATCCCCGGATAACTCTGTTTGATACCCTGCGGGCAACATACGGATGAATCCATCGGCATTAGCTAGCTTGGCAGCCGCGATACATTCCTCATCGGTGGCATCCAAGCGACCATAGCGAATATTATCCATTACTGTTCCGGTAAACAGATTGACCTCCTGTAACACGATCCCCAAGGAGCGGCGTAGGTCGTTCTTTCTGATTCTATTGATGTTGATTCCGTCATAGCGGATTTTACCATCCGCAATATCATAAAAACGATTGATGAGATTGGTAATGGTGGTCTTTCCTGCACCGGTAGCTCCGACAAAGGCCACCTTTTGCCCAGGCTCTGCGTATAAAGTGATATTATGCAAGACCATTTTCGTTTCATCGTAGCCAAAATCCACATCAAAGAAACGAACTTCGCCTTGAAGCTCCTTGTAGGCGAAGGTTCCATCCTCACAGGGAACCTTCCAAGCCCACAGGTCGGTATGCTCAGTCGTTTCCACGAGAGTTTCATTCTCATTTTTAACATTGACCAAACTCACAGAACCTTCATCTACCTCCGGCTTTTCGTCCAAAAGCTTAAAGATCCGCTCGGCTCCGGCAAAGGCCATGATAATCGCATTCAACTGTTGGGATACCTGCGCTATGGGCATGATGAAGCTGCGGGAAAGCTGCAAAAAGGAAGCGATGGTCCCTAAGGTGAGCACATTAATCCCTGTAATGGTGAAATTGGTTACCCCACCAATGGCCATGAGACCGCCGACGATGGCCAAAAGCACATAGAGCAGATAGCCAAAATTGTTCATCATGGGCATCACGATATTGACATACGAATTTGCCGCGGTGGCCTGAGCACAAAGTTCTTGGTTTTTGAGATCAAAAATATCTTTAGTCCTTTTCTCATGGGTAAAGACCTTCACAACCTTCTGCCCATTGATCATCTCTTCAATATAGCCATTCAAGTCACCTAATGACTGCTGTTGCTTAACAAAGTACATGCCACTCTTGCCGACAATGCTGCCTACTACCTTCAACATGAAAAAGATACAGAGGACAACGAATACAGTAAGCCATACACTGAGGTAGAGCATCGCGAAAAATACCGCGACAAGAGTAATCAAAGAGGAAAAGGTCTGAGGTATACTCTGGGATATCATCTGTCGCAAAGTATCCGTATCATTTGTATAATGGCTCATGACATCCCCATGGGTATGGGAATCAAAATATTTAATGGGCAATTTTTGCATATGCGCGAACATATCATCCCGAATCTTTTTCAAGGTTCCTTGGGTGATGGAAGCCATAATCCGGCTATAAAAGAAGGTGGCTAAGACTCCCGTTAGATAAATCCCGGCCATCACTAAGATTATCCGCAACAATCCCGCGAAGTTCGGCACGGCTTCCAGTAAGAGTGGGGAAATATAGTCATCAATTAAGGTTTGTAAAAACAAGGCCAACATAACACTAGCTATGGAGCTAATGATGATGCTGAACATAACTAACAAAAGATGCAGCTTATAATTCTTCATATAGGAAAGGAGCCGCTTCACTGTCAAAGGATTTAACTTGGCCTTTGGCGGCTTACCTCCAGGCATCCTGCCCTGGGAAGAACGAGAGAACCCTTTACTCATCCCCATTATTCTTCCCTCCCTTGGCTTGTGATTCAAACACTTCAAGATAGATTGGGCAAGAATCCAGCAGTCCCTCATGCTTTCCGATAGCAACGATTTTTCCATCGTCCATGACCACGATTTTATCGGCATCTTGAACAGAGGATACCCGTTGGGCAATGATAATCTTCGTTGTCCCTGGGATTTCGACACGCAGAGCTCTGCGAATCTGGGCATCGGTTTTCGTATCCACTGCACTTGTCGAGTCATCAAGAATAAGAATCTTTGGCTTCTTTAATAAAGCACGAGCGATGCAAAGCCGTTGCTTTTGTCCTCCCGATACATTCGTGCCACCCTGTTCAATGAGGGTATCATATTTTTCCGGGAAGCTTTCAATAAAATCATGGGCCTGAGCGAGTTTACAGGCATGAATCATTTCTTCTTCAGTAGCAAGCTCATTACCCCAACGCAGATTGTCCTTAATGGTCCCTGAAAAAAGTTCATTCTTTTGCAGAACCATGGCCACTCCGTTGCGTAAGGTTTCAATATCATAGTCTCGGACATCCACTCCGCCCACGGTAACCTTGCCTTGTGTCACATCATAAAGTCTGGGAATCAGCGAAACTAAGGTTGATTTAGAGGACCCCGTTCCACCGAGAACACCAATGGTTTCACCGGATTTAATGGTCAGGTTGATCTGATCCAAAACCAGCTTATCCCCTTGCTTTCCATAGCTAAAGTTAACATTTTCAAAGCGAATTTCCCCATCCTTAAGGTTAAAGATGGGCTGTAGACCGTTCCGGAGATTGCTTTCTTCATCAAGAATTTCGACGATTCTCTCAGCAGAGGCACGGGAAATAGTCAGCATCACAAAAACCATGGAAAGCATCATGAGGCTGATTAGAATCTGTGTTGCATAGGTTATGAGGCTTAAAAGCTCCCCTGTGGAAAGCCCATTCACAGGGTTCCCTCCGGAAGCGACAATGGCTCTCGCACCAAACCAAGAAACTAAGAGGATACAGGCATACATGCAAAACTGCATCAGGGGCATGACCATGGCAACCAATCTTTCGGCTTTAGTGAAGTCCTTAAAGATCCGGTTGGAGATGTCCATGAATTTATCATTCTCATAATCTTCACGAACAAAGGACTTGACTACCCGCATGCCACGCAAGTTTTCCTGAACCACATTATTCAGCTTATCATAGGTCTTAAACACCCTTTCAAAAACAGGATGCGCATTGCTCATGATAAGCCAAAGCCCCACACCGAGGATAGGAATACTGACGAGGAAAATCAGAGACAACTGCGGATCAATACTAAAGGATACAATCAAAGAAAAAACCAGCATCACCGGACTCCGCATCGCCATGCGGGTCAGCATCTGGAAAGAATTCTGTACATTGGTCACATCTGTGGTGAGACGGGTAATAATGCTTGCCGTAGAGAACTTGTCAATATTTGAAAAGGAAAAGTGCTGGACATTATAAAATATATCCCTCCGGAGATTTTGGGCGAAGCCCGCCGAGGCTACAGCGGAGGTCCGTCCGGCTAGGATACCAAAGAGCAAGCTAATCAAAGCAGCGATAAAAAGTGCTGCTCCCATTTTAAGTACGTAATTCATGTCTCCGGCATCAATGCCATAATCAATGAGCTTAGCCATTAATATGGGAATGATGACCTCCACAATCACCTCTAGAGTGACAAAAAGAGGGATCAATAGAGTTGCTTTTTTATATTGCCTGATACTACGGGCAAGCTTTTTAATCATTGGTTAATCCTTCTTGTAGATTTGCCTTCATTCTACCAATATAGGAGGAAAGCTGTCTTATTTCCTCATCTCTAAAACCACGTACCATTTGTTTTTCGAGCTTAGTTATATCCTCAATGAGCATTTTGTGTATTCCAAGTGCTTTGGGGGTAAGTAACAGTTTTTTTAGTCGTGCGTCATTCGGCACGGCCTGTCGCTCAATCAATCCTTTCTGCTCCATGAGTTTAATCACTTTGGAGGTTGTTGATCGGTTGACTGTGAACATAGTCTCCAAGTCTTTTTGATAAATATCTTCATCCATATGCTCGATTAAATAATCAATAATCCAAATGTTAGTGGCTGTAATGCTTTTTTCGAATTGGAAATGGTCGGAATTCACTGCGTAACGCTTACAAAGATGTGTTAGCGAACGTATTTTAAAAGCGATTCCCTCTCTGCTCATCACAATTCCTCCTTATAAGCAAAAAATGTTGCATTGCAGATAATTAGCCCATACAACATTTTAATATCTTTTTTAGATAAACACAACCAGAAATACCAATCACGACTTCCTAGGATTGGTCGGTTCTGCACACCACTTCACAAACGGAAAGCAAATTGTCCTGCACTGTGAAACGGATGTCAAATCCAGCAAATTCAAGCCCATAGATACGCTTCGGGTCCTTTTGATAAGACGGCCTTGGGTCATGAGCCAGCACCCTCAAAATCGCCTCGCGTCGGTCCTCAGATACAAGTCGGAGCCATTGCTCGGGAAACTCTACTTCAAGCACCTTTGCCTGAAGGGGCTCAATGAAGCCTCCCACGGCTTCCGGGTGACAATCGGTGTACGCTAGGTAAGGTTTAATATCGTAAATAGGGGTCTTGTCCATCAGATCAGCACCGGAAACATGCAGTACAGGCCCGAGATCCGGATGTGTTTCGATACCCTCAAGCTTAACTGAGGAAAGACCAATTGCGTTTGGCCGAAAAGGAGATCGGGTCGCAAAAACTCCCATCCGAGTATTACCGCCCAGACGTGGAGGGCGCACTGTGGGCGACCATGTGTCACGCAGGGCTTCGGAAAATTCCCAGATCAACCAGATGTGTGAGAATCCCTCTAACCCACGCAAGGCATCGGGATTGCGGTACTCAGGTTCGAAGACAACCACTGCCTTCAAATTGTCGATCAGGCCACTTTGACGGGGAATTCCGAATTTGGTAGGGAAATCCGTGCGAATGCGCGCAATGATTTTTGTTTCTCGTGAAGTAGTCATATGTTATTACTCCTATTGCCTGTGCAACTATTCTTACTTGCGTATGGTTAGCAACTAAACTAATGTAATCATACCAGAAAGTAATCTTGCCACAAAGTTTAAAATTATGCCGCATTTGCTTCCAAAACAAGGAGCGTTTAGAAATTTTTCTAAACGCTCCTTGTTTTTTTCCTAATTGTTCTTAGTATTTAATGAATTTCTCGCCAGAAATTCCACAAATACTACACTTTTCAGGTACCACTTTTTCGATATTTCCACAGACCGGACATAAGTAATAAAATACTTCCTCTGCTTCATCCATATTTTCTAACGCTTCTTGATAGAGCTTAGCATGAACTTCTTCAGCCTTCATCGCAAAAGTAAAGACAGCTACGGCAGCTTTATTTCCCTCTTCTTTAGCTGTTTCGATAAATCCAGGATACATACTCTGATACTCATAGGTCTCCCCAGCAACCCCATCCTTTAAGTTTTCACTGGTCGAACCAATTTTTCCGGCAATCTCAAACTCTTTGAGGGCATGAAGGGTTTCGGCATCAGATGCCGCTCTAAAGAGCTTGGCTGCGTTAAGCTTTCCTTCTTGCTCAGCCTTCTTTGCGTAGGCAAGATATTTTCTGTTCGCTTGTGATTCTCCGGCAAAGGCTTCCATCAAGTTTTGATGTGTTTTATTGTCGCTCATATTCATAACCTCCACTACATATTAAAACTATTTTCATATCATTTTAGCATTAATTACTAAATCTATCCAATCATTCTGCTGGGGCTTAGGGGCTTTTCTTAACTTGCTCGAGCTGTTCTTTTACCTCAGGCGATAAGGCATCGCTTAGATAATTACGCTCGCCACGCTTTGCTTCTTGGAAGTCCTGCATCATTCTTTCCTTGGCACCCTCGATCTCCAATTTCAGCTCTCTGGCGGATAACAGGGAACATCCTGCTCCCCTAATAATTATCTGCTCCAGACCGTCAGAAGTGGCAACTGTTATCTGATATCTTTTCCGATTGTCATGAGCAAATCTTTCGATATATTGATCTGCCGTTTGGGCCTCTTTGGTAAATACCAGATGGATATTCTGGTAGTCGATGGCTTCCTCCCTATGCCCCTGCACAAGGTGAGCATCAAACACAACGATAATCTGGCACTTGCGAATCCCCTGATAATTACTGAGACTATCCAGCAGCTTTATTCTGGCACCTTCCATATGGTCTTCAACTAACTCTTTCAGCTCGGGCCAGGCATGGATGATATTATAGCCATCGACCAGAAGATATTCTTCCTTGCTTTCCATCTCTCTGAAAACGGGGGTCGTTGATTCATAATGACTATCGCGGGCTGTTCTGCGTTTTCTCCAAGCAGATTTCTTCCCTTGATTCGCATAAAAGGTGCTGTTGATAATTTTATCAATCTCGTCTAAGCTGATCCATTTCTCTTCTGTGTAGCTAGTGTAGTTTTGAACAGTTTCTCCTTCTGAATCAGCTCTTTTCTGCAGATAGCTTTCGAGATGCATATGGCTCTTCACTTCATCCCAAGCTACTAAATAGCCCGTACCATGAGCACAAAATACTGATCCTGTCGGGTTTCCGAAATCTTTTTCCGGATCATAGCCGATGCTTGTGATGACCTCTGACTCATTGTGGCAGGGTTCATACCCTTTCAGACTACAAAACAGTCGGCCCAGACCCTTCGTATAGGCAACTACCTCTTTCTGATAATTCTTCATGGTAATCACCGGGGCGCTGCCCACAAGAACCGTCATCTCGTCATTGGTTTGAGCTATTGCGCAAGTACCCCGCATCTTCTCAATATCGGTCATCGCTCTGCCGACCATTTTCACAGGCAATTCCAGCTGAAAGGCATAATAAGGTTCCAACAGAATGGATTCTGCCTCCATCAATCCCTGACGTACTGCTCGGTAGGTGGCCTCTCTGAAATCCCCACCCTCTGTATGCTTCGTATGCGCTCGACCCGCCACGAGGGTAATTTTCATATCGGTAATCTCTGAGCCGGTGAGAACTCCTATATGTTCCTTTTCAGCCAGATGGGTTAGGACAAGTCTTTGCCAGCTCTTACTCAAGTTATCCTCACTGCATTCTGCCCCCAACTGTAGACCACTGCCTGGTTCACCCGGTTCCAACACCAGATGGACTTCCGCATAATGACGTAAGGGTTCAAAATGCCCTACTCCCTCTACTCTATTGGCAATCGTCTCTTTATAGAGAATTCTCCCCTCATCAAAGGCCACCTCAACCCCGAAACGGTCTTGGATAAGGCTCTGCAGAATCTCAATCTGCACCTCGCCCATGATTTGAACCTGTATTTCCTGTAACTGTTCATCCCAGACCACATGGAGTTCCGGCTCTTCCTCTTCGATCTGACGTAATTTAGGAATCATGACCCTGGGGTCACAGTCTAATGGTAGAATAATCCGATAAGACAGCACCGGTGTCAAGACCGGTGTATCTGAAGCCTCCTCTATCCCTAAGCCCTCTCCAGGTCTCGCTTGGCTGAGTCCGGTTACCGCGCATACATTACCCGCCCCGATTTCGTTCACCGACTCAAATTTCTGTCCGGAATAAACCCGAATTTGATTCACTTTCTCTTGCCAATCACCATTCATTAGAATATCTTTCACCTTTAGTTTGCCACCGGTAATCTTCAGGTGAGTAAGTCGATTTCCTTGCTCGTCTCGGGTAATTTTAAATATTTTTGCCCCGAATTCCTTGGGATAGTCAGGTACGATACTGTAGTGAATAATGCCCTGCAGCAATTGTTCAACGCCCTCTAATTTTAAGGCAGAGCCGAAAAAACACGGAAAAACCTTGCGCTCCTGAATTGCTTTCTGGATCTGGGCACTGGCGACATGCCCTGTTTCCAAATATTCTTCCAGCAGGGCTTCATCGCACATGGCCAGCTGATCATAAAACTCGTCCGTCCCGATTTCTCCAAATTCAATACAGCCTTCAGCCAGTTGCTTTTTTAATTCTTCCCTTACCTTCTCCGGATTGGTACCCATCTGATCCATCTTATTGACAAAGATAAACACAGGTATGCGATACTTATGAAGCAACCTCCATAAGGTTTGGGTATGTCCTTGTACCCCATCTGAGCCGCTTACCACTAAAATAGCATAGTCTAAAGCCTGGAGGGTCCTCTCCATTTCAGCAGAAAAATCCACATGTCCTGGAGTATCCAATAGGGTAAACTGAGTTTCTCCCATTTCAAAGATGGCTTGCTTCGCAAAAATGGTGATTCCTCTTGCTCGTTCTAGTTCATATGTATCTAAATAAGCATCCTTCGTGTCAACTCTGCCCAATTTACCTATTTTACCGCTTAGATAAAGCATGCTCTCTGATAATGTTGTCTTGCCCGCATCCACATGTGCTAAGATGCCAATCACTAGGTTTTTCATCATCTATCTCAAATCCTTCGTTTTGTCTACCTTAATACAGCACACTAAGGGCTGTAGGTCTATACTAATGATACCAGTTGGCTTGGCATTAAACAATTTATCAGAAAGCAACAACAATAAAAAGCGACTGATCTAGAAATTCTCTACTTCTAAATCAACCGCTCACTTTGCTTTGCCTTAACCACAATAATTCACTATTATTCTTTCTCGTTACTACCGATCCACTCATCAAATTTTTTGAGGGTTTCTTCATAGGTTTTTTGGCTAATCTCGGGAAGCTCCCCGCCCCACATCTCCTGTGCTTGGGCGAAGCCTTTCTTCACCGCTTCCTTCATGGCTTGCGCTTTACTGGGGTCTCCTCCAGTTAAAGCAATTGCAAAATCAAATATTCTCTGAGAAGTTTGTTTAACTCCCCAATATCCCTCTTCTGAAATTTCCGCCTGGGCTTTGGCTACCGTCTCCGGATCTACCTGCACTTTCCCTTCCCTGAGGAGTGCGTAGATATTCGTTGCATCATTCAGCTTATGTCCTTGCTGTAATAACAGTCTCTCCACCAGACTTCTTAGTTGTTCAGTGCGCATCTCCACATCGGCTTTTAATCTAGAAATAGTCTCGGTATCCGGAGAATACATCTTCCCTAATGAATCGTCAGCTTTGGAACGACTCGGTTCGTAGGTCGCTGCCACATCATCGACAGGAGGCCTATTAGCTTCCGAACCTTTGTTGGTTGTCTTTTCGGACTTCAGGCGATTGTCGGTATTTGGGTGAGGGTTTACCGGTGTAATTTTAGACATATCCATTTGATATCCTCCCTTTCATGTCATACAATTAAACATACCGTACAATAACTGATCTCTATGTTATCTATATCGACAAGAACTGCCTTTGACTTAAGCATTTGTAAAATATAGTTGATGCGACCTACAGGGGGAAGTTGTCTACTAAAGAGGAAATCCTCGGGAGGAAATCGTCTGCAGAAGAGGGAAGAACAAGAAGTTGTTATCAAGCAGGAATTGTCAAGCAAAAGTAGAAATTCTAACACCATGCTTGAAATACTCAAAAAAATGACATGAGGGTGATTGCTAATGAACGAAGCACTTTTTGACCCCATTGCCGCACACTATGATTCCTGGTATTCTACTGAGCTTGGCTCAGTATCTGATCAAGTGGAACGTCACTTGGCACAATCTATGTTTAAGTCACCTGGTCCGCAAGTCCTGGAAATCGGATGTGGTACCGGCCACTATACAAGCTGGCTTGTGCAAGAGGGATATGAAGTTACTGCAGTGGATATTTCCGGCGAAATGATGGCTCGGGCACAACAAAAAATTGCAGCACTGACAAGTAACGTTATGAACACTAAACCTGTTCGCTGGTGGCATGGGGATATTACTGAAATTCTGGATCAGCTTGCAACCTATGATGGGATTTTTTCAATGACTGCTTTTGAATTCGTACCAGAACCAGAAAAGGTTTTGCAAGAGCTTTTCAAACATCTAAAGCCTGGGGGCTGTCTGATGATTGGGCTCATCGCCGGTGAGAGTTCCTGGAGCGAATACTATGCCGAGGTCGTGCGCAACAAACCCACTTCGGTCTTCGCCCGTGCCGCTCTTTATACTAAGGATGAGATAGCCTCCTGGCAAATCGGTGTACCCGCCGAGATTGGCGAATGTCTTTTCTTTCCGCCAAACGTCCAGTCAGCCGAGGCCCTAGCCATTGAGGAGAAAAGACAAGGTAATCCTGGGTTTGTGGTGGCTAAGTGGGTGAAGGGTTAATGGAACATTCCAAGCTTATCGAAATGATCAAGACGAATCCCAATGCTATCGCCTACCTAACCAATCCCACTGATGAGTTAAAGCTATTAGCTGTCCAAAAAAATGGCCTGACCTTAAAATATATTGTTCAGCCAACTCAAGAGATGCAGGAGTTAGCCATATCCAATAACGGTCAAGCTATTCAATTTATTGATAACCCTACGGATGAGATGATGGTTAAAGCCATCCATGATGGATGGCTTAACTTAGAGTATATTAAGAATCCCAGTGATCAGTTGGTCAAATTAGCCCTCGACCAAGCTGGCTGGGCTATTAAATATGTCAAAAATCCCAGTGAAGAATTACAATTATTAGCGATACGCAAAAATTACGATTCCCTTAAGTTTATTCAGGCTCCTTACCCTCGCGTCCAAGAAGAAGCCGTTAAAATCTGCTATGATGCCTTAAGATATATCAAGTCACCTACTTACCAAGCGGAGCTTCTGGCCATCAAGGAACATGAAAGCGCGATTATCTTTGTCCATGATTTAACCAAGGATAAAATCTTAGAGTTTTTAAAAGTCAATATTCTGGTCATAAAATACGTCATTAATGAAATATCTCAAGCCGAATTAGAACTGGTTTTGCGGGAAGCATTAGCCCGTGAGGATGTTGAAGAAAAATATATCCGGGATTTTGTAAATTGCAATTATATCCATAAAAACAGCACCCATATGCCCATCGACAAAATTATGTTTATCGATCAATATGGAAGTAAAAAAGCCAAAAAAATCACTGTCGATGAAAAGCTGAAGATGTTATAGGAGATGGAGCTATCATGAATTTTACCGACACCTTAAAAAGTGTTGAATTGGTCCTAGCCACCGAAGAGGTCCCATTAATCGTGGGCGAAAGTGGCATCGGCAAAACAGCCTTAGCTAAGGAAATTGCTAGGGAAAATCAATGGAGTCTCGTCGTCATCAATGGGAACCTTCTTAAAGAAGGAGAAATCGGTGGTTTACCCACAGTAGAAGCTTATGTTGTCCAAAATCAAGGAGATCCGGTTGAAAAGAAAACCACGATCTATGCCGTCCATCATAAGCTTCGCGAAATCGATGAGGAAGTAGGAAAAGGAAGAACGGTGCTCCTATTTATCGATGAGATCAATCGCTGTGAACATACCGTTCAGCAGGAACTGATGAATTTAATCTTAAATCGAGAAATCAACGGCTATAGGTTGCCTAAAAACGTTAAAATCTTAGCTGCCATGAATCCTTCCAGCAAATACGGTGCTGATTTCGATTACCAGGTTGTGGACATGGATGCAGCTCAAGAAAATCGCTTTGTGTGGTTACCCATGGAGCCCGATTATAATCAATGGATCGATTGGGCCATGGAGGCCGGAATTGAACAGAAGGTTATCGAGTTTATCTCCACCTTCCCCGAATATCTGCACAAAATCAATGATGATGATCTAAGGGCTACCCCCAGAAGCTATGAACGAATATCCAACAGCTATCGGATATATTTGGAAAACCAAGCTTCCATACCTCGCTCGGTCTTTCTCAATGTCCTCAAGGGAAATGTAGGACGCTTGATTGCCGAAGAGTTCATGAGCTTTGCCGAAGCCGACCATCAGGCTCTCATCTCTTATACCGATGTTTTTTCAGGACCTTCTCTTCCTGAATCTCTTAAAGAAACTGTAAAAATGGAAAGCCACACCCGGCTCTATCTTGCCGCTAAGAATATTCTCAAAACCCTCGCATCCACAATCACCAACGAGGGTGATGATTTAAGCTATTCCATGGACAGGCTGATCGAGTTTCTGAAGCTCTATCCTGTGGATTTGAAAATCGGTATTATGAAGGATATTAAAAACAGTTATCCGGAAGTCTACAGACATGCCATCGAGAATGAGGGGTTTGTCGACTCTTATTTTGAAGCTTATCGTTTAATTAGGTGATGCTCTATGGAAACATCCTTTACTAATCAGGTTCAAGAACTTTACGCAAAAGCCGATTTAATCATCAACGACTTTGTCCAAGCTAAACGCAAATATGGTGATCAAGCCAAACTAAGCATCCCCCCCAAGTTTGAAGCTGAGTTTTTCAGCCTTGTGGATCAAGTGAATTTAAGTCTGATGGAGGACGGGGATCACTTTTTCGGCTACTTTTTGCTGCAGATGTCCAAAGAAATACGCTTTGATATCAGCAGTCCTACAGCTGTGAATTTCAAAGGGGCAAAATATGTCATCTATTTTAACCCCATCATTTTTTTAAATCTTACTCTCCTACAGATGGAGAGCACCATCAAACATGAAATACTCCATATCGTATCCCTACATCTTATTAGAGCCAAAGAGTTCAAGAGTACCCACAGCAAAACAGCCATTAACATGGCTATGAATATCGTCGTTAATACTTTCTTGGAGGATCTTCCCCCTTATTCGGTGACCTTGAAATGGGTTAATCTGAATTATTCGTTACAGCTTCTGCCCTTTAAAACCTTTGAGTATTATGTTGAAGAGTTGCAAACGGCTCTGGACTTATGGGAAGCGGATGAGGAGGCGAGCGACGAAAGTGATAGGGATGAAGACGATGATCGTCATAACCCTGAAGCCTCGGATCCCCAACAGGACGGAACTCTAGCTACCGTCTATGATCCCGCAAAAGCCCATGACCTTTGGGAAGATTCCAATGAGCTCGACCCTAAAACCCTCCAAGAATTTACTGAGCACTATATTGCTCAGGCCCAAAAAGGGAGCGTTCCCCATTATTTAGAAAGTCTCATCTCCTCCTTTCAAAGTAACAAGGGGGAATTGCCTTGGAACCTCTATCTCAAACGCTTGATGGGATCTGTGGAAAGCAATAATAAGAAAACTGTAACCCGTCGAAACAGACGACAACCCCATCGCTTGGATCTGCGAGGTCAGCTCCGGAGTCATAAAGCCAACATCATTGTGGCCCTGGATATCAGCGGTAGCATCAGCGATCAGGAATTCAATCAAGCTGTGCAGGAAGTCCTTGCTATTGTTAAGAACTATAATCACGAAATTACAATCGTCGAATGCGATAGTGAGATCAGACGCGTCTATACTATTAAATCCACAAAGGATATTAGGGAGCGAATTAATACCCGAGGTGGTACTCGATTTACCCCAGTTTTTGAATATGCCAATGAGCATAAGGTGAATTTGTTAATCTATTTTACTGATGGTCGTGGTGAAGAGAAGCTGCAAACCTTACCTAAGGGGTTTAGAACCTTATGGGTTATTACCGGGAGAGGGGATGCCCTTTCCTTAGAAGAACCTTATGGGGTAGTCAAACGGCTTAAGAAGGTCGAAGCAAAAGATGATTCAGTAAGTATGAGTGATGTTAAGCGAGATGGCTATTCGATGCAAGATCAGGAGCGTTAGTTGCTCAATACTATTTTAGGGTAGGCTGAATCCAATCAGCCTACCCTAAATTTTACTTATATCCAGCTGCCCTACTAAAGCAGCCGGTTCTTATTCATTTTCTTATTTAATTTTTCTGGCTTTTAGCATTTATTATTTTGCGGCTGGAAATAAAGATCACAACCATTGCAAGGAGCGTAATAGTATCCTTTTTCGCCCTCGACCTTGATTTCGGCTAATTTCGCCTGAAGACTGTCGCATTTCATACCTACGGTATCTTTTATTTCATTGATCCAAGACGGAGAGATCGGATCCAACAACACGAGATTGATGCTGGCAAAGATTGATTTAGCCTGATCGCTTAGTTTCTTAAGACTTCCCAGCGCGGCCCAAATCTCAATCGAAGGGTTTTCATCCTGACCGGAAGCAATGAAATGCAGTCTGTTGACTTGTTCAGTGAACTCTGGGAGAGCCCAGGTTTTTGAGGATACGTCGATAATAACGCGTACTTTGGGTTCAATGTTTTTTTCATTTTGAATAGCCCAGGTAGCTAAACACTCTAGAAAAGTAATAATTCTTGGAACATACCCACAAGCACAATAATACACACCAGGCTTGCTCGGATTGGTAGCCCAAGAAATATCAGAATGATACGGATTTACAATTGTAACGGGATTTTGACGCGACCCTTCCCACATCCTCTTCTCAGAGTCTGTAAGAACAATGTTGATTGAATTCTCTTTGACATAATCTTTGTCCTGAAGGATAGACCATATTAACTTTGTTTTTCCAGAACCTGCCTCGCCCAGAATCAAATGATTACCGGAAAAAAACTTGTCAAAAGGTTTTACGTTCTGCTCCATTGGCATTACTTCCTTTCAGAATAATATTGTGAACATCTCCCTAATTGAATTCTATTTAGTTCTTGCCTATATAATTCTGCATCGACTTCCATTCCCCTCTTACATTTCTGAAATAAACAAAATATTTTACAAATTTCGTGGTTATACGGCGCAAGCACCGAAGAAGTCTCTGCATTCGTTGAAGAGAAAAAGGCTTAATAATGCCCTGAATTGCATTGCTAAGCCTTTTTCTTCTTAATTTTCAGTTTGATCCCACCATGGAAGTGAGCTTTTCACCCACCAGTCTAAGCTCATCCAGCTTCTGAGCCAATACTTGGGTGGCCTTTGCCTGTTCCTGAGTAATAACATTGCTCTCCTCAACATTTTTCTGCACCATGTTGACCGACTCGCGAAAACGATGAAGCATTTCATCAATATTTCTAGCCGACTTATTGCTCTCATCGGCCAACTTGCGAACTTCCTCTGCCACTACCGAGAAGCCTCTCCCATGTTCACCAGCTCGTGCAGCCTCAATAGCGGCGTTAAGTCCCAATAAATTAGTCTGTTGCGCCACCCGCCGAATCACATCCAATATTTCCGAGATATTATTCACTTCTCTAGCGGCTGTTAGGGCAATATCAGACGATTCCTGACTTGACGCGGCGAGTTCTTCTGAGGAAGCTGTTAATTCTTCAATAAAGGACGCCGACTGCTCCAACTCAGAATAAAGCACATTCAATACTTGTTCAAAACGGCGTGACTTCTCCCGTTCCTTGTCTCGCTCTCGCTCTTGAGCCTTAGCAATTTTCGAGGCTTCATTGATGGACCTTCTCATGGCATTTAATCCTGATTCAAGGGTAACTACAACAAACCCCCGTTCCTTCGCCGCTGTAGAGCCACCTTTATCACCCGCAATAGCGTCAACTCCGATTTTACTCAAATGTTCGAGAATTTTCGGAATATCCTCCAGGGTATTCCAAGGACGGATATGTATCGTCATGTCCCCTAAGGCAAAGTCCGAATTCCCCATTTCTATATACCCTTGATGTGCCACAACACCCACTTTGGTTGCGCCACCAATGATGAGTTGGTTTACTGCTTCGAAGATCTCGTCGATCGACATCGTCAGTCCTACCACTGGCTTATCCGTGTATTTTTTCATTAGGTCTACCATAAGACCTCTACTTATCATGACATCCACATCAGAATTCGCTTTGACTACCTCTGGACCTTCATCAAAGCTTACTACTTTGATGGGAAAAGATAAACCCAGCTCTTGCATTACCTGCTTTGTGGCTTGAGCCATTTCTTGAGTTAATGCTGCAAAAAAAATTGAATCCATTCCTTCAATTACCCCCGCTTTTTCTCTTTATAGATCTTGCGTAAAAACTTCCCGATTGATCTGATAAATTATGCTAACATTTTTTATTAATATTCTCGATATTTATCAGAATTCCTCTATAATTCCAACAATTGGGGACTAATTATTTTTTGCCTCTATTTCTTCAACTGCAAGGTTTTGATTACCAACCCTTGTAATAGCTTCGAGATGGCGTTACGAGTAAATTCATCGTTAAGAGCCCCGCTTTTGTCAAATTTTGTATGGGCATTCATAATAAAGACCTCTGGCTTATTTAGCGGCTGAAGATTAAGCCCTACACAAACCTGGCGAAGGTGATATTGGACACGTGCCCCACCAAACATTCCCGTAGAAGCACTTATAATCCCCAAGGGTTTCCCGTCCAAGGGTTTACCTGCCCGTGAAGCCCAATCGAGGGCGTTTTTTAAAACCGGTGGTATCGAGTAATTATATTCCGGTGTTGCAATCAATAAGGCGTCGGCCTCCGCAATGTTCTTTTTAAATTCTTCAACGACCAGGGGAACCCCTTCTGCTTCTAAGTCCTCATTAAAAAAGGGTATCTGCGAAATGTCAGCGATTTCAATAATTACACCTTCCGGTTGCAATTCTTGAGCCGCTTTTAAAGCCGCACTGTTATATGAATTCCGGCGTAAACTTCCGCTGATCCCCAAAATCTTGATGACCTCACTCATATTATCCATCTCCCTTTATTTTCAATACACGTCTTTGAAGTTATTATCCCTATATTTGTCTAGAAAAAACTACAATCTAAAACCAATAAATTAACTAAGAAACCACATCAATCAAGAAAATGCTAATTAAAAGAGGGGCACAGTTACCTGCACCCCTATACTCCCTTTGTAGGAGATGGGCTTCAGACTACGATTTTGCCACTTGAAGTCCGGCAATATAACCGAAGGTCAAGGCTGGTCCGATTGTACTGCCACCGCCCCAATAAGCATTCCCTGTCGGAGAGGCAATACAGTTGCCCGCTCCATACAAGCCGGGAATTACCTTGCCTTCATAATCCAAGACCTGAGAGTGCTGATTAATCATCGGGCCACCATTGGTGTCCAGGGTGCTCGAAGCTAGGATAATCGCATAATAAGGACCCTCTTCACTCAGGGGCGCCATGGTGTAATTCTTACTCATGTCTGTCGGCCACTGGACGCCGCCGGGTTGAGTGGGCGGGTAAGTTGTCCATTCTCTGTCATAAGCAAAGTCACCGCGACGGAAATCGGAATCGACTCCGGTCCTAGCATAACCATTGAAGGTCTGGACCGTTTCCGCAAAGGTCTCGTTGAAATGTTCATCTAAGGCAAAGCCGCCGGTCTTATTCCGCAATTTTTCTAATCTTGCTGAAATAGCTATACCCAATTCCTTAAGGGTGTTACTGGTAATCATGTAAGGTGGTATGCTGCCTGCCATCGGATACGGAGGATCACCCTGCCAAAGCTCAGCTGTTCGTTGGTCGAAAACCATGAAAAGTAGCATGTTCGTCCACTCGGCACGATTGGGATCCCAGACGAAATGCACCATTCCACGATCCGTATAGTTCCTCTTCTCATCCATGACCCGCTTACCATAGCGGTTGACTTCTATCACACCGTCACCGGGGATAAAGAACAAATTATTCGAGCCATCAGGGTTCTCCAAGACACTTTCAAACACACTTTGGGCACGAAAAGCTCCACTCATATTACCTAGCTTAGCACCAATTGCTCCGCCCAGGCGAACAAAGTCACCCGTATTGGTAGGTGCAGAACAGCCTCCGAAGATTGGACCCCGCTGAAAATGCAACATCAACTCTGGATTATGCGAGTAACCGCCGGAACCAAATATAATGCCTTTTTTTGCTGAAAAGCTAACCAATTTCCCCTTGTTCCTAGCTTCAAGGCCGATGGCCCGTCCCGATTCGTCCCGGAGGATTTTCGTGACCCGATGATCCACAAGGATAGGTATATCATTTTTCTCAGCCCAGGCTTTGAAACTATTGATCAGGGCATAACCATAAGTTAATTCTCCCTTTTCATCTTGGGTAAATAATACCCGACCACGAATCGAACGATTTTCCGGCAGGTGATCCTGGTAATCCACCTGGAGCTTTCCCGTCCAGTTAATCTGCTCAATCAGCTTAAAGGCTTCGATATTCTCGAGATATTCAGTCATCTCAGCCCCATGATCCACCATGGCCTCGATTAGGGCAAATTCGTTCTGGGGAGCACCGTAGCGCTCTGCCTCTGGCTGATACAGATGGGGGTAAGAATAGCGAACCATGTACTTGAGGGCTTCCTCCCGATTGTCGATGATTCCATGCTTACGTTGAAAGCGATTGTTCGGTATCCAGAACCCACCACCAGATCGTCTGGTTGTGCCCCCAATCTCACTGGCTTTTTCCAGCATGATAACCGAGCACCCCTCATTTTTAGCCGTAATGGCGGCAGAGAAGGCAGCTGCACCAGAACCTACAACCAAAACATCAACTTCTTGCCTAAACTCCGCAGGTTGGTCCGATTGAATTTGATCGACAGCACTTTCATTTTCTTCAAGAAGTCTAAACTCTTCTTTCGGTGCACCACATTGGGGGCAACGCTCAGGGGGTTCATTCCCAGTATGAATGTAGCCACAAACCTTACAAATCCAACGTTTCATCAGACTTTCCCTCCTCTTTTAGACTCCTCAACACCTAGTGATTCTTGTCTGTAATTATTGGGATTTAATTGCCGCATCCTTCGCTAACTGAATAGCTTGATGGGCAAAATCAATCGCTTTGCCGAGATTATTCATGGACTCCATCGGATTATGGAAGCCATAGCCGTTCGTTACCATGACATAATCCAGATACCACTGACCATCACGGTGCATTTGCTGGGCCTGGGCAAGCAAATCCGCGTTGACACCCGGTGTCTGGCGAGCAAGGGCAATCTCTTCGACCGCTTGCACCATGGTTTCGCCGGCAATATCCTGAATTTCCTTGGTCTTAGCTTGGATATCATCGACCCGACTCTCTAACCACTCAGCACCTTCGCGATGACAGACGCCGCAGCTTTCTTCAATATTTTTCAAAGGACTTGTCCAATAGTGTGAGCTGACCTTGGTGTTGCCCATCTTCATATAAGGCATATGACAATCTGCGCAAGCAAGCCCGGCCGATTCATGGGTACTTCCCTGAAAAACTTCATACTCAGCATGTCTGGCTTTTACCAATCCTGTATCAGCATCAGGATGTTTCCATTCGCTAAATTTCTTTTCATCATAATAGTCGAGGATCTGATCAGCTTTTACTCCCTTGTCCCAGGGGAACATCACTTTTTTGGTGTCAGGCTCAAAATAATAGGTAACGTGGCACTGAGCACACACTAACGACCTCATTTCTTGTCTCGTTGCTTGGGTGATGTCCTTTCCTTGCCTTTCAAAGGCCTCGATCAATGCGGGACGGGAAATCCTGAGTTCCATAGTTTCGGGGTTATGACAATCCAAGCAGCCGATAGGATATTCTAGCTGTGAATTGATCTCTTCAAAAGAAGATGTATAATAATCTGCCCCATACTTTTCAATGAGTCCTGGTATTTGGGTTGATTTACAGGTATTACAGGAGGCTCCGACTTTATATCTGGAGGAATCAACCGCCCGAATATCCTCTAGGGTGTAGACATGACCCCTTGGTTCATTGAATTCGTTGGAGTAACCTAAGCCTGCATATAAAAGCTTCATATAGGGTTTAGTCTCAAAATGAGAAGGCATATCCGTATTTTCACCATTTTGCAGATAGGTCTGATAGTGCACAGGATAATATTGACCCCACACGGCAGGATCTACTTCATCTGCGGCAATTTGGCCTACTTGCTCCGTCTTCAGCTTTTGGTTATTAGAGTCAAAGATATAGATGACGGTGGCAATGCTCCCTACCAAAACCACGATCAAAAAAATGATCACCCCTAAAGCCTTTCCGGATAAAGATCTCTTTTCCATACCTTTTACCTCCTTTTAATTTAGATGGGGAGTATCGCGATGACAGTCAAAACAGAACCTTCCTCCATCCCTTTTGGTATCGCCTACCATATGAAGAAGATCACCGTGACACCGTAAACAATTTTCTTGAATAATGTCTTGACCAAGTGGACTTACCTCAATTGTGTAGGGATCTTTATCCCTAAGCACCCCAATAAAGTCCTTCGTCCCTGTGTAGGCCTTGTTTATCGCTCCGGGAACCAAGCTGTGAGGCACGTGGCAATCGCCACACTTCGTTCCTAGGCGATGAGCTGAATGCAAATAGGTTTCAACTTGTTCTTCCATGACATGGCAACTGCCACAGAAGACCGGTCCATCCAGGCCTAAAGCTGGGTGCTTTGTAAGTAACAGCAAACCAAAACTTAAAGAAAGAATCGCGACAATAAGTACAAGCTTTTTCATTGCATACTCACATCCCTCCACACCATACTATTTTTGTTAAGGCTAAAGGCTATATGAAATTGTCGAAATATTGATATTTATTATTGTAGATTCTCCAAATAGTTCATATTTCCTCTTATTATTTCTAATAATGATTACTTCTTTTAAAAATTCTCTTATAATAATAAAAAAATAAAAACCCTCGTAAATAAGGGTTTTTATTACATAAAACATTTAAGTTATTCACAATTTAGCGGTAATTGTAAACTAAGCCATCCTCACTAACAAGAGGATTGTCCCGACCCTCTAACATAAAAGCCTCGGCCGAAGAAGTCGTCCACGTAATCGATAACCGAATCAGATAGATATTCTTCAAATGTGGACGTATAAACAACCCTAATTCCTTGGGATTCAACCATGATATCGTTTTCATTCTTTAGCTCATCCAGAGCTAATTTAAAATTGGGGCCGCCTCAGCCATAGCCACCCATGGAAATCCTCAGGTACTTCATTCCCAAGTCGTCTTGTCCTGTCATCAAACTTTCAAGCATCTCTGCTGCTCTTTCAGTTACTTTTATCATCATTTTCACCTCTTCGTTTTATTATTCTTTCAATCGCTTCCTCAGGTCCGCTATTTCTTCTTCTAATTCTTCTCGTTGATTGACCATTTCGGGTTTGACAGAATGAGCCGGCCAACGGGAGCGAAGATCGTCTAACTCCTTCTGTAGCCTCAGGAGGTTATGCTCATGCATTCTTCGCTGATTATCATCCATAGCCAATATCTCTTCTCTCATCCTCTCGGAAAGTGATTGCCCCCTGCATACATACTTCCACACATTCCTCACATTCTATACATTGTTCAGGATTGACATTTGCCATATGCGCGACCATTTGAATTGCGTCTTGTGGACAGGCGCGAACACAGCGTTGACAGCCAAGGCATAGCTTTTCTAAGATATACGCCGACATCCAAACTCCGCCTCCTCTTACACTTTTCCGCCATTTATCTTATCGTTTGTAGCTTGGATTTTACCCCCCTGGGGTATAGGGAATTTATCTCTAATATACTGCTAACTAAATACAACGTCAAGATGTATTAAAAAAAAATCCCTCAGAACCTTGGTTCTAAGGGATTCCTAGTCGTATTCTAGTCTTTATTTGATAAATGTTTTTTCTTCTAGCTCTTTAAAGGCCAGATTGAGTTCTTCTTTTGTGTTCATGACGATGGGGCCACCCCAGGCAATCGGTTCGCGGAGGTGTTTAGCTGTGAGAAGCAAGAAGCGGATTCCGCTATCCCCTGCCTTAACCCAGAATCTGCGCCCTTCGCTGAACAAGACAGCCTGCTTTTCGAGTATGTTTGTCTCACTGTCTGGTTCAAACTTACCTGCACCTTGAACGATGTAGATAAAAAGTGTCCAATCCTCTTCACTATCCAAATACCATTCACTATTTGGCAGGACCTCTACATCAAGATAGGTTGCTTGCACATGCTTCCCTGCAAAGGCGCCAGGGGTTCCCTGATAATCTCCGGCGATGACATGGACTTTATTGCCGTTTTTCTCGAGGACAGGGATATCTTTGCTTTTTATATCCCCATATTGCGGTGGAGTCATTTTATCTTTGGCGGGCAGATTTAGCCAGAGTTGTGCTCCCAGCATCCGTTCTGCCGGCTTAGGCATTTCTTGATGAATGATCCCGGATCCCGCAGTCATCCATTGACAATCTCCATCTCTGATGACTCCCTTATTGCCAAGGCTGTCACTGTGCTCCATTTCACCTTGAATCAGGTAGGTTATGGTTTCAATCCCTCGATGGGGGTGCCAGGGGAATCCTTTAATGTAATCGTCTGAGTTACTTGAGTCGAAAGCATCTAACATCAGAAACGGATCATAATCTTTCGTGTCACGATTTCCAATCACACGAACGAGCTTCACCCCAGCTCCATCTACAGCCTGTACACCTTTAGTAATCTTTTGCACTGTTCTTAATTCACTCATTCTGTCCATCCCTTTCTTTTTCTAATTCATCTTATAGATGCCTGTTTCATCATCGCATATTAATCCCCGTCTTATGGTTATTCTTATTACTTGATTTTTCTAAGCAACCGAATAAGTTGTTCCTTCTCATTCTCGGTATAAACTGAGAAGCATTTCTTCAGATCCTGTAGATGCTTTGGAAAGGTTGTTGCTATTTTTTCTCTTCCCTTTTCAGTGATTGCAATCAAAAATGACCGCTTATCCGAGGGATTCGCATGGCGTTGGACCAGGTTCTCTTTTTCAAGATTGTTGATGATCACAGTCATGTTTCCACTTGTCGAAAGTACGCTCTCAATGATTTGATGAATCGTCATATCTCCTTTGTGGTACAAGGCTTCCAACACGGCGAACTGAGCTAAAGTCATATCGCTTTCCTTGAAAATAACCGCTGATCGCCTGTGCACTGCCTGTGTCGACCTGCTTAAAGCAATAAGAAGAGCTAAATCCGGTTTATCCTCTGTTTTATATAGCATGATCCATCCTCCTGGGAAAATTATATCACTAATTAGTGATATACACAAGGGTGAGATCTCTTCACAATAAAAAACGGGTAATTCTAAGACGTCTGTTGTCGAAGAATTACCCTTCTTATTTAAATTCAATGGCCGGTTTAATAATTTTCGCACACTTCCTTATAAAGCTCTTGGAGGTTTGAAATTTCTTTTCTGAGGTTTTCTTCTTCATACGCATTCCCTGAAGATAACTCGCTCATCTTTTCTTGTTTGCATTTTAAAACATATGCTACTGCTAACGATTCCATATCCATTCCTCCCTGATTATAAAGTTTATTCAGTCAATTCTTAAAATTATCATAACATAGTTTTTAAATATATTGAAGATATAATTTGTTAATTCAGACTAATTTTAATAGTTCTTTTTATTACAAAGTCGTTGTCTTTTGCACTGTTTTAGGGCATACTATAAATAAAGAGATTAGAAATGAAACGACGTTTCACAATTATTATATTTAGGAGGAGCAATATATATGTTTAATTTAAAAGGTCGCGTCGCTGTCATTACCGGAGCATCAAGCGGATTAGGTACCCAAATGGCCCATGGTTTGGCTGAACAAGGTGCTAATCTTGTCTTACTTGCTCGCCGTGAAGATAAATTGCTTAAAGTCGCCACAGAAATCGAAAGCAAATATGGGGTTACAGTCCATCCTGTTGTTTGCGATGTAACTCAATTAGATTCTGTTAAAGGTGCTGTTCAAGCTACTTTAGACAAGTTTGGTAAAGTCGATATTCTTGTTAATAATGCAGGAGTCGGAACGATGGTCCCTGCTGAAAAAATGGAAGATGAAGAATGGGAATACAACCTCTCCATCGACCTCACCGGTGTCTTCCGCACCGCTCGGGAATTTGGTAAAGTGATGCTCGAAGCAGGCTATGGACGCATTATCAACATATCGTCTATGTATGGAATGGTCGGTAATTCCGCTGCCCCAGCTTCTGCATACCATGCAGCTAAGGGCGGTGTTGTTAATCTTACCCGTGCTTTAGCAGCTGAATGGGCTACTCGCGGTGTGACAGTTAATTGTATTTGCCCAGGTTATTTTGCAACTGAACTAACCACCGATACTCTGAAAACAGCAGAATTCACTACTTATATGGAGCGAACTGTCCCACTTCAACGTTATGGAAACGTCGGTGAATTGAATTCAGCCGCCTGTTTCTTAGCGGCCGATGAATCCTCATATGTAACGGGGGTAATCTTACCCATTGATGGCGGCTATACCTGCGTTTAACACTGAGGCTTTCCCAAATGTTGCTAGTTCCTAAATGAATATATCCAAACAAGTAAGCCAAGCCTCACATCGGATTAGTTATCCGTGTGAGGCTTCTGCTTTTCTCCTAATTCAGTGGGTCGTTCTCCTTTATACGAGATGGCCTGCACTTTCTGGGAACAGGAACTGGTTGATTGAATAATTGTCTGACACCAACAACGGAAATTGATGTTAGAATAATAGATAGCCTGTATGGTATAATTATGTATCGACCGACTATTGTGAAATAACATTTAAGGAAGCCTAGCGAGCGATGAAACCAAACCAAATAACAAGGAGGCTAAACAAATGATGTATGCCAGTGAAGATTTAAGGGACGAACACAAAGGTATTCTCTTCGGACTTGAAATTCTGGAGCAAATGGTCAACACGTTCAAGCTGTCAGGCACGGTAGACACCAAGGATATTGATGAAATGGTTCATTTCCTACGTTTGTTTGCCGACAAGTGTCACCATGGAAAAGAAGAAGGTCTGATGTTCCCGGCCATGGAGAAGGTCGGCATACCTAACGAAAGAGGACCGATCGGACAGATGCTAGTAGAGCACAATCAAGGCAGACAGTATATTGCCGAAATGGGAAAATCCACCGAAAACAGCTCATCCCTTGGGAACTTATTTACAGAAGCAGCGACAGGCTACATCAATTTGATGCGCGCGCACATCGAAAAGGAAAACTCCGTGCTATTTCCCATGGGGGATCAGAAAATACCGATGGACGTGCAAACGCAACTACTTGTTCAGTTTGAAGAGTTTGAAGAAGAGGTCATGGGCGAAGGAACCCATGAGAAATTACATGAAACTCTTCATAAGTTCGAAGAAAAATATCTAAAGTTAAAATAAGTGATTATAGGAAATCGCATTTTAATAATAAAATCTAAAAAGAGCGGCGTTTTTGCATGATGCAAAAACGCCGCTCTCTTTCTCAAATTTACCCTTCGGCCTCTTCATCCTTGTAATCAATCCTCAAACCGACCACACTATCGTTATAGCTCACTCCGCCCTCATGAATATGATTATACTACAAAAAGACAGAAAATTTTCTCCTTTCCGATGAATATAATATACCCTTTTGTAATTCTGTGTTAAAATAGTGAAGAAACCAGAATTTTAGAAGGGGGTTTACCTATGGCTAAATTTGTTGTTAAGAAGACATCTACTGGATTTAAGTTCGACTTAAAAGCAGGTAATGGAGAGACAATTGCAACTTCCGAGGTATATTCCACCGAAAAATCCTGTTTAAATGGTGTTGAAAGTGTAAAAGTTAACGCACCCATTGCTAATTATGAGGACTTAACTGAGGAACCTGTCAAACCCGCTGTGAACCCTAAGTTTGAAATGTATGAAGATAAGGCAGGCGAGTTTCGTTTTCGTCTCAAGGCAAGAAACGGTGAAATTATTGCTACATCCGAAGGATATAAAGCGAAAGCTAGTTGCCTAAATGGAATTGAGAGCGTCCGTAAAAATGCACCTGTTGCAACCATGGAATCTGTTTTATAAGGTAATTCTAATAATACCCATCTGAAATACATAGCAAGATAACAAAAGCACTCTGACGAATCAGGGTGCTTTTGTGGCATTCTCTTGAGAAGTCCTTCATTCAGAATCGACAAGGCTTTTCGAGACTAAAATTTCTTCAATCTCTTCAGCCGGCATCGGCCTGTAGTAATAATAGCCTTGCACCTCGTCACACAACAATTGACTTAGGAAATCAAGCTGGATCTTTGTTTCGACACCCTCGGCGATAACCTTGACCTTCATACTCTTGGCAAGGTTTATGATCACCTTGACGATGGCTTGGTCCTTTTCACTTCCCTCAATACCATGCACAAATTGCATATCCATTTTTATACGGTCGATAGGCAAAACCTTCAAACGACTTAAGGAGGAATATTCCGTACCAAAATCATCGATGGACAAAGTGAGTCCAAGTGCCTTCAAGCTCGCTAGTATAGAAACAATATTATCGACATTATTGCTCGCAGCGCTTTCGGTAATTTCCAGTTCTAAATCTTTTGGGGCTAAGCCCGTCTTCTTCAAAATTGCTTCGACCTGCTGCACAAAATTTGGGTTACCCAACTGAACTACGGATACATTAACAGCCATCCGCAGTCCGGAAAATCCTTTTTCCTGCCAAAGCTTATTTTGCCGACAGGCCGTTTCCAAAACCCATTCACCGATTGGATTAATCAGCCTCGTTTGTTCTGCTATTGGAATAAATAGACCAGGGCTTATGATCCCTCGCTCGGGAAGCGACCATCTAAGCAGCGCTTCAAAGCCCACAATAGATTTTGTTGTCATGTCAACTAGAGGCTGGTAATAAACTACAAGCTGTTCTCTTTCGAGGGCTCGGTGCAGATGATTCGTCAGCACTAATTGTTCTTCAACCTGATCTTTTATAGCTTGGGTACACATTAAATATTGGTTTTTGCCTAGCCCTTTGGCATGGTGCATAGCGGTATCAGCGTTCTTAATCAGTGTCTCAGAATCCTCTCCATCCTCTGGATACAGAGCACAGCCTACACTGATAGTCACATAAAATTCTTGACCCCGTATATTGAGCGGCTTGCTAATTGCAGTCATAAGCCCATCCATGATTTTTTCCACATCATCTTGACCGGATATCTCATTGAGGATAATCACAAATTCATCTCCACCGAAACGAGAAACTGCATCACAATAACGGATGCTATCCGATATTGTTTGGGCGACTTCATAAAGAACCGTATCGCCAAGATCATGGCCCATGGTATCATTGATTGCTTTAAACGAGTCAATATCTAGGAAAACAACAGCTAGGGTTTTCCTAGTTATACTTGCTTGTTTGATTACCTCATCTAAGTGTTCCTTAAATGAAATGCGGTTGGGTAGCCGAGTAAGTTGATCATGATAGGCAAGAAATTTATTTCTATTCTCAACCTTAATCTTCAGCAGCATATCTGAAACAACATTGGCAACAATCTCCATAAAATCACTGGAATCCAAATTCCATTCCCTTAAGGGCCTTGAGGAATTAAAGCCCATGATTCCTATGATCTTTCCCTTTTCTCTTACGGGTAAATTGACCATACCTCGAATATTTTGCTCCGCAAGCAGCTTTTTAAACTTTCCGGCTATGGGTGGTAATAGATTCGCATCAGGAAGCTTCATTACCCCTTCTGATTCGAACTGCTCAAACAACTTCCGATGTATATCTGAACTTAAATTTTCAAAATCCTTCAGAAACGATCTTGTTCCATCTGCCAACCACTCACAAGAATAGTGTAATTTCCCCTTATCTTGTTCAAATACAATGATATAGGCCCGCTCAGACTTAATAAAAATACTGCATTTTTCTAATAGATTATGGAGTATTTCATCCTTATTCCACTCTTCGGCAGAGATAAAATCTCGCGAAATCTCCGCTAACAGGGTCTGTTTTTCGTCATAAGTAAAATTCTCTTTAAGCTTCGCAACATAGATGGAGTTTACAAAAACAGTCAGAATAGCCGAAAGCCCTATTAAACCAAGCCTTACACTATAATCCGCAACATTCACTTCCACCAATACACGGGGAGATATCGCCCAAACCAGTACTTGGGTCATCAAAGATGACATGGTAATCGTGATCAACAGGATTCGCCTATTATAGATTAAGCAAAGAATAAATAACAAAAATACAAAAGCCCATATGGTAATACTTCCATACTGGACAAATCTTAAAGTCATATAAGGAATAATAATCGAATAGACAATGGCCATTGACATTTCTTTCAGTAAACTGTTGATTCTGAGCTCGTTAATCAAAAGGATTATAATCGCTACAAAGATCAAAAATACACTAAACTTATCAATGTCAGGCAAACCCGTTTCTTGGTATAGCAACTTTTGACTGATGATATTCAGAATACTCCCGATCGCAAAGCCAAAGCTCATAACCCGGTACACATTGCTATGGGCATGATCAGTGCGAAATGCCGCACTTTGGGTGGCAGGTTTGCGACTCAATGGTCCGTATTTCATGACAGAATAAGCGATCGCTCCGATAGGTATGAGAGAAAAAATAGTTGAAAGACGAGGAATTGTAATATCCAAATACCCGAAGACAACATCTGACAGCGTTCCAAGTGTATAGGCAATAATATAGCAGATTGCCAACCAAGTCACTTGAGTCCGTTTGCTTTTATCTGGGGAGGTTATTCTCGTTGAAAGCAACAGAATCAGATTTGTAATTGTGAAGCTTATGTAATAGGCATAAAAAAGATAATCCCATACATCATAATTGACCACCGGAACCCATCCGTATAAGGTATGAATGAAATCGTCGGGGTAAAGACCCATGGCCGGAAGTATCGTAAAGGCATAAATCATCACCAGCCCCGGCAAATAGAGTGCTGGATAGATCCACCATTTCTTTAAGAGCTTTTCTTGCTCAGTTAGCAAGAGGGTAAAATGCAAGAGCAGGCCCGACATGGGCCCCCAGCCAAAAGGAGCAACCAAATAGCCGATCATACAAATCTCTTTATTATTCGCTGCCGCAGTAATTGCTAGGCCTAAAGACCAAACTAATAGAGCACAGCACATAATCATCAATAACCTATTGATCGCCGTTTTAAAGATTCCATTTGTGGCGTATAAGCCATAAACAAATGATATTCCGCCAATTGCAATGAGGAGCATTCCCCAAAATGTTGAATAATCCATATTTAACCTCGTCAAAATATCCATAGTTTCACGAATATAAAACATCCCTTGCATATGTTTTATATTTTTTGCCTATATTTTCAAGGCTCTGAAAAATATCTATGCTTACTAATTTAGCCTCTTTATCTATATGTCGACATTTTCCCCAAAATACTTAGCGCTTTCGCATCTGATTACTCTTTCTCATAACCGATATTGGTCAATCCAGGGCAACAAGCTCTAAAAAAAATCTTGACAAGAATTTTCCACCGTGCTAATGTAGTGAAAACTGTTGAAGTAGAAATTAAACCGTTAAGCGCACTTACAGAGAGCTGAGAGGGCTGGGAACTCAGCAGAAAGCGGTACGGCAAATGGACTACTGAGGGCGCAGGGAACGAAAGCCTTTGCTTTCTAGTATAGTGCGACGCAGGCCAGCGTTATCAGGCAGGGGTGTGTTGGCACTCTGGAAGAGTGGGGTAATATTTTTATATTACCAAGCAAGGTGGCACCGCAGGCTTAAGCCTGTCCTTGATTCGGATTATCCTTTTTAGGATGATCCCGATCAAGGACAGGCTTTTATTATTTTTTAAGCCTTTGCTTCTCATAAAAACCAACATATAGGAAACTAGCTTTTGGCGGAGTTTTAACTCCATAAGAAGGGTAGTTGACTTATCCACTCCGTGGCGAAAAGTGAAAGGAAGGGAAAGAAATGAAAAAAACACTTATCGGGTTCCTAATCTCTATTCTTCTCCTCGCAGCTGTAGGTTGCAGTTCGGAAACAACTCCCCAAAGCAAGGCTTCATCAGATGCTATCCAGGTTGGCTTAGTTCAGCTCGCCGACAACGGAGCTTTTACGGACATGCGCGAAGGTTTTACCAATAAGATGCGCGAGCTCGGTTATTCAGAAGAGGGAATGGTGATTGACTACAAAAACGCTAACGGGGACACCGCTACCCTTAATTCCATCATGCAAACGATGGTCGAGGAAAAGAAGGACATGATTGTGACCATCGGCACACCGGCAACCCAAGCCATCGTCAATATGGACAGCGGTATCCCTGTCTTCTACATCTCGGTTTCCAACCCGGTAGGCGCCAAGATCATTACCGATATGAACACTCCGGATAAAAATGCCACCGGCACCTCCAACGCCATCCCCGTCAGTGAAATGTTCAAACTTGCGGACCAGCTGACTCCCAACCGCCAGACCTATGGCTTGATCTATAATACCGGCGAAATCAATGCGGTGACAACGATTGAAAACGCCAAAAACTACCTGGATTCAGTGGGATTAAACTATAAAGAGGTCATCATTACCTCCTCTTCGGAAGTACAGCAGGCTGCGGAATCCTTAGTTAATCAAGTCGATGCCTTTTTCATTCCCAATGATAGTATGGTTCAAAGCGCCATGCCTCAGGTAGCTGAAATCGCCAAAAATGCTAAAATTCCAGTCTATGGCAGCTCAGCCGTAATGGTTCAATCCGGTGCCTTCGCTACGGTCAGTATCGACGACATTACGATTGGCGCCATCACCGCCGAAATGGCGGAAAAGCACTTGAAGGGTACCCCTATCGACCAGATTCCATCCCTAGTCGTCACAGATTTTACCACCGTCATTAACAAGTCCACCGCGCATGCCCTTGGGCTTACTCTTCCCCAAAACGTACTAGATAGCGCTAAAATAATCGACTAACCCCCCCACCTTTCAATCGCGCAGGAGGTAAGAATATGACTTTACTGATCGGTTCCCTTCAGCTCGGCTTCATCTACGGCATGCTGGCACTGGGCATCTATATTTCCTTCCGCATCCTGAATATCCCCGATCTAACTGCTGATGGGAGTTTTACTCTCGGCCTCGCTGTCTCGGCTGTCCTGACCTTGGCCGGGCATCCTTTTCTCGGTATCTTACTAGCTATCGTGGCCGGAGCCGCGGCGGGAACTGTGACGGGACTCCTGCAAACCAAGTTGGAGATCCACCCCATCCTCGCCGGCATTATCACCATGAGCTGCCTTTACAGTATCAACCTTTATATTCTCGGCAGCCGTTCCAATCTATCCTTAATCGGCAGCGACAGCTTGTTTACGCAAATAGCTTGGTTGCCGGTCAGCAAAGAAATCCTCAAGACCCTTGTCCCCCTTATTTTTTGTGTTCTCTGTGCCTTGATTCTTATCTGGTTTTTTAAGACCCACCTGGGCCTCTGCATCCGTGCCACCGGCAATAACGAGGATATGGTCAGGGCTTCCTCAATCAATGTGGATGCTATGAAAATTCTTGCTGTGGCTATTTCCAACGCCTGTATCGGCTTAGCCGGTGCGGTGCTCGCCCAGTATCAGGGCTATGCCGACATCAGCTCCGGGATTGGCATTATGGTGGTCGGTCTGGCTTCGGCCATCATCGGGGAGGCGATTTTTGGCCGTCGTTCATTGGCTATTGGGCTAATCTCCGCTATATTCGGTTCCCTTATTTACCGTTTCATCATCGCGGCCGCTCTGAAGTCGAGCATCTTTCCTGCCTACATGCTCAGGGTCGTTTCGGCGGTGATTGTCATCATTGCCCTAGCCCTACCTGTGCTCAAAAAGCATCTTGATCTCCACAACATGAGAAAGAAGGTGGAACTGGATGCTTGAAATTAGCAATGCCACCAAAATCTTCTTAGCAGGCACACCCAATGAGCATGTGGCCTTAGACAGAGTCAGCCTCTCTCTGGCAAAAGGTGAATTCATCACTCTCATCGGTTCTAACGGGGCCGGTAAATCCACCCTGTTTAATGCCATCGGCGGTACATTTTGGCTCAATCGCGGTAAAATTCTTCTCCAAGGGGACAACATCACCTATCTGGCTGAACACAAGCGTGCCGCCAGGATTGGGCGGCTCTTTCAAGATCCTCTGAAAGGTTCGGCACCGGATATGACCATTGAGGAAAACCTAGCCCTTGCCTATAACCGCCGCAGCAGAAACGGCCTGCGTCTGGGTGTTCATCCCAAGGATGTGAAGGTTTTCCGTGAAAAAATCGCCCAACTGGACATGGGACTTGAGGATCGCCTTAAGACCAAGGTCGGACTGCTTTCGGGCGGTCAAAGACAGGCCCTCTCCCTGCTCATGTCCACCATTGCCAAACCATCGCTGTTACTCCTTGATGAACATACCGCGGCCTTAGATCCTGCCGCTGCTCAAAAGATTATGGAGATTACCAAAGACATCGTCAGTCAGGATCAGATCACCACCATGATGATCACTCACAATATTCAAACCGCCCTCAAAACCGGAACCCGCACAATCATGTTGGATCAGGGAAAAATCCTTCTGGATATCTCGGGCAAGGAGCGGGAAGATATGACGGTTCCCCGCTTATTGGAGCTCTTTTCTCAACAAAGCCAAAACGCTTTGGATGATGATCGCATGCTTTTGAGTACCTAAAAGATGTTTTCCCCAATGTGTATAAAATTTTCTCTTACAAGGCATACTAGAGGTAATTCTGGACTACACCAGTTCAATAATGCCTAGGAGGTATGCAAAATGGGAGAAAAAAGTCCGAAGAATGTTGAAAAGCAGAAGAAACAAAGTCCGCAAATCACAATCAATCCTATCCCTTAATTATCACGTCCACTATTGATATACCAAAGGAGCACGCAAATATATTATTTAACGTGCTCCTTTGGTATTTTTATTATTTCTATCTTTCCCAGTAGATAATCTATAGAATCGCCTGTCACTATACTAGGAGCAGTTTATCTAAATCAAGAACTTCTATCTTCCGATGGGGCTTCTGTCTGATATATCCTGCGTCTTCAAATTCCGTTAATTTCCTACTGATTGTTTCCGGCGTTGTGCCTAGGAAGGAAGCCAAGTCCCTTTTACTCATCGGTAGCACAAACTCCATGGACGAATCCTCCTTATGGATACACTCGGCCAAGAAAAGGGCAAGTCTAGTTTCCACCTTCTCAGTCGAAACCCTTGTGGTTTGCTTCTCCGACTTTTCCAGCCTGCTAGAGAACTCAGCTAGCATTTTCAAAGAAATTGAAGGGTAGTTCATAAGGAATTGCTGCAAATTCGTGCGAGTTATCAAGCAGACCTCTGTGTTTTCCACTGCTTCAGCATAGGACTCATGAATAGACTCACTGAACAATGCCAGTTCACCTGTAAAATCCCCTGGGCCCAGAAAACGCACCAATTGTTCCTTTCCTGATTCAGATAAACGATAGATTCTGATTCTTCCAGTTCTGACAATATAGAGTGAATCCGATTGATCCCCGGCTCGATAAACAATCTCGCCCTTTTTGTAGGAAGCTGAATGAACCGCTTCCGTGATTTCAGCCATCTGCTCATCCTCAAGATGATTAAATATCGGTACTAGGGAGACACAGGATGTGTGTCCCTCACATTGACACCCATGATTACCTCCATGATTACCTCCATGATCACACCCATGACCGCATTCACGTTCGCTCATTTGAACTTTCCTTTCCCTGCGTTATGCCAATTTTCGTTCATCTCATTAGAATCACGATCTATATTGATATTTCTCCTTCAAGGCTCAAAGTCCTCTTATTCGCTTCCTTGACAATGGCTTACCCTTCGCTTAATCAAACCTAACACCGACCGAGACCTTGGCTTCTACTATTGACTGACTAATCTCTGATGAGTTCTCAGAAAGATTCTTAAAAGCAGTTTGTACCTTTCCAATTACGGATTGAATTCCTATTACAGTGCCCCACTTCACGATAAGCGACATCCATAGATAAGCACATCCATAGATAACCAACTACATCATTCACATCGACATCTCCAGTTAAAAGCCAGCCGTCACGGAGGGTTTCATGGGTTGCCTTCGGGTTCTTATAATACCCCAGCATCATACTTGGTGACTTTAATGCAATTTCGCCAGCCTCGCTGATATCCGCTGAACAAAGCGGTTCTTTATGTTCAATCCAAAAAAAAGCGCCCTTCAGCTTCATAAGAAACCAAATAGCGCTATTTGCAAATTTGAAATTAGCTGCCAGATTTACGTCCACACTTAATGTTTAATCTTACAAATGAAAAGTTCTTTTTAGTAGCTTTTTCTCCATTCTAATTTTGAGCTTCCATTTTCATTTTGAATCGTAATAAACATCCCGTTAAGCAATGGATTGGTAAAGGTATAGTCTGATCTTTTGTGCATACCCCTAGTTTCTTTTCTTTCCATTGCAGTTTTCATAACCAATTTACCCACTAGTAACAAATCGAAGGACTCCAGTGCTCTCATCAATTCATGAGAATCTTTGCATGTCATGGAGTTCTTAGCATTACTTTCTAACTGTCTTAAATACTCCAGACCAGATGACAATAGTGTTTCCGAACGAACGAACGTAACACCGGCATAATCATCCATAATTTGTTGCACCGCCATGTTTAGTTCTTTCCACGGAGAGCCCTCTTCACGAGTCATCAATTTAGTATAGAACTCTTGTGCTTTTTTGACTGTTGGATGGTTTTCAATATCATAAGAAACAATTTGCCCTTTCGAACGGGCAGAAGCATGTTCACCGGCGATTCTTCCCATTACCGCAGCACCGGCAATATCACATCTAAAATTACCTACTTCATCTCCAGCAGCGTAGAGGCCATCGACATTGGTTGAACCATTTTCATCGATTTGAATACCTCTGCCAATCAGGAACGGTTTGTATTTAGTAAACTCCACCATACTCTTGCCGAGATCAATACCTTGTTTTTCCATGGCATCTATTAAGGAAGTATCTCCTTCACACTTGAGACCCCACATCATATATTCCATATCTTTAGGTGCTGTTTCAGAACAATCCATAAACACAGGACCAGTTCCATTTTGGTTCTTTTCGGTGAATACAGAATGCCAGACATCAGCTGTTATATCCCCATACTCTTTAGTGGGCTTTGTAACAAATGGGCCAACCGGCTTACCAGAAGAATCTTTTAATACACCTATCCACGTCGCTTTACCCGCACGCTCAAAATATTTAGGGCCTGCATGGGTATTTGGTATTTCCAAGTTGACTAATTTTGCTCCAACTCTATACGCTGCAGCACGACCTGTCCCGGCGTTGGCCGGACTAAAAGCAGTATTACACATCATACCCCCTGTAATAGAAGGATATAATCTAACAGCTTGCCCTGTTGCCGAAATTACACTGTCTGCTTTAAACAATTTGATTTCAGGCTCGAGCTTTGATATATCAACACCTATTGCTCCTATGATCTTGCCATTTTCATTAGTTAAAAACTCGGTTATGGGTGTTTTATTCTCAATTATAACACCACGCTTAAGAGCCTGCTCCGTTAAAACGCCTTTTTGATTTTCGCCATTATATTTCAGAAAGATTCTCATTCTGCCCGGGAATGCATGCCCATTAAATTCCCATTCATCATGGGGTCTCATGTCAATACCCCATTTATGCCAATCCTTAACACACTCAAAAGTCCGTTTGATAAACTTCATTTGAATAGAAACATCAGCATTTCCGCCAACCATACTCTGTTGATATTCAGCCAGGAAACCTTCCGGGGCTCCATGAACTTCTGGAATATAGCAAACAAAATGGTCATTACCAGTGGCACCGGAGCCACTACGTCTTGAGTCTGCTTTATCAGCCAAAATTACTTTTGCTCCATTATCAGCTGCAGCGATGGCCGCCATCAGACCTGCTATACCACCACCCACTACCAATACTTCACATTCTCTAATTTGTTTATTAGTTTCCACCATTTTAGCACCCCCTAAATTTTCACTTGACTGAATTCACTGACAGCAGCATCAACGGTAATGGGTATCTTAATGTGATAGCATCTACCGGACAATCCAATGCACATGCATTACAATGCCAGCACTCATCAGGATAACGAACTTCGGGAACTTCATCAGGTACTGTCGGACCAAACACATCCATAGTACAGATCTGTGCGCATTCTTCACACAAAATACACTTATTCTTGTCGATTACTGGAGGCATAGGTATCACTCTCCCTTAATAATTTTTATATTTCCCTTATATATAAAGGGAAGGGAAACCATTGTTTTGATTATCAGTCATCTATTGCTCCCTATTAGCAGACATTTCGAGATCAATTCCACTAGTTTATCTTGATAGGCTTAATGAAATAAGACATTATTCCGCCTAACACAGATAGCACTATACCCAAAACAAACATTATGTCATAGCTACCTACTAGATCAAAAACATACCCCGCAAAAAACGACCCAAACGCGGCCCCACTAGCCTCCGTAAGACCCAAGACCCCTGTAATAACACCTAAAGCGACTAAACCGAACATTTCTGCAGAAAACGTAAACCTTAAAACAGCCTGACCTCCCCACGAAATTCCGAATAATGTAGCAAAAAGGAATAACCCCCACAACTGTCGAGTATACCCACCCCAAATTAAAGCAACTCCCATAGTACAGAAACTAATAAAATAGGCATTCCTACAACCAATTTTGTCAGCCAAAAAACCAACTCCTACCCTGCCAATGATACTTGAAAAAGTGAGAACTGCCATTACATTGGCTCCCTCGGTTAAAGAATAACCCAAATCCTGGACATGGGTAGCTGTATGCGCTAAAAAGGTACATCTACAAAATCCAAAGCTCAAAAACATTACGGCAATCATCCAAAATTGTCCGGTACTTATCGCTCTTCTTAATGATAAACCTACTTCCAGCGGTTTTTTAGCATCTTGGTTTATTGTTGATTTCTCTCTATTTTCACCTTGAGAGTTAGACAATCTCCCCGGATCCCTGCGCAAGAGTAACCCAGATATTACTATCAACGGCAGAGAAATATAACTCAGGATAAGATAGGCGGTTCGCCAATCATAATTTACGATTAACCAGCCGACAAGTGGAGAAAATATTAAACCGCCTATCCCCATTCCGGATTGGACAATACCTGAGACGGTCCCCCGATTCTTAACAAACCATCTTGCGATGGTTGTCATAATAGGAACTGTGGCAGTACTAAGCCCGATTGAACCCACAAAAATATACACAAATTGATATTGCCATAAAACCGTGACCCTTGATAACAATAAGTATGCTAAGGCTAAGAATGATCCGAATACTGTAACAACTAGACGTGGGCCTAATTTATCAGTTAACTTACCCATTCCCAAAGCACAGATTGCCTGCACTATAGTCGATAGGGAATAGGCTAGGGCAATATCCGCCCGCTCCCACTCGAATTGGTCAATTATCGGTTTGACAAAAACACCAAATGTGGAATACGTTCCCCAAGCGGTAAGCCAAACAATAAACCCACCAACTATTATCGCGTATCCATAGTCATTTTTTTTCATTAGCAACACGTCAATTCTTCATTAAAACTTAATAATCATCGAAGCGAGTGGGTACATAATAAAAGCAAGCGCAAAAACCCAAGCAATTGTGAAAGGTAAGCCAGCTTTAACAAAGTCATTCATAGGAATCCGGCCTGTGGAAAATGGAACCATGTGGACAGGCGTACTAATTGGAATTAAGTAGGTACCTCCAACCGCTGCCATACCCACAGCAAGAACTGCCGCCAATGGATTTCCTCCGATAGCACCGATTAAACTTGCCGTAATCGGTACGGATAGAGCAATCAAGGGCATTTGCAAGCCTAATTGGCTTAAGAGACTTACGATGGTCACCAGTATAAAAACCACCATAATTGTGGGCAAATCACCAACTGCTCCTTGTAGAATGCCTGTAATGTACTTCAACAGACCAGTCTCGGTAAAAGCAGCTGGTAAGGTAAAGGTTACGGCAATAAAAATCAATAATCCAAAATCGACAGCCTTTGAGGCATCTTTCCAACCAATCGTATATTCGCGTTTTTTCCAGTCGAGTGGAACGATTAACAATAGCAACGCGACCAGCAAAGCAACTTTTTCCATACTCAAATATTTATTAAGTATTAAAGTCGTGGGATTTTGAGCTCCCAGAGTCATCGTTGCCATACCGGGTATCACCCATAAAATCAAGGCTAAAACAATGGCAATACCAGCGTACAATTCTCTTCTAGTGACTTTACCTAGATTCTTATAGTCCTGGACAATGTTTACCCTTGCTGCATCAATGTCCATCGCATTAGACGCTTCTTTTTTAAAGAAGACTGCGAAAAGTGCCAACATAACTACAAACATCAAAAGGGCAACGGGTAGACAAGTAATAAACCAAAGCCCAAAGGGAATACTTGTACCCAACACATTTTGAGTAACGCCAATCAAGAGAAAGTTAGGCGCAGTCGCACCAATCGGAGTTATAATTCCACCGATAACTGATGGAAAGGCAGTACTTAGCAAAAGTAAAGTGGTTAATTTGCCTCTAAACGGAGCACCCAAATTATCAAGCAAGGGTATGGTTAGACTAATCATGAGAATAGTTACTGGTATATTGGGCATCACAGAGCTTAATATCATTGTTACAAGTGAAACTGCTATCGCCATACGCCAGACGCTATTAACCGATGGCCTAGTGACAGTCCATAGGGCTATCCTTTTTCCTAACCCAGACGCCCCTAGAGATTCTACCAAAATGAATGCACCGATTACCATGAAAATAGCCGTGTGTCCTAAATTCGGATAAACCTTTTCCGGGGGAAGAATATTCAAAATAGGAAGTAACAGAATAACTAACAGAGATGTAGTTGGTACGGCAAAAGGCTCACAAACCCACCATACAATAGCCCATAAGGTAACTCCCAAACAACGCCAAGCGATATCTGTTAACCCAGACGGTGGAGCGATAACAAACTCAAGTAGAAGGAATAAAATGGGACCCAGAAAGAAGCCGATAGTTCTTTTCGTTTTCTCGTTCTTAAACTCTTTTTCACTAAGTGAATTCTTTAGTTCATTTAATTCACTCCATAGTGCCATCTTAATCATCTCCCTTCATCCATTGATCTTAAATCTTAATATTAAGATGTGGTGAGATAAATGGGGCAAGAAGATGCGTATGTTAATACGTTTAACAACAATCTTGCCCTTACTAAATACTATCGCTTCTTATTTCTGAATTCAGTTTTAAAACCGTCTTTAGTTAATTCAATAGTTTGGAATTTATTATTCAGCAGTGGATTTGTGTAAGTGAAGTCTGTGCGTTTGTGAGTGCCTCTGGTCTCTTTACGATTTTCAGAACAAATAGCTACTGCCTCGCCCACTTCAATTAAATCAAATACTTCTAGAGCCCTCATCAGCTCATGAGCATTCTCAGCCATTAACTGTTCATGAGCGTATCGTTTTAAATCGCGTACATAGCTTAATCCAGCTTTCATAAGTGATTCTGAGCGAACCTTCATGCCAACATAGTCATTCATTATTTGCTGTAGCATTGAGTTTGCTTCTTTCCAGTGAGCACCTACTTCTCTGCCCAAGACCTTATTACATAGTTCGATTTTTTCCGTAACGAGAGGATGGTTACTAACATCATAGTCCCCCACCGTCTTGGCATATTCACTGGCACTTTCTCCGGAAATTTGACCGAATACAGCAGCACTTGTGATATCCCCACGAACGTTTCCTGTCATATTACCTGCCGCATAAAGACCGGGAACTGTTGTACTGCTATCTAAGCCAATGTCGGGGCCACGGGCAGTAAGGGTATATTCATAAGTAGTGAATTCAAACATATCTTTGTGCAAATCCAGATTATATTGATCAAAATAATCGACAAGTGAAGTATCGCCTTCCGAAGCAAATGCTTTCATCATGTAATCCAGATCATCATCACTTGTTCCGGAACAATTCATATACACGGGACCTGTTCCATCATCCATTTTCTCCTTGAAAACACCCGGCCAGATGTCCGCCATAACATCGCCTAATTCGCGAGTTGGCTGGGAAACAAACGGACCAATCGGCTTACCCTTGATATCTGACAGCACACCTATCCAGGTAGCTTTGCCACAACGAGCAAAATATTTAGGGCCCGCATGATTATAAGGAAGATCCAAATTGACAAGACGTGCTCCTGCTCTTAAAGCCATCGCCTGACCACTACCACTGGATGCGGGACAGAAAGCAGTATTGAACGGATATGCGGGGTTAGGACCCGGATATAGCCTTGGCGAGTCACCTGTGCCTAATATTACTGATTTTGCCTGGAATACAACAACTTCAGGCTCTTCATCAGCAATATTAATACCGATAGCACCAACAATACGCCCCTCGTCATTTTTTAATAATTCACATATAGGTGTTTTATTCATTATTTTGGCGCCTTGTCTCAGGGCTTCCTTTGTCAAACATGGTTTTTGATCATGTCCGTCATATTTTAAATGATATCTTCTTCGTCCGGGCATAGCATGACCCATGAAGGACCATTTACCTGTAGGTCGCATACTAATGCCATAGGATTCCCATTTTTGCACCAGCTCGAAGGAACGCTCCATCATGAGCCTGAATAAATCAAAATCCTGAATGGGGCCGACTAAAGTTTCCGAACACTCAAGTATAATTTCATTGAAATCATTGCCATGGTACTCCGGAATATAACACATGAAATGATCGTTGCCGGTAGAGCCACTTCCTGAACGGCGAGTATCTGCTTTCTCAGTAATGATAACTTTCGCACCTTTTTCAGCAGCCGCAATTGCTGCTTGCAGTCCGGCAATACCGCCGCCTATGATCAGCACATCTGATTTAATAACATCTTTTCTAACCTTGACTTGCATTATTTATCACCTCCTAAGCATTTGGTACTTCCATATGCAACATCATATGGGACAATGGATATCTAATTTTAATGGCTTCTTTTGGGCAATCAATTACGCACGCTCTGCAGTACCAGCATTCATCAGGATACTTGACAACCATTTCCTTTTCCTGATTCTTCATTTCGACCCTGATTACATCCAGTGGACAAATTTGCGCACATATGCCACACTTATTGCATTTATTCTGGTCGATTACGGGCGGCATAAAACCTCACCTCACCTTTCAAAGGTATTAGTTATCCCTATTTAAATTATAAATTTGTTCTATGGCAAAAACTGTATCTATGGATACACATAATTAAAGTTTTTCCATGTGTTTTTCAACTTAAAGACTCTCTGAATATACCCAAACAAAAAAGCTCTCCAAATCCAAGACTTAGAGAGCTTGACAACTATACTATAACCATAATTCGCTATTACTCCATATAGCTTATCATCATTTGCAATGGTGTCCTTAACTTAATAGCCCCCACCGGGCACTCAGCAACACATGCTGCTTCATGCCAACATTCCTCAGGGTAAGATACTACCGGCACCTCTCCTTCAACTGAATTATAAAACACATCATGTGGGCAAACATCGTAACACTTTCCGCAAGAAATACACATCTCTTTATTAATGATCGGTGGCATACGACCATCTCCTTTCAATAATAGCCTCCAATTTATTTCCAGACAAACATTGGGCTACCGTCATAATTTTTTCTAGCCAAATGGGCTTTACCCGTTAAAATAGGGTTCGTAATTGGATAATCCGGCCTAATATGATTGGCACCTCTTGTTTCCTTGCGATCCAAAGCACCGGTAAATATTAGTTGGCCAATATCAATTAGATTAAATACTTCTAAACAGTGCATCAGTTCATGTGAATTCTCGGCTACGAGGCGCTCATGGGCTTTTGTTTTCAATCGATATAAGTTCACAAGACCGGCTTGCAGTCCATCCTCACACCGAACACTTTCTGCATAATCTCGCATAATTTGTTGTAAGGCTTGGCTAGTCTCTTGCCATTTAGGGCCTTCTTTACGTTTTCTTAACTCTTCGATTTCAGTTTTCGCCATACTCGTTGATTTTTCCAAGGCATTTGATTTACTTGCTGTTCTGCGTCCAGCATATACGGATGCATTTTTACCCGCCGATCTACCGAATACAGCAGCACACGATATTCCACCCATGGACTCATCTCCAGCTGCATATAAACCTTCTACCGAAGTCTCACCATTCTTATTGTAAGGAATTCCCGACCAGCAACACATATCAAAGGTCATAAATTCTACTGGATGCTTTCTTAGATCTATGCCTTCTTCTTCCAGATGATTTAGTAAACCTCCATTGCCTTCTTGCAGAAGCCAATGGTTCACATAAGCAAGGTCATCATTAGACATGCCTCGACCATCCATATAAATAGGGCCCTTACCTTGTTTTATATAATCAGCAAAAATACTCTTATTTACCTCGGTTGTCATATCACTATAGTATCGATCTGGTTCAGTCATAAACGGTCCTACCGGTTTGCCTTGTCTATTCCTTAAGACGCCTATCCACGTGGCTTGACCGGCTCGATTATAATATTTGGGACCAGCGTGACGAGAAGTCAGTTCAATGTTCATTAGATCCGCACCTGCTCTATAAGCCATTGCTCTTCCGTCACAAGTATTTGTTGCAGGGAAAGGTCTATTAAAATCATGTAGTGTAGCACTTGGATACATTCTGGTGCCTAACCCGGTTGCTAAAATAACAGCTTTTGCATCGAATTCATATAACTTATCTTCCCGAGTACTTATACCCAGAGCTCCGACAACTCCATTTTCGTCTTTAATCAGATCATAAATCATTACCCTATTGATTATTGTGACGCCCCGCTCTCTAGCCTGTTTAGTTAAGACGGGTTTCTGATTTTCACCGGAATACTTCAGATGGTTAAGAATTTGTCCCTTAAAACTATGTCCGGCAAACTCATATCTGCCTTCATACTTCATGGGAATACCCCATTTGTCCCAGAGTTTAATAATATCGAAAGTATTCTGAAACCAAAAGTCAGCAGCCTCCTTGCCAATTTCCGAAATTTTTCCCGCCATTTGACCGTAATATAGGTCTTTGGCAAATTCACTATAATCGCCATGAACTTCTGGAATATAACAATGAAAATGGTCATTGCCCATGCCACCAGCGCCACTTCGTTCGGTATAAGCTTTCTCAGCTACTACTACTTTCGCCCCATTATCTGCGGCTTCAATCGCGGCCATCAAGCCTGCTATACCACCCCCTACACATAAAACATCGCAAGTTATTTTTTCGACTTCCATATGATTTCCCTCCCTTATTTGATATAACACTATTGAATAGCAAAATTTATTATTGCGTGTCCATATAAATTACAAGCATGTCATATTTTTTATGTTATGATGATTATAGTTTTTTAATATACAGAATACTGTATCTGTAGATACATGTTGTGAACTTTAGTTTGCTAATCTTCCTGTTCCTAGAGAGGAGGAGATGATACAACCGATTAAGTTATTGAACTCACTTTCACATTTTGGTATCCTATTGCTTCTTAGATACGCCTGAACTAATTATATTGCTTATAGGGGAGGCTTATTTCATGTTAACTGAATCTACATCCATTTCGCATATTATTAGTTTTTTCGATCAGCCACAAACACAAGCATCAGAAATTGAATTGAGCCGATTGAAAGATACAGGTTGTAAAATCATTTGCCCTAATAACAAAATTTTCATCCATTTTGGCGAATTTGCTAACGGCATGTATCTACTATATAAAGGTAAAGCAAACGCTCGAGTAATGTCACTGCAAGGTAATAAATTAATAATTTTTACTATGAAACCTTTATGTACTTTTGGTGAAGCTCCCTTTCTGAACAATCATAAATCAAATTTAGAGATAGAAGTACACTCTGGATCAGTATTATACTATTTTGATAATAACTGTATTAAATATTTAACTGAAGAAAGTAGTCTATTTAAAGATTTAATTATTAAATCAATCATGTTGAAAGCCCAAATTTCTGTAGATCACCTTTTGGATATCTACAATCTTTCTCCCGAGCAACGAGTTTCAAAATCTTTATACCATCTATGTATTGATCACGGGATTAAAACCTCTGATAATAAATATATTTTGAATATCTCTCAAGAGGACATAGCTACCTTTTCGGGTCTATCACGAGTTACTGTTGCGAGAATCTATAGTAAATTACGGGACAATGATATCTTATCTAAATCTTATAAATCAAAAAGGAACTTGACTGTTAGTCTGGAAAAGCTATCGAAATATATTGATTCCTTTCCCTTATAACTAATATTGAATGGTTTCTCACCCCACCCAAAAAGCCGGTTAGAGTGGAATTAGTTCCACACCCTAACCGGCTTTTACATCATGTTTTATGATACCTGATTTCCCCATCGAATCGGTTGTTTATCAATCATAGGTATCAAAAAGAAGGTAATCGCACCAACGATCCACACTAGATAGATTACGTGCGTGAGGTCGTCAACTGACGACCCTCAGTATGAACCCCTCCGTTCCTTTGACCAGCTTTGAAGCATAAAAGCTAATTCCAAATAACACGATAATATATAGAATTGCAATCAACAGAGGAAAATTGAACATCTGCACCTTACATATATTAAGCTTAAACTAAAAACGGGTATGATGGGATTTATTAGGGAATACTACTATTTTTCTATCCTGCAACCCCTTTGTAATAAACAAAACTTTACCCTTTTTGATATAGAGGAATTGTCGCTCCCCCATAGGGCATGATGATAATCTCTTGATTTTCTCTGTCCACTTGCGCTAATTCTAAAGCTTCGACAAGGGAGTTAACTCCGGTCATCCCCATAGGCTTCACCTGCTCAGGTTCAATCATCGAATATAAAATGACTTTCGCCTTGCGCGCTGATTCTACAGCAGCATAGAAAATATAGCCGGGAATCGTAAAGTTCTTACGGAGCTCAGGATCAAGCTTTTGCTCCTTAAGTGGCTCACTCCAGCCAAAAAACTCATCCGCTCCGGCACCCTCACGACATCCCGCCAGAACGAGAATCGTCCCTCCGGGCTTGACCGCTAAGGCAGCATTAAATAAGGTCTTCGTGCTTTGATAAAGAGAGATATCTTTGGGGAAACCTCCGCAGCTGGCAATCACCAGATCGGCTTTTTTGCCAATCGGTACCCCATAATTTTCATCAGCCCATACACAGCCCTCTTCCCAAGCCTTCAGCCAATGACCCGCGAAGAGCTTGGCAACTCGTCCATCCGTATGGATCACAGCATTGACGAGAAAGTCCGGATTCACAAATTGGGTCGCATCGACCATATCCTCATGTAAAGGATTATCGATGAGTGCTCCTACCCCGATCAAGGGGTTAGACCGTTCCGCATTGGGATCTAAAGAGTGCAGATGGTTTTGCGCAATGGTTTCTCTGCTGGCTACACCCGGAAGAATTGACTTGCGCCCCCCACCGAAACCTGCCATTAAGTGGTGTACGATTCCACCAGTAAGGATAACCTTGCGCTCGACCACCAAACGATTAACGACAACTTCCGTTCCTCGTGGAGTTGTTCCAACCGATACCATCTCCGAATGATCGCAGTCATGGTCGATTATCTCAAGACGAGAATACATCTCTGCGCCGACAACTCTTTTTTTCTCCTCAGCTGTCTGCCCGCGATGAGTGCCGGTAGCAGTCAAGATAAGTATATCCTTATCGGGTATGCCCAACGAATTCAAGCGATTCACAAGGGTCGGCAAATATTCATGTAGCTTAACCAGACGGGTGATATCGCTGACGACGATCGTCACCTGATCACCTGCCTTAAAAAGGGCGTTAAAAGGCGGCGAAGCAATCGGAGCATCGAGAACTTTGTTCACTTCCTTGGTTACATCCTCGATAGGCTGAATATCTTTCGCCTGGAGCTCCTGGATTATCTGATCCGGATTCAGCGCTAGGCTAAGATACTCTTCATCATATTTAAACTTATACTCTCGTCTCATCCCTATCACATCCCTTTCGTCGCTCATGGCTTTTCTCCCTATTGTAAGCTCTGACCCCTTTAAAAATCAATAGTAGCACTTAGGATGTTCCAAATTCAAACTTTTCCTGAGTGGATTATTCGCCGGGCATCGCTAAACTAAAATCCTCTCGATCCAAGGTGAGATTCGGGTTGTAGAAAGGGTCGCGTTCCAAGAAATTCTTCCAGTGTTGCTTCATATAATTTACTTCGCCGAGGAAACGCTGCATTTTTTCCGGGGTATCTTCATAGCCCCTGCTTTTTGATTCGAAGTGGTACAGCTTCACTTGAGGCAAGACCAAATTATAATAGCCCTTCTCCCACAGCTTCAGACAAAAATCCACATCGTTGAAGGCCACTGTTAATTTTTCCTCCAGTCCACCCACCTGGCAAAACAACTCCTTTTTTACCATGAGGCAAGCACCCGTAACCGCAGCGTAATTGGCCGCAATGATTAATCGACCAAAATATCCTGGCTCCTCTGAACCGCGTCCACGATGACTGTGACCTCCTACCCCTCCTATCCCCAGAGTTACTCCGGCGTGTTGAATGGTTTGGTCTGGGTACAAAAGCTTTGCGCCGACTGCACCGATACTGGGGCGCATGGCCTGTCCAGCCATCTCCTCCAACCAATTCGGGGTGATGATCTCCACATCGTTATTTAACAGCACAACTAACTCACCCTTAGCTTGCTGCACCGCCTGATTATTCAGTCGAGAGTAATTAAAGGGTATATCGAGGTGAATGACTCGGAATCTTTGCGGTTCAAGCTGTTGCCACTTGGCAAAGAGTTGCTGTGTTTCCGACTTGACACTACCATTATCTATTATCAGTACTTCATAATGGGGATACCTCGTTTTACTGAATATAGTTTCCAGGCATTTTCCTAACAGTCGAGCCATATCCCGCGTCGGAATGATGATTGAAATTAAAGGGTTCCCCTTGACCGGATAGTGTGCCCTATAGTAAGGATACCGCTCTAAAGCTTCTACCCAGCCCCCTTCTCCCCTCCGCTGCAGTGCTTCGCCTACTGCTTTTAAACCAGCAGTTGTGGCATAACTTTTAGCGCCGACATTTACCGCAGTGGACTCTGCTACAGTACGCCAATGATAAAGAACCTTGGCTATATGGTAGATTTCGTCGGTGGTTTCCGAAACCCGTAAGGCAAGATCATGATCTTGGCTTCCCTCAAACCCGAGACGGAAACCACCCAACTCCCGAACCACACTGGTCTTGTACACCCCAAAATGACAAGTATACATCTGAGCCAATAGGTTGTCTGGCGACCAATCCGGTTTGAAAAAGGGTGAATGTCTGACCCCATCCTCCCCAATCTTATCCTCATCACTGTAAATCATCACGGCCTCAGGATGTTGATTGATGAGCAGGGCATTCTCGCAAAGGGCATCGGCCGTCAAACAATCGTCATGGTCTAATAGCCCAATATACTCACCCGTTGCCAGTTCCAAGGCTGAATTAGAAGCCGCGGATATATGGCCATTCTTTTCTCTATAGATAACTTTAATCCTTGGATCCCTAGCTGCATATTCCTTAAGCATTTTTTGAACTTGGGGATCTGTTGAAGCATCATCGGCTATACATAATTCCCAATGGGGATAAACTTGCTCCCGCACTGAATCAAGGCAGCTGCGCAACCATCTTTCGTCTACATTATAGACCGGCACCAAAATAGAAAATACCGGCTTAAAGGCTAACTCCGCGCATTGGGTCTGGAGCATTTTCTTGCGCGCTTCGGTTAAACTATGATATTTGAGCCAAAGGTCATAATCTTCTTGGGGTGCAATCAAGTTCTTTGCCCATCTCCACAAACCCTTGGGCCCACCTCTTTTAATCGCGCTCCCAATTTGCCTTGTCCAGAGCTTCATGCTGTGCCAAGAGTAACCCTGACGTTGGAAAAACAGTCCAAATGCCCGCAATATAATCCCTATACGGGTAACTCTGGCAATTCTACAGGAATTAATGGCAAACTTTCCTTCCGTTTCACCTGGATCAAGCCTAACTTGTTTAATATCGTAACCTACTAACACAATAACGTGGTAATCCTGTATACTCTCCCCACAAACTACCTCAAGAGCCAAGCTTTCTGTCTCATTAAACCCTCTGCCTCGGTCAAAATAGATCCGCACTTTCAGGGGAAATGGGCTCGCAGCCTTAAAGCGAATCTCTGACCAACCGTGTGGAAAGGGACCCGATAACAAAAACTTAGGATCTTCACCCACTGCTTGCCAATAGCCGGGACCCTTAGCGGGTAAAGGAATAATATTATCCAGGGGGATTAGCCTTTGCTTATACCCACCCTGAAGCAGATCACGACCTAGTTTGAATTGCTCACGAGTCCAGCAGGTCATTCTCATCCATTTTGAAATGGCGCGCCAAACTGTCGAGCTCTTAATTTCCTTGAGTTGTTGCTCATAATCAGCAACCTCTGCCCGCCGTTGTTTTAACTCCTCTTGGTTGCTTTCTATAGTAGATTTCAGCTCATCGATAACAGTTACTTGGCTATCACGTTCCTCTTGACTTCTATTAAATGCAGCTTTCAACCCATCGATATCGGCTACCCGGCTCCCAAGCTCCTTTTGACTTCTTTCTAAAGTAGCCTTCAGCTCCTTGATGGCAGCTTGGCGATTTTCAAGGGATTGGCGCAAATCTATTATATTAGCCCGTTGGGCGGACACTTCCGCTAAGGCCGCTTGCTGTAGATCCCGTGACACCCGCATCTTCAAACACAGCAGACTTTGCTCTTTAATTGACGGCAGTGCAGTCAAGGTCACCTGCGGGTCATCATTGGGGCAAAGTAGCTTTAAGCTAGTCTCATCACTCATTCTAATCGTACCCTGGCTTATCTCTAAATTGGTGAAACCCGTTTCTGCCGACCATTGACTGACCAGTTGACCGGGCCCTTGCTTATCCCGAGTATTTAACTCAATCTCTTTAATTTCCACAAAAGCAGGGAAATTGGTAGGGTCTAAACGCAATACCCCGCTTTCCCCCACACTCTCAGGCAGTACAATTTCATACTTTGCAAATTCCTGTTGATCACGTAAGGGAACAGTCACCGATTTACTTTCCGAGAGACCCTTATCAGACCAGTACACCTGCAAAAAATCCTTACCCGTGGAACTGTTCTCAATGGTCAAAGGCTGCCGGTACTCATCAACCGCTACTTCCTCTTGTCTTTTGGCCACAACAACGTACTGATAGATGTGGGCATCCTCTCTCTCTTTCAGTAATCTTTGCAGCGGCACCGCTAAAGAACCATAGCTTTGCCCAAATTCTGTATCTTCCGGCTCTGTCGTCGTACCCATTAACTCAATCGGACACATACCCGCCCGTCCCAACAAATCTAACAGACTTTTGCGGGTAAAGAAGCGAATATGTGTATCATCGAGTAGCCCCGTAGGCCGATAGTCAAATCTGCCTTCGAGAAGTTCCATCAGTATCGAACTATGTCCAATATTGGGCACAGAAATCAATAAAGTACCTTGAGGACTCAACAGCTGAACTGCCGCCCGGACTACCTGCCAAGGATCCTTGAGGTGTTCTATGACATCAGCAAAGATAACATGGTCAAAGCCTTTTCCCCGTAATTGCTCATACCACTCCATCAAGTCCAAATCGGCGACAATCATTTTTGCACTGTATATACTCCCTTTAGCCGCCGCATTCGCGTCGATTTCCACACAGGTCACAGTGCACCCTAGCTCTTCTTTTAAATACCGCGTCATATACCCAGTAGCTGATCCCAATTCCAAAACCTGTGACCCCGGGATTATGCGCTTCAAAAGCAAAGAATGGGAGGTTTTCTTGGACAGATCAATTTGATAATCATATTTACAGCTCATCCTTATTACGTGCAACTCCAATCGTGTTTAAGCAGCGTTAACCCTTCACCGATATATTCACCTGAGATAATGCGAAAGGATTTCACCCTGCTTTTGTAATCCAACTGGACCACTGCAGAATCCTCAAAGAATCCTACGTCGACGTAATAGGTGCCTGGCAAGAGCGACATTTCTCGATAGGACAATTCCAACCGGTATTGACCTGGTTGATCAGGTAAAGACTGCTTATCAAGTTTTGTATTTAAACCACAAACATAGGTATTTTGCTTGTCATAAATCGCCACCCCACCCACAATACCTTCCTTAGGGGCGTGCAAGGTATAATCAACAAGCACTGTAACCGGTTCGGCAAAGTAGAAATCCCTTTGCGGATTTTGATTCTCGTTTAAAAACGTCACTCTATCAATGGTTAAAATACTACTCTTTTTAACTACGGCTACATCCTTCGCCTCTTCTTTTGTCGTGCCCGTATATTGCATAAAATCCAGATAACGCTCCGTAACGGTATTAACGTCATCATGCAGATGAATCTTTCCATCCATCATCCAGATGGCCGTATCGCAAAAATTGCGGACGGTGTAGACATCATGACTCACAAACACGATCGTTTTTCCCTGGCGTTTAAAGCTTTTCATTTTTTCAATACACTTAAGCTGAAACTGCAAATCACCAACCGCTAAGGCTTCATCGATAACTAAGATATCAGGATCCACATTAATCGCACAGGCAAAAGCTAGACGCACATACATCCCCGAAGAATAAAGCTTTACGGGTTGATCGATAAATTCTCCAATTTCTGCAAACTGCTCAATCAGCGGCATCCGCTGGAGAATCTCTTGTTTGGACAATCCTAGAATCGCCCCGCCCATGATGACGTTTTCCCGCCCGGTAAATTCCGGATTAAAGCCGCTGCCCAGCTCTAATAGGGCCGACACCCGACCCCTAGTAGCATGACTCCCATCAGTTGGGATAAGCGTTCCCGCAATAATCTGCAGGATAGTGCTCTTGCCGGAGCCATTGCGCCCAATAATACCGATGGTTTCACCCTTTCTCACATTAAAGGAGACCTCATTAAGCGCCCAAAATTCATGATAAAATCTCTTCTTGCCGCGCCAGAGTCCCTGCAACAGCCTGTCCTTGGGTCGATCATAAATATGGTAGCATTTACTCACATTTTTAAGTGATACGGCAAGATCAGAGAACATCTGCGAATCCACCTCGTGTTCTTTGGAACCAAACGTAGCCCAAAATTGCTATACAACTACTAAGCAAAATATTAAGGATCAGCCAATTCCAGCTAGGCAGCTGACCCCAGATAAATATACGACGCATATCATCCACCACATGGTAGATCGGACTTATTTCAAACATCCAGCGCAACTTTTCAGGCACAGCGGTAATGGGATAAAAGATGGGGGTCATAAACATCAATACTTGAACTATGATCATAATCACGTGACCAATATCCCGCAAAAAGATGCCTAAAGAGGCTAGAAACCAGCCAGCCCCTAAAACTAATAATAATTGCGGTAATAGCACCAGCGGAAGCAGAAGCATCGTCCAATGAAATATCCCCATGAAAACAACCAAGGCACTGACTAGCAGCACTAAGCTGATTGCAGCTTGTACTAAGGCAGAGCCTAAAACGACTATGGGTAAAATCTCCAGAGGAAAAACGACTTTTTTGACATAGTTTACATTGGAAACGATTAAATTCGGTGCACGCGAGATAACTTCGGCAAAAATATTGAAGGTAGTTAAACCACAAAAAAGCACTAAAGCAAATTCTATTTTACTTCCTGTTCCTATTCCCCACTTAGCCTCGAACACCACGCTAAACACGAAGGAATACACAGCAAGCATAAATAGTGGGTTGAGAAAGGACCAAAACAAACCCAAATAAGACCCCTTGTAGCGGCCTATCACTTCACGTTTAACAAATTGCTTAATTAGCTCACGGTTCTGCCATAGGCTTGCGACCATTGAACTGGGATTCCAAAGGCTCCGCTTTTTTTCGCCTAGAGTTATATCTGCTCTAATCTCGCTCATTCAGATGCTAAACTCCCCTATACTTTTATAGGAATCCACAAATCGTCCTGCCGTTCGTGATCATAAAAGGTACACCTTCAATTCTAACCATTTTCGAGTCCCCCTAACCCTTAGCATTTGAATATACCAACTGTGAAATAGAAAGCTCCTTTAGAACATCCGTCTATGGGAACATTAATACATATTATTAAATTTCCAAATGATCCTGTTTAAAGCCTACCAAGGCTGTTGGTAATTTTACTCATCATAACACTAACAAAGGCTAACATCAGGGGATAGGCTGGCGATAGATAAAGGGTGTTAACTCCGGGAAATGAACTAACATGGATAAAAGAAACTATAAAAATCCTGATAAAGATTGCCCCAAGAATAGCCGAAGAAATGACCCAAATCATAAAGTTATTAAGACTCCTAAACATTTTTAGGCTAAATATAAAATAATAGACTAAACTTAAGATCACGAAAGGAGGTAAAATTAAACCATAAATTCTACCTATACTTTCTAAATACCTGATCCCTAAATTTTGTGCTAGCGAATTATTGGTTACGGTGCTCACGGCTTCGATATTCCCTTGAGTCTTCGCGGATTGAAATCTCTTGATAGCTCCGTCTAAAGGAATCTTTTCCACGGAACCATGATTGTTTTTTAGAGATAGATAGAGGTTTTCACCCGTCAATTTTGTGGTGGTGATAGAAAATCGGGCTTCACTTGCCCAAGGTAAGCTTTGGAAATGTGGGTATACATCAGGACTCTGCTCACGTTGGATGCTTGAATCCAATATTTTGCCATCAGCCGTATGAATGGTTATATCAAGAGGCGATTCACTATTTACAGCCCATCCCGTTACACGCATTTTTGGACTTTGTGATAGCTTATCCCGAGTTATATCCCGAAATAAAGCCAGCTGACTATCATTGCCTATACTATAACTAGGCCTCGGGTCAAATTCCCTAAAATTAATCATAAAAACCGCTGACTTAGCCATGGCCTTGAGTAAAGGGCTTAAATATTCCTTATGCCAAAGGGGTGTCATCGTAGCCTTAACTCCCCTTGCTGCTTCTAGTTTTCCTTGGGCAATAGCCGTGTTAACCTCTGACGCTAACCTGCGATAATAAGTGGCTGCAGCTTCGCCGGAGGTATAATGCCCTGCTGCTGCTGCAGCATCGCGCAAGGCCCACATAAACCAGCCACCACTTATTTCAAGGTTCTGTTGATCCGCTACCCACTCTTCAGTAGCAGGGCGCCAGAACACACTATTGGAACTCCAAGCTTTCCCGATATCTCCTTCAAGATAGGGTTTCAGTTCAGCAAAAGCCGGACTGACCTTATATATTCGCATTCGGGTTTCTGCCGGTACAGGAATATCCGGCTGCCAAGAGTTATGTTTTACCCTAGTCAAGGCTCCGTAAGCCGAAAGAAAATCCTTCTGTTTATATTCGACTGGAGTGAAAATACCATAATGATAAAAATTAAGGGCTGAAATCAATGAAATACTTATGATCAGTAGACCAAACGGGAGGGCTAACAAAGCCAATCGCTTAAACCTATTTTCTAAGCGGTTCTTAAATATCCAAAATGCGGGTACGACCGTTAAGAAAAATACGGTGGGTAGAATCCAGATTCCTTCTTCTCTCGTTATCCATAATGCGGCTAAGGAAAACCCACTGATCATAGACCAACGGACAACGGATTTCATTTCCCAGTTCCACCTTAAAAACAAAGCCATAAAACCAGCAACGACAAGTAATGTTTCTGAAGCGTAAATACCCTCGCGTATGACCCGGGTTGATGGGCCATTGGCGTAGCTTATAGGATTAAAAAGCAGCAGGGCATAAACCAGCAGTAGGATCATCGGTTTTAGCTTTAATGGACGCAGGGCAAGTACAAACATAAGGCAGGAAAAAGCATACAGTAATTGTTGGGATGTCAATAGAGGCATGCCTAATAAAGAGTTCAAGGCAATCCATATGGGATAGAAGGATCCCTTAGCTAAGGTGAGATTGTTATAATCTCCTAACCATTGTCCATGGAGCAGACTGTCAGCCAAACTTAAAAAGAGCTTATCATCATGACTGTTCCATCCAATGGCAAAGACTGGTTGACTATTGGTTAAGGCAATTTTCCCTAAGGCCAAAACAAAGAAGCTGATCCATACCCACTGGGGTATCTCTTTATATTTTTTGGACAAAATACCCCCTCCATCAAGTGATTCTTAGCTTCAGGTGGAGTTTGCCTAAGATAAATACTTACTCCATCTGAAGCTTAGAAGAACTTATCCAGGGACGTAGCAGCCGTTATCTCCCACTTATAGAAGCTGGGAGTCTTACGGCTGGTAGTCATCGGAAAAATCTCCGGATAAGATTACCTTACATACGGAAGAAAACAAAACGAGAATTTAAACTATACGTTATAACCGATGAAGCAAAAGTGGCTAGGGCAAAAGCAAGAGTTGCACCGAATTCGCCAAAAATCCAGTCAAATTTCAAGCCATAGCGAACTGCAATAGAAAGGAGAGACGTTGAGACCGCACCTATTAATGCCACAATTATAAACGGAGGGAATTTTCGCCAGCTACCCTCTTTACCCGTTGACTTGAATGTAAACGTTCTATTCAGTAAAAAGCTTAATAGGATGCCACAAGCGTACGCAAGTGCTATGGAAAGCAAGTAGTCACTTGGCCTATCGAGTAGAAGTCTATTGATCCCATGGCGTAGGGCAACAGTAACAAGCCCTACAAAACCTCCGACAAGTAAATACCGTTTATAATTATGCAGCGAAGATTTATTACTCATCCTTTTGGGAGGCCAAAAAAGTAAGAAAGAAGCTATTAAAAAACACCTGTATTCCTACAACGATTAAGGTAACTGAGGGAATCGCGATCCGCATAGTTATGCTAGGAACCAAGGAGCTGAACGATGTTTTTCCCCAAGCCATAACAGCGTTGATAGAACCCATAAGGCTCATGAGGAATAATAATAAACCGAGCACAATCCCGCGTTCAAGAGTGATCTTGCTAAGAGCAGATTCAAGACGCTTATCGCTTGGGAATATCTTATTATTAATAGCGAAGACCTTAGAAAATATGGCGAAAGCTACACATTGAAAGCCGACTATTATGGCCATTGATGCATAGAGCATAGTATGAATATCAAAGGTTACTCCACCCAAGGTTTGGGGCCCGGGGATTAGAGCCAGCAGGCAAACTAAACCAACCAGTAGTAAAAGTAAACCTGGATAGAGGAATAACCATCTGGGGCTGAATATTAACAAAAAACGCAGATGACGCCACCCATCTCGCCAGCTCCGAAGATGAGGTGGCCGTGTACGGCCATCCGGGGATAAAGTGGTTGGCACCTCAGAGATACGAAGTTTATGTAACGTTGACTTAACCACCATTTCACTGGCAAATTCCATACCGGTGGTTTTTAAGTTCAGCTTGATCATCGCTTCCCTATTAAACCCCCTTAGACCGCAGTGAAAATCACCGATTGCGCTTGGGAAAAACAGACGACCAATCCCAGATAAAACTGGGTTACCAAGATAACGGTGAAGGGGAGGCATAGCTCCAGGCTTTATTCCACCTCTAAACCGGTTACCCATGACAAGGTCATAACCCTCTCTAAGTTTTTCTACAAAGGGTGTTAAGGCTGTAAAGTCATAGCTGTCATCGGCATCGCCCATTATTATATATTTACCGTAGGTAGCTTTAATACCATCAATGAGTGCACTGCCGTAGCCTCGTTCTTTTACGTGAATAACTCTGGCTCCGTTAGCTTCAGCAATTCTTTGTGAACCATCGGTGCTGCCATTGTCTGCTATAACTACTTCGCCAATTATTTTGTTCACTTTAAGAAAAGAATGTGCCTTTTCAATACAGACCGCAATTGTTTCTGCTTCATTAAGACAAGGCATTAAAATCGATAACTCAATTGAGTTGTTAAATTCTTGATTAGATAAGAAACTATTACTCAAATAGCATCTACTCCCGCCTTCTTAACTTTTCCCCATGATATCGTTTTACACGAAGCCTTAACGATTCTCGGTTATCCAATCAAAGTTAATACTCTCATCATTCCAAGCCAGTCTTCGTTCATCAGGGCTGGCTGGATTGTAAGACTCGGTGGTGAAGTAGGTAATGATTAGAGGATTAGATCCTAAAACCCGATAACCATGGGCAACTCCCTTAGGAATAACTAAAAGTAATGGATTGGTCTCCCCCATATAAAACACATTGGTTACACCCTTAGTTGGCGAGGTCTCTCGCAAGTCGTACAAAACAACCTGGGCGTTACCCACAGGGAAAAACCACAAATCGTCCTGCCGTTCGTGATAATGAAAGGCCTTAATAACGCCTGGATAAGACATGGAAAGGGATGCCTGACCAAAACGCGCTAAGAGTTCATCGTCGTCACGGAGAATTTCCGTAAAAAACCCACGGTCATCACAATGTTTGACTAATCGCTTTGTTACTACACCTTCAATTGTAATCATTTTCGAGTCCCCCCTAACCCTTGGCATACATTTTGGAATAATAATCTCGATATTGACCCGATCGGATTTTCTCCCACCAAACACGGTTATGGCAGTACCATTCTACCGTTTCTCTGATACCGGTCTCAAAGCAGTATTCGGGCTGCCACCCCAGTTCAGTCCTTATTTTGGAGGCATCAATGGCATAGCGTCTGTCGTGCCCAAGTCGATCCTTAACATTGTTAATCAAGGACTCGGGCTTAGCAAGTAGACTTAGAATGCTTTTAACAACCTCAATATTGGCTCTTTCGTTATTTCCACCGATATTATAAACCTCACCACTTTGCCCTTTCAAAAAGGCCAAAGCTATAGCCGAACAGTGGTCGATAACGTGTAACCAATCGCGGATATTTAAGCCATCGCCATACACCGGTAGCGACTTGTCATCTAAGGCATTAGAAATAATCAAGGGGATAAGCTTTTCCGGAAACTGATAGGGTCCATAGTTATTGGAGCAGCGTGTTATCACCACATCCATACCAAAGGTTTCATGGTAAGCGCGAACTAACAAATCTGCACTTGCCTTACTCGCTGCATAAGGACTGTTCGGCTTAAGTGGCGTTGCCTCCGTAAAAAATCCACTATCACCTAAACTGCCATAGACTTCATCTGTTGAAACTTGTAAAAACCTGCCCACCTTGTACTTACGGACTATCTCAAGCAATCTTTGCGTTCCCATAATATTGGTTTCCACAAATACCCCTGGATCTTTGATACTCCGATCCACATGAGATTCCGCTGCGAAATTGATTATCCCATCCAATCCTCGTTGGGCTATGGATTCTAGTAAGTCATAATCGGTGATACTGCCTTTGATAAACTTGTAATTAGGGTGCCGTTCAACAGATTTAAGATTTTCCAGATTACCGGCGTAGGTTAGTGCATCTAAATTGACGATGTGCCAATCATCATAGGTCTGTAATATAAATTGGATAAAGTTACTCCCAATGAAACCTGCTCCACCCGTGACTAAAATGCGCCGCACTGCCTCAACCCCTAACTTTAGTTCAAGTAGTATAAATTCACATCTCTTTTTCCAAAGTTTAAGCTTCTAATATCTTGAGAACTTGATCATCTAGCTTTCCAGCATACACAAGGTCGTGTGCAGTTTTTAATGAACCGAAGGTCCCTGCATCAATCCACCAACCCGAAATAATATCCGCAGACAGGCTGCCCGCTTGAATGTAGGCATTATTCACGTCAGTTATTTCCAACTCTCCACGCTTTGATGGCTTTAAGGTTTTCACAATGCTATACACCTCAGCATCGAACATATAGATTCCGGTGACACAAAAATTGCTTTTCGGTGTCGTCGGCTTTTCCTCAATGGCTAGGACCTTATTATTCTCATCTAATTCGGCCACCCCATATCTTCCAGGATCGTCCACCCTCTGCAGCAAAATCTTCGCGCCCTGTCCTTGTCCCTGAAATTCCGTTACATAATCCCGGAGGCTTTCCTCAAAAACGTTGTCGCCCAAGATCACGGTCACTGCTTCCTGACCTGCAAAATCTTCCGCCAAACTCAAAGCTTGGGCAATTCCCCCCGCTTGATCTTGTACTTTAAAAGTAAAGTTTAAGCCTAAATCATTGCCACTTCCCAGTAGATTGACGACTTCCCCCATATGTTCCCTACCGGTAACAATTAGAATTTCGGTTATCCCTGCCTCTTTCAGCTTAGCTATTGGATAATAAATCATGGGACATTTACCAACCGGCAACAAATGCTTATTCGTCACCTTCGTTAAGGGAAAGATTCTCGATCCCGTCCCCCCGGCCAAAACCACACCTTTCATATCAATCCCCCCTCCTACTCAAGCCTTCTTCCTCGAGATAGTCTAGCAATGCCTCCCGATAGGGACGCAAGGCTTGGTGACCATCGAGCCGCCACACGTAGTTGTCGAGCACTGAATAGCTTGGTCGTTCTGCCGGACGGCTTAACTGCTGGGTTGTGATAGGCTCTACTTTGACATTGTTCATCCCAGCCAATTCCATTATTTCTTGAGTATATGTATACCAAGTGCAATTACCGCTATTGGTAAGGTGGTACGTCCCATAAGTGGGCTTATCAACTAAATCAGCAATAGCTTTCGCCAAATCTCGTGTATAGGTAGGGCTACCTCTTTGGTCGTTGACCACCCTTAAATATTCTTGCTCCTTTGCCAAACGAAGCATTGTCCGTACAAAGTTATTACCGTAATAACCAAACAGCCAGGCAGTTCTCACGATATAATGACGTCTGCAGTGTTGGCGCACCATTAATTCCCCATCAAGCTTCGATTTACCATAAACACTTCGCGGATTAACCGGATCATATTCCCGATAGGGCTTGTTGCCCTGACCACCGAACACATAGTCAGTGCTGATATGGACCAGAGCAGCGTTTAACTCATTAGCAATAATCGCTAAGTTACGAATGCCAAGGCAATTCACCTGATAAGCAAGATCAGGTTTACTCTCACACTCATCCACATTGGTATAGGCTGCTGCATTGAATACCAAGTCAGGTTGTAGCGCCTTAAGCTTGGCCCTGACTGCTTCGAGCTTGGTTATATCTAAATCCTCGCTCCTTAAATTGGTTACTTGATGTCCCCTTTGACTAAAAATTGCACTAACATCGGTTGCCAACATACCACCTGCACCACACACAATGACCTTCACAGCATATCCTCCTTAGCTATCTAATCTAACAATAGCTAGGACCATCCTAGAAATTCTAATATGGTTAAATTTTATGCCCTTGACCCTATACCTAGTACACGGAAAATTACACAAAAAAAGTAGCCTATCTTTAAGGCTACTCATCAATCAACTTCAAAATTCACTTCTAAACTGGGCTAATAGGATTAACCACTGGGTTTTTATTTCCTTCGAACTTTGCTTCAAATCCCTGGGTATAATAGACCTAAACGCATAGATGATGATCCTGATAAGTGCACCCAGAGCAAAAACTACTCGAACAGCTGCCCCTAGTCCTCTACTCCGATGTTTATGGTAAAAATAGAGAATAGCTTTATGTACCTTAGCCTCTTTTCTAGCCTCTGACCACGCTTTACGCCAAGAACAACCGCCATAATGGATAACCGCAAAATCTGGGACATAGCATACTTCCAGTCCAATTTTTCTCACTTGGTAACAAAGCTCCATATCTTCCCCATACATAAAGATAGCGGGGTCAAACCCGCCCACTCTTCGAATGACTGTTGTGGGTAGCACCATAAATGCACCAAGTACCCAGTCCGGGCGCAGCGACTTGGTTTGGTCTGCGATACCATAGCTAAACATTCTTCGTCGAGTGACCGGTAAAAGCTTACTTAACAACAACGAGTTTGCTACGATCCTCCACAAGTGCGGGAAATGAAAACAAGATAATTGTACTGTATGATCACCCTTTAACAGCTTACAACTCACCAAGCCTATGCCATCTTCCTCAAAGGTCGTCAGCAGTTCCCTCATCCCGGTGCTGATAAAGCAAGTATCCGGATTCAAAAATAAGGTGTATTTTCCTGAGCAGCAATGTAGAATCTGGTTATTAGCCCGTCCGAACCCTATATTCGTCGTATTATAAGAAATATTAACCCTAGGAAACCGGGGTTGTATTTCATTCCTTAGCATGGCAATATCAGTTTCATTGGAACAATTATCTACAACAAATACTTCATAGGTTAAATCATCAAGCCACTTTTCCATCGAAATCAAACATTTCAACAACAGCTCAGCAGAGTTCCAGTTTACAATGACTATACTTAAGTCCATGATATATGTCCTCATTTCCTTGGCATATATCAATATTCTTTCCCGAAATTATCCTCCCTACTCCCAGAATCACCTCGATCATTGCTCGATATTGTCTATCCATGTGCTGATTGTTCCAAAGTCTTGCATTGTTCAAGGATCAAATACTGTATAATTTTTCCATCCGAATGGTATACTAGGGGTAATAACGCCTTGGAGGTATTTAAAATGGGAGATAAAAGTCCGAAGAATATTGCAAAGCAGAAAAAGAAAGCCGAAAAGAAAGTCACATCGAATCCTTGATGTTTGACCATTAATAGAGGACCCAGCAACTTATCTTAACGATAAGTTGCTGGGTCCTCTTAACTGAAAGAATATTATTTCTCGATTAGACCTGCCTTTACCAGAAAGTCATGGGCGACAACTTCCTCTTTCATTCCCTGATCATCTACCAGAGCATTTAATTCCTGCATAGTCTTCTCATCAATTTTACCTGCCAGCTTATTAAGAATTCCTTCGATTTCAGGATATTTGTCTAGAGTGTCCTGACGAACCAAAGGCAAAATATCGTAGGGCGGGAAGAATTCTTTATCATCCTGAAGTACTTTCAAATCGAATACTTTAATCTGCCCATCGGTGGTATAGGCATCAATCACATCAACCTCATCTTCATTCAAAGCGCGGAACATGATCCCGTGGTCCATACCTTTAACTTCCTTAAAGTTCAAATTGTAAACTTTTTGAAGCCCCGGATATCCATCCGGGCGATCAATAAATTCAAATTCGCAGCCCATAATTAAGTCGTTAGCTACTTTAGCCAAATCACTGTATGTGTTCAGATTATATTTCGCAGCTGTTTCTTGTGTCACTGCAAGGGTATAGGTGTTGTTGAAACCAATAGGTTCTAATGCTTTAAGTTTATCTCCGGCAGTTAATTCTTTAGTCTTAGCAAGGGTTTCCTCGCTTTTTCCTGTCTCTTCCTGATAATAGTTCGCCACGATGGTTCCGGTATAATCAGGGTACATCTGGATGTCATTGCTCTCTAGTGCAGTCCATGCAACATTAGAACCACCGAGGTTAACTTTTTTATCAACTTTAAGATCCGTATGGGCTTCAACAAGATCGGCCATCATATGGGCGATGATGATGTTCTCAGTAAAGTTTTTCGAGCCAACTGCGATAGTTCCACCGCTCTTAGCTTCATCCTTGGCACAGCCAAATAATGCAAGTGTCAACGCAGCTACCAAACCCAGTATTAGAATTTTCTTTTTCATGATAAACTCCTTCTCTATATTTATTAAACCTTTAATCCTCTGGGTGTTGTTGCTTTTTCCAGCTTACCCAGCAACCAATCAAGCAGCAGTGCCAGTAGCGCGGCCGGAAAAGCTCCAATTAACACCAGAGCATCTAAGTTTCTTGAGATGCCAAGGAATATGAAATCACCCAGACCGCCGGCGCCAATAAAAGCCGCTAGGGTAGCGGTACCGACGTTAATAACTGTGGCAGTCCGGATTCCCGCCATCATGACACTTAGGGCAAGGGGCAATTGAACTTTGAAGAGAATCTGGAAATCTGTCATCCCCATCCCTTTAGCCGCCTCGATGGTTGGTTTATCTACATCCTTGATACCTGTATAGGTATTGCGGATAATGGGTAACAATGAATAGAGGAACAAAGCCGCCACCGCGGTTTTAATGCCGATGCCAAACAATGGAATCATAAAACCCAGCAAGGCAAGACTAGGAATGGTCTGTAAGATTCCCGCTCCTCCCAGTACAGGTCCTTCCAAGGATTTGACACGGGTAATCAAAATTCCGAGTGGGATGCCGATGGCGATAGCGATCAGCATGGAAAAGAGGACCAGCTGAATATGCTGAACCAATGATTGTATTAAATCCGGCCAACGCATTTCCAGTTGAATAATAATTTGTGTCCATAACGACTCATTTCTCATCCGAATCCCCTCCTTCGCCGGACCACTGATTGGCAAAAACGCCTAACAGCGAGCCACGGGTAACAACACCGATAACTTTTCGCATCTCATTGACAACTGGAATAACCCCATAGGTCGCCTTGTTTATCATTTGCAAGGCATCCTTGGCTGTGGCTGTACTCTCGAGAATCGTTTCTATAGGCCGTACGATTTCCGCTAAAGTACGGATACTTTCCTTCTTAGCATGTAAATCATAACTAGGTATGATCCCCAATAATTTGCCTTTTTCGTCGCAAACAATCAAGGTGTCGGTTTTACGCTGACGCATAAAGGTAATAGCAACGGTAGGTGTCCTGGATGGTAGGACTATGGCTGGATTTTCCCGCATAATATCTGTAACAGAAATATAGTCTGGATTTTGATAAATCCGTTGTTTTCCAATAAACTCTTCCACAAAACCATGGGAAGGATTATTCAGCAATTGGTCAGGAGTATCCAGTTGCAACAGCTCGCCATCCCTCATAACTGCAATTCTGTCACCGAGTTTGAGAGCTTCATCCATGTCATGAGTAACGAAAACAATGGTTTTATGCATTTCCGACTGAATACGCACTAATTCATCCTGTAACTGTTCCCGGGTAATGGGATCCAGCGCTCCAAAAGGCTCATCCATTAAAATAATGTCTGGATTAGCTGCCAAGGCCCGGGCAACCCCTACCCGCTGCTGTTGCCCACCGGAAAGCTCCCTTGGATACCGTTTGGCAAATACAGCGGGATCCAACCCGACTACTTCCATTAAATAATCGACACGTTCTTTGATATCAGACTCATTCCATTTTTTAAGCTTCGGTATTAGCGCTATATTATCTTCGATGGTATAGTGAGGAAATAAGCCTGCTTGTTGAATAACATAGCCGATATTACGACGTAGAGGGACCGGGTCAATAGTATCGATGTCCTTACCGTCGATGGTAATTCTGCCTTCCGTATGCGAAATTAGGCGGTTAATCATTTTCATTGTTGTTGTCTTGCCGCACCCACTGGGACCGATTAGTACCAGCAATTCACCATCATTTATCTCAAAACTAAGCGACTTTACGGCTTCTGTGCCATCTACGTACTTCTTACTCACGTTTTCGAATTTAATCATATGAATCTATCCCCCCTAGGAAACTCTAATGTAACAACTTCGATAGTCCCATAAAGTTGTTACTCGACTAGTTTATCACTTTGAGTTTCTCTGGTCAAATAGGTATACTCGCGATCAGTGGTTATCTCATTTAATTGATAGAAGAAATACTGGCAAATGGTAACCTATCCTTTTATTTAATACCACACTCATCTTATTATGCTACCACACTCATCTTATTATGAAGTTTTCACCTAATTTGTAATCTTAAAAATAATGACTGGTGTAGAAATAACGAGCAAGCGTAAAAAGCAAATAAACCATGGGAAGGGTTTCTGCCCTTACCATGGTTTATTTTTTTAACATTTTCTCGATTACGGCTGACTGGCGTGGCTTCCGTCACAGAAGGGGCGATTGCCGCTCCTTCCGCAACCGCATAAGATAATACGGTGAGATTGCTTTATGAACTCTCCATCTGCGTCAAAGACCTGTACCGAACCTTCTACACGCAGCGGCCCGCTGTGTGTCGCTTTAATTTTAATCGAGGTTGTTTCATCTTTTTTATAAGCAATAGAGCCCATTCCTTGAGCAATCTCAGGATTTACTTTGGACCCTTCCGGCAATTCATATTTTAGGGCATCTGTAGGACACTTATCTACAGTAGCAATAACTTCTTCCGGAGTTGCCGATGTCAAACTGACCCAAGGCCTTTCCTTCGGTCTAAAGACTTGGGGAAGATTCTTCCAGCACTTACCGGCGTGTGAACACTGACGAGCATCCCAATAAACGATTAAATCATCAGTTCTATATACTCTATAGTTGTTTCCCCGATCTGCTCCGGGCATCACTTTATCCTTTTCCAACTTCCTTTTCCTCCCTAATCCTCTTTCTATACTATTATACAACATGTCTATCGCGAAAAAGAAAGAATTTTAGGGGATGCAAAATAACCTATACCGCTATTCTGGAGAACAAAGTACATATTGATTTTTGCCCTTCTCCTTTGCTTGGTACATGGCCAGATCCGCGCTTTTTATTAACTGATTGACTGTTTCCCCGTGTATCGGATAAACGGAAACCCCAAGACTTGCAGTAATAAAAACACTATGCTCCTCTAGGTTGAAGGGTCGTTCCATGCTTTCGATTATTCTTCGGGGGAGCTCTTCTATTGCTTCAGTCGAAATATTCTGTGCTAAAACAAGGAACTCATCCCCACCGTAGCGGGAAACTGTATCTTCCTCTCTTAGTGTCTCAGTCAATCTCCTGGCAACTTCCTTTAAGAGTACATCTCCCTGTTCATGTCCCATCGCGTCATTAACCCTTTTGAAATCATCTAAATCCAAAAATATTACGGCTAAATTCTGTTCCGTACGCTTGGCAGATAGGATTGCTTGGTAAAGACGATCATTAAATAAGAGCCGATTTGGCAAATCAGTTAAATAATCATGATAAGCCAGCTCTTGTATTCTTTTGGTATAATAGGCATTTTCCCTAAGCTTTTTGACAAATAGCCTGTTGATGTAATATGCAGCAACTAGCGCAATCATCAAAAAACCTATCCTGAGTATGTAATCAGAATCGTCAACGAGCACAACCGGAGCAGAGGGCGCAAATATCCATACAACTATTTGGGTCAAAAGTGCTGATAGACCTACCCAAAAAAGCATAGTAGGGGTTACGAAAACAAGAGAAATAATAATCAGGATAAAGGGAATTGCCCATACTGTTAAACTTCCTATTTCTATGTACTTTAAGGAAAAAAGCGGAATAATTAGGGTACTGATTACGATCAAAGAAGTTCCTGTTATCTTATCTCTTACCTTAAACCGGATTAGCATCTGCAAAAAACACCCTAGTAATAATAGGATGCCACTTAAAATCAGAACGCTTGCTAAAGTATCTTCCCAAAAGAAATACCCTACAAGATTGAGAACACTACCAAACATTAATCCGATGGAAATAATGTTGACAATCAATATGAAGCTATCTCTATTAAAGATAAAAAATAGATTTTGGTCGTCATTACTATTTTCAGGAAGTTTATTGCCAGCCATATCTCTACTCCTTATTAAATAATAACGATACCAATCATTCCCTACAGAATGACCGTTGAGTAAATACCGTAGGATTTCCGAATATTCGAGTTCTCTCATCATTATTAATCAATATACACCATATTTTTCAAATCCGACATAAGCTACAAGTAAGATTTTACTTAACAAACTAAAGCTAGTAGTTTATACTAAAATTAATTAACCATAATTTCCTTAATACCTGATAGCTTGATCCTGGAAGTGTTGTTTCTAAAAAACGAACTTGCAAAATTGTCAAAAGGAGATTATGCAATGGAGCAGATAGCGCGGGAAATAGGCAATAATTTAAAAAGATATCGACTTTTAAGAGGATATACACAGGAAAAACTTGCCGAAGAGATATTGGTCAGTGTCGGTTATATCAGCCAATTGGAAAACGGCTTAAAGACTCCCTCTGTGCAGATGATTGCTAAGATTTCCGAAGTTTTGGGTTTGACAGGCGCACTCATGCTCTCTGATAATAATGAAATTGACGGTGAATTGAAGGAACTCGTACAGATATTGATGAGCAAGGATCCGGAGGATGTCCGCTTTATCAAGAATTTTGCTCTTCTTTACTTTGCTCGATAAGGACTAATAATCCATCTTCATATCCCCTCCCACAATTTAATGGCGGCCTTTGGGCCGCCATTCGTTAGTTTTTCGCTGGACGTTTTAAGTTTTTGAATAACACTATTACCAAGAAAGCATCAAGTAATAAAATAATACCATTTAAATAGAACGGAATAGAATGTCCAAAATAATCATATAAGAAACCGCCAAGCAGAGGGCCAACCGATGCACCTAAACTTGCTATAAATAAATACCAACCATACGCAGAACCCCGAATATTTTCGCCTACAATATCTGCGACTAATGCTTCTTGCGCTGGAGAAGCCATAGTTATCCCTATGGCCTCCAAAACCCATAGTACAATTAATATTTTAAGACTAGAAAAATGTGTAAAGCCTAAAGAAACTATACCTGAACCTATTAACCCTATAGCCATAGGCGTTATTCTGCCAAATTTATCACTGATTGCGCCCAATTTAGACGGTAAAAACGAATATACGAGAGCTGCCGGAATAAATGCAAATGCTAATGTTTGAATATCAGTTGTAAACTTATCCTGGAGATAAATCATCAAGAGAGGGGTTAACATTGATATTGAAATTGAGCTGAAAAAGACTATGCTTAGTAGCTTGTAAAAGTTAGAATTGAATTTATTAATCGTTAGTGAAATATCTTCCTGCTTAACTATTTTTGTTTCTGGTAGATGCTTAAATGCGATATACCCTGCCACTATTGCCAAAACAGCATACACTTTAAATATGGTGCTCCACCCGCTAACAAAGCCAAGATAAGTCAAAAAAACAAATCCTATAATAGCTCCATACAATGCTCCTTTGGCACTAGCTCCATCTACCTGACCGATAGCATTCCCCCTTTTTTTATTATCAGCCATATCCATAGCTATAGTGTAAGCAGGAATCCACATGAGCGATGACCCTATTGCTTGAATTAACCTACTAATATATAGAAGAAAAATACTATTAGAGTAAGAAAAAAGCACCATTGAAATTGCATAAAATACAAACGCTAAAACTAAGAAATTTTTCCCCCCATAACGGTCTATTGCTTTCCCAATTATAGGCCTTAATAATAAGGTCACGAGACTAAATATTGAAAACAAACCTCCGATACTAATTGCATCACTACCGATACTTTTAGCATAGATAGGCAAAAGAAAAGACATTATACCGAAAGCAAAGGAGCCCAGCATAATGGTAGTTTTTAAATTCACTAACTTATTTTCCATGATATTATCCCCGATTTCTCCATCCATTCTATCATTACAGAATTGTTATCATTTTCCTTATTATAACAAAGAAATAACTTGATTAAAATGGCAAAGAGAAGAAACAACTAGGTGATGGGAAAGTCAAAATATGTGTTGGGATAAGGTTCGTGTTTCAGGGTGTAATGCCACCACTCGCAATCGTAGGGAACAAAACCACCTGTCTCCATGATCGAACACAGGAATTGACGGTTTCTCGTTTCGACTTCCGTAACTCCTTTTGCTCCATGATGTGAGACAGAATCCATCAAATCAAAGTCACCGCCCATTGGCACAAGTGAACCGTCAGCTAAGTGATAAAGCGTCAAATCTATTGTGCTACCCCGACTATGTCCCGACTTGGCGGCCACATATCCTTTTTCAACTATCTCGGCTCTGTGAATATTGGGATAGTGTTTTCGCTTCATCCGGCCATCTTCCGGCTGTTTTGACCAGCGCAGAAAACTATCTACGGCACATTGCGGGCGATAACCATCCCAAAGGAGCAGGCCAAAGCCCAAGGATGCGGCGTTTTTCCGTGCTATTTTCAGGGCCGCGCACAATGCTCTCGTACCGACAATTCGGTTAGCTTCATACCCGTCCACCGGCTTGCCGGTGAAGTTATCCCAAGTGGCGTATTTTGCATCCCAACGTATTCCGGATACAAACTCGTCGACATAGGCAAAACCATTGTTCATCGTCTTTTCCCTTCCAAGGTTAATGCAACGATTCGGTCGATCACTTCGGCAAAAGTTAGCCCTGCGGCTGCCATCATTCTCGGAAAACGGCTGTACGAGGTCATTCCAGGCAACGTATTTACCTCGTTTAGAATTACTTCCCCATCTTCCTTCAGAAACATATCCACTCGCGCCAGTCCCCTGCATCCCAAAGCACGATAGATGGCTTTAGCCGTCTCCTGGATATGCAAGCGCATCTCCGTCGAAATATCAGCGGGAACGATGATTGTTGAGTTTTCGGAACCGTTTTCAGGCTCACTCTCCTGATGGATTCTAAAAAAACCATGCGATAGTGAAATTTGATCTACTTCTCCTGCAGTCAAATCCGGATCGTCCCCAAATATCGCACATCCTACCTCACTACCGACGACAGCCTCTTCAATCAGCACCTTCGAATCATACTGTCTGGCGATTTCCACCGCACTTAGCAATTCTTCTTCTCGGCATACCTTAGTAACCCCAAAAGATGACCCCGAACGGGCCGGCTTAACAAAAACGGGGTAAATAAACCGGTCGGGGTCCATATCCTCGTTCTCCGTAAACGTCCAGAAATTCGGGGTCGCAATTCTCGCGTTTCCGGCGACGATATAAGCAAGGGATTTGTCCATAGACAGAGCAGAACTTTGGATATCGCAGCCTACATATGGGATGCAGGAAAGCTCCAACAAACCTTGTATGGCACCATCCTCGCCAAATTTGCCATGCAGAACAGGAAACACCATATCCAAAGGTATCATCTTGTATTTTCCCTGCTCCAAAACAATCAAGCCGTGTACCCCACTGTCCGGTGCCAGCATAGCCGGAAGACAACAACTATTTTCCCAATTTGCTTCAGGGAAGTGACAAAGCTTCCAGACACCATTTTGCGTAATTCCGATATAGTAGGGCTCATACTTTTCGAGATCAAGGTTTTTAGCGACCTCTTGGGCAGATTTAACGGAAACGGAATGTTCTTCAGAACAACCTCCGAAGATAATGGCGATTTTCAATCGATTCATACTGCTTTCTCCTTTCATGTTTGAGGAATTAATCATCGTATCCATCCTCTTCACCTTCTATAACAGTTCCTTCTGGAAGCGCATATCCGATTTCAAATATATCCGTATAAAGCAGGTTTTCGGAAATAACCTGTTGGGATTTGTTGTCTATCACCTGCCTGCAAACAGAAACCCGCTCAAAGGTCTTTCCACCCTTTTTAAAAAAACTCTTATCTCGGTTAATGACTTCGTAACTATACCCTTCGGCTTGATCCACAAAAATACGGCCATAAATGAAAGACTCATCGAAGGATATTTCAATCTGGAAGGTAAGACTGGTATTGTTTCTTACTTTCAAATCCAACCACCCTTCGTTAATCGTCGCGTCCACACTATCCGGTTCATCCTCATCAGGAGAAGGAAAATCCTTAATCCCATGAGGATGCCGTTCGACAATAGTGAGGGGAACATGCAGAAACACCCAGAACAGCAAATTGCTGAGATGACACAAACCGCCTCCCGGCACCGTGATCAATTCATCATTGACTACGCACAAACCATACTTATACCGCTCATTTCTCTCGGCATATCTCACAACCTGCCAAAATGAAAATGTTTCACCAGGGCGGATTATCAGACCATTGACGGGCTCCGCGGCAAGACGCAGATTAAACACCTTGTTTTCTTGGTATTTCATATCGAAGCCTGTGTTTTCATTAAGAAGTTTCGACTTGGTTTCATAGATGCTATAAGGTAAAAACTCTGGAGATTTTGCTTTTGCATAGTGGTTTCGATCAAAGTACATCTTGATATAAAAGAATAATTTTCTTTGTGTCTTGCGGACCGGTATTAAAAATGGAAACAACTGTGTAACCCTTTTTCTTTTCATGTTGGACCCCTTTCCGGAATAAAAAAGCCTGTCCGATTCGGCAATCTCATCTTACCGAAATCAGACAGGTGATGTTTGAACTTTCCCTTATGAAATTCTTATTAATTTCTTATGATGACCTTATTCCTATTCTAAAATTACTTAATAAATAATACTACGTTCTCTATACCTCAATCTCCATGTTAAACTTCCCACCTTACTTATTGAATCACAACTCTATTCTTCCCACTGGCTTTTGCTTGTAAAAGCAGACCATCTGCCCTATTCAGTAGTGATTGTGCCGTGTCTCCCTCATTTAGTATTGCTATACCAAAACTACAGCTGATAATCATGTCCGTTTCAATCAGATCATTTAGTATACATAGTCGCATTCGTTCAGCCATTTCTCCTGCGTGCCGCACTTCTGTATTCGGAAGTAGAATCACGAACTCCTCTCCTCCCCATCTAGCAAATACATCTGTATTGCGTAATGACCTTTTGATTATGGTGACAATCTTTTTAATAACGCTATCCCCCACCAGATGTCCATAGCTATCATTTACCTTTTTAAAATCATCTATATCAAGGATAGCTAAAGAAAGAGGGTTGCCCTATCTATGAGAGAAATTCATCCACCGATCGACTTCTTCATCAAACTTCGTCCTGTTATAAATACCTGTTAAGGGATCCGTTACAGATAAGGCTAGTAGCTCTTTACTTCCCGTAAATTGTTTTCTTTTATAGGAGTTGGTAAGACTGGAATTTATATTGCAGTAAGTCAACAAAATACTCTGATATGCCATAAGCTTATACAAATCATATTCAACGAGACCTTCAATTTTTTGCCCAGGGTAAAGAAAAAACAGTAGGCTCATAGCGATTGAGATAAGCTGACAAAACTTCATTTTATTAGGTAGGATATATATGGCTAAGGTAACTGCCATTAGACTTAAAACACTTAAGTAACTAAGGCTATCATATTGTCCTAATATTAGAAGAAATGTTAGAGCTGCAATGGACTCATACACAGTTATAAGATAAATGAAACCTGTAAATTTGGTTTCTTGCTTGGCGATAAAGAAAATGGCTATTGAAGCAATAAGGAAAAAGACCCTAAGCGCTGTAATAATTAAAAATGAAATGGGTCTTGCGACATCATAATAATCGGTAGATAGAAAGAGCATTGAGATAAGACCAAAAATCAGCGCCACAACGCCTATCGATTTTGAGTAGCTGTTCATACTATGTTCTAAGAATTCATTTTCCGTAGATTTATCGACAAATTCACCAAATAATGATATTGCATATTTCTTGTTCTCATCCATCTATGTACCCCCAGCATAAATAAGCCTAGAGTGTTAATTCATAACATTATAGCATTCTATTAACAATAAATTCTATTATTTCCCTAAATAAACCTCCTACTTTTTCTTTCCTCAATTGAAAAACTTATTTCACCCCTACAATACGACCACCACATTTTTGGCAGAAGTTCGGTTTCATGTCAAGTTTTTAAACAAGTCTTAGCCATCATCAATTCTTGACACCGAGTCTATTCCGTTATACTATATACCAGTAGTACGTAATACCAATTACCCATAACGCTAAATACCTGTGCTACAGAATACTGAATAGACCTATAGACAACAAAAGGGGGTGGCAAAATGGAAAAGATTACGGAAATGTTGAAAGGGGTGCTTGAGGGTTGTGTGCTTGAAATCATCGGCCGTGGCGAAACTTATGGCTATGAAATTACACAATTGCTACGAGAACTTGGCTTTACTGATGTCGTCGAAGGCACAGTTTATACGATTACTATGCGGCTTGAGAAAAACAATCTGGTGAACATCGAGAAAAAAGCATCCACTATGGGACCGCCGAGAAAATTTTATACACTCAACACGGCAGGTCAAGCACAACGAGAGATTTTTTGGGAAAAATGGGATTTCATCTCAAGCAAAATTAACGAACTTAAAGCAAATAAAATCTAATCAAAAGGAGAAATAATATGAATATTATTGAGAAAATCATTGGAAGTCTCGATGACAAGCGGGAATGGAAGGCTCTGGAAGCGCGTGCGAAGGCACTTCCGAGTGAGTACCGTAACGCTTACGACGCAATTAAGAAATACCTATATACCTCTGGTGGCCTCACCGACTGGAAGGATATAAGCCGTATCTTTGGAGGTATTCTCGACCTCTTAGAGGAATGTGCAGTAGAAGGAAAAAAAGTCACTGACTTCACGGGTGAGGACGTTGCCGCTTTTTGCGATGAACTAGTAAAGGACTCGAAAACTTGGCAAGAAAAATATCGTGCGAAGTTAAACAATACGATTGGTCGCTAATTCAATAGATAACTCTTACTGAATAGATGGTTACAAATGTTAATGAGCCGCCTAAACTATCACCTTCACTATTCAGTTATATTTTTAATCCGGTACTCTGTAGTACTGATTATCTGCGTCACGGATTAGCAACGCATTGGTACAAAGAATTCAAACGCCAGTTAAGGTAAGTAAAGCAGTTCATGGGCATCATCCATGCCCCTGAAGGAGACGAGCAACCAAATTATATTCTCCAAAAAAGCCCCGCTACCTATCGGCTCAAGCCGACAGGTAGCGGGGCAGTATTTGAATTATTCGTTAGCAATAATTTCTGCAACGCTAAATTACTTAAACTTCTTCTTCTCTTTTAAAAACTTGCGTGCATTCTTCATTCCACCCATTTCTTTAAACATTTCATTAAGCTTGACATTTTCGATCTCCCGGGAGTCCAAACCATCATACTTAATTTCTTTCTTGAGTTTTAAATAGCTTTCGAATCTGTCCTTTGCCAAGAAACCGGAATTTATGGCCTCTAGTACGGCACAGTTTGGCTCATTGGTATGGGTGCAATCGCTAAAGCGGCATTTTTGAGATAGCTCATGAACATCTGCAAAGGTTTTTGACAAATCGGCGCTTTCAATTCCGATTTCTCGCATTCCTGGGGTATCAATAACTACTCCGCCATCCTGAAAAATAAACATCTCCCGTCTGGTGGTGGTATGTCTTCCCTTGTCATCATTTCTAATTCCCTTGGTTTCAATAATCTCTTCACCAATGAGTCTATTGATCAGGGTAGATTTCCCAACACCTGATGAGCCAATGAAGGCAATAGTTTTTCCTCTGCCAATATAACCTTTGACCGAGAGATAACCGTCCTCACTCATACTGGAAGTGACAACAACATCTACTCCCATCGCCACAGAATCAAGCTCTGCCAATTTCTCAGGAAGATTAAGGCATAAATCGGCTTTGGTAAGCACGATAATCGGAATTGCCCCACTGTTCCAGGCAATCGCCAGGTAACGCTCAATTCTGCGAACATTGAAATCATTATTAAGGGACATACAGATGAATACTGTATCAATATTGGCGGCCACCACTTGTTCAGCATTGGATGTCCCCGCAGCTTTTCTGACAAAAACACTTTTTCTTGTCAGAACGTGGTGGATAATTGGCTTTCCTTCCCTATCTTGATTTCTGTCAACCATGACGAAATCGCCGACGGCAGGGTAATCTGATACTGTATTTGCATCAAAGCGTAACTTTCCTGAAACCTCTGCGGTTAACTCACCATTTTCGGTTATAACCTTATAGAGGCCTTTAGATTGAGAAGCTATTCTCCCAATATACAGCCCCTCATATAGTGTAGCCTCATTCACAAACCTTGAAATGAGCCCGATATTTCCCATGTCGATTTTACTCAATTTATATTTTCCTCCTAAAAGCTGCTTGCTACCATGCCTTTATGGGAGGTTTATACTCGATTATTCGTATACCCCTCCCTTAATTACAATATCCATTATTCTATTCAACATAAACAACAGCTCCTTCAGTTATTATTTATGATCCGATTCTCTTAGCCCTCCAGCCATAGATCACAAAAACATTATAAACTTAATTTCTTATTGGAACAATTCTTTTGCTCTTATTTTTGGATGATGGTAGCGTTCGACGCCCATCAACTGCCTGGGTTTTGCACAAAGGTCTGGATATACTGGGTAAGATTTTAGCGAATTTGTACGGAATTTCTATAAAAACAGATCCGTCAAGGCGACCTTCAAACCATTGAAACATACTGAATCTACATATTCATGGGCGCCTTTCTGAAAGGCTATGATGTCAGATATTTCATTCTGATCAAACACATAAACATTGACCAGCTTATTTTTCGGATCAACCATCCAATATTCCTTCACTCCGCATTGCCGGTAAAGCTCCAGCTTCTTCAGAAGATCCTTGCTTCTGGTGGACCTGGAAAGAACTTCAACCACCAAAGTTGGGACTCCTTTGTACTTCCCTTTTTTGTCCATGTTATCCTGGTCACAGATAATGATGATATCCGGCTGCACAACGCAGATGTTGTCCTGCGCTTTAAAAAGGGTAACATCAAAAGGCGAAGTGAGGGGGATACACTTTTTCTGTTTAAACCAGTTATAAAACGTACCAAATATCTCGCGAACGGCGTATTGGTGCTCGTATGAGGGGGACGCCAGATTGTAGATGACGCCGTCGATCAGCTCAAACCGCTGATCGGAAGCCTCCACCAGTTCCAGAAACTCTTCATAGGTCACCCTTCCCTCATGGGTTTCATAGTCCACGGCCTCTTCCGCCAAAAGGCTTTTATTCGGGTCATCACAGGGCAGGATTCTGGCAATATCCCTGCCGTTCTTGGTCACGATGATTTCTTCGTTGACCTCCACAAACTTTAAGTATTTGCCAAAATTGTTCTGGACCTCTGTCGAAGGAACTCTCAGAATAATCCCCCCCTATTAGCTATTTACATACTATTATTCATATTTTAGCTAATTTGTCAATAAATATCTATATAATTAGCTAATAGGGCTACTCTCCATCTTTGTCTACCGCCAAATAGCACTTTATCTCTTTGCTGCCTGCAAATACCCCTTCATATTCTTATCTCGGCAACTTTGCACAACTAGATTATCAGACCATTGACGGGCTCCGCGGCAAGACGCAGATTAAACACTTTGTTTTCTTGGTATTTCATATCGAAGCCTGTCCGATTCGGCAATCTCATCTTACCGAAATCAGACAGGTGATGTTTGAATTTTCCTTATGAAATTCTTATTAATTTCTTATGATGAGATGATTGAGTTCCTTTCAATTTTGCTTACTTTTACTAGATAGCATTTTATCTAAATAAATGGATTTAAACTGCTTGCTAGCCCCCATCTGCTTTAATGGCGGTAATTTAAGAATAACTCCAAGTACTGCAGCCATCGCACGATGGTTAGCAAAGGCCTGGTTATCAAAGATAAGATTTTGGAGAGTTCCTTTTTCAATGGCTTGCAGGACAAATCGGTGGGTACTATTCACTGGTGTAATGATTTGAACCTCTCTTCGCACTAATTCAATGGAATTTCTAGAACAGCTTCGCACACAAATACCACAGCCAAGGCATACTTCATGATCTACTTGAGCTACCTTCTTGCCTTCTGTGTTCTTTGACATGGAAATCGCTAATACTGGACATACCTTTTCACATTGTCCACAGCCTATGCATTCTTCCGAAATCTTCGGTATGTAATTGGTCGTAGCCACTGGCTGCATGGGGCTAAATTTTCTGGCCGCTTGCAAGGCTTCACAACAACAACCGCAGCAATTGCAAATAAACGCTGGGGTTTCACGAACATTTTCACCTATTTGCACAAGATTAGCTGCATAAGAACGTTCTAATACATCCATAGCTTCTTGCCTATCAATTAATCTCGCATGCTGCCCATGTTCGGCAAGGGAACGAGCAACATTGCCAAAGGTGAGGCAAACATCCCAAGGGGCATCTATTGCACAGGGTTGGTCCACATGTGACATCTTATGACGGCAATAACACATTCCAAGGCCTATATGAGTTGCATCCTCAATAATATGGCTTGCTCTTTCATAGTCCAAAATATGAATGGTGTTAGCATTCGTCAACATAGGCTCCTGCACATAAACTCGACCCAGACGCGTCTCAGTCGCGAAAAATAAGTCCTTTACAAAATCTTCTTCAACATTCATATATTGATAATACAGCTCACTTAAATATTTCTGATCAATATCGCCTCTTGTACGCATCAAGGCAAATTCGATAAACCCTGCCATGGGAGGTGGCATGACGAATTGACGTACCCCGTTATAAAAGGAGTCCACAAGTAGCGCCTTCTGGCAAAGACCCTCTAAGAAAGCTTCGGCTTTCCCTTCACTGATAGACCAAATCTTTGCTGCTTGTTTTGCAGTAAATGGTCGAACGGGCAATAGTGCTACCCTTCTGGCTTCAGTTTCTGTATAGAGAACCTGCAAAATAGCATACAAACTGGCCGAGGGCGGCGCCCCATGTGTAAACCAATTGATTCTTTCTTCTAAATTCTTATAGGCATCTTTACTTGTAATATGCCCCATGGACTCACCTTCCTAATTTTTATATTCTCCCCTTTTGATTATACCAAATTTTTACTCTTTTATCGCCTTTTGCTGTCAACACAGCTGATAAGATAGAAGAAAACAACACTTGTGTTGCTTTAATCAATAGCCGTCGAACTAATGCTGCCGTACACAGCTAAAGCATCGGTAAAATTATACTGCTCTGAATAGTGATCCCCTTGCGCACCGGCTGTAATCAGGATATATTCCTGTTTACCCACTTGGGCGAGACTCGCGAGACAGAGGCCGGCCTCTTGGGTATATCCCGTTTTTCCTCCTGATATTTCTCCACCCCTAATATCTTGATGGTTGAGTTCTTCAAATAGGGTACTGTATAAGGTTATCCCGTCAGGGTGCTTATTCGTCGGTGGTATGGAATGACGGGATGAAGTAAAGATTTCTCGGTAAGTATCATTTTGCAAGGCATAGCTGAGGAGAATAGCCAGATCGTTGACTGTTGTATAGTGGTTTTCATGGTGAAGCCCGGTGGCATTTTCAAAATGGGTACTTTTCATACCTATATCTGCCGCCTTCTGATTCATCAATTTAACAAAATCCTGCTCTGATCCCGCAATCTGATCAGCAAGTCCAATACAGCACTCCGCGCCACTCGGTAGCATTACCCCATATAACAGATCGATTGCCCTGACCTGCTCACCCGGTTGGAAACCAGCCATTGATGCATCTGCCTCGTCCATTCCCTGAAAGGCAGTATGGGTTAGTCTAATCTTTTCCTTCAGATTAGGTAAATTTTCTATCGCCACAAGGGCTGTCATCATTTTAGTTAAAGAAGCAGGATAGACTTTTTCTGAGCTTCTATTGTCTAGCTGAATGGTATGATCCTTTAATCGAACAAGAATCGCACAAGGACTTTTCAACTTATTGGGAGATATGAAAACAGCAGGATCGGTTTTTCTCTTTGACGGAGAAACCGGTCTTGTTCTATCTTCAGAAGAATCAGGACTTAACTTTATAGAAGAATATGACGAGGTTTTATCGTTATATTCCTCTTCAAAAATGGGTGGGGTTCCTGGAGTCAAGATAAATCCATAAACAATAGCAGCCATGATAACCAGCAAAGGAAGTGCCCTAGATAGGGGTATTCCTTGCTTTTTCTTTCTTACTTTTCGGACCATATTTAACAGCTCCTTATTCTTTGCTGATAGTATTCAACCACAGAACAAGAAGCGATGTTGGAATTTCAGCTTATGAACTTCTTAAGATTGTCTTATCAAGGTCTCGGGAGTTTCGAATTAAGGAGAAAATCACCCTATCTTAAGGTTTTGTTAAGGCATTACTTTTTTTAATATCCTATAATAGACAAGTCATTACAACGGAGGTGCCTTGCGTGATCAGTATGATTTTAATGTTTATTTTAAGGATTATTATATCGTCGCTTACTTGGTTTATTAGTACTTTGCCATTCTTGGTCCCCTACTATTTCCTACTAACCTCTCAGGGTAAAAAGATGGGCTATAAACTGTCAATTGAACATATGGGAATCGTTTGTATCTTTATGTATTACCTTGCTGGGGTGTTAAGCCTTACGGGTATTCCTTCCATAAAGGATCTTCTTCAGAACAGCTTTGGCATAATAACAGCTGGGGGATTTAGTTTCCCACCGACAGAGATTAATCTGATTCCATTTTTTTGGCTGTCGGAGGGTGTTCGCCCCTATATAGAGAATATGTTGCTTTTTGTTCCCCTTGGATTTCTTCTTCCCTGTATTTGGAAAAATTATGAGGTGTTATGGCAAACCGCATTATCCGGTCTGGCATTCTCCTTGATCATAGAATTAAGCCAATTGTTCAATAGTAGAATAACCGATATCGATGATTTACTGATGAATACTCTCGGAGCAGTACTCGGCTGGCTTATTTTCAGACTGATGCATGAGCATTTAGCAAAATTACAGGACAAGGTTGCTGTCCAAAGTACCCAGCTTGAAACAACCCCCTTGCTCCTTCGTGGAGAGGCATGGTTCTATCTGGCCTGCGCCTACGCCGGTATGTTTTTGGTGTTTTACCCATTTTTAAGACCTTTCCTCCATCCCTTTTTGAAGTACTTTATTTTTTAAGAAAGGTTCTGTCTCCAAACGATAGTGAGTAACTTTTGGCTACAGAACCCACTAAGAAATGGCCTATTGATGGAAATCGTATTAAAAAGATTCTCCTTCAAAAACCGAATCTAAAAAGGGCATCGCAAGCTACTTTAAAAAAGTAGTTTTGCGACACCCCTTGCTTACTTCTGCGGAAGCACGACTGTAAATACAGTCTTCTCGGAATTACTTTGTACGAAAATATTGCCGCCATGGGCGTTGACGATTTCTTGGGCAATAGCCAGTCCCAGCCCGGCACCGCCTGTAATGGTAGAACGAGAAGTGTCCAACCGGAAAAACTTCTCAAATATTGTTTGCAGTTTTTCTGGAGGGATAGGGTTACCTTGATTCGTAAACGTTATTACGATATCTTCATCCTGCTCCCTGGCGGAAATATCGATGACGCTGTCTTCATAGCTATAGGCTATCGCATTTTTCAGGATGTTATTGAACACACGGGCCAGCTTGTCAGCATCTCCCCACAGAGTGAGAGCGTCAGGCACCTTAACTGTCACCTGCTTTCCTTGGGGGGCCAGCATGGGATAGAATTCATCAGCCATCTGCTCGAGCATGAACAGCAATTTGATTTCTTCTTTGCTTAAAACAATAGTTTGCAGATTAAATCTGGTGATCTCAAAAAACTCATTGATAAGCTGCTCTAAGCGATAAGCTTTTTCCAAGGTAATACCGACGTATTTCGCCTTCTGTTCAGAAGGCATATCCGGAGCTTCATCCAGAAGACTTAGGTAGCCTATAACGGAGGTCAGCGGTGTCTTTATATCATGAGCCAAGTAAACGACTAAATCGTTTTTGCGCTGCTCGGCCTCAAGGGCGGCTTTCTGTTGTTTTTCCAAGTTGTCTTTTATCTGATTAAGCTTTTTCTCCATAAAATCCAATTCCGGTGCTAAGGTAATATCTGCAGCGGATCCCTCCGTGAGTTTATCCATGCCGGAGCTAATTTCATCAAAATATTTTGTGAACCAAGAAACGGAAAACCGAAAAAGGATAACTAAGAAGATGAGGATTACAAGAAAAAGAATCATATCTAAGTTATTACGAATCATCAACTGATAGACTGTATGTGCCTCCCAATCTCGAAAACGAAACGTGCTGATTAACATTTTAACGATAAGATTGCCGATCTCTCCCCACAGAAGAAAGCGCAAAAGAAATACAGACACGACAGCAACGATTGTAATCAGAAGCATTTGCCCAAATACTTTCCTTTTCAATCTCGAATAGTCATTCTTTCTTATATCGCTTTTACTTTTCAATTTTATAGCCAACCCCCCATACGGTTTTGATATATTTAGGATGTTCTGCATTATCGCCCATTTTTTCTCGCAAATGTCGGATATGAACCATTACCGTATTATTGCTATTGGTGAAATACTTGTCGCTCCATACTTCTTGGAATAATTCTTCTGATCGAACCACCCGTCCACGATTGGAACAAAGAAACCAAAGAATGGCAAACTCTGTAGGGGTGAGAGATAGCTTTTTCTCATTCAGGGTACATTCATGAGTATCCATGTCCAATACCAAGCCGGAAAAGGCAATCAAGTGTTCATCCTTGTTTTGCTCAGTAGAATTATATTTTGTAAATCGCCGTAGCTGTGCCTTCACACGGGCAATAAGCTCCAAAGGGCGAAACGGCTTAGTGATATAGTCGTCCGCCCCTAAGGTCAGCCCGGTAATCTTATCGATTTCTTCTTCTTTGGCGGTCAGCATGATAACGGGGAAATTATGCTTTTCTCGGATTTGTTGACAGATTGAAAAGCCATCAATATCCGGTAGCATGACATCCAAGATGGCAAGGTCTAGTTTTTCATTTTCTATACAGTTAAGGGCATCCCTGCCCTTATAAAATTTAAAGATTTTATAGTTCTCATTTTTTAAATAAACTTCAACCAAATCCGCAATAGCTTGTTCATCATCAACCACTAAAATATTGGCAGCCAAAACGTCATCTTCTTTCTTTTAAGCATTTACCCCCATACTTATTATACCGCAAAGCAGAAAATCCATTTTATAGTTTTTAGCTTAGGAAAATCTTAAGAAATACTTAATGTTCTGGTGCTCTTTGAGTAAATCTCCTTTTAAACAATAATTGCAATAGTTTACAAATTTCAAGAGGATTTGGGAAATTCTTGGCGAATTTCTATATACTATAAATTTATAACATTATAAGGAATTATTATAAACTGAACTGGGGTAATATAAATGCGTTTGGTGAATATTGCGTATGTAGTTGAAGGTTCTGTGCTTGCAAGACCTTTGATAGCACCTAATGGCAAAGTACTTTTACAGGCGGGAATAACACTATCAAGAAGTTATATCGATAAATTAGCTCGCCTGGGTTTAGATACGATGTTCATCGAGGATGCAACTTTTGAAGATGTTGAGATAACTTCAGCTGTGTCCTTAAAGACTCGTGAAGTTGCTTACGCAGCTATTCTTAACTTAAGTAAGAATATCGATGAGTCACGGCTTCGTTCAGGTAAGTTGGATGGGGTTAAGAATGCTGTTCGAAATATCATCGGCGACCTTCTTGATAACAAAGGATTACTAGGTAATATAATTGAGATTCAAGGGCATGACGATTATACCTTTCATCATTCTGTAAATACAACGATTATTGCTTTACTTATGGGGATTTCCATGGGTTGGTCAGATAATAAATTATTTGAGCTCGGAATGGGTGTACTCATGCATGATGTAGGAAAGATCAAGATTCCAGAAGAAATCTTCAATAAAGTGGGGCCTTTAACGCTGGAGGAGTTCGATGAGATCAAGAAGCATTCGGAATACGGGTTCCAGATTCTACGAAAAAACCGTGATATCAATATTGTCTCAGCTCATGTAGCCCTTCAACATCAGGAACGCTGGGATGGTAGCGGCTATCCGAGGGGGTTAAAAGGAACTCAAATCCATGAATATGCGAGAGTAACAGCTGTTGCGGATGTATATGAAGCACTTACCAGCAAAAGAATTTATCGCAACGCCCATCAGCCCTATGAGGCTTATGAATATTTAATTGCCAATTCTGATTGGCTCTTTGAACCATTATTAGTGCAGAAGGTCTTTCCTAAATGCATTACTCCCTATCCCACTGGGACAGGAGTCCGCTTAAGCAACGGACAACGGGGTAATGTGGTAAAACAAAATCCCAACTTCCCAACTCGTCCTTATGTGCGGATGACTCATGATTTTTATAGTCGCCTATTTTCGCCTATTGATTATAACCTAGTAGAACATCCTTCACTGATGATTGTTGGAATCGAGAATAGATAATCATGATTTCGTCAGAAAATATCCGAAGCTAATGGCTGGGGACAAGTTCCTTCACCCATCCATCAAGTAAGGCACTCTACGCTATTTATAGCATAGGGTGCCTTGCTTGTAAAAACTCTATCCCGCTCTTCACCCTTTAAGCAGACATTGCCCGCTTACCCTTGCGGAGGATCATAGAGATCACTGGTCGTTGTGTCGATGACCTTTATATCCCTTATCCCTGAAAGGGTGCCGTGTGCCGTTAAAAATATCTCGCCGGCAATTACCGAATTCATGACGTCCATGGCATCATTCAAAATAATATCCTCACGTGGTTGGGGAACCGTTATCGTGAACGTGTTCCCGTCGCTGGTTGTGAAGGATAGCCTTCCTGTTCTGGTCGTAGTCACAGCCAAATGAAGCACCTCCCTTCCCTTGTATTTTTCCCAAGCTTACACCTCGTCGATTAATTCCTGAGTTCTGCGGAAATAGACGTCCAAGAGGGTATACTCGGAAAGGCTGAAGATGGCGTTAGCCGCATCATAGACAGCTTGTTCAGAGGCATCATAGGCAATATTGTTCAGGGTCCGCTGCCTAGTGACCGGATCACCGGTGGGACTGAGGCCAGTCTGATAAACCAATACCAGAGCCGCCCCGGATGGTGTAGCAACAACAGGCAATATAATCTCTCCTTTCACCAAAGTGACAAGCTAAGTTGTCCTACAAACATACTATGGACTTGTCCTGCGAAAGGTTCCGAAATCAACGGATGAATTTTAGGGGTTTTGGGGCGGGCGGCCACTCCTTAATCGTCTCAGCAATGGATTCAAGCAGCTTCTGGGCCTCTTTTCTTTTTTCCTCTTTCAACCTCGCATCAAGATGCGTCAGATTGGTAAGTGCTGTCGTCAGCTCGAAGAAGGTGGTGCTGATGGTTTTACAACAGGCATCACAACGTTCCACATACTTAGCAGGAGCGTTAGGATCAATCTCCGTTGGGAGATTGTGAGTCGGCAAGGCGTTATTGCTTGCCGGAGGGGCATTACCTATTTTGTTTTCCTGAGGGATCTGCTCTTTCTCCTGCTTAGTGTGATCTCTATCCCTCAGAGCCTGTTGTAGCTCCTGTTTCGTCATGGTAGCCACATCGTTCTTAGCAATGAATTCCTCCCGCTCACCTTCTGGCAAACCCAATAGGAGAAGGGCTTGGGTGTATGTCAAATTTGGCACTGGTGCCAAATTTGACGTGCCCGACCCGTCCGGTAAACTTGCCCCATACTCCTCGCAGATCCTTATCAGTCTACAGGCAGTACTCTGGGAGTAGCTTACGGACTCTTCTAGCCACTTTCCCCATTCCCCATGCTCGACCAAGCTTTTCGCTTCTTTCAGACGGCGGCCAATTTCAATGGCGTTGGTCAGGAGGATCTTTTTGGTTTGGTGGACAATCATATTTATTTCAGTCGCAATCACCTGTGGTGTTCGTTCGACCGATAAATCATTCACTCCACATACCCGTCCTTTCTTTAATCCGTATAATGATAGAGTATGCGGACAAGGTATGGAGGGTGAAATTGACAATTACTCTTCAGCGAATCCTTGTACCTTGGGGTAGGTCATTAATTATCAAAATTGGAGGCTTCCTAGAAAAACCTAGGGAGCCTCCAATTCGTTAAGGTAAATGTGTCTCCTGATTGGTGTGATATCTGTCCTTCTTAATTCCGTCAAATTTCTTCCTATCTGTTCATTGACAGCTCTGTCTAAATGCATTAGACTATATTTGTCTAATATCATTCGACAGGAGGTCTTCCCTTGGAACAATACAAGCTCGGGGAAATGGAACAACAGTTCGCTGACTTGATTTGGGCAAACGAACCAATCAACTCCCGTGCTCTTACAGAGCTTTGTGCTGTTGCATTTTCCTGGAAACGCACCACAACATATACAATGCTCAAACGGCTGTGTGAGCGGAATATCTTTGAAAATCAGAGCGGAACAGTTGTCGCGCTAATGAGTAAAAATGAATTCAAAGCTGCACAAGGAGAGCAATTTATAAACGAAACCTTTGACGGTTCCCTGCCCCAGTTTTTCGCTGCCTTTACCCGTCGTAACAAGCTAAGTGACCGGGAAATCAATGAGCTTCAGCAATTAATCAATGAGCACAAGGAGGAATAATCTTGCTGGACAATTTATTTTTGCAAATACTCAATATGAGCTTCACAGCTAGCATTGTGATCCTATTTGTGCTTGTCGCTAAGCTTCCTCTCAAAAAAGCGCCTAAGATTTTTTCTTATGCCTTGTGGAGCGTCGTGCTGTTTCGGCTGGTTTTCCCCTTCTCCTTTGAAAGCTTGCTGAGCCTACTACCTAGTAATCCTACCCCTATTTCCCATAAAATTCTGTATGCACAGACCCCTCAAATCAAGACGGGAATCGCGGGAATTGATAATGCCGTAAACTCCTCGCTGCCTGCTCCTTCCCTCGGGGCCAGTGTGAACCCGATGCAAATATGGACGTTTATCGGAGAATTCGTGTGGCTTGCCGGTATTGCTGTGCTTTTGCTTTATAGTGTAGTTTCGCTGCTACGGCTTCAAAACCGACTGAAAAATGCCGTCCATGAAAAGGAAAATGTTTACCTTGCGGAGCATTTGAATACACCCTTTGTATTAGGGATCATTCGTCCGAAAATCTATCTACCTAAAGCCCTTTCCCTTGATGAAAAGCAGTATATCCTTTTGCATGAACAGATACATATTCGGCGCTTTGACCACGTAATCAGGATGCTCAGTTTCCTTGTGCTCTGCGTCCACTGGTTCAACCCTTTAGTTTGGGTTGCATTTATCCTAAGCGGGAAGGACATGGAGATGTCTTGCGACGAAGCGGTCATCAGACGCCTTGGCAATGATGTAAAAAAGGACTATTCTTCTTCGCTGTTAGCACTTGCCACCGGCAGACACATTATTAGCGGTATTCCCCTTGCTTTCGGCGAAGGGGACACCAAGAGCAGAATAAAAAACGTGCTCAATTACAGGAAGCCTACGTTTTGGGTTATAGCTATCGCCGTGTTCATAGTGGTTGCTCTCTATGTGGGACTGATGACAAACCCAAAGTCTTCAACGACCTTTAACGGTTCTTCCTATCGTGTTGAAGAAATACTATACCAAGCGCCAATGTACTCCTTTGGTTATACATTGGATACTGCACCTCAGTTTTCTATTTCATCTGACTATGTGCTTTACAGTAAACAAATCACAGATGAAGATTGGATCATGCACAAAGGATTAAACCCTTATAAAATCAGCAGACAGCAGTTATATACACTGTTCAATCCACTCAATAACAAGGCTCATGAAGCAATCGACCAAGCCAAATTAATTTATCGTGCCGACGCAAACGATGCTAATCACACCTTCTATTTGGTAATTCAACTCAAGAATGGCGATGTACTATGGGCATTAGGGTATGATACTGAGGACAACCGCCACATTCGTTGGCTCTTTAGATTAGAGGAGATAGGGGACCGAAATGGCTTTAGTCTGACAGATCAGGAGGTCGCCTCCATGTTAGGGCTTTCTTCCTTCTCCGCATACTGCTTCTCCACTTATGAGATGGATAACGGACTGTATATCATCGGCTTCCTTGCCGATGGAAAGACGGAACAATCGGACATCGGTGCCGGCCTGTTTCAATTTAAAGCCGGAGAATACCAGCTCCTCAGTCGAACCATCCATAAAGGGCAGGCTCTGGTTCAGGACCGTATCGTTCTAGGATTGCTCATCGCCCCCTCCAACAAATATTATGACGTTGTATTGAGCAACAACGAGAATCTGGCAGAAATCAGACACGCCTCCGGTGGCGAAGCCATCAGCGAAAAAGTCGACCGTGTAAATCCGAGCATGACTGTGATAAAGCTGCCTGAAACATTGAGGGATACAAGGTATACCTTCTATGATGTAACCGGACAGCAAATCGAAGGTTATATCCCTGCAGAATCTACAAAAAAATAGAATCCTTTGCAGGCTACCCTGAAAATTATTCTCCTGAGCAGGAAGCAAAGGACCTAGCAGATTTTAACCGATTCTTGGCACATCAATACCCAATAATTTCAACTGTTCATGGATTTTAGCTTCAAGAGCAGCTATTTCTTGTTTATCTTGTTCTAATAGTTTATTCACTTCATCAAGGTCAATCTCTTCTTCTTTTTCAAACGCATCCACGTAACGAGGAATATTTAAGTTAAACTCGTTTTCTTTGATTTCTTTAAGTAATGCCACGTGAGCGTATTTATCTACATCCACACGATTCCGGTAAGTTTCAATAATCTTATTGATGTTTTTATCCGTAAGTTTATTTTGATTCTTACCTTTTTCAAACTCGTTACTTGCATCGATAAACAAAATTTCTTTTGTTTTACGATTTTTCTTGAATACTAATATCGTCGTTGGGATGGATACACCGTAAAACAAGTTAGCAGGTAACCCTATCACTGTATCAAGGTAGTTTTTCTCAATGATGGTTTGACGGATTGTACCTTCTGCCGCACCACGGAACAAGACACCGTGCGGTAATACAATCGCCATTGTTCCGGCATCATTCAGATGATACAGGCTGTGTAAAATGAATGCATAATCCGCCTTAGTTCTCGGAGCAAGTTTACCATAGTCGCTAAAACGTGGATCTTTTAGTTTCGTTTCGCTATTGTCCCAATGAGCAGAATAAGGAGGATTGGCAACTACGGCATCAAAAGAGCGCGGCTGGTCAATTCCTTTGGCATCGGGTCCATCAGGCCAATCCCTTTCCAGGGTGTCAGCATTAGACAGAGTCATATTATTAAATGAAACCCCATGCATCATCAGGTTCATACGAGCTAAGTTGTAGGTGGTGGTATTCTTTTCTTGACCAAAAAATTTAATCGCCCCTGGTTTATCTCCACCAGGCAACTCTTCTTGAACTGTTAACAGCAATGACCCAGAGCCACAAGTCGGGTCATACACCGAAAATGTATGATCTGACTCTTCTACACCATCAGTTACGATTTTAGCTAAAATTATGGAGACTTCATGAGGTGTGTAGAATTCTCCACCTTTTTTACCTGCACTTGCGGCAAACTGACCGATTAGATATTCATAGATGGCGCCAAGAATATCTTGGCCATCTTCACCTTTGTAATTAATACCATCAACAAGCTTTACAATACGGTTAAGTGATTTCGCTCGTTCATTTGTAGAAGAGCCAAGACGAGAGTCACCGAGGTTGATGTCATTAAACACACCACGAAAATCTTTCACGGCTTCTCTGTTCAATTCAGCATTCTTATTAAAGTTATCGAAAATAGTTTGATAATCACTAGGAATCACCATGCTATTATCAATCTTTTGAACTAAAGACTCCCAAGTATCAAGAGGTGCAATAGCATAGCCTAAACTTGACGAAATATCTTCTAAGTAGTCATTCAAATCGTCACCGTTGGCTTGTTCTAAATAGACTTTATTGATCGATTCACCGGTGGCCATATCAATAACATTATTATCAATTAAATATCGTTCTTGATAATCGGACAGATACCGATAAAACATAAAAGCCAAAATATAGTTCTTGTATTCTGCGGCGTCCATGTTTCCCCTAAGCTCGTTCGCCATCGCCCACAGTTTTGTCGTAATGGTTTGTAGATTATTACTCATGCTGTTATTTTCCTCCTAGACAAACATTTGTTGTAGTAAAGCTTTCTTCTGTTTTTGCAGGTGTTCCAGCTTACGCTGATGAAGGGTGATAAGGTTGTCGAGACTTTCTAAATAAGTTGAAATACGCTCTTGTTCTTCAAACTTTGGAACTAAAATATTAATATTCCGGCAGACTTCCTGATTCAACTTTGGCTGTGCAGTACCAGTATTATATTGAACATAATCAAGTCGTTCCAAAGATTCACATATGAACCCATTGCAATAATTATCTTTGCTTTTTAGGACATGTGCATGGTTGTTAACCCAGTATTTTCCCCGTGCCATGAAGCATACACGATAATTTCTATCTATAATATTTGCACCATCTTCACTAAATAAAATCAATTCTTCATCAAACAAATAATCTTTCACATAGTCGATAATACCAGATGCTCCATAATACGGATATGGGCCTGACTCTCTTAGCCCAGACTCTAATGGTTTTCTTTGCTCATCAAAAAAATTAACAACCTCACTTAACTTACGCTGTTCCCAAGCGTCAGTGAATCCGGGGAAACGAACTTCCGGATAATCTTCGCCATCTTTCGGGAACATTTTTTGAAGCAGTCCAGCCTTCAAATTTTGCACGTTATTTAAGTTACGCTGATGAAGGGTGATGAGGTGGTCAAGGTTTTGGAAAAACCGTCCAATTTGTAGTTGTTCCTTTTCTGAATCTGGGTAAATGATGTCCGTGTTCTGTAGTGCCGACTTTGAGATAGATGAAATTTTTGCACCCTGTATTAGTGGTAATAACTGATCATGATAAGCGCTTGAATTTAAATAATATCCAAGATAACCAGTCGCAAATGTCTTGCTAGGTCTACATGGTAACGTATGTAATCCTGAGACAACACTCATACCATCTACTCCTTTGATTTCACTGCATTTCCCGACAGTTTCATCTTCCGCAGCATCAGCAATTATGACATCTCCGTTCTGTAATAATGATGCACTACTAGTTTTAAATTCATTGTTAGAAATGAACGGTATTTCCTCTGTTTCTACATCCAAAACTTCGCCAAACTTTATCAGCACATCCCCATAATGAATATTTTTTACTAAGCCTCTCTCATAATTTAAATCCGCTCTTGACAATGAATTGTTCTGTAAAAAAATAAAAATTTCAGAGAACTTCCGCTGTTCCCAAGCATCAATAAATCCAGGGAACCTTATCTTAGGCACATTTTCTTTGCTTCCACTCATTTCTGCTCTCCCTGTATCTTCTTAATTACTTTATCAAAATCCGATACTACTTTTTGATGCTTATCGAATTCTTTATATTCACCAATCGCCTTTTTCTTAGCTGTGCTATGGGAAATATGCCCATGCCCTTCCAGAATTTCATAGCGGTTGAACTTCAAGAATTCATCAATACTTGCCGCAAAATCCTGCATCCCCAATAAAGTTTCGTCTTCAAGCAGCCGCTCTACATAGTCAAAGTAAGCGGATACGTTACGCTCCAAACTCCGGATTTCTTTTTCTGATAGGTAATTCTTTGCCACTACAACATCCGACTGTAAGATTCGTCCGTCAGGTGAGTTCTTCCAAGAAGTAAGCCCCATATGTTCTTTGTCTTTATTGGCGCTATCATGAACAATTTCCGCAGCAGTTTTCCCTGTAATGGCATAATGAAACTTGTTTTGAATTGTCGCATAAAACTTCTTGGTGATATCCGAGTTCTTATCATAATCGAATGAAATTTCCGCAAAAACATCGGTTATCTGTTGCCATATCCGTCGTTCGCTTGCTCGAATGGAACGAACGGTCTCAATCAACTCACGGAAGTAATCCTTACCAAAAACAGCATTTCCTTGTTTCATACGTTCAACATCAATCTTAAAACCTTTTTGGATGTATTCTCTTAAGATATCCGTTGCCCAGATACGGAACTTCGTGGCTTTTTGCGAATTTACACGGTAGCCAATTGAGATAATCGCATCTAAGTTGTAATATTTTACTGGCTTTGTTTGTGTTTTTCCTTCCATTGCACCATGTTGAGTGGTATGTGCAATTTCTGCACTAACCACTTTTTCATCGAGCTCACCTGTCTCAAAAACATTTTTCAAATGGCGTGAAATTGATGTTCTATCCACGTCAAACAATTCTGCGATTGATTTTTGGGTCGCCCAAATCGTTTCATCCTGAACAAGAACTTCCACCTTTTCATCGGCATCATACATTAAAAATTGGATCTCGTTCATGATATCCCCCCTGTAATTCCTTCACCGTTTTAACTTTCCGCCAATTCATCGGCTAATTCGTAAATTGCATCACGCAAACCGTTTCGGTATTTTATCTTAGACAATGACTGTACTTCTTTATCATGTGCAAGAGTCTTATAGTCAGAACTTGCTTGAGCGATGATGTCGCGGATTTGGCCAGTATCATCTAAGTCTTGCAAGCCGTAGCGATGGCGACTAAATAACTCTCGCATCTCTGCACTGGTGATAATATCCGTGATTCCCCACTTCACCCGGAAGTCAAGAAACATTCGATCAAGGCTAACATTATTCGCCTGCTGGATGATTTGTTCACTGTCACTCAGTTTTGCAGGATATTTAAAATCAGAACCCGCCGGTGGGAAGTGACCTTTGATGATGGCCACTGCCGCATTCATAATCTTCGTCGCATAGTTGCGATCATCCAACCCATTGGCAAATTGGTTGATTCTCTCTTGGGTCTCTTTGGCCTCAACAGCTTTACCTTCGTGAACTTGGTTCAATAATTGTTCCACCAGTTCTGTAAGATAATCATAATCTACTTTAACATCCTTCACATGGGTCATCCGCAGTTCGATCTGATAAAAGGGGATTTTTTTCTCTTTAGCAATATGTGACTTAAGCTCATTGGTTAAGACTGTTGTCAACATGACTTCTTGCTCTGAGGTCATCCCTAACTTCTCTACTAACTCATCTGGATTTTCGTAGTTAAATCCGATTTTCTCACCCTCAACTTCTTCGGGATCATATTGCTTTAACTTTGCCATTCCTCTGTTATATTCACGAAGCAAATCAAGCATATTGTCCTTTTGTTTTTCAGAGGGTGGTAACTGTTGAAATTCAGTCGTCAAGCTACTCAGTTTACCAACTACTTCTTTCACTTCGCTAAACACATCTTCAAATGGTTTAGCGATGATACCGTCTTTTTGGTTAGACTCACGTTGTTCATCTTCAGATAAAATAGCTGAGTCTTTATTGGCATAAATGGCAAGGGCTTTATTCATCAACTTCTCGTTTTGTGCAGGCCAGCGGTAATTGACCACACGTCCCCAAGGCTTCTCTTGCATATCCGCAATACGGTTCGTTCTTGAATAGGCTTGGATTAACACAGCCCCTTTCAAGGTTCTATCCACATAAAGGGTGTTCAGTTCAGGGGCATCAAAGCCCGTTAATAATTGGTCTACCACAATAACCAAATCCAGGAATCTTCTGTCCGTCGCAGATTTATTTAAGCGTGAAGTCACGTCTTGGGTATATCCCGAAACATCATCCATCCCGAAAGATGTGCCAAATTCAGCATTATAAGCTTTAATGGCATCGTGCAACCCTTGATTTGTGGCAAGCATGCTATCATTATTCGATGTATTTTGACTGAAAGTAACGGCAACTTTTAAAGTCTGCGCGCCCTTCTTCCTATTTACTTCGTTGACACGCTTAAACTCATGAAAATACATCATCGCCATGGGCGTACTTGCTTTACCACCGCCTACATGAGTTGTGAACAGAGCATTATACTTGCCTTCATTAGAACGATTACGCCAATTTTTGAAAACATCTTCCACTACTAGCTTGACGTGATCCAGATTTTCATCATAGAAACTGGGTTCAATAGCATCATCCATATCTTCTTGTGAGAGATGGCTGATCTTCTCGTGAATTTGTTCTTCGCTCCATTTACGATAACGTTCACGGTAAAAGTCAGGAAGATAGTTTTCTTTCATTTGTTTTTCATCTATTGTTGTCTCAAAATCCACTTTGAAGCCCAAAACGTTGCGGTCGGCAATCGCTTCACGAATGGTATATGCGTGTAATAGTGGACCAAAAACTTCTTCTGTTCGCAGCCCAGTGGTTGTTTCATCAAACATGGGGGTTCCAGTATAACCAACCCACGCGGATTTCTTAAAGGCTTTTTGAATAGTTTTGAATGAGTCACCGCCTGTTGAACGGTGGGCTTCATCCACGATAAATACAATATTCTTATCAGGAGCTTTAAAGGATTTACGTTTCACCAAAGTATCCAACTTTTGAACGGAAGTCACAATAATACTATTGTCTTTACTTTTGAGCTTACGGCTCAAATCAGTCGTATTATTAGTGTTTTGAACGCTGCCCAAGGTGTCTTCTGTCGCATCAGGGTCATAGGCTTTGTAATTTTCATTGGTTTGCTTGGTTAAAGCGATCCGATCCACCACAAAGACAACCTTGTCCACTTTAGGCATACGGCTGGCCAGCCATGCGGTTTTAAAACTTGTAATGGTTTTTCCCGAGCCGGTTGTGTGCCAGATGTAACCGACTTTATTCATACCGAATTCAAAATCGACACGCTTAAGACTCTCGATAACATTTTGTGTGGCATACACTTGATAAGGACGCATCACCTTTAACATTTGTTTATTCTTTGTTCCGTCCAAAATCATGTAGTTGGTAGCCATTTGATGCGCCATGGGGATGGAAAGCATAGAATCCGCAAATTCCTTCCAGTTGCGTACAATGGTGTTATCGCTCTTACGTTGCCAGTTAAAAGCGAAGTCCTTATTAAACTTATCTGACGTAGTATTGGCCATATACTTTACGTTGTTTGGTGTGATTGCCACTAAAATTTGCAAGGTTGAAAAAATATCGCGATACTGGTTTTCATCAGCATATTGATGCATTTGATTGAGAGCATCATTGACATCCCGAGTGTCACGCTTTTCCTCAATTTGGATAATCGGCAGACCGTTAATCAAGAGAGTCGTGTCGAAATAGCAATTCCTTTTTCCAGTGATAACCGCTGGTCGATAAATCTGATTGACCACTTGATAAACTGTATCCCCTGCACCTATTTGTTTTTGATCAAAAACAGTAAGAAATACATGACGTCCATCGTCTAAATCAATCTCGATTTGGGATACACCATTTAATCCATACAAGAACTGCCCCGCTTTGTAAGGTGTCTGAATGTCCGAGATGATCTTCTTAACTTGATTAAATTCCACAGCACTTAAAGGATGATCAAGGGTGTTTTGATTGTGTTGTTCCAAGATCGCCTTAAAGTTATCCCAGAGTTGTGCTGTCGTTTTAATATTGGGTTCATATTTCCACAGTTTGGTTTTCACTACATAATCAACATGTGATTCTTTAGTAACAAAGTCACCGATGCCTTCCAGATGCTCCGGTTTGGTAATTGCGCCACTCGTAATGTATTGAATAAGTTCTGTTTCAAATTGATTCTCGTTCATTCACTAACCTCCCTTAGCTTTTCTAATACTATGGTGGTTTCTAAATTTGCCGCTCTATTTCTCAATGCTTCCAGCCGCAGTTGGTTGAAATAAAGTTCACCGATAATCCGCTGCTTTTCTAATGTTGGCAAATCCGGTAATTCAAGTTCTTTCAATTGTTTCAAAGTATATTTTAGAACTTGAGAACCCTGCAATCCCATTTGAAGCTGTTTCTTAATGGATTTATCTTCATTAAGTAAGTACACAAGAAATTTTGAATCGATATTTTTAACCGTTACTAATCTAACGTAGTTTTGCGTGTATAAATACCCTTTATGATTCGCGGCAACTGTAGTGGATTTTCCCGATATCAAACTAAAAACAACATCGCCTTTACATAGCGTATTTACCTTATTAAATGTTCTTACTCGTTTGCTGTCACTACCATTAGAAGCAATACCAACCAAATCTTCTTCAATATCCAGTTGTCCATAATAGGTGTAAAGTGGCGCTTTATCATCAAACGCTTCTTCAATCCTAAATTGCGGCGAACCACTCATGAATTCCACCACATCTTCTAATTTCTTCATGCAGATCCGTGCCTTTCTAAAATTAACCTATCTGCATTTTAGTACGCCTGCCTTAAATAGGCAAGTCTCATTCTTTATGAAATCACAATTGAAACTGTTGCTTATATTTTTATACAAAAATGGGCTATTGCTCAGCGAACTTTTCTGTTCGTTTTGCAATAGCCCCAGCTGCCTCATTTTCTCGATTCTCAACTTCTGAAAATCTTCTCCATTGGCTTGCCTTTTGCCAATTCGTCAACCAGTTTGTCAAGCCATCTGATTTTCTGCATAAGAGGGTCTTCGATTTCCTCGACGCGATGCCCGCAAATCACGCCTGTAATTTTGGTGGCGTTCGGGTTTATCTGCGGGGCTTCCTTAAAGAAGGTTTCGTAATCATTGTTCTTGGCAATTTGTGTTTCCAAACTTGAATCATTATATCCTGTCAACCAGCAAATTACAGCATCAACCTCGGATTTGGTGCGCCCTTTGCGCTCCGCCTTCCATTACTCTCCATCGCACGATGTCGGTGATAAGTTCATAATCAATCGGCTTGCCAAGGGGTAGCTGGATCGCACCCTTACTGGTCTTGTATCCAGCGAGCCGCTCCCCAAAATGGGATGTAGCTTCACCGCCAGGGTACAGCCCGATGTGTTTTTTGAAGGCTGCGAAGTGGATGAGATTCTCACCCTGCCAGAATGTCGGCATCTGCCACGAGATTTTCTCAGTAGCCTCTGGCGCAGCTGCGCGGATGGTTTCGCGAATACTTTGCAACAGAGGTCGCAGATCCTCCTGTTGTGCAGCTATGTATTCGTCAATGTTGTTCGGCTTCCCGCAAAAGTGACCTTGGTCCATGCTTTTGAATACACGACTGCATTTAGGGCATTTCCACATTTCATTCACGCTCCTTGTTATCGTGACGACACATAGCATCAATACTACCTACTATTGCCTTTGGCCGCTAACGTTTTAAAATTCTCCGGTACTTCCGTTTCAAAAAATAGTAATTGATTAGAAAATGGATGCCTAAGTTCCAGTTTGTGTGCATGCAACCCTAATCGCTTCAAGGGATTGGTTTTAGCACCATATTTGGTATCGCCCACGACGGAATGCCCTAGTTCCTTCATATGTACGCGGATTTGATTCTTACGACCTGTTTCCAGCTGTATATTCAACAGCGAATAGTTCGGGGTCTCATCGACTACCTGATAATTTGTAATAGCCTCCAAACCGCCCCCCGCCTTTTGGCTGGAATACACAAGCAGAGTCTTTGTTTCTTTGAGCCAGGAGTGAATTCTCCCGCTTTTTTCTCTTAAGCGTCCCTCCACCATTGCCACATAACCCCGTAGCGAGACAAGGCTTCCCCAATTATCTTGTAACGCCCGTTTTAGCTTTTCATTTTTTGCAAACATCAGCACCCCGGAGGTGTCCCGGTCCAAACGATGAACAATAAAAATACGGGCTTTCGGATTCGTCCGGCGCACATAATCTGTCAGCAGATGGTAAGCGGAAAGCCCATTTTTATGATCAGCTATAGCCAACAAGCCAGCGGGCTTATTGATTACGATCAAATCAGTATCCTCATAGATAATTTGCAGTTGCTCATTCTCTTTTTGCCCCCGAATGACCGAGCGAACAATCCCTACCCTCTGTTTTTCTTTCAGCGGGAAATCGTGCTGGGTAACAACACCCCCATCCACCGTAACCTGTTTGTGGATAAGCAACGACTTTATGTTATTTCTTGATTGATGGATTAATTTAAGTGTTAAAAAATCAAATAGATCGCTGGACTCTGTTACCACAAATTCTGCATTAGCTATCGTTTTACTTTTCTTGTTATCTTCATCTTGTGTCAATTAGCTTGCCAACTTTCTTCTTGAAAAAGTAAGGGGTTTACGAGCGAATGCGCACTACCCTTCATAGTGTTTTCTCTCCTTGTGTCGATAATACAAGTAGCGGTTAATATCTTCTATTCGCTCCTTACCATAATAAGTAATATGAATTACTTGATTATCTAGACGGGCAAAGATCTGTTTACTCTTTTCCCCCAATCAGCCGTTAAGGGGATGAACATCTCATCATGCAATTATTAGGATACCGTCATGATACCTTTCTCGATTCTTTCTCCCCTAAGTGCTCGCTTTATAGGAATGTTCTCGGGAGTAATTTACTTTAGGTTATTTCTTGACTGATTGATTGATCAACTTTAGTGTTTACGCGAGGATTTATAAAGATAAAACTTTAGCTTCCAGATATTCCTTTAAGATAATAGCATGGTTAACTTGAGGATCTTTTGCACCATACAACAGAGTAACCTTATTTTCCTTGCTTTGCAAAATGACCTGCCGGGCGGCTGCTTGCGCCTCGGTAGTGGCATCCAGTTCTTCCTGATAAAGCATGGCGAATTTCTCAAAATTTTCCGCTCTATGACCAAACCATATCCGAAGCTGATGGCTGGGGGCAAGTTCTTTCACCCATCCATCCAGGTGTGCGTTTTCTTTGGTAATACCACGTGGCCACAGACGGTCCACTAGCAAACGCATCCCATCACTTTCCTGAAAAGAATCATAAACCCTCTTTATTTGCAAGGCCATAGAAGTGCTCACCTCACTATCTTCCACAGAGGAACTGCTATGTTAATAGCATTATACCACGATATCTTGTGGAGCCCCGAATCCTCTACTCCGACGACATTGTTTATACCGCGTCAACTTAATCATTTATCACAATTGGCTATTCATTCTGGATATTTTTCTCTTACTAATTTGATAGAGAGTGTAATAAGCTTTTTTAATATTTCCGTATCAATATCTGATAATTTATTAACATAAACACACGATTTACCTTTAGTATGTTTGCCCAACTCATTTAACAATATTTCACTTTCGCGATCCCATAAGTCAAGGTATAAACTAATCTTTGCTTTTCGCGGAGAAAATCCTACAAGAAAAGCGTCTCCCTCATGACCCGAAGCATACTTGTAGTGATAGGAACCAAATCCAATCATGCTATCTCCCCACATTTTAGCTTCTAATCCCGTAGTTTCGGAAAAAACATCTAATAAGCGATATGCATCTTCTCTTTTCTTTGGATTCTCAACTTTTTCAATATATTCACTGACACTATTATCATTTACTTTTGTTTTTGCCTCATACATTGGAAATCCCTCCTTATACTTCTTCCACACCAATGCTTTGCTCTGAATAAACTTTAGTTTTGATCAGCGAATCTCCACCATAATAGAGTCCCTATTAGCCCACCAAAGCTTGTTAATAGTACAATTATAACACTTATATATTCCAACTTTATATTAAAACCACCGGCACTTTGGCTTACAATTGCAGGTATAGACCATGGAAATAAGTGGCCATATCCAGTTGATGCTACGATCTGGGCAATCACTAGGGTAAATATCATAAAGCCAAGGGGCGATAGGTATCCTCGGCCAAAACTTGCAAAGAAGGCTACCGGAGTAGACAGCAGTATTGTAAGCAAAGAACATATAACAAAAATAGTTAAGCCTTGGGATACGATACTAGGTGACCAGCCTGGGATATCAACACTATTACCAACAAGCATCCCAATCATAAATATGAATACCGAGAGTAATGAACACCATAAAAAAACAACAATAAATTTGGATAATACAATAATGTTTCTGGATATGGGCAACGCAAGTAGATCCTTAATCGTTCTATCCGAGTATTCTCTCCCAAAAATCCAGCTGGTTACAAATCCAAAAACGAGTATACCTCCTATAGAAACAGCCTGGGAAAGGAGGCTAAGATAAGATGGCCAATCGGCAGTTCCCATAATTTGTGCCTTTGCAGAAATAATGCCCATTTCTTTCGCGAAATCAGGGTCTTTCAAAATATACATAAAAAATCCACCCATAAAAGGCACCATTAACATTGCCAGTAAAGTTATCAAAGGCACTTTTGAATTAATAAACTTTTTGGTTTCTACTAGAAGAGATGTTACTATTTCCCTCATCCTATCATTCCTCCAGCTTCTTTGATAACTCTTATAAAATAAGTCTCTAAATCTTCTTTTTCAACCTTGAGTAAATTGGGGGGATAGCCTTTATTGACTAATAATGTGACCATCTGTTCAGGGTTTCCGATAACTTCCTCATCTTCGATGCATAAAACAGGTGAGTTTTCAGATTTGTTCTTATCTTTCATTTCTACTTTATAGCCAGCTTTCAATAGAATAGATACCATCGCAGGCCTATCTCTTCCGTTAAGAATCAAAGACTTCTTTAATTCTCTTGCAAGCCCATATCCATCCACTTCTTTAATCAACCTACCCTTATGAATAATTGCAATATTTGTAGCCACCTTAGCAATTTCGTCCAACTTATGGCTTGACACAAGTATCGTCACACCTGAATTTTTCGCCAAATCATGCAGCAGATCACGAACTTCGATAATCCCCTCTGGATCTAACCCATTGGTTGGTTCGTCTAATATCAAGATTTTCGGCTTGTGGATAATTGCCTTTGCAATCCCAAGCCGTTGTGCATTACCTAAAGAAAGGTGTTTTACAGTCTTAGAAGCATACCCATCTAATTGAAGCTTATTAATAATCCATTCTACACATGTTTTATCCTCAACACCTCTCAATCCCCGTACTATTTCCAAATTTTCTCTGACTGTTAGTTCCGGATAAGAATAAGGTGTTTCTACAATATAACCCACCTCACTCCATAAACTTGCATCTCTTGCACTAACCTTTTTTCCCTGTAGATAACATTGACCTGATGTAGGTGAAACCATACCTAGTAACATTCGTATCGTAGTAGTTTTTCCTGCACCGTTCAGTCCTAGGAAGCCCAGTATTTCTCCTTTTTTAACAGATATATTAAGGTTGGATACAGCATGCGCATTATCATAGACTTTTGTTAAATTGATAGTATTTATCGCTTCACACATCCTTGGAACCTCCTTCCAATATCTGTTGAGCAAGACCTCTAATCAGAAGTTTAAGTGCTTTATCAAAATCCTTTTCACCAATCTCCGAAACGTAAAGCATGGTCATAAAAATAGCCCTAAGAGAGGTAGTGGCAACCCCAATATCTATATCTTTTTTGATACTTATATTTTTAAACATATTCTTTGCAATCAAATCATCAAATGAATGATGTTCTATTATTAGCTCTTCCGGCAGTTTCCTGATTAGATATTCGAACTCCTGTTTTTCAATGATGTTCATCATAAAAGATTGTCTCACATTTTGAAAAAGTCCGTAAATCGCTTCCGTAAACCTTTCAGGGGTTACACCATCCATTTGGCTAAATTGAATGTTAACTTCTTCAATAATGGATTTTTGATAATTCTCTAGCACAGTAAAAAATAATATTTCTTTGGATGGATAGAATTTATAAAATGACCCCTTAGATATACCTGACATTTCAGTAATCTGATCAACCGTTGTTTTTCTTACCCCATATTTGCTCAGACACTCCTGAGCAGATTCAATTAGTTTTAGTTTTATAAACTTTATTTCGTTTTCATTAAATGCTGTTGGCATGATCTCACTCCTCGACTGTATGACTGATTTCGTCATTATAGTCACAGAATATCATAACCTCGTATTATTCTCAAGAGCGATTTTCAATGAATCTCGTACTTCGCTTAGAGCCCTATAAAGAGCATAAAAAATTAACGGGTGTCTTCGTTAAAAATTTCATTGGCTCCCTGTTGTGATTCAAATAATGCAACTTGAGGGAGATATTGGGGTGTCATTGTTTCCTTCAATCCAAAATTATTGACAAAGCAAAATCTATCCTATATAATCAAAGACAAATACAGTCTTTAATATCCTTAGGAGGAAAGACAATGAAGTATACTAAAGCAACGAATTATGCTTTGCATATAATGGCCTATTTCGTTAAACAAGAAGGCAAAGACAATTTAAGTCTTCAGCCTTTAGCTAGTCACATGAATATATCACCAACCTACCTGTCTAAGATACTAACTCAATTAGTCAAGGCTGACCTTATTCAATCTACACCTGGAGTAAATGGTGGTTATAGTCTTAGAAAACCTAAGACTGACATCAGCTTCTATGACGTCATTCAAGCCATTGAAGGTAGTGGAGCGCTTTTCACTTGTGAAATGGACGAAAATCGTGGTTGTCATATAGAAAAGGTTATGAGAGATGCCGAAGAGAAAATGGTGAACCACCTTAAAGAAAAATATATTATTGATATTGTTTGAAAAACGAGCAAAAATATTGGCAGTATAAACTGCTCAATTATTTGAGATGATTATAGATAATCACACTCTTCATTATACTTTATAGGAGGTTTTACTATGAATCACATCCATCACCACAACCCATTGGATCAAAAATTATTAAACAAGATTGCCTTTCTAGATAGCAGGCAAAGGGAGCAGCTCATTCCACCTGAAGCACTTATTAGCCAAATGCCCATTCAAAAAAATCATACTTTACTCGATGTCGGTGCCGGCTCAGGTTTCTTTACAATTCCTATGGCAGAAAGCACATCTGGCAAAGTCTATGCTATGGATCCTGATAAACGTATGCTTAGCGTCATACAAGATAAGGCCAAGGAAAAAGGGCTTGCTAATATTGAACTGATTCAAGATTATATTGAAAGCTTGAGTATTCCAAATAGTAGTGTTGATTTTGTTATGGCATCCTTAATACTCCACGAAGTAAGTTCACTGACAAAAGCACTCACAAATATATTTGAGATATTAAAACCAGGAGGGCACTTACTATGTCTGGAGTATGAAAAAGATGACTTAATAATAGAAGGTCCTCCAATGTCCATTCGTATTGGTTCAGAGGAACTCGAAAAAGCATTGTCATCAATTGGCTTTGAAATTGTGAAGAAAACTAAAATTAATGATGCAATATATACTGTTTTAGCAATTAAAAAGGAGCAGTAATTTATGGATTAAGCAACTGCTTCATTCGGTCAATTGTTCCTTCCGATACCACCGAAGAACCACCAAATATATGAAGATGCGTTATCCTTCCCTTCATTCCTTGGAGTAGGGTTTCCTGTTCTGGTGTCAAACCATTGGTAGTGCCTCCTGTGAGGAGTAGCCAACTGTTACTTTGAGCTGCCACTGCTGCCCCAGTCAAGGCATCCGCAAAATCCTTGCCTGTGACTCCGTAGATGGAATCCGTCGTAGGCTGTAGGTTTTTCAAGACCAAGGCGTTGGTCTCATAGCGTGTATCCCCGCCATAGCGCATAGGATTGGGTAAATATCCCTCCAACTCTTTGGGAAGAACACCCTCTCCCCCTATGATAATGGTCTCAGTGATTTTTAACTCCTTGAGGGCTTTATTGGTTGCCTCCGGTAATCCTCTTAGGGTGCTGTCCAGATAGAGAATGGGTATGCCGTGATACCCTGCCCATGAGGAGACGGAGAGAGCATCGGCGAAGGTCTCTTCAGCCTTATCCCCATTTACCAGCACCGCCCGACCACTGGTTCCTTCCAGTCTCTTAGCTATTTCATAGGCTGTATCATAGCGGCTAGCACCATAGACCCGTTCAACTTTATAGCCAGCTTCCTTCAGGATCTCTTCCAACGTTGTTTGGACTGCACCGTGACCACCGATAATGATAATCTGCTTGGCTCCAAGGTCCCTGAGAACAGTCAAAAGGTTCTCCGGTAAGTGATCCGGTGGGGTGAGCAAAAGGGGCGCATTATGCTTTTTGGCCAAGGGGACTGCGGGTAAAGCATCTACGGAGAGATCGCCACGGGCAATAATAACCGTATCTGCCCCTTGCGGGAAATAGGCTTTGGCAATCTCCAGTGCGGTCTCATAGCGATTTTCACCGTAAACTCGTACAGGAACCTCTCCTACTTTCTGCTTTATGAATACATATTGGGAGCAGCGGGATTGGGTCACAGTTGCATAGCCATCTTGGTCTACTGTGACTGTTTGTCTATATTCAAGACTTCCGCTCTGGGGATTGTAATAATGGTACTCCATCCGCTCTCCCTGATACTGGGGCCCGACTAAGATGCGGATTTCAGCCTCACCGGGGAGGTTACCGCTGTGGTTAAAGTTAACAGAGAGGATGAAATTTTCTCCCGCTAAAGTACGAATTGCATCATGATTGGTTCCTTGGTTAAGGCTCAAGCCCAAATCATATTCTCGATTCCCCCGCTCCCCAAGCATTGAGCCTGCTGGGAAGGTAAATGTATATCCATTACCTCTAAGGATTACGGGTTTACTCTGGTTCTGCTCAATCAAGCGATCGATTTGGGTAGTTGAAAAGAGGGAGGTATCTTCTAGCAAGGTTACAACCACTGTATCCGAGTCTATGACGTTGTTGATTTCAGGAACATACTTATTGCTTGGGGGTAGAGTATTGTCAGAAGAACCGCCCGCACCTACTGATGAGCCTTCATCTCCTCCTGAATATATGGGATTTGTAGTCACCACAAGCTTTTCACTGAAATCTGATGCTTCTATTATATCGGTTTGAACGATTCGTTGATATAGGTCGTAGGAAGTGCCTGAGCTTAATCCTTCAAACACTGGATTAGCTTGAAAGGCTCCCTCCAGCGCAAGCAATGCCGTATCACCATTAGCTGGGAGAATGGCGTACTCATAACCACTAACCGTCGCTAAGGTAATCTTTGTGTGAGTTTTAGATACAAGCCTAGGTGCTATCGGGGTAGTACTGTTTTCACGACGCAGTACTGTTTTCCCCTCTGACTGGATTTTGTCCAAATAATGCTTTGCTGTGATACACACCGATAGGATATCGCCTAAATCTCCTTCTATAATCTCATAACTCTCATTCGTCGCCCCACTGATAGGCACATCCCCTCGCATCCACTGATAAGCAAGGGCGCCCGGGTTTTCCGATAGTTCTAAAATGGCGACCGTAAGCGTTTGTCCTATACGGCAGGTGCCAGCTGCCGTTACCCTTCCTACCAAGTCGCCATTGACCTGTACTGCTATGCTTTTGCCTGGTAGGTAGGGAAGGCTTTTCAGTGTAGCTGTGACTGTAATTGTTCCAGTAAAATCTTCAGGCACGGTCAGTACAGAACCAAAGGTGTCTGCATCGATATCAAGGTTGCCTACATTTGTATCCCAAGTCAGTTCAGGCCACGTTGTGTTTTGAAAAGCTCCTGTTGCCCTAAAGATAACCGTCTGTACTTCTGCTGATTTCACCATCACATCGGGGGCGGCAGAGAGTATAATATCCCCTGAGTCTGGCGCAGGGAGATTATATGCGTTACTGCTCATCCTTGGTACATATTCCGGTAGAGCCTTAAGATACGGCAGGCTGTTATCTCCAATACTCCATACAGTTTCATCCAATTCTATAGTTTCTCGCCAGAAGGAACCTCTTAAAAGTGTGGCAATATTTTTATCTGCCCCGTTTAAGTTATTATCTGTACCTGATACTGTATTACCATTAACCTTCATACCGCTGTATGCATAGTTACTAGAAAGGGTGTCTTTGGCCTCCGACGTCACACGTCCCCAGGAAAGACTCCCCTCAATAAAGAGGTTAAGGGCGGCGCAGTTCTTCACCGTTCCGCTCTGACTAAAGCCCACTACTCCACCGGCATGAGTATTGGTTCCACTGATATTACCCAGACTGATACAGCCCTCCACTGTACCACTTTTAACATACCCCACTACTCCACCCACATTAGTATTGGTTCCACTGATATTGCCCGAGCTGATACAGTTCTCCACCCTACCGTTTTCCATATGCCCAACCATGCCACCGATATTGAGACCTGATCCACTGGTAATGCCAGCGCTGATGCAGCTCTGTAGGATTCCTGCTAAATTAAATCCCACCATGCCACCGACATAGCTATTTCCGCTAACACTACCTCCATCCAATGCCACCTTTTGCACTGTACCATTGTCGATATAGCCGAACAACCCAACATAATCTTTATCACTATTATTTATATACAGCCCTTTTATAGTCTTGCCATTGCCGTCAAAGAAACCCCCGAAGGGATGGTCGAAGGAACCTATGGGTGTCCAACCCTTGCCATTATCATATCCTTGACCATAGGTAGAAAGATCGATGTCTTTTTCTAATCGAAAATAGCTATGAGCGTAATCATTATCCATATCACTGTTCACTCTATCTGCCATATCCTTTAAGTCAGCCGCGCTGTATATAAGATAGGGTTCTTCGCTGGTTCCAATTCCTGCAAGCCCCACGATATAAGCAGGAAGTAAATCGCTCTGATAGGGCATATCTATCAAGGTTGGAAGCTTACCCTCAGCAAGAGTCCAAGCACTAATGTCGTACAAGTCTTTTAACAGACCCTCGGTCCCGGTCCATAGGCTTTTGATTTCCTCCACTCCAACACTTACGCCGTTTTTATCGTCTCCAGCTCCATCAGACACGGTATTCTGGTTAAGTTTCATTCCCTTATAAGCACAATTATTCTCCAAATCAACCCCAGGATTTCCTCGAAAACCCACGATTCGACCTGAATCAGTATCTCCCGTAATGATACTATTGAGGGCGACGGAATGTAGTATTATTGAGCTACCTTCTGTCTTTCCTACGATTCCACCAACTTGATCTCTTCCTCGAAGATTTCCTGTATTAATACTTTCATATACAACGTTTGCGGTATAGCCTACTACACCGCCGACCTGGTCTTCAGCACTAATACTTCCTGTATTGATGCTTTTTCCTACTCCGGTTTTGCTATAGCCCACCACACCGCCAGCTTGAATTTTTGCACTAATACTTCCTGTATTAATGCATTGTTCTACTCCTCCTTCATTAAAGCCCACCACACCGCCGACTCGGCCTATGGCACTAATACTTCCTTTATTAACACATTTTTCCACTGGCCCCTTGTTAAATCCTACTATACCACCTACATTATTACTCCCGCTGACACTACCCGAATTAATTAGGTTTTTAGAAATAAGGGCAGTCTCGAGATACCCTATCACACCACCCACATTATTATTTCCGCTAACACTACCTCCATCCAGTGCCACATTTTGCACTGTACCATCGACGATATAGCCAAACAATCCAACATAATCTTCATCACTATTATTTATATATAAACCTGTTATGGTCTTGTCATTGCCGTCAAAGTAACCCTTGAAAGGATTTTCCGAAGAACCTATGGGCGTCCAGCCCTTGCCATTATCGTAGTCTTTGCCATAAGCAGAAAGCTCTATGTTGTTTTCTAATCTAAAACTTATACCACTGTAATCATCCATATCATGATTTACCTTATCTGCCATATCTTTTAAATCATCCGCGCTGTATATAAGAAAGGGTTGATCGATAGTTCCACTTCCTGCAAAGCCTACAAGATGCGTGGGTAGTAAATCGCTCTGATTTGGAATATTCTTCAACACTGGAAGTTTACTCTCAGCAAGATCCCAAACACCAGCGGCATTCCAGCTAGCTTTTAAAACTCCATCGGTCCATAATTTTTTGATTTCTTCTATTCCTACAGATGCACCATCTATAGTATTAGGGTCCACACCTTCTACTGTACTGTTGCCGACTTTCATCTCCCTATAAGCGTAGTTATTGACTAATATAGGGTAGCTCGGATCACCATCGAGCTCACCCACTATACGACCTAAATTAGAATCTCCCATAATGTAGCTGTTAAGAGCAGCGCAATCCTGTATCTTCTGTATTGTGCCGTATTTCAACTTTCCTACAATTCCGCCCACTTGGTTTGTTCCTTTAACTGTACCACTACTGACGCTATTCTGAATAGAGGCGATTTGAGCAAGTCCTGCGATTCCTCCCACTTGCTCTGTTCCACTAACCGCACCGCTACTTATGCTATTCTGCAAGCCTCCAAATTCAACAAACCCAGCTATACCACCCACCCTACTCCTTCCACTGACCACACTACTACTGACGCAATCCTGCAAATTGTTAACATACCCTGCTATTCCGCCTACCTGATCATTTCCACTAACTATGCCGCTACTGACGCAATTTTTTATTTCTCCGCTCCACAAGGCATCCCCTATAATCCCACCTACTTTGACTTTTCCACTGACTGCGCTGCTACTGGCGCAATTCTGTATTGTACTGCCGGGTTCGGTATAGCCTACTATTCCGCCGACCTCCTCATTTCCACTAACAATACCGCTACTGACACAATTATCTACTGTGCTATTCCCACTCAGCCATACCACATGCCCTACCACACATCCTACAAAAAAAGAACCATTAATTACTGCACCTTCGACGATGATATTTTGCAACGTACAACTTTCTACTCTACCAAATAGACCAATATCCATTTCCTCGCTGCGGTCGATGTACAATCCCTTGATTGTCTTATTGTTACCTTCAAATGTACCCTTAAATGGACGGGATTGCTTACCAATGGGTAGCCACCCCTTGCCCTCCTCATAGTCTTTGCCATAAGCTGAAAGGTCAATATTGTTCACCTGTAGTAGGTGAGGATTCTCTGGTATAGATGTTGGAAGGGTCCCGTTGTTCCAACTCCATGCAAAAAAGGCTAACTGTTCAGCTGTTTCAATCTGAAGGGGATTTTCTTTGGTCCCTAGCCCTATCACTTTCGCTTCATCTGAATCGGTGGAAAGTAATGTATAAATTTCTCCCCTTGCCTCAGGAATCAATTCACTATTTTCTCCTATCACTGAAACGGGAGTCATGCCCACAAGCAAAAGGATCGACATGAACATTACGGTAAGCTTATAAAAGCCTTTCTTTTTCATCATATGACCTCCTCCACTTTCTTTTTATCTATCCCTAACAACTATTAGGTATTACTATCTTGATTTGATAACAATCAGATGATATGCTAATTGATACTAACTCTGTTCACTGAATCGGTTTAGTAAACACCCTTAGTATATAAGATTAACATGTAAATTTCTACAGGGGGACACGTCTATGAAAGAAAATAAAACTAATAAAAGAAAGATCCAGGGCGCTGAAACCAAAAAGAAACTTTACGAAATTGCTGCCAATCTGTTTGCTCAGCACGACTATGCTGACGTTAGCGTAGAGGATATTACTGATGCTGCAGGAATCACCAAAGGAGCTTTTTATGTGCATTTTGGGTCTAAGGATGCGCTAATCGCCGAGTTAATTGCGGAGCAAGCTGCCCGTGCCGATATAGACTATAAGAACTTTGTGAATACACTGCCCTCTGATATACCTACTTCAGTAGCAATTCTCGCTTTAACAGAAAAAATAGCCGATGTTCTTATTCACTCCATCGGCCATGAAAATATGAAGAAGGTCTACCAGTTGCTCCTTGAAGGAGCCGTGGACTCCGATTCCGTCAAAGGCTATAACCGAGAACTTTATGCATTATTCTCTAGCATCATCGCCAAAGGCATAAATCAGGGCGAATTTAAAAACACCCTCTCCCCTGAAGCTCTTTCCCAGCATTTTGTAATGACAATTAGAGGTGCTTGTTATGAGTGGTGTATCCGTTTCCCTGCCTATGATTTAAAAGATCAGGCAGTGGAGCATTGTCGTCTTTTAATTGAAGGAATATTAGCTTGACCATGGCTTAAATAGTTGTTCTTAATGCTTTTTAACTAACCTAAGGCACTTTCAAAAATGAAGTGCTGTTAGGTTTCTTTGCATACCCATTTTTAAGAGAACTTGCTGGAACTATTCGGGATCCCCTTTAACCATCACAATTCCCAGTTAATTCTCTCCAGTTTAGCAATAACCCCCCTTTTTATTCCGAGAGTCTATTTCGATTCTTTATAACACTTGTCACACTATGTAAAAAACTAATATTTATATAAAACTAGTATACTGCAACTTGAATGTTCATTTTGTATATTTTTGTCAGAATAATAAAAGCACCTGCCTTTATCCAACAGATGCTCAAAACATGACAAAAAAAGTCCAGCTATAAAGCTGGATTTATTAGTTATTAAATTTCAAACAATGCAATAGAAAGTATTTAGCACAATTTTCCAATATCGATTTTAATTATTTCGGTTTGTTCGCTGGCTCTATTGAAGAAGATATTGAAGAAATAGCCTTAGTCTTTTTTTCAGCCTTCTTTTTCTTTTTTTCCTTGTTCTTAGGACTTTTATCGCCCATAGTAACTACCTCCAATCACTCATTAGCTTAAGTATACTCTCTCACTGACATCAACGCCACCAGCCATATAGCTTAAAAACCTTGCGGATCGCTTAACAGACATTTTAACAATCCCTTACACAACCCTACCTCATTATTGTTACCTATATATGCCGATTTCGGCCACAGCCACAGTGGTTCAAATACTTACCCCCAATATAGCACTACCACACACTCAACGCGACCCGTCTCTGAGACATAAATCTACTCAAAGACTTACAATGAAGTAACACCAACGTGCCTTGAGAATACAAAAGTGATGGCAGATTGTTTTGGTATCCACTTGGCGGTGGGTACGTTCATATCCCAACGCTTAATACCGCTTATCTAAGGTCTATGGCCTTAAGCTATTCTGAATCGTCGTCATTGTGTAATGTGCCAAACAAAATACTCATGTAATTACGCCTTCCGTACAACACGCGGTCTATATGTACATCTAAGCCCATCACCCGGTAAAAGACAATATATTTTCCGCAAACAAGAAACCCATAATCACTTTCAAATTCAGTAATCGAGGACAAAGGTGGCCCTAATTCCGAAAAATCCCGCAGCTTCTCAATGGTGTCCAATGTGTCTGACACAATTTTTTGAGCGGCTGCAGAATTTTGCAATTCGTTATTGATATAGGCCCATATCTCGTCAATGTCATTTAGGGCTTCGGGTGAATAAAGTATTTTATTCATAAATCTTTCCTGCGAAATGCGCTTTCACATCTTCATGCAGAAGCCATCCTTTTTCCTCACCCGATTTGCGTCCCTTAGTAAGCTCGCTCATGAGCTTGATTGTCGCCTGTGTTTTTTCGTAATCAGCAATATCGACGAGGGCATATCGGCCACGACCATTCCTGGTTAAAAAGACAGGCCCACCAACGGAAACATCGCGCAAAACCTCATTATAATTCCTTAAATCTGAAATGGGCTTTATTTTCGGCATCGTAATCAGCTCCTTTCTGCTGATATTATTATATGTATATTAATCGTAAAATTCAACAGCAATCTAGACAAATTCGGACGCCATTTGGATCCTCAATAAAGGCTAAGCTTCCAGCGGTTGTTGGTAATGGCCCCTTGGTGATTTTGATGCCTTTAGATTTAAGCTCTGCCAACGTAGAGGTTAAGTCTTCAACATCCATTCCGATAGAATAAAAGCCCCTCCCATCTGTCATTTTCATTCATTATCTCACACCCACTATGCAGAAATTACGCGAATTATGCCACATAAAAGTTATTCCTCTCCTCACGGATAGGAATACTTTTGAGATTTGCAATTCTTCATTAACACAGTAATGGATTGTTCTTATATTCCCGATATCTGTAATCTTCTGTCGAAAAGGAGGAATACTTTTATTCTCGTTGAAGGAAATCATTTACATAATGTTTAAAGGGGGGTAGCATTCATGGATTTTATTGACCAGTTAAAGCAATTTGCTCAAAGGGTTCAAAAGCTAAAAGATCAGATATCAACAGAAGAGGCAACAAAGACTTCTCTCATATTACCTTTCTTCCAATTACTCGGCTATGATATCTTTGATCCTACTGAATTTGTTCCAGAGTTTACAGCGGATGTGGGTATCAAAAAAGGTGAGAAGGTCGATTATGCAATATTTCAAAACGAAAACCCCACAATATTAATAGAAGCAAAATGGTGTGGAGAATCTCTCGATAAACACGGTTCTCAATTGTTCCGATACTTCGGGACAACTAAGGCGAAGTTCGGCATTTTAACCAATGGCATTATATATAATTTCTACACTGACCTGGAAGAACCAAATAAGATGGATGAAAAACCTTTCATGGAAATTAACCTTTTAGATATTAAAGAGGGCCTCATACCAGAACTCAAGAAATTTCATAAAACAACCTTAGATGTAGATGCAGTATTTAATACTGCTTCAGAGTTGAAGTATTCTAGGTTAATAAAATCTTTGCTTATGAGGCAATTGCAAGATCCAGACGAGCATTTCATCAACTACATTCTTGGTGAAATCTATGAGGGAAAGAGAACCAAGGCTGCAATAGATAAATTTAAAGATGTTGTAAAACGTTCCTATAACCAATTCTTAAACGAAACAATGAATGATCGAATCAAGGCTGCAATTGGTCAAACCGAAAGTAAGCCACTTGAAGCAACTATTGCCAATGATCAAACAGATTTTGATAACCAAGTCCCTGAATCCAAGATTGTAACAACACTTGAGGAAATTGAATATTTCTATGCAATTAAAAGTGTTTTATCAGAAACCGTAGAACCATCAAGAATATTCTACAGAGATACAGAGTCCTATCTCGGTATTCTTCTAGACGATAATAAACTAAAATGGATTTGTCGTGTTTATCTCGGTTCTATCAATAAGAGCATTGCTTTACCAGATGAGAAGAAAAAACAGTTTAAGATCCCAATATCATCAGTAGATGATATTTATAAAGTAGCTCCACAATTACAGGAATCTGTAAAACGCTTACTTTAAGATTAACATAACCAGACGAATAATAAACAAGTCCCGGGGATCACTCCCTGGGACTTGCTACATCTTATACAAAAATTACTTCCACGTCCGCAGTTCAAACTTAATTTCGTATCGCCTCATTTTACTGCCGATTTCGCTCTGGCACACGAATATCTTCATCCGATTACCGGCGAGCTTTTCCTCACGCACGCAGATGATCAGTTCCACGTCGATGACTTGTCCGTTGTAAGCAAATCGTGCCAAACGTCAAAGGCACCGGCAAGTTTCAAGTCGATCTCTCTCCTTGTAACTCAGTCGTCCAATATCAATATTCAAATAATCCTAGAATATTTCTCATATTAAGGTAGGATTTAAACCCGTTCTCATATTCTTGATCTGAGACAAGTATTTCCATTTAACAACTACTATAGTTTAAGAATCTACAGCGTTTGCTTAGCGTCCTTTTTGTCCTCGATTCTAACCATAATCCACCTTATCGTCAGAACAGCAAAGACGATACCACCGGTATATCCGGCATATGTCATAATAATGTTTACAAGAGTTGCGTACGGGATGAACAAGTCCACGATGAATACGACTACACCTGCAAGAACACAAGCAATCTTATATTTGGCGGATTCCTCATCCTTGATGAAAGTGGAAACGCAAGTCCAAAGGATCGGGCAGAAGGTGCTATAGATGGACAGGAGAATGATAATTGCGAATATGGTTCCGAAAATTCCGGAAGCCGCTCCGAACACTTGATTTGCGATGAGGAGGTTAGGAATCGCGGAAGTAGAGGAATCCGCAACATTTCCAAGGTGGACGAGTCCAAGAATTAAAACTGTTACAGAAATTGCAGCAGCGCCTATGCCACAGATGATGGCAGTGTACTTCTTTTTATATTCTCCAAGTTCTCTCCCGATACTGGACATATATGCCGCAACGAGAAGGATTGAGCAGCCGCCAAAGGAAATACCCGCAAACAAAGGATTGGCTCCAGCTTGGAGCACAGTAACTTCACCGGATTGTATGAGTTTGATTCCTTCCGGAATATGAGGGAAGTATTTAAATGCGGAAATTATGCCGAGCAAAAAAAGAAAAGCAACAATAACCGGCCCAACCTTACCAATGATGTTAACGATCCCCTTAAGACCGAGAGACGCCGTTCCTACAGCGAGAACAACGGCAATGGCATATCCGATCCAGAGCGGGAGGTTCCATTGTTGATTAAGAGTATTACCAAATCCGGAAATCATAAAGAATAAAGCGCAAGCATTAAAAATCCATGCAAAGGCTGTAAAGAGTTTTCCTACAGTCTTTCCGACATAGAATTCGCACACGCTTAACAGGTCTGTGGCGCCGTGGCGCCCTGCATAGGTATATGCCATAAATGTGCAGAACATTATAGTAAAGTTTACGATTGCAACAATTAGTGCTCCGCTGACAGAACCCCAACTTGAAAAGTATTGCATGGACTCTTGACCGCTGGCGGTACCGGAACCGATCAGGTATGCCATAAGGGCTCCCGCAAAGGACATCAGAGCACCTACACGCATTGTTTTATTTCCCGTATCTTCCATTATTAATTTCACCTTTCTTCAATTAAAATTCAATCAAAATCAGAAAAGAAAGATCCTTAAGCGAATGCGAGCCCATGCATGGCTTAGGGATTTGCAAATGAGAAATAAAATAATCGTCCACTATAATGGAAATCCTCTTGCTTTATTACACCATATAGTAAAAAAATATAGTTGTCAACAATACTTTTATATCAAAAATAATATAATTTTTATGTTTCAATATGTAATGTATTCTCTCTAAACAAAGAAAAAACCACCTCGAATCGTAGTATAAGGGAAATAGGTCGTTAAATCCCCAAATATCTCCCTTGTACTATATAATTCGATATAACAGGGGTGAATTTCTGCTTTTAGACTGAAAAATCAGGGGGTTTCTGCACCGGAATCATATAATTAAATATCAATACCGGGGTATGAACAGATAATCGACAAAAGGGACGGATAGATTAACAACATTGGTCAATTGAAAAGGTAACTTCCACTTTGTAAAAGTTATTTCCACCCATTTAAGCCTAGAAAGGAATAAAAGGCGTGCGGAAAGTTACGCACCCTTAATTCCACTTGTTTTCTCCTATATATGGGAGTTTTGAGCTGTAATAAGCTAATTTTGGGTACCAGAAACTAAGGTTGAAAACAATAACCGTTTTTTTGAAAAGGTAATTTCCACCCTGCTATTTCTTACGAACACATCTTGAATAATTAAGTTATCAAGCTACTCTGGGGCAAGACTTGACATAGGACCCCACATCGGATGCTTCAATGGGGTCGAGGGCTGTGGCTTCAAAGATGTATTCCTTTTGGGTATGCCCCATCCCTTAATATAGGGTAGCATCCGCTGTCCCCATGTCAAGTCTTAATCTGGGGTCAAAGGAAAAACTAGTGCGATCAAATTTGTAAAACTAAATACCATCCTTTTGTTTGTAAGACTAACTTCCACATCTAAGAGTGATAGGGGTGGAAATAAGTTTTACAATCGACGATTAACAACATTTGAATAGATTTAATATCAAGAGCCTTGATTTAGGTGTGATTTTCATATATAATTTATAATTAAATCAAAAATTGCGGGTGAATTAACACAAAATTCCCGAGAAACTGGTTAGCCATTATGTGGTTGGGCCAACGAATATGATTATTGTATTAAATTAGAAAAGTAGAGGTAAATAGTAAATGAATGATTTTTCAGCATTTGGAGAGAAGCTAAAAGCGATTAGGGATAGTAGGAACTTAAACCTTAGCAATGTTTCTGAACTGACGGGAATCAGCAAGGCTATGCTAAGCAAGATAGAGCGTGGTGAATCCGTTCCGACAATCACAACTGTATGGAAAATTGCCAACGGGCTCAAGGTTACTCTAAATTCACTTGCGGGGGAGGCCGACAGCTCATATATTATTAAGGACATATCTAATACGACTCCGCTGATTGACGAAGGCGGACTTTTTAAGCTATATAATATATTTCCTTTTTCTCCGCTTGACGGAATCCAGGTGTTCTACGGTGTGTTCAAAGCCGGATACCATTACGAACCACCCATGTTTATACACGAGAGTTCTGGCAAAGAATACTGCATAGTATTCAAAGGCGAGCTTGATGTAGTGATAGGTTCTAAGACTTATCATTTGGAAGAAGGCTGTGGTATTGACTTCGATTCCCAGGAGGAGCACGGTTATATAAACGGAGGCAAAGAGGATGCCATTGTTTGCTTCCTCCTCATTTAAGAGGAAAATAAAGAAATAACAGTTAAATGCTTAGACTGCAGTTTTATCTCATATGAGAGAAAAAACTGCAGTTTTTTTTAATAAAATAGAAAATAATAATTGACAAGGAGAAATAAGGGTGATAAATTTATCTTGCATGAGAGAAATATATTTCCGTTTTTCCACTATAGTGCACGTACACAATTTTGCGTATACAGCTAGGGATTCAATTTTACCCCAAGTGTAAGTTATATGGTACACAAAATTGTGTTTTATGCACGGACTTGCCTGCGCGAGGGCGTTATGCAGTCAAAGGAACTTTGCCCACTCCTTAGACTACATCTGGCGCCTACAGCAGATTTATAATCTTAGTCTGATTTGTTCATCGGACCAGAGATTAACGAAAGGAGATTTATCTATGAAAAAGATAGCAGTTCTGGGAACCGGAAATATCGCGCAGACGCTCTCCGTTGATTTTAAAGCCAAGGGTCATGAGGTGCGTTTGTTTGCTCCGACGCACCTCATCTCGAGAATTCAGAAAATCGTTGATACGCATGAAATCGAATGTGTAGGCGCTTTTGAGACAAGGCAAAAAATCGATGTTGTAACATCAGATATCGACGAAGCCATAAAAGGTGCTGATTACATTTGTATATGCGTTCCGGGAAACCGTCATGAAGAGTATGCGAAGATACTTAAGGGACATACAATGGTAGATCAGATTGTTATTACGTTCAACGGCTGCATGGCATCTCTGATTTACAAGAATGTTTGGGGTGATGACAAGACATGCCCGATCTTTGTTGAGTCCACAATTCCCCCGTTCAGCACTAGAAGAATTGAACCTGGCAAGGTACGTATGTACGATCGCCATCTGGCTCCTATCGCTTTCTTCCCTGCTTCTGCATCTGAGAAGTACTTTGATCAGATCAGAGAGGATATCTATGAGTTCCCTGGTGTTTATGCAGACATTTTGGAGTGCGGCTTGAGCCTGGTCAACCCGACGGTACATCCCGGACCGTGTCTTGTTAACCTAAGCAATATTGAAAAGCCCGACTTCACATTTTTCCTGTATGAGCATGGCTTCCAGCCTTCCGGGCTTAAAATCGATGTTCTCCTCAACAAGGAAAGACTCGCAATTGGCAAGGCTTTCGGATACCAGATTCATGCTCTCGAGGATTTTGCGGGCGTAGATAAGATTGATTCCTGGGAAGCGCTTTATGCTATGGGACATGGCAGCCACGCGCTCACTTCCATCGCAGGCCCTAACGATATCAACTATCGTTACCTCACAGAAGATATTCCCATTGCGCTTGTCTGCTGGGCGTCCATAGCCGACCAGCTCGGTATAGACACACCTATCATGGACGCCGTAATCACTTTGACCGGTGTTGCACACGATACAAACTGGTTCGAAAACGGCAGGTCCGCTACAAGACTCGGCCTCGCAGGAAAGAGCGTTGCGGAAATCAAGAACTATGTAAAAGCAGGCTCGTATTAGACAATTGATAAACGAGCCGCTGAAACGGATAGGAAAGGAAATGATTTATTATGAGTATGAGCATTTTTAGAGAACTTCTGGACAAAGAAGCATCCCCGGCATTAGGCTGCACAGAGCCAATGATGTTTGCACTGGCTGGAGCGATTACACGTAAGCACGCAACTGGTACAGTCAAGAGAGTTGACATGGTAGGTTGCGGACTTATGGTCACGGGTGTTCAGGCCGTTGGCATTCCTAACACGGGCGGAAAAACCGGCGCCTACTTGTCCGCCGCTGTTGGTATCATCAACGGTGACGCGGATGCTTGCAAGGAAGTACTGCACAACATTAGGCCTGAGGACGTCGTTGCCGCTGAAGAGCTTGTGAAAAACGCAGAGTTCACACTCGACATGGATAACAGCACAGGTAAGCAGGTATATTTCAAACTCACTCTCACAACCGACCAGCATGTAGCCACAGTTATCTTTGAGGATGAGCACCACACATGGACTTACCTTGAGGTCGATAACAAGGTTGTAGTGGATAACCGCAAGCCTGCCGGCGAGATGCTTATCCCTGCAGACGGTGTCGACTGGAACGAGTTCACGATTGAGAACATCTACAACTGGTGCAAGACTGCAGACATCAGCGAGTTTGGAAGAGCAAGAGAAGCTGTTGCCATGAATACTGCCCTTGCAAAGGACGGAATAGAGAATCCGCGCGGATTACAGACCGCCCGTGTGCTTATGCAGAATATTGAGAGCGGATTTGTCGCGGGTGACGAGCTTACGCATGTACTAATCTGGGCAACTGCGGGTGCCGATGCGCGCATGGGCGGCAGCGATTATCCGGCCATGGTCAGCACCGCCAGCGGTAATCAGGGCGCTATGGTTGTTATGGGACCTTGGGCTTCTGCCGAGTACCGTAAGTGCTCTGAGGAAGAGGGTTATAGAGCAGTTGCATTTGCTCTTCTCCTTAACACCTATCTCAAGTATCTCTCCAGAGAGTTCGTTTACATGCCTCCTACATGCTCCTGCGCAGCAACGAGTGCTCCCGCAGCGGCAGCCGGAGTTGCATTTATTCACGGACTGAATCCTCAGCAGATTAACGATATGCTCTGCACGAGCATGATTCATATGGCCGGAGTCGTTTGCGATGGTGCAAAGCCGTCCTGTGCTTTCAGAATGTTCACTTCCCTGTTCGGATGTATTGAAGCCATGATGATGGCAGAAAAGGGCATTAGAGCAAGTAATGTTGAAGGTTTTGTACACGACGACCTTAAGGTTACTGTTGAGAACCTGTATCGTCTGCAGCATGATGTTCTACACAACAAGGTTGATTCTATTCTATGGGATATCGTAAAAGAGCAGAAGGTTATCCACTAATCTAAGTACATCAGGTTATGAGCTTATTGATCCGTAAATTAGTGGCTGAATCGTAGGCAAGCTAAAAAGGGAGTTCGCAAAACTACTTACCCGAGTAGTTAGCGAACTCCCTTTTCCCTATTGGATAAGATTTTTAATTTAGACCTTATTAAGAGTTTCCAAATATTTTAACCGGTCAACTTCTTCTCATTATAACAAAAAACTCTACGGTGTAGCTTTTTCCATAGTCTACTCCACAGGGTACATTTTTGCATGAACAGCTTTATTTTTAACCTATGGATTTAATGGAATCCTATCATGAGACATGCTCTCTAATAAAGGGAAGTACTTCTGCAGGAGAAATTTTTAAAGCAATAGCAAATTCTTCATAAAGGTTTCTTTCAGCAACTTTCATGATGTCTTCATCTTTCTTCCAGAGCTTTTTGCCCAGACTGGTCCTTTCGACTTTTTCCTCATGTAATAACTTAATTAGTTCTACTAATTGTCCGCACTCATTGCTTCTTAGTGCCTTCATAAAACTATCGGTTCTTGCTTTGTTATTGGAAATCCAAACGGTTTCAGTTTTAGGCATGGCTTCAATGACTGAAACAGCATCTTCTTTGGAAATAACTCCACGCATGAGAACTTTGTCATTCCCTACCGGGATTTTTATGGTCATATTATCTTTAAAGGCAGGCTCTAATACATAGTATTGTATTTTTTCATTTGTAATAAGTTCTTCGGTACGAATATCCACGATTTTATATACTCCCATTGAGTTATATACTATATATTGATTAATTTTAAACATTCATATCCCCCTACTCTCTTTTTAATAGTTTCAGACATCCAAAAAGCAATATAAAAAAGGCAGCACCGACCCAAATGATCATCGATACCACCTTAGTATAACACAAATTTTCATTATACTGCAACTAAACTAGTTTTGCAAGAATAATTTAGCTATGTGTGTTGTTGATTAGCTATGTGTTGTTTAGCTATGATTCGAGGAAATTTTTGCAGAAGTTTCTGCTGACCCATTAAATTTCCCACATCTATAGGTAACCATCGCCTCAGGTTCCAGCAAAATTTTTTATGTTAAGGAACTATTCAGGAAATCGAGAGCAAATTGCACATGTAATGCTGTACCATATTCCAAATAATCTTCATCAATCTTAAATTTCTCATGGTGAGGAAAGTATATAGCTTCTTTTTCTTCATTTTTATAGCCGAGAAATGCATAAACTCCTTTAGCATATTGAAAATAGTAAGGCATAGCCTCTGATCCCATATATTTAGGCAAGTCTATATTTTTACCTTCTCCAAAGACTTTCTTAATACTTTGATCAGCCAGTTTTGATAATTCATCATCATTGTAAAGACTCAGTGCACTTTCCTCTATGATCACGTCAACCTTAAGCTCATAAGCACCTGCGATAGCCTCTGCATGTCTTTTTATGGCGACATGGGCCAGTTAGTTCTCTAACCTTGGAATTAAAGTATCTCATAGAAATGTCGATCTCTGTATATTTAGAAACAATGTTCGCCTTAGTACCTCCAACAACTTTCCCTACAGAAACCACGATTGGCTCCTGAGCATTAATGTTCTTAATGGAAGTTGCTCAATTGTAGGAGCGACCTTTTCCCAGCCGTATCCAAAGATATTAAACGGATAGGTTGTAATCCCATCCATTCTGTGGTTCGCGCCATTCATTATAAACTTAACACCCTCCGCAATTGCACAGAACTTGCCTATTATGAGTTTATCACCTAGGAATTCGTAGTGGTGCTCTATGTTATCATAAAATCTCTCCGGGGAATTTTTATTATCGCTATAATAAGTATAGTCTCCAATCTCAACATTGGGTCTTTTTGGTAGATTACTTATATAGCAGACTGTCTTTATATTTTTATTCGGATAAAGCTTCTTCTTTTCTGGCCCAGTCATAGTATATTCGCTCCCTTCTAACAATCTAAAACAACACATAAAAATGTGAATTCAGATAGCCTATTAATAAATTAACTGACCTGTTTTATCAGACTCCTCAGCAAACCATATTGCACCGTCCGGGCCAAGTACAAGAACAATGAGGCTCCTACCCTATTGTAGGGATTTGATACTCCGTTATCTCTCCACATGATGTAATCCTGCCGATCTGATTGCTCACCCACTCCGAAAACCAAGGGAAACGAACCTGGCGGAGGGTGATTATATTCACTAGTTTCTCCACTAGCTGTAATTCTTCCAATTTTATCATCAAACGACACAGAAACAAATTTGGATTCGATAGCACTGACACGTGCACCGAAGCTCATACGAGTTAGAGTGCTTTGGCCTCGACGAGTCTGAAAAATTAATCGGACATCATCTTCAAAATACTGTAGGAAGTACATCAAATGTCCACTCTCGTTCAAAGAAGCATGTGACCGTCTTTTCAAGTTATTTTTTATCATCAAGGTCGTTCCTGGAAACATATCCTCTTGCGCAATTAAACGGTTATGCCTTAACCTGATACTGTATCTTTATATACTTTCCCTTGCTTTCCCCGCTCTGTACCAATTGTCCGGATATTTTGTCATACCAGTAATATCCTGACCATGCCCATGAAAACATCGTTAATACAAATTTTATTTTTACGCATGAGTAGGATACATCTCCAATAGACACTTCCTCTTCACCTATTTTCTTAGCAGCAAATTCACCAAGACCCATAGCACCGCGATTATCTCCAGTCCCGATAGAGTAGAATAGTATCTCATCCAGACTAGACTGAATAAAGGCCGGCATTGCAAGATCCATCTGCTGATACCACAGACCATCACCAACCTTAAGTTTCTTATCCTGACGCTTTCCTTTAAAAGTACCGGTCATATGAATGAAATTATTTTCCTTAACTGCAGTGATATCTGTATTATCTGGTTCTCTGTGGTAATGCCATTCTAATACGGACAGGTTGGTGTCAAGCGTAAAAATTTCCTTAGACCATTCCAGCCCATCATGAGTAACCGTATGTATAATCTTCTTTTCTGCTACATATCCGGAAACATCAACCTGACGCGTAATCTTCTTATCTGAACTTTCATAGCTGATTGTCTTGACATCATCATGGTATGTGTATCCAGGGAGATCATAAAACTTAATTGGCTTCTGTGAGTACGCTATCTTGCCTTTTAAGAATACCTTGTCAATGAACTGCATGTTGGAAATATTCTCTGCAGGATTCTTTTCCAAGAGAATCAGGTCAGCCTCCATACCAGGCTTAACCATGCCTTTCCTTTCGGCAACACCAAGATGTTCAGCACCATTCTTAGTTGCCAGCATAATCGCCTGCGTAGGGGTAAGCCCGGCTTCAACGTAGTAAGCCAATTCCTTATGCTCTACATCTCCGCCCAACATCTCGAGCATATTGTCCGTTCCCATGGCAATCGGGATCCCGGCATCGTAAAGCACCTTCAGATTATGGATACTATTGACCAGACGCATAGGTTCTTTCTCGTAGGTCATAGCATTAACAGTCGGCACAAAATGAGCACCGCTTTCTTTCCAAAGTCTAATGATATCATCATCCGATTCTATCTGCTCGTCAAGAATACCATGCTCAATACCATATATTCCAGCCTCAAGAAGTTCTCTTACATCCTCTTTATAGAATACATGAGCAGTTGTAAGCATGCCCTTTTCCTTACCCTCGTTGATAATCTGTTTCATTAAAGCCTTATCGAGTTTTTTGATCTGAAGCTTCTCATCAAAATACCAGTAATCACCACCCTGATAAGTGAATTTGAGAAAATCAACTCCTGCTGCCTTTAACTCATCAATGCCGGCACTGACTTCCTCTGATGTTGAAACTTCAAGCGCCATCTCTTTTCTGATCCATGGATTATTTCTGCCCAGGGTATTAGCCGGATGACCATCAGGAGATGTGAAATTAGGCCCCACCACCAACAGTTCCGGACCAATGATTTTTCCTGATTTAATTTGATCACGCAACTTATATATAAAGTGTTTTGGAGCACATAGGTCCTTGATTGTTGTAATACCATAGGGCAGAACACGCTCTGAGAAGATTGTCGGAATCTGTTCTTCTATAAATCTGTCACTATCCTTATCGCTGCGATTATTCAATCCCTGAATATGAATATGGCAGTCAATTAATCCAGGCATCAATGTTTTTCCGGTACCATCAATAATCTGGACCTGCTTAATTTCCAGAGTCTTATCAGTCAATTTTTTAATAATTCCATCTTTAATATAAACATTCTGATGAAACAGTTCACTGCCATCCCCGGCAATTACATGCACATTCTGAATAATATACTCGTTTTCTTTGTTCTCTTTTAGGCGATTAAGATATTTGACCAATATGAAGATAACAATGGCCGCCCCTATTGTCATCTGTATAAATCCAATCAAAGAGATCCCAAATATTGTTGGCATAACTCATATCCTCCGGTTATTATTTCTTTCCGCCAAAAATCGTTTGAAAATACTTGTCAAATGTATTCTTAGGCGGAATAGCGATTCCTTGTTCTTTATCTGCCAGGATAATTAGCGTATCTCCTGGCTGAATATTAAATATTTCTCTGGCTTCCTTAGGAATAACTAATTGACCTTTTGTTCCAACAGTAGCGGTCCATGCATATTTTCCAGTCGAGTTTTCCATATTAACAACTCCTTTGCTTGTTATACAAATCATACTATTCATACCCTTATTTGTCAATAAAACACCTTGCATCGATTAGCAGATGTTTCTATCATTTCATATAACATTTCTGTCAAGTCAATCTAGTGTCGAGTAAAGTAGTACGATTGTCTCAACGTGCCTTGAGTATACAAAAATAATGCCGTTAAAGCCTGGTAGGGCCTTGGCGGCGTTATTTCGTAGCGGGGCTAACACATATCTAGACCAGATTGTTTGATATCCGGGAAGAAATACCTCAACCATAGGTAGGACGACTTCATTCAATAATCATTATAAACAATGGTATTGATGCAATTTTTGCAAGGGTAGCAAGGTGTTGGCATTGGCCTCTTAAAACTGGCTTTTTGAATATCGTATTGTGACAACAAGAACTACTCTCTTTTTAGTTTCAGCAACACGGTATACTACAGTAAAATTACCTACGAATAGCTGGCGGTATCCCTTATTGGCATAAGCACCTATTTTTCTTAACGCTCCACGCTGAGGCATACTTTCTAAGCTGAAAATAGCTTCTTCAAGCGTGTCAACCAATTTTGCAGCGATGCCTGGCTCTATCATCGTTTCAGCAATGTAGGTATATATGCCATCCAAATCACGGTGTGCGCGAGGCAGTAATTTTACAGAATATTTATTTTCCAAAGTGCTTCCTCTTTAAGCTTGACAAAGCTTCCCTTGCATCTATAAGCAGGTCATCAGAAGTATACTCGGCTTCGGCTTCGGCGATAGCTGCGTCGAGTTCACGATCCGCCAACATGGAATCAAAGGTTTCAATGCTCATAACAACCAAATCACCATAGCCGTTTTTTGTTATAAATATAGGTTCTTTCTTAGCATGGGCCAAATCAGAGATTTCGTTGGTATTTCTCAAATCAGTTATCGGTCTTATTTGGGGCATGATCGATGCCTCCCTTCATGTACATTATTATAGCATTATTATATACATCCTGCGAGAATTTGTTCCATGCCACCGCTCTTCAAGACCTTTCATCACATCAAACAAACCCTAAGCTTTATATTCTCTTTAGGTATAGCGGGAATAATCCTGACAGTTTTCATCTACATTCCTTCATCATCTTAAAGTAAGGTAGAGCAAACCCATTATTATTTTGCAAAAGAAAAGACGTGAAAGCACCATCCTTTCACGTCAAAGCATATTTCAACAACAATCCTGCGAATCCGCTTATATCAAGCGTTTTGACGTTGCAACAGGATTGCGGTCTCCACATGCCTTGAGGATACAAAAAAGATGCCGTATCAATTTGGTACCCCCTTGGCGTCAACGTATATTTCAGATATATCGCCTGTGCAGTCTATTTTTTCTTTGAATTGGGTCTGTTTTTTTGCTTTACAATTACAACCCTAGTGAATTGTCAACAATAAAGCCTTCAAATCATTTTAGCTTGAAGGCTTTTGTTTACAATTTTAAAATCTGATTTCTATCACATGGTAAACTGCTGTCCACGGTTTTGTAGTTTCTCTCGCTCCAGCTCCTGTCCATCCAGTTTCATGAGTTGTTCCATGCTGTAATCAATGATTTTTGCCTTTCGCTCTGAAATTATTACAGTATAAAACTCCTTTTGTATTGGAAGCAGTGTCGGTGTTTTATCAATGAGCGTACGTATTTTTCCCATATCAATCCGTGCGGAAACTCTTTTTAGAGCCGCCGTGCAGTCTGGATTTCTCAGGGAAGAGATAAATTCGAAGTAGGAAATCTTTTTTCCGTCTTCCTCAATGGACGAGGCAGGGAAAACATAAACCCGCCTGTCAATCTCATCTTCACTGTTTAGGACATCCCCCATATCCTTGGCTGCAAGCTGCGGGTAGAGGCAGGAGCCACAGTCGTAAACGGGGGCAATTTCAGCCGTCTTAGACTGTTCATCTACAAGAATGCCCCAGTTTCCATTGTGCCTGTCAAAATTACCAAGCAGTGCATCGGCAATAAACATATCCCAAAAGAAATCCCGAAGCTGATCCGGCGGCAGAAGCATCTGCTCATCTATTGCCTGCATGATAGATGAAAGTTCTTTGCCATATCCATTCTGTTCACTGCTAATGCAGGTATTCTTCAGATGCGCAAACTCAATGAGTCTTTTGCCGCCTTCGGTAAAATCTACGCAGGCCACTACCACTTTTTCCTTCCCGCGTGGATCAGTATAGGTACCGAGCAGGGTCTCCTGGGTTTTGAATCCGAGGGATGCAAAGATATGGCAGGCAAGGTATTCACTGATACATCCGTTGGTGTAACTCATGGTTTTCTTGCGACTTGGGACAGGCGGGAATTTAAGCATATAGCTATTGCCCTCATAAAGAATATTGATTTTATTTCCATTTGCCCCACCGTAAGCTCTGAATTTATTTACTTCACACAACGTAAAATCAATCATTAATGCCATCCTCCTTTCCCTCTGTGCCAAGATATTTTACACGCAGATAGCTTGCCTGTTCCTCAGTAATTAAGCCAGCCCAAAAGTCGGCATTAATGGCTCCATATAACTCATTGCACAAGCAGTCAAGATATAGCACCTGCTCCTTTTCGCCTTGCAAATAGTCTTTTATTGCTTTTTGGACGCTCTCCGACAGCCCGGTTTCCAAGTAAGTTTTTATGTTTGGTTTCCCGGCGGCTGTGTTTTTTTCCGGCTCTGCTTCCAGTGCCAACAGTTCCTCAATGGATAGACCAAGTGTTTTAGACAGTTTGGAAAGCGTTCCTGCGCCACATCGGTGCAAATGGGTTTTCCCGGAATAAATATCCGCGAGAGTTGCCCATGGAATCCCACTGATTTTCGATAAACGATAACGGGACATTTGCATATCCTGCAAAAGCTGTTGTATTGTCATTTTCATCACCTAAACTCATTGTATCGGCGTTCCGATATAATGTCAAGGAAAGTTATAACACATGTTATAACACATAATTCAAATGGGGGTATCTCCTTTGCGTTACCTTTCACTTTGCAACGGCACTACAACTTCTGAATGCCTTGACAAAACAAGACATATGCTAATTGCTCAAAGGTGTTCCGTGTATTTCCTGAAAATCTATGTGTCCATTGCATATCCTCTTCAGATTTATACTTATCCGTAGAACGCCTAAGTGAAATACTATAACAAAGCTTGTAACCCCTATCATCCAGATACGGTTGTAGAATATCTTTTCTAATTTTCAAGAATACCCCTGCTGATTTAGGCTTTTGTCGCCTTCTATCCTGATCGAATTCTTCCTGCCATCTTTCGACATACAAAAGGTCTTAATTTATGTATTGTCAAGCATAACTACCTGATTTCAAATCACTTAACGCTTGATCTATTCGATTAATATCTGCTAAACGCCTTCTCTTCGCACTGCTATACAATTTTTTGTACTTGTCTTTATCTTCTCTCTTTTCTGCATCAACAAGGAGATATATAAAAGCATCCGTCAGATCATCTTTGCATTTTTCCAACGCCTGTTCTGCCACCCGGCATGCCCCGTCAAAATTATCATGCTCCTTATAATAATTTATCAGCGCTACATATGTTTCACTTTCCTTTCCCAAATGAGTTTCCAGATAAGAAACATATTTGTCGTCTCTCCCATATTTATGATATAAATGTGCCGCTTCTTTTTTATAATAACCAGAGCCATCCATTATATCTGCAAACGCGAGAAACTCATCTGCCTTCACACACAATTCATTCGACAAATCAACCATTGGGTCATAGCAGCCGTAATCATTATAATAACCGTGCAGAATAATATCGGACAGAATCTTTTTTCTCAATTCCCAATCTTCTTGCCCCAGCTTGCCTGTCTTTAATAATGCATTACAGATATTCCGGATTTCTTCAATTTCCCATTGGTCATCAATATATTGCTCAAACTTGAGCGCATCAAGAAGTTCTCCAATCTGTTTCCATGAAGCTGCAAGAACAGAACCGTTTTGTTGAGACTTTTTTTGTATTTCATCTATACACTTCATCTGAATATTCAACAATATTTCCTTTTGTCTCTTAAGCTTATTCTCATACAGATATTTGTCGTGGGTAAAGACAGTTTTAGAGAATAGATTATTAAAATGTGACTCTGCTTCCAAAATCTGCACATTTAATATTTCAAACATATGAAGAAATAAATCATTTGGGATTTCTTCTCCAATAAGCATACTCGGATTGAGCTTCTTACATATCGGTTGATTGAATATTTCAACCAATCTTTTTGCAAGTTCCGGGCTATCCCATCTGTCCGCCAGCTTAACATATGCCGCTACCCAGTCTTTTCCAATATCGCTGATACTCATAGATAACATGCCTTCTTCAGCAGCATTTACCAATGTGAATGGTGAATCATCTTCAAAATCTTCCGAATCCGGAGATTCAATCACTTTGAATTCCAATTTACAAACCCTGTCCAAAATATCAACCACGGTTTTATACTCATTTAAGAGCAGCAAATCATGGCATCCCCTGAAAACTCTGTTCAGGAAATCCATCGCCTGAAACGGATCATTATGCCATACTTTCCAATCATCCATATATCTGCCGTCATCATCAAACTCGTAATAATGTGTCTCATATTCAAGATAAATGTCACCATGATCTACCTTCTCACATAATTCTTCGATCTCTCCCTGACTTGGCATGTATATAACTTTTTTTTCACCGGAAAGCGACATCAAAAAACTTTGCTGTTCGTTCTCCTCCAGTAATTTTGCCTGAGCCAAAATCCATTCTTCCTTTTCTGCCTCAGACATTTTCCCTAACTGTTCTTTTACCTGTTTTATAAACATTATCATTTCCCCTAAATTTGTTTCATCTATCATAAAAAAATTTGCATTTTAGCAGTTCTCGATTGACATTCAATTTATTGTCTTCGATATAAATCGACAATTATTTCTGTGTGCCTTGAGGATACAAAAAAGATGTCGCATCCCTCTGGTATCCCCTTGGCGGCAGGGTATATTTCTGAAACAGTCGCTTGTGGTGGCATTTTTTTAGCGATTTAACGCCGCTTTTATTGTTTACAATCTAAGTAAATTGTAAACAATAAAACCTTCAAATCATTTTTAACTTGAAGGCTTTATTCGTTACAATTTTTCAACTATATTCTTATCGCTAATCAATTTCTATTATTCTTACTTCTTCTGACTCAACGCACTTATCCGGTAGTAACGAACCCAATTCCTCCGAATCATAAAAATAAACACTAATAAACCATTTGAGGAAAACCATATTATCAAATACATTTTGAGGAATCAGTCTCTCATAATAGTCCTCATAATTATAGCCGTTCTGCTCCAGGCAATCACTGATTTCATACCATGCGCGGTCATAGTCAATTGGTGCATATGTTTCCATGTTGCTCAATCGAACAGGGAATTCAAGTATATAACATTCAGTTTTTGCTTTCATCCAATCATAGCTCATTGTGTAAGCCGATGTACTAAATCCATTTATCCCCGAAACAATCTTATCCAGAGTTTGAAGAATTTCTGGGCACCTTCGTATAGACGAGTATCTTACCATTTCATCTATAGTTGCATGGATAAAAAATTCTACTGTAGCTCCGTATTTATACAGCTTCAATCCGAGATGATCCATATCCTTTCTCGGATCACATTTAAAGTATGCATTACACGGCATTTTTCTTTCCTTAAAACAAAACTCACAAGGCTCACCATAGGACGTAATCGGATATGATTGTTGATTTATAAACATCTTCCGATTATCAACATTTACTGTTATTCCATAAGCCTTTATAAAATCTGATAAAGGTGTTTTCTCTTGAAGCATCTGTTTTAAATTAAGAATGCCACGAATTAGAAAGCTTTCTTTATCGACTTCTGAAGCTGTTGTCATATGGTGGCAGATGATTGATAAGTTATTGCTATCATAATCAGTCAAGTTTATATTTAAATCCTGTGTCAATTTTCTAGGCGTCAACTCATCTGGATTCACTTCATCAAAATAAGAGATGACTGCTTTCTCACTAAGCCGAAAGTAGGCACAGAAAGATTTGAGCCATTCGGTGTGAGTTTCATTAAAAAAATCAAATAATATTTGTGCCATTTTCCACCTTCATTCAATTTCAAATGTCTATTATCTATGCGCAGTATGTTGTTGATGCGCTGTTTGGCTTAAGCCAAAAACCGCTTTACTCGCTCCCAGACTGATAAGACGATACCGGCTGATGGTTTTATGGTTACCTGTTATTTGATTCTAAACTCAACATTTAATACCCGGAAAATTCTGTTTGAACCTCCGTCTTGCCTTGGCATATATATTTGTTAATGCGTCAGTCTCTCCTCGACTTTCCATAAATACAATATCTACACATTCTTCCGGTGTAAAAAGATGTAAAGGCGCACTCAGACGCTTCATCCGGTCAAGCAATGCCGCTTTGAGTTCTTCGTCGGTTAGGTTAAGCTCTTTTTGACAATTCATAACAGCACTTGTGATGCCAGGCGCCATTGTCACCGTCGAGTCTTTATACGGGAAGAAGTGCTCAGCAAAAATATGGAGATACTGTGGATCGTAGTTGTTGCCAAGTCCACTTAAATCGTAAAACACCACTTCTGATAACATGCCCAGCGCATCTATTATTTTCTTCTCTTCCATCAGAAAATTGGACATATGATGTCTGCAGTTTCTATATAAGCCAAAGTTACCAGCTGCGAAGTGTTCCATGCTGCGCTTGTTAAGGTAGCCCCATATTTTATCGCGATATGGCATATACGGGGGCTCATGAATTATTTTATTTAGCGACCATATATCCATATCTTCAAGTGTATGCCGGTGTATATATGGAACATAACTTTCTTCTTCAAGCGCTTGCTTTCCGAGTTCCGTTAACTGATATGTCCTTTTGGTAAAACGGGAGTTAAGCTCTTCATGAGGGATCTCTATCAACAGGCGCTGTACCAGCTCGTCTTTTTTACCGCTCACTTTTAGCCCGTGATTTTTCAATTCATCCTTGAGGACTGCTGCGGTTTCTTTCTCAATGGCGCTCTGCAAATCTCCGACTTGCAGAAATCCTCGGTCAAGCAGGGAACGAAGGCAGTTATCAACATTCCTCACACCATACCTGTACCACCAGAAGCCTTGAAAAGAATTTCCTTCCGTATAATACGAGCCAGCATAATCAAGAACCAGCACTGATAGTGTCAAGAAATGTTCGCAAAAACCATCAGAACCCCTTAAGGCTAAATGTTTTATGTAAAAGCGTAAGTTGGGAAGAGTGTCAAGGGTGATGCGAGGGATACCGGAGGCCGTCAGGCCGAGGATATGCTCGGCATCATCCCATTGACACGTGCACCCTACCAAAACGCTTGAAGACGGCAAAGTCTCTTTCACCCCAAAGAGTAACCCTAAATCAAAGAGAGTTTGCTTGGCTAGCGCCGAGCGTCATGCTTTTCTGAATTAATGATTAAGGCTTACGCAGCTTTTGAACGTTCCTGCTCAATCGAAGTGATGATTTTTGGATTGATATAGGATCGGCCACTGCACCAGTCTTCGCTATACTCAATAAGGTAGCTGGTTACTAGCCGAATATAGGAATCCATACTTGGGAATATCCCAACCACCCGGGTTCTTCTACGTACTTCTCGGTTGAGTCTTTCCAGCAGGTTGGTTGACGCGATCTTTCTTGAATCAATCTCTGCAAAGCTGAAAAACTGTAGTGAGTCTTCCAACCCTTCTTCCAGAGTTTTAATGGCTTCAGGATATTTGGCCTCAAACTCATCCATCAGAGAATTAGCGTATTTCTTTGCACTGCTATAGTCTGGTTGAAGCCAGATTTGCTTTAGTTTATTAGCAAACGCTTGCTTATCTCGACCGGATATATGAGCGAGGATGTTCCGCATAAAATGCACTTTACAGCGTTGCCAGGAACACCCGATAAAGGACTCTTGAACAGCTTTAACTAACCCTTTATGGGCATCTGAGACAACCAGCCAGACTTTCTCTAGTCCTCGTGACTTTAACTTTTCGAAGAGACTGGTGTAGGTTGCTGTGGACTCTTCTGGCATGGGCTCTACGGCCAGAATATCTCGTTTGCCTTCTAGATCAATACCCGTTACAATCAGCACTGCCATATTTTTGACCCTTCGATCATCTCGGATTTTCTCATAGAGAGCATCCACCCAGAGTACGGGATAGACTTTATCGAGACTTCGATTACGAAAGGCTTCAACCTGTTCGTTCAGTTCTTTAGCGATGCTTGATACCTGACTTCGTGACATGGAGTCAATGCCTAAGGACTTAGTGAGTTTCTCTATTTTACGGGTGGATACGCCATTAACATAGGCTTCTTGAATCACATTCATCAAGGCCAATTCAGAACGTTTCTTACCTTCCACAAAGAAAGGGATATAGCCGCCATTTCGCAGTTTGGGTACCATTAAATACAGTGTCCCCATCCGGGTATCGAAACGGCGAACGCGATAGCCTGATCGATACCCTTGACGTTCAGTAGACCGTTCTGATTTTTCAGCACCTAGCTTTGCATCCACTTCTGCTTCCATCAGCCTTTCGCAGAGCCATTTTAACATAGCCTGCATGGGATCTTCTTCGGTTACAAATTTCATTAGCATTTTTTCAAAAGGTACGGTAGAATTTGGGTAAGCCATCGGTTAACAACTCCTTTTTGGTTTGCTTCAGCACTTACCTTTTCGGAGTTACCGATGGCTTTTCCTTTTTTACTTTTGCGAACTTAATTGTACTCTATCTCTTGTACCAATGACGTTGGCAATTGATCACTGATCGTACATTCATCATCGTGTGATAATAATTTTTCATTAGGAACCAATTTTTCTTGTAAATCATATGATTCCTTTTCGGCTACACGCGGAGAAACCGAATGTTCAAATGCTTTGGTAAATATATTAACAGGGCTAGCAACAGATTTCTGTAATTCTTTGGTTGATTCATTACTAAACTTGCGAACTTCCATAATAACTTTAGCTACCCTCCGTGCAATGCCCGGCAACTCTTCAGGCCCAAATAAAATAAGCGCGATAGTCATAATTAAGAAGATTTCAGTAAAGCCCATGTCTTGCCTCCCTTATTTCACGCTTGGCTTTTTTCTCTTTTCCTAATTAGGTACCCAAGCCAGATACTGATTTCATAGAGGAGATACATCGGAGCAGCCATGAGAAATTGTGAGAATAAATCTGGGGTTGGAGAAACAATGGCCGCTAAAATGACAATCGCCAATATCGCCCAGCGCCTCTTTTTTGCTAACGTTTTTGGGGATAATACTCCAATTTTAATTAAGATTAGTAATACTCGAGTTTGACAGCAACAACGAAAATTTTGTTGCTGTTAATTTTTAATTATGGCTTTTCATGCGGATTCAAAGCTAAAAATCCTTCCAAAAAACCGCTGAAACTTTAGATTGTAGTGCCGCACGTTGGCAAATAATTACTGTTATCACCTCGATTTAAGTGGTATAATGGTGTTGCTATGTTTGCACGTATTAAAACAGCCTACAATCGGGACGGCTCGGAACGCCGTTACCTTCAAATCTGTGAGAGCCGTCGTGAAGAGGGTAAGGTTCGTCAAAAAGTCCTTTGTAACTTGGGGAGAGTGGAGGATCTCCAAAATGGGAAACTTGACGACCTGATTCGCTCTCTTGCGAAGTTCTCCGATAAACTTGCTGTGGTGGATGCCGCTGAAGATCTCTTTGCAGACTGGAGTAAAGAGTATGGACCCTCTTTGGTCTTTCGTCGACTCTGGGAAAACCTTGGACTTCATGAAATACTGGCTCAACTCTTTTGCGAGAGAGAATTAAGTGTGGATGTACAAGAAGCCATCTTCTGTATGGTTTTAAATCGCTTAACGGAGCCCACCAGTAAACTGGGAGTCAGCGATTGGAAAGATTCCGTCCATCGCCCAGAGTTAGAGAGTTTGAAGCTTCATCATTTCTATCGAGCGATCGACTTCTTGGATGAAAACAAGGAAATGATTGAAGAGAAACTTTTCTACCATCATACCGACCTATTTACCCGTCAACTGGATCTCGTTTTCTTTGACACGACCTCCACGTATGTGGAAGGAGACGCAGGGGCTTTCGACCTTCTCGAATATGGCCATTCCAAGGACCATCGGCCGGATCGTCTCCAAGTTATGATTGGAATGCTGATGTCGAGGGATGGAATTCCCATTGCTCATCATGTCTTCCCTGGGAATACCCCGGATACAGATGCATTTATTGAAGCGGTCAGTGATTTGAAAAAACGATTTAATATCCAACGTGTTATTGTTGTTGGGGATCGGGGCATGATGGGCAAGCGGACCTTAGAGCTTCTCGAGAAATTGAACCTTCAATACATCCTGGGAGTTCGGATGCGAAATGTTAAAGTTGGCCCTGAAATCGTAGCTTCCCCTGAACCGTATACTCTTGTTAAGGATAACCTCAAGGTAAAAGAAGTTACCCTCGGAGGAGATCGATATATTGTTTGTTTAAACGAAGAAGAGGCTAAACGAGATCAAGCCGTTCGAGAAAAGATTGAGATTAAACTTCGTAGCAAGCTTGAACACGGGAATATTAAGGATTTAATCGGGAACAGCGAATACAAAAAGTACATCAACGTCACACAGGATGCGGCAACGATTAATAAGGAAAAACTAAAACAAGCAGCTCTTTTTGATGGTCTATACATATTGCAAACGAATACTCAGCTTCCTACAGAGGAAGTCGCGACCGCTTATCGAGACTTATGGCAAATTGAACGTGCGTTTCGAAATCTCAAGAGTACGCTCGATTTACGTCCGGTCTACCACTGGACGGAACGGCGGATCTGCGGACACATTATGCTTTGCTTTCTCGCACTCGTAATGCAGATCAAGTTTCAAAAGCTTCTTATGAATTGCGAAAGTGAATACGGCTATACCGAAGTAATTCGTGCGCTAAGGAAAGTCCATGCCGTTAAAATTAAAGTTAAAGATCAGGAACACTTAGTACGAACCGAGGTTCATGGCGCTGCAGCGATCGCATTTAAAGCAGTCGGGGCAAGGATTCCAGAAAGAGTTCAAAAGGTATAGATGAATTCCCACAAACAGGGAATTGTAGTGGTATGCGCAAATCTAAAGTTTGGAAGCCCTTGAAATTCAATAGTTACAGCTTTCGAGGTGTCAAACTCGAGTAATATGATAGGAAGTTGAAACACCAGCCCAAATGTTAACAAGAAGCTCAACAGAAAGCTAATGTATGACGTTTTCGTCACAAATGGTGTGGACTGAACAGCTCCGCTTCCAGCATTAAGAAGAAACTTAATCCCGATAGGTATTATTACATATAAACAGAAAGCGGCCCCTTCCAATAAAAAGAAGTACAGAGGTTGGCACAATAAAGTATAAATACTTACGCTCATTTTGTTTTAGAGCTGGCAATACAAAACTCCAAATTTTCCACATTAGAACAGGGAGTGCAAGAGCGACACCAAAAATCACAGAAACCTTAATCTTAACCAACATTGGTTCCATCGGCGTTGTAGTAATAAACGTGATATCTCCCAGCAAAGATACCGGACGTGCTAAATAGGCAAAGGTAAGATCACTTACAAACCATCCTAATACCGTACCCCCAGCAATGGCGTACGCAGCTACGACAAGCACTTTCCGTAAGTCTCTTAAATGGTCTGTTAACGGCATATTGTCGTCATTACGTTGTCGCCTTCGCACTTCTGCTTTACTTCCTTTTTGCGCTCATTTTAGGTAGTCAACTGCTTAGGCAGGATCTTTTTCGGTTTTAGCGACAATATTATCTTCTGTTTTCTCTTCTTCTGCGGTCGCAGATTTAAATTCTCTAATACCATTACCCAGCGATTTCCCTAATTCCGGCAACTTACCCGGTCCAAAGATGACCAAAGCTGTAACAAGCACAATCCCCATTGTCACTGGTGTTAGATATCCAAATGTTGCAAGCATCATTTATCACCTCCATCATATTAAACAATATTTCATTTTAACCATATTCGAGATGCAAGATATTCTGCGTTAAAACTTACAGTGGACTAGATCTAATAATCTACCCGACCCATTTCAACCAGCTTTCCAGCCATCTCAACAATTTGACCAACTGCACGTGTTACCTCCTCAGTCCCGTCGGCCTGGACTTCGATGACTCTACTAAATTGCCCAATTTCTGTGACTAAGGAGGAAACTGACTTCCTTACTTTCTCTAAATCCTGATCTATTTCTTTTGTTAATAATTTGGTGTTTTCTGAAAGCTTCCGCACTTCATCTGCGACAACTGCAAATCCACGACCGAGTTTGCCCACCCGAGCAGATTCGATCGAAGCATTCAATCCTAAAATGTTTGTCTGCATCGAAATGCTCTTAATCTTGTTAAGAACGACATTTATATGTTCAACATCAGAGTTGACTTGTGCGATTTCACGAGCCATTGCTTTTGTATTCACGAGAATTTCATGTGATTCGTTAGATAAGTTATCCGTTGATGCAGAGATTTCTTGAACCGCGGCCAAAACCCCTTGACCAGCATCCATTAAAGTGTCAAAACGTTCATCGGAAATACCCACCATGACACTGCCAACAATTTTTCCCTCATCATATACTGGTAAGCCTATACCGATGTGAGGAATACCAGCAACTTCTTTCGGGATTTTTTTCACTACTCTTTGCCCAGTTTGCATCGCAATGAGACCGGGCATACCCTCTTTTAGTACATCACCTGCTTTTGCATGAAGCATGAGCTTTTTCCCGTTAAAAACGGCAAGCATCTTTTCGGTATCGCTTACTCCGATAATAACATCTTCATTAAATAAAATAGTTTTTGAATTTCACTCGCTATATCAACAAAGGATTCTAGTTTCAATCTTGATAACACCTTTCACAACAATGTTCGTACCGTTATGCCAATTCTTCACAAGCCATCTGTTGGTGTGCTCTGCTTTCTACTGCTATTTCTACCAGCTTTATAATTATGACGCGATTCGCGGTGGTGGTAATAATCTTAAAAGATAGGATAGATTAACTTGCCAAATTGATTTTTAGCAAATAGTCTATTGTTTTTTTTCGTAAATACGATGCCAGTAAAAAATTGATGTCCATAAACTCTTCGGGGAGTTGACCGTTTTGTCGGCTTTCGTTAATTCGCTTTTCAAGATATTTGATTTCATCCGGAGTAAGATTTATCTCTTCTTTCTCAATAACAGAATTTATCATAAGTTCCCAGAGAATCCTTCTGGATGCCTCTTCCTTACATTCGGCCAGCAATTGGTCTGCGGTTATTTTTCTATGGATCAAATATTCCATAAGTTCCATATCATCAACTATTTTGAGTTCTTCAGTAAATTTCTTATATAAATCTTCAGCAGCTGAATCCAATTCTTCTTCATCAAATTCATACTTACATTGTTTAACTAAAGCTTGAAAAATCAAGAGAATATTTGCCTCCCGTTCCTTCCCCTCTTTTTCGTGAGTGATTTTTAGGGCAAGCATATTTTTTAAGTCTTCCAGGTTTTTTAGATCAGGTTCAACTTTCCTAATTAATTCTTCAGTCAATTCTGGTTTCTTCACCACAAAAACGCTCTTAATCTTAACGGTAAATGTAAACTCGCTTCCCCACCAACGCTGAAATTCTAAGGCATCGGGCTGAATAACAGTCTCAAAGGTCACTGTGTCGCCCATTTTCTTCCCTAGGAGATTTGCACTAACTTCTCGAAATACACCTTCACTGCCGACTATTAATTTTGTATCGATGTTTCTTATAACCGGTACTGTTGCATCCTTTTCATAACCGTCAATATCCACGATTACATAATCGTTTGTTTTAATAGGCTCATTTCTTTTTTCTTCTTCAATTTCATCAAAAGAGCCTATGATATAATCTAAGGCTTGCTGAATCTCCTCTTCTTGGACTGTTGTATCAAAACGCTTGACATTTAGACCCTTATATTGTCCAAGTTCGAACTGCTTCATTATCACGATTCCTCCCTCATTATGTCTACTTGATACGCTACTTTCTCAGGAAAATTTCAACGGTCAGCCCTGAGGATTCCCACTGACTGAAGCATTACAAAAAAATGAGCGATTGCGAAAATAAGGATCAGGAGTGTGAAGACAAGGTCTCTTGTTTTTCCTTTTTTTTGCGCTTCAATCGATCTAATCTCTGTTTCCATATTCTTACCTCCTTATTTCGCCAACGGTTAAGCAAATTGTAAATAAATCCTACCGGACAGAAGAATTTACAATAAAAACGGCTAATAAATAAGCTCATAAACAAGAAGATTGGTAACATCAACCACATTAACCATACCGATTTGAACAGGAAAAGCGCGCCAAAAGGCTGGTAATCCAATGTCCCATAGTCACCCAGTAATGTGCCCAGCAGAAGTGCAACCCATAAAATGGTCGGAGCCACCAGCCTGAGTATTTTAATAGTCTTCTGGGAAATATTCAGAGATTTGAACCCTGCAGCCTTGTTAAGAATCTCTTGTACTGCTCCAAAAGGACAAATCCAAGCGCAATACAGATTTTTTCCCAAAAGGATAATAAATCCGAGAGACCCGGCCATAAGCACATACCATTTCAGGTTAGTTATCCTGGGAATCTGCAACGTAATTGCTGAAAGAAGCAAGCTGCCTGTCACAAACTGATTAACGAGAAAACCAAGCACCACGACACTAACCAGCAGGAATGCCAGACGTATTTTTACGAGCTTCTTGATAAAGGCTGAGGCAAACGCAATTAAAAACATCGCAATCATGGCCATATCCTTCCAGCTAAGCTGGAATAAATCGTAAGGGTTGGCCCATTGGGTGTTAAAAAATTGCCCTGATAAATAAGAATTCCCTTTGTTCACAGCCTCAGCCACAGCATGTGACGACACTGTTGAACCTGTTACCGTGTCAATATAATTATTTGTTTTTATACTACCCAGATATCCCGAATATCCATATGCTCCTCCCAAATAAATAGGCTCCTTGATTGCAAGACCTTGAAAGCCGTCAAAATACTTTTGGTTTGTGAGCCTTTCAAAAAAAACCGGAGTCTCTCCCTGTTTCGTAATAATAACTTTCTCTATAAGGCCCTTTTCGTTGACGATAGTCATAGCCTCAACTTTGGATTGATATCCTATAGCCGAATCACATACTGCATAGAAACGTCCCTGTGCCGTATCGATTTTATAGGCATGCTGATTCCCCATCATTTTTTCTATGGATATAACGCCGAGAACATTTTTTTGGATGATTCCCTTGTAATCAACTGATTGAGGAGCCCAGAACACACCATATAAAATAGCTATTATGGCAGTGAGAAGTAGAGAAAAATGATAATAGTATTCCCATCCTCTTCTATTTTCCAACACTGCTTTATTTTTCTTTGTTTTCACAGTTTTTCAACCTCTTAAAAAATTATGAAGATTATAGAGATGAGCCAGTAAGTATCTGAAGAGACACTTACTGGCCTCATTAACCCTATGGCTTGATACTCTAATTGCTAAGCAGAAATAGAATCCGAACTTTCTCTGATTTTTTTTGCCGGATGGTTAGCCAGCCTGTAAGTAATAATCGCAGGAATAAGTGCCGTGCCTCCGAAGAAGATAAATCCCATGCCAATAGCTTGGTATTCACGCTCCGAAAAGCTGGAATATCCCCAGGCCAAAGCAAATATAAAGAAAAAGTTGGCGAGGAACCCGCAGATTTGAAGAGGTATGGTATCTTTGCCCTTCCCTTTCAGATACCGCCAGATTCCGTATTGGATAAGCAATGCAATCATACCCAGTGCCATCCAAATCAGCACATCATATATATTCATAATACCTTTCACTCCTTATAATAATTTTCTCCTTATGATTAATATATTTGACATTGAAATCACTATTGTTTTATAGACTCAGGATTATTCCAGAAGTCTTTGACCATGTTCTGAACATAACCCGATTCAAGTCTTTCATCAGGGTTTACAGGCCCGCTATAGCCGAACCATTCATCAAACTTGCGGGCTGCATCCTGAAGCAATGGTATTCGAGTGGCTATTCTGGCCACATCGTGGTTCCAGGTCTCGATTTTGTTAAACGAACATACAGCTACACAATTTGCGCAGAGACCACCGTTATAGGCCCAGAAAGAGCCGCAACGGTTGGAATCAACATGCCATTTTTCAGTATATGGATTTTCGGATTCCTCACAATCCCCTGGCTGCAGAACCTTAGGGTCTTTCTCATGGGAGATGGCCTGGGCGGGGCAGGCATCCGCACATTTTTTGCACAGGCGGCAGAACTCGCGTACCCCGAATTTTCTCGGCTTGTCCGGAGCAAGTTCCAGGTCGGTGTAGACTTTGGAGATGCGATGTCTCGGACCGAATTTCTGGGTAATTAAAAGTCCGTTTCTGCCTGCTTCTCCAAGCCCGGCCTGAACGGCCATAGGAACATTCAATCCGGTATTGTTTCCTGACGGCGCTGCATAATAGCCAAGCTTCCTCAGAAAAACCGCGATTTTGTAAGATACTCCTCCCATACTGGAGTAAACTTTCCCCGTCGCGGCATTGGCAATGACTGACGGTGAGGTGCGCAAAGCTTCGTAATCCTCTTCAAGAACGAAGACAATCACACTTTTTGGTTTGAAACCTGCATACTTCTCCCAATCAGGTTCAAATTTTTCATGTCCGAAAACTTCTACTCCCCCGCCTGACAGCACCTTTGGCAAATCCCATGGCATTAATTTGGTTCTGCCGTTGGGCATTTTACAAGGTTTTGGAATCTTCCTGCCCCAGGTAGAATAGGTCCAACGCTCGTCATAGGGTGCGATGCCGACCAGATCGGCTCCCAGGAAACAGGCTGCCTTTTTAACCATTTTACTGGCTTCTTCCTTTGATTTGAATTTCCACTGTTTGCCTTGTTGTCGCACACTTTCAACATCGATATTGTCCCAGTTGTACAAACCGGGTACCATGACAGGCTCATTAGCTATTTCATTGGTCATAGGATTTATGGGATAAGGCGTGATTACAGTTCCCGGACCATTATCTGTTGCGTTAAATCCGTGAAAATCAAATTCTACAGCCCAGACTCCGGCTTGCAAGGCGTCATCCAACAAGGTATTGCCTGTTTCTTTACTGCGCTGGTGTGGCATGACACCCGTATGCTGACCAAAGAAAAGAACGCCTGTTTCTGAATGTGTCGCCGGACGCCCTTTGATCCCAAGTCTTTCCGCATTAAGCGTGGGCAGGTCTTTCCCCGTATCTTTCTTGCCTGTGATTTTGGAAACATCGTCGTTATGAAACTTAATAGGAGTCTTGTTTGCTTCCGGATCGAAAGTCTTTTCAAAGAAGTTCTTCATACAATTGTAACGCTGGTACTTTGCATCCACCTTGTATGGAAATTCTGAGGTTTCCGTGATCGGAGCCACGATGTCCGCAGCATCAGCCACCAAGGGGCTAACCATCCCCTTCACCACAGATGCCGAGGCTACAGCAGCTGCAGCTGCTCCAAGCATCGAGGCTTTTAAAAAATTCCTCCTGTTGATTTCGCCCATTCCAATCTTCCTCCTTTATAATAATTGCATGTCCTTTAAATTATTATAAAACTATTCTATTGATAGTGTCAAGAAATGTTCGCAAAAACCATCAGAACCCCTTAAGGCTAAATGTTTTATGTAAAAGCGTAAGTTGGGAAGAGTGTCAAGGGTGATGCGAGGGATACCGGAGGCCGTCAGGCCGAGGATATGCTCGGCATCATCCCATTGACACGTGCACCCTACCAAAACGCTTGAAGACGGCAAAGTCTCTTTCACCCCAAAGAGTAACCCTAAATCAAAGAGAGTTTGCTTGGCTAGCGCCGAGCGTCATGCTTTTCTGAATTAATGATTAAGGCTTACGCAGCTTTTGAACGTTCCTGCTCAATCGAAGTGATGATTTTTGGATTGATATAGGATCGGCCACTGCACCAGTCTTCGCTATACTCAATAAGGTAGCTGGTTACTAGCCGAATATAGGAATCCATACTTGGGAATATCCCAACCACCCGGGTTCTTCTACGTACTTCTCGGTTGAGTCTTTCCAGCAGGTTGGTTGACGCGATCTTTCTTGAATCAATCTCTGCAAAGCTGAAAAACTGTAGTGAGTCTTCCAACCCTTCTTCCAGAGTTTTAATGGCTTCAGGATATTTGGCCTCAAACTCATCCATCAGAGAATTAGCGTATTTCTTTGCACTGCTATAGTCTGGTTGAAGCCAGATTTGCTTTAGTTTATTAGCAAACGCTTGCTTATCTCGACCGGATATATGAGCGAGGATGTTCCGCATAAAATGCACTTTACAGCGTTGCCAGGAACACCCGATAAAGGACTCTTGAACAGCTTTAACTAACCCTTTATGGGCATCTGAGACAACCAGCCAGACTTTCTCTAGTCCTCGTGACTTTAACTTTTCGAAGAGACTGGTGTAGGTTGCTGTGGACTCTTCTGGCATGGGCTCTACGGCCAGAATATCTCGTTTGCCTTCTAGATCAATACCCGTTACAATCAGCACTGCCATATTTTTGACCCTTCGATCATCTCGGATTTTCTCATAGAGAGCATCCACCCAGAGTACGGGATAGACTTTATCGAGACTTCGATTACGAAAGGCTTCAACCTGTTCGTTCAGTTCTTTAGCGATGCTTGATACCTGACTTCGTGACATGGAGTCAATGCCTAAGGACTTAGTGAGTTTCTCTATTTTACGGGTGGATACGCCATTAACATAGGCTTCTTGAATCACATTCATCAAGGCCAATTCAGAACGTTTCTTACCTTCCACAAAGAAAGGGATATAGCCGCCATTTCGCAGTTTGGGTACCATTAAATACAGTGTCCCCATCCGGGTATCGAAACGGCGAACGCGATAGCCTGATCGATACCCTTGACGTTCAGTAGACCGTTCTGATTTTTCAGCACCTAGCTTTGCATCCACTTCTGCTTCCATCAGCCTTTCGCAGAGCCATTTTAACATAGCCTGCATGGGATCTTCTTCGGTTACAAATTTCATTAGCATTTTTTCAAAAGGTACGGTAGAATTTGGGTAAGCCATCGGTTAACAACTCCTTTTTGGTTTGCTTCAGCACTTACCTTTTCGGAGTTACCGATGGCTTTTCCTTTTTTACTTTTGCGAACTTAATTGTACTCTATCCCAGCACTTCATGGGGATATAATCCGTGCTTGCTTGCAATGGCACTTTTGATTCTTTTTTCGGCCGGAATAACTTCCTCTGCCGCAGATGATATTATTTCCGAAGTCACCTTTACGAATGATGATATACCGGATTTAGTCTGCTTAGATGTTCCGTCGGCTGTTTTATCTAATGCAATAGGCTTCACGCTTTCTACTGGTTTCTTTCTAAAAAGGTCAAAGAATGACATGCTAGCCCTCCCTCTCTATTTATATCGCAATTCTCTGAAAAGCACGAATCACTAATAATTTATTAATCCGTATCCTTTCCAAAGACTTATACTGCTCTAAAAGCAAAGTTGCCAAGAAGTGTTTAGATTTTTTGCCATCAATCCTGACATTTTATCTTTTCTAACCTTCCAATTTTTTTATTGTATCCATGTTAATTTCCTGAATTGCTTCTAATTGACGAATAGCTAATTTATTCAAAAGCTGTAGCCGCTCTGTTTGAGGCTTACCTTGTTCAATCAAGATTGCATTATAGCTTTCCATATTTGCCAAAACCAGCAGTTGATTTAGGGTAGCATAATCTCTAATATTCCCGTTCTTGTCAGGATGTTCGTCGCGCCACTGTTTGGCTGTTATTCCAAACAGTGCAACATTAAGCACGTCGGCCTCACTGGCATAGGTCATGGAAATTTGATATGGCTTCAATTCTGGCGGAATCAAGTTTTCCTTAATAGCATCTGTATGAATTCTGTAGTTTAACTTAGAAATCTCACGGTTCAGATTCCAACTTAAAGAAAGCCGACTGCTTTCATCACTTTTCAGCCTTTTATAGTCTTTAATGATATAGAGTTTAAACTCTGCTGATATCCAGGAGGCAAATTCAAAAGCAATATCGGAATGGGCAAAAGTTCCTCCATAACGACCTGATTTGGAGACAATACCAATTGCATTCGTATTTTCAATCCATTTTTGCGGTGATAATGTAAAAGCATTATATCCTGCTTCTTTTCTAAACCTATCGAATTCGATAGGTTTAAAATTCGGATTATGTAATTGTTCCCATAAACCTAAAAATTCAACAGTGTCTTTTCCCCTCATCCAGTTGTTGATAACAATAAATGGTTCATCACTTTTATATCGTGCAATATCCGTAAGTGAAATAAATTCATTTTGAAAATCTTCAGTATAAATAGCAATATCCATGCCTTTTGCATGAATTGTTTCTTTAATCGTCTTCTTTGCCATCTCAATCCCCCTGCTCCATAAATAATTGACTATAGAATTTTTCCGGATAGTTACCTCTTCCGCTCTCACTAATCTTTAAGCCCAAATTCTATAGCATATTAAACAACCATGGAGTCACCTCAAAAGCAGCCAAATTTATTATTCGTCGTTCAATATCATCAGCAAAGGGGGGAGGTACAATGTTTCCTTTAATGTTCTTAGTAGTGCCATCGTCATATTTCAAAGTACAATACCATTCATATCCATCGCTTACATCAACTGAATAGTCTCTTTCCCAGTCTGTTGTTATTGGTTCTATAAAGTTAAGAAAGTTTCTTGTCCAATATTTATCCGCACAATAGTTATATGTACTAACTGCCTTTTTGCTTTCCCTATTGTAAAGAAAATGTTTTACCTTTCCAGTTTCATTGATATCCACTCTATGTTCCACAATATCAGAAAGTCTTAACGCGACTGATGTTCTATTTACAATCCTTATGGATTTGATTCTTTTAACATCAACACCTGATTTTTTTCTACGGTAATCGGACAAATATCTTTTAAAAGCAAATGCCGTAATCAACTTTTCTGTACAGTCTTTAATTTCAAGTTTATTGTTGGAAGAAACAATGTACTTGCCTAACTTTGCATCATTTATATATTTCTCAACAATTGCCGGGCAAGATTCAATTGATAGATGAAAGTCCACCTGTTCCTGCTCATTTTCAAAATATAAGACAACCTCATCGAATCTTTGTTTGGCAATCCTTGCTTCATCACTATCTTCATTATATATAAATTGTTGGATAGCGTAATCAATGCTATTTTTCAATATATACTTGTACGTATATATTGACTCCGAATATCTAATGGGATCATGAATGAACCCCCAAGTAGGAACAGGCGTTTTATACCTGCCACTATCTAAAATCACTACCTGGAATTGTTTTAAAACAGTTTCCCTACATAAAATATACAAATTAATATAATGAGTACTTTCATTACACTGATTATACGAGTAAAACTCGCGCTTATAATCTCTATGCTCTTCTTGATCCCATTCTTCTTTGATTTTAAAGTCTGGGTTAAATACATTATAATATATATCACCAATTTCTTGCCATTCTGCTTTGTTCCTCATTCTTGAAATAATCTGCTCCAACGGCGGACTTAACAAACCCAACCTTTTCTTCCAGAGCAATTCAATTTGCTGCATAGAACTATTTTCAGATATAGGAGTATTTCTATCGTTTTTTCTGGAGTAAATGTATCCTTCCACAATTGAATGATATTTTCTCGACTTTGACCGAAGGTAAAAGGGTACATTGTAAGAGTTAAACACAGTAAGTACATCAATTTCTTTGCTGCCAATTAATATGGTTTCAACAGAAACCTCTGGTACAAAATCTCCAGCAAACATTGAATTTGATAATAGGTCTAACACAGCTGCCTGATTTTTTCTATTTGGGCTATTTTTATTTAAGCCTATAATATCGCCATTATCTGCAACACCAATTATTAGATAACAGTCTTTATTGTGAACGGTATTTGCAAAACATAATATATCAAGAAGTAGCCGTTCATTATCGCTATGCCATTCTTGTTTGTAATCCCAATAATCGCCCTCAACTCTTTTATTAATAAGCCTGATTATTTCATCATATACTTTCAAATCGAACACCTTCTTCTAGAGTAAGCTAAACCTATGAAAACAGATCGATTTTACATCGTTTTCCATTAGGTAAATTCATTTTCTTATTCTTTATATTCTGCATTCCGAATTTTACAGCTAAATTATATACAGCAAATTGAGAGCCACTCCTATTTGAGTAAAAAGTGAATGCCATCTGTGTTTCCTCATCCCATTTCTCCCATAAGCGTGGACTTAATACGATATTTTCTGAGTATAAGGGTAAAACAAGAGTTATAAAATATTTGATTAAATCTATATCCTTATATTTAAGCTGTTCAGCCAAATTCCCGTAAGTATTTTTGTCTTTTTCCAGATAGCTCATAATAATATATGATTTGTTTTCTTCCGGAAATATTGTTAGAAATACTCTATCCATAATATTATTTTTAATATTTTTTATCTTATGACCCTCTAAATCATAACTAAAGCCAACACATGCAAAATTTGCAAAATCAATTTCTTCAGGTATCTCAACTACTCGTGTTTTCAATCCAATATAATTTTGAGTAATTAAAGCAGTGTCAAAAAATGTTTTTATTTGATCCATTTCTTTTCGCTTTAAAAGTAAATTTCTATATTGTCTTACAGCATCCGCTGACTTTAGCATTGATGGCTTTTCCTTTATATTTTGCCTGAATACATTTTCCAGGACAAGTTCTTTATAATACTCAAAAATAAATGCTTTGTAGGCATATAAAAATTTGTGTTCTTCGTTGTTTATATCAAAGGGTAGGGCATTTTTCTCTATTGGAGCAAAGACTTCATCGTCATGGACATCGCAGAAACATGTTGATGTAGTGGCATGATTAACACCTACTTTATCAATCAGCGTAATTATTTCTGGTTCTTCATTTTCAATTGGAATAATCAGCGGAGGCCTCTTGGTATCCAACATATATACATGCCCATCAACAGCTAATCGTGAAATAATTTTATTATTTTGTAAAGCATGAGCCTCTTTAATATGCTTCGCACATTTGGTCTTGTCTGGATACAGGCAGCACTTAAATAATGCTTTTCTCATTCTTTCCATCGCTTGAACTTCAGGCGGTTTCTTGCTAGAAATAAGAGATTTATCTTTTCTTTCTTTACAACAATATTTATAAAGTTTTTCACTTCCACATGGACATAACTCATCATCATAAATCTTAAAATTTTTAAATAAATGCAACTAATCACTTCCTATGCTATTTATTATTTCTGAATGAGGTCACTCTATGATAGGCCAAGATTGCCTTTTCTAAGTCCGGTATTCATATTAACATTTTCATTTATCGGCATGGGGCTCCCCTTACTCACCAGCATTCTAGCGGCAATAATAAGGCATATAACCATTCAGAGGATCTAAAATCTTTCTGGGATGTTCACACTTTACAACCTCGTCTTTACTAATTGCTCCAATAACTTTAAACCCGCAATTGTATCCATCCCCAGTTTTAATCCTATCATTTAAATCTTCTAGATAACCAGACGGAATCTTTTCAATCGGAATGTCACAGTGAAAAATAGTAGGAATTCCTTTTTTCAAACTATCCTGGCAACGCAGTTCTGCTGCTATGCCGCAAATAAATTCACTGCCATATATCAAGTAATGCCCACAATAGTCAATCAGCTCACTCTTTGTTAGAGTAAACCAAACATATTTATGTGTTTCCGTTAATCTCATCCAGTGGGAATTAAACACCTTGACTATCTCATTTTCACTAATCCTATCATTTTTGAGTAAATATAATGCGCGTCTTAAAGTTTCATTTTTATTAATCGGAACAATTCCATTTTCATAGTAATCATCCAAATTAAGAACACGACATCCGTGATATCCTCTTATATGGCTATATTCGTCCTTAAGATTAATTATTTGGTTTGTATTTATAATAGTTTCATCAAAAACAAACACTCGTTTTTTCATCCCACGAACATCCTTAAAATAGATTTAGCATAACAACTGGTAATATCTTGCTATATGTAATCCTCCGCCTATCAATATAAGCCACACATAACTGCATGGCTCAATTAACAGAATTTTTTATAATTTTGTTATATTAGTTCGCATTATACCATTTTTTAGGACAAAAAAATAGAGTGATTTATAAACTTTCATTTCAACCATTCATTGTACTTCGGAATCAACTTTATATCTGCCAACACTAAAACCCTCAGCGCATTGAGGATTTTAGTCTTAACAGCTTGTATCTCTATGCAGGAACGGCCTCTCGCAGCCGTTCCTGCCTTCTTTTAATCAAAGTATGAAACCCGCTGGTTCATCACGATTCCGGATTTGAATTGGATCTCTATCAGATCATCCTTGACGGCCTTGATATTCTGCAGGAGCCTCCTGACCAGATCGTTATCAAATTCCCTGACCTCGCAGGTTGTTTTCTTCAGGCAGGCGTCCATATCATCGAGCCTCTGCTGAAAATTCACCGCCATTTTCTGCTCCCGCACCAGCTCCAGCTTTTTCTGCTTCAGGTCGTTGATCTGCTCTGCGATTCTCTTATACCTCTCGTCAAAATCCTCTTTGATAGAGCCTTGCTTGGCGTTTTCCTCTATCAGGGCCAGCATCTCGCCCTGCAGCTTTTCGATCTGCCCATCAAACTCGGTGGTCATGTTTTTAGTAGAGTAGCTGCCGATGACTCGGATTACGTTCTCACGGAAGGCTCCGACAAACTCGCCGCGGTTTTCCACGACGCTGTTTATGGCGGTCATTATCGCTTCATGCAGAATTTCCTCTTTGAAGGTAGGGGAGTGCTTGCAGTTCTTGGTTCCGTTCTTTAGGCGGTTCTCACACCGCCACACAGCGCTTTTCTGACCGTATTTAGACCATACCTGTCTGCGGTAAGGCTGGCCGCATTCCTTGCATACCATAATGTCACTTAAAGCGAATTTGGAGCTGTATTTGCTTTTCTCCTTCTCTTGCTTTGCCCGTCTGGCTGCCGCAGTCTTACTAAGACTTGCCCGCCTCGCTTTTTCCTCCTGCACCTGATAATAAAGCTCCTTGGGGATAATGGCTTCATGGTCATCCTCTATGTAATACTGGGGGACGATGCCTTTGTTCTTCACCCGCTTTTTAGTGAGAAAATCGATGGTATAGGTTTTCTGCTGTAGGACATCCCCCATATATTTTTCGTTGCTCAGCATTTTATCGATTACGCCGGGACACCACTGGCTCTTTCCTGTGACGGTGGTGATGCCTTCCGACTCTAAAATTTTTGTAATCTGTATGATACTACTCCCTTCAAGGTAAAGGCGGAAAATCCGTCTGACCAGATCCGCTTCCTCCGGTACAATGACCAGCTCACCGTTCTTATCCTTGGTGTAGCCTAAAAACTTATTGTGGTTAACCGAGACGATGCCGTTTTCAAACCGTCTGACAAGGCCCCATCGGGTGTTCTCACTCAGGTTCCGGCTTTCCTCCTGCGCCTGGCTGCTCAGGATGGTTATTAACAGTTCGCCGGTCCCCTCCAGCGTATTCACACCCTCTTTTTCGAAGAAGACGGCGACGTTCTTTTCCTTGAGCTTGCGGATGTTCTGCAAGCTGTCTACCGTGTTTCTGGCGAAGCGGCTGACCGACTTGGTGATGACCATGTCAATTTTTCCGGCCATGCAATCCTCGATCATGGCGTTGAAGTCGTCACGCTTTTTGGTGTTTGTAGCGCTCTTCCCGTCATCGGCGTAGATACCTGCAAGCTTCCAGTTGGGATTACTCTTGATTTTTTCGGTATAGTAGGATACCTGGGCTTCATAGCTGGTTTCCTGTTGCTCCAGCGTGGTGCTGACGCGGCAGTATGCCGCAACCCGCAGGGCTTTAAACTGAGGCTTTATATTCCTGTCATACTCCGGCTTGGAGGGTATAATAGATATGCTTTTCTTTTTAGCTGTCGCTGTCTGCATTATTGTTTCTCCTTCCTTGGTTTAGTATTTGGCTTCCATGGTTAATCCGTTTATAAATTCAAACACCAGCCGATGATCAGCGTATACCGTGATTTGCTTTATCACCGTCAGAAACAGTTCCTCATCAAATTCTGTGAGAGGCTGTCTGCCTGAAAACGCCTGCTTCATCTTCTCGGTGTTATATTCGGCGTCATCGATTATTGCCGTTTTGTAAAGGGCCTGTGCCCGCTTAAAAATAAGAGCCGGAAGTTCGTTGGACGAATATCGCCCTTCTGCTTCCAGCTCCTTAATACGCTGATCCAATCTATTAAATTCGGGGTTATTGGGAATTGGTTCTTTCTTTGGCTTCCGGTCGAGGATTTGTATCCTTGCCAGAATCCGATTGGCTGCCTCAATAAAGGCTTTTTCAATCTGTTCATCCGTGAGGAAACCGCACCGGCAGCAAACTCGGTTCTTGTAAATGTACTTCTTGCATTTCCAGAAAGACTTCTCCGACACTTTGCCGCAGTGCTCGATGTATTTTCGGTAAACCTCGCCGCATTCTCCGCATCGGAGCTTTCCGGTGAATGGATACTGGCGGTTCGCACTGTTTGGCTGAATGCTTCGTCCCAGCTGTTCACAGCGTTCTTTACGGCGTTTCTGCACCTGCTCGAACATCTCGACATCAATCATCTGCGGATAGAATTCATCCCCAAGGTATTTGACATTCTCCAGTATCTTGCCGATTGACCCGTGGTTCCAGGAGGCTTTGTTGTTGGCGTTCGGAAAGCTCATTTCGGTCAACTGTTTTGCGAGGGCAGAGGTGGAAGTACCAGACAGATAGTCTGTAAATATTCTTTTTACAATAGCCGCCTTTGGTTCATCCAGCTGTATTTTACCATCTGCCAGCTTATATCCTATGGGCATATGCCTTTGCATCATCCTCTAACGCCTCCTTCCTGCAGGGTTCGGACAGCTCCAGCCGGTTGATTAGCCGGAAGGTGATTTGTCCGTTTTTCTGTACGATAACCTTGTCTATCGCCTGTAAAAATAAATCCTCACGGTATTCTTCAATAACGTGAGGATTGTTTCTGATAAGCTCCAGCAGTTGTTCTGTTCCGGCAATCTCTATGTCGAAGCCGTTGTTATCCAGAAGCTGGCTCCTTTTCTTTTTCACAGTGGCAAGCTCTATGGTCAGGGCATTTTGCCGTTCTATAAATACTGCAGGATCAATATATCCCTTTGATACCAGTCTGCTTAGTATATGACCCTGCTCTGTAAGCTCCATGATTTTGTTACTGCATTCCCCAATTTCCTGCTCCTGCTGTTCATTCATCCTGAGCTTTTTAAGCGTATCCAGCAGAGGAGTGAGGATTTCTGTATAATTGCTTACAAGCTTATTCCACATCACCGTAAAAGCCCATTGGATATCATCCTCTCTGATTGCCTTTTGGCTGCATTTGGCGTTATCCAGAATATGCTGGCGGCAGCACCATTGGGTTTTCTCATAGGGCTTGCCGATGTAGATTTTCTGCCTCCGGAACATACCCCCACATTCACCACAGAGGATTCTGCTGCTGAAGGCATACCGGCTTTGGTATTTATTCGTATCGTCCACCCCCATCTGCTTTCTGCGGTATTCAAAGATTTCTCTGACCGCCTCCGCCTGTTCATGTGAGATAATGGGAGCATGATTATCCTCGACCAGGTACTGAGGAAGCTGGCCCTTGTTTATCTGCCGCTTAAAGGGCAGCACCTCCGTGGTCATGGTTTTCTGATGAAGTAAGTTGCCTGTGTAAATGGGATTAAGCAGTATTTCTTTTATCACACCGTCGTTCCATTTTTCAGCCGAGCGTATGGTGGGGAGTCCTTGCTCCGATAAATCCTTGGCGATTGCATAGGTGCCCTTACCGTTTAAGTATTCTCGGAAAATGCGTCTGACTACTGCGGCTTCTTCCTCCTGAATTATAAGCTCGCCATTTTCATCCTTGGTATAGCCATAAGCAGGAGTGCCGAGGATGAAGGTGCCGTCTTTAAAGCGTTTGATCACCGCCCATTTGCTGTTGGTGGAGATGCTTTCGGATTCACCCTGGGCCAGAGAGCTTAAAATGGTCAGCATCAGCTCGCTTTTCTCTGACAGGCTGTCGATATGCTCCTTTTCAAAATAAACGGCGACGCCAAGTGCCTTTAAGCGGCGGATTGCCTCAATGCTGTCTACTGTGTTTCTGGCGAAGCGGGTCAAGGATTTCGTGATGATCATATCAATCTTGCCGTCCTCACAGTCCTTCAGCATTCTCAAAAAGTCATCTCTTTTTGCAAGCTTTGTTCCGCTTCTTGCTTCATCGGCATAAATTCCGGAAAATTGCCAGTCCTCTTTATTTTCAATCAAGGTGGTATAATACTCAAGCTGTGCGGTAAATGAATTCTGCTGCTCACGGGAGTCGGTGCTTACCCGGCAATAGGCGCAAACCCGCTTTTTCGGCTGCAATTGCCGGACGACCTGCTGCTTGACAGGATCAATTTTTGTTATCTTTTTTGCCATGGTTTTCTCTCCTTTCTCTCGTTTTTGACTCCTGTTAGCAACACACAATACCACACAAGCTTTGAGATATCCAGGTGTTTTTACGCATATACCTTGGAAAGCTCCGGCGTGAAGGTTTGGCGGTTCAATTCATCTATTTTTTTGTACTCGGCAGGGGAGATAAGACCGTTACGGAGCATGATATCCAACAGCTTTACCGCTACCTTATACTTCACTTCGTTGGCTGCCTGATTTTTTGACATATTGCTCGCCCTCCCTTCATCACAAAGAAAGGGAAGGGCTTCGATAATCTAATTGGATTTGACCCTCCAACGGCGAATAAAGCTCCACGCCCAGCTGATCCAGACCTCTTAGGAACTCCAGCAATTTTGCCGTATCCCGCCCCAGGCGGTCAACCTTCTTTACAAGCAATACATCCATTCTGCCATCACCGGCAGCCTTCATGACCTCTGCAAGACCGGGGCGGTCAGAATCTAGACCGCTTCCTATATCCTCAGATTCGCCAACGACTATAAATCCCATCTGCTCGGCGTAATCCGTGAGCTCCCTTTTCTGCCCTTTCAATACACCGTGGGTATCCTCCGGTGCATCGATTCTGCAGTAAATCCATGCTCGCTTCTGGCTTCCATGACTTAGAAATTCAAGAGCTTCATCAATACTCACAATCGGAATACTGAGAGGCTCCTTATCGCCCAGCTGCATCGGTACCAGCTCTTTCGTGATCTCCTGCAGAAGCTTCTGATCCGGGCAGCGGTTAATAAATTCTCCGAAGGTATCCAGCACCAGTCTGTCGAGCATATCCGTCAGAATCATCTTGTCCGCATGTTCCTTTTTCAGGATGATAAAGCTTGCAATGCCGGACGGGGATTTCTCAAAATAGAATTCCTGACATTCTCCGTCAAGACCGTATACATATCCGATAATTAAATCCTTCTTCAGTAATTGTGACAATGCTTCTCTTTCCATTTCGTTTTCCTCCCTGATATGTTGAATTTAATCTCAGAAGGATACGGCAGGACGAAAAAGCCCATCCTGCCGCATAGTTTCTGAGATCAAAAATGATCTGCTTGTTCTTCATTACGAATTTGCCGCTTCTATTCGACACTACTTCCCGAAGCGAAAAAGCCTTTCGGCTTATAGGGCGACAGCATAGATGGTTTGCCGGTTAAGCAAACTCCATAGGAATTTAACCTCTCCCAGGATCTCTGGAAGCCGCCCCCATTGCGATGTCTGTGGCTAGGCGGAAGTAGCATTATAACTGTCCATTTCATTGCGAAACAGTCCACCATAGACTGTTTTATGACCGGGCGTTCCCGCTCGTCACCTTCGATGCCATCGGTTCGACGGATAAAATTTATCCGCAGGCAGTCTTGGCGCGCCCATCAACGTCGCTGCCGCTTTTCACACAGCTGGACAGCTCATGTATTTATGCTGTCGGATATAAAATTTTTAAAGAGCAACAGGGGAATAAAAAAATCCCCTCACTTCTTTAGGGAAAAAAGTGAGGGGGTGCACGGAAAAACTTTTTATTTTTCCATCATTTTTTTTAGTTTCTTAAGAATCCTGCCCTTGCGGTCATGTATTGTCATCGCTGGAATACCGGTTTCCTTTGACAGCTGACGCTCGCTTTTACCCTGAAGATATAGCTCTGCGATGAGCATTCTTTCAGATTCATCTAACATTTCGACGCATTGGCGCAGCTTTACGATCAACATCTCGGTTATGATCTTATCCTCCATGGAATCTTCTGCAGCAGAGATTATGTATTCTACGGAGATACCTCTCTCTCTGCAACCTTCAATCGAGATGTTGTTTACCTCCGCCAGCTTGTCCAGGTACTTTTCCCTGTCACGGCATTGGTAATAGGCTTTATAGACCTCTTTGGTCACAGAGATTCGCTTGCCCCTGACGAGCAAGGAATAATTTTTATCATAGTTATCCATGAGCTTGTCCTCCATTTCGTGAATTTGAAAATCTGGAAATGAAGAACAAGCGGAGGAGAACGGCAGCGAGCTGCCATTATGAAATTGCAAAAAATATAAGCCACTTGTTTAGCTCCTTTCTGGGGAGCCAAAACGAGCAGCTTTTGAATGCAAAAACCGGCCGAGCCTGACGCATAGCAATAGTGCTACTCGTCAGGCCCGGCCGGCATCTTTATAATCACTCCGCTTTTATAAGGGGAGGATAGCGTCAAGCGCTGGAATCGAATATATAATATTTATTTTATTTGGCTGGAGTCTACCCTATATTAAGGAGTCCGAGACTTGTTTATCTTATAAACCTCGCTATTTTCCAGCATGATTGAAACCTGAGATTTGCACAGGTGGCATTTCAAGCTGAGAACATCGCTTTCGGCCTCACTCGTTTCAGCCACCAAGGCTAACGCCTCAGCATTTCCGCTGTAATCAGCAATTCGACGTCCGCAATTCGGACATTTGAGTTTAATCTTTTTGACCATCTCGTACCCTCCTACATTATTTTCTCTATCAACACAAACGCCTGCTCTAAAAAAGGGCAGGCATTCGCACAAATCGGCAGCTAGGCTGTCATGGCGCAACAAACGCTTTAGACCCTCGGCTTTGCGTCCCTGCCTTTTGGCAGGTTTGCCCTTTACTAAATATTTTGCTGTCAGAGTAATTAAAGCCGTCTTGCTTCTTTGCAGACGGTCGCTTTTAGGTAATCCTTTAAGGTTCAATTCGTTGGTACCACTGCAAAAATGCTTCTTGACACCATGTGCAACATAGATTATGATAAATATGCAGGTTATCTTCATATTTGAATTATATGAAATTAAGTTGCACTTGTCAATAGGTGGTAAGAATATTATCTGCTTAAACATAGGAGGGCGGTCAGCATGAAATTCGGAGAAAAAATAAAAAATGCCCGCGTCGCAAAAGGCATGACGCAGGCGGAACTGGCGAAGGCGGTTGGGGTATCCCTCCGCACGATGGTCAGCTATGAAAACGGAGATTGCTATCCTAAGAAGCGCGAGGTATATGGGAAGCTGGCTTCAGCTTTAGGCGTTGATGTGAATTATCTGCTGACCGAAAATGAGGAGTTTATAAACGCTGCCGGAGAAAAATACGGCTACCGTGGAAAGAAATATGCTCAGCAGCTCGTCACTGAAGTCAGCGGCCTTTTTGCCGGCGGCGATATGGACGACGAGGACTTGGACGCCGTTATGAGAGCAATCACCGATGCTTATTGGATAGCCAAGGAGAAAAACAAAAAGTATACTCCTAAAAAGTACCGCAAAGCCGACAAGGCGTAGTCCGTTTTTTGGGACTGCTGCTGTGAAGAATTAGCATAGGGGTGATTTCATTGAACAAGACACATATTTATGAATCCGCTGAAAAATATGTCCGGCGTTTTGGAACGCGTAACCCTTTTGTTATAGCAGACAGGCTGGGCATTGAGGTTCTGTTCCGCAATGACTTTACAAAGCTGAAGGGGCTTTACCGCGTAATTCAGCGGAACCGCTTCATTTTCATAAATAATAAACTACCTGAACAGGTGCAGACTCTGGTATGTGGCCATGAACTTGGACATGACGCACATCATCGTAATCTCGCTGATGACAGCCCGTTCCGTGAATATGTTCTTTATTCCATGAATACACGTCCTGAGTATGAAGCCAATTTGTTTGCGGCTTCACTGCTTTTTCCTGATAATGAGGTTCATGAGTATGCCCGTGAAGGCTATGATGTTGTCCAGATCGCAGCGATGATGAACACAGATATTAATCTCATGCTAATAAAGATGGGAGATATGAACTCCAGAGGCTACTCGTTCAATACAGCATACACCCCACGTTCAGATTTCTTGGGAAGATAACTGGTCTTTCCGAGGAGGAATGCATACATGGCTGATACTAAGGTTTATGTGCCTGTAATGACCGCTTTTGATAAGGACGGTATATTATTACCGCTCGAACTGACTTGGGAGGGCGGCTCTACATATCTCATTGACCGGGTTATTCACATCCGACCTGCGGCGGAAATGAAAGCCGGAGGGCAGGGCGACCGGTATACGATCAGCGTAAATGGACAACAGGGTTATTTGTTTTTCCAGAGAAATGCCTCAATTCGACAATAATATAGGACGCTGTTTTTTAACGGCGATTACGTATAAATTAACATAAAGCCCCTCTTACATTGGCAGCTAGGCTTCTTGTTGCTAGCTGATACAGTAGCAGATGATCCATTCTTGAATTAAAGAGCAAAAACGCTATACTCCAAAATTTAATACTCCAAGTTTAAAGCATTTCCAATCTGGCTCAAAAATCAGAGCAGAAAATGGCCGTTTTCGTCTAGGTGCATAAAAAACCTAAATGCCTTCACGCGGGGCTAAATATCGACAGTCGCAAAGCAGAAAGGTTTATAAACCGGAGAAGCCTGTCGAAAGAAAAGATTTCTTTCGTACAGGATTATTATTTCTACAATAGTCAGTCTTTCATATATTAAAAGCACGGATAAGAAAAACAACCACTAATGAAGGAGAATTTTTGTTGAACTATTACAATTATTGTTTTCGCACTGGCTTTGAACTTTAATGTTTTTATATTGTCCATGTATGTTAGGACAAAAGTTTTGAATACACGCGCCATCCCTTTTATCTCAGTTATGATTGGTTTTTGTCAAAGCCTGATACCCCTAACTGGATATCTAATCGGTAACATTTTAGGCACGGCATTTGGTGAAACGAGTACTAAGATTGGGGCCTTCTTATTAGTGTTTATTGGGCTTCAACTCATTCGTGAGTCTACAGATATTACCCCAAAACAAATCGGACAAAATCTCATTCTTGCTAACTTGGGAGTGGGGTTTGAAGATCTCATGGCTGGAGTAAATATGGAACTTTGGGCAAAAATTTAGTGCTTTATTTTAATCTTTTTCATAATATCAATCATCTCAAATTTTACAGCCTTTAATCTCGGGAAAAGAATTCGTGGAATTAAGCATTTTCGGGCTGAATTAGCCACTGGAGTTATTTTACTGACAATGGGAGTTATCCAGTTGCCTCGAGCTTAGCAATGTTTTATGAACATAAAATCCCCCTATGATCAGTCTTTCTATCATAAGGGAGATCAGTACATTAGAGAATTAACGGAAGATTAGCAAGCGCTACTAACAAAACCGCTTGGGCAAAGAAAACAGTCAAAGGAGGATACTCCTGAAAATTGGGAGATAAAACCCCGCCCAAGTATTCCATGATCGGAATGACACCAGGCAGAGAGAAAATCGTTGTAAAGAGAAGAAGAACAATGGAGAGTGAAATACCATAAATCGTCAACAACAACAAGGGAAATAGCAAGGAGTACGAGCGTTAAAATAATACCGATTCCCATTATGCGTAAGCCATTGTCTATGAGGAGTTTTCTAGCATATCGGAAGCGACTTTGCAGTAAATACCCTAATAGGGTGAGTAAAAATATCGAAAAGAAACTCAGGCCTAAGCGAATAATGCACAATCCAAGAGTTGGAGAACTGGCTATGAGAACCTGATTAGCCCATTCACGATTTAAGGTGAGCTGGTATATCTCTTTCCTTCTGCATTCCTGTGATGAATCGAAAACATGTCCGCCAAGATCTACAACCAGTTCTTTCCAGACTCTTCCAATAGCGAAGACACAGATTGCGCTACCTTTATGCCAAATCGTTAATATTAAGATGTAGTAAAGCTTAAGGTATGAACCACGAGTACCCGTAAGTTAGGTATTCGTGGTTCATATTTTTATACGTTAACTGAAATAACAGACGCAATTTCCCGATCGACCGCGACTTGAGTATATCCTACTTGAAAAACGTATGATGGGAATTTCTGAATAAGCTTAATCCGTGTTCCTGGCAGAATTCCCATCGACATAAGCTTTCGCAAAATACTCCCGTTATCCGTCGCTAGTTCGGCAACAACTCCCTCCTGCCTTCTTGTCATGTCACAGGATGAGATGATTTGAGAGGATTTATTCACCTTTCTCCCTCCGTTTCTTCTTAAGCCAGGCAATAAACTTAGGTTCCTTTGGGATTTCAAAACCGCAGTTAGGACATTTTACTTTCCCACACGATTTATGGAGAGGGCATCCCTGACATCCTATTTGGCTGTCAACTTCTAGAAATTCATAACCACAAAAACTACACGTTGTCATGGCAACACCTTAAGCGTTAGGAGTACCCAGTTTAAAACGAAACCGGCAATGAAAGCAAACGGGAAGATAAAACCAGCAATTGCGAGTGCCGTTTTAACCCCTCTTTCTTTTAACATCATAGAGAACTGGGCGATACACGGTACAAACAAGGTCAAGGTTGCAGCGGCAACGACCAATTGTCGAGGAGATAATACCCCGGCTTGTTGGAGGTCATAGAGTCCGGCTGCCCCATAATCTCGTCTAAAGAAACCAAAAAGGAAAGCCTCTGCTGCCTTGTCTGGTAAGCCGATAAAGTTTACGACCGGCTGCATCCAGCCAATAACGACTCCAAATAATCCAGTCAGATTACCGAACCAAATCAAAATGCTGGCTAGGATAAACAAAGGAACGATTTCTACGAAGTACCATTGCATCCGCGTATAGGTTTTGGTCAGCACATTGGATAATTTGGGAAGTCGCAAAGGGGGAACTTCCATATAAAAACTCGGTTTATCCCCGGGAAGAATTTTGGTCGTGAGATACCCTATGAGTAAAAAGATCAATCCGACAAATCCAAGCCAAACCCCTAAAGCTCCCGGAGCACTCGATAATAAAGCCAAGATGACACCGAGTTGCGCCGAGCAAGGAATAGCCAAAGCTAAAAGTAATGTAGCAATGACTCTTTCACGTTTCGTTTCTAACGTCCGACTTACCATCGTGGCCATCGTATCACAGCCGAACCCCAAAGTCATGGGAATAACCGCTCTTCCATTTAATCCGATCTTCTTAAAGACCCGATCAACCAGCATGGCCAGTCTCGGTAAGTAACCACTATCTTCGATGATCGAAAACATCAAGAAAAAGGTCCCGACGATAGGAAGAATAATGGCTACCGCATAACGAATTCCGAGGGTGATAATTCCGTAATCGTTCGCTAATAAATCTTGCAACCATGTCCAAGGGATATACGTTTGCACGACTCCATTAACCAAAGGATTGATATAAACTCCAAAAACATGCTCTTCGAGAAAGTCTACAACGGTCCCCGCCCCAAATTCTCCAACGAACTTATAGAGTCCATAATAGAGAACCAACAGCAATATAGGTACCCCCGTTAAAGGATTCATGGTTAGTCGGCTTAAGAAATCGGCAACACGATTTTCTTTCCCTTGAACCTTTGTCATCGCTTTTTCGGCGATGGCATCGACCTTCTTTTGCCGCGACAAGGAAATGATGTAATTCAATGGCCGGTTATAGGCTTGTTTTGTCTCCTCGATAATCTGAGAAATCTTAAAGTATTGGTTTTTCTCCTTCTCTTTTACCATTCCTAAGATATCCTCATCCTCTTGTAAGAGGAGCAAGGCAATGGCCCGTTTGGAAAGAACATATTGACTCTGTAAGCTGTTCATTATTTCCCCGATTGCCGCTTCAATCGTTTGATCATAAGTTACTTCAAGCCGCTTGGACATATTCACTCACTCTTTCCTTTAATCCTTCTATTCCCTTATTGAGCGCTGCAACCGTAGACAAAACAGGGATCCCAAGCTCTGCCTCTAACTTCTTGACATCAATTTTTAGTCCCAAACTTTCTGCCTCATCCATGATATTTAAGACCAAGAGAACGGGGACACCCCCCTCGATCATTTGAACGGTGAGCGGTAACATTCTCTGAAGGTTTTTCGCATCGACCACATGAACCACAGCCTTAGGCTTCTCACGAAGGAGCAGATCCCGCGTCACTTTTTCCTCCTCCGTAATGCATAACAAGGAGTACATTCCGGGTGTATCGATAATTTCATATTCCTTCGCCTCTATTTTTCCTTTACCACGCGACACCTCAACCGTGGTTCCGGGATAATTGGAAACAGTCACGTATGCTCCGGTCAGTATATTAAACAAAACACTTTTCCCGACATTCGGACTCCCGACTAAAGCAATCTTTTCTAGCCCCTGCGTCTCTTGGCTGACTTCTCCATGACAATTCCCGGTCCCTAAAAATGCAGACGACAGTTTTTTATACCAAGGTTGTTTTGCACTGCAGCATTCCATCGAATTCACTCCTTCTTTGATAATGATTATCATTTATATTGATTAAATTTTACTGTACTGACGTAACAAAAATGTCACAGGTTCTTAACATTTCTGTGACATTGATAAAAAAATTTAAGAGTACCTTCTCAGATACTCTTAAATTTAAGATCATATGAAATTCTTCATACCTCATCTACACTCTTTCTTCCACTTACCGCTAGGCTGTTCTTTCTCTTTAGTTCTGCGAAAAAGAAAAAGAAAAAGCTTATAGCGATTACCAATCCCCCCATTGTGTTCTGATTAGATCCAACGGTCAAAACCCACAACTTCCCAGAGATAAAGGAAGGGACTACTATCCAGAATTCAAAAATTCGTGTAAAGAGGAGGATATCCTGTAAATACGATGAGGAACAAAAGCCATAACCAAACATTTAGACCATTCGCAGTGTAAATTGAAATAATTCCTAGAAGAATGGAAGCCATTATCATCCGCAAGGTAATGGTAACTTGTGCCATAGACCTTCTCTCCTTATCGTTTGCTTTTTCATTTACACTGTTGTGATTTTGATATGCTTAACAGGCCTCACGGGTATAACATACTCGTTATAAACATTTAAAACGGCTGGAAACTTTGACCACCTGCCGTATATATCCAATCAATTATTCTGGCTTTACTAACATCCCATTATTAAAATGGTTCATGGCTGTAACAAAATCGATTACTGCGAGAATCTCGATGAGTTGTTGCTCTGTAAAACCTACCCCGTGCAGCTGTTTTGCATACATACTAATGCAAAAATCGCATTTATTTAATGTAGAAACAGCAAAGGCAATCGCTAACTTAGTTGGAAGATCAAGCACATCTGACCCCATCACGGTTTCCATCTTGTTTAAGACAAGCTTCAAATATTTAGGATGATGAGCCATCGCTCGGAAGGGTGCGGGGATTTCTCCATGCTTTTCTTTTAATTGAGCGAAAATTTCCTGAACCTCAGGACTTACACTATCTTCAGATAATAATTCAACATTCGGCATTTGCGTATTCCTCCCAAGAAAAAATTTTTGTATAGATTTTTGATTGATTCCCATAAGAATATGTTACCCTAGCTAAGTCACAGGATTTTAACAGGTGTTTAACATTTTTTTGAAAAGAAATGACAAGAAATGACGAGAATCGCTTTAGTGAAATTTGTGTTGAATGGATCCCGCACGATTAAAAAAGCTAGGCGGGTCTCAATACGACTCTCACCTAGCTTTGACTTTATCTGTGTAGATCCTGTTTGCGCCGCTCGTATTCTTCGCTATCGATCTCCCCTCTTGCAAAGCGTTCACGAAGAATACTCAATGCATCATCGCGACCTGCAAACGCTGGTTTACGAAAACCTGTACCGAGTTTACGGAATAAGTAAACAATCAGGGCAACTAGAAGAATCCAGAAAATTAAATTTATACTCATTCCAAGTAATCCAATCCCCCAGAATCCTTCACCCCAAAATGGACTACATCCCCAACCTCCAAACATGACCTTAGCCCCTCTCCATGACGACTTTTTGTTACCAGCACCACCAGCCGGACTGACCCATGCCCCAACCATTATAACCGCTCCAACGGGCATTTCCGGAATTATTCCACCACCCATTATTCCATCGATACCCTGGGTTCATGTAATTGTACCCATTGCCATAGTTAGGGTAATAGGCTGAACCCTGCTGTACCGATGGCTGAGTGTTTGGCACCGTTTGATTTTGATCCGCTTGTTGTGCCACCCAATAATTCTGTGGTGATAGCGGTGCAGCATTAACTTTTGCAGCTGATAAGCCAACTGTCAATACGGCTGCTCCCAAAAATACGGCTATAAACTTTTTCATACTTTTCATTTTTATATCCTCCTGTTCTCATTAAGTTAACTCTATTATAAAATTCACTCGACACATTCACGTTACAGAATTTTAACATTTTTGTAATATTGCTAGCTAGTCATTAAGGTTAAGGATTGGTCATACACTACTGATGCAATATGAAATATTTTCCAAAAATGCGTAGTGTACAAACACAAAAAAAAACATATTCTATATAATGGTAATACGCTAACTGTTGTAAAAAGTGGAGGGAAAGAGAATGTACGGAATGCGGGGTATGCAGGCCATGCAAGGCGTGCACGATATGTACGGTATGCAGGATCGCTGGCAAACGCAACGTCAGGATTATGTTCCAAGCACGTCGAAGATGTCACAACAATATAAAGCGCCAACCCGCACTTATACTGTGAATCGCGGGGATACTATTTATAATATTTCTCGGAAATATGGCACGAGTATGCAGTCGATAATACACGCGAATAGTCTTAGTAATCCCAATAGAATCTATCCCGGGCAAAAACTATGGATTCCTTAATAACTCCTCTCCAGTAATTCCTCTTAAACAATTCTTATTGAATCGGTCTACTCATAAATTAAGTTCGTAATTAATTCCCTGAAAAGTTTGATTTCAATTTAAAGAGTGATTGATTCGATAAAAGCGACAGGGCCTATCTCCCTGTCGCTTCAAATTTATGCATCTTACCAACCCATACTGCCGGACCCATTCCCGGACATTCGATTGCCATTCGAACCATAGTTGGAATTCCAATTAGGATTCGATTTTTGGACGTTTTGAGAGGGTTGGACTCGATTTTGCCATTGTTGTTGCATAGCCGCTCGGTTTTGCGGGTTTGCATATTGCTGCATCATTTGTTGATCCCACTCGATGCAGTTATTCACCATCTGATTATACAAATCGCTTTGACTCATGTTCGCTCCTGAGACGACAGGTTGACGCGGAGTCACCGATTGGGGGGCTGTTTGTGCTGCGGCCGGTTTTTGGGGAGCAACTTGAGCGGATGTGAATTGCTGTGGAGACGGTTGAACTGCGGGCTGTGTTGTCGGCTGCTGAGTGTTATTCGGAGTCGCCTGAGTGGAGTTACTGGAGCTTGCGCTGCTGGAATCAACCAGTGTTGCACCCGTCGGGGCTGCTGAGGTAGGAACGGTTGAATTCATGTTCATGACCATTGGATTGGGGTCATTTTTAATCCAATCCGCGATTCGTTGTGAATAATCCGTGGAAGTCGCCGCACTGGCAATCCCTACGCCTCCCATGACAATTCCTAAAGATAACGCACTGACTAAAAGAGAATTTTTTAAGTTTTTCATGATCAAATATCTTCCTTTCATTAAATATTTTTAGATTAAAGTGTGAAACGTTGAAGGTTCTTTGTATTCAACACACGTGGTGTTAATCGGGACATTAAGATTTTTCGATCCAAATTTCTAAGACCGATGTAAAAAGAATGAGATAAGACCCCACCATTGTTCAAGTTTGTTTTATTAGTCCGAACGCTAAATTGATTTGACTTCGGAAAAATAACAATTCCACTGGCACACATGTGGCACACTCCTCCTTTCTAAGCCTCTCTCGGTTTCATATAATCATTCGACAACCTTTACAGCATTTAGAGGGGTAGCTCTTAAATTGTTTTTAGTACGTTTAACCAAATTATAAAACTCTCCATAAAGTTCTTGTTTCCTTTGCCGCGAAAACTGAGACTCACTCATTTCTTTCAATGTCGTTTGCAGTAAAAGATTCTGCTCAATTTCCTGGCGCACACTTAAAGGAACCTTCCCTAACATCTCAAAAAGTCCGTTTTCATCCAGTCCAAAAAAAGCGGCAATGCGTGAAACTAATTCATCCTGAGGCATTTTCAGACCCCGCTCTAGTTCAGAGAGATACGAGGCATTGATCCCTAAACGGACCCCCAATTTGATTAAGGAAAGACTTCGTTGGGCCCGTAACTGATATAGATATTGACCAAACTGACTTAAGAGTTGCAATTCATTATTCAGGATGGCTTGAGCCTTTTTCATCCTACCATCCTCCTTTCCTTAAATATTTGAGAACCTTGCGATTAAGTTATAGAGAAAGTTATTCTTTTACTTTTTGCTGATAAGGTAGATAAGATTTTCCCATCCAAGAAGTACGCTTAATAAAATTCGCATCGTTTTTCCTCCAATTTGATTTCAACACTTTAGATTTTTATGCAAAGCATTTCTTTGTAAAATCAGAGACCACTCAAGTCCTTACATAACGGATTATAGAGAATATATTTAACAGCAGAATCACGATTGTATAAACTTTTTGTTATATTTGATGCGTGGGAATGAAAATCTTTATTAAAAATTCTTTGCTATAAGACCTTTAGATCCCATAAACCCAAAAATCCATCTAAAATGATAAAAGCGACAGGGCCTATCTCCCTGTCGCTTCAAATTTATGCATCTTACCAACCCATACTGCCGGACCCATTCTCGGACATTCGATTGCCATTCGAACCATAGTTGGAATTCCAATTAGGATTCGATTTTTGGACGTTGTGAGAGGGTTGGACTCGATTTTGCCATTGTTGTTGCATAGCCGCTCGGTTTTGCGGGTTTGCATATTGCTGCATCATTTGTTGATCCCACTCGATGCAGTTATTCACCATCTGATTATACAAATCGCTTTGACTCATGTTCGCTCCTGAGACGACAGGTTGACGCAGAGTCACCGATTGGGGGGCTGTTTGTTCTGCGGCCGGTTTTTGGGGAGCAACTTGAGCGGATGTGAATTGCTGTGGAGACGGTTGAACTGCGGGCTGTGTTGTCGGCTGCTGAGTGTTATTCGGAGTCGCCTGAGTGGAGTTACTGGAGCTTGCGCTGCTGGAATCAACCAGTGTTGCACCCGTCGGGGCTGCTGAGGTAGGAACGGTTGAATTCATGTTCATGACCATTGGATTGGGGTCATTTTTAATCCAATCCGCGATTCGTTGTGAATAATCCGTGGAAGTCGCCGCACTGGCAATCCCTACGCCTCCCATGACAATTCCTAAAGATAACGCACTGACTAAAAGAGAATTTTTTAAGTTTTTCATGATCAAATATCTTCCTTTCTAATATTACTTTTCTGATTTTGCTTTAATACATTTCTTCTCGAGTTTTACTTTCAATTTAGTTTGATGTTTCGAGTATGATGTACTCTGAATTCTACCTTCAGTTCTTGCAAATGAACATTGCTCGAAGCTTTTTTCAGGACCACCTCTCTTTTCACGAAGTCATTCGCAAACCCTTTTGACATTTTAGGGGGTGGCTCTTAGAAAATTTTATTAACTTTTTTTCCAACTTTTCAATCTATTTAGACTCTAAACTCTTAATCTATAAAATTTAATGGCGAAGCTACACTGTATAAATTCCGATACCACTTAATTTAGATTTAGATTTCAATTGAATGATTTATAAACTTTCTTGATCCCCCAAAGACTTGTGCCAAGGATCATAGTAAAAACTAACCCCAGAAAAGCAAAGAATGACACGATTGTTGCAATAATGGAAAGATAAATCATTAGTTACATCCTTTCTTAAACTTTATTGATCGATCTCCGAATTCCACAAATTACCTTCAAAATGCTCAGCCAAGAAGGACATATTCTGTTTTTAAGCCATTCGAAACGAAGAGCACAATCCCGATCTGACCAATTAATCTCTATGCGTGCTTAGTGAGTACCCATTCTGAATCGGGGGTTTTAGCCGGTATCAAATCGCCTGCAAAAAATAGAGCATTTTTATTTAAATCCAATAATTTTTCGATAGCCTCGTAGACTTCGTTTTGTTCTCCTCCTTGTTCTATAGATTTATCGATTTCATTTTGTACATAGTCCTGAGTTTCCAGAACTGAAACATGATGAATCGCGGAACGAACAGCCGTTAGCTGGGGGGAGGATTTCCTCAGGTGTCTTCTCCTCTTCAATCATTCTTTCGATTGCACTAAGCTGTCCGCGAATGATCTTAATTCTTCGTAAGATTTTTTCCTTTTCGTAGTTTTTCTGCATATATCAACGACTCCTTTACATTTCCTCGTTTCGACCTTGATTCTAATGGATGAGTATCACATTATTATCTCATTTGTTTAAACTCTTTGTGATTTTTATGTGAAAATTAGTTCATTTTTTAACAACTACATTTTGTATTTAGAGTTGGGATTTAAAATTCTCAGATCTTCAGCCGAAACCTTATGTAACAAAAAATCCTAAGAAATGTGACAGTTCTGTGACATTGAAAACTTATAATGGACTTTGATTTCTAAAGCTACCCCTCAAAACCTCTTTTAGCTTTACGAATGAATAATAAGCGGAGTGATAAAGATGCAAGGTCTGCCTTTCAAAGAAAACCTCGTCTCAGCTCAACAAGGCGATACTCTCGCTCGGGAAGAACTTATCCAATCCTATAAGCCCTTTATTGCGAAGGTGAGTTCAAAAATTTGCAACCGCTATTTAACGTGGGATAACGATGATGAACTGAGCATTGCCCTGTTGGCTTTTAATGAAGCCATTGACCACTTTAATCCTCAAGGCGGCGCGGAATTTCTTAGTTTTGCCCAAACCGTCATTCATCGAAGACTTGTGGATTACTTTCGTAAAGAAGGGAAGCATCAACATCTTTCTTTATCCCCGATGAATCCCGAGGATGAGGAACTGAGTCGCTATGATATGAATCTCTCCCAAGAGCAGTATCAAGAAGAACAAAAGAAGATGCAATTTGCTGAGGTTATCGAGAATTATGTCCGGGTTCTCAACGAATACGGCGTAACCTTAGATGACCTGGTGAAGGTTTCTCCAAAACATCGGGACAGTAAAGAGACGCTCATTCGTGTGACTCTGACTTTGGTTAACTACCCCCACTTACTTGCCCAACTCAAAAAACAAAAGCTCCTTCCGATGAAAGAGCTTGAACTTTTAACTCGGGTCAAACGCAAGGTCCTAGAGAAAGGCAGAAAATATATCATCGCTCTCGCTTTGATTCTTTCCGAATCCGAATTTTATGCTCTTAAAACCTTTCTCGAAATCACTACAGAACTTACAGAGTAAGGTGGTCGCGATATGAAAAAGAATTTAGGAATGGTTATGAGGATCTCCACAAAAATGATGGTCATCCTAACTGAAAAGGGGGATTTTCTGGAAATTCCAACACCTAACATTCCCCCGAAAATCGGGGATACGATCGAAGTTAATCTAAAACCCAAGCGATCTGGGCTGCCGAATCGTTCTTGGTGGAAATATACGGCATCAGCAGCCGCATTATTGCTTGGGATGAGTCTCACAGCGTTTTATGTTTTTGCCCTTCCAAACATGGCTGTTGCATCGGTTGCACTGGATATGGATCGAGGGGATAAGGATCAGAGCATCGAACTTCTTGTGAATAATGACGGAAAAGTTATCGAAGTGCGCGATATGAGCGGTGGGACTTCTATTCCTGATAACCAAACTCTCGAAGGGAAAGATGCTTACCAAGCGATCGATCTCATCATTGAAAATGCTGCAAAAGAGGGTAATTTAAAGTCGAACGAAAACCTTGTTCTCGCTCGACTCATCCCCTTATCTAAATGGATGAATAGCAATCTCGATAGTGAAGTACTAAAGACGTCGATCCAAAATGAAATGTCACGCCTCAATCTCCAAGGAAACTTAGTGGTTGGTCAATCGGATGAAAAAATCCGTGAAAAAGCCCTCGATCATGGTATGTCGGTAAATAGTCACCTGATTTATGAACGCTGCCAAGAAAGAGGAATTGACCTTCATCCTGATGCAATCCAAAGCGGTAATCTGCAAAAAGCGTTATCTGACGTCAAAACCAATGTAACGGACCTTTTCCCCAATGAAAGCATTGAAATCAAGTTACCACAGCAATCCATGAACAATGAAACCCACAACCAAGACCGCTCCGAACCGTGGAAACCGACGTGGAATTCAAAGGGCGGGAATCCGCAAAATCAATCGATGATGGGACCGAGCAATCCAAACAAACCACCATCTATGAATATGAACAAGCCATCGAGTGCTCCAGATCATTCAGAGAATTCGTCATCAATGAATATGAGCGCACCTCCCACTACGAACATGAACACACCCCCATCCAGGCCTCAAAATTCCCCTCAAAATCCTCCTCAACAGAGCCAGATGCCGCATTCCAACGCTTTGGACGATACCCAAGGAAGAAACTGGAATTCTGATACAGAACATGACCAAAAGTATCAATCTTCCCAGCCTATGAACTCCTGGCAAGATTCCCCTTCAAATCATGATTCGAATCAAGGTAGCTATCGTTCCTGGTAAACACTTAAAGGAGAAGGCGAGCACCATCTCGACCTTCTCCTTTACTTTTAACGTTATTCATTTATATGATAGTCAATTTTTCCTTTTCTCCTGATTTTGGAATAGCTTACACTTTAAATTGGTCAACTCTTTTCTGTAAATCTTGCAAAATGGATACAAAATCGAACATTTGGCTCGATAGAGCCGTCATGGTTGCGGCTTCTTCTTGACTCCCCGCTTGAATCTGTTCGGTTGATTCATTCACACTCCGACTCGCCAAAGCGATTTCCTGTATCGTTTTTTCAATGACCCGAGCTTCAGAAGTAATCCGTTGGATTGCTTGATTTACTTGTTCAACCGTTCTCACTGCTTCATCCGAAGCACTTAAAATGTGTTCAAAGCCTTCCCCAGACTCCCGAACACTCTCCATCCCCTGTTCCACGACCTGAGTCGTAACCTGCATCACGTCCACAACATTTTGCATTCCTTCACGAATGGAGGATCCAATCCCTGCGATTTCTTTGGCAGAGCGCGCAGATTGCTCCGCTAATTTTCTAACCTCTTCTGCCACCACAGCAAATCCTTGTCCGTGTGTACCGGCACGTGCTGCCTCGATGGCCGCATTTAAAGCCAAAAGATTCGTCTGAGCTGCTAATCCTGTAATAATTTCCACAATACTTTGTATTTGTCCTGATTCCATTACGAGTTGTTGAATCTTTTCGGTCATGTGTTGCTCTTGAAGAACAATATTTTTCATCTGGGCTATTGCTTTAGAATTAATAGTGTTCCCCGATAAGGCTCGCTCTCTATTTTGCCTTACCACATCAAGCGTATTTTTCTCCATCTGTTCAATATGAATAATTCCCTCCGCTGTTCGATTAACCGCTTTAAATATACCCTCAATGCCATTTTGTTGAGCATGCAAGTGCCCTGCAACTTCTTCAATCGAAGCCGCTACTTCTTCGGAAGCAGCTTGGGCTCCTTCTATTTGACCCGCTAGGCTATCGACGGTTTGTTTTGCTGTCTGTGCATTGCTTTGTACCTGCCTAATCAACTCACGTAGATTGTCTACCATTATTCCAAAATGATTTGACAACAGTTGCACTTCATCTTTTGCCGTTTCACGTCGATTCAACTTTAATGTCAAATCTCCACGAGCTATTTTCGAACTGATCTCTGTTAAATTCCTCAAAGGGCTGACTATACTTCTCGATAACCACAGCCAGCTTAAAGCAGCAATCAAAATGGAAATAAGGGTGATTGTGAAAGCAAGCATGAGTCCTCGTGATGAAATCTGCCGAATGTTGCCGATGTTCGTAGCCACAGCTTCTGTCTTATGTTCAAGGAGTTTATCGACATCCTTAATTAAGTCATCCGCAGCCATCATTTCTTCCCCATAATGAATCGTTTGGGCACCCTCTAGATCATTTTCCTGAACGTTACGCTGGACCGTTTCACTGAGCCTTAAATATGCTTCAAGTTCCTTTTCAAGAAGGTCAATTTTCTCTCGCTCTTCCGAATCAATCTTTAGAGTTTTAGCTTGCTGTATGTTTGCTTGAATCACCTTGGTTCGCTGTGAAATTTTCTCTAAATACTGGGGATTCTGTGTCACAATAAAGCTTAATTCACTCATCCCTCGACCTTGTATATTGGCTTGTATGTCCTTAAGTAGAACTTGGAAGGGATAGTTATTCTCGGCAAGGTCATTAAATCCTTCGATTGTTTTTTGCTCGGTAATGACGAAGGCACTTCCTAAGGTAATAATCAGAAAGACCATAATTAAATTCGCCAGGCCAAATTTGAAACTAATTTTCAACGTACAACCTCCTTTTATGATTCGATATCTCCTATAAATAAAATTGAGAAAGTCGGGAAATTCCCAGACCTTCCCTTTCTTTAAACGTTATTCATTTATTCCTTGACTTTCGTCTCCCACAATTAAAGGTAGATAAACCGTAAAAACAGTACCCCATCCGAGTCTGCTTCTTGCCAACACTTTGCCTTTGTGCATTTCAATAATCTTTTTCACGATGGAAAGCCCTAAGCCGGTGCCGGTTCCACGTCTTGACCTCGACTTATCGACTTTGTAAAACCGTTCCCAGATATTTTCAAGTTCCTCTTGAGGAATCCCCGGACCTTGATCCTTTACGGAGATGAACGCCCAGTCATTTTCAAACCCAAGTTGAATTCTTACCTTCGTACCGAATTCGGAATGCTTAATCGCATTATCCACTAAATTGGTAAGCACCTGCTTCAGTCGATCACTATTACCCCAAATCGTAACCGGCTCTTCCGGTAGAATAATCTCCAATTCAATCTCTCTCGACTCAGCCAATTGCTTGAAACGCTCGACAGAGATCTGAACGAGCTTATTCAGAACCACATAATCCATCTCAAAGGTTTCAACCGCTTCTAAGGCCTTAAGGTCGAGCAAATCATCCACGAGGCGTCTTAGCCTCTCGCTTTCGTCAATGATCAATTTTAAGTAGTGTTGCTCTTGCTCTTTCGATTTCACCAACCCATCTAGGACCGCCTCAGAAAATCCCTGGATTACCGTCAATGGAGTCCGCAGTTCGTGAGAAACATCAGACAAAAGTTCCTGACGTAAGCGGTCATATCGTTCGATCGCTTCAATTTTCGCCTTGAGTTCGGCGGACATAACATTAAAGGAATGGGCCAAACGTCCGACTTCATCTTCTGAAGCGACCTCAATTTGTCGGCCGAAATCCCCTTCCGCGATGTTCTTTGCTGTTTCTTCCATGTTAACAAGAGGTCGTATCAGCTTTCGGGAAATGAACATGCTGAGAATCGTTGCTAAGATAATGCCAAGGAGTGCCCCCCAAAAAGCAATCCATAATAAGCTATGAACATGTTGCTTAATCAAGGATAAAGGAGTACATATGACCACGGTTCCTAGGATTTGCTCTTGGACTCTTAAGGGAACGGCAACGAGAAACATTTCAATCTCTCCGCCCGGAAAGATTCCAGAGTAAACCACATTATTTCCACTGGCGATTTTCCCCTTAAAACCAGGCTCCTGTAGAATCCGTTTGAGGGATGCGCTAATCGGCTGTCCCGCTAAATGCTCTCCATTAAGATCGGCGATCACAATATCTGCGTTTAGGAAACTCCCTAGGATCTGAAACCTTTCCTTAAGCAATGTCGGATCCGTATCCTGATAAGTATTGTAAATCGTAACGACTTCTTCAGCCTCGTAAATATAAAATTTAGCCTGTTGATTATAAATAAGGGTCCGAATCTGTTGGGCTTGAATGAGAACGGAAAGCAAAAAAACTCCCAAGATGAGGCCCACAATAGTCAACCAAAGTTTAAGGATCAGGCTCTTTCTTAATGACCACTCCATTCGAATTTGTACCCCACTCCTCTAACGGTTTGAATAAAGTCGCTAAACCCAACTTGACTCTCAAATTTTGAACGTAAACGATTGATATGCGTATCAACCGTTCTTGAATCTCCGCAATAATCATACTCCCAGACCGTGTTCAGCAATTGATCGCGCGTAAAGATCCGGTTTGGCTTCTTGGCTAAAACTAACAGGAGATCAAACTCTTTTGTTGTGAGCTTAACCTCTGTCCCCTCCACAATCACTTCGCGGGTAATTTGATTGATGGTAAAATCCGGGTAGGAAATTAAATGCTCTTTGGTCTGTTCCCCTTCCAGTCGACGGAGAACAGCCTTGACCCGAGCGCTCAATTCTCTTGGACTAAAGGGTTTGACGACATAATCATCCGCTCCTAAATCAAACCCTAGGACCCGATCATTTTCCTCCCCTTTAGCGGTCAACATAATAATCGGAATTTGAGTTTCTTTCCGTAAGACTTTGCAGACCGTCCACCCATCGAGACCCGGCATCATCAAATCGAGAATAACGAGATCGAAGGAGTCCTTGCGAACCTTCTCCAAAGCACTATTCCCATTGTCCGCTTCTTCAATGTCATAGCCTTCCGCTTCCAGATAGAGGCGGACAATCTCTCGGATTCGCTCATCATCATCGACGACTAAAATTCTCATATCCTATCACTCCACGACGTTTTCATAAAATTACTTCTTTAAAATTTTACTTTAGATATTTCACTTTCCAATTATAAAATCCCCTTTACCAGCACCAATCATTCCGACCATTTTCACATTGGTCCTTAGGAAGAGTATACCAATCAAATAGAGGATTATAATTCGGGGTCATGGGACTGGGACTATACCACATGCCCCCCGCTCCATTTCCATCCGTAGTGGAGGAAGAAGACCCGGAATTTTGCGTAACCGACTCCCTTTGAGACACGGGTAAACTTTGACTCCATACTGGGGGATGAAGCATCGCGATGCCCTTAGGGATGAACACTCCTGCCAAAAAGGCCAAGAGGACAAGGAAAACGATTAGTATTTTGTTTCTCATCCGAACCCCTCCTGATCCATTGCGTCCTCTTTTTGCATCCTCTTTCTTGTCATTTTCAATGCTCCATCAGGTTCAATCGTAAATATACGGATTCCCATGCTCCCATCGGTCCACTCACGACAGCAATCTGAACAGAAATATCGGTTCCGTCCGATCTTTCCGATTTGATTTCCTTTACAGAAAACACAATTTCTCAAGAACCTCGACCTTCCACTCAAATCTTAAACCTACCCATTTCCCTTTTAGTTTATCCTTTGCTTGACTATGTTCATTATAGATTTCCTTTATTACAGAATTCTAACACCATTTTAACAAATTTGTTAAATATAGCGTACACAAAAAAAACGGCTCACAACGCAAGCCGTTTTACTTGATCACTTCTTTCTAATATCACTTACCAGCAACCACCGTAGTAACCGCCAGCATTCGCGCCCCAGCCTCCGCAGTAACCCCGTCCATAGCCGGTACCCGGACCATAACCTGGAACAGGTGCAACCGCCCCATTCTGCTGGGTATATTGCTGCCTGTATTGCTCAGCTTGGTCGATATTGGCTTTGCTTGCATCAGCTTGAGCCTTGCTAATTTCACCCGCCTCAGCATATTTGTCAACGATCTGTTTCTGTAAGTCGACAATTTGTTGGTTTAAAGCGTCAATTTCGGCTTTCTGCTGATCGGTCACGGCAGCGTATGTAGGTACTGTGACCATTGCGAGAATAAAGACTGATGCCAGAATGATGAAAAACCTTTTCATTTTCAAATAATACCTCCTTGTTTCGTATTGGCTTTAGTTTACATGGTAATTTTTACAGGCAAGTTACAGGATTTTAACAATTTTGTTACATAACAATCTGAGTTAGATACTCGGTTCAAGTCTCTTTAATTCTTCGGTCTCAAGTTGCAACGTGACATGATTGATTCCAAAACGCTCCTGAATCATGTGTTTACAAGCAAGGAGAATCTCTTGGGCATTCTTCGTTGGAGCAACGACGATATGACAGCTCAAAGATTCCAAACCCGAAGTAATCGTCCAAACATGCAAATCATGGATTCCTTGAACCCCATCCACTGTATGTAATTGCTGGTTTAATTCATTCACATTGATATGTCCCGGAGTCCCTTCAATTAAAACGTGAACGGATTCCTTAGTCACTCTCCACCCGCTTATCAATACCAGAGCTCCAACGATGATACTGATAATCGGATCCGCCATATACCAATCAAACAAGAGAATTAAGATTCCGGCAACAATAGCACCGACAGAACCTAACATATCCCCGAGCACATGCAAAAAGGCACTTCGTAAATTGAGATTTCCTTTCGTATCCCCCTTCATCAAAATGCCTGCAGATCCCAGATTTGCCAAAAGTCCTAACACCGCGATGACGATCATCATCCCACTTTGAACCATAGGGGGCTCTAGGATTCGTCGATAGGCTTCATAAAATATGATGAGAGAAATAACCGCCAAGGTCACTCCATTCACAAAGGCTGCAAGAATCTCGAATCGATAAAACCCGAAAGTCCGTTTGGCTGATGCCGGCCGTGCTGCCAGCCTCATAGCTATTAAACTAAGAGCGAGTGAAAAGGCATCACTAAACATATGACCCGCATCCGAAATTAGAGCAAGGCTATTGGCAATGATTCCGCCGATAATTTCTGCAATCATGAATGTTACCGTAATGAAGAGTGCAATAGAGAGTAATTTCTTATTCGAAGTTTGAGAATGCGAATGATGCTCCTGCTCGTGATTATGCCCAAAACCCATAGTAACTCCTCCTAGGTTATCTTTTTTATGCAGTTAAGATACGGCTTAGGCACAGTATTTATCATCTATTCCGAGATTATACTGAATGGCTTGGTGCGCCCTACACTCATGTCTTAAATATTCCTACATTTAATAGTACAAAGCTCATATGTTTACAAAACAAAACCCTGTATCACACAGTAAACGTGATACAGGGTAGAAATCAATTTAAAGGATTCAATTTACTCGTCGATGTGCTCTAGACCCTGACGGTATAGCTCTTGCACATGATTATCCTGTAAGGAATAATACACCATTTTCCCATCTCGCCGGTACTTGACCAGATTACTGTTCCGAAGCACTCGAAGCTGATGTGAGGTAGCAGACTGACTTAAGTCCAAAAGCTCCGCTAAGTCACAAACGCAGAATTCCGACTTCGCAAGTGCATCCATAATCCGAATCCGTGTAGGATCTCCAAGCGTCTTAAATAATTCCGCCAGTTGGGTTGCTCGATCAAGACTTAGAACTTGGTTTGAATACGAACTAACCACATCCGGATGAACACACACAACATCACAGATTAGGTTTTCAGTCTCATTATTTTGATCATTCGGCATCACGCAAGATTCACCTCAATATCCTAATCCCTACTTGTTAATATATCAGTAAATCTCCAATCGTACAAGCGAATTCGGATTCACGCAGGATCGATTCGGGCAATTTCATCAAAGCAAAAGCTTAGCGAGCGGTTACTTCTTTGACTGGAACGCTACTTCCTACCACTGCTTTTTGAGGATTTGAATACCGTCTTACTCGCGTGGCATTGAAGATCGCAAGCAAGGCCACTCCGACATCCGCAAAGACCGCTTCCCACATGGTGGCTACACCAAACATTCCAAGTACAATGAAACCGAGCTTGATCACTAAGGCAAACCCAATATTTTGCCAAATAATTTTTTTCGTGAACCGCGCAATATCCATCGCATCGAGTAATTTACTCGGCTGATCTTCCATGAGCACAACGTCGGCTGCTTCAATTGCAGCATCAGATCCTAAGCCCCCCATAGCTACTCCGATATCGGCGCGGGTCAAGACCGGTGCATCATTGATTCCATCACCGACAAAGACAACCTTTCCGTTCCCCTTTTCTTTCTCCAAATATTTCTCGAGCCAGGTCACTTTATCTTCCGGCAGCAGATCGGCATGATACTCTTTAACCCCTAACTTCTCGGATACCGTCTTAGCAACGGTTTCATGATCACCGGTGAGCATAACCGTGGTAATCCCCGCTTTATTAAGCTCCGCTACAGACTCTTTGGCTCCTTCTTTCTCGCGGTCAGAAATCATCAAGTACCCAGCATATTCTCCATCGACTGAGATATACACGAGTGTACCCGCTTCTCTTATTTCCTGGTCAGGAACAATCACTGAGTTATTGAGCAAAAGATCTTTCTTTCCTGCCAATACGCTTTTCCCACTGATTACTGTCCGAATTCCCTTTCCACCGATTTCTTCATAGCTTTCAATAAGGTCTTGACTGATTTCTTTAGCGAGCTTCTTACGGATGGATTTCGCAATCGGATGACTGGAATGTGCTTCAGCGGTTGCTGCAATTTCAAGGAGTTGATCCTCTGTATATCCATTAACAGCCTCAATCTTATTCACTTCAAAAACACCCTGAGTCAACGTTCCTGTCTTATCAAAAATGACCGTACGAACATCAGTCAATGCTTCTAAATAATTCGCTCCCTTAACCAAAATCCCGTGGCGAGACGCGCCACCAATTCCTCCAAAATACCCAAGAGGAACAGAAATCACTAAAGCACACGGGCACGAAATAACTAAAATCGTCATCGCACGGTATAACCATTCCTTAAAGTCTCCTCCCATGAAGAGCGGTGGAATCAAAGCAATTCCTAAGGAAACAACGACGACAGCCGGAGTATAGTAACGCGCGAACGTCGTGATAAATTTCTCCGTCTTGGCCTTCCGTGAACTTGCATTCTCCACAAGATCAAGGATTTTTTGCACGGAAGAATCGGCAAATTCACGGGTAACACGAACCGTGATCACTCCCGAACTATTGATCATCCCGGCAAGAACGGTATCCCCTACCTCAACTTTACGAGGAACGGATTCGCCGGTTAAAGCCGAAGTATCCACAAAGGAGCTTCCATGAACGATTTCCCCATCCAAGGGAACTTTTTCACCCGGTCGCACCAAAATTTGCTGCCCGATGTGAACCTCTTCCGGGTCCACTTTAGTTACGCTCAATTGGTGAACGAGATTAGCATAGTCCGGACGAATATTAAGGACCGCTTGAATTGAACGTCGGGACCGATTCACTGCGCGATCTTCGAAATACTCACCTACGGAGTAGAAAAGCATAACCCCTACTGCTTCCGGGAGCTCGTGAATCGCGATCGCTCCAATCGTGGCTAGCGCCATTAAAAAATTCTCATCAAACACCGAACCACGGAGAATATTCCGAAACGCTTTCTCTAAAACTTCATGCCCGACTAAGACATAGGCCACTAAATAAACGAGATACTCTAGGAACTCTAGAGATGTGCCATGCCAACGGGATCCGAAGATGAGTCCAATAACAAAGAGGACTCCTGCTGCGGAAATGGTTATGATTTTTTTCTGAGCTTCATTGCCTTCGGCCTCTTCGTTGTCAGCAGATTTCTTTCTTTTTTTACCTTCAATGGGTACAAGTTTTACTCCAGGCTCAATTCTTTCCATGATTTCCTGCGCCTGATTCATCATCGAAGGCGGTAAAAAAACGGTTTTCGTAGCATAGTTAATGGAAGTTTCCCCGATTCCCTCGGTCGCACTGAGGGCACGCTCCATTTTCGCTGAGCAATTCGCACAGAATTCCCCTTCAATCCGGTATTTTACTTTGTCCGAAGCATTGGACGCTTTCGTATCGTTTGCTGGAACTAGCTTAACTCCCGGTTCAATTTTATCCATGATTTCTTGCGCTTGTTCCATCCTTGATGGAGATAAAAAAACTGTTTTCATTGCATAATTGATGCTGGTCTCCCCGATTCCTTCTGTTGAACTCAAGGCTCTCTCCATCTTCGCTGAACAATTGGCACAGAATTCTCCCTCAATCCGGTATTTTACACGTTCCTCCCCCAGATTTGTTTGATTATCTTGCATCTCTTTTCCCTCCAAAACACTTAAAAAATATCTATTATTGTCTTCTCAATTTAATATATGAATATCTGTTCATATGTAGTATAGCAAATGCAAATTTTCCTTACAAGGTTTTTTTATTATTATTTTATTGGATGAGAAAAATTAGTTTTTTTAATAATTCTTTTTTCGTGAAAAATATTGCAAAGAAACACTCTAACGAGTAAACTACACACATGAACATCTACTCATAAGTAAAGATGTGGAGGAGAGTAAGCCATGTACATTGTCATTACCGAAGAAGCCAGGCTTTTTATCAGCGAAAAGTACGATTCCCATGTGACCATTGATTGTGTTTTAGAAGGCGGCTGAAAATGCAGTTCCAGCACGGCTATAGAAAGCCATGTCCCCTCGGTTCGAGGGGGTACACCCGACGATTCAGAATATCTTACGTACCAAATCGATCAAATTACAGTTCACCTCGATTCTAGAATCCGGCTGCGCAATCCTGAGGACCCCCTAAAACTAAGTTCCACAGGCTTCTGGATCTTTCGTACTTTGGAAATTTCGAATGCTCGCTGTGCTTGGCCAGGGGAAAAGGATTAAAGTAAACCGTAAAAAAGACATGTTAAGCATTAAACACACAACCTCAAAATGCACCTTATAGTCCTTTTGAAACACTGCGCCTCGGAACATTCCCCAACTTTTCAAATAGTTACAGAGATGCAGACACATTGAGCCGATGATTTCGTCGTCAGCTGCGGATTGATGCCTAGCAAAAAATGAATAGCAGTGCTCCCATGACCGATATCTGTGTTTCTCTATTTTGGCCGACTTATCATGAAATACAAGTGCATTATTCAGCAGAAAGGCAATATCAACCTGCTTCCACTGTATTGGTTTATGACCTGCAATCATTTAATAATTCGCTTGGCCTTTTGTTAATATTGCTGGGCGCTCCAGCTGTGTAGGCGCTGCATCATCCAAGTAGTACCTGAGTTTTAGGGTGGTGCTGTTTCCGCTTGGAGGTGTGACCAGCACTTCATATTTTGAAAAGCAAGGGATGCTACGCATTGCATCACAAATTGATTTGGGTATGTTGCCCAAGCCCATTTCCTTTTTGATATCTCCAGCACGAATATCCTTTATTGCGTACCCATCTTCTTTGGTCTGCTGCAGAATACGAAAGATATACCTTCTGATTTCCTTTGTTTGGTTGGCCAACTCCTACTTTAGTGTCCAATAAAACGGATAGTTATTATTTGTTGTTCTTTTTTCTGTCGGTATATCTTCTTAGAGTGATAGGTTAGCCTTCATGGTTCATCATGAACCCTTCCATAGTCCAGCAAGCAGTCAGACCTTCCCCTCGGCGGGGAAGGTCATTTTTAGCCTATCAGCCTGAATTCGGCTGCACCAAATAATACAGATTGCTGCTCTTGCCGCCGTTCTCACGCCATCTTTGCTCCTTGCGCAGACGGCCGCTTTTTTCAAGGTCAGCTATGGCACGTTTAACGGTACTTCGGGACAGCTTCAGCTCTCTGGCGATGGTACCAATCGCCGGGTAACATTTGCCGTCCTTATCTGCTCGGTCATGCAGGTACATATAGACAGCCCTGGCACGATGCGGAAGCTCCGAGGAATAAAGAGAAGAAAAGTAACCCACAGCTTCACCTCCTATTCAATCCGAACAGGCGATTTTGTCCTGACAGGCGCTTCAGGCTCCTGAAACGGTGTATGCAGTAACCCGCCCGATGCGGCTGCACCAGCTTCAGCTTCCTCCGCCACATCAACGCAGGCAGAGTGACGGCGGATGATTTCTTCCTCTACTCTGCGCCTGTCGGCATACTCCACCTTTCGAGCCGATTTCTCGGCAATCTCATAAGGCTTGCCGAAGGTTATGCCCCATTTCGTAAATAGCTTTAATTTGGTACGCATCGGGTAAGCGCCCGTCTTGGTGACAATAAAATGGCCCTTTGGCATAGACTTCAGCTCGTCCGGCGTCATCAGCGGACGCTCAATCATCTGCAGACTCTGCGACGGATCGTTTTTACCCCGGCTGATGGAGCCGCTCATGACCGTCTTGCTTCCCATGGCTTTTGATAAAATCTGCGCTGATTCGCTATTGGGAGCAAACCCCCCGAACACGGTATCCTGGCAGTTGTCTATGATGATAGCAGAGCCTTCGCGGCCATAGTTTTTCTCCAGCTGTGCAAAGCTCTGGATGATGGCTACAATGGACACACGGCGGGAACGGGAAGCCGAGAACATCATCTCCGCCGACTCGATTTTGGGGATGGTTCCGATCTCGTCGAGGAACATCATCACACGGTTGGGAAGCTTTCCGCCATGCTCGTCGGCCAATGACAGGATTTCACGGTAGAGCTGCTGTACGATCAGACTGATAATGAAATACTTGGTGTTGTCTTCCTCCGGCATTACCAGGAATATTGCACTTTTATTGATACAGAACTTCTCCGCATCAATGGCTGTGTCAAAGCACAGGATTTGCTCTAGTTCAGAGTCCAGAAATGCATTGAGCCGGGACAGCGCAGTGGAGAGAACGCTTTGCATGGCCTGCTCCGCAGTGTTGAGTGCCGCCCCAGCAAACCATTTTGTTTTATGCTCATCCGGCAGATGGGCAAGGAGCAGTTGAAACAAAGTCCTGCCCTTGACGCCGCTGGGCGCAAGCAGATCCTGAATGAGCTTGAAAACGGACACGATGTGCCTCTGTTTTGGTTCACAGTATTCCGCTATAAGCAGAATAACGGATGTCAGCAGTCCTTCCGCTGCGTCATAGAAAAAGGCATTTTGCCCGGCCATTGCTGTATCAAAACCTCCAGAGTTGATGATGGTCTTTGCGGTAATCTTCGCATACTTCTCAGCTCTAGCCTTAAACGCAAGATTCTGAGGATTTTTCAAGTATGCGTCCATATACCTGTTGACCAGGTGGAGAAGATTGTTTCCGTCCGAGCGGGTAGGGTTTCTTAGGTCAATGACAGCAACATCATAGCCGTAGAAGTCTTTGGCAATTCCGGCATAGTTGCGGTAGAGGTCGCCCTTGGTGTCGGTGGTCACAAAGCTCATGCCACAGGCGCAGGCATATTCCAGATTAGGATAGAGAAAGTTAGCGGTCTTACCGACGCCTGCCGCACCGATCATCAGGCAGTGGATATCGTCATCGTCTACCATCGCATATCCATGCGGAGCAGTATTGTCAAATAGCAACGCTTTCCTCCAGCCAACTATCAGACCCTGCGCTTTCGGAAAACTTTCGCCCTTTCTCCACTTCTCCGGCTCGTAGGGAACTTCCGTATAAGTCTTTTTAATCTCCCGCTTTGTTGCCCAGCGCGCCGTACCATGCTGGCCGTCGCCGACGATTTTGGACTTGATCCCGTTTAAGGTGTAGTAATGCGCTATGAGTGATAACATTCCGATAACGCCGAACATGGTCAGCCCGGCAGCGGTTAAGATAATGATTTGGGATGTCTGCAATGTGACCCCTCCTTTACATGGTCATAGAAAAATTTACTGCTTGCTCCTGTACAGAAAGCATAGTCGGCAATTCCAGCTCAACAAACATCATGGTTTTGACGCAGTCCAGCGCAAGGAGCTGATAGGAGGATAGGAGCTTTTCCTTATCCTCCAATGTACGGATGCCGGATGTATGAAGCTGACGGCTGATATTGGAAACATCCTGTCGCAGCTGCTCCGCCTTAGTGCGAAGCCAGCCCCGATCCTCATGAGGATGGTAGCTGTCTTGCAGCTTTTGAATTAGCTGCTCCATTGTCACTGGCTGTTCCATCTGGCGCAACTGCCTTTGCATGGCTGTCAGTGAGCCAGCTGCCATACACTGTAGACATTCCCGAGTAGCTTCCGCATTAAGAGCTGCTGTTTTACCGGAGGCAAGAAGCGGTTCCGCTGCCTCGGCGCACTCCGCGAGGAAGGAGTCAATGTCTTTATGCGCTGCAAGAGCTTTGCACAAATCGTGCAGCTCTGCGATAACCTTTGGCAGAAGCTCCAGCTTCCGATGCTCTCTCGCCGGAATGGGACTTACACCGTTTTTGGCTTTCAGATCCTCATTCCAGTCCTTGTACTGCGATTGCATTACGGAAATATCCCTATAGCCCTTTTCATACAGGATATCCTTCAGCCGACCGACAGCCTCAATGCCCGCCTCATCATGGTCCAGGCACAGCACGACGCTTTTCAGATAGGGATTAAGCTTCAACTGACAGAGCAAGGCGTGTTCCGATACTCCGTCCAGCGTGACATAACTGTGCCGCTTCCAGCCATCCTGATGCAAAGTGATGAAGGACAGCATATCCACCGGCGCCTCAAATACATAGAGGACGCTGCTCTCTCCAATCCAATGAAAGCTGTATTTCGGGTCACTGCCCTCCACATTCCCCTTATACGGTTCTCCATGAGTATAAGTACCTCGCTTGTGGGCATGACGGGGGATGCCTTTTTCATCCAATCCGACAAACACAGCATTGTGATATTCCTTGTCCTCGTAGATCAGCTTTTTATGTGCAAAGTGAGACAGCACCTCACGGTCAATGAACCGTTGTTTGATTAGATAGGCAAACACTCGGCGCATATCCGGATTGGCATCCGGAAGAGCAAATTCCTTACGGGGAGCAGGTGCACTCTTTACTGTCTGATTCCATTCCACGCCTGAGTCCTCTCCGAGCAGGAAGCTCACAGCTTCGGGAAAGCTCATGTCATAGAACTGCTGAACAAAATCAATAGCATGACCACCTTCCTTCCGGCTGTGGCGAAACCACTGATTGCCGCGCACGGTCACGCTGTCATGACGCTTCCAGCGCCACTCGCGGCCGGAGCGCACAAGCTGTTCTCCCTGACGCTGGAGGAAGTCAACCAGGTCGACAGAGTTTGCCTGCTGCTTTTGCTCGTCTGTAAAATGAATATATGCCATACTCCACTACCCCCTTAGTCAGCGTTTACGCCTGCCGCACCGGCGAAAAAAAGCCACCCGTCGATGAGCGGATGGCTTGAATAACGCCGGATTGAGTTTTTCGGGAAACGGTTTCTTTTTCTCCTGATGTTTTGTTTGTAACCTCAGCATGTAAACCCTCCTTTGCATTAATAGGTTGTTTGCTTGAGCTCATGATCGTCCGAAGCGTGACCCTGGGCGATCTTTTTCTCACGGAGCTTGCGGCGCAGCTTGCTTTCCACCTGCATGCCGGGTTCGACGGAATGCCTTCGCTGTTCCTCCTGAAAGATCCGGCTTAAGTGATGCAAAAGTCTTGTTGCCGCAAGGAACAGGGGAGGATCACGGAAAGAGTCAAGATGGTCGAGGAAAAACTGCGCATAGATATTGCCCTGTTCGGCAGACAAGGTCAGCCATCTAATGGCTGCCTCCCGGTCACGAGGTACATCTCTGCCTATGAGATACAGCTTTCCAAGGGCATATTGAGCATATTGATTGCCTTGCTCTGCGGATAAAATCAGCCACTTGACGGCCGACTCCGCATTCTTGGTAACATGCTCGCCAAGCAGATAGAGCTTTCCAAGTTGATATTGTGCGAATGAATTGTTCTGCAATGCCGATTTAGTGAACAGCTCCACAGCTCTTGGAATATCTTGAGGCGCATCTTCGCCGGTAAAGTACAGCTTTGCCAGTGTGTACTGCGCGTACTGATTTCCAAGCTCTGTGGAAACCGACAGCCATTTGACGGCGGTAGCCGCGTCCTTTGGAATATTCTCACCGTTAAGATACAGTTTACCTAATGCATAGGCTGCGTACTGGTTCTCCTGATCCGCTGACTGAATAAACAGGGTAATTGCTTTTTCCATATCTTGCTCCACATGACTGCCGTCCCGATAGAGCTTGCCCAGAGCATACTGCGCCAGACTGTTGCCGTTCTCCGCGGCTTTGGTCAGCCACTGGACGGCCCTTTCAGCATTTTCATGACCACTGTCCACATCCAGATAGATTTTGCTGAGCATGTATTGTGCGTGGACATTGCCAAGCCGGGCAGCCTTTTCAAAATATACAATGGCCACTTCCACATTCTTTTCCGTACCGGTTCCGCTGTAGAGCATCTGCCCCAGTCGGTACTGGAGCTTATCGTCATGGCTCTGTTCCTCCAGCCGCTTGAAGCCGTAAAAGGCTTCCTCGAAGTGCAGCTCTGCTTCTTCGCCGTTCTTCACCGTGCCGATTCCATCCCGATGCATCTTGGCCAGCTCGTAATCGGCATACGGCACACGTTGTCCGGCAGACCTGCGGTATAATTCAAAGGCGTTTTCAAAACTCTGGTCTACGCCCTGTCCCCGGTAGTACAGACCAGCAAGAGAATATTGGGCATATTTGTAGTTTCTCGAAGCCGACATTTCAAACCATCCAGCCGCTTCCTCATAATCCTGCTTCGTGCCAAGTCCTGCCGCATGCATTTTCCCGATGCGGTATTCCACATACCGATTTTCCTTATTTGCTTCTATTTCCAGAAATGTGGAGAGTGCTTTTTCATACCAACTGAATGCGGCTTCGGCATCCATATCCACGCCAAGCCCGTCTGCGTACATTCTGCCGAGGTCGTGCATGGCGAGCGCGTTGCCTGCTTCGGCTTCCGGCAAAAACAAACGGAGGGCCTGCTCAAAATAAGGCTCCAGTTCATCACTGCCATAGAGAAAAGCACGGGCTTCCTTATATCGATCACTCCACGCGATGTGAGGTCTTCCGGAACCAGCATCTTCGGAATCCGCACGGAATGAACCCTCCGAAGCAGGAGGCGGCATATCATCACCATCCTCCGGTGCTTCATCCGTGACCAGAGTTAGTTCATTCTCCGTCATCATGGAATCGAATTCTTGGGCCGTCGATACAGTTTCTTCATTTAATATATCCGCAGACTCATCGCCTTCAAATGTAAAATGGTGACCGCCGATATTCATGGCTTCGGAGATCACCATATTCTTGATGTGCTTAAATTCCTTCTGCCGTGAAAGCGGCAGCGGGTCAGGAAGCTTATCAGTATATGTTCGCAGGACTTCGTTCCGAATTTCCTGCCATTTTGCATAGGCTTCCGACACCTGCTCATTCTTCGCCAGTTCATCTACAATCTGATCCACGATGGCTTTAAGGGGCGCTTTGAGGTAACCGTACTGCTTCTTTCCGGAGGTGTGCTTCAACCGTTCTGCCAGATGCATGAGCAATGCCTCAATAGTTTCGCTCTCGCACACGCCCCTGTCCATTCTTCCTATAATTTCTTTCAGGGCTTCCCGGCTCTTTTCGGCAAGCTCGTTTCTTTGAGCGGTTTGCTCAGAATATATCTGTATCAAATCCTGCTGAAAGATTTCCTTTGCCAGACTGCTCCGCATCTTATCAATGGCAGACTTTGTGACATACCCTTCACGGGGGTTCACCGAGTATACTATCATGTGGCAGTGAGGATGATGGCCTTCGTTATGAAATGCAGCATACCAGCGCAGGTTTTCCGGAGCTATTTTCATCTGCTCGGCAAAAATATTCCTCTGCTTGCGGATGAGTGCCATCCACGCAGAGGTATTGTCATACCCCAACCGGGCAGCATCCTCTCGTCGCAGAGATATAATAGGCGTCCATACGTTTCCTGCATGACCTCCGACTTCCTCCGCTACTCTTGACAGCACCAGCGGAGTATCCTCATCGGAGAACAGTCCGTGATTGCCCAGCTTTTCGGCTCGGGGTCGGGTGGCGATGTAATTGACATAGACCTCCTGATGAGACAGCCGATCCAGATTCTGATCCAGCGCAGCTGTAATGAATTCTGAAGCATTTGCTGCAGTCGGCTGATTCAGGTAATCCTCATACTCAAATAAATCCGCAGTGTCAGGAAGCTGTGCCAGGATGTCCGCCATGAGCTTCTCCTGTTTTTCTGTAATTAGCATATTACGTTTATACTGTGATACCATCTCCACGCCTTCCCGCGTCGCGACGTATTCCACCAGGTTCTCCAGATGCACTACGGCGTTTTTAATATACCGGCACTTTAAAATAATACGCGGCATGGTTATTCACCCTTTTGGAATTTAGCGACATCCTCGAAGTTCACAGAGCCGATGGACTTCTTCACGTCGGCGACGCATTTTCCGCGCAGTCGGCGCAGGGTGTTTTCATCCACCTCCGCAGTAGAAGCCAGGATGTTCATCATCATGGACATCTCCACTGCCAGCTTGAAGACGAGACGTGCCATGCGGTTTTCTAGACTATCCACCATACCGGCCATGGCTGTGGTAATCGCGGCGGGCAGAAACCTCACGCCTTCCTCCGCTGAGATGTAGCCGCAGTAAAACTTGATTGCCTTTTCGATGAACTCGCTCTGGCTCTGGCAGTTATCGCGCTTGTACCAGTCCGATATCAGCTTCCTGGTTTCGGGATAGATCCACAGAGCGAACTTCTTTTTATTCTTGTTTTCTTCAGTCAAGATACATAGCCTCCTTTCTTTTTATAAGGACTGCAGCCCCTGCCGCAGACCCCATGAAAATCCTTTAAACTCGGGGCTTATTTGGGTATGTTTTTGTGTCCCAACCCCGAAGACGACCCCAAGAGGTAAAATCTGACCCCGGCACAAATCGTCCCCCGACCCGCATTGCGGGGCGGTGTGAAGAGGAGCGGGAAGCTTTGCAACCCCGCTCCTTTAACCAGCATCGTTTTCATGACCATGGTTCACCCCCGGAAACCAGAATGATGGCTTCCCTCAACCCGTCGCACAAAGCCCCAACACGGGGCCTTACTTTCTCAAAGGTGTTACTGTGTCATCCCTATCGGGAAAACGCGACACAGGGGCGCACAGGCGGCAACACGCGCGAAGCTGGCTGAGAAAGAATGCGCTCCAGTGCATCATGCTGATATTTGTTGAACCACAGCTAGATAGATATGCCCATATATGCTCCCCCGTTCTATGTCCCTCTGGGGCCGCAGCGCGAACGGCAGAAAGAAAAAGAAAAAGCTACATGCCGATTGTCTGCGTCGGGCAGTCCAGCGAGGGTTCTGCCGTAAGCAGGTACCAGTTTCCATCAGCCTCATTGAAATTGCAGCTTTCAACAATCTGATCCTTGAGTTCCTCCCAAGAGATCGGAATTTCAGTCCCCCGCACGCCTGCGTGTGCCTGTAATTGATCGAGTGGTATGTCGGGGGAGAGGGTGACGTAGCCTCCGGGTGACATGATTTGGATCACTTCGTTCGGATGCTCCAGCCGGAACTGCTCCAGCGTCATCTGTTCTTTCATACGTCGGTGCCTCCTTCCTGACTGTCAATACCAGCCCTGATTTCAGCTGGTACATGCTTTTCATAAAGAGTCTGCAGCTGAGTTTGCAGTTCGGTCTGCAGTGCTGTGTCATCCATATAATGCCGGAGGATGCACAGCTTTTCAGTGTTATATCGGATTTGAATGGTATCCTGCTTCATGAGCTTCGCGCTCCTTTCCATGTGTTTTTGAGTAAAAATTGCCATGATGGTATACTTTCACGACGAATGCCGGGAAGTATACCATCATGGTTACAATTCATCCAGTGCGTTAATCAGGCTGCTGGGAAGATCGCTCAGTTGAACAGCCCCACCCGGTTCCTCCTGTGCGTCCGTTGGAGTCAGTCGTAGCTTTCTTATTTCATCCCTGATTGCTTTTCGAACACACCTTTCCAGATGCTCTGCCTGATTTGCCGAAAGGATGCAGGTGACTACAAAATCGGAACGCTGTCTGGCAGCCTGCTTTAAGTAGAGGGCTTCGGCTTCCCGATGTCTTGGATTGTCCCTGTCGAAGGATAAAAAGTAGCGTTTTCGTTCTGCCATATCATCACCCCAGCAGGAGCTTATACCCGTCTGCGTTGGCAAACCGGTTCAGCACCGCTACCGTATTCAGGTTATCATCGTACAGCCGGGATTCCAGCAGCTCCGCGCCGCCGCCCGCGAACACCGTGGGGAGCTTTAGGTCCAAGCCCCTTTCTCGCAGAGCATTGAACAGCTCCTTACAATAAGCCACCACCGTCTGATCCACCACAGCCGCAATCTGCTTGCTGTCGGTGTGCTGGATTTCGCCGCGGATGGCGTCTGTGATGAGTTCATCGGATAGCAGGATATCACTTTTCTGGAGCGCATCCTGTATGCGGCTGTACAGAGTGATGGTCCCCATGCGCAGGCTGGCGCAGCTCGACCTGTCCAACTTGAAATTGTGGACTGTGAGCACATCCACGGTGTATCCACCGATGTCTACCAGCGTTATGCCCCGGTATTCTGACAGCCGCGGATAATACCGGCACAGTGCGGCATGCCCTTGGGCGAACACCTTACATTCCGTTATGTGGCAACGGTAGGAGGTGCCCTCGAACATAAACGAGATATTGTTCCGCAGAAAGTACCTGCGGAAAGCTTCCTTTTGGGTTCCATAGCTGTCGATGGGCAGCCCGACGCCCAAGGCTATTTCCGTGTTGGTCACGCCGGCTTTTTTCATGGCGTCCGCGATGGTCGGCAACGTCAGAAGAAAGGTATCCGGCTCCTTTGTTTTGTCCTGCTGGAAACGAAGGCGGCGTTCTCCGATAGCGTAATATTTTCCTTCATAAAAGAGCTGCATCTCCGGCGTGATGAATTCCTTGTCGCTCACCGCGTAACCGGAGGTATAGAGCATTTCTTCAGAGGATTTGGTGTTGTAGTTGCCGTTGTCCACTCCGAGCTTGATCATGATTGACACCCCCTTTTTCTTTTTCTGCAGATCACATGTTCATGGTCATGCCCTGGTTTTCCTGCTCTGCAGGGCCATCGGACTCGGAAGGCGCTTCTGGAGCAGAGGACGGTTCGGGCGCAGCCTGTTCCCGCTGGCGGCGGGTCTGCCGTGTAGGTCGTTCCCTGGAGTCGGCAGGTTGTTCCGGCACCGGTACCTGCTGTTGCACAGGAGCCTGTTCCGTGCGGCTCTCCACATACTCCCGCACCTGTGCGGGTACCATTTTTTCGTAAGTCTTGTCCAGGTAATCCTGCAGCTCCTGTTCAATGGTCTGGTCTTTTTTGCCGATAAAAAAGCGGAGAGCTTCCAGCTTCTCCGTAGGGAAGGATACATTTAGTTCAGTCATACTCATGTTTTTTTCCTCCTAATTAGATTTAATTATTTGTAGTAATAAAAGAGCTATTTCAATCGTCACTCCATTTTCATCCCGCCGATATGTGGAGCATCTTCAGAGGATTGTCCCTGAAGCTCCATACGCTTTTCCTTTGCCCAATCGGGTAAATGGTTTTCCTTAAGTACCCCGATAAAGTCATGACGGTTCCAACGGGTTTCTTCTCCGTCACCAAGACAGGTCGCATACACTGCCCGACCGGAGCCGGTCGGCCTACAGCCAAATCCCCCGGTCGCCAGCCAGAGCTGATCCTGCTGACTCCAGCAGCTTTCCTTGAGACTGTCAGTAGACAGCACCAACACTCTGCCTTCATAGTCTATTTCTCCGGAATCCGATTCACATTGCGTGTAGTCAAACAGCCCCAGTGCTTGGTATGTGCGGCGGTACTGGTTGATAAAGCCATCTAATACGGCAGGATGGCTGTCTACTACGAAATCAAGATTTCGGCTGTTCCCTGTGAAACTGTCCATATCCAATGGAATATAAGTTCGTTTTGCCCATAACTTATTGTCATGAGAAAAGCGTCCGTCCCATTCCTTCTGCTGTACGCTATTTGCCAACACCCAATTAACACGTTTAAATCCGTGCTCCGCGATGATACTCTCAGCACAACTGGCACTGAGGTGCATCCCGTTGAAGTCCCGGCGAATCGCTTCCTCAATAGCATTTTTGCAGGAGATGTTCTCCCTTCGACTATCCCGCCACAGGGCAAGCTGGTCGAGATGTTTTGCTTCTTCACAAGAATATGAATAAACATAAAGAAATTTATCGGTCATAATCCCTTCCTCCTTAAAATTTCATTGTCATGCCGGATTCCTCCGGTCCCTGCTCAGTCGCGCCCTCCTGAATATTGGGACAGTAGGCCGAGAGCATAATCATGTCGAACCCGTACTCCATGGGTTCGACTTCCGCCATCTCACGTCTTGTGTCTAGAACATCCATCAGCATGGCCGTGATGGTACTGTTCGAATCAAGGTTGATCTGGTACTTGTCTCTGAGTTCTTCAAAGTGAACGGCCCAGACGCCGCTTCTGGTGTTTTGCGTTCCCTCCCGGACGAGCTGATCGGCCAACTCATTCAGCCGGGCAGTTACAAAGTCCCTCGCTCCCGGCAGGAGGCTGGCATACCTTGCATAGTCGTAGCCTTCGCTTTGAACTAGGATACCTTCCGTGCTATTTTCACCAAGCACCAGAAGGCAATGTTGGATGCCGTTTCCATCCTGATACATCCTGTTTTTATTCTCTGCGATGAAATCGGCATCCCGGATCAGGTTGGAGCGAAAACGGGCATATTCAGTTGCCGGAAGCTCCACAATGTTTTCGATGACACAGTCTCTCTCAGGAAATTCATTGGTCTTTCTCTCAAAGACCGCCTTCAAATTCAGCATGGTTTTCTCCTTTCCGCCTGTCCATCCGACAGGCCATGGGTTGATGTTATTTGGTTTCATAGCTGATGTACGGAACCTCCAGCCACGCTTTCCAGCCACGGCCTTCGAGCTTTGTTTTGACGACGCCGTATTTTGTTCCCATGGCTTCGATCACTTCTCCATTGCCGATATATACACCGATGTGCCCCGATTTCCAAACGGCCAGACCCGGTGTATCAGGCATGGTATCCATGGAACCTTTGACGGTGGCGGCATTGTACATACCGTCCGCGCCCACATCCGGCATGCCGTTGGTTCCATACTCAATTGTCTTGGTGTCCGGGTTATACCAGCCATAGCCTTTGATGAGGCCGACACAGTCCGTTGTCCTACCGCCCAGCCAGTTCTCGCGGATGAAATCTTCATAGTTGCCAACGCCGTCCGGGTACTGCTCCAGCTTGTATTCAAACAGCGATTCCGTCAGAACGTCGCCGTAGGTCCCCCATACATACCCCCAGCCAGCGTTAAAGGCATTTTCGGCATAGGTTACTAGATCCAGGTTGTTCTTGGTTTCTGGATGAAGCAGGGTTAGCCCGTCTAATGCAGTGCCGCCTTTGCCGCCGTATTCGATCTCCCCGGTATACGATCCGGCGCCTCCATAGACAATCCTTTGGTAGATCTGCAGGGCGTTGGCCCTTGACTCCTTCGTGACCGGAATCCCTGACGCTGAGAGATTTGCGTATGCCGTGTCCAGACTGACTGGGACAGCAACCGTATGATTCTCAGAGTCCTTTTCATAAGTCACAAAACAGTCCATGAAGGCACGGGCCTCGGCGTCGGACAGGGAGAGATTTTCCGCGCCGAAATACAGAGAATAAAAAATGGATTTGATACGTACATTGTCCAGAGCGCCGCCGTTCATTCCGACCTCCGTGTCAGCGATTGCCTGATCCAGAACAGAAAAGCAACCGCTCATGTCCTCAATGTAAGCCGTGTATTCGGCAGGGACAGAGGAACCAGCAACGCCACCATTGAAACACAGGTCAATGGCGGCGTTGTTATGCTCCGAGGTACCGGAGAGCAGGCTAAGTATTATGACAATTACCAAAATAAAGGGTGTCAGAATGGTGGCTATCAGAATTCCTACCGCCTTCCATGTTCGTTTGTCGGTAGCGGCGGCGATGGCGGCTTTTACCGCCAGGGTAATGGTTGCAGGGTCTGCCACTGAGTTTTCCTCCTTTCAAAACGAAACAGGGTGCCTCCGACTAAATGGAAAGCACCCTGTTCTTATGTACTTCATATTTTGCTGCCTTACAGCTTCATGGGATCAATCATCCGAACTTCTTTGCCTTTGTGACGGGCAAACCGCACCGTATCCACGAGAATGCCTCCTTTGTATATACCTATTTAGCATAGCAGTGCTGTTAGTGCCGTCACCGAGCCCACAATGTTCATCGTCCACCCGCCTTTCCAAACAGCTCCGACTTGTATTCCGGTGCCTGAACCATGAGGTTGTACCGCTCGTTGCCGCATTTGTATAAACACACGCCGCGCTGCGGATACCGGATAAGGTCGTACTCAGACTTCTCCAGTTGAAGCGTATCCATATAGAATCGGGCGTCGATAGAACCGGCGTTGAACAGGAATTGGTGAGTCGGGATGGAGAACAGGGGCTTCGTCAGCTCCCGGATATGCTCCACGTTGAAATCCTCCAGATTTTGCGACGCCAGTATGACCGCACTTTCCTTTTTGCGGACACGCTTCATAAAGTTTCGGATGTATTCGATAGCCGTCAGGTTGGTCAGGAACAGGTACAGCTCGTCGATGCTGGCAGCGGTGTTTCCTGTAGTGAGCAGCTCGTTTGACATGTACGACAAAATATTAAACAGCAGGGCGTTTCGCAGGTTTTTACTTGCCTGCAGAAGCCCTTTGACGCCGAAGGTCACAAATTCATTGCTGGCGATATTGGTGTGTCCGTTGAAAAATTTAGACTCCGCGCCCTTACACAGGGAGTGGAGTCCAAGGCAGATTTCCCGCAGGATATCGGCGGTATAGAGCTGACGCCTGCCCTCATCAAAGATCTTGTATTCTTGCTCGATCAGGTCATACAGGTCGGACAGGATCGGATAGTCCGTTGGCTTTAAGCGATCAAAGTTGCTGTGGTCCGTGATGCTCCACTTGTCGTAGAGCTTGCCCAGCATGATTTCTATGGTGTCGATCTGGCGGTCATTAAAATCCTTATAGGCACGGAAGAAATCTTTCAGGAAGCTGATGTGCTGGCTGAGCTTGCTTGTCTGACGGAACGCCTGGGGCGCTTCCGTGTCCTTGGGATCGCCACTTTCATCCCATGACTTCGGCTCCAGAACATTGATGATAAATTCGCCGCTCATTAGGTCAATGAAACATCCGCCAAGGTTTATGGTCAGTTCCTCGTACTCCATCTCAGGATCAAGCGCCAAGATATGCATACCTGTTTCCCGCAGGTTGGTCAGGATGAGTTTTAGCAGATAGCTCTTACCCTGGCCGCTGTTTCCGAGGATGAGGATATTGGCATTGGTCTTGTCATCAGCGCGGCGGTTGAAATCCACGAGGATGTTGCTGCCGAACTTATCTCGCCCGATGCAGAAACCATTGGGATCGGTTTTCCCTGAATAATTAAAAGGGTAGAGGTTTGCAACGGAGCTGGCAGGCAGCACCCGTTCGAATTGATCCCCGAACACGTTCCAGCCCGATGGCATGACCGAAAGAAATCCCTGCTGTTGACGGAGCAGGAGTCTGTCCACATTGAGCTTGCTCCTGACAAGCTCGGTTAGCACCTCCGTTTGCAGGAGCTTGAGTTGGTCAAGGTCATTGGAGAACAGCTCGATATATACTGCTGTGTGCAGGAGCGGCTCTTTGCTCCGGTGCATCTGCGCTACGATATTGGCGACGTCCTGCAGGTTGCTTTCTGCCGTGACCGTCTGCTGGAGATCCTGGGTGCTGCTTCTTTGCATCCGGTTTTTATTAGCGGCATTGCTTATGATCTTCTTTTCCTCAACAGGGGACACATGCCGGGTATAGATGTGCAGGGTAACACCATCCTTTTCCCCCAGGTGCCGCAGGATGGCCTGCTCACCGGTTTCCGTTGGATATTCACGCAATGCCCACACGCATCGGTAAGTGTTGCCGCAGATAAAATGATCGGTGTTAAATTTTACAATGGAGGGAGCGATCATATCGAGGAATTCCTGTATGCGGATATCCTCCTGTGGTGTGTTCTGTGGTTTGATTCTTCTTGACATTGGCTTACCATCCTTTCTGGTCTTGATTGAAATAAAAAAAAGACCGCCACCTTTGTGACGGCATGGGAATAAAGCGATTTTCTCTTGACTTTTCTTTCTTGCAGAGTTGATATATACACCAACGGAGATTTTTCGGAAAAATAAAAGCGTCATGGCAGGCAGATATGTTACTAGCATATCCGCCCTGCACAAGGTGAAGAGACCACCCTGCACAACCGTTAAACGGCACCATGACAAGGCTATTTTATCTTGTTTTTTATGGCTGCACAAGGATAAACTTTCGCGTGTGCAAGGGAACCGGGCAATCAAGCCCCGCCTTTGCATGCGTTTTTATACTTAGGGAAATTTCCGACCAAATTATGAAAGGTCGGGATCATATGAACATCTTTGAAAACAGGAGCAGCTTTATTGGCACCTTTGAACCGGAGCGTACAAAAAACTCTGTTCAAAATCTCTTTAAACTTGCAAAAGAAATCCGTGAAAAGCTCGGCAAACAAGGCTATCTGCTTGACAGCTATCTATCCTCTGTGCTGGAAGCCGCAAACAACACCTTGCTCTACGAAGCCGCTGAAAAAGGCTTTGAAGCAGGTTCTGAGCTTCAAAATCTCTGCTATGCCGTGATGGATGGCAGCGGGGCACTGGAAGAACATCCTTTTTATCAAACTGTAAAACAGTCCTTCGATTTGCAACAGGACACCTATCAGGAAAGAACAACAATTATGAGCTTGCACAGCGTCTTATTAGCCGATACGTTTATGGATTATGCCACTCAGTCTTATGTGCGGGAACAGGTTGGTATGTTGAATATCCTGGATGATGTAAAACTATGCGAGCTTTATAAAAAAATCATTCTCCTTGTTGATGAAAACTTGATGGAACAATTAAATCTCGCGCTTAAGGAACGGTTTTTTATTGTGCCTGTGGTTGCAGGGTTCATGCAGGGACTCACCAACGATCTTTTATACAGTTTGACCTATCGTGACAGTGAAACAAGCAGACAAATATTTCAGTTGATTATGGATGACATGTCTATAGAATAATTCATATATGAAAAGGCAACCGGCAAGCCTTATGACAGCAGCATTTGCCGGTTGCTTTCTTGTGCTGTTTTTTCTCTCTGTAAAGGCGGGAAAATCAGTCATTTAAAATTATCCATCTTTCACCGTCATATTCTTCAAACTTTTCAGTAGTCACGTTCTGCTCAAAATAAATTGCCAGCAAGCGCTTAATGTCCTCCTTGCCGGCACGCTTTGTAGAAAAGCCCTGCTCACGCAGGGTTTTTTCTATGCGGTTTAAGTAGGGGAATACCTCGCTTTCTTTCTCATTTCGGAGCCGGATCACCACCAGGAATTCTCTGGCCGTCGCCATCTGCACCTGTATCCGGTCAAGCTGGGTCAGATCCTGCTCCAGCATCCTTCTCACTGCCGGGTTACCTTCCTGTTCCAACCGGGTTCTGAGAAACTGCTTGTTATCCTCAAAGTTCTCCCGGCTGTTCAAACATAAAAACTCCAGCTCGGCCATACCCTTAAGCACTGTCATCAATGCGTAGATCCTGGCGGAGATGCTTTCCTCGGAAAGAACGGAAATATTGGTCGGCTTGACGCAGAAGTATACTAACTCGTCGCCCCGGTTCGTCGCCAGGCTGTAGTCGGTGACGGCCTTGGTATTGATGAGCTGTCTTGAAAACTGCTTTTGCTTGGCTTTTTTCTTTTCTGTTTTATTCATACTTGGTGTACCCCCATTCGTAGACCTGCTGTTTCGTAAAGAAAAAGGCGCAGGCATATTTGATAAAGTCGAGGATGCTGGTATCGTCAAACCGTATGGTCAGAAACGCATACAGGGCGGTGATGACGATGGGCGGCAGGAAACGGAGCTGAGCCAGCGCAAACACAGATAGTAAAAGACCGATGCCGATCACGCCGATGTCGCGGAGCTGCCACAGCCACAGCACCGCCTTGGATTTCAGGTTGTCAGGGTAAATGTACATATCAGGAAGCCTCCTTTTCTTGCTTGAATTTCTGTAAAAAATAGGCAATCCCCCGGAGCACATGCTCCACACAGGGGATCGCTACACTATTGCCGAGTGCTTTGTACCGGGCGCTGTCCGATGCATCAGGGATGTCCGTCCAATAATCCGGAAACCCTTGAAGCCGTTCGCATTCCAGCGGCGTCAGCCTCCGGATCAGCTTACCGACGCGAACAGGATGCACGTTGTTGAGGGAGTACCCACCATCCGTTTTAGACTGGAGCGTCCCGCACAGATCGCCGTTTTCCACACCGTTCCGGCAGTCTAGCCCGGCGACGTCAGATTCGCACACCAGGTCGGTTGCATCCTTGTACTGTCTTGCGCTTTGGGTGCTGACCACCTCGTTTTGTGCGTATTCGTCACTTCGCTGCTGGGAAAAGACACAATGCCGATCAGTGGCCGTTACGGTATAGCTGATGTCAGGCTGTACGCCGATGCCGTTCCCGCCGTTATGATCCTGCCGGTCGATAATATTACCGGCGATACAGTAGGTTTCGTCAGGTGACAGATCGGCACATTCTTCATCTGGAAGAACAGCCGGCTGGGAAATCAGCGGCACGTTGTTACCCCCCGTGCCATATCGGGCGGACATCGTTGGGGCTATCTCATGGGGGCCAGTATAGCGCGAGTCAATGCCATGGTTCTCGAACAGTTCCGGTTGGTTCCCCAATACAAGAGGGGGATGTCCGTCCATCTGCGCCCGCAGCGTAGCTGTAATATTTTCAGTGATATCCATACGGTTGCCGCCCTGGTCATTCAGGCACAGCACCGATGGTACCATGTTTGTACCGCTTTCCGAAGCCTTTAGCGTTGGCGCGCATTCTTCCTGATAACCTATGCCTCCGGCTTTCGAACCCTGCCCAGCAGAAAAAGCAGCCGCAAACAGGAGTCCACCTGGATTTCTGCCACCGCCGCCGTCTGCGCCGGCCAAGGTAGGAGCAATACTTTCTTGAGTAAAAATTCGATCCTGTTGAGTATCCCAAGGTGTTAAACAATTTGAGCAGTCCTGATTCAGTGTTTCGGCAATAAAGGTCTGCTGCTTCATGCCAGGCTGAGCTTGTATCGCACCAGCCACGTCATTCAGTTCCCGCACTTCATCCCGCTGGTTACAGGCGAAGGCTACTGGCAGATTATCCGAGCAGGACAGGTTTTCTTTTTCTGTTGTTACATAACCATGTCCGCCGCCACCACCACTGCCGCTGTAGAGGGAGGGCCAAACACCGCCGCTTTCATAAATACGGCGGCTCTGCACATCCCACGGTGTCAGACATTCTCTGCCGTTATCTCCGTGATCGGACGGATTCCCGCCTGTATTTCCAGTGCCTTTTTCAGGACAGGCGGCAGCTCCTTGCCGCGTTTCTTCGCTCTCCGCAGAATCCCCAAACAAGCGGTCTTGCTCAAATAATATTTGGGGTGCGGTTCGGCCTGCAAAATCTGCGACAAGGTAGATGCGTTTCCTCCGTTGCGGGGTGCGGGGCCAGTATTGAGCATCCAATACTCTCCAAGCAACGGAGAATTGATCTCCCAATATGGCCCCAGCAGATTGCCATACCCCTCCCGGAGGTCGAGGTACAGATACGGTACTGTCAGCAATTCTGCAGGTTTCTTCGAGTACCGCCCTGAAGTCCTCGGAGTCTGAGGAACTGAAGGCTCCGGGGACATTTTCCCAGCACATATACCGAGGTCGAATAGCGTCAGCTGTCCTTCCGTTTGCTTTGTCATACGCTCTCATCTCCTTGATGACACGAACCTGCTCCATGAACAGCCCGGAACGCTCGCCCTGAAGGCCGGCACGTTTTCCTGCCACACTAAGATCCTGACAGGGTGAGCCCCCGCAGACCACATCCACGGGAGTCAGTTCGGCACCTTTCAGCTGTGTGATGTCGCCAACATGGAGCATATCCGGAAACCGTAATTTCGTGACTTTAATGGGAAACAGTTCGATTTCACTGGCCCATACAGGGGTAAAGCCCTGCCGGACGCCTGCCAGCGGAAATCCACCGATCCCGTCGAACAGGCTTCCGAGGGTCAGCAGTGAAGTCACAGCTGCAGCTTCATGCCGGGGGTGGGCGCTTCCTCCAGCTCGATCTCCCTTTCTTTCGGGAAGTAGGACACATTGGGTGTACGGATGTCCCGCATCAACCGTTCGGCTTCCGTTGCCGCTTCTTCATAGGTATCAAAGGTTATCGGCTTGCCGTCATTCTTCAGCCAGGCTTCCGCCGCCCCGCATATTGAGCCGGCGCTCCGTCTTGCCCAGATGCCGTACTGTTTCATAGCGATTCCTCCCTTTATTTGTTCTGTCGATATGTTCTGTATTGGTATGCCGAGCCGCTCGGCCTCCGCGATCTCACAGCCCATTCCGTGGCTGATCCGCTTACCGCAAATCCACACCTCATCGCAAGAGGCCAATACCCGCAAGCCCATCTGAATGCCGGCCTCTCTTTCAGCGGGGACTGAGTCATCCAAGATTTGTGGGTACAGCATATGGACAGCTATGGGCGCACACCCTTGATCTACAGCGTAGCGGCAGGCGGCTCTGGCAAACCGAAGATTGTTTTCGATATCTCCTGCATAAGGAGAACAGATATAGACCAGTTTCATTTCGCTGCCACCGCCTTTACCACAGTGCGCGTCATGTTGACAGCGGTTTGAGCAGTATATACCGCACTCATGAGGTTGGCCTTGGTGCTGGTGTCCAGTCCGAAGGCTCCGGCGATGCGTGGGATTTCTCCGGCTGCCAACATCAACCCCAGCCCCAGCAGAACGTGATCTTTGATTACCATCAATCCTGCGATGAGAATGGTAGACTGCAAAAAAGCCGTCAGACACAAGCCGACAATCTGCTTGCACCAGCTCACAAAACCGTCCAAGTATCCCCTTGGTACGCTAAACATGTAAAGGCTGCCAACCGCGATCTGAATGAGCAGAATACCGCCGCGCTTCAGATTTGCAAAAAACACCTTGATCACTGCATAGCCCATCATGATGAGAATGAACAGCATCATGATGGGGTTTATAGTACTTCCGGCACCTCCAAACACGCCGGCCGTTCCTGCAGCTTCCAATGTTCCAGCTGATGACAGTGAATTGATGATGTTACCCGCGAGAGTATCCACACCGGAGCCATATCCGGTAATGCCGGCCGTGAAGCTGCTCTGCAGGGAAACGGAGAGCTTATACAGCTCCACAGGCACCGTGGAAAACAACCCCACCGCCAGAAAGCCCTTGAGAATGTTGAGCGCTGTATCCTTCACGCTTCCCCGGCCGGACTGATACTCGATGCCGCACTCAAAGACGGATACCACCAGCCCTGTGCCGTAAAGCGCCCAAGCCAGATAAAAAAAGAACAGGACAATGGATTTCACCCAGGTCATTTCGAACAGATCGGCGCCCATATTGCCCATAGCAGAAAAAAAGTTGCCGAGAAAGCCGATGATCTGACCATAGACCCAATCCAGAATCTGTTTCAGCACGGTATCGGCTGCAAAGTCCCATATGAACATGGGCATCACCTCCTTGACAAAAAAATAAAGAGCCTGATCTTATATAGGCTCAAAATGGTTAATGAGAATTATTTTGATTGATGTTCGCAAATCTGATCTTCTTTCAGCCGGGCAAAGGCATTCTCATTTTCAAGAAAAATCTGTGTCAGCACCGGATCAAACTGAGTTCCGGCGTTTGCCTGTAACTCACGACAGGCAATTTCATGGGACATTGCGTCTTTATATGTCCTTTTGTTCGTGATGGTGTCGTAGGCATCGCATATTGCTATAATCCGGGCAATGAGTGGAATGTCAACCGTTCCAATCCCATAAGGATATCCTTTGCCGTCCCATCTTTCGTGATGATATTCCGCAGCTTGAAATGCCGGCAGCAACAGGTGCTTTGGAATCCCAAAAACCACGCCATCCTCGAATTCCTCGTACAGTATTCTCGCATGCACCGGATGAAGTTGAATCATTCGTTCTTCCTCTTTCGTAAGCGCCCCGTTCTTCACCAATAACTGCCGCGGAATCCACACCTTGCCGATATCGTGGTAAAATGCGGCCGCCCCAAAATGTTTGTACCCATTCCAAGCTGCATCGTCTTTGTAAATCCCAGATTCATATGCCATTTCAGTAAGCGTACCTGTCAGTACCCCGACCCGACGCATATGCTCTTTTTCCTTCTCCGGCAGAACATTGACAAAGCCTCGAATGTGGGTTCTTCGTTCCGTTTCTTTTTTCATTTAGCGTTTCCTTTCGTGTAAAAAAATTAGAGGGACAGGTTTGTTGCCTGTCCCTCATGGATCGCTGCACAATATTGTTCGTGGCCAATTATGACAGAAACCTGCCCCGCAATACTTGCATAAGGATGATGGAAATAAGTAGCATCATGTGATATGATCGAAATATCGATAAACAGGAATTTGTACTATTACTATAGAGGTAAGAATATGACAAATAGAGAAGTAATAGCATTTTACAAAAACAAAAATAGTCACTATGAGTTATCAGATGAATTTGTAAAAAAATATCAACAACCGAAAGGCGGATATATAGAATATGCTATAGAGTTAGGATTAACAGTTAATAAGTCTTTAGCGGAACCAAATCAGCGATGGCATTTGTTAGAATCATATTATGGTCAAAAGAAAGAGCAAAAAAAACTAGACTTAGATGCAAAAGCTACGTGCTGGGACCTCAAATGGCAAAATGGAGGTTTTATATGTCCAGAACTATTACTTTGGATGGCAGAGGCTGCTGGCTACAATATATCAGAGGCTATGCAAGAAGCTGAAAAACTTTGCGTCGATAACAAACGTTCACAAGCACATGAAAAAATCAAGAAATTAATTACATGGGAAATGATTGAAAACAAAATCAAAAATTCATAATGCGTCTACTCGATAACTTCCAATTTGTTGAGCAGGCCGAATCCTAATCAAAGGAGTCGACCTGCTCTTTTCGTCACATCCCAAGTATAGACCAGATATAGAGCGGAGCCGTTAACGTGAACACCAAACAGGCGAACAGGATCGCCGGCGCGGCCCATTCAAATTGACCATGTTTCCGATAATCAAAGTAAGCCGTACCCAACTTTGCAAAAAAGAACACGGCCAGGACCAAGTCAATGGCAGGAAACACAACCTTGTTGACCACGGTTTTGATCTGGCTGGAAGCGTCGTTCCATGTGCTCTGTATCGCACCAGCCACGTCGCCGCTACCTGCGGCATATGCGTTTGTCGCAAAAAGGCAGGTCAGAAGAAGAGCGACGCAGAGAACCGAGAGAATACGTTTCAGTTTCATAGAATAATTCCACCTTTCTATATAATTGTTTTACATGAAAAAGGACCGCAAAGATGTTACTCTGCGATCCTTTTTCTTTTCTGAGGGTTAGGGTTTTACAGGGGCGATATGCCAGTCCGACCAGAGGTTGCCCTGTATGTTGACAGAGTCTGTGAGGTTCGCTGACAACATTCCGGCTGGCGTCCAGCAGTCAATGAGCCATGTGTACGCCGTGTAACTTCCGTCCGGGAACCAAATGGGTGTGAAGTGTGTCCGGCGATTATAGGTCGAGTATTTGTTGGATGCGAACTCAAACTTGGCGTTGTATCCGGATTGCGTTTGCTCCAGCAGCCGCCAGTATGTCTTATATTGAGATTCAGGGAAATAGGTCACGGCGGTCTGTGCATCTGTCACTGCCGACGACTGGTTGGTACTGACATTTGCCGTGGTGGTCTGGTTGATGCCATAGCCGGATTTCAGGGTCTTACCCGAAGCGGTGGGGTCTTTGGCATCTGGAACGATGCTCATTACGGCGGAAAGGCTTGCTCTATAGGAAATCCAGTCGAACTCCCACCAGCCTTCGTCTACCCAATATCCGGTATCTTCACCCGTAGAAATCCATACCCAATTGGCATGCCACCAGGGGCGCCAGATTCCCCACGATGCAGAGGTATTCTGCGCTTTGCTTGGTACAGATGGTGTGGTGTAGGAGTTGTTGCGGTCATCCGCCACTGGATTGGGCGGATCATTTCCTGAGAGATCGATGATCTTTGCTGTGATAATCCCTTGGCTTGCCGAGCCGCCGCCAGTTACTGATACGCGAATAGTCATCGTTTGCGGAGTGGCCGGTGTTGTCCATCGCACCCACACCAGTTGACTGTCGCCTGACGGATAATAGACGCCGCTTACCGTATAGGTTTGGCCGCCGATAGTAAATTTAACCGTAACAGGATGATCCGGATCGGCCTGTCCGCCCCGCACAGTTACAGAGGTTATTACATCTGTGTTGACGCGGTATTCGTAGTCAACCGTGCTGACTTCGGTAGGGTCCGCTTCAGCTCCATTGAACCGCACGATACCAAGCCCAAGGGATGAGATGATGTCCGTATCCGAGGCGGCAGTAGTTGTGGAGCCGCTCCATGCAGGATAACCGAGATCCGCGGTTTGGAGAAACATCGCCAGTGGCAGATTTTTGTGGCTGAGAGACACCATCTTACTTCGCAAACCGCCATCCAGCTGCTGGTCAAAAAGTGCTGCCTCCGTAGCGGTCAGGGCGTACTTAATCCCGCCGAAAGTCATGTACGCAATGGGTTCTAGTAGAATCTTATACTCGCCATTGATTAATATATCGTAATTCATGCCAGTAACATCAGCAATGCGCATCAGTACATATTCCGAGCAAAAATATCGTTTAATTTCCTCAATGCTGGATTGCCCGCTACCAGAGCTAATAATTCGTGGCAGAGGTATATCAACTTTTATACACAAATACTTTGAAGTAGATGGTGTAATAGATCTTCCATTTGTATACGCTAACTTTGATATTTTCCCGAAATGTACAGCCACCGTAGGTGTTATATTGGTGAAGTCAATGGGAGTCGTGACTGCTGTCTTATCACTTGCCCGAACAACAGTTATCCTGACACCCTCATCCCCGGAATTCCAGTAATTTTCGCCGGTACCACTGCCCATCCCACCGCCTCCGTGGTCTATGTTTCCATCACCTTCAGCGTAGGCTTTAATGGGCGAAAACAAAAATATCAGCAGTACCAGTGTAAGGAAAATGCTGAGTTGTCGTTTCATTTATACCCTCCTTAAACAACAAAAAGCACCGAAACTCGGTGCTTTTTGCTTATTAAAAAACTATACTTCAGTTCATGTTGCCAACCTGTTTATTGATATCACCTTCACCGCCCACGGTTTCTTGATCGACACCCCCACCATTATCGTCAATCCATCCAAAACCGGGTACATAGATTTTTCCGTCCTTCTTATCTCCGGATTTCGGTGTTGAGGATGACGATGTACCGCTGTCAGAATTGGTGACCTTCTGTCCGTCTGGCTTTTGAGAGGGATTAGTTTTTGCTTCCTCCGAAGGCGCAGTGGGTTTCGTCACTTCTGCCTGAATGCTCTGATCAGTTCCAGTGGAATTTCCGGTATCTGTCACCTGAGAAGCTGATTCGGTCGGGGTCGTGGGCTTTACGCTGACTTCCGGAGTTGAAGTCGGAGTTCCCGCAGTCGCAGGAGTTGAAACAGAGGGAGTCACAGTGTTTGTTGCCATAGTGGAAGGCTGCACATCTGCTTCTTTGGGTGCCACTGCTATAAACTGCGAGGCTATCGCTATGACAAGGACGACACACACGACACCGAGTCCGGCAAGCGTGAGCCGCTTTTTTGCTTTTTCTGTCAGTTTCATGGTATGTTACCTCCTTTTAAACGTTGGTTGATAATTTCCTTTTTTCAGTATCACACATTACCACAGACTTTTCCGCAAGTCTATGGGCCATTTTTAAGTTCTTAAAATAAAGGCATATATTTTGCCTGAACCTTAACATTAATGATCATCGGCGGCAGAAGGTTTCCGGCAAAGGATACCGGAACCTCCAGCCGTATCACTGTATCAGCCAGAAAGCCGTTCGTATTGTCAGGATTCGACGGAGCCAGCGGCATGTTCCGAAGGCTGACTGACAGTCCGGATATCCTGAATTCCACGTTGTTTCCGGTATATTTCACTTGGTAGCCGTTCTCCTGCGTAAGCCCCAGCACCTTGTCCAGCCGGCTGTAAATGTCGCCGTAATTGAGACTTTGCTCGAACTCGGCCGCCGAAGGCTGATATGCTCCGCTATAGCCCTCCCTCACGCCGTGATACACGTTTTCATAATTATCATTTACGGTCGATATCACAGCGGATTGAACCGCATCCCTAACACCCTGGGCGATGATCATCAGCCGGATGCCTTCGGAAGCGGCACAAAGGAACAGCAGCAAGGCCAGGGTGACCGCAACGGTGAGGGGAAAGGCCGTCCCTTTCTTGCTTTTGAGTATAGCACATAATTTTCCATTTGTCACTTGTAATACACCTCGCTTTTACCGGACGCTTCAGCCTTCAGAGTAACAGGGAAGCTTCCAAAGCCGCCGAACAGCCCAATATCCGCCTGAGTGGTGAGCGTTACGGTGAATTCCTCGTTCAACTGGATTCTTCCGGTTTTAGACCATGTAATACTTGGAGTCAGCCCTGTCTGTTCCGTCAGGACCTGCGCCCGGAGGGTGGTTTCCGTGCCGACGCACCCGGCGATCTCCGCTTCCCGGCACAGCTCTGAGGCGTAAGTGTCCAGCTTGTTTTTCGTTATGAATACCGGCAGGACGCTGACAGCAACAGCGATAACCAGCATGACACACAGCACCAGCACTGCCACATCGATATACCCCTCACCGCGCTGGGAACGGAGGAGCTTCAGCATAAGCGTACCCCCTCGTTTTGCGCAGGGGTCTGCCCGTCCTCCAGCATGGCATAGTCCCCCTCTCCCAGCCCCTTGTCGGTGATGCTCCAAAGTACATGATCCATTTCGTCGGCATGGGATACATTTTGCTCCGCCAGCCACTGGTCGCTCACTAACTGGAGCGGGTTATCAAACCGGAGCAGGTAATCCGCATAATCCGGATTACAGCCACCCATAAGCTCATCATAGACGAGCTTTACCGCGGCGATCTCCGCGGCCTGCTCAATGAGGTCGGAAGCGGGTCGGTCCTGGAGCTGCTGGAGGTAGGTGCGGTAGTTTGCCTCAATCCGTTCCTGCAGCTTCTTTTCAAGTTTTTTTCTTTCCATATCCATATGGGTTCCTCCTTTTTAAAACATGTTGCCAAGGGACGTTAAGATCTGAACCGCGATGATCGCCATATATGTCAGCAAAAAACACATCAGCATCACGAAGGAAAACACGCGGATTTTCGGCGGGATTTTCTGCGCCTGTCCCTTGAGCCGCTGGAGCTCCAGTGCCTTGAAGTCATGAGCCAGCATCTGAAAATACACGGCGCTGTCATCGCCCCGCAGGACGCCGATGAGTCCTCTTACCACATCGGACAGCATGGGCGAGTTGAGCCTTGCTTCAGACCGGGTCAAGGCGGCCTCGTAGGATGAGGAGCGCATATCGGCCGTCAGCACATCCAGCTCCCGCACGAAAGCAGGACCGGCGTTTTTCTTGTAATTCTCAAGCATGGCGAGTACATCCCGGCTGGATTTTAAGGTCTGCTCAACCGTCGCCACAAACCGGGGCAGCTCGCTTTCGATCTGATCGCGCTTTGCTTTCAGTCGTTCATCGGCCTTGCGGATTTCCTTGAAGTAGGTCAGAATCGCGAGGATGACCAGAATCGGCGTGACCAGAGGAAGCAGAATCAGACATGGAATGACGCCCAGCAGGATGGCTCCGGCCTTGGTGATGGCGTAGGCTGTGTAGACCTCCGGGGTCATGGAGTAGCCTGCCGCCTTGAGGATGTTTTCCATCCTGCTGTGCTTGTACTCATCCATGCGGATATGCTTTGATAGTCTGACCGCGCCGGACATGATCCAGGCTTCTATGGTCTTTGCGGCTTTTTTGCTTCCTTTTCCTGCCCCCAGCATAGCCTTGGCCGTTTTCATGGTGGGCAGCTTCAGAATATCCGAAAGGACAAAAAACAACCCCGTTGCAAGCAGGATTCCTGCTAAAAATAATTGCTTCATCATCTGCGTCACCTCCTGTATTCAATGGGCTTGGTCAGCCGGATTACAAATGCAGTGGAAATAAAGATGGCAGCCGCACAAACCGCCAGAATGATTTGCCCCACCGCCGTATACATCAAGGTGTGGTACCAGTCCTTGTTGAGTAAATACATGATGGGTACATTCCCGACCACCAGCATCGCCATGATAATGAATTCCTTCCGGGGTTCGAATACCAGGTATTCCAGCTCCGCGTTAACAATGCGCATGTCGCTGAGCTTCGACACAATAGGGGTCAGGGTGGTTTTCAGGCTCCGGTCGTACTGGCAGGCGGCGATGGCGTCACACCACTCCCTGAAAACCTCGTTTTCAATTTTCGGCTTCATTGCATGGAGGGCATCGTCAATGTCCGGACTGATGAGCTTGACCTGTGCCAGAAATCCGGCAAAAACACTCCGGACCGGTGGGTTCAGATAGGGGAGACTTTCCTCCACCGCCGTCACGATATCCTCGTTCCGCAGATATGCCGTGGTGATGATGGATAAGGCCGTTTCCAGCTCGGCAGCGATGTTCTTTTTGTAGTGGCTTGATGTCAATCGGACGTACCAGAACGGAAGAAACATCATACCGACTGCCAGCACCGGCACCAGAAAAACATTCCCCATGAGGATGGCAAGGCTGGCGCCGCCGGCAAAACACAGCAGGGATGCCGCGCAGATAAGGGAAAAGCGGCTGCTCCGTCCGGTGATCTTGAGGATTTCCTGCACCTCCGTGATCTCTCGCCGGAAAAAGGACATTTTTTTACGCCGGGCGGCCTCGTTGATCTCTGAACGGATGCTCTTGTTTTTCCGGGTCAGAAACCCGAACAGGCCGTCAGTAAACGATAGCGGTGAAATTCCAAGTAACAGGAAGGCGCCGGCGATCATGCCGACGCAGGCAACTAAGAGAATTGCGGTCATGCCACAGCACCTCCCATCGAAAGAATGTGTTTCAGGGTATCCTGAGGCATGCCGTTTTCCAGCAGACGTCTTTGCAGGCTTTCTGAAATCCCCTGTATTACGCCGTGCCGGCCGCTGATGATGAATTTGCCGTTTTCCATGCGGTTTTCGGTGATATGATACTGGAACAGAGGACGGAAGTTCCTTGTGCCGTCTGGCAGGATTTCGCACTCCATGATCTCCATGACGCGGCGCGCCTTGTTTTCGAGCTGCTTGCAAAACACCACCAGGGGATAGGCTTCCGTCACATAAGCCATGAGGGTTTCGTCAGACATGTCAACGGCGCGTTTGCAGAGTGATACCATCCTGCGCCATGTCGCCTCGCAGCTGTTGGAGTGGATGGTGGTCAGCACGGTAATGCCGGTTCGGGCGGCCTCCTGGGCGGCGTTAGCTTCCGCGCTGCGCATCTCACCGACCACCACATAATCCGGATTAAAGCGCAGGGACATATCCAGCAGGGTGGTCTGCGTGATCCGCTGCCGTTCGTTTTCGCTGTCGCGGGTCAGGGTGTGGATGACGCTATTGCAGACTCTTCCATCCCGCTGGCGTACCAGCGCCAGCTCACGGGAGCCGTTCTCAATGGTAAAAATTCGCTTGCTGTCGGGTATCGTGGTGAGAAGCCAGCCGGCCAGCGTGGTCTTGCCGGAGCTGGTGGCGCCCGCCACGCAGGTGGAAACACCGTAACGCAGGCATTCCGCCAAAAAGTCCAGCATGGGTTCGGTGGCGGTTCCGCCGCCGATGAAGTCCTCTTTTTGCATGGACTGCGGATTGACGATACGGATGCTTGCCGCTACGCCTACATCTTCATCCACCACCGGAGCTTTCAGCACAGCGATGCGGATGTTCTTGGAAAGATGCCCCAGCACGGCGGGACTGGCGTTATCCAGCACCATGCCAGATACATGAAGCATGCGGCGCACCACATTGACGGCATGCTCCGGGCTATCGAAGCGTTCCTTCAGCTTTTTGGTGACGCCGCTGCTGTACTGCACCTCCACATCGTTCCAGGCGTTGACGTCGATTTCCTCAATGCCGGTGCCGAAGATGTACTTAGTTAAAAACGAGAATTCCGCCATCTCGGTGTACAGGGCGTCCACCAGCTGGGCCTGCGCCATGCCGGCCACTGCCAGGCGGTAATCCTGCACATATTTGGTGATATAGCGCTTGACTTGGGCTTTTACTTCTTCCGTACCGCCGTCGGTGATGAGGGTCGCATATTTGCCGGTGATATATTCCTGTACCTCTTGAAGCACCGAATTAAATTCCCTGGTGGCCCCGCCCGGCGAAAAGAACAGCTCCTGATTGCCTGTCATATCAGCCGCAGACAAATGTTCCAGCTGTAAAGAGTCCTTTCTCATACCTCGAACACCTCCTTTGCGATTTTGGCGATCTCCAAGCGGAAGCCACGGCTGTCCTTGAGCGCCAGCTCCCCAAGCAGGTTTCCTGCCAGCGCCAGATTCTCCAGCTCATAGGAATACGGGATTTTAAACGCCATGTTGCCCAGCACCTGCTCGATGTGCTCCCCTGCCTGATTGGTTTTCACGTTTGATGCCGCCTTGTATTGCTTATCAGCGTCCCATTTCTGTTCCTGTAACAACGGGAGCTGGCTGGACAGATAGCTGACCGATTTAAGGTCGCAGTTCACCAGCCGGAGGACGGAATCGGCCTCCAGAAGCGCAACCGCCGAGAGGACATCATAGGCAATGTAGCTGCCGCAGTCGATGATGACATACGGGGCAACATCCCGCAGGTGGTCAATGAGTTCAACCGCCAGCTCTGGAGTATAGGGCGGATATGTATACATATTCTCGCCCTTCATCATACCGATGATGGTCAGATAGCCCATCTTCTTGAGGGTGATGCAGTTCTGGCGGATGAGGGTATCGGTGATGTGGGTCGCCGCCAGAATACTGCCCAGGGATCGTTCGCATTCCAGATCGGCAGGCGGACAAATGCATGGCAGCATCGGAGCCGTCATGTCACAAAGAAGCAACACAACGTTGCGCTTATGATCGGCCAGATACTTGGCAAGGCGCACACTGACGGTGGTTTTGCCGCTGCCGGGGCTGCCCCACACGGCCAGAACCTGAACATCCGGTTCCAAGTCCTCCTGGGGCGGCTTCAGCTGGTTTCGGGAGAAAAGACTCCCTTTCATGAAATTCATCATCAGCGCCCCCCACTTTCCATGCTTTGCGATTCTGCAGCGGTATTGGCTGCGGCGGCTTTGGCTGAGCTGCTGGTTGATGTGCCGCCCGCAGCGCTGCTTGTCGATGTGGTACTGCCTGTTGAGGAGGTACTGCTTTGGCTCTGCGAGGGCTTCGGATACAGAGCTTCCAGCAGTTTATCCTGAATGGCAAGGAATTTCTGGGCGCCATCCTTGGTGCCGCGGTATACCAGGGACAGGTGGAGCTTGCCCTCAGAGTCCAGCTCTGCCAAGATTTTCGCCTGCTCCGGCGATACAAGAAGGGTTACGGTGGCGGGAAGCTGCTTTTCATTATTCGAACTTGTGGATTTATCCTTTTGGGTATCGGCCTGATCGGTGTCATAGCCGGAACTGGCGGTCACGCCGACAACCTCCACATAGGTCAGCTCGGTGGGGATGACCGTGGAGCCCTGCTTTTTGTAGTCCGGGGCAATGACGCTGACAATATCCCCCGAGGTCAGCTTGCCGGATAAGCCCTCCGCGAAGCTCTTGATGGTGACGGAAATGGCCTGTTTGCTTCCGTTCAGATCGTACAGGTAGGCGTTTTCCGAAGCCGGGCTGTCCGACAGCTTGGCGGCGAGGATGTAATCGCCGGGCGTCAAATCAGCCTTGGCATACTTTCCGATCACCGAATCGGCTTTCGTCATGACGTTTTCGGGCAGGTTGTAGCCGCCTACCTCCACGGTCTGCACCATATCCTTGGTGATTTGTTCGCCGTTTTGGATGTCCTTGACCACCCGGACTACGGTGGTTTTCTGCGACACACTCTGGTTAAAGAGAGGCGTCAGCGCAAAGCAGATAATCAGGGAAAGCACGATGCAGATAGCCCCCAGCACCGTGCGGTTTTTCAAAAAGCTCATAGAATGTTCCTCCTAAAAAAAGAAATAGGCTGTCAGGCAGCCGAGAGAGAAAAAAGGCGCTAGGGGATATGATTTTCGTATATCCCCTCCGCGCGCCTTTTGGATCAGGGTATATATTGCATGAAATATCAGCATGGCGGTAAATCCAAGGATGATCCCCGCCATGCTTTTGTGAAGGCCCAGCACCAGCCCAACGGCAGCGGTGTACTTGATATCCCCGCCGTCCAATCCGCCTAACCGGAGGGCAATGCCGAATAAAAGGACGGCGGTCACGAGCCCCAGCAGCTTTTCCGGCGTGAGGGTCAATAGCCCGGTCAGAGCAATCCCAATACAAACACAATCCGGTATGAGCTGTTTTCTGATGTCACTCACTGAAGCCGCGACCAGCAGAGCGGTAAAAAGGCCGCCCTGCAGCAGCAAGGGCAAGTTACTTACCATAGTTGAACATGTCCGTGATCCGCTGCTTCAGGGTCGGAAGCACCGTTTCTCCGAACAGGGCGTAGAGCCCGGCGAGAACAAGCGCGCCGATTACCACGGCCATCAGGATTTTAATGGCGGTATCCACAAAGCCCTCCCCGCGCTGGGAGCAGAGCAGGGTCTTTGCCGTCAGATACTTCAAGGTCAGATGGTCACGGATATTGACCGCCGTGTTGGACAGGTTTCTCTTGATCTTGTTCAGGAATTTCTTCATTTAAATATACCTCCAATATGTTTTGATAGAATTGTTGTGTGACAAGGATGGCGGGACCTACAGTCCCGCCATCTGCATGCCGGAGCGCTGCTCCGGCGCCTGTTCAAAAGGGGATGCTTCCGCCTTCTGCTGGTTCTGTGCCTGGCTCTGCGTCAGAGCCTGATGGTAAGCGTCAATGACGGCGTTGTTCAGCTGCTCCCGGAATTCCTTGGTTACCGGGAAGCAGATGTCCTTGTATTCACCGCTTCCGGCCTTGTAGCTGGGCATGGCGACGAACAGCCCCTTGGTGCTGTCCATCACCTTCACGTTGCGGATGGCAAAGCAGTCATTCAGATTGACGGATGCGATGGCTCGGATATTGCCCTCCGGCCGGATGGAGCTGATCTTCACATCCACCTTCATGGGCAGGGGCTGTTCCGCGGCGGTCTGCGCATCCTGCTGGGGAGCCTTGGACGTTGCCTGGATTTTACTCATGGTCGATTCCTCCTTTTATAATTTAGAGATGAAAAAACAGCCTTTCGGCTGAGGGTTACTTGGGTCACATACTCATCTGCGGGCCTTGTGTCTGTTCCTGCTCCGATCCCTGAAACGGTATCTCCCGGAAGCCGAAGCGGTCGACATAGTGGAAGGAGCTGCCGGACTCGTCGTACAGCTCTACTACATCAGACATAGAGAGGCTATGTCCCTCGTAGCCGGGCGGGTGGTCCAGGTTGAATTTGGCATAGAGCTCCTCCAGATCGTTGGTTTCCACTTCGCCGTCGTATACCGCTTGGTAATTGGCAGGGTCCGGCTCCCCGAAGCGCTCCGTGAGTTCGTCGTATCCGATGAATTTCATCATGATATCGGCGTCGGACTTCAGCTGATGCACCCTGCATTTCTTCAGCACCTGCAGGTTGCCCTCCGGGTCGAGCTTACCTGCCGCCAGACGGTCAAAGGTACCGGGCATCCACTCGATGTTAAGCCCTCTGGTGTTTGAAAGATAGGATTTCAGCTCATCGTTTTCAAACATCGGGTCCACTATGGCCGTATCCCGTTTGGTGTCTAGATAGCCCGCCGTATTGCCATAGTAGAGAATGCGGTTGTTTTTGATTTGGATTCCGTTCATATAGCACCTCCTTGCATCACATTCCTCCCATTGTCTGCTCCATGCCAGATTCCTGGGATGCAGACTCCTGAGAAGTCCATCCGGTCATGGATTTGATGACCATGGCTTCCTCCTGGATTTTGGACACGCCCAGCTTTTCGTTGTTGTAATCGGCCAGCTCCCGGTTCTTTTCCAGATTGCCGGTATCCCAATCCGATTTGTAGTATCCGGTTTCGCCATGCTTGACGCAGATCAGGCTCCCATCACTGGTCAAGGTAGAAAAGCACATTTCCGGCAAATCCTGTTCTGCATCCAGGAGCTTTTGAAGCTGGCTCATTTCCTGCTGACGCTTGTCGTAGATATATACATAGGCATTGTAATCGCCCTGGATCGGCGTACACCGCAGACAGTAACGGTAATGCTCGCTTTCTGCAACAAACCCATAGCTTCCTCTGGAGCCGTCACCCAGCTTGCTGTCACCATGGTCGTAGCAATATTCCGACATTACGGAGAGATTTCTCAATGGTCCAGTCTTTCGAAGCTCGTTCACGAAGGACTGAAGCTCCGACTTGAATTCCGGTGTATTCAGCGCGTCCTCGTTGTGCGGCCACCAGGTTGACAAGAACTCCCTGCCTCCATGCCCAAAGTCGACGCGCAGGTGGCCGACCGTTCCGAGTTCATGATCCTTCTCATCCTGAGAATAGAACAGCCCCGCTTCCTCAGTCGAAGCGGGGCGCAGACAAAGCCTTTGGTTTTCAGCGTTCATTGGCGATTCCTCCTTTTCTGCTTTCCGTCAATTCTACAAGGTTACTCAAAGTAGAATGTGACGGAATAAGTGATGTTTGACTTGTTATACATGCACGTATGGTTCGTGTAGTAGTAAAACTCCAGCTGGCTGTAGATTCCGGCCGCCAGTGTACGGCTGAAGGTGATGCCGTTGGTGGTGGTCTGGTAGTCCAGTTGGTCCCACTGTCCGGTCAGGACGTTGTACCCGCGGACGCGGCCGTAATCCTGACCGCTGTGCCCATCAACCGGCGGCACCGTGAACGTATAGCTGGTGATGGTTGCGCCTGCGATACCCTGTTCCAGGATGACCGATTCGGGACCTGTCAGCGTCATGCCGCCACCGTGGGTTGAATCAGATACGAAAAATACAATAGCTGCCCAGGGCGACTCAGCTCCGGTGGAGTCCACCGCCTTGACGCGCACCACATTCTTGCCCAATGGGTAGGCGGTACTGGTTTGAGCCGGCCTACCCTCCCACACATAGGTGATGGCGTCGCCGTCCGGGTCGGTGCTGCTTGCTGTGATAGTGATCGCTACACCGGGAGCTATACTGTTGCCATCCGGCGTTCGGGTAATGACGGGCGTGGTCGGCGCCGAGTTGGTCACTGTGAAGGAGATGGCAGTCCAGTCGGAATAAAGCCCCCAGGCATCCTTTGCCCGGACATAGACTGTATGGCTACCCACGGCATAATAGCTGTCGGAGGTGTTTCCGGAGTATTCCAGGGTAACGGAATCCCCATCCGGGTCGGAAGCGTAGGCATAGAGGTTGACCAGGAGATTACCATCCTTGGCTGTTCTGGTTACCGAGGCGCTTCCTGAAGGCTTGTTTGGCGCGTTGTTGGTGATAGCAATGCCCTGCGAGTAGATGAAGGTTCTGCCTGCGCTGTCGGTAGTGCTGGCCGTCAGGACATAGCTTCCGGTGCTGCTGATGGCTATGGTGCCGCCGCTGTTTGACAGGCTTCCGGTATAGCTGGCCGCGCTGCCATCCTTTGTCAGCGACCAGTTGAGGGTTCTGCCCTCCAGCCCGGAGGTCGACGGTAACGACACGCTGAATCCGGAGCCGATGTGAGCCGAGGAAGGAAGCGTGAACGCAAAGCTGGCAATGGGTTTGACTATTCCGGTTCCGGAGGTGAAAGTGAAATTCCGCCCGTTGGTATCGGTGATCACTGCCTGCAGTTTCACGGAGATGGTTTTATCCGTATAGATACGCAGACTGCCGCCGCTGATTCCGAGGGTGCCTGTTGCATACTCCGTGTAGGGCTTCGCCCCACCGCCATCCACTGAGATATACCAGTTGACAGAGGCTCCGCTCAGCTCGGTGCCGGAGGCGGTGACTGCCATAGACTCGCCGCTGTAGGTCAGCGATGGGATGCTGATGCTCATGGTTGGGATGGGGGATATTGTGAGGCTCCGGCTTCTCGTAAAGGTCCGGCCGGTGGGGTCCGTCATGGTCAGGACGAGTTCATACTGGCCCTTCGAGGGGAAGGTGATCGCGCCGCCATTCTTGGTCAGGGTGCCGGAAACATAAGTAGAATACGGTTTGGCATCACCAGTGCCCTGAATGATCGTCCAGTCCCCGGTGAGATTATCCAGATCGGTACCGCTGACGCTGACCGTCCCGGCTTCCCCGGTGTACCAGGGCTGCGGGATGCTGATGCTTATGGTCGGGATGGGATACACCGTGAAGCTCCGGGTTTCCGTAAAGGTACGGCCGTTGGTGTCCGTCATGGCCAGGATTAGTTCATACTGTCCCTTCGTGGGGAAAGTGATTGTGCCGCCGTCCTTGGTCAGCGTGCCTGTAGCGTAAGTGGAATACGGCTTTGCATCTCCATTTCCTTGCTTGATGGTCCAATCTGCGGTGAGGTTTTCCAGATCGGTACCGCTGATGCTGACCGTTCCTGCTTCGCCGGCATGCCAGGTCTGCGGGAGACCGACTGACATTGTTGGGATGGGAAAGACGATAAAGCTCTGGCTTCGTACAAAGGTGCGGCCGGTGGGGTCTGTCATTGTGAGAATCAGCGTGTATTGTCCTTTTGTCGGGAAGGTGATCGTCCCGCCTGTTTTCGTCAGGGTGCCGGAGGTGTGGATGTAATAGGACTGTGCGCCGCCGTCGCCCTGAATGATCGTCCAGTCTGCGGTGAGGTTATCCAGATCGGTACCGCTGACACTGACCGTTCCGGTTTCACCGGCGTACCAGATCTGCGGAACATCTAGCAGGATGGACGGGATGGGATAGACTGTGGTGGAGGCGCTGTAAGAGAACACACGGCCCAGGGCATCCGTCATGGAGGCGGTCAGGGTGTATTCTCCAACCTCTTTGAACTGGATTTTGCCGCCGTAAGCGTTCAGGCTGCCCTCCAGCGCATCGGTGAGCTCTCTCGGCTTGCCGTCCTTTGTGATCGTCCATTCCACCGGCAGCACATTATTGTTGCCGCGGGTTCGAAGGTCGACAGTGCGGTCGGTATGCGTTGATGCCGGCAGCTCAAAGGAAATATTCAGCACCGGCAGGACTACGATCTTACCGCCGTCCTCGTAGAGGAACACGCGCCCGGTTTCATCGGTGATCCTTGCAATGAGCTCATAGGTTCCGGCATGTTTAAAGCGGATGGTTCCTCCATCATTGTCCAGAGTCCCGTCGATGTAGGTCGCAAGATCTTGGAATCCGAAGCCGTTCTCCAACAGCCATTCCACTTTTAAGTTCCCTAATTCCAAGGTTTTTGGAATCACAGAAACTTCGGTGTCGGTGTGTGCGGTTTCCGGCAGCTTATATGTGATGCTGGGTACCGGATAGACCTTGATGGGTGAGGTATAGCTGTAGGTCCGTCCCGCCGGGTCGACGAAGGCGGCTTTTAGCACATATTCGCCCTTTTCCTTGAAGCGGACGGTGCTGTTCATATCCGTGAGCGTTCCTTCGATGCAGTCGGCAACAGATACAGCTTTGCCGTCTTTTATCAGTGACCATTGGATTTCGGCAGTCCCAAGATTCTGGAATGTGGCCTTTACAAGAACACTCGTATCGGTATGCGCGATCTCCGGCAGATAGAAACCAACGGAGCCCACAGGGTAGACCGTGACGGTCTGTGAGGCTTCGAAGGTACGGCCGGTTTCATCGGTGAGAGTTCCGGTCAGCATGTACACGCCCTTGTCCTTGAACCGGATGCTTCCTCCCGCATCGGTCAGGGTGCCCTCCAGCTCGTCGGATAACACAGCGGCTTTACCGTTCTTGGTCAGGCTCCACACTACGGACAGGCCGCCGTTTTCAGTCAACGTGGTGGATACCTCCACGGTCTTGTCCGTATGGGAAGCAACGGGCAGCGTGAATGTAATACCGACTAACGGGTAAACCTTGGTGCTCTCGGCATGCGTAAAAATGCGCCCGGTTTCATCGGTTATGGTGGCGGTCAGCGTATAGCTGCCCTTGGTCTTGAACACAAAGGTGCCGCCGTCATTCCGCAGCGTACCATCCAGTATGTCTGCAGTCTGGACGGCTTCTCCATCCTTCACCACTGTCCACACGATGTCGTGGCCGTAGAGCTTTTCGAGCGGGAAGGTAAGGGTGACCGACTTGTCAGTGTGAGTTGTTTCCAGCATGTCAAAGGTCAGGTCAATCACGGGATAGACCGTCACCGTTTTGCTTAAGACCGTTTCTTTTCCTCTGGCGTTTTTCGCCGTTGCCGTGAGGGTGTATTTCCCTTCCTCTTTAAACTGGATTGTGCCGCCCTCAAGTCCCAGGCTGCCGGTGACGGCGTTGGCCAGCGCCACCGGCTGCTCAGAGCCGTCCACTGCCGATTTCGTCATTGTCCAGGTGAAGCTCTGCATATATTTCCACACGGGCATCACCTTAATCTCAGTATCGGTGTGTGCGGTTTCGGGCAGGTCAAACCGCACCTGCGCATCCGGGACGTAATAGGAACCACCGCCTGAACCACCGCCCGGCGTGGGTGTCGGCGTCGGGGTCGGAGACGGGGTTGGTGTCGGCTTTTCCTTATCCGGGTCGGTAGGCATCGGGGTCGGTGTCGGCGTAGTGGTATCGGTTGCCGGGGTTGTTGGGGATGGTGTCGGTGTGGATGGTTTTGGATCGGCCTTGTCGATCATATCATCAGCCTCTCCCTTGGTAACGGGATCGTTGGGATGGATCTTGTCGTCATCAGTGTCCCCTATGATTCCGTCCTCCTTTCCGACGATGACATAGCCCTTGTCATCGTCCGCGATATCCGACTGGTCATCGTAGCCGCTGTGTCCCTGGGTATTTTTCGCTTCCTCGTCCTGGCCCTTGGCCCGCACCATCATTTTAATGATCTCGGCGCGGGTGATGGGCTCGTCGGGCTTGAAGCCGTCCGGGTAATCGGCAGGGTCAATGATGCCGGCGTCAACAAGGGCCTCGATGTACTTCTCCGCCCAATGTCCGTCGATGTCGGAAAAGCTGGGCGTGTCTTTTTCCGATCCGGCGGTGTCCAGCTTCAGTTCCTTTGCCAGCTCCGCGGCGAATTCCCCGCGGGTGATGATGTCGTTCTGCCCTATGAACAGTTCAGGATGCAGGCGATAGGCAATATATAAGCCGCTGGTCACCAGCAGCACCGCCAGAAGAAATACCGCGAGGATACATTTCCTTTTGTCTTTCAGGTTCATAAATTTTTCATACCTCTCTTCCTTTTAAATTTGACTGTGAAAAAACCGGAATCATATTCTCGATTCCGGCTTTAAGTCCTTAATATTTTCATAGCTTCAGCTCCATGCCTCCCGGCTCCTGCCCATCGCGGTGTACATCCAGTATCTCCTGCGTCGGGTAGATGACCTTTCCCTCCACCATTTCAAAGACGCAAAAGTCATCGCGGTCACAGATCATGATCCTGTGCTGGTAGTCCTTCTGCATTTCGATGTAATCCTGTACCTCCTTGGGGCTGCACAGCCATACGCCGGAGGTGTAGCGGCCGTCCGGCAGGTAGCAGTAGCCGCTGAACTGCGGCTCGTTGCCCTTTAAATCCAGCGCGCCGATGGGCCGGATTTGAGAGAGCTGGAGGCGGGCCTTCTCGGAGAGGGCTTCCGGTTTTGCGATGCCGAAGATGTCGCTCCGGTTCCAGCGAACATGTTCGCCATCCGCAAGAGAGACAGTGAAAATGGAACGGCCAATGGGATAGGGATTGCTGCCGTTGCCTCCGGTGCAGAAATAGAGCTGCCGTTCCGCAATTTTGTATTCCTCCGGCAGTGCGGAGGAGTGAAGAACGATCACTTTTCCCGCGATGGACATGTCATAACCGACCTGCCGGCAGTCCTCCTGTGTTAATAGGGTTTTATCACTCATGGCGTTGCCCCTTTCTCTGATCAACGAGTTCCAGGAGCTTTGCGGCAATGGAAATCTGCTTTTCCTCCGGCATCTCCCGGATGGCGGCATGGACATAAGCTTCCACTGCCTCCGGCGACATGTCGCCCACCTCAATGAGATCGACCTTCTTTACGCTGACGGTTCCCTGGCTGACGCCGACCTTGACGATATCGCCGTAGTCCATGCCAGTTGCGGCGCGGAGCTCCTTGGGGATGAGGACGCGGCCTTTGCCGTCCATAATCTTGTATATAGGCTTTGCTTTCATACGAAATAGCCCTCCTTTTTCATGACCTCCCGAACGGTTTCGGGGTGGATACCGAAGGATTGAAACAGGTTTTTGAGACCATCCGGCAGGCGGTTCAGGATATCCGATTCCTTGATGATGATGGCGCCGGGAACGCAGGTGACGTCCAGATCGTTGTCGATGGGAATGCCTGCGGCGTTCAAAAGCTCATGAGGAAGCGCGAAGTCATCCTCCGGCTCACCGTCCTTCTGTTCTGTATCCTCATCCTCGTCACAGTCCGGAGCGAATGCAAAGGTTACCGGGGTATCTGGCGAGACGACCATCACCGGGCAGGGAAGCAGTCCTTCCTCTGAAATCGCCAGAGTCACGGTCATCTCTGAGTCTGGCTGGATAGCCGCAGCGTTGATGAATTCCATGGGCAACGACAGGCGGCCTTCCTTGTCTACGCAAATACGTTTTTCAATCAGTTTCATAATGGTTTTCCTCCTAAATTTGATTTTTGAATGGTTATTCCATGCCATAAAAACCGGCAAGGTCGAAGAGACCCAGCTGGGTCGGCATATCCCGCAGCCGTTCACCGGTGTCGTAGTTGGAGATCAGGACTTCGGCATACTCGCTGCCGTTGTCATAACGCTGGGCCAGATTGTTCAGGCGACTCACTGCCTCGATCCGGAAGTCCTGATACAGCTCCCGTATGAATTCACAGTCGTTGTAGCTGACCAGCCACTTGCCCTGACAACCTGCCAGCGTATCCCGCAGGCGGTAGTGATCCTCCTTGAGAAATTCCACCGCATAGTGACCTTCTGTCAAATAGTACGGCGGGTCGCAGTAGATAAAGGCGTTCTCCCTGTCGTATTGCTTGATTAAATCCTCGAAGTCCTTATTCTCGATGACGGTATCCTTTAATCTTCGGCTGCCCTGCCAGAGCAGATGAAAGGTCTTACGGATATCGAAGGGCTGGCAGCCGTAGCTGGTACAGCCGCTTCCGTAACTGTAGCGTATGAGCTTAAAGAAGGCAGCGGCGCGTTTGATGTCATTCATCTGTGCCTTCTCAATGAGGATGGTTTTGATTTCCTCGAACTGGATCGGAGTCAGCTGCCGCTGGGCCAGCTCCAGTTCCTTCTGCATAAATTCGCTAGTGAATTCCTCCTTCTCCAGATATCGTTTTAGGACCATAAACTCGTCGCGGCCGTTTAATGGAAGGAATCCCAGTTCCGTCAGGAACGCCATCGGCTGGTCGCGGACACAGCGGAACATATTCGTCAGGTCGGAATTATAATCGTTGTACACCTCCATGACCGTGCCTAGGGGACGGCCAAACAGCACCCAGCCTCCGCCGCCGAAGACTTCGACATACCGCCCGTATTCCTTGGGCATCCTTTGGTAAATGAGATCCCGCAATGCTTTCTTGCCGCCCACCCAGCTGATGATGCTGTTCATCGCATCACCTGCCTTTCTTTTTGCCGTGCATCCGATCCAGGTCGGTCTTTAAACAGGAACCGTCAGGACTCCAGCAGATAAAGCCGACGCCGGGATAAGGACAGCCCTCGCAGCGGGAAGGCTCCTTCGGGGAAGGTATCGTAAACTTCGGAGGTCCGGTGATCTCCGCGACTGTTTTTTCTTCTGTTTTTAAATCATGATTCATAGCTTCAGCTCCTTCCTCGGAAAACAAAAAAGGCGCTGCCTTTTTTGTAAAGACAGCGCCATTCTGTTCCGATATGTAGTTGGCCGGTCAACCCATCTGTTGGCCGGTTTGCTTGATGGAAAAGTCCAGGGTCATTTCCTGGTTGTTGCGGCGGATGATGCCATAGGGAGTAGTGATGGCTTTTGCTTCCTGCATCCATTTGGAATCGCAGCGTGAAAAGTGGAGCAGCTTCAAGTCGGGATCGCTTTCCGGAATGTGATAGCGTAGGAGGAATTCCTGCCTTGCATATTCTTCTGGTGAGGATAGGTCAGGATTAAAATCATAGCAGTCCAGGTTTCTGGTCAAGTCCAACGCCTGGTCGATGTCCGAGCAATCGCTGATTTCCAGGGCAGCTTTGAATTTCGGAAGCTCTCCGGCGTTCTCCAGTTCTCGGATACGTTCGGCAAGGAGATTCATTTTATCAATGTCCTCACTGAAAGAGAACGCCTGCTCCAGCATCGGAATGGGACTGGAGCAATGGGTAAACACACATTCCTCCAGTGATACCGCACCCAGCTGCTCCAGTGCCGCGAGGATTTTCTTATCTCCAGCCGGCAGGAGAAGCGGCACAGTCTTATCCGGTTCCTTATCTTCCATATTAAAATCCGCCTCGGCTAGCTGGAGTTTGAAAATATATGGTGCTTCCTCCGGCAGATCGGGAAGGTGAGCGCCGTCATAGATTTGGTTCATAACACCGGAGCCATGCACTACATAATAGCCATTCTTGAATATACCGCCTTCCGCTTTCCGCTGTTCACAGCCTATTTTCTCATAGTCCAGCAGCTCCAGCAGTTCCTTCTGATACTCCGGCGGTATATGATTGATCGCATCGATAAAATCGTTGTCCACATAGAATTTTCCGAGCTCCCGATCATTGTTCACGGGAACCACATGGACATCTTCCAGACTATAAGTTAGATTAATGAGTGCTTTCATGTCCGGCTGTTCATCGCCCATCGCCACACACCCGTTGAAAGCCAGCAGGTCATGCGTGGGCAGATCGCTGATGCGGTGTGCCAAAAAATTTAGTTCGTCGAGGGAAGGCTTCTCCTGAATGAAGTTCAATTCCTCGCCCTGCATATTAAAGCACTCGACAATTTGATATGGCAGACCATCCCTGATCCGGGCGCGATCCATTGCGTCCTGTATCTCGTCCCGGCTGGCGGGAAGGTTCAGGTAAGCGCCGACATATCCCAGCGCGTCATATAAGTCCGACCGCATGAGTGTAACGATCATCACTTTTTCTTTCTGCATTTGATCAACTCCTTTTGAAATAAAAAAACGCCCTTCAGTTTCAGGTAGAAACCAAAGAGCGCTACATGTTCATCTGCAATCCCTGATCGGGATAGAGGATGGCGAAGCGTGCAGTCTGCAGCTTTTCCGCCTCACCGTTTTTAATAATTTCGTGATGTGAGCCGATCCACTGTAAGTCCTCCAGAGCAACTGGCTCGGGCGGGCCTTGTCCATACCGGAAGGATTGGACAACCACAGAGATGTATTCCGAGCAGCCGCAGTCCTCCACCAGCTCCTGATATGACTGCGATCTTTGTATGTCCTCCACTTCAGGGATGCCGCCCATGATGGCAACGTCGCGGATGCCTGTGTTGGTTTCTAAACCGATGAGTGAAAATATCTTGCTCATCACATCCCTCCCATCACGGGACCGCCGTGTTCAAGGTCGGGAGCTTTGTTTTTCATTTCATCCTCCAGCTTAAGGGAATAGTTTTCATGATTCCAAAAACTGACGTAAATCTCGCCGTCAGGAGTTTTGATGGGACGCTGCTCAAAACCTTCGCCGTATCCGTCAGAATTTTGTCCAGAGACATAATCCAAGAGTGCGGCAACTTCTTCGCCGGAGAGGGGCTCCTTCAGTCCGGCATTCATAACTCCCCACAGCTCGCCGTCAACAACCTCCACTGATGGATAAAGGCTATACACTTTTTTGTTGAGAGCTTCGTCGTGGATGTATTCGGCAAGACCTCGATCGTTTTCGAAGAAACGATTCTCCTTGGCAATGGCAGCGAGAATCTGATCCTCATATGCCACAGCTTCCCTGGGTGTGATATCCTCCCGCTCATCCTCCGAGCAGTCATACTGAGGATAGCTGACGACCTTCAGAGGGAAAAAGATACTCATTTTTTCGTTTGCCATTTTGATTTCCTCCATTCTTAGTTGGCGTGATTATTTTGAAGCCCTAAAAAAGGGCATAAAAAAAGCAGGGTATCTTCGTTAGAAAATACACCCGCTCATTTTCAGGAATTTATCTACAAACCATTGCTTTCATCTTCATTTTTCAGCTAACCTCATTTATGTAACGCCATCCATTTTAATAAAAATGGTCTGTCATTATTTGCAGGCACTTCAAACCACTCCGAGCACAGAAAATAATCCTCATTATATATCTTTACTGGTGATGAATAGTACCTCTTTGGGCTTTCACCATCCGTTAAGCTGGCTTTTTGGAGTAGTGGATATTGAATATCAAAAGTTTCTTTTGAATATTCCTTTGTCTTCATTTTCTCTATTTCTTCCTTGGTAACCTCACCGTTTTCAAGCATTTTACGAAGAACAGTTCTTATAATTATGCCGATTTTCATTTCTTCAAGTCCATCAATACCGTTATACTCAATAGCTTCAAGATTTGGTGATATCTTTTTCTGTACTGTATTTCTGATTCCGCCATTAATCTGCTTTGGTTTTTTAACTGCAAAAAGATTATACATTTGTAAGCTTCGCATAAATAACTCTGAAGTATCTGCAACATCCCCCAGTACATTAAGCACCGGTTCAAGAATCTTATCACTGAAATCTTCATTAGCAATAATACGGATTTTGTATTTCACATTTAAAGTGCTCAGAACAGAAGAAATATCGTCAATGCAGATATTGATATCATTAATAACAGATGGATTTATTCTAGGCGATGTAAAAATGATTGTCCCGGAATTAATATCAAAATATCCATATATACACATTGCTGTCCTGATACATTTTTTGATAACTCTGGTTACAGTTTCTTCTTTTGTCCCGTAATTTAAACCCGCTTCATGAAACGCAACATCAATGGCATAGATGTGCTGTTCATTTTCATCAAATGATATACCCATTACATCAATTTCAGCCTGAGTAAGCACCTGATCTATTCCGCTGTTTCCTTTATACAAATCATAACCATACTTAGTTTTGAAGACCTCAGATGAGTTTTTCATTAGCTGCTCTAATGCTTCTTTGTGCTTAAGCTCCCATTTGGAGGAAGCTTTCCAGTTTGTTTGCACAAGTTGGCATTCTTTAATATGTTTAAGCCATGATAAAAGTAGCGATTCACCAATTTCAATCTTCATTTAAACCACCTCACAGTTCCATATATATCTTAGGCTAGATTCATTCCTAGAAATTATGCTTTATTAGGCTGTTAATTTCTAAGAACATACTATCTGCGTAATATAACATGAGAGCTCGCTTTTTTCGCCACGATCAATAAAACCTGCCACCTTGATAAGGTCAATGGGTTTCATGAATACTTTAGCCATAATCCCGTTCGTGAGTGGATTATAAGTATTAATCTGCTGCAGGACTGGAAGCCCATTCATTGCTGGATAGAGTATCGTAGCGGAATTATTTCCAATTCCGCTGACTGCATATACAGCTAATTGATAAAGCATATCACGCGGAAGGTTTCTATCCCATAGATCACGATATTTCGCATCAAGAAGTTGCACCACCGAACCATTTTTAAGCAAAGCGAAATCAGGACGAGGAGTCGGTGAACGCTTTCCTTTGGGATTGCGTTTTGGTTCATAAGCGAAAAGCATTCCAAGACGATACTGATCTATCACAGAATACTCATCCTGCAAGCTTTTTAATAGCTTGGATACAAGAGTCTCAAAAAACAGGTTCATATCAAAAAAGTAGCCTGGCAAGGAAATGTGTTCCTCTCCATTCTCAATCTGAACCGATTGCGACTCAAACAGGATATTAATTAATTCTATGGCCGGCTTATACACATCATTTAGGCGCGATATTGATCTTTGTGCCGCATTTAATATCGGCCTGCTGAGCCTAGTTTCTTTAGTCAGCATTGATAATTGGTCGCTTATTCTCATCACATCATGACGAAGATTGATATCTGATGCAAGCTTGCCTGCGAGCCTTAAACCTGCCAAAAGAACCTGATTCAAGAGGGTATTTTCTGTTCTTTCATAATAATTACAAGGCAGACACGCCGCAATTGCTCCACCGCGGCTGGCAAGGCGGCTCATATCGATTCGTCCTTTTACACAGGACAAATCATTCTCAAATAATGTATACCCTTTAATAAACCCTCGGTTAAGCAGGCTCTCAGCATAGGTATACAGCGTATATATCAGCAAATCAATGAAATTCAGATTGTCGATATCAAAGTTTGCATAGTGGAATAATTTGAGGTTTCGAAGTCCATAGGTGTACTGCAGCAAAGTAATTAACGGCATCCCATGCAGCTTTGGGGTGATTTGAATACGAATATCGCCTAACGATAAACGGCCCACAAATGAATTGCTTCTTATCAGTACACCATTTCTCATTTCCAGGATTTCAAGGATGCTACTCTCCGTAAGTTTTTGCGCAACTTTGCGTTCAGTCCCATCTTTTAAGTATACACCGTCAAGAAATTGTTCCGACCATTCTGTTAGTTTTAAATGGACTATCGCGCTCATTGTTCTTCTTCCTCTGGGGGACCGGCGACAATGGCATCGGCATCGCTTGTATCATGTTCCTCGCTCAAACGTATTTCCGGACAAGGCTTTAATAATGCGCCGATCAGTTCTGTAAAATCGCCCTCACATAAGGAGTATTGGAGAGTTTGGTTTTTAACGTCAACAAAATCCGAATCTAAAATTGCTGCCATTCGCTCATAATCACCATAACAATATTCTTCGATTAAAGGAAGAATATCTTCCGCTATCACCTGGCGGAAGCGATTCTGAGAAGTAATTGGTTTTTCACCCTCCATGAAATAAGAGTGACCAATTTGCAAGTTGCGGGCATCTCTGCCGATATGCTGGCAGATTCTTTGGTTCAGCCTCTTAAGCCATTCGGAGACAGGCAGTGCGTCAAAGTTAATCCCTTCAAGCAAACTGTAGTCCGGCATTAATTCGTGGAAACCGAAACGCCTGCGGAGCGCAGCGTCCAACAGAGCAATTGACCTGTCGGCTGTATTCATAGTTCCAATGATAAAAACGTTACCCGGTACCGAAAAAGGTTCACCAGATACGGGAAGATATAACGTTTTCCCCCGTTTTCCGGACTCAATTAACATAATAAGCTCGCCTAAGATGCGCGAAATATCTCCCCGATTAATTTCATCTATAATCAGGAAAAACGATTTATTGGGTTCCTTTATCGCATCCGAACAAAGCCTTTTGAATATTCCATCACGAAGTTCAAACAGGGTTTGTCCATTTTCAACCCGTGGTTTTATTCCTTCGATAAAATCCTCATACCCGTAGGAAGCATGAAAACAGCAAATACGGACATATCCATTCGTCCGGCCATCGCCCAAAATGCTTTTTCTCTCATCGTCAGAAAGAGCCTTCCATGATTTCCTAAAGATATTCCGCGCTGCCAATTCCTGCGCTGCTTTTTCAGCATGATATGTTTTTCCTGTACCGGGTGGCCCATAAAGAATGATTTGCTTTTTACGTTCCAGGATACCGTCGATTTTTTTCATAATTCCTTCAAGCGATTGGAGCGGTTTTTCAGCAGGTTTTGACGATACAGTATTCTTTTGTTCTGTAGAGCCTTTTGATAATAATTCGCGTATCTTAAGTAAATTGTCCATGTTTCTATATGGATTTACTGTTGTGCGAAGTCCTTCTTTCGCTTCCGGCAGTTGAGTTTGTTCAACAAATATCCATTCAACTTCCCTTAAATGTGGAAACTCCAAGCCTTCACGGTATTCATAGCCGCCTGTGACTCTGCCGATTCCAAGAGTCTGCATCCCGTCGCCGGCTACGACGATGTCGTTCTCCTTGATTGTCTTAAAAAACCTGATGATCTCATTCAGTTCACGAGATATTGTCTGGGGTTGGTTGGGATAGAGCTTCTCAAATGGCTCCTTCAAAGAATCTCGTATCTCGCTATCCTCTTGGCCATATTGGGTCAAGTCGCCGAGTTCTGCCCAACCGATAGAGATATAGCTATTTTCCTGCATCAGGGGCCATATACTTGTTTTGCTCGATCCGCTTCTTGTACCTATGCGATAATAGTTGACTGGAGAGCCATACATATGCACCATAGTTCGTACAATATGAGAAGACGGTCTGCCAGTCTCCGTGATAATTTTCATCAGCTGCCCTGTCAATGCATAGAGCGATTCAGACTCTGGCTTCTCGCCGTAACATAAAAGAGCATGCTTCTGCCAACCGGTTGTATGGAAAGCGTCAATGTAATTCGGGAAAAGCATATGATAATACTTGTGAATCCATCCGTATCCGCCGATTTTTACATCTTCATCGGAATCCAAACTCTGCTGTAAAGCTATATAATCTTTGTACTCGGGATTCTCAAACTTGGAAATTTGCTCAGCGCCTCTTACTATGGCATCACGAATCTTTTTGCCCTTTTCAATCGCGTCTGCCAGCGAAAGGACGACCTGCTTTTGAGGGCTGCCGGTCATCCAATTGTTATCACTTTTACGTTTGTACATGATGTACTTCAGAGAGCTGCCGCCAGCAATACTGCCGTATTGCCTCGTGTCTATCATCTCGTCATTCTTAAATTCAAGCCAATAGGCAAGCCCATCATGATTCATGACATTGAAAATTGTCTCTATTAATTCTTCGCCTTCAATGCTTTTTAAAACATCAGGACCGAAACGCTTACGAAACATGATATATTCCTGATCTATTTGAGAAACTGGCTTAATATCGCCTTTTTCTAACAGTCGATCGCATTCCTCTATGATAGCGTCATTATTAAAGAAAAAGAAAAACACTGGGTATATCCCTCCATCTCTACTCGAATTTAAAATACTGTTGCCATTCAACGCATAAGGTCATAAACATTATATATGGAAAAATTTATAATAACAATGATAAAACAATCGATGCCATCTTGGTAACTACCCTTTGTCATCTATGAAAACGGCCAAAAAAACGGGCCAAAATTTGCACTTTTTTGCTTCGTTTTTTGCTCATTTTTGGCTTGCAAACCACAACATCTTGTGGTCAAAGTCTACTTTTTGCCCTCCGAACCACATTTCGTCATCTTTATTATCGTTTCAACGTGCCTTGAATGGTCAAAAAAGATGCCGCTGCTTGAGCGTAGTAGGGCCTTGGCGGAAAGGTAAATTTCGCCTAATTTACAAACAGGAGCAGTTGTAAACTCTCCTCATAGATTATTCTTAATGTATCGCACAGTAATGTTTATGATCTATAGGGGAGTCAATCCTATTTTATCGGCACAACAATCTGTGTTAGCAGTTCACTTGCATTGCGACTATCATCATTCAAATAATAATTGAAAATCTTTCCTTGCTGTTCATAGCCATGCTCTATTATCCACTGTATAATTTCAAACATCATCGGATCAGTATCTTCATAAGCACCTAAGAATATGCCTGACACCGCTTTTTGAACAGGAATAGTATATCCTGTGATGTCATCATTTCCCAATACTGATTTTGCAACAGGAAAACCCATTTCTACATCAAGGTTTTCTAAATCAGCATTATGGTAGCATACAAAAGGACCACCGGAGAGCAGCAGACCATTACATGCTGCATACTCCATAATTACCCCATAGGCTTGTTTAGCAGTATCCGGGTAATCATTGAAGTGAATAGTCGTGCGGATAGACAGGACATGCTGCTCCGGTTGTTCCAATAAATTGATTTTTGATATTATTGCCATTTCAATTGCCTCCAGATTAATTTTTTTTTTTACCTCTACGGATGGCGATACATTGCTTAACATCCTCTAATACCGCGTCATTCGTCACGTTTATCATGAGCCACTTCTGACCCATACCGCTTTTTGTTTCGTGGTACAACTGTTGCAAATACTCTGTGAAAAAAGGGAGTGTAAATTCGGTTTCTGTCTGCTCACGATCACCAATGACTATAAGGGCAATAAAGTATCCCTCCTTTGGATACAAGGTACATAATGTACGTCCTGCCTTTTTATATTTCACATTCCATCCGTACTGCAAGGAACATCTACTATATTCCAGCACCGGCTTGCTCTGATATTCTGTCTCCATATGTTTGCACAGGCATTCAAATAAAGGGCTATTCACATAGGTGTTAATGGTTGTTATTGATGGCTTTTGTGTTCCATTGGTTTTATCCCATGTTTGTTTAATTTTAAATATCCTTTGCGATGAGCTTAATGGCAGCCATAACTCCATATAGCTGGCATCCTGATTTTTATTATAATATATCTCGGCAGCGAAATCGCCACAAGTCAGGCTGTGCTTTTTCATCCAGCAATTCATAAATGAGGACGCTTTGAAAATTGCGGAACCAATAAGTTCTGCAAAGTTTTCTGCCTCCAAGCAGCAAACGGCATATTCACCGCTTGGAATTGTATATGAAGCATATCCCTCTTCCTGTATATTTCCGGTGGCTTCAGCACCGGCCATGTAGTTACAGCAACCTTCTCTGGCATCTCCCAAATAAAAAACACCAAATTCATTGCCATTCGGCAGTAAATTTAGAATGTTCGATTTCTGACGATGGAACTCATCCCATATTATCCCGGTAGTAGCAATACCGGTACCTTTGCCTCCTGTTAATTCAGTATCAGGCACCTCCCCTTCAATTCCAATAAATGTGCGCGGTTCATCCAGTTTTCTACGAATCACTTCAACCACAATACCATCAGCTATTAACGATACATCTTCATTAACCATGATATAGTTCAAAAGCAGATCTGGTTTGATGAAATGATTGAGTATAACAGGACAATCACGATATGCATCTGGTGTAATGCCATATGCATCTTTAAATGCACGAGTAAAGTTGGCATGATCTGAAAATCCATAATCAAGTGCCACATCAATGATTCGCTTTTCTTTACTTTTAAGAGCTTCCGAAGCTTTTGCCAACCTACGCAGCCTCACGTATTCATTTACAGATTTTTTCACTAAACGCCCAAACAAGCGCTGAAAATAATACGGTGATAATGATGCTACATTTGCAAGAGTTTCCATCTTTATATTCTCTGACAAATGGTCTTCAATATAGTTCAATGAGTTTTGTATTGCTTGCCATGCATGCATATTATACCTCCTGAAAAAAGGATAGCACTGATATAACCTGACCGCTTGTCACACAATGCTATTTTGAAAAATATTACAATTTATTACCCCTGTTCAATTCATTTGTATCTTTTTATATACTCAAGGGTCACATGACTTGTAATTGTTTAAGCAGACATTCGGTGTGAACGCGTATCTCGCCATCAACTGTCTAATCTGCTGCTCAATGTTTTTACTGACTACAGCCTCTCCTCCGAATAGTGTCGCTCCGGTTAGTTTCTTGCCCTTCAGATAAGTCCTGACCTGATCAGACAACTTGCTGTCCGCTAGGATGATTGGGGCATTGTGATTTGCTGCATAGACACTTCCGGCCAGGGCATCCGGAAAGTTGTTGCCGGTGGCTATAAGACACTTTGTTTCTGTTCACCTCAAGCTTATCTTAATCTTCGCATGTGCTAAAAACAATCCACGCTCCGCAGACTAAACGGAGTGTGGATTTCTGTTACTGTATATCAATCCATTCATGTTTTTAGCTTTTAATAATGCAGCAATCAAATCAAGCACGATGTCATCTTTTTTATCTAAAGCCCTTGATTTATCTGAGATTCAAGCACGTTCAATTTACATTTTTTGTTACACGCTTATTAACACCTACTCGTAGATACGTTCGACTTCATTGCGGACTGTGTCTGCAATCGCACCAGTCCCGCCTAAAAGATGGACTTTTGTGGTGTTTTGCTTGTTATCCCCTAAATATTGTTTTACATAAGTAGAAAGCGGTTCGCCCACAAACAGAATTGGACTGTTAAATTTAGCGGCGACGGCAGAGCCGGACAGCGCATCTGGGAAGTCCTTGCCTGTAGCCAGAAATACTCTCTCCGTATTCGCCTCAAAATTCTTCGCTACCAGGATTGCCGTCTCGTAAATATCGCTGCCGCTGATGCGCTTGGCATTGGTCAGTTGGCCCAGAACAGTGTTGCTGACGGCACTCTGATTTCCAACCACGATGGTCTCTGTCGGCGTTATAGATAGCAGCGCCGCTTGAATAACAGCCGGCAGGGAATTCGGCTGTGTCAACAAAATGGGAATTTCTTGATTGGCTGCCAGCGGTGCGACCACCAGCGCGTCATGAAAATCCTGGCCTGTTGTAATGACGACCTTGCCTTTATAGCCAAGCTCCGAAGCAATTTTCGCCGCCGTAGCATAGCGGTCGGCGCCGCCAATCCTTTGCACGGTATAACTCTGTTTCAGTTTGTTCTCAATCGCCTCGGAAACAGCGCCGCTGCCTCCCAGAACAATGACCTTTTTAGCTCCTAAGCGGGCAATTTCCGCAGCTGTGGCAGGGGTCAGCGTCAGACGGTTCGTAAACAGAATGGGAGCGTCGCATTTTTTGGACAGGGGCGTTCCGGTAAGCGCATCGGGATAATTGTCCTCTCGTGTCAAAATGATGGTATCGGCGCCGCTTGGCCAGCCCTCTTGCGATACCGCAATCGCGGTTTCTATTCGGCTGGCTCCGCTCAAACGATCCGTTTTGGAATCGGCGTAGAAGCTGCCGGATCCGATGGTAACCACATTGGAGACGGGAGAATATATAGGCTGCACGTCCGGCCAGCCCTCGTAGTAATCGTAGTAGACGCGGAGCTGGTAGGAATAAATATGGCTTTTAATATCGACAGAGGTCAGGGTACCTTCGTCAATGGGATCGAAGGTAATTGCAAAGGTCCCGGCGCTAACGGGTGCTTCGCCGTCCTCGCCGCCGGTGTAAACATTAATATATCCGCCGCCGCCGAACTCGTTCCAGGATCCGTCGTCAACCTTCACCGAATAGTCCCAGAAAACAGAACCGCCGCCAGGGGCCTCGCTGTCGAGATTGAGAACGCTCTGGGGGAAATAGACCTGGGCTTCAAAATATGGCCTGCCGTCATCATATGTCTTTAACGCGATGTTCTGGATTGAAGGAGCTTCTATGGATGAAGGAACACCTTCCGGCAAAGCTGCAAATGCAGTGATCGGGAATAGTGCGGTAACGAGAAGTGCCACAATTAACAGCAGACAAGTCCTAACAGATGATTGTTTCATGATAATCCTCCTAAAAATAATATAGACTCTCGGCATTCACCGAGGCAGATAGCACAAGCCTTTGCTTATACCATCCCTATTGATTTCTCCTGCTTACGGGTAGTGGGATTTCATTTATTACACGATGCCGTATGCTTTGTGTTGAAACATACTTAAAAAACAAGGAGTAGTTACTTGGGCGTATGCTTAATCTCAATCGTATACGTAATGCTTCCAGAGGCGCTGCCTTCTTCAGGATAGCCGATCGAAGCGGTTTTAGTGAAACTTTCCGAGCCCATGACTGCATTATTGTTGGTGAAGGGCACTTGGAAAAGGTAATTTCCGTCTTCCTGTTTGTAATCTTGGAATAATTGTTCCGCCATAAAGTTGACAAAGCTGTATTCATCGGACGATTTTTGATCAAGCTCGGGGTTATACCAGACTTTCGTCTGCGCTCCGATCATATCGACCTGAACATCCACCGTTTTACTGTCGCAGGGAGAGAAGTTGATAAACTTCATATTCACCGGATATTTGTTAGGATAATCAATCCGTGTCGTATTTGGTGAACTGTTGGAATAGCTTACATATTCTCCCTCACCCTTTCCGGTAAATACTTTTTCGTCGTTTTCATCCAGCCAGGATAATTTCACTTTGCCCTTCAACGTCATTCTTTGGTTGGCAATGCCGGAGTGCAGCGAGACGTCATAGTTTATAGTGAAGGTCATCGCATCTTTGAGTTTCTGCAGGTACTTCCGGGAAAAGTCCTGGGAGACCTGAAAGTCTGAGGTGAAAATCAACGCGCTCTGGATCAGCGACACTGCCGGTCCCATTGCTTTGTAATTATGCTCTTCTCTGATTTCTTTAATCTTCTTGTCTGCGGCACGGACCATCCAGTCGGAAAATGTATCCAAATAAGGTTGGATAGAGATATCCACTCCCAGAGTTTGGGCTTCTTTTAAAATCTTCAGTGACGCGTTCATTACCGGGATCAGTTTATCGACATCGTTTTTGTAGGTTCGGATCAATTTATCGGCTTTCTTGATATTTCTCATCTGCAGAAGCCCGGCATAATAAAAGGATTCCTGCTCCTGACCCACCAGAGCGACTTCACGGCCTGAGGCTAAAAGCTTGATGATCAGGTCCTTTTCCGGCTGAACAACACTTTCAATGTACATGTCCAGGGCCCGGTTTCTTACTTCCGAGGCATTTTCTCCGTCTTCATCCTGACACATAAAGGTATAATCTGGCGGCACAGGGGGTGCGGATATCGGGGTCTTGAGAAAAGCTCTGGCTTCAATAACGGCTTCTTTGTACGACTCTGCAGCCATTTCAGCCGCCTGCTGAAATTCCCCTTCGCTCACCGGTGTATAGAGAATATAGGAAGAAAAATGGGCTATTTCTATGGAAAGCATATCCGTTTCCGCTTTCTTGGAAGCAAAATTCAAGTGCGTCCCGGATTGATCCCCGAAAAAAACAAAGGATTTGTCTGTACTGGCCTTTGGTCCGCTAATGGACAGAGTGGCCGGAATAATAAACTGCAGGCCTTCCGGCCGCAAAACGACGCCGGCATTCAGCTTGCCAGAAACCATGTCTGTGCTGATATCTCCGGCCAATTGCATGGAAATTGTTTCGGCATACGGCAGGGCATTTTCCGGAATATCCAGGCGCCAGACATTTCCTTCCGTATCTTTAAGCTCCAGAAAGACCGGACCGCGCAGAGGCACATAGCGGACGGAATCTTTGCGTGTCTTATCCAGGGTTAGAGCGGCATTCCCTAAAGAATAATATGAATTCGTTGTGTCTTTGCCGCTTGTTTCCTGATTGGCCAAAGTAACCTCTTGCTTTTCAATAAATTTTTTGAGATCATCATCCGTTGTTTTTTTAGCTGATGTTTTCGCGCAGGAACAAGCAGCCAATAACATGACAACTGATAAGAAAATACTGATGATTTTTTTATTTTTTGCAATCATTTCACAACCCTGATTCTCTCTTGTAATAATTCGTTTTTTCAATAACTAGCTGTTATTTTGATCTGCCATCAGGATATTCATCGTGTTATTCAAAGCGGATATTCGAAAGTATTTGCTCATAATCTGCCGAGAGTGAATCAAAGGAACTGGCTAAATCGCCAAAAGTAATTGCATAGACGTCTGTGCCCTCTAAAAGATAGACATATTCATATTTCATCTGCATCTTGCTGACCATACAGGTGAACATAATTTTTTGGGCGTCGATTCCTCCTATACTTATCTTTTCTGATTGACCAATGTACTTGACATTATCAAAGGATCCTTCGAAGTATCCTTTGGCTTCCTGTACAACGGCCTCAAGGGTTTTGCCGCTGAAATTTTCTTTTTTAACCATAAAGCTAGCCGTGTTCTTCATATATTGGACCGGGAGAACAGAACCGGTTACCTTCTCCCAGCCGGAGGGCGGCGTAATCAAAATCTTTGTTTCCGCCGTTTGGGCTGTTGCCGGCGATGCTGCCTGGGCACTTGGATCGGATTGACCTTGACTTACCGATTTTTGGTCCTGTGCAGGTGTTTTTTGAGAGCTGCAGGCTGAGAGAGCAGCCATTAAAATCAAGCAAATACAAAGTACCATTAGTTTTTTCATTGCGGTAATACTCCTTTTTTTCGTAACGTAAAGTAACATATTAGCTATTGCACCGGCTTCTCCATCGTGACTGTCACTGTATTGTTACCCTTTTCAATATTCATGTAGGCGTTAACCCATTCGCCTTTGGCGTTATAAGCCCGAAAATCAATCGCTGAAACGCTTGTGCTTTCGTCTACATCTGTCGTAAAGCCGTTCTGTTTCAGAAATTTGATATAACCTTCAAAAATTGCTTGATCCACATATTCTAAATGAACCGTTATGCTTTTGTTATTGTCATTGACAACATCGGTAATCTTCCCTGCCAGTTCGGGAACACTTTCCATAAAGTCTTCCGGCCATGATGCAGCGTCATTCATATCGACAGCCGTAGCGGATTGGCCGGAAGCGTTGCCCGACCCATAGGATATTGTGCCTTCCTTGGCAGTAATATTATAGGTGAAGACCGCTGTTGAACCGTCTGCCGCTTTACCGCTGTGAATCAGACTTTCTTCGTCGGCCATACTCATCTCCCCTTTATATCCCATTTTTTTCATTTCGGTAATATAGGCTTGGGCATCCTCTTTTGCCATTTCGGAGAAAGCTACTGTACATTGCCCGGTACTGTCATCCTTCAACACGGCAGTGATCTTGCCTTTTAATTCCGGTAGATTTCCCATGTTATCGGCAGGCCATTTTAAATTTTGGCCGACATCGAGGTCGCCATTTGTGCTTCCGCTCTGGCCAGCATTTCCTTGGGTCTGCCCCCCATTGTTTTCATCTGTTTTACTGCCTGATCCACAAGCCGTTATCATAAACGCCATACACACTATTATCACCACAGTAACAAAACACCTTATTGTTTTCATTGTTTTTTCCTTCTCTTTCAAGTTCTTTTTTTAGAAGTGCTAGAATACCACAATAATCTCTTACTTCATAAGCATCATCGCTCCATGAGATATGTTATCATTGCTTTCGACTACCGGGAAAAAAACGGCGCTTTCATAATCGTCACTATGATTCGGGATGAAGTCATCCCTCACAAACATGGAGAGAGGCTCAACCAGATTTTTCAGCAGCGTTGTTTCCCCTAAAAAGATATCTTCCACAGCTTCCAGCACAGCAAAATTCTCATTGGTAATGCGGCTTAGAAAATTGATCTTTCCTGCTTTTACATCGTCAGGCTTTATGTTTGCTCTTTGCAGCAGGATATGATTTGCCATGATCAGCATGCCGTTGCGTTCAAAAATGGCAATTGGATAAGGGAAATTACCAATCACCTGGAAATGCAGTCCCTCGTTTTGAATTAGCAATTGCATGCTTTTTATTAAGCTGTCCTGAACCTTAACCTTTATTTCAATGTTTTTTTGCATCTGAATCAGATCTTCCAGAAGTTTCTCCTTGCTCTTTTTTTTGCTCACTATTCACCACCTCATTTCATTAAAAGGCCTCTTTTACTTCATGGTAGTGATTTTCAGAAAATAAATATAGTTAATATCAACCTGACTTTAGTAAAGATATTGCTCAATTAAAAAAGCTCCCGTGTTCTTATCACTGACACGGAAGCCTTTATCCTATACTTTTTTATTTTTATCCAAGTGTTTTTCGGTATTGCGATGGTGTCATTCCTACCTTTTCCTTGAACACCCTGGCGTAATTTCCATTGTAATTCAAACCGCAGGTAGAAAAAGCTTCGCCAATAGATAGATTCTGATCGCAAAGCTTCTCCTTCAGCTTGTTTATTTTAACGTCCTGATAATAGCTGAAGGGAGTCATGGAAGTATACCTTTTGAAAAGACGGGAAAAGTGATATCGACTCAGATTTACCGACCTTGCCGCCATGTCCAGATCAAATTCTTCCAGCCAATGGCTTTCTATGTATACCTTCGCTTTAACCATTTCTTCTTTACCATTATACAGCTTGGATGTAACAAAGACATGGACGACATAGGCCAGTTGATTATGATCATCAAAAATAGGAAAACAAGTAATGTTCTGGAAGCTCATGTCAAAGCAAAGCTCGCCTACCTCAAATCTATTGATAATTTCTTGAATTGGCATTTCTAAATCTTGAAATTGTACGGTTTCACCTTGAAATGACTTTAAAATTTGTTCTCTCGCTCGTTCTTCCCATTTGTCGATAACTGGATCTTTCAATACATTGAATTTCCCGATTAAATGATCTTTCGATGGTATATGCATTAGCCTTAAAGATGCTTCGTTAGTTAAAACCATCGTCCCGTTCGGTGAATAAACTTGAATTGGATAAGGAAAAAATTCTATAATCCTTGAAAGCATCTCTTCATTTCCACCCCAGGATTGAAAAGGACGGACAATGTCTTTTTGACTTTCTTCCGTTACTTTATATCTGCCATCTCTTGGTTTGGCAGCGTCGTTGGGAATGGTCCAGACCCTGCCAAACTGGACAGCACCCGTTATCATATTGTGCATGCACAGATATTGTACCCGTCTTACAGATACTCCCCACTTTTCTGCAGCTTCCCGAACTGTCATGTAGTCCATAAAATCACGTCCTCTGCTTTAGATAGAACATTTCGACTAATATGTTAGTACTTTCCAGTATAATACGTTGATACGTATGATACCAGCGATTTTTCTTAATAACTGTTGAATCCTAAAAATGTTACCATAGATTCAACGGTGATACGATATGTCACATGAGTTGACCCATACCCCGTTTTTACAGACACTATAAACACCAAGCCCATTTATATTCTATCAAAAAAAGAAAAGACGTGAAGCGCCCTCTCACGTCAAAACATGTTTTCATTTATAATCCCTCAGCCCCTTTATTTATCAGCATTTCCGCCGTCGCAACAGGATTACGGCCTCCACATGCTTGGAGTTGCATTGATAGCTATCATTTTTATTGTTCCAAGCCCTTTTTTTATCAAGGGTCGTATTAGGGAACATATCCAAGATTGGCTGTCGTTTGCGGAAACATATCATTAGAGATTAGCCGTCTCTTATTTAGCCTAGTTGTTTAGAAGTAAGTTTTAGATTAAAACACAAGCCTTGTAAGCAGATAGACCGTCTCAACATACAGTCAAATTAGGGCTTGAAAGTTTCATAAAATCATGTCTCAGCTTCGTAAATCTTATAGTTATTCTCATCTTATGCCTCATTCACTAAGTTAATGGAATCCTCGATTTCAATTAATGCTTGGGAGTGTAAAATAAATTGTGCCTTTAGCTAATCCAACTATAATAGCACTAAGGAGTTGTCGGAAATGGCTAAGAGCAAAAAACCAAGAATTATGTCCCAGGATCAAGTAAGGCAGTTTATCAAAGAAAACGAGATCCAATCCGTGGAGGATATCCAAAACGTCCTCAAAGACATGTTTGTAGAAGCACTGCAAGGCAGGCTGGAAGGGGAAATGGATACTCATCTCAGGTATCAGAAACATGAAGATGCAAGAAGGAAACTGCAAATCGACGAAACGACCATAGCACCCAAACAGTCCGCAGCGACTACGGAGAAGCCGGTCTGGAGATTCCCCGGGATCGAGAGAGTGACTTCGAACTGGTGATTGTCAAGAAAGGCCAAAGGAGTCAGCACCAGAGACATTCAAGCTCATCTGCAGCAGTTGTATGGAATTAAGGTATTCCAATCCTTATATCAAATATCACAAACAAAATCATGCCCACTATGAAAGAATGGCAGAACCGTCCGTTGATGCGGATCTACGTCATGGTCTTTTGGATGCTATTCACTATAAAGTAAAGCAAGACGGAATGATCGTCAATAAAGCGATCTATATGGTCATCGGCATCGATATGGACGGACAAAAGGATGTTCTGGTCTGTGGATAGGAGAGAATGAAACCTCCAAGTTCTGGCTGGTGGTTCTCAATGAGCTGAAAAACCGATCGGAAAGGGCTCAAAGTTATCTATTGTAAAGGAGATTAATAGCTAAAAGCACAAAATAATTGACAGACCCCGAAATGACCTATAGTGGTGTTACAAATCTAATTGACTATTTCACTATTTGATCTACTCTTTCATGTCTGTTAACATACCATTGGCATGGAAATAAGTTAGTCCCCAATTCCCCATAGAGCTTATAACATCACAAAATTTCTCTCCAAGAGGTGTTAATGAATACTCAACTTTCGGAGGAATAATTTGATAGACTTCACGATGAACGATTCCGTCTAGCACAAGCTCATTCAGTTGACGGTTTAATGTTGCTTGAGTGCAGGGGATGAGTCGATTTAACTGACTGAACCTTTTAGTTCCTTGTTGAAGATGCCAGAATATCAATAATTTCCACTTTCCCATAATAACTTTTTGTGCCATGCAATATGGACACAGTTGCATTTTTACATCATTACTGATTTTACATTCGGAACATTCTTCTAAGTATTTAGAATTCATAAGCACTCCTTAATGAAAAGATATATACTATCAATTATGATAGTATATATCTTTATTAATAGTATTTGCATAATTTGTAATGCATGCTATGATTATATCATGTTAAAGATAAATAACAAGTTTATCTATCAAGAAAAGGAGAATGATCATGGAAAATGTTAATGTAGTAGCAAAGTATTTGCAGGACAGCAAAGTGTGGTATCTGGCAACGAATGGTGAAGCCGGTCCTGATGTAAGACCAATGGGTATTGCTATACCTTACAATGGAAAACTGTACTTCATCCTCGCTAAGCCAATGAACCTTCACAAACAGCTCCAGATCGATGGCAAAGTAGCAATATCTGCTTATTATGATGAGAAAATATTAAGACTTTATGGAGCTGCAGTCCTTGATGATACTGATGAGACAAAGGATGCTTTCATCAGTATGAGTGAACAGATTGAACAGATGTTCCCGAAAGAAGTCATTGCACCTTACTATCTAAAAGATACTAAAGCAAGCATTGGTTCCATGGGCGGAGAATCAGAAAGCTACGAATTTTAAAAACAATCAACCGTTTTATGACTGTCAGGAGTCGAATCAAACTAGCAAGTGCGATTCGGCTACCTAACTTCATTGATTCTAATCCAACAATATAAGGAGAATAAATATGAAAATAGCCGTTAGATATTACACACGAACCGGTAACACCAAGAAGCTTGCAGAAGCTGTTGCAAAAGAAGCAGGGGTCAAGGCATTACCAATTACGGAGCCTCTTACAGAAGATATTGATACTTTGTTTTTGGCAAATTCAGTTTATGCCGCAGGCTTGGCTGGGGATGTTAAAAAATTCATTGCTAACATTGATGTAAAGGTCGGAGAAGTTGTTAACATTAGTTCTGCAGCCATCATCGAATCTACGTATGCTCAAGTTAAAAGCATAGTAGAAAAAAGCGGCTTAAAGATGTCTGAGCATGAATATCATTGCCGGGGTCAATTTACATTGATGCATAGCGGCAGACCCAATACGAAAGACTTACAGGATGCAGTAACTTTTGTCAAAGAATATTTAGAAAAATAGATGAATTTAACGCATATGCTTGCTTGGCTCTTTTTAGGTATTCGCGAGTCCAATGCAAACGCGTATCTTCACTCGGATGCATGATTTCTTTTATGCCATATTCCGGGCCTTCCATTGTATTTTTGAGGCGACCAATTTCTTGCTTAAGCCCGCGAATAGCCGTCATTATCTGGTCTCTAGTTTTTCCTTTAAGGTACTCTTCATAATAACTTTCTGGACTAATCATCATATTAGGCCACCTCCTTTACTCATTACCTGTCTTTATTTCATTGCCATTAGGCAAAATAAATACCTGCTCAAACTTAATATCCAGTGCATCAGCTATGGCTTTCAATTCATCCAATGTTACAGTTTCACGTTTTAGTTTTTTATTGAAATTCTGTGGAGTCTGACCAATACGTCTGGCAAGTTCTGCGACGCTTATATTCATTTGTTCACACAGTTGTTTGATCATATCTGCCGTAGTCATACAGCACCTCCATATTCTACTAAATTATATTATAAACCATTTGGTTGATATGTACAATAACATACCGAATATTCTCATAATTGCCTAATCATAATAAAACCCACAACTCTACTCTAGAGTCATGGGTTAATTAAGTCCGTTTTTCATACTTCAATTTCAATGCCAGACTTAAAGCTTATTACAAAGTGGTCTTCGTACACAGTGACGTTTTGGATCAGCTTCCTTACTAAAGTGTCATCATACAGTAGGGTGCGATATTTGTTCCTGCAGATAAATCCTATCAGCTCGTTGATTCGCTCATTCTCTCCACTTAAGGATGCATCTTCCACAAGAAGCCTCTGCCGCTCTTCACGGAGCTTATCAACCTCTTCTGAAAGGAATTCAAAGTCTTTTCCGTTATTAGCCAGGCTGATTATTTCTTTCTGTTTTTCTTCAAGTAAGGTGTTTATCTCTGATATTCTGTACTCTGTGGTGTCACCAATTATTGCATGGATGTTTTCTTCCAGTGTTCTCATCATGTTATCTCCACCGGCAAGGAGCTTGTTAATGGCCGTCATTACCGCGTCATATAAATCTCCTTCTTTTACCGTGCGGTTCTTACACGTTTCAGGACCTTGCTCGATTCTCGTAACGCATCGCCATACGAACTCTTTTCTACCGCGTATATTCCAGTAGACCCGTCTGTAAATGTCCCCGCAATCTCCGCAGAAGGTTATGGTGCTCAAAGCGTATTTACTGCTATAGAGTCTTTTGTTTTTATCTGCCCCTGTATAAATATTATTCCTGCGATGAAGTTCTTCCTGAGCCTGTAAAAATAGTTCCTTTGGTATGATCGCCTCATGGCTATTTTCAACATAATACTGTGGGACATGGCCTTCATTCTTGACTCTTTTCTTCGTAAGAAAATCCACAGTGAAGGTCTTCTGTAAAAGGGCATCCCCGATGTATTTTTCGTTCATCAGAATCTTTTTTATGGTCTCCGGTCGCCATCTTGGTTTTCCTGCAGCTGTTAAAATATCATCCTTCTCAAGATCCCTCCCAATGCCTGCTAGGCTTTTACCCTCAAGGTACTCTCTGTATATGCGCTTAATGATTTCAGCCTCTTCAGGAACAATGATTAGGTTGCCTTCATCATCTTTCGTGTACCCCATAAATCGATTGTGGTTGACCTGAACTTTGCCCTGCTGGTATCGATACTGAAGTCCCAGCTTAACATTCTGTGAAAGGCTCTGACTTTCTTGCTGCGCGAGGGATGCCATAATGGTCAGAAGCACCTCTCCCTTGGCATCCATTGTGTTGATGTTCTCTTTCTCAAAAAATACGGATATGTTCTTATCCTTGAGCTGCCTAATATATTTTAGGCAATCCAGAGTATTCCTGGCAAATCGACTAATGGACTTTGTAATCACCAGATCGATGTTCCCCTCCATGCACCCGTCAATCATGCGATTGAACTCTTCTCGTTTTTTCGTGTTAGTGCCTGAAATGCCGTCATCTGCAAATATGCCTGCAAACTCCCATTCAGCATTTTTCTTTATAAACTCAGTGTAGTGAGCAACCTGCACCTCATAGCTTGAGTTCTGCTCTTCAGTTTCTGTAGAAACACGGCAATAAGCAGCTACACGAAGTTTTTTTACCTTTTCTTTTGCGGCTGTACTTCCCACCCTTTTTCGTGCTGGAATTACAGTTATGTTTTTCTCGGCCACTTTACACCTCGCTTTCTATCAGACTATATAGGTACTCCGCTCGCGCTATTGGAGCATCTGGAAGCTTACCTTCTGATTTTTTCATTTTAAATCTTTCTATAGGTGGAGGAGCACTGAAAGCTGCAAGCTCTGCAATCCTCCCTAGATCCTTCGCACGATTACTTCTAACTTCTTCAGCCTTATCAAACGTCTCTTTATCAATGATTGCGGGGTATACGTCATTTCCAAGATAGTTGACGTTTTTCAAAATAAGCCCCATGGATGAATGTGTCTTCTGAATACCAGCCTGCTCACCGGCCACAGCAAGGGAAAGCCCGGAAATGTACTTTTCAAAGAACACCCTCACTTGATCTGCTGCCTTCTCATCGATAGTAACAATACCTTCTGTAATTGTATATCCGTATGGTACATAAGCCATTTACCTCACCACCCTTTCTTTCAGGGAAAGTCCGCATTTCATTTTAAATGTCAGTTCATCCCTTGAATTTACAATGATGTTTTCTACAAACTTTTCAAATGCCTCGTCTGTATAATTGCCATCAAACTTATCTTTTGACACATGCTCAAGAATCGTCTTTACCTCATCAGCCCGTGATGTTCCACTTGTAAATGACATGACCAGGTTTGTCTTCTCAGTGGTTAGATTTTTTATTTCGCTATCCAGAGCATTTCGTTCCTTGCTAAAAAGTGCTGGTTCAAGGAACCCTTTTGTCATAAGACCAATAAGCGTATTGCGCTCTTCGGTCAATTGCTCCATTCGCTTATCGATGGCATCAATTCTTTCAAGGTCGCACTCTTCTTGGTTTTTACTTATAGCCTCATAAAGTGGCCCAAGGATAATCTTTCTGCTGTAGGCAAGCTTATTCATCATGGTGGCAAAGGTTGCCTTTATCTCTCCATCACGCAGGAACAGCATGGAGCAGCTGTTCTTGTCTTCAATATGCCCTTTGCAGCTCCAGGCGATATAACTTCTGCCAGCAGAGTAGTTTGTTTTTCTTCTAAACGTGGACCCACACTCTCCACAGATGATTCTGCCGCTTAATACATATCTATTTTGATAAGCTTTTTTGTTAACAGCCTTACTCTTCGCTCTTTTTGTTATCAGCTTTTGTGCCTTAGAAAACACTTCTTTGCTGACGATAGGCTCATGATGATTCTTGCAGTAAAATTGGTCTTTCTCACCTTTATTAGGTCGCCGATTGTAGTTGCTGTCGGTGTAAGTCTTTTGGAAAAGCGCATCCCCTTTGTATTTTTCATTTCGGAGCATATCAATCACTGTTCCTGTGCTCCAATGATTACCTCTTCTTGCAGGAATCTTGTCCCTGTTAAGGCCCTTTGCGATCACACTTCCACCTTTACCAGAAAGGCACTCTGAAAAAATGCGCTTAACAACTTCTGCTTCTTCTGGAACGATGACCATCTCACCATTCACAGCTGTCAAAATGTTCATCCAGCTTTTTGGTGACTCCGCTGCTGTACTGTACCTCGATGTCGTTCCATGCATTGACGTCAATTTCCTCAATACCGGCTCCGAAGATGTATTTTGTCAGGAACGAAAACTCCGCCATCTCGGTGTACAGAGCGTCCACCATTTGCTTCTGTGACATACCCGAAACAGCGATACGGTAATCCTGAACATATTTGGTTATATACCGCTTGATCTGCGCCTTGACTTCCTCCGTGCCGCCATCGGTAATCAGTGTGGCATATTTGCCGGAGATGTACTCCTGCACCTCATGTAACACAGAGTTGAAATCCCTGGCAGCTCCATCGGATGAAAAAAACAGGCCTTGATTGCCTGTCATGGTGATGGCCTGAGGTTTCACTCCCGCAAGCGGCGGGATGTTTATATCCTTCATGCGATTCTTTCTGCTCATACGCCGAACACCTCCTTTGCGAGCTGGGCGATCTCCTTGCGGAGGCTCCGGCTGTCCTTGAGTGTCAGCCCTCCCAGCAGGTTCCCCGATAGAGCCAGATTCTCCAGCTCGTCCGAATGGGGAAGCCTGAAGGAGACATTGCCCAAGACCTGCTCGATATGCTCTCCTGCCTGATTCGATTTGATATTGGAAGCCACCTTGTACTGCTTGTCGGCGTCCCATTTTTGATCCTTCAGGAGTGGGAGCTGGCTGGAGAGGTAGCTGACAGACTTCAGGTCGCAGTTTACCAGCCGGAGAACAGAATCAGCCTCCAGCAGCGAAACCGCAGACAGGATATCGTGAGCGATGGCGCTGCCGCAGTCGATGATGATGTAGGCTGCTATGTCCCGCAGATGGTCAATCAGCTCGGCTGCAAGCTCCTGGGAGTACGGCGGGTAAGTAAACACGTTCTCACCCTTGAGCATTCCGATAATGGTCAGGTAGTCCAGCTTCCTGTGGGTGATGCAGTTCTGCTTGATGAGCAGATCCGTCACATGGGTGGCGGCAAGTATACTGCCGAGGGATCGCTCACACTCCAGATCGCCGGGCGGACAGATGCAGGGCAGCATGGGCGTGGTCATGTCGCACAGCAGCAAGACCACATTCTTCTTCTGATCCGCCAGATATTTCGCAAGACGGACGCTCACAGTGGTCTTTCCGCTGCCGGGGCTGCCCCATACCGCCAGCACCTGCACATTCTGTTCCGGTTCCTCCGGCACAGACTCAGCCTGCTTGCGGGAGAAAATACTCCCTTTCATGAAATTAAGCATCTTTACTCACCTCCGGTTTCCTGTACAGAATTTTGAGGCTCAGTTGGAACCGCCGAGGGGATCGGTGTTTCCGAAACAGCCGCTTGCGGGGTTTGTTCAGCCGTCCGCGACGCAGGCTTCGGATACAGGGCTTCAATTACCTTGTCCTGCAGCTCGGTAAATTTCGCGGCATCCTCCTTGGAGCCCCTGTACACGAGGGACAGATGGAGCTTGCCGTCCGACTCCAGCTCCGCGAATATTTTGGCCTGCTCCGGTGAAGCCAGCAGGGTGACAGTGGCGGGGAGTTGCTTTTCGTTATCATTCTTTACGGTTGAGTCGGCTTCGGCGTTCTGCTGATTGGTGTCGAAGCCTGTGCTGGCGGTCACGCCGATGACCTCCACATAGGTCAGCTCCGGAGGGATCACGGTGGAGCCCTGCTTTTTATAGTCGGGCGCAATTACCGACACGATGTCGCCTGAGATCAGCTTGCCGGACAAGCCTCCGGCAAAGTTTTTAATGCTGATGGAAATAGCCTGCTTGTCGCCGTTCAGGTTGTACAGATAGGCATTCTCCGACGCCGGTGTATCCGACAGCTTGGCCGTGAGGACATAGTCACCGGGGGACAGATCCGCCACTGCGTATTTACCGAGAACGGCGTCCTGTTGCCTGATTACATCCTCCGGCAGGTTGTAGCCGCCGACTTCCACGGTCTGGATCATATCCTTAGTGATGGTATCTCCTGCTTTGATGTCCTTCGCTACCCGGATGACGGTCGTTTTCTGAGACACGCTCTGATTAAAGAGAGGCGTTAGCGCAAAGCAGATGGTTAAAGAAAGCACAATGCAAATAACTCCCAGCACCGTGCGGTTTTTCAGAAAGCTCATAGAGTGTTCCTCCTTAAGTTATAAAGTAGGCTGCGAGGCAGCCGAGGGAAAGAAACGGCGCGAGAGGATATGCCTTTTGAGCAGCCCTTCCGCGCAGCTTTTTGATTATATAATTGCCTGCATGGAATACCAGCAGGGCGGTTAAGCCGATGACCGCAGCGATCATGCTTTTGTTGAAGCCCAGCACCAGCCCGGCCGCCGCCATGAGCTTGATATCTCCGCCTTCCATGCCGCCGAATAAAAGGGCAGCTATCAGAAAGATAATTGATGCGGAAACACCAAGCAGCTTCAGTGGCCCAAAGGCAATTAGGCTGGTCAGGGCTATGCCGACGCAAAACCTATCGGGAATGATACCCTTGCGGATATCAGTAATTGACGCCGCCGCAAGCAGGGCAGCAAAAAAACCGCCCTGCATAAGCGTCGCCAGTTGTGACAAAGCGTCCAGATCAGCCTCCATAATTGAACATATCGATGATACGCTGCTTCAAGGTCGGCAGGATAGTTTCGCCGAACAGGGCATAAAGACCGCCGAGAAGGAGGGCGCCGATGACAACTGCCATCAGGATTTTGATGGCAGTGTCCACGAAGCCTTCCCCGCGCTGGGAGCAGAGAATGACCCTAGACTTGAGGAACATTTCTGTGTTTTTGGCGATCACCCTTGTGATCATATCGTTTGCCTTGCCGATGATTTTTTTAGTGAGCTTTTTCATTGTGATTTACCTCCAAATTCATATTTTCATTGATCGGTTTTTGTTTACATACCGCCCATGCGCAAGGAGCCGCTGTGCTCCGGCACTTCTTCCAAAGCGGGCGAATCTGCTGCCACACTTTGCTCAAGGGGTTTTTGTTCGTCCGGTTTATCTTCCCGCCTTTTTCGCTGCTGCTTATAGGTAAAGGCGGGCGGAATGCCTTCCAGGTCTTTGCACCGCTTGACCCTGTATCTTTCCGTGTCACTTTTGTAAAGGTAATACCAGTCCTCGTCGAAGCTGTATACTCCTGCCACGCCTGTGGCCATTCCGTCCCTGTAAATAAGCTGATACTTAAAAAGTGGGTTGGGATCGCACACAACTCTGATCAGATCCAGTTCCAGCTCTACTTCTTTCGTGTTTACCACCTCCATATGGGCAGCAAAAAACACCGGTGGTTTAGTCCGGTGTTAAACTGCCTGTGAAATCTTATTCGGTTTCGTATTCCTGTGCGTCATCCACATGGAAAAAGCCCTGGGCAGCAGCTTCAACAACCCCTGAAGTCACAAGGGCTGCGGGCATATTTCCTTTGCACAGGAACCCTTCACGAATTGCATGGTTATCCGGAAGCTTCATGTTGGGAAGCTGGTAGTAAAAGGTTTGGCCGGTACCCAGAGGTATTAGGACTTGCTCTTTGCTCATAGGCATCATCTCCAAAAATTTTAAGATAGCCTTTTCCCTGATTATCCCATCTGCATGCCGGAGCTTTGCTCCAGTGCCTGGTCAAAAGGGGGCGAATCCGCCGCCTTCTGCTGCTGACTCTGCGTGAGAGCCTGTTTGTATGCGTCGATGACCGCATTATTCAGCTGCTCCCTGAATTCCTTGGTGACAGGGAAGCAGATGTCCTTATATTCGCCGTTTCCCGCCTTGTAGCTGGGCATGGCGATGAACAGCCCCTTGGAGCTGTCCACAACCTTTATATTCCTGATGGCAAAACAGTCATTGAGGTTGACGGATGCATAGGCTCGGACATTGCCTTCCGGACGGATGGAACCGATCTTGACGTCTACCTTCATGGGTATGGTCTGCTCGGCTACAGTCTGTGCAGCTTCTTGCGCTGTGTTGGCCGCATTCTGTGTTTTACGCATTGGTGATTCCTCCTTATAAATTTTTGGAATTAAAAAAAACAGCCTTTCGGCTGCGGCTGATTGGGTTACATGCTTATCTCCGGTCCTTGGTATAGCTCCTGCTCCTGCGGCTTGAAGGATATTTCCTTGAAGCCGAAGCGGTCTACATAGTGAAAGATACTGCCGGAATTATTGTATAATTCGACAACATCCGACATGGAGAGACTATGCCCCTCGTAGCCGGAGGGATGGTCGAGATTGAATTTGGCATATAGGGCCTCCAGCTCGTTGGTATCCACCTCGCCGTCGTAGACCACCCGGTAATTATCCGGATCTGGCTCACCGAAATTCTTCAGCAACTCGTCGTATCCGATGAATTTCATCATGGGGTCAACATCGGGCCTGAGCTGCCAGACACGGCACTTCTTCAGAATCAGTGCATTGCCTTCCGAATCGAGCTTTCCCTCCGCCAGCCGCTCGTAGGTGCCGGGCGTCCACTCCACATTGATTCCCTTGGTGTTTGAAAGATAGGACTTGAGCTCGTCGTTTTCAAACAGGGGGTCTACAACAGCCTTATCCTTGTCGAGATATCCGGCTGTGTTGCCGTAGTAGAGAATTCGGTTGTTTTTAATCTGAATACCGTTCATGAAAGCCTCCTTGTATCACATTCCACTCATTTTCTGCTCCATGCCGAACTCCTGCGAGGATGGCTCCTGAGACACCCAGCCGGTCATGGATTTGATGACCATGGCTTCCTCCTGCGCTCTTGACACGCCCAGCTCCTCGTTGTTGAAGTCGGCAAGCTCTCTGTTTTTCACAGGGTCGCCGGTATCCCAATCCGATTTGTAATAGCCGGTTTCACTATGCTTGACACAAATGAGGCTGCCGTCGCTAGGCAGAACGGAGAAGCACATGTCTGGCAGCTCGCTTATATCTCCAAGCGTGAGACCGTGTTCATCACAGAACTCGGCAAGCGTCATACATTCTCCGAGGAAATTCAGTTCTCCCTTGAACCGGCGATATCCTTCCTGTGGGATGGCGACCGGTTCCGGTGTAAGAACAGTTGCGGCGTGATTCACAGCGACGAGGTTTTCAACCGTTACCGGGCTGCCGGGATCATTGTCCGAGCCGCGCACATCGTAACAGTGAAAACCCTTCGGAACAGTCGACCGCTCGATGCGGGAGTTGGTAAAGAGCGCCGGTTTCCCGAACAGCTCCACATGCTCATGATGTTCTTCTCTGGCATTTACGCTCATAGGCGATTTCTCCTTTCCTGATTTGTAAAACGGTTAGGAACAGCAGCATGATAATCATGGTGCTGTTCCCGTCATCAGAGGATTGGTTACTGGAAATAGAAGCTTACGGAGTAAGTGATATTGCTCTTGTTGTACATGCAGTCGTGGTTGGTGTAATAGTAGAACTCCAGCTGACTGTAGATACCGGGCGACAGGCTGCGGCTGAAGGTGATGCCGTTGGTGGTTGTGCCGTAGTTCAGCTGATCCCACTGTCCAGTCAGCACATTATAGCCGCGAACACGACCGTAGTCGTCGCCGCTGTGACCTGAAACAGGCGGCACCGTGAAGGTATAGTTGGTGATGGTCGCTCCTGCGATGCCCTGTTCCAGAATGACCGATTCAGGGCCGGTCAGCGTCATGCCCCCGCCGCGATTGGGGTCGGCGATAAAGAACACGATAGCCGCCCAAGGCGATTCGGCGCCAGTTGAGTCAACAGCTTTCACACGCACCACATTTTTACCGAGGGGATAAGCAGTGCTTGTCTGTGCCGGACGGCCTTCCCAGACATAGTTGATAGCGTCGCCGTCAGCATCGCTGCTGGAGGCGGTGATTGTAATTGGTACGCCGGGAGCGATGCTGTTGCCGTCAGGAGTACGGTTAATTACCGGAGTTGTGGGCGCAGAGTTGTTCACAGTGAAGGTGATTGGTGTCCAGTCGGAATACAGCCCCCATGCGTCCTTTGCTCTGACATAGACGGTATGAGTACCCACGGAATAATAGCTGTCCGCTGTGTTGCCGGAGTATTCCAGCGTAACAGTGTCGTCGTCCGGATCGGCTGCAAATGCCGAAATGTTTACCTTCAGCTTGCCGTTTAGCGCTGTTCTTGTGACCGTGGCGCTGCCGGTGGGCTTATTCGGTGCAGTATTGGTGATGTTGATGCTCTGCGAATAAGTGAAAGCTCTGCCTGTGTTGTCGGTCGTGCTGGCAGTCAGAACATAGCTGCCAGGTACGCTTATTGTAATAGCGCCGCCGCTGTTTGACAGACTTCCGGTGTAACTCGCCGGGCTTCCGCCTTTGGTCAGCGACCATGTAAGGGTTCTGCCCTCCAATCCCGACATAGTCGGCAGGGATACGTTTATATTGCTCCCGATATGAACAGAGGACGGGATGGTGAACGGGAAGCTGGCTATCGGCTTGATCGTCGCCGTGTTGGATGTAAAGGTGAATTTCCTTCCATTCACATCGGTAGTTTCGCCAATCAGCTTAACAGCAATGGTTTTGTCCGTGCTGATGGTAAGACTACCGCCGCCTGTGCCGACAGTGCCTGTGGCATATTGGGTATAGGACTCGGCCTGACCGCCATCCACAGAGATAAACCAAGCAGTATCCGTGCCGTTAAGCTCTGTACCGGAGACGGTGATTGCCATGGAATCAGTGCTGTAGGTCAGCGGCGGGACGCTGATGCTCATGGTCGGGATGGGAAATACCGTGAAGCTCCTGCTCTTTGTGAAGCTGCGTCCGGTGGGGTCTGTCATGGTCAGGAGCAGAGTGTATTGTCCCTTAGTCGGGAAGGTCAGGCTGCCGCCTGCTTTGGTGAGTGTACCGGATGCATAAATTGAGTACGGTTCAGCACCGCCGTCATCCTTCACGACCGTCCATTCAGAGGTGAGGCTCTCCAAATCCGTACCGCTTACTCTGATCGTTCCGGCTTCACCGTCGTACCAAACCTCCGGCATGCTGAGATTAATCGTTGGGATTGGGCAGACTGTCGTTGATGCACTGTAAGAGAACGCCCTGCCCAGAGCATCCGTCATGGCGACAGTCAGGGTGTAATCTCCGGTCTGCATAAAGCGTATTTTACCGCCGTAGGCATTCAGTGCTCCATCCACAACGTCATATAGCTCAACATTCGTGCCGTCTTTGGTGATTATCCACTCCACCGGCAGTATGTTGTTATTGCCTCGGGTCCTTAGGTCGATGGTTCTGTCGGTATGGGTTGCTTCAGGAAGCTCAAAGCTGATGCTCAGCACTGGCAGGACTTCGATCCTGCCGCCGTTTTCGAACAGGAATACCCGCCCGGTTTCATCGGTAATTCTTGCAATCAGCTCGTAGGTTCCGGCATGCTTGAAGCGGATGGAGCCTCCGCTGTTATCCAGTGTCCCATCGATATATGTCGCCCAATTCTGGAAGCCAAAGCCGTTCTCCAACAGCCACTCAACATTGAGTCCATCCAGTTCCGTGGTTTCCGAAATCACATTGACGATGGTATCGGTGTGGGCGGTTTCCGGTAATGTATATGTGATGCCGGGAACAGGGTAAACCTTGACGGGCGCCGTATAGCTGTAGCTTCTGCCAGCCGGATCGGTGAAGGCGGCTTTCAGAACATACTCGCCTTTATCTATGAAGCGGATATATCCGCCCTCGTTGGTCAGCTCGTCCTGAACCGCATCAGCAAGGACAATAGCTTCTCCGTCCTTGGTCAGCGACCACTGGATTGCAGCGTCGCCAAGGTTCTCAAAGAGTGTTTCCACATGGATCGTTTTGTCGGTATGGGTGATCTCCGGTGCGTAAAAGCCGATGGAGCCTACCGGATAGATGGTTATGGTATGGGAGTCTTCAAAGATTCTGCCGGTTTCGTCGGCGAGCGTCCCGGTTAACATATACACGCCCCTGTCCTTGAAGCGGATATTCCCGCCGCCACTGGTGAGGCTGCCCTCCAGCTCGTCGGCAAGCGCTGCCGCTTCACCATTCTTCGTCAGGCTCCAGCTGACGGTCAGACCTTCCGCTTCGGTCAGAGCTGTGACCACATCCAGCGCCGTGTCGGTATGGGACGCAGCGGGAAGTGAGAATGCTATGCCCGCCACAGGATAGACCTTGGTATTTTCACTATGGGTGAATACTCGGCCGATTTCGTCGGCAATGGACGCTGTGAGCGTATATTTGCCCTTATTCCCGAACACAAAGGTGCCGCCTTCGTTTCCAAGCTCGCCCTCCAGAATGTCTGTCGGCTGGACAGCTTCGCCGTCCTTTGCCGCCGACCACACGATGTCGTGTCCATAGAACTTTTCCAACGGGAAAGTGAGCGTGACTGATTTGTCGGTATGGGTGGTTTCCGGCAGGTCAAAGCTCAGGTCGATAACCGGATACACTGTTACCCGCTTGGACAGCACGGTTTCCTTTCCTCTGGCGTTTTTGGCTGTGGCGGTCAGAGTATACTGTCCTTCCTCCTTGAATTGGATTGTGCCCCCCTCCAAGCCGAGGGTTCCGCTTACAGCATCAGCCAGCTCCATAGGCTGCTGTGAACCATCAACGGCGGTTTTGGTCAGCGTCCAGGTATAGGTTTTCATGTACTTCCATACAGGCATCACATGAATTTCGCTGTCGGTATGAACCGTTTCGTGGAGTTCAAACCTCACCTGTGCGGGAGGATAATATGAGCCGCCTCCTGAGCCGCCGCCAGGATTGCCGGGTGTGGGCGTAGGAGGCAGGGTAGGAGTTGGGGTTGGCTGGTTTTCGTCCGGATTCGTCGGGGTAGGCGTCGGCTGATCCTTGGCTCCGGGAGTCGGACTCGGAGTGGTTGGCGTTGGTTCAGTCGGCTTCGGCGTGACCTTGTCGTTCATATCCTCGGCTTCGCCCTTGGTAGCCGGATCATTGGGACGGATTTTATTATCATCCGTATCTCCGATGATTCCGTTCTCACGGCCGATGATGACATATCCCTTGTCCTCATCCCTGATGTCCGGCTGGTCATCATATCCGCTGTGCCCTTGAGTGTTTTTTGCTTCCTCGTCCTTGCCATCCGCTCTCACGAGCATCTTTAGTATCTCGGCGCGGGTGATCGGGTCGTCGGGATGGAAGCCGTCGGGATAATCGGCGGGGTCAATGATTCCGGCGTCAATGAGTGCTTCGATGTATTTTTCCGACCAGTGACCGTCAATGTCGGAAAAGCTGGGCGGGTCTTTTTCCGCATTTGAGGTATCGAGCGGAATTTCCTGCGCCAGAATTGCGGCGTACTCACCGCGTGTGATGATTTCATCCTGCCCGACAAAGCTCTCCGGATGCAGGCGGTACGCCGTATAGATTCCGCCGCATATAAGGAGAAGGAGAGCAAGGGCAATAATGACGATGCGTTTTCCTTTCTGTTTCATGGGTTTTCTCAATCCTTTCTTTTAATTTTGACAATGAAAAAACCGGAACCCTTTATCTGATTCCGGCCTTAAGCCCATATTGCTTTCATAGCTTCAGCTCCATGCCGCCCGGCTCCTGCTGTTCCTTAAAGAAAGCTTCCAAGACCTCCGGTGAAGGATGAATTAGCTTGCCGTCAATCATCTCGAACACACAGAAGTCATAACGGTCGCAAATCATTACACGGTGCTGATAGTCCTTCTGCATTTCGATGTAGTCCTGCACCTCCTTGGTGCTGCACAGCCATACGCCGGAGGTATATCGGCCGTCCGGCAAAAAGCAATAGCCGCTGTACTGCGGCTCATGGCTTTTGAGATCCAGCGCAGCTGCCGGACGGATCTGCGAGAGTTGCAGCCGGGCGTGGTCGGACAGGATCTCCGGCTTTGCGATACCGAGGATGTCGCTTCGGTTCCAGCGAACCTGCTCACCGTCCGCAAGGGAAACGACAAAAACTGATCGGCCGCTGGGATTGGGATTGCTGCCGAAGCCTCCGGTGCAGAAGTACAGCTGATGCTTGGTGTTACGGAATTCCTCCGATAACACGGAGGGTTTGAGGACTATAACCTTACCGTTGATTGAAAAGTCATACCCGCTCTTCAGACAGTCCTCCTGAGAAAACAATACTTCCTCACTCATGGCGCTGCTCCTTTCTCTGTTCGACCAGCTCCAGCAGTCTTGCGGCGATGCCTATCTGCGTTTCCTCCGGCATGTCGCGGATGGCGGCGCGCACAAACGCTTCCACTGCTTCCGGAGACTGGTCGCCAAGCTCGATGAGATCAACCTTCTTGGCTGTGATGACCCCCTTGTTCACGCCGAGACGCACAATATCGCCATGCTCCATTTCAGCGGATGCGCGGAGCGCCTTGGGAATCAGGACTCTGCCCTTGTCATCAAGGATCTTGTAAATGGGCTTTGCTTTCATACGAAATAACCTTCCTTTCTCATAACCTCCCGCACCGTATCAGGATCAATGCCAATATTGCCGAACAGATCCCGAAGCTCATCCGGCAGATTGTCCAGAATATCTGCTTCCATTATGACGATGGCGCCGTCAGTGAAGATGATATCGAGATCGCTATCCTCCGGAATGCCTGCCGCCTCCAACAGCTCACCGGGTACAAACAGATCACCTTCGTCCTCCGACTCATCCTCCAGCTCATCTTCCTCATCTTCATCTGCATTGTAAAAGACAAGGCTTCCGTTCCCGCCGAAAGCGCCGAGACTGCAGTCCTTCGGAATACCCGCAGCCTCCAGAAGCACATCCGGTATGTGCAGCTCATCCTCCGGAGCGAACACATCCTCATCATCTGGATTAATAATGATATTTGAAGGTTCAGTTGTGCTGAGGTGTATCGGGCTGGGATGGGTTTCCCCTTTCGCAACTGCAAGGGAGACGTACACCTCATCGCCGGGATTGAATCCAGCCCCTCCTACGGTTTTTTCAGAAATGACAAGTCGGCCGTCCTTGTCCACGCATGTACGCATTTCAATCATTTTCATAAAGTAAAACCTCCTGATAAAATAATTTGTTTTCCTGTCATTGCATGCCGAACAATCCGCCGAGGTCGAATAAACCCATCTGGATAGGCATATCCCGCATGCGCTCGCTGGTGTCGTAGTTGGAGATAAGCACCTCGGCATATTCGCAGCCGTTGTCATAGCGCTGCGCAAGGTTGTTGATGCGGCTGACCGCTTCGATGTTGAAGTGCTGATATAACTCACGAATGAATTCGCAGTCGTTGTAGCTGACCAGCCATTTGCCCAGACAGGATGCCAAGGTATCCCGCAAACGGTAATGATCTTCTTTTCTGAATACCACTTCGTAGTGTCCCTCTGTTTGATAATATGGGGGATCGCAGTAAATGAAGGCGTTCTCACGGTCGTATTGCTTGATCAGAGCTTCGAAGTCCTTGTTCTCAATGACCGTGTCCTTGAGTCTGCGGCTTGCCTGCCAGATGAGGTCAAAGGTTTTGTGGATATCGAATGGCTGACAGCCATAGCTGGTGCAGCCGCTTCCGTAGCTTAAACGGATGAGCTTGTAAAAGGCAGCAGCGCGTTTGACGTCATTCATTTGCGCATTTTCCAAGAGGATGAGCTTGATTTCATCAAACTGCGGTGCTGTGAGATACCGCTGGGCGATCTCTATTTCCTCCTGCAGGTACTCGTTCGTGAATTCATCCTTCTCCAGAAATTTTTTCAGGACATTAAACTCATCCCGTCCGTTCAGCGGAAGGAAGCCCAACTCCTTAAGCAAGGCCATGGGGCGGTCACGGATGCAGCGGAACATATTAGCAAGGTCGGAGTTAAAATCGTTGTAAACCTCCATAGCGGTGCCGGGCTTTCGCCCGAACAACACCCAGCCGCCTCCGCCAAAGACTTCAATGTATCTGCCGAATTCCTTCGGCATCCTCTGATAAATCAGATCCCGCAGTGCCTTTTTACCGCCCACCCAGCTGATGGGGCTGTTCATTACATCACCTCCCTCTGCTTCGGCGGCTGATCCTTTCAACCTCTGTTCTCATACAGGAGCCGTCTGTACCCCAGCAGATGAAACCGACGCCGGGATAAGGACATCCAGCACATCGGGCGGTATCTTCGGGCGAAGGCACGGCATACTTTTTAGGTGGTCCGGTTCCTTCTGCGTCGATTTTTACTTCTGTGTTTAAATCATTGTTCATAGTTCAGCCCCTTTCTCGGAAAAACAAAAAGGGCGCTGCCTTTTTTGTAAAGACAGCGCCTTCTCGTTCACTTATTTAGTTATTTGGTTTACATCACAGTTTTTGAAAATGCAAAAAGCGCCCTTCAGCTTCATAGAAACCAAAGAGCGCTACATGTTCATCTGCATTCCCTGATCGGGGTATAGAATAGCGAAGCTTTTAGTCTGCAGATGTGTAACCGCTTCGCTTAACAAAAAATCGGGACGAGCTTTGAGCCAATCGAGATCCTCGGTCATGGCATCCTCCGGCTCTCCCTCACCATAACGGTAGGATTTAACCGCCACCATGATATATTCTGATCCGCCGCAGTCCTCAACCAGCTCTTTGTATAGCCGGGATTTTTGGATGTCCTCCGCTTGGGGGATGCCGCCCATGAGTCCGACGTCTTGGATACCGGTGTTGGTTTCCAGACCGATGATAGAGAACACCTTGCTCATTTACATTCCTCCCATCACCGGACCGCCATATCCAATGTCAGGAGTTTTATTTTTCATCTCCTGCTCCAGCTTTAAGGAATAGTTTTCGTGATTCCAGAAGCTGACATAGATTTCTCCGTTGGACGTTTTAATGGGGCGCTGTTCCAGGCCCTCACCGTATCCGTCACTATTTTGCCCAGACACAAAATTAATGAGCTCGGCGGTTTCTTCGCCGGAGAGCGATTCTTTTAGTCCTGCTGTCATGACTCCCCATAGCTCGCCATCGACGACTTCCACTGACGGGTACAGGCTATACACCTTTTTATTGAGAGCTTCGTCGTGGATGTATTCGGCAAGGCCACGGTCATTTTCAAAAAACCGATTCTCTTTTGCGATTGCGGCGAGGATAGAGTCCTCATACGCTACGGCCTCTTTGGAAGTGATGTCCTCCGGGTTGTCCTCAAATCCATACTCGCCTTGAGGGTAGATGATGATCTTCAGAGGGAAAAAGATACGCATTGTTTCGTTTGCCATTTTGATTTCCTCCATTCTTTTTTACGCTGCCAGGCAATAAAAAAGAGACTATGTTTCTCAAAAAGAAAAATATAGCCTCTCATGCTCCTGCCTGATGGCAGCACATATATAATTGTGTTGGGTCTATATGAAAACAAAGGCATCAGAATTATTCCTGATGCTTTTACTTTCTTTAAGTGAAAAGTATCCCGTCTTTAGATATAGGGATCTGATAGCATCCCAGAATTGTTTTTTTCTTCTATAATCAAGCTTTTCAACAGCATTTTAATATCATCAAAATTCATGCTCTCATTATAACCTCGTCCGGCCTGAAGCCATCTGCAATTCATTAATCTGTCAAATGTAGCCTCGCAACTTCTTCTTGGGCAATGACTTAGGGTTGATTTGAAAAAACTATTATGGACTGAATAATGATGTGTATGAATAAAATTCTCCCATGACTTTACCACATCATCTTCATTTCGAATATCAATTATTTCTATTTCTTCAAATTTCCTATCTGTCACATTTCCCCACGCTTGTTTTAACATAGCAATAGCTGCGGCATCAGATTTAGGAGCGCTATATCCAAAAATCGTTACCATATATGCAACTTCCAGTGCATTCTGCAACGATTTCCAACTCTTCTCTACGGCTTTGATAGATGCATAGTCTTTATTTCTGATAGGATATAATAATTTTACAGGCATAAGATGTTTCCCACAATGAGGACATTCCATAAATGTAGTTCCCATAACATTGCAACTGTCACAAAATCCTACGGCTACATTACCATGTAAAAAAGCTAATTGAGGTAAATTGTCAGTTATTTTAACACACCTTAGATAAGCCTGAACTAATAAAGGATCCCAATTGAATGATGCAATCAAGTCCTTCCTGGTCAAGCTTAACATCAGAAAATCATATACTGTTGGTCCATCAGGAATAACAAAGTCAACGAAATAATTGTATATTCGTTCTTCTAAGTTTAATCGCGCCTGTGTGCAATCATCTCTGTCGTACATTTCCATATAAATATCTTCAAGATTATCACTTTTTGTTTTCAAATTAATGCTTGAAAGGACTCCCTCCATGCCTAACTTCTGAATAAACCCAGACATAGCAGATATTTTTCTACCATTTTTATCTCCGTTTGGTAAAGCTGCCATGCTTGCCCCAGCACCTAATAAAACTACGTGAGGTCTATTTTTCATATGCCGCTCGTATTTTTTATACACCTCGTCATCTGGTTCAGTAAATAAATCATCATTTAGATCCCTGATGATAGGGTTGTAAAGCTCCGCATTATTATCAATTACTATCTTTCCATCGATAAGTTCACCTGGGACAACAAGGGTTTCTTTTAATTCGACTAAGCACGATCCTTCAGATGCAATACAAGAATGCTCTATATCCAAACAAATCGCATTACTCAAAAGTTGCTTTTTAACTTCATTGGGAACATCACCCCAACTTTTCCCCACATAATCATGTGACATATCTCACACCCCGTTTCATTTCTTTAGATAAAATCAAATGTCATCTATAAAACGCCCTAAAAAACAGGGTCAAAAAATGCACTTTTTCGGCTCGATTTTAGCCCATATTTTGCTCCAAAACCACTACATGTAGTGGTTAACCTGCCTCATTTGCCCTTCAAACCACTATTCGTCATCATTATTATACACTCAACGTGGGCGGTCCACCCAAACATATCCACCGGCTGTACCTCACGCACCTGATATCCACCGCTCTGCAGAATACCTAAATCCCTCGCCAATGTTCCGGGGTCACACGACACACAAATGATCTGCTGAGGCTGTAGCTTGATTAGCCCTTCTAGCACCCTACGGTGGGCACCGGCCCGGGGTGGGTCAAGGACCACTAGGTCGGGATGCTCATCTATCTCTTGGAAAGTATCTTCAACTTTCCCCGCAATAAATTCCACATTCTCGATTCGATTATGCTGTGCATTCATTCTGGCATCCTCAACCGCATAAGGATTTTCTTCGATTCCCCAGACCTTCTGAGCCTTGGCAGCTAACGCTAAGGTAATCGTGCCAATGCCGGAATAAAGGTCCCAAACTACCTCTGCGGGTGATCGTTGCGCCCATTGCAAGACCGTAGTATAGAGCTTTTGGGTCTGAATAGGATTGACTTGTAGGAAGGCAAGGGGTGAAACCTTATATTCTAACCCCAAAATTTCTTGTCTAAAGTCCCCTTCCCCTATGAGCAACTCTGGTTTACCTGCGGCGCTAACTCCCCATATTGAGCGAATTCCTGCTCGCTTAGAATTTCCATTGCTTTCGATTGATAACGAATCCATTTTCCCTAAGAGCTCGCGAAGGCTTCCCCCATCACTGACCGGCTCCAAGACAAGCATACCCTCCCCATGTGAATTCTCACGTAAGGTGAGGGCTTTGATTTCCGGTGCTTCCTTGAGTAGGATGTCTTCTATTTCTTTTAACCACCGATTCATCGGCTCACTGATCAATAAGCAATCAGTAAAGCGAACGATGGTATTGCTCTTTTCCTGATGATATCCTAGTCGATGATCAACGCCCCGATGGAACCGACCTTTGTTTCGATAACGCCAAGGGTCCTCCATGCCCATAGTCGGGTGCATAATGACATCATCCATCGCAATCTTGCCAATCCTCATGAGATTGTCGGCCACCCAGCGCTTCTTCCAGGCCAACGTCTCGGGATAGCTAAGATGCTGCAGTTGACAGCCACCGCAAAGGCCGTAGACTGTGCAAGGAGGATTCACGCGCTGACTTGATACGGTCGCATCTAGGACATCTATAAGTCTGCCCCGTTGCCAGCTTTTTTTCTCTTCGAAGATCTGGACTTTCCCTGTTTCGCCCGGTAATAGTCCGGCTACAAAGGTGGCCCTCCCGTCGTGATAGCCCACCCCCGCTCCTTCGGAAGATAGGCGCAGGCACTCCACCTCAATAATTCGCTCTAGCTTCGACTGATTGGAGCGATTCTTTTTATTCACAGAGTTTCCTCCTTCTTTCACCCATCGCCACTTACCTTTGAATCCACACCATTAAGGCCATGAGGGTATTCCATGTTCCATGGGCAATAATTGACGGCCAAAGACTGCCCGATTTTTCGTAAAGCCATGTCAGGACGACTCCGCCCACAAGCAAGGGTAAAAAACGAACCACATCAAAATGCAACAGAGCAAACAAGCCTGCTGTAAACAGAATGCCTTTGCCTCTTCCATATTCTTGTCGAAAAGGTGGATAGAATAACCCTCGAAAGAAAACTTCTTCTTTGATCGGAGCTATTACCCCGCCCAGTAAAATCAGCAAAATCAATTGCCAGTCATATTGCGCCCCCACCAGAACCAGGGTAAAGCTTTGCGGAGCTGGAGTTCCTAAGAGATTAGCGAGGAAATTCCCCAATAAGCCCACAGCGACAAGGAGAAAAACCCCCATCAGCAGTCCCAAGAGAATATAACGAAAAAGTGGTCGAACTAGCCCTAGCTCACGCAAGGGACGCTTGATAAGCCTAAAGAAACCTAGGAGTATGACGAGATAGAGTAAAGCTTCTCCCATACCTACCGTCAAATAGCGAAAGAACCCCTCCAGTTGATCCAATTCTTGAGGAGTCCTGAGCCAGCCAAAAAAGAACTCGAGAGCATATATGATGAGCAATAAAAAAAGCCCCTGCCAGACGTTCCAAGCCGGGCGTCGTGGAGGAATTTCCTTGCTTGCTTTATCACTTGCTTTATTGGAGGTTTTCTCTTCCATCAATAATCTCCTTAACCATCAATGATGTCTATAATGTTATGTTCATTACTTATTTTAATCTAAAGGTCTACAAGTGTCCATAAAGCATGGCTAAAGAAAACCCGACTTTGCTGATCTTTATGATACACGCATCGCATAAGGCGAAGTCGCTGGTTGCCTCATACTATCAAACGATGAAACGATAGAGAATTCATTCATTATGCTAATAAAAAAGAAAAGGAGCCTAACGGCTCCTCTACAGAAAATGCTCCTACTGATATGATAAAATTCGATTTCAAATGTGAGTAGTTTAATAAGAGTCTATCCAAAAAGAAGTGCACTTAATAAAGCAAGTCTCCTTCTTCTGTTGCTCTTTGGATAACCCTCATTGTTAGTTTTAGGGCTTATGGCCTTAAGATCACCTTGATATGTTATCTTACCTTCTAAATCAAGTAGGTTCTGCGGCCTCACCAGACTCCTTGGCATATTTAAATCCACGATGCCACTTTCCTTCAAGAGGTGATAGACAAATTCCGAGCACAAAAACCTATTCTCATTATGCAGAGGCTTGTCCAGTAAACCGTTCACTAAACCCATATAATTGTATTTATATTGGTCGCTATGGGTAATAAAATGCTCTAGCATTTCCTTGGCTTTTTCATATTGCTCTAAGGTTACCTCAACCTCAATAACCACTCCAGGTAAAGTTTTGCAGAATCCATACACTCCCTTGTGGAACTCTTCACTCCGAAAGCGACCAATGAAAGGATTGTAGGTAGTCCTTCTGCCAAAGCTATACATTTGATTAAGTTCTTGATCAAATGTAATGGATGCATGAGTATATTCATCATCTTTAATCATATGGATGAGTTTGGATATTAGGGTGTTGGTTCGGGTCAAAATGATATATACATAATACTTTTTCAATATAATTATCCTCCGAAGTTATTGATATAACCATTATCACAGAAAATCTTAAAGAACTACTAAACAAAATATTAATAATTGCTTAATTTTAGTTTAAAATCTTCTTGAATTTAGGCAGAAAAGCAATTCTGTGCTCAATCCTCAAACCTAAATAGATGAAGATTATCACAAAGGGTATCAACAGTAAAAAACAATCCTTTACCATTATAAATTTTGTGAAGCATAATTACTAGTATTCTTTTCTGTTTATTTAGCCATTTCTGTCCATGGGAAGATTTAACTCAAAAAGCCGGTGCAGGTAATGTAATAATTTACCTTCCACCGGCTTATCTGTAATGCCAAATTACTTAACCATCTGAACTATAAGCATCAATTTTAATAGTGGGATCTTCAAGATAAGTGAACCGCTTTATGATAAACGATTCTTGAAATCCTCATAGCCAAAACGTCGAATCATCTTAAAACCTAATTCTTCGTTGTAGACCACGATATTCGGTAGATTCACACCATTAAACATATTGTTTTTCACCATGGTGTAGTGTGCCATATCGCAAAAGATGAGCTTGTCACCCGGCTTGAGGGGCTCCGGGAACGAGTAATCGCCAATGACATCTCCGGCAAGGCAGGTATTACCTCCCAGCCGATAGGTATAGGGATGTTCTCCCGGTTGACCGGCATTGATAATCGCCGGTCGATATGGCATCTCCAGAACATCAGGCATATGACAGGCGGCGGAAGCATCCAAAATGGCAATCTGCATGCCATTGTCCACAATATCGAGGACTTTGGAGACTAAGAAGCCCGTATTTAAGGCCACAGCCTCGCCCGGTTCCAGATAGATATCAATCTGATACTTTTCCTTTAAATAGTTGATACAGCGAATCAGGGTTTCCAAATCATAATCCGGTCGCGTAATATGATGACCGCCACCTAGGTTAAGCCATTTCATCTTCTTGATGTGCTCGCCGAATTTTTCTTCGACCACCTTGATAGTACGTTCCAAGGTATCCGAGTCTTGTTCACAGAGGGTATGGAAATGCAGACCTTCGACCCCCTCCAGTTCCTCCGGCCGGAAGTTAGCTAGGGTGACTCCTAACCTCGAGTTCTGAAAGCAGGGGTTATAAATATCCGTCTCAATTTCTGAGTATTCCGGATTGACGCGAATCCCACACCCGATTTTGCGAGGATGGCTCTTGATTTTATCCTTAAATTTGCGCCACTGAGCAAAGGAGTTAAAGACCATATGATCACAGTACTCTAACAGTTCATCGATTTCCTCATCAATGTATGCCGGTGCATAGATATGAACTTCTTTGCCCATCTCTTCAAAGCCCAATCGAGCCTCGAACAGGGAGCTGGCCGTAATTCCTTTGAGGTATTGACCGACTAAAGGAAAGACAGCATGCATGGAGAAACCCTTCAAAGCAAGCAAGATGTTGCAGCCAGTCCGATCTTGGACAGACTTCAAAATCTCTAGATTCCTTTTGAGAAGGTTCTCATCCACAACATAACTTGGTGTCGCTAGTTCAGTTACATTCATTGATCTTATTCCTCATCCAATAATGTCGGTGCGAAGTCCTCTTTCCAAGGCAAACCATACTTATTTAAGGCCGCCATATAGGGATCGGGATCGAATTCTTCCACATTATATACCCCGGGCTTTTTCCAAATTCCTTGCATAATCAACATGGCACCAATCATGGCCGGAACCCCTGTAGTATAAGAAATCGCTTGTGAGCCCACTTCAGCATAGCATTCTTGATGGTCACAGATATTGTAAACGTAGTACGTTCTGGGCTTACCGTCTTTAACCCCTTGGATAATACAACCGATATTGGTTTTCCCTTTGGTTCTCGGTCCCAAGGAGGCAGGATCCGGCAGAACAGCTTTTAAAAAATGTAAGGGTATAATTTTGTGACCTTCAAAATCAATAGGCACAATGGAGGTCATGCCAACATTTTGCAAGACGGTTAAATGGTTTAGATAATTATCGGAGAAGGTCATCCAGAAGCGGATTTGTTTAATACCCTTAATATTCTTAGCTAAAGATTCTAATTCTTCATGATAGAGCAGATAGATGTTCTTGGGGCCAACCTCATCTAAATCATACTCTTTCTTAACGGAAAGGGGATCTGTTTCGATCCATTCGCCGTCCTTATAATAGCGACCCTTCGCCGTAATTTCCCGTATATTGATTTCTGGGTTAAAATTCGTCGCAAAAGGATACCCATGATCCCCACCGTTAGCATCAACAATGTCAATGGTGTGGATTTCATCGAAATAGTGCTTTTGTGCGTAGGCACAAAATACCCCGGTCACCCCAGGATCAAAGCCACTTCCCAATAAGGCTGTTAGTCCTGCCTGAGCAAATCTATCTCTGTAAGCCCACTGCCATTTGTATTCAAACTTCGGTACATCCGGTGGTTCGTAATTGGCTGTATCGAGATAATGGACTCCAGTAGCTAAACACGCATCCATAATCGTCAAATCTTGATAAGGAAGCGCCACATTGATAACAATTTCCGGTTTAAAATCTTCAATAAGCTTAATCACATTCTCGGTAATGTCGGCATCAACCTGAGCTACCCTAACTTTGGTCTGACTGCCGATGAGTTTATCTCGGATGTCCTCGCATTTTTTAAGCGTTCGGCTCGCAATACAAATTTCCTCAAACACTTCCGGAACCTGGCAACATTTGTGTGCTACAACGCTGGCGACACCACCGGCCCCAATAATCAAGGCTCTTCCCATGTTAAAACCTCCATTTTCGTTAAAAATTTAGACAAACATGATTATAATTAAAATGCAGTACTTTATCAATAAAATTTCTCGCATTTTAGCGATTTTAGCGCTAAAACATGTTCTAGCTCTACTTACTTATCTGGTTTTAGCAAATACTTACCTTCGTAAGGAAGATTTTCTTTAAAAAGCTTCTTATGAAATACGATCATCACAATGCCGACAATGATTAATACCAAGGATAAACCTTGTGATACACGCAGCCCAGGTATCAAAAATAGACTATCCATTCTCAGACCCTCAATCCAAAAGCGCCCTAGACCATAGCCAATGAAATAAGTGGCGAGGAGCTGACCGGTGAATTTGGTTCTGTGTCGGAAATAGATAAGAAGAAAGAAGACTCCTAAATTCCACATACTCTCGTAAAAGAAAGTGGCTTGGTGCCATTCTCCTAACCAATCGATTAGCACGGCATAAGGAAAAAATTGTAGATTGGGATTCGTGACCAGATTTCCGAAGGCCTCTTGGTTGATATAGTTCCCCCAGCGTCCGATCGCTTGTCCTAGAATCAAACTGGGAACGACGATATCGATGATACGCAACAAAGGAAATTTGTTAAGCTTGGCAAAAATAAGGGCTCCGATGAAGCCGCCAATTACACCACCATAGATTGCTAAACCACCTTTCCAAGTCGCGATGATATCTATCGGATTGGCGGCATATTGGGGCCACTCAAAAATTACGTAATAAACCCTTGCCCCGATAATAGCTAAGGGTAGGACTATCATCAAGAAGTCGAAAATCGCATCACTTTTAAGACCTTGGTGCTCCGCCTCTCGACTAGCTAACCATACCCCAATGATGATGGCAGAAGAAATAATGGCACCATACCAAGCAATATTTAGTCCTTCAATTCCAAATAAGTTTTGTACTAGGAAACGATCTGACATATCTCTAGTCGCCTTTCTTTATAGAATCCTGCCAACATTGTACCATAACCCTATTATCTACTCAAAATTAGTGCATCAAACTTTTTTTATTAAGAGTACATGGATCATTTAATATCTACTATAAAAAAGCCGCAAACGAAGCTTGCGCCCAAGGAAACACTATCCGACCCGCGAGCGTAGCTTATCATACAGAAGAGAGCGATTTGCGGCGGAGGGGCGTCTTGCGGACGATGTTTCCGTAGCATTAACGGAGCCACGGTTCACATCAGGTATTACCCAGAGGTTTGGCGACGAAAGTGTCCGGTGGACAATTTCGCCGAGGCGGAATCCACAGATGATGCTTACCCGCCGAGGATTTTGCTACGGAAACAAGTGCGCTAGCCTTGGAGCGCCTGAGCACGTGATTCTCCGATAAAGAAACCATCCGGTGAATGGTTTCAGGAGATCACGCCCGAAGGTCGCGGATGTATGCTATAGGAAGCTTGGCTTGTGTGAAGAATGTACAGAAGCCCTAGCTGACTTATCCACGGAGTGGAAAAGCTACTCGACCCAAACATAAACGGTATAGCTTAGCTTCGTGGAAGTCTTAAGCTGAAAAAGGCCACGTAAGTATTCCTTACGTGGCCTGACAAGCTTATGCTTCTAACATCATCTTTTCCAAATCAAGCGGCTCAATATACTGCTCCCCGCGATAGGCCCGCATGTTGCCTCCGGAGATTTCATCGATAAGGGCTACGTGATTGTCCTCGCCCACTCTGCCAAACTCAAATTTGATATCATAGAGCTCTAGGTCCTTTTTGGCCATTTCGTCTTTGACAATCTCGCCAATTTTTCGGGTTAGCTGACCCAAGGTCTTATATTCCTCTTTGGTCATGATCCCCAGCATTTCCAGCGCTTCGTCCGTTATCAAGGGGTCATTGCGATCATCATCTTTTAAGGTAACTTCGACATAGCCATCGAGAGGATCACCTGAATTGCAATATTTGCCGTATCTCCGGTGAAAACTGCCCACAGCCTTGTACCTAAGAATAACTTCCACCCCTTGTCCAAAGGGTCTGGCTGGCTTTACCGTCATGGTGTTTTGCTCGATATTAGCTGCCAAATAGTGGGTTGGGATACCCGCCTCATTGATCTTCTCGAAAAAGAACTGAGTCAGACGAAGTCCGGCTTTACCCGCTCCTTCAATCGACAGTCCCACCGTATTCGCACCCGGGTCAAAGACACCATCGGTGCCGGTGACATCATCTTTAAATTTTAGCAGATAGGTTCCGTCTTCTTGACGATAGACATCTTTTGTCTTCCCGGTATATATTTTTTCCATGATATATACTCCCTTCATCCCATCAGGTTTCTTGAGCCAGCATAATACGAAAGCCCAACCTTATCGAGCTACCGAGTTAGCTCAGACTGAACGAGTACCATCTAAGGTCTTCTTAATTGCGTGAAGAAATGCTTCAGTCGTTACCGATTGCTTATGTGGCAGTTCAGAGATTAGGGCCAGATCCTTGGTCATAATCCCTGCTTCAATCGTTTGTAAAGAAGCTTTATCCAGTTGATCAGCAAACATCACTAAATCCTCTAGGCCATCCAACTCACCACGTTTGCGTAATGCACCAGTCCATGCGAATATGGTGGCGATGGGGTTCGTCGAGGTCTCTTCCCCTTGCAGATGCTTGTAATAGTGACGAGTCACCGTGCCGTGGGCAGCCTCATATTCGTAATAGCCTTCTGGTGATACCAACACTGAAGTCATCATCGCTAAGCTACCAAATGCAGTGGCGACCATGTCCGACATGACATCCCCATCGTAGTTCTTACAAGCCCAAATATAACCGCCTTCGGAGCGAATGACGCGAGCTACAGCATCGTCAATCAATGTATAAAAGTATTCCAGCTTGGCCCCTTCAAACTTTTCCTTATACTCCTGATCATAGATCTCTTGAAAAATGTCTTTGAAGGTATGATCATATTGTTTGGAAATAGTATCCTTAGTAGAAAACCACAAATCCTGTTTAACATCTAGGGCATAGTTGAAGCAAGCCCGAGCAAAGCTCTCGATGGAGCTATCCAGGTTATGCATTCCCATTAAGACGCCTTTACCAGGGAAATCAAATATCGTCTGACGAGTTTCTTTGCCTATTTTATCGGTATAGACAAGTTCCGCCTTACCGGGACCCTCAACGCGGTACTCAACATTTCTATAGATATCTCCATAAGCGTGACGAGCAATGGTGATGGGCTTTTTCCAAGTGGTCACCAGAGGCTTAATACCTTCCACAAGGACGGGGGCACGGAATACGGTGCCATCGAGGATCGCTCTGATGGTGCCATTAGGGCTTTTCCACATTTCCTTCAGGTTATATTCCTCGACCCGCTGGGCATTGGGGGTAATGGTCGCACATTTAACGGCTACCCCGTATTTCTTCGTAGCTAGAGCCGCATCGATGGTTATCTGGTCATCGGTCTCATTGCGTTTCTGCAGTCCAAGATCGTAATATTCCGTTTTTAACTCGATATAAGGTTGCAGGAGAATCTCTTTTATGTACTCCCAGATGATTCGGGTCATCTCATCCCCGTCCATCTCCACCAAGGGTACGTTCATTTTGATTTTTTCCATGTCAGCCTCCTTTGAATAATTTCTGTTCCTTGTTAAACTTCATTATTTATGCTACTGATTTATGACTCAGCTTTATCTCGATGCAAGTCTTCGTAGAGATACATAAGTTCCTTATCAAAGAGGGAACGCTTCATATCTACGGCAAATTCCCGCACCCGTGCCAAAAGCACATCTGCCTCTTCACTGGAGATTTCTTTACCGTACTCATTGCGGAACTTTGCTTTAATCGCTGCGGTGCCTGAGTGTTTCCCAATCACAATCTGCCGCTCTAAGCCGACTTCCTCCGGCTTAAACACTTCATAAGTAAGGGGATTTTTCAACGCACCATCGGCATGAATTCCTGATTCATGAGCAAACATGTTACTGCCCACGATGGCTTTCCACACAGGAACGGAGCGGCCAGATGCTCTAGCCACAAATTCAGAAACCTCCACGAAGCGCTCCGTGGCAAAGTTCAGATCGATTCCCACTAAATGTTTGAGGGCCATGACGACTTCCTCCAGAGCGGCATTGCCTGCTCGTTCTCCTAAGCCGTTGACAGTTACACCGATATGTGAAGCCCCGGCTTTTACTCCGGCCAAGGCATTGGCAGTAGCCATACCAAAGTCGTTATGAGTGTGCATCTCGATATCGATATCCACACTCTTCTTTATTTGGGCAATCCGATCAAAGGTTTTAAAGGGTTCGAGTATTCCCACCGTATCGCAATAACGAAGTCGGTTTGCGCCGGCATTCTTAGCCTGGCGGGCAAATTCTAAAAGAAAATCCATATCTGACCGGGAAGCGTCTTCTGCATTCACCGATATGTAAAGTCCATTCTTCTTGGCGAATTCAGTGGCCTTAACCATTCTCTCAAGGACATCCTCGCGAGTGGTCATGAGTTTATGTTCGATATGGATGTCCGAAGTGGAAATAGAAATTGCCACAGCATCACAACCACATTCGATTGATTTCTGAATATCAGCAACAACCGCTCGGTTCCATCCCATAATGCTAGCTTTTAAGCCCATCTTAACAATATCCTTGATGGCCTTTTGCTCATCGCCACCCATCACCGGAACCCCAGCCTCAATTTGGTCCACCCCAAGATCATCCAGCATCCGGGCAATCATTATTTTCTCCTGATTGGAAAAAACTACGCCTGCGGTTTGTTCCCCATCCCGCAATGTCGTGTCCACAATGGTTAGTTTTCTTTCTACCACGACTACTTCAGCTCCTTAGCCTTTAAAGCAATATATTTATCGAACTTAATACTAACATAAACTAGAAATTTTTAAACTAATCTAGATTATAAATACTGTATACTTCAAAGAAGATCCCTAGCGACCCTCAAGCGTAGCTTAACATACAGTAGAGAGCGATTTGCGCGGAAGGGTGTAAAGCGGACGCCGTTTCCGTAGCATTAACGGAGCCACGGTTTACATCAGGTATTACCCGGAGGTTTGGCGACGAAAGTGTCCGGTGGACATTTTCGCCGAGGCGGAATCCACAGATGATGCTTACCCGCCGAGGATTTTGCTACGGAAACAAGCACGCTAGCCCTGGAGCGCCTGAGCACGTGATTCTCCGATAAAGAAACCATCCGGTGAATGGTTTCAGGAGATCACGCCCGAAGGTCGCGGAAGTATGTTAAGCTACACGACCCAAAGCTACAGTTTCGAAAGCTGTTCCTTCAGCAAGCTATTGACAACCCCAGGATTGGCCTGACCCTTCGTAGCCTTCATTAGCTGGCCCACAAGGAAGCCGATGGCTTTTTCTTTACCCGCCTTGAAGTCTTCCACGGATTGGGGATTAGCGGCAATCACTTCATCGACAATCTTAAGTAGGGCACCGGTATCACTGATTTGAGCCAGACCCTTTTCCTTGACAATGACTTCCGGGTCTTGTCCGGTTGCAAACATGTCTTCAAGGACGGTTTTTCCGATCTTACCGCTAATGGTTCCTTTGTCGATGATGGTCAGGAGCTCCGCCAATTGCTTGGGCCTCACCGGGGATTCCTCCACCCTGATTTGCTGCGCATTCAGAAGTCGGGTCAATTCACCCATGACCCAGTTGGCCAAGGTTTTGGCCTCTCCATAATTCTGCAGAGCCTCATCAAAATAATCCGACAGTTGCTTGGACGCGGTAAGGACGCCAGCATCATACTCCGTGAGTCCTAATGATGTATAGCGTTCCCGACGCACCGCAGGCATTTCAGGCAGGGTTTGGCGAATTTCCTCCACCCACTCCCGACTGATGACCAAGGGCACCAAATCCGGCTCAGGGAAGTAGCGATAATCATGAGCTTCTTCCTTGGAACGCAAGGAAAGGGTGACTCCTTGGCCTTCGTCCCAGGTACGTGTTTCCTGCACGACAGCTTGCCCCTTATCCAAAAGTTGCGCTTGTCGCTCAATCTCATATTCTAAGCAACGCCGTACCGAGCTAAAAGAGTTAAGGTTTTTCGATTCTGTCCGGGTGCCGAATTCTAGCTGACCGAGGGGACGCAGAGAGACATTGATATCAAAACGTACCGAGCCCTGTTCCATCCGGCAATCCGAGACCTCCGTGTATTGAATGGTCCTGACCAGCTCTTCTAAAAAGCCCACTACATCGGGAATCGAACGCATATCCGGTTCGGAAACAATCTCCAAGAGCGGTACCCCGGTCCGGTTATAATCCACAAAGGATTCTTGAGAAGTGGAAATAGTGGCGCCGCTGTGCACCAGCTTTCCCGCATCATCCTCCATATGAGCCCGGGTGATCCCGACCCGCTTCGTCTTTCCTTCTACTTCATAGTCGAGCCAGCCCTGCTTACAGATGGGCAGGTCGTATTGGGAGGTTTGGAAGTTCTTCGGGGCATCAGGATAAAAGTAGTTTTTACGGTCGAACTTGGAGAAGTCAGCGATTTCGCAGTTCAAAGCTAGCCCCGCTTTAATCGCCAGATTGACGACTTCCTTGTTGAGGACCGGTAATACCCCAGGCAAACCTAGGCAAACAGGACAAACATGGGTATTTTGCTCCCCACCAAACTCCGTGGAGCAATTGCAGAAAATCTTGGTCTTCGTGGCGAGCTCCACATGAACTTCCACTCCGCAGACCATTTCATAACGATCAAAGGCCTTCATTACTTTGCCCCTCCTTGACTCAAGCTTGGTTTCACAGTATGGAAGGAGGTGTTTTTTTCAAAAGCATACCCTGCCTTATAGAGGGTTCCCTCCGCAAAATGTTTGCCCATCAGCTGCATTCCCACCGGCAGTCCATCCACAAAACCCGCCGGCATCGATAAAGCAGGAATTCCTGCCAAATTAATGGGGACAGTGCACACATCGGACAGATACATGGTCAGAGGGTCAGAAGATTTTTCCCCAATCCGAAAAGCGGTTGTGGGGGTAGTCGGGGAAAGCAGTACATCATATTTTTCAAAAGCTTGGTCAAAATCCCGCACGATTAAGGTGCGTGCCTTCTGGGCTTTTAAATAATAGGCATCATAATAACCGGCACTTAACGCATAAGTTCCCAGCATAATCCGGCGCTTCACCTCTGAGCCGAAACCTTCGGCCCTGGTTTTGCAAAACATGCTGAGGATATCCTCTGGGGATTCTGTGCGATGCCCATAACGAACCCCATCATAGCGCGCCAAGTTAGAGCTGGCTTCTGCTGTAGCAATCAAATAGTAGGCCGGCATGGCATATTCCGTATGGGGTAAGGAGCATTCCTCAACGATTGCTCCGAGACTTTCATAGGTACGGATAGCCTCCCGAAGGACGGTTTCAACCTGGGGATCCATTCCTTGACCAAAGTATTCCTGAGGCACCCCGATGCGTAGCCCCCGAATATCTTCTGTTAAAGAACGAGTATAATCTGGCTTCGCCAAGGACACGGAAGTGGAATCCTTGGCATCATGCCCGGCAATGGCATTGAGAACCCAAGCATTATCCGCCACCGTTTTGGTCACTGGGCCGATTTGATCCAAGGATGAAGCATAGGCAATGAGTCCATAGCGAGACACCAACCCATAGGTGGGCTTTAAGCCGACGACGCCGCAAAAAGCCGCGGGCTGCCGAATCGAGCCCCCTGTATCGGAGCCGAGTGTAAATACCGCTTGATCGGCCGCCACAGCAGCCACCGAACCCCCCGAAGATCCTCCCGGTACCCGTTCAAGATCCCAAGGATTGCGAGTAGCAAAAAATCCTGAGTTTTCTGTGGAGGAGCCCATGGCGAATTCGTCCATATTGAGCTTGCCTAAAAGAACGGCACCGGCATCCTTGAGTTTATCGGTCACTGTCGCATTGTAGGGCGGGATAAAATTGTCTAAGATTTTTGAGGAGCAAGTGGTCCGAATGCCCTCTGTACAGAGATTGTCTTTGAGAGCCATGGGAATTCCCTCAAGTGCTCCGAGCTTTTCTCCTCGCGCCAGCTTTTCATCCACAGCCTTCGCCTGTTCGAGAGCTGTTTTCTTGGTTACCGTGATAAAGGCTTTAATCTCAGGGTCTACTGATTCTATTCTAGCTAAGAACCCCTGGGCAAGCTCTGTGGCACTGATGGCCTTGCTTTCTAAAAGCTCGTGCAGCTCCCCAATCGTTCGCGTCGTTATCTCCATGAAGTCTATTTCCCCTTCCCCAATTAAACAATCCGCGGTACTTTAAAGAAGCCGCCTTCAGCTTGCGGCGCATTGCCGAGTACTTTCTCACGATCCATAGAGGGCTGCACTTGATCTTCACGCAGCACATTATGTAAAGGAACAGCATGAGCCGTGGGTTTAATATCATCCGTATTGAGCTTCTCTAGCATAGCTGCATAGTCGAGGATGGAATTCAACTGTTCGGTATTTGTAATCAGCTCTTCCTCCGTCAATTCCAAGCGAGCAAGCAATGCTACATGTTCGATTTCTTCCCGTGATATCTTCACTTTTTTCCACCATCCTACATATATTTACTCTACAAAATTAAGCCAAGTAAGAGCTACTCGACCTAAATTATGATAATTGATAGTGTAGCAAAACCAAGCCCTTAGGGCAACAGCTTAGCAAATTCCTCTTCCGTCAAGACGGGGATTCCCAATTCTTTAGCTTTCGTTAACTTTGAACCCGCCTTTTCCCCAGCCACCACAAAGGCTGTTTTCTTGCTGACACTGCTGGCGGCCTTGCCACCATGCTCTTCGATGAGCTGTTCAGCAAATTGACGATCCCAGTGTTCCAAGGAGCCCGTGACCACGATGCTCATACCAGCGAAAACCTGTGCCTTCGTGGAGCGCTGAGCGGTCATATCCACTCCGGCCTGACGAAGCTTGGCCAAGAAGCTGTGAGTGCTCTCTTGTTGGAAGAATCGAGCAATACTTTGGGCCATGGCCGGACCGATGTCCGGGATCCCCTGCAGTTCTTCACTGCTGGCTTTTGCTAATTCATCCATGGTTCCGTATTTTTGCGCTAAAATCTTACCAGCCTTCTCTCCCACATGGCGAATTCCCAAACCAAAAATCAAAGGTGCCAGACCTCGTTCCTTACTCTGAACGATAGCATTTAAAAGATTTTCGGCGGACTTCTTCCCCATCCGCTCCAGTTCTACCAGAGCATCAAACTCTAAGGAATATAGATCCGCTGCATCTTTGATCAATCCGGCCTCGAGGAGCTGATAAATCACTGCCGGACCCAG